>DASVTR010000013.1:0-513543 GCA_036387475.1 Pyrinomonadaceae bacterium | reverse complement strand
ACCACTCATCACTAATTTACAAAGAACTTCCGAGTATGCGGCGCATTTCCAGCCGCCCGCGTGACAATCTGGATTTAACCGTTCCCGTGCTGATCTCCAGGGCTGCGGCGATCTCTTCGTAGCTCAAGCCTTCAACGTCGCGTAGGATGACGGCTTCGCGATACGGGCGTCTGAGCGAGCGCAAGGCCACGCGCAAAGACGTTTCGCGTTCGCGCGCCAGCGTCTCCTGCTCAGGGTTGTTGCCGACGGCGCGTAGGCTGCTGCTCAAGGGCTGCTCGTGTTGTCCGTCCTGCGCATCCAGCGAGACGGTTACGTCTCTGCGTCTGCGCCGCCACCAGCGCCAGCGGTTTCGCGCCTGATTAATGGCAATGCGGTAGAGCCATGTTTTCAAATCCGCATCGCCGCGAAAGCGGCTGATGTTTTGAAACGCGCGCAGGAAGGTCTCCTGCGTCAAATCGCGCGCCTCTTCAGCATCCTCCGTCAAACGATAGAGCAGAGCGTAAACGTCGCCGGAGCGTTCCGCGACCAGATAGTCGAAGGCTGCTGCCTCCCCGGCCCGCAATCTTTCAATGAACTCTGTCTCGGCGAGCGCACGCGCGTCTACTGAGGCTGCCGCCGCAACCTCTTCCAGTTTCAGTTGCCCGCGTAGGGCTATCGGCTCTCCGAAGCTCACGCATGACCCCCGGCGGCGGGAAGCTTCTTAAAGGCTGTCACTTCCCGGACAGTCGCTCCCTTAGACACCGCCTTTTCTCTCTTTGTTCCCAAAAAATCTGCCACGTCAAAATAAAGGCGGAAAATCACTGTTCTTCCCGGCGTGCCGTTCTGCCGCCGCCATTCTACAGGCATAGACTCCTGACTGAAGAATAAATTGCTTCTCATCGCTTCGGCCTTGATAATTCTCGCCCTCCACGCTCTTTTGATGTTCGAGAGGCGCTTCGGGGAGGCACGGCTGACAACTGTCGCGCCCCAAGAAAAACGTTTCTGTGGCTTGCTTGACAAGCTTTCGCGGCCACCGTTAGAGTTATTCCTTCGCTTACCATACCCTTTTATGAACGCCCCTGACTATAGGCACTTGCAAGAGGAGCAAACGTGGCTAAATACAAAAAGAAACGCGCCCGCGAGCTAAAGCATGACCGCTTTCGTGACACGACCATCAGCCTCATGGATCGCCTCGGCGACCGCCTCGAAGGCAAAGGCAAGACAATTCTTTACAGCCTCATCGCTTTAATCGCGCTCGGCACAATCTTTTTAGTCTTTAACTCCTGGCGCAATCGCAAGGCCGACGAAGCGCGTCGTGCGCTCGGTCGGGCCATCGAAATCTCAAGCGCCCCCATCGTCGAAACGCCCATCGCTGCCAGCACCACTCTCACTTTTCCAAACGAGACGGAGCGGGCCAAGCGTGCCGTCGAAGAATTTCGTCAGGTCGAAGCCAAATACAGCGGAACGACGCGCGAGATGGCGCGCTATTTCGCCGCCAATAATCTGTTGAAGCTGGATCGCCCGAAGGCCATCGCCGAGTTGCAAAGCCTCAAACAGAGCAGCGATCAGGAAGTCTCTATGGTGGCGAAATTCGCGCTGGCGCAGGCGTTGGAATTAGACAACAAGTATGACGAAGCGGCTGCGCTCTACAGCGAGCTTGCCAAAATGAACAGCCCAGTCATCACACAGGAGACGGCAAACCTGCGCCTCGCCTCCGTTTATGAGAAGCAGGGGAAAAAGAAAGAGGCGGCGGATGTGTTGTTCAATATCGTCGAGCCTGCGCGCAAGGCCAAAGACAAGGACGGCAATCCGCTTCCACAATCCGCTGCTGTTACCGAAGCAGCACAAAAACTTGAGAAGATAGACCCCGCACGCTACGCGCAATTAACACCCGCGACACCCCCCGCCGGTTCACAAGGATAAGAGGGCAGAATCCAGAATTCAGAATCCATAATAAAAGTAAACCAAATTTGGTTTCCGCCTTATATTCTGAATTCTGACTCCTGAATTCTGGATTCTGTTTTTCTTCTGACTTCGTAGTTGAGTATGGACAATCTAACTCACTCGCTCATCGGTCTGGCCGCTGCGAAGGCGGGGCTTGAGCGTTTGTCGCCGGGGGCAACAGTTGTTTGCGTGCTGGCGGCGAATGCGCCGGATACGGACATTCTGGCGCTGCTCGGTGGCCGCTGGTTTCACCTGCAACATCATCGCGGCATCACCCATTCTATCGTCGGCACGCTGGCGCTCGCGTTGCTGCTTCCGCTTTCCTTCTATCTCGGAGACTGGCTCATTGCACGCTGGCGTGGGCGTGAGCGGCGCGTTCGTTTCAAAGGATTACTGCTGGCCTCTGTCCTGTTGAGCCTCAGCCATCCACTTCTCGATTGGACGAACAATTATGGCGTGCGACCGTTTCTGCCATGGAACGGACGTTGGTTTTACGGCGATCTGGTCTTTATCGTTGACCCTTGGATTTGGCTCACGGTCGGCGGCGCAGCTTTTCTACTGACGGCGAAAAGTCGCCGGCGCACACTCGTCTGGGCCACGATCGCGCTCCTTCTGTCGCTGTTGATAATGAGTGACCGCCCGGAGAGAGCCGGGCTTGAATATCCGAATCTCGTTCGCGCCATCTGGTTTAGCGCGCTCGCCTGTCTGGCGTTGGCCCACTGGAAGAATCTGGCCGCGCGCTGGGGGCGCTCCATCGCCATCGCGGCGCTGGCCTTCGTCGTCGTTTACTGGGGCGCTCTCTCCTTCCTGCAACGCAGCGCCCTCACCCGCGCAGAGGCGACGGCCAATCGTCTCGCTGCGTCGAGGACGGAGACGGTCAGTCGCGTCGCGGCTATGCCGTCGCTGGCGAACCCTTTGCGCTGGCGCTGCCTGATGGAGACAGACCGCGCGACCTACCTTTTCGATTTGACGCTCGGCAAGCCGGATGATGCGATGATTGAGCGAAAAGCGCTGCGCTATGAAAAGCCTGTCAACGATGATGCCACGCTCGTCGCCAGCGCGTCGCAGGACTATCGCGCAAGGATCATGCTTGGCTTCGCACGCTTTCCCGTCGCACGCGTCGAAGGCGATTGCGTGAGTCAGGCTATCGTACAATTCGCTGACTTACGTTACACTGAACCGGGGCGGACGGGGCGTGGAAGCGGCTTCGCCGCAGTTGACGTTCCGGTTAGCTGCCCGCCCGAAATCGTGGAAGCGAATCCAAGATGAGTGACACGGAGCATATACAGGTATCGGGCGCGGTGGCAGCGGCGGCGGGCGCGCGCGCCATCCGTCCGGCGCGTCCAGTCCGGCTAGCGAGCGTCCGCGTTTCGCCCGGAGGCTATCTAGCAACTGCGAGCGCTTTGACTTTCATCGCGCTCCTGCTGCTGCGCGCAGAGCTTGACTTGGAAGCCCTCCTGCTCATCACCTGTGCCTGGCTCATCACGCCGCTTTTGGCCTTCACCGACCGCATCAGTTTCGACGGGCACAGGTTAACGAGGCGTGGCCTCGTGCCTTTCATTCACCAACTCGTCAAGCGACGCTCAAAGGTCTTGCTCGTTGATGAAATCGAACGGGTGGAGACAGGCGCTGTGCGCACGTTGCGTCGCGGCGGGCGCGTCCGCTATCGCTATCGTAGTGAAGTTGCGGGAAAGGGAATCAGCTTCGTCTTCGCTTCGGGCGGAGAGAGTTACCGGCGGATGATTCGAGTGCTACTGCCGCTGTTGGGAGATGAGAAGTTGGACGCGCGTTCAAGCGAGTTGCGCGATTATCTGGCCTCGCCGCAAACCTTGAGCATCACGCTCAACTATCTACGGCTCGCCTCTGCGGATGTGCTCGACAACGCGACCGAGGATTTTCTCAACAGCGCGAGGAAGAACGTCCGCTGCCAGCGCAAGCTTAAAGAACTCAGGCGCTCGACAGATTTTGAGCGGGGCAAACTGCTGCGCCGGGCCGCCAACGAGTTGCGCGCAGCAGGCCGCTTGCGCGAGGCCGCCGAAGCTTTTCGTCGTGCTCTGCTGGTCACGCCGCGAGACGGCTGGCTGCTCTACGAGTTTGCGCGTTTCCTGCGCTCACAGGCCAGCGCCGTCAGCGACGCGCGATTGCTCGCGCGCGCACGCGCGGCTTTACGTTTGGCGGCGCGGCGCGGGCAAGAGAGCGCGCCGCTTTTGACGCGCATCGGCGAGAGCTTTTTTGAATTCAATGATCTGGAATTGGCGAGCCGTTTTTTTCGTCACGCGCTGGAATTGAACCCGCGCGCTTATCGCGCAGAGATAGGCTTAGCCGAACTCGCGCTGCGCGGCGGCAAACTCGCGCACGTTATTCATCATTACGATGCGGCGGCGCGCATTGCGCCCGACGATTCGCTCGCACGCTTTGCCCGCCGCGAGTCGGATTATTACAAACGGCTCAATGACGACGATGATTACCTGTCTACGGAGTTGCGCCGCATTAGCTGGTTGCAGCACTTGCATCAGGCACGACGCATCGCCACGCGCGTCACCATCGCCGGTATCCTGCTGGCGCTCGCCGGGCCTTCGTTTGATTCAGCCATAGAGGACGTGGGCTGGTCGCTGGCTTCATCCGCTGTCATCGCCTGGGTCGCCGTCGCCATCCTCAACCGGTTACTAATCAGGCGAAGCAAAGCGCCCACGACGGAATAAGCCAAACAGTCCAAGGTCAAAAGTCCAATGTCCAAAGTCAGAGAGCGAAAGCTTTTGACTTTGGACATTGGACTTTTGACCTTGCAGCCTTGGGCTATCCGTTCTTATTCTTCTTTCTTCGAGCGTGACGCAGGAGCTTTCCTGGTTGTGCTTTTGCGCGCGGTCGCGGAGTCGCCCTCTTTTTTCGCGGTTCTGGTTTTCTTGGGCTTCTGTTCGGTGATGGATTCGACGATTTCGGAAACGGCGGCAGCGGCATCGCTGACGAATTCTGTGACGCCTGTGACGACTTCACTGCCGAATTCGCGAACGGGCGCAGGCACGATTGTGCGCGCCGCCTGCTCTGCTGCGGAAGCGACCGCTGCCAGAGCACGCTGCGGCTCTGGATTGAGCAGCGCATCCCAGCGATAGCGCGGGCGCTCGCGCGGCTCAGCCAGCCGCTTAAAGACGAGGTTAGTAACGGCATCAGTCACCCAGCGATGATAGAACTCGCCGACCGAATGAAGGTCTGCGTCCGGCGCGGGGTTCATGAAGTCAATCGCATAGGGCACTCCATCCTTAATTGCAAACTCTACTGTGTTGATGTCATAGCCGAGCGCGCGGCAAATCTTCCGCACGTCGTCGCCGATGCGCTGCGCCAGTTCGGTCGAAAGGTAGTTAGGGTCGTTGATGTATTGCTCGCCTGACAAATAAGCTTTGCGCGGGTCGTAGGGCATAATCATCACGTCTTCCTGCCCTATGCAGTAGCAGCGCACGAACTGGTCAAATTCGATGCCCTCTTGCAAGGTCATGCAGAGCGTGCCCGTCTGGTCATACTCGTGCCAGAGTTCTTCCAGAGAGTTGATCTTCGAGACGTTTTTCCAGCCGCCGCCGTCAAAGGGTTTGAGAAAGGCTGGCAGCCCCGTGTATTCGATGATGCCTTCCCAGTCGAGCGGGAATTCCAGATTGCGCAGGCTCTCGCTCGTCACGCCCTTAATGTAATCCTTTTGCGGCAGCAGGACGGTCTTGGGGATGGCGACGCCGAGCTTGGGCGCGAGAGAGTAGTTGAAAAACTTATCGTCGGCAGACCACCAGAAGGGGTTGTTAATGATGATCGTGCCTTCGAGCGCCGCGCGCTTCATGAACGCTCTGTAAAAGGGAATTTCATGAGAGATGCGGTCAACGATAACGTCGTATTCGCGCTCGTAGTCGTAGCGCAAGCCCCCGACTTTAATAAACTCGGCGACTACTTCGCCTTTGCCGCGCTCGTTAATACTCTGGATAAGTGCTTCCGGGAAAGATTGCTCGCGCCCGACCAGAATTCCTACTTTATTCATAATTTAATTGTCCTTTCAAAAAGATCGCGACAACAGGCCGAAGGCAAGTGAAAAAGGCAAGTCACCTGCTTCTGTCTGCTGTTTACCCCAGTAAGAAACCGAGCACTCTACAAGCCAACGCGCGGCATTGTCAACGTGCGAGGGGCATCCGGCAGCCTATCTTTCGCATCCATAACATTTGCTGCACCAGGGCTTGCGCCGTGTGCGGGTATATTTTCAAAATGCTGTGTTACAATTGGCGGAAATCCGAATGGCCCGGCTTTCCCCTGACACGCCGTTCAACCGAAATTCAAACCGAATTTGAAGGAGTTCAATTTTTCGTGTTTCGACGCTTCATTAATATTGCCCTCATGTTGACGCTGCTCTGCGGTGTCGCACTCGTTCCCCGTCCCGCTCTGGCCGTTCAGGATAATAAGAAATACACGGCTGAGGAATTGGCCGAGTTCGTCATTCTCATTTACGGCTCGCGCGAAAGGCTGGCGCAGATTCGCCGCAACGGCGTCGAGAATGGGAAACTGACGCGCATTGGCGACGACGGCAAGACAGAGGAAGCCACTTACCAGCGCCACTTCATACGCGGCGAGAGTTCCGATAAAGACAAAATCCGGCTCGACCAAAAGACGCCGAACATCGAGTATTCTTTGGTCTACGGCGACGGGCGAGCTTGGGGGCTGCTCAACGGCGCAACCTTCACGCCCCGCTCCGAAACGCTCTCCGAATTTCTCTCCTACTCGCGGCACGGCCTCGACGCCCTCTTGCGCTACAAGGAGAACGGCTCGACCCTGAGCCTCATCGGCAAGGATAAGCAGAAGGGAATTGAGTTCTGGACGCTGGAAGTGACCGATAAGGAGAAGCGCCGCACGCGCTATGCCGTCAGCGCCAGGCTCTACAAAATACTCTGGCTCGATTACGAAGAACCGGCCACCGAAGGCGGCACGCCCATCAAGTACAGGCGCTATTTTTACGATTACAAGTATGCGCAGAACACGCTCGTGCCTTACCGGACAGTGCTGTTTGAAGACAATCGGCAGACGCAGGAGACGCGCGTGATGACCGTCACCTACGGCGTTAAGATGGACGAGGTACTCTTCCGCAACCCCGATGCTCCGGCCACGACAGCAGCAAAACCTTAACCGATACGCAAAAACGGTAGCCAAACAGGCGGTGAATGAAGAAACCAAGCTTTATTCACCGCCGAAACTGTTTTAGAGCGGCGAATTTGGAACTCCTGCCGCTCGCGGGCGTGTATGCAGACTGCGGGCTGTCATTACGGTAGGTGTATAATCGCTGATCGAAGAGGGTAGTCCGCTGGCCTTGGGCACAACACCGTCGTTTTGTTGCCCAAACGATTTTCCAGAATCGCACAGCGAGCGGTAAGCCCTCCTGCCCTTGATGAACACGCTGACCTCTATAGATGAGTTGCGTTACGGCACGGCTGTGCGGCACTCCGCCGTGGCCGATCAACCCCCCACAGACCACGCATTATTAGAGGCCACGCGCGAGGGCGACGAGGCGGCGTTTGCCGAACTGGTCAGCCGCTATCGCAACCAGATTACGAGCTACATTTATCGTATGACGAACGATTACGACGGCGCGGTTGACCTGGCTCAGGAAACTTTCGTCAGAGTGTATCAGGCGGCGGAGCGATACCATTCGAGCTATGCCTTCTCGACTTATATTTACAGGATTGCGACGAACCTTGCGATTAGCGAACTGCGTAAGCGCAAGCGACGGCGGCTGGTTTCATTGACGGGATTCTTTCTGGCGACGGAGGAATCAGACGCCAGCGAATTCAATCCGCCGGACGAACGCCCGCTGCAGGATGTTGAGTTGGTTGATTCCGAGCGACGTGCAGCCGTCCAGCGCGCCATCTGTACGCTGCCGGAAAAATACCGCGCCCCGCTCGTCTTACGCGACGTAGAGGGCAAGAGCTACGAAGAGATCGCGCGCATTCTTGAGACGAGCGAGGGAACAATCAAGTCGCGCATCAGCCGCGCGCGCGGTTTCCTGCGCGACAAGCTGAAGACTTATCTGTAGGAGCAAGAGTTACAATGGACTGCAAAGCATTCCGCACAGAGTTTGAAGAATTGGAGACGGGCGAGCCTTTGAGCGCGACGGCGCAGGCGCACGTCAATGCGTGCGCGTGCTGCCGCGCCTTCCAGCATGAACGTCTCTCTCTGGGCCAACTAATCAAAAGCCTCGGAGCCGTCAACGCTCCGCCCGACTTCGACTTTCGCCTGCGCGCGCGCCTTGCCTCCGCCAAAAGCACGGGCAGCAATTCCCTCAGCCGTGCGCGGTTTGCCCCCGGCTTGAAGGCCATCTCCGTCGCCGCATCTTTCGCACTGCTGATTGCCGCAGCGGTTGTTTTCAGGCAATCTCAATTCGCGCCGGTGAAAGCCCCTTCGGTATCAGACAACCCAGCCGTAGCTAAAGGTAATGAAGGGCAGATGCAGAACCCTGTTAACAATTCCGAGTCGGGTAATAATTCCGTGCGAGAAGTCGTCGCAACTGCTCAAAACGTGGAAGCGCCCGGCCCTCAAAGCAGCGCAGACGACTCGCAAGCAGGCGTGACTTCAAGGCAGAGGAACAAAATTGAAAGATTAGCTCAAGCGAAACACTCGCGCACCGCAGCGCCTTTGAAGACGGAGCGCTCGCCCGTCAACAGTAATGATTTGACGTTTGGCGGCAATCCGCCGGTGATTACGCCCGCTCAGCCGAAAGCCGCGAACAACGTAGTCAACACGGATAACACCGCGTCGCTGCGTATCCCTTCGCAGCCGCTAAAAGTTCTCTTGCATGACAGGCGTGGAGCAATGCGTTCTGTTTCTCTCGAAAGAGTCATCTTCGGCTCGCAGGATTTTCTGGAAGGAGACACGCGGAAGCGTCCTCTCACTTCAGACGTTGAGGGCATCTGGTAAGATTGAAGCAAAGGAAGTTCAGGAAAGCGCACCGTGTTTAAAAGAATTATCAATAGCCAGCTTTTCATCCTCGTTTTACTGCTCAGTTCCGGCCTCTGCGTTCAGGCGCAGGTGGCGGGCAAAGGCGACGAGACGCCAGCGCCCGCGCGGCCCGCCCCGGTCGTTCAAACGTCGGGCGCTCCCGCGCCGCAGGTCGTCACGGTTGTTCATCGCTTAAACGGCCTGAAGGTTCTCAGCCTTCTGCATCGCGGCGGACAATCGCCGAAGGTGGTCGGCGACGAGTTTGTGACGGCGCGCGAAATGCTGACCAACGTGACAGCCGGATTCGCGCTCGGCGACGGCAAGAGCATCGTCGCGCGTTTGCCGCAGGCCGAGGCCGAAGTTGAGTTCAACTTCTATTGGCCCACGCCTTCAATGCAGCCTGCGCCTACCGCTCCGGCGGCAACGCCCGCGACGCCAGCCGCGCCTGCACTCGCATACGGTTATCAAACGCCCCCACAGCTACAGGTGCTTCAACGCGACGGCAAAACGCGCGCAGCCCGGTACATCGGTCTCGATGGCGAAACGGGCTTATCGCTGCTACAGATCGAGGGCCTAAGCTCCGCGCCGACGCACGACGTCGCCGAGCAGCAGCTTCAAGCGGGTCAGCGCGTGCGACTTCTCGCGCCGCAACGCGTCAACCCAACGTCAGGCATAGCTACAACCGCTGCCCCCGAAAACCTTCATCTGGCTGTCGGCGAGATTGAAGGGAAAATTACAGGGCTTAAAAAATCTTTGTCGGGCAAGCTGGCGCGCCTGATTGTTCAGTCACCAAAATTGACAAGCGCCTTCGCCGGTGCGGTCGCGCTCAACGATGCGGGTGAAACTATTGGCATCGTCGAAACCAGCGACGCGGGCGAGGCGCGTTTGATACCGATGGCGCTCGTGCGTCGCGCTGCCGAACGCTTGCTGGCGCGGCGCGGCAGTGTGCCTCAGCCTTGGCTCGGCGTGCGCGGTCAATCTGTGGCGGCAACCCCTCTGGCCCAATTTCTTGCGCGCGGTTGGACTGAGGAAGAGGCTGCGCTATTGCGTGCAAAGCAGTATGGAATCCTGTTGACGGCGGTCGCGCCGAACACGCCCGCGGCGCTTGCCAATCTGCGGAGCGGCGATGTCATCGTTAAGCTCAACGAAGCTCTGGTCAAAAGCCAGGAAGATTTCTCCTTCATGTTAAAGGAAGCCGGAAGCGGCGCGACTGTTAATTTCACCGTGCTGCGCGGAGACCAATGGAAGGCCGCACAAAGATTAGTCCAGCCGCCGACGCCTGCGCCCGCCGCCCTCATGCCGCTTGAGTTAATTAAGCCGGTGGTGGTGAGCGTTAAGCTGAGCGAGTCTATGAACCCTGTGCGCTCGACGTGGGCGGCGCAAAACCGCTCGTTCTTTTACTCTACAGACCCGCTCTCGGCAGCCGGAGTCGAAAGCATTCCGCTCACGCCGAAAGCGGCGGCGCGGCTTGGCGCGAGCGGCGGGCTGCTCGTCGTCTTTGTCGAACAGGAGAGCGCAGCCGCGCGTGCGGGCCTGCGTCTCTTCGATATTATCGAATCTGTAAACGGTCAGCCTGCTTCGCAGTCAAACGGGGTGACGCTCCTCAATTCAAATAATACTCAACCGAAAATCCTGACCGTTATCCGCGACCGGCAAAAGTTTACCTTCACCTTCTCGTTTGCAAACGAGAAGGTGAAGAAGCCATAACCTTTTGCTTTCTCCCTCTGCTTCGCCTTTCGATTGATTTCCCGCCGCGCCGCTTAGCGCAAGTCTTGGTCTATGCCCGCAATTCTGTGATAAGCTAGGCGCTACCTAACGCTCGTTCTATTCAGCTTTCTGACCGAAAACATGCGCCGGAATCTATGCTGCACAATGCTGTCTCGCACTACCATGAATTGTTAACGGAAGGCGACCTCGCCGAATCTTCCCGCAAAATGCTTGACGAAGGATTGGAACGCGCGCGGCTGATTTTCGGAGGCCGCAGGCTCTCGCCCTACCTGCGCCCCCACTTTGTTACCGAAGAGGATTGGGCGCGCGTCACACGAATCTGCGAGACGGTCTGGAGCGCAATTCAAAAGGTTAAAGACGCAGCCATCGAAGACGATTCGCTCCTTGACGAACTCGGTGTGACGGACGTTGAACGAGAGTTGGTGGCGATTGATCCGGGCTACAAAGGCGTCTCGCCGACGGCGCGGCTTGATTCGTTTCTGACGGATGAGGCTTATAGCTTCGTCGAGCTAAACGGCGAAAGCCCCGCCGGGATTGCTTATGCCGACGCAGCCTATGACATCTTTTCACAGCTTCCGGTCATGCGCCGCTTCGCAGAGACTTACAACGTGCGCCCGCTCTACGGGCGACGAATGATGCTGGACGTGCTGCTCGCCGCGCATGAAGAATTCCTGGGCCAACGCGCGCCGCGAGCGCCGCAGATTGCCATTGTTGATTTACCGGGCAGGCCGACGCAAAAAGAGTTTGAGTTGTTCAAGGAATACTTTGAGGGTGAAGGCTATCCGTCCATAATCTGCACGCCGGAAGAGCTTGATTGGAATGGTGAGAAACTGCGTTCCAACGATTTCGAGATCGATATAGTTTATAAGCGGCTGCTCGTCAACGAGTATCTGCCGATTATGAACGAAAGCCCGGCACTCTTGGACGCTTACCGCGCTCGCGCCGTCTGTATGGTCAATAGCTTTCGCTCCAAGTTGATTCACAAGAAGGCGCTCTTTGCCATCTTGACGGACGAGCGATACGCGCGCCTCTTTACGGATGAAGAGCGTGCTGCTATCAGGGCACACGTCCCCTGGACGCGGTGCGTGCGCGCGGAAAAAAGCCTGTACTACGGTGAACGAATTGACCTGCTCGAATTCATAACGGAGCGGCGCGAACGCCTCGTGCTTAAGCCGAACGACGATTACGGCGGCCACGGCATACACATCGGTTGGAACACGGACGAGATTTCGTGGGGCGAAGGCTTGCAGGCGGCGCTCGCCAACGGCGATTACATTGTGCAGGAGCGTGTGCCGACGGCGCGCGAAGTCTTTCCGGCGCTACAGGAGGACGGCACTGTCAACTTTGCGGAGCAACTCGTTGACCTGGACCCGCTGCTCTTTTCCGGCAAAGTCGGCTCGGCTTTCACGCGTCTCTCGTTCTCTGAATTGGCTAACGTCAGCTCTGGCGGCGGGATGGTTCCGACCTTCATCATCAGCGAAAAGTGAGTTATATAAGCATGAATAAAAGGCCAGCAAGCATTGATGAGCCTGTTGTAGCCATTAACATTAATCAAACTTTTAGGCCAGGGATGAGCACTGGTGACCTCTACGATTACACTAGGGGAATCTGGCGATTAAGCAGAACACGCGCTGAGCAGGCCCAGTATGCTTTCGCGGTCTATCGAGGAATAATCAAAGAGGTATATAAAATAGGTAGATGGTTTCCAGCAGGTGAAACAAAGTATAGGGAGCGAAAATTTGATGCCGCCGACTTAGAGAATAGATATGAATTTATTGGCACAGTAGCACCTGATAAGATTCGAGAAAAATATGTCAACAGAGTTATGCCTGAACGTTATTATGGAAATCCAATTCGCTACTATAACTGTTGAACTCTTGCCGGAAGCAAGTTCTATTAATGAGATGTTTTTAAATTGGTCACAATATAATTGTGATTAAAATTTTTGCAAAAGGAGAGCAGCGCGATGGTGGTTGACGAGCAGGACGAGATGAATCTGCCGCCGGAAGAGCGCCGCCAGCATGACCGCACGCGCCTGATTGTTGACGTTTATTTCAACGGCGCGGACGCGACCGGCGTCGCCAGCACGAAAGACATCAGCGTCGGCGGCCTCTACATGAATACGCAGGCCGTGATCCCTGAAGGCTCTCTGCTCACGCTGCGCCTTCCGTTTAGCAACGAACAGCAGGTCGTCGTCAATGCCGAAGTCGTCTACAGCAATCCGGGCCACGGCGTCGGCGTGCGTTTTCACGGACTGCTGGATAAAGACCGCGCCTTGATGGAGAGAGAATTGCCAAAGCCATGAGCGCGGCGCCGCAGCTTGCGACAGCAGCGCGGGTGCTTACGTGGCTTGAGCTTTCAGCGGAGACTCGCAGCGCGCTTGCGGGGCGCTTGGTTGGCCTCTACGAGCGACAGACGGACGAAAGCGCTTTTAATGAACTGGCGCTGGATAAGCAACAGTCGCTCTTGATTCTGCTGCGGCGCTTTCGCGAATTGAAATTATGGGAGACGGTCAGGCGCGTCGAAAACGTCTACGGCCTGGGCGGCGTCGGGATGAACTTCGCGGTCTGGCCCTTCATCAAATCCACGCTTGAGCGGCGCAAGGAGTTTACAACGTGGTTCGCGCGCCACAGCGACACGACCGGCGGCTGGATTGAGCGCGGCGTGGGACGCGCTTCGCTGCACGTGCTGTACGTTGAGAAGGGCACCGTGCGACAGTGGGCCGCACATTTCGATCTTTACAATCCGTGGTCGTCGCCGATGAACGCCTGGCGGCATCTGCTCCACGAAAAGCTTAAGCACTATACACCCGACTGGCGCGCGATCAGTTCTTCGCTCTGGGGAAACGAATTCAACAAATCTTAAAGAAGTGATTCGGAAGAGCAGAATTCAGAATCCAGCAGTCAGGAGTCAGAAGAAATGAAAATCAGAAAGAAGTGGTTTCGCTGATTGTTCTGACTTCCGGCTTCTCACTCCTGACTTCTGGTCTTCCATGGCCGAAGGAGGACGAGAATGTTTAAGCAATTCACACTCGGTATCGAAGAAGAGTTTCAAATCGTTGACCCGGTAACGCGGGAATTGCGCTCGCATGTCACGGAATTTCTCGACGAAGGCAAGATGATACTCGGCGAGAAGATCAAGCCCGAAATGATTCAGTCAATGATCGAAGTCGGCACGGGCATCTGTAATGACATACACGAAGCACGCGCAGACATCTCGCGCCTGCGCGGTATCATTTCTTACTTAGCACGCAAGAAGGGCCTGGAAATCGTCGCCGCCTCGACACACCCGATCTCACACTGGCAGGATCAGAAAATTTTCGACGATGAGCGATACGACTTGCTGGTTGAGGAAATCCAGATGGTCGCTCGCTCGCTCCTGATCTTCGGCCTGCACGTTCACGTCGGCATCGCAGACCCCGAACGCGCGATTCACATTATGAACGCGGCTCGTTATTTTCTACCGCACATGCTGGCGCTCTCAACCTCTTCGCCGTTCTGGCTGGGCCACAATACCGGACTCAAATCCTATCGCACCGAAGTCTTCAAGAAATTTCCGCGCACGGATATTCCAGACCACTTCGATTCCCACGCCTCCTTCCAGCGTTATATCGATCTGCTGGTCAAGACGAATTGCATTGATAACGGTAAAAAAATCTGGTGGGACGTGCGCCCGCACCCGTTTTTCCCGACGCTGGAATTCCGCGTCTGCGATATTCCGACGCGCGTTGACGATACCATCGCCATCGCCGCGCTCTTTCAGGCCATCGTCTGCAAGCTTAACAAGTTGATTGACAAGAATCTGGGCTTCCGTCTTTATCGACGGATGCTGGTGCAGGAGAATAAGTGGCGCGCCGTGCGCTGGGGACTCGACGGCAAGATGATAGATTTCGGCAAGCAGAAGGAAGTGCCCGTCCGCGATTTGATTTTGGAACTGCTGGAATTCGTAGACGACGTGCTCGACGAGCTTGATTCACGCAAGGAGGTCGAGCACGTACACGAAATCCTGCGACGCGGTACTTCAGCAGATGAGCAACTGCGCGTCTACAAAGAGACCAACGACCTCAAGGCTGTCGTCGATGTCCTGATCGCGCGAACGATGGAGAGTGTGCCGACGGACATCAATCTGGATGCCCCCGCGTCCGTCAGTTAGAGAGTCAACTCGCCTCACCGAGAGGAGTTTCTAAATGTCACTCACTCCGGATTTTTGGGAGAAGTTATTACTCTTAGTCGCGGCGGGATTTCTCATCCCGATAGTGTTGAAGACTATTGACTATCTGAGGTCAATACAGGAGAAGAAGAACGACGAGCAACGCGACAAAGCCAGAAAAATATTTGAGGCGGAGCTTGCTCGGCAAAACACAATCCTTGATGCTCAATCAAAGTTTCTGGATGAAATATCGAAGATACTTTGGAAGTGGCGATATATGACTCTGAAAGTTGTTTACTATGGAAAAAAGGTCAATCAAAAAGAGAAGTATCGCCAGGCAAAGGCAGAGTTTGATAAAGGCATTTGGGATGTCTTTAATCAAATGCGTTATGAGATTAGCAGGTCGCGGCGGCTAATCTCTGAACAGGCTTATAATAATCTGCTGGAACTCTACGAAGACCTGCAGGATATTGATAATAAAATATCCAAATTAGTCGAAACGAAATTCGATGCCGACTCGATTAATGAGTATAGAGAGTTGTACAGGCAAAGAATCTCTCATGTCTCAGTGACGATTGACAAAACCCTCAACGATTTGGCAAGAGAACTCCAGTTGAAAGGAAGCCAAACAGCCAGCCCACCCGCGAGCGCGCCTGCCAATCAATCAGACGGCTCATAGCTCCTGCCAATCAAGCACTTGTGACTCCGGTGTGCTTGAGCGATTCCCTTAAAAAATTCTCGAAGATGATTCGCCCGTCGCGTGATTCGTCCTGATGCGACCAGCGTGTGCGGTTCGACGCGTCTTCTCGCAGCACCCGCTTCGGGTTGGCATTGGAATCGTTCGGGTTGATGCGAACGGTGCGGTCGCGATTGAGGTCTTGAAAAGATTTTTCGAGGTGATATTGAACCGTATAAATCAATTGCCCGTCGGCGCGTTTGACCATCATCTGATTGCGGCAGCGGTAAGCGGTCGCCAGAAGCCGAAAGCCTTCGGGCACGCGGTCGAGCTGAAGGCCATGATTTTGCCAGACGCGCAGGATGTTGGCTTCTGTCGTGTAGTCTTGCCAGAGACCGGACTCAGGGTCGTTGACGCCGCTAAAGATGGGGTCGTTAGGTTCGGTAATCCTGATAAAGCGGTATTGATATTCGACCGGGCGATCCGTGCGGCGCTCGTGCTGTTCAAGATTTTCGAGCGTCACAACCTTCGCACCAAAGCTTAAGCCGATGAGTTGATGCCCGCCGCAAATGCCGAGCACTGGCACATTCGTCGAGCGAATAAAGCGCCCGAAGCTTTCCAGATGCTCAGGGTTGTAGTAATCAAAATCGCTGAGTGTTCCGCTTGAAACGATTGCGTCTGGCTTAAATTCCGCGACTGCCTGCTCCGTCTGCAAAAGGGGCGCAACGTGTGTGACGGGAAGCTGCACGAGCCGCTCAATGTTATTGAGAATATTCTCGCAGGCAAGCTTGGAGAGATAACGCTCGCGCTCTAAGTGTTGCTGTATTCGCTTGCCCCACTCTTTGCGCGCGAGTTCTGACAAATCCTCTTCATTGCAGAGCAGGTTGTTTATCACCAGCACGCGCGCGCTTTCAATCCGTTTTTCAATCGGTTCGTAGCGGCAAAAGGAGCGTTGATTGAAAGGAAAGGGCAGCGGCTCTGGCGCATCCATCGGCGTCTGTTCGTTCGATAGCATCTTCTCTGTCGTCATCCTCGGAAAAATTCTGGGAATTTGATGTGGCGCTCAAGAGCGTCGTTGCTTTGTATTCTGGTTAAACTGCGGGATGGCCGTGCCAGCGCCAGCCTCCCTCAACTCGTCACGGACTTCCTTGACCAGCAGTGCACGGACGCGCCTGCGAAACGCAGGTGTGCGCTCGCCTGCTTCGTGTTCAACGAGCAGCAGCATTCGTTGCCATGATGATTCAAGCTCATCCGCCAGACGGGAAATCTGCGTGATGTCGTAAGGCAACGCGACATCCTTGCAGCCGATGCGCGCAAAGGCCGCCAGATAGCGGGCTGTCGAAAAATCCGGGCAGAGCATCCGTCGGCGGCCTATTTTCAGTTCCACACCGAGGAGCGTGTGCTGCACTTCGACGGTGTTCTCTTTCTCGGCGATTTCAAGATGGTGCGAGCGTGTGCGTAAACTGAGGATTCGTGTCTTGTAGAGATGCGGCAACCATGATTCGCCTAACGCCTCTCGCACCTTGAGCACGCATTGCGCGGCTGTCAGGGGACGCGCGTCCGTTGCCGCTGGGGCAGGCGGTGGAATAGTGCTCGTCATGTTTGGGTGAACCGCGCTCATCAATACGGGTGCTCGAAAAACCTCGCCTTGAGTATTATTACCCGATTGGGGGACTTCACCAAGCCTTCACAGCGCTAACGGGCGACGCGCGTAATGGCCGTCGCAGGTTTCTTCTGGAAAGCGTCCAACAGTTGACCTGGAAAGAGTCCGAGGTAAAAGACGCCGAGCACCGTCAGCACGATTGCTACCGTCAGGCTGGCGGGCACACGCGGAGCAGCCCATTCGGTCGTCCTCTCGCGGAAGAACATGACGATGATTAAGCGCAGGTAGTAATAAGCAGAGATGGCCGTGTTGAGCACGCCGACGACGACCAAAGCGATATAGACATTGTTCTGCGTTTGGTAGCCCGCGTCGAGCGCCGCGCGAAAGACCATCACCTTGCCCATAAACCCTGCGGTCAGAGGCAGCCCCAGCAAACTCAGGAGAAACAGCGAGAGCGTAAACGAGAGCGCGGGCGCGCGAAACCCTATGCCGTTGTAATCTTCGACTTCGGTGCGGCGGTCGTTATTGCGCGCGAGCAAAGTCACGATGGCAAACGCACCCAAATTCATCACGGCGTAGGTCAGCATGTAAAAGGCGACTGCCGAAAGAGCCGCGCTTCTCTGCTGCGGGTCTTCGCTTGCGCCCGCCGCGATGAAGCCGACCAAGGCATAGCCCGCGTGCGCGATGGAAGAATAGGCGAGCATCCGCTTGACGTTGTTCTGCACAATCGCGGCGATGTTGCCGATGGTCATTGTCAGTATTGCCATCACGACCAGCGCGCCGAGCCAGGCGGCGTGAATTTGTCCTTGGACGGTCGTCAGCGCCGCGAAAAAGGGGAAGCCGAAGATGAAGACGCGCAGGAAAGAAGCGAACCCGGCGGCCTTTGGCCCGGCGGCCATAAAGGCCGTGACGGGTGTGGGCGCGCCCTCGTAAACGTCCGGCGTCCAGACGTGAAAAGGGGCTGTCGCGATCTTGAAGCCGAAGCCGACGAGCATCATCGCCACTCCCGCGAAGACTAGCTGCGGATAGCGCGAATCATTTAGTTGGTTGGCGATGGCCGCGATATTAGTTGTGCCCGGAAGGCCCGTGACGGTCGCGGTCGCGCCGTAAATCAAGGCGATGCCGTAGAGCAGAAACGCCGAAGAGAACGAGCCGAGAATAAAATATTTCAGCGAGGATTCATTTGAGCGGAGGTCTGTGCGACGGAATCCGCACATCACATAGGTAGCGATGGAAAGGATTTCGAGGCCGAGAAAGATAATTACCAGATCGCCGCCTGAGGCCATCAGCATCATCCCCAGCGTCGCAAACAAAAGCAGCGAGTGAAACTCGCCCGCAGGCAAACTTTCGTTTTCGACCCAGACCATAGAAATCAAAACGGTCAAAGCTGAAACCAGCAGGAAGATCAAAGTGAAGCTCAAACGCAGTTCGTCAAAGACGATCATGCCGTTGAAATCGTTTGCCGAAAGGCCCGTCCCGTAAATCCACATCCAGATGCTGGCGACGGCTGCGGCGCAGAGTCCGGCGAGCGAGAGGCTGCCCGTCACCCATCGTTGAGCAGGGCGGACAAACGCATCCAACAGCATCACCAGCACGCCCGCCACACCGACAATCAACTCCGGCAGGATAAGGCCGAAATTAACTTCGGGCGAAGGTAGAGAAACAGGCAGAGTTTGCAGCGCTAAAAGATAGTTCATCAATCTGACAATCCGTTTTTAGTTGCTTCCATTCACAACCGCAGGCGCTTGTGTTTGCAAGAGCTTGTTGAGACGTTCCCGCATCGTTCGTTTGTATAGCTCCGGTTCAGCCATCCCGGAATGCTGCGGCATGACCAGCTTGCCTTCCTGATTAATGAAGACGACGAGCGGGATGCGTCGCCGCGTAGAGAGCTGCGCGTAAACGGAGCTTGAAGGGTCGCGCAGGACTGGAAAGCTAATGTCCAACGATTTGGCAAAGCTCCACAGCTTGCCGTCCGATATTTCGTCTTCTCGCTCAATACTGACCCAGAGGATTTTAACGGGCTGTTCCTTAAACTCCTCCTTTAATTGTTCGAGCGCGCGAAGTTCCGCCAGACAAGGCTGACACCAGGACGCGCCGAAGGAGACGAGCAACACCGAGCCGCGCATCGACGCCAGATCATAAGTCTTGCCGTCAACGCCTTTCAGCTTAAAGCTGACTTCAACTGGCGCTTGCGCTGACTGCTGTTGAGCGCGCACGCCAAGCGGCGCAGCAAGACCCAAACCGAGGAACAAGAGCATAAACGCGAGAGCTTTCTTTATCATTTTCCCAGACTTAAAAACCGAAATTCAATTCAGCTTAATTTTCATCCATTAACATAATCTACAAACTACCTGCTAACCTGACTGCGCCGGAGCGCTTCCGCCGTGATTGTTCCCCCGCCTTGAGACTCAAGGATGCGCTGGCGCACGATTTCGACGCTGCTCCGCGAGCGATTCAAAAAAAGGTTCGGGTAGACGCCCATGAATAGCATCAAGAGTAGGAGCGGGATGAGCAGCGCCGTCTCACGCGCGTTCAAGTCTTTGAGTCGCGCGTTTTCGGGATGCGTGACGCGCCCGAAGACGACGCGTTGCAGCATCCAGAGCATGTAGACGGCGGCCCAGATGACGCCCGTTCCAGCCAGCATCGTCGCCACCCACGGACGGCTGATGGCTGTGGTCGTCCAAGTTCCGAGCAGAATCAGAAACTCGCCGACGAAGCCGTTTAAGAACGGCAGCCCGATTGATGAAAGCGAAGCGAAGACGAAGAAGGCGGAGAACCACGGCATCGAAGTCGCCAATCCACCATAGTCGCTAATCTGCCGCGTATGCCGTCGCTCGTAAATCATCCCGACGAAGAGAAAGAGCGCGCCCGTCGAGACGCCGTGGTTGAGCATCTGGTAAAGCGCGCCCTGCATTCCATATTCTGTGAAAGAAAAGAGGCCGAGCACGACAAAACCCATGTGGCTGACTGACGAATAAGCGACAAGGCGTTTTACGTCCGGCTGCACCATTGCGACCAGCGCGCCGTAGATAATGCCGATGACGGAGAGCGTAATAATCAGCGGCGCAAAGGCGCGCGCCGCGCCCGGAAAGAACACTATGTTAAAGCGCAGGAGGCCATACGTTCCCATCTTCAGCAGCACGCCTGCAAGAATGACGGAGCCTGCGGTCGGCGCTTCCGTGTGCGCGTCCGGCAGCCAGGTGTGCAGCGGAAAGAGCGGAACTTTAATGCAGAACGCGAAAGCGAAAGCCAGAAAGAGCAAGGCTTCGCCCTGACTACCGGGAGTGAGCCGCGCCGTTCCGCTGCGCAGCGCGTTCAAAATCGTCACGTAATCAAAAGAGCCTGTGATGTAGTAAAGCGCGATGATGCCGACGAGCATCAAGAGACTTCCGACCGCCGTGTAGATGAAAAACTTGGTTGCCGCGTAGATGCGCCGCTGCCCGCCCCAGATACCAATGAGGAAGAACATGGGCACGAGCGATGCCTCGAAGAAAAGATAAAAGACCAGCAGATCGAGCGAGACGAAGACGCCGATCATCGCGCTTTCGAGGACGAGCAGAAAAATGTGAAAGGAGAGCGTGCGCTTTTCAACCGAGCGCCAACTCGAAGCAATGGAAATCGGCACGAGCAGCGTTGTCAGAATCACCAGCCAAAGGCTGATACCGTCAACGCCGACGTGATACCGCGCGCCAATCGCTCCAATCCAGGGCGTATTCTGCACAAAGCGGAAACCGTCTGCCGCAGCAGCACTACCATCTCCGAGCAGCAGCAAAGAGAGCGCAAAGGTCAGGAGCGAAAAGACGAGAGCAATCCAGCGATGAGCCTCCTCGCGCCCCTTCGCAAAGAGGCCGAAGGCCATCAGTGCGAGCGCGCCGGCGACCGGCAGGAGAATCAAGATGGTCAGTAAGTATTGCTGCATAGCTTCCAGTGCGCCTCTGTTGGCACTAACGAATCACAAAGTAAAAGACGAAATAGCCGATTAACGTCAAAGCGCCGACGAGGATAATCGCTGCGTAGCTGCGCACGAAACCAATTTGCATATAGCGTATGACGCCGCCAAGCTGTGCTACGCCGCGCCCCAAACCGTTGACGATGCCGTCAATCACCCCTATGTCAAAAAGCTTCCACAAGCCTTCGCGCGATCCCGCCTTGATCGGGTTGATAATCGTCGCATCATAGGCTTCGTCAACGTAATACTTGTTTTCCAGCAATCGCGGCATCTTCAAGAGCGGTCTCTTCTGGAACATGAACCAGCCAATCATGATGCCCGTCACAGCGATAGCGAGAGAGATGCCGGAAAAGATTCGCTCGTTTCTCACCTCTTCCGGCGAATGCGCGCGTTCCACGGCTGGTTCACCCTGCGCGCCCTCGCCGACGGAGAGCGGCGAAGCGCCGTCATGCGGCGACGGCTCACGCGAGAGCGGACGCGGTTGCTCGGTTGTGCTTTCGTGAGCGGGCGTTGTTCCTTCCGCAACTTTTGGCGCGTGCTCAACGACGGGTTCAAGCGTGTGCTCGAAATAGTTGTCAATCTTCCCGCCGCTCAACGCGTAAGGGATGCCGACCAGCCCGCCAATTGTCGAGAGAATCGCCAGCACGACGAGCGGCACTGTCATTACCCAGGGCGATTCGTGCGGCGTGTGCGCTCCATGACCAGGAGCATGATGGGCAGCATCTTCATCATCGTCGTCATGCGCAGCATCACCGACGTGCGTGTCGGTCTTGTCGTGCGCGGCAGGAGCATCGTCGGCCTTCTCGCCGGGTTCATGACGCGGGCGGTCGCCTGCTGAAGCTAACTGCGCGTCGTGCGGCTTGTCGCCTTCATCGTAGGCGTGCGCGTGCGCTTCGTCCGCCTGTCCTCCGGCGTGCGCTTCGCGGAAACGCTCTGTGCCCCAGAAGGTCATCACCATCAAGCGCGTCATGTAAATGGCGGTCAGCGCGGCGGTCACAGCCCCGACGACCCAGAGGATTTTTCCGTAGCTATTACTGTGCGTGCTCCAGGTCTTCCAGAGAATCTCATCTTTGGAAAAGAAGCCGCTAAAGGGAACGATGCCGCAGATGGCAAGCCATCCGGCGCACATTGTCACGAAGGTAATCTTCATGTACTTGCGGAGGCCGCCCATTCGCCGCATGTCCTGCTCGTGGTGCATGCCGTGTATGACTGAGCCTGAGCCGAGGAAGAGCAGCGCCTTGAAGAAGGCGTGCGTCATGACGTGAAAGATGGCGGCGACGAACGCCCCGACACCGCAGGCCAGCATCATGTAGCCGAGTTGCGAGATGGTCGAATAGGCCAAGACCTTCTTGATGTCGTTCTGTGCGAGGCCGATTGTAGCGGCCAAGAGAGCGGTCGCTGCGCCGACGATGGCGACGATGAACATGGCGGTCGGAGCATTCGTGTAGATGGCGTTGCAGCGCACGATCATGTAGACGCCCGCCGTGACCATCGTCGCCGCGTGAATCAAAGCAGAGACGGGTGTTGGGCCAGCCATCGCGTCCGGCAGCCAGACGAACAGAGGAATCTGTGCAGACTTGCCCGTCGCGCCGATGAAGAGAAGAATGGCGATTGACGTGATGCCGCCCGCAAACAGCACGTCGAAAGTGAACGGGTCGGCAGCCATGCCGCCGATTGTCGCCAGCGCGCTCGTCACTCCCGGCTTATCGAAAAAGCTGATTGAAGGACGACCCGCTTGTGTCGTCATAAAGAAAATGAGAAGGATGCCGAGCACGACGCCCCAGTCGCCGACGCGGTTGGCGATGAAGGCTTTCTTCGCAGCGTTTCCGGCTTCTTTGCGGTCTGTGTAATAGCCTATGAGCAGATAAGAACAGAGGCCGACGCCCTCCCAGCCGACGAACATCAGCAGAAAATTATCCGCCAGGATAAGCGTCAGCATCGAGAACATGAAGAGATTCAGGTAAGCGAAGAAGCGATAATACCCACTATCGCCGTGCATGTAGCCGGTGGCGAAAATATGAATCAGAAGGCCGACGAAAGTAATAAAGAGCGCGTAGATGCCGCTCAGTCGATCCATTGCAAGGCCGAAGTCTGCGCGAAAAGTGCCGACGCTAATCCACGTCCAGAGATGATCCAGAACGGGCGCGGTCGAGTGCAGCGCGCCGTCATGCCCGAAGGCGATAATAAAGGCCACGACAGTCGAGACGCCGACCGACGCGCAGGCGACTGTTCCGATAAACGCTTCGCTGCGCACGCGCCGACCGACAAACCAGTTGACGGCAGCGCCCAGAAGCGGCGCGAAGATAATCAAGCTGAGATAGTTGTTTTCCGGCATTGCTTTCAGTTTACAGTTTTGAGTTTTAAGTTTTCAGAACAAGCAGCTTGTCTTTCGCTGAAAACTGAAAACTCAAAACTGTAAACTGTCTCCAATCACAATTTCAAAATATTCGCGTCGTCAACGTCCAGCGTTTCTCGATTACGGAAGATGGCGATGATGATACCGAGGCCGACTGCGGCTTCGGCTGCCGCGACTGTCATCACGATGAAGACAAAGAGTTGGCCCGTCACATCGCGGAAGTAGCTCGAAAAGGCGACGAACGTCAGGTTGACGGCGTTGAGCATCAACTCTATGCACATGAACATAGAGATGACGTTGCGCTTGATGATGACGCCGACCACGCCGATTGTGAACAGTATGGCGGAGAGTGCCAGATACCAGTGCAGTTGCGGTTGCCAATCCATGACGTTTCCTATTCTCTTTCCCGCGCCCCGCGTGTTTCGTCTGTGCGCAGAAGGCGCGCGGCTTCAATAGTCGAATCGGTCTCAACTTCTGTCGCATCGCCGATTGATTTACGTTCTGTGATACTTTTGGTCAACACCTGCGCTCCTGGCACGACGCGCGTCTGCGGCCCAATGATGGCCGCACGCCGCGCCAGCGTCATCGCCCCGACAATCGCCATCAAAAGCAGAATGGAAGTAATCTCGAAGGGGAGCAGGTAGGTCGTGAAAAGCCCTCTACCGATGCTTGCCGTCAGCCCGACATCGGAAGTGGTCGGGTCTTGCAACTGAGACCCAGACTGTACGGAGTAGAAGACGAACGCGGCCTCTGCAATCAGCACTGCCGCCAGCGCAATCGCAGTCGGAATCAGAAAGCCAAGGCGCATACGACGGCGCTCTTCCTCTTCGACGTTTAAGAGCATGATGACGAAGACGACGAGCACCATAATCGCGCCCGCGTAGACGATGACCTGCACGGCGGCGATAAATGGCGCGGCCAGCATGATGTAGAGACTCGCCAGCGAGATAAAGACGCCGATTAAAGAGATCGCGCTGTAGAGCGGATTGCGCTGCACGACCATCGAAATCGCGCACCCGATAGCGAGACCCCCGAAGAGAAAGAAGAGAAGTGCCAGCATCAGAATCGGATGACGGGAGAGCTTTTGAAAAAGCGCTGCCCGTCGCTCTTTCCGGTTTTTCTAAATCACATTAAACAGGGCCAACGTTGCCGTGATGATGATGTTCAAAATCGCCAGCGGCAGCAGAAACTTCCAGCCGAAGTTCATCAATTGGTCGAAGCGAAAACGCGGCAGCGTGCCGCGCAGCCAGATATACAGGAACAGGAAAAAAATAACCTTGACGATAAAGCCGACGGCGCTCACGATGCCGAAGATGAGCGAGCCGGGCGCAACTAGTAAGTCAAGCAATGGAACATTCCAACCGCCGAGGAAAAGCGTGGTCGCCAGCATCGAGACCGTGAACATATTGATGTACTCGGCCATGAAAAAGAGCGCGAATTTCATCGCGCTGTATTCCGTGTGAAAGCCTGCGACCAATTCCGTTTCTGCTTCCGGCAAGTCAAACGGCACGCGATTGGTCTCGGCGATGGCCGAAATCAGGTAAACGATGAACCCTATAAATTGCGGCACGATGTTCCAACGCAAGCCATGCCAGCCGCTTTGCTGTTCCACTATTGAGTATAAGTCGAGCGTGCCCGACATAAGGACGACGCCGATTAAAGAAAGGCCGAGCGAGAGTTCATAAGAGATAAGCTGCGCGGAGGCGCGAAGGCCGCCCATCAAGCTGTACTTGTTATTGGAAGACCAGCCGGCGAGCGCGATGCCGTAAACGCCGACCGATGTGATGCCGAGCACGTAGAGCAGCCCTATGTCCATCTGCGTGACGACCAGCCTGATTGTTCCGACGACGGGCAGCGTTACATCCGGCCCAAAAGGGTAGACGATAATCGTCATCAGCGCGGCTGTCGTCGCTATTACGGGCGCTAGAAAATAAACGAACCGCGTAGACTTATCGGGAACGATGTCTTCCTTAAAAATGAACTTGAGCAGATCGGCCAGAGGTTGCAGCATCCCGCCATAGCCGACGCGGTTTGGCCCAAGTCGTCCCTGAATAAATGCCAGCACACGGCGCTCGGCCAGCACCGTATAAGCCACAATCCCCAGCACCACCGTGAAGGCGACCATGATGCCGGTCAATTTCAAGCCGACCTGAATAAAAGGATTATTCCAATCCATAAATTAAAGTATGAACGATGAACGCGGAACGATGAACTATAAATCGCTTATCTTTTATTCATCATTCATCGTTTCGCCTTCATCCTTTCTTCTCAGTCTCCTATGGCTGCTTCGACGCGGCGCAGGTTAGTGTCAATCGTAATTTGATAGAGCGGCGAAATCGCAACCGACGGCGGCTCAGGATTACCGGCGGCCAGAAGCGGAAACTGCGGAACTTTGCCCGTCAGCGTTCCCGGCTTAAACAACTCATGGCCCACTTCCGGCGTGCCTGTTAACTTCTCAGTCGTCTCGCTCAAGCTTTCAACGCCGAGTCGTACGCCGTCCAACTCTTTCGTCAAATCGCGCTGCTCGACCTGCGCGTGCTTGGCCTGCACAGGCTTGCTTTCATCCTTCAAAAGCGCGTAGCGCAAGCCCGCGTAGGCCGGAACGTTCTCGGAGATTTCCTTAAAGACGCTGCTCGCAGACATCTGGAAGTTAAAGTCAACGCCGAGTTCCTTCGCCAGCAGAGAGATAATCATCCAATCCTGCTTCGATTGATGAACGGGCGGAATCGACTGTCGCACGCGTTGAATGAAACCGTCGTTATTCGTGTACGTTCCGTCCGATTCCGCAAACGATGCTGCGGGCAGCACGACATCTGCGAAACGAGTCGTGTCCGTCTCAAAGAGTTCCTGCACGACTAGAAAATCTAATTTCCCCAAAGAATCTTCGCGCCCGCGCAAGTGTTGCGGCAGGAAACTCCCGGCGACATAGAGCGCTCGTACCCCGTCGCCCGCTGCGTCCAACATCTCGCTGACGGTCTTTGCCCCGCGCATCAAAATGATGTCGTGCGCACCGATGCTGTTGTTGTAAAGCGGCAGCGGATGCAGTAAGACGCGCCGGTTCGCGGCAGCGAAGACATAGGGAGATTGTGCGATGACCGCCTGGGCCGCTCTGCTCAACTCGCCGCCGAACATGAAAATTAAATCGCCTTCGGTCTCATTAATCGTCTGGCGAACGGCTTCGAGCGCGCTCGCTTCGACGCCCATCTTTCGCGCCGTCAGCTTGTCTGTCTCCGCGCCGAGGAGTGCCAGCACGGCTGCGTCTTCCGCTCCCTGCCTGATGTGCAGAAAATGCGCTGCCTGCTGCCGCAAGCGTATCTCGCGGCTATTGGCAATGATGAGTTTTGCGCCGCCGTTGCGCACAGCTTGCCGAATCTGCTTGCCCGTCAAGGGCTGCAACTCTTCCGGCTCGCCGCCGATAAGCACGATGGTCTTCGCATGGCGAATGTCGCGGTGCGTCGCAAGGCCGCCGCCCAAGTTTTCAAAGAAGGGCTGGAGGCTGAAGGCATCCGTCGCCGTGTAGTTCTCCGTGCCGACGACCTCGGTCGCAAACTTGTAGAGCGCGTAAAGCGATTCGTTCGTAATGCGCGGGCTGCCGACGACTCCGATGGAGTTTGGCCCATGAGCTTCGGCCACCTTGTCGAGCCTTTCGGCGGTGAAGCGTATGGCCTCGTCCCACGTCGCTGGAATCAGCTTGCCGCCCTTCTTGTAGCGAATCAGAGGCGTGCGCAGACGCTCTTCGTGATTGACGAACGGGTGGCCGAAACGTCCCTTGATGCAAAGAAACTCGCCGTTGAGGCCGTTGACATAACGGTCACGCGCGACCGCGCGCATCAATTCGCCACTGCGCGAGCCTAAGCTCATCTGGCAACCGTCCGAACAGAAAGTGCAGGTGGACTTGGTTTGGGCCAACTCCCAGGGGCGTGCCTGATGGCGATAGGTCGCGTCAAGGAGCGTGCCCGTCGGGCAAACCTCTATGCAGTTGCCGCACTGCGAGCAATTAAGC
This sequence comes from Pyrinomonadaceae bacterium, assembly GCA_036387475.1. Classification (GTDB taxonomy): domain Bacteria; phylum Acidobacteriota; class Blastocatellia; order Pyrinomonadales; family Pyrinomonadaceae; genus DASVTR01. Next base: position 486,202 of record DASVTR010000013.1, on the reverse strand, counting down.
CAGCCGCCGTAAGTGCCAATCACTGTGTTTGCGCCGCGCCCTCCGGCCTCAATCGCATCCTCGCCCATCCATTCGTCGCAAACGCGCGTGCAACGCTTGCAGAGAATGCAACGCTGCGGGTCGTTGGCGACCATCGGCGAGAGATATTTTTCCGGCTGGTAATTCTTGCGCTCAAGGAATCGTTCCTCAAGACCGCCCCAGCTAAAGGCCATCTCCTGCAACTCGCACTCGCCGCCGCGATCACACACAGGGCAATCCAGCGGGTGATTCGCCAGCAGAAACTCGACCATCGCCCGCTGCGCCTTTTCAATCTCTTCGCTCTGAGTAGTGACGATCATTCCGTCCGTGCAGGTAATCGTGCAGGATGTTTGCAGCTTTGGCATCTTCTCAATGCGAACCAAGCACATGCGGCACGAAGCCTGTAGCGCGAGGTCTGCGTAGTAACAAAAGGATGGAATATCGAAGCTGTTCTCGCGGCACACGTCTATGAGCCGCGCGCCCTTTGCGACTTGAAAATCTTTGCCGTTGATAGTGACTTTAATTAACTCTGAAGCCATTGGTTTATTTATTCAGTCAAAAATTAAGCCGTCACCGCTTCCGTCTGTGCGAGCGGCAGTAAATGCTTTTTGAAATCTTCGGGAAACTTTTTAACCGCTGATTGAATCGGCCACGCGGCGGCGTCGCCGAGCGGGCAGAAGGATTTGCCTTCGATGTTGTCGCACAAATCCAGAATCAATTGTGCGTCTTCGGGGCGGCCTTCGCCGCGCGCGATGCGCTTGAAAATCTTGACGAGCCAGTCCGTGCCCTCGCGGCACGGCGTACACCAGCCGCAAGATTCGTGTTTGTAAAACTCAATCAAGTTCTTCGTTGACTCGAAGACATCAACCGTCTCGTCCATCACGATGAAGCCGCCGGAGCCGACCATAGAGCCTGCGGCCACCAACCCCTCGTAGTCCATCTTCACGTTTTTGCCGATGATGTCTTCAGCGGGCATGATGTAGACGCTTGAACCGCCGGGAATGACGGCCTTTAATTTCTTGCCGTTCGGAATGCCGCCGCAGTCCTCGAAGATAAACTTCTCCATGTCGTAGCCCATCGGCAGTTCGTAAACGCCGGGATGAACGACGTGGCCGGAGACAGACCAGAGCTTTGTGCCGCCGCTTTTCTCCGTGCCGAGTTTTTGATACGCCTCGCCGCCGTGCGTGATGATGTAGGGCACGGCGCAGAAGGTCTCAACGTTATTGACGACCGTCGGGCAGGCGTAGAGACCGGCGACAGCGGGGAAGGGAGGCTTCATGCGCGGATGCCCGCGCAAGCCTTCGAGCGAATTAAGGAGCGCAGTCTCTTCGCCGCAGATGTAAGCGCCCGCGCCCGTGTGCGTGTAGACCTCGCAGGAAAAGCCGCTACCTAAGACTTTGTCGCCGACCAGCCCGGCGGCACGCGCTTCTTCAATCGCGCGATCCATAATGTCAATCAGGTATTTGTACTCGCCGCGCGTATAGCAATAGATGGCTTTTGAGCCGAGCGCGTAGGCGGCGAGTAACATCCCTTCGATGAGCAGGTGCGGGTCGCGCTCCATCAGGTAGCGGTCTTTGAAAGTGCCCGGCTCGGATTCGTCGGCGTTGCAGACGACGTACTTGGGCTTCGGCGAATCCTTCGGCACGAAGCTCCACTTCATGCCGGTCGGAAAACCAGCACCACCGCGTCCGCGCAAAGATGATTTTTTGACTTCGCCGATAACGTCGTCCGGCGTCATCGTATCAAGCGCCTTCTTGAGCGCCTCGTAAGCGCCGTGCTCTCGCGCCACTTTGAGTGTGTGCGAGTTTTCGTATTTGAATCGTGCGAGCAACAGTGGCTCGCAGCCGATGGCTTCTATCCGCATAATCTAAATCTTTGCATCGCTGACAATCAAAATCATCCCGGTTTATCTCGCCAGCGAATAAATCATTTTCAGATACAAGGTGGACTGCACCACCGGCTCTATGCCTATCGGAGTCAGAACAGCGTCGAAGGCGCTGCGGTCGAGAGGCTCTAAATAGGAAGTGCTGCTTTTGCGCTCGCGTATGACGCGCCTGCCTGACGAACTGTAGTCGGAGTCAACCGCGCCCGATTCGTAAGCCGTGTAGCTTTGATAAAGTTCTGCCGGGTAGAACGTGTTGTAAAGCTCCTGAGAAATCGCAAAGCGCTTCATTGTAAATCCCAGCATGCGCGTGTAAGTCTCTTCCTTTTGTTTGATGACGCGAACGGCCTCTTCAAAGAGGCGGGTGCGAATCTTCGTCATGTCGTTGATGATGTAATCAACTTTTATCAGATCGAAAATCGAAGCCTGCGCGGCGGCGGTCACAAGCTTTTCCAGCACGGCTCTATCCCTGTAGCGGACGGCGACGGTCTTCTTCGTTTCAAAGCCGGAGAGCGTCTCGCGGATAACGTTATCAGCGGGCGGGCTGAAATTGTAAACGCGATTCTGCGTGATAAAATCGACGAAAGTATTGCCACGGTTAATGCCGAGCCTTTCGGCTGAACTGAGAAAACGGTCGATGAGCGCATTGACCTTCTCGTTGCTTTCGACCGCTGTTGAGCCTTCCTGCGCAACACCGAAGACGGCGACAAACTCGTCCGGCGCGGAGTTCAACAGGACGTAAGCTTCTATGTAGTGGCCGTTGCTATCGTAAAGATTGCCCGTGTTCGGGGGCGTCCTTTGACTACTGGTGTTGCGATTGTAATTGCGATTACCGCTCTCCTGACCAAGCGCGCCAAGCGAGCAGAAAGCCGTGATGAGCAAGATGAGAAAGACTTTTTTCATGTCCGCTACTCCCAATCGCTCAAGGTAACGCGTCCAGAATCCCGTCAACTTTCTCTGTGGTCAGGTTCTCGTGATAATCAAACCCGATCTGAAACATCGGCGCAGTCCCGCAAGAGCCAAGACACTCGACCAGTGAAACCGAAAAACGCCCGTCCGGCGTCGTTTCGCCCGGCTGGATTCCGAGTTTGCGGCAGACATGCTCTGTAATCTTCGGCTCGCCCATAATCTTGCACGAGAGCGTCTTGCAAATCTGTATGTGATAGCGTCCGACCGGCTCTGTGTTAATCATCGAGTAGAAGGTCGCCACTTCCCAGATGTCCGTGATGCGCACGCCGAGACGGTCTGCCAGATAAGCCACGCCCGGCGGGTCCAGATAGCCGCCGCGCTCGCGCTGCACAATAAACATCAAGGGCAGGATGGCCGAGCGCTTCACCGGATACTTCGCCAGATGCGCGTCAATCTCTGCCTCCACTTCAGGCGAAAAGACGGCCATCTCCTCAGGGACTTTCGCCTCCTGCGGCAGCGGATTGTTCGGTGTAAACTGTTGACTCATTGTTCAGTTTTTAGTTTTCAGTTTTCAGAAACCGGCTTCTGGCTGGAAACTGAAAACTGAAAACTATCTATCTATCTCTCCGAGCACTATGTCGAGCGAGCCGATGATGGCGACAACGTCTGCGACCATTTCGCCTTCGGCCATCTGCGGCAGAGCCGAAAGGTTGATGAAGCTCGGCCCGCGCACGTGTACGCGGCTCGGTTTTGGCCCACCGTCGGATTTCATGTAGACGCCGAGTTCGCCCTTCGAGCCTTCGATTGCGTGATAGACCTCGCCTGCGGGCACGCGAAAGCCTTCGGCCACAATCAGGAAGTGATGAATCAGCGCATCCATGTGTGTCTTCATCGCTTCACGGTCGGGCAGGACGACGTGCGGCGCGTCTGCCTTAATCGGGCCGGGCTGAAGGCGAGAGAGAGCCTGCAACACTATCTTGTGCGACTCTTTCATCTCGCGCATGCGCACCATGTAGCGCGCCCAGACATCGCAGTCGGCTTCCACGGGCACTTCAAAATCGTAATGCTCGTAGCCCGTGTAAGGATTGGCGCGGCGGATGTCCAAATCCACTCCGCTGCCGCGCAGGCACGGCCCCGAAAGTCCCCAGTCAATCGCATCCTCTGCGGAAATGTAGCCGATGCCCTGCGTGCGTTTCTGAAAAATGCGGTTGCCCGAAAGCAGCGTGTGAAACTCTTCGAGCGAAGCAGGGAAGCCGTCTGTAAACTGCTTGACGCGCCGCTCAAAGCCCGAAGGCAAGTCCATCATCAATCCGCCGATGCGAAAATACGAAGGAGTCAGACGCCCGCCCGATGCGGCTTCGATAAGGTTCAGAATCTTTTCGCGTTCGCGAAAGCAGTAGAAGAAGACTGTCATCGCACCGATGTCGAGCGCGTGTGTTCCGAGCCAGACAAGGTGAGAGGCGATGCGTTGCAACTCGCACATTAGCACGCGAATCGTTTGCGCGCGTTCGGGAATCTCAAGCCCCAGAAGCTTTTCAGCCGCCATCACGTAAGCGAGGTTGTTCCCCAATGGATTCAGGTAATCCATACGGTCTGTGATGACTATTCCTTGCTGGTACTTCTTATACTCAAAGAGCTTCTCCATGCCCGTGTGCAGATAGCCGATGTCGGGCGTCGCCTTGACGACCATCTCGCCGTCGAGCACCAATTCAAGACGCAGCACGCCATGCGTCGAAGGATGCTGCGGCCCCATAGAGATCGTCATTTGCGTATCCAGCGGACGATCAACTATCTCAAACTGCGGCGGAAGATTTGTCGTTGAAGCACTCATCTCTCAATTTTAGATTTTAGATTTTAGATTGAAGACTTCAAGTCGAATCACCGCTCAACTTTTATTCCAAAATCTAAAATCTAAAATCAGGTCAGGCTATACGGTTCATAGCCGCGCAACGGGAAATCTTTGCGCAGCGCGTGGCCCTGCCAGTCGTCCGGCAACAGGATACGGCGCAAGTCCGGGTGTCCGTCAAAGACGACGCCCATCAGGTCATAGGTCTCTCGCTCGTGCCAGTTGGCCGTACGCCACACACCGGTCACCGACGGCACGTGCGTATCATCGTCGTTGAGTAAAACTTTGAGTCGAAGGCGATGATGATGCTTAATCGAGAAGAGATGATAGTTGACCTCAAAGCGCGGCTCTTCCTCAGGCCCGCGATCTGCGCCGCAGAGGTCTGACAAAAAGTTGAACTCAAGGCCCGGCGCGGTCTTGAGAAATTGGCATATCTCAACCACCTTCTCTCGCGGCACGACGACGGTGATTTCGCCAAAAGCTTCCGTTACTTCGCCGACCCAATCAGGATTCTCATGCTGCAACGCCGTCACCAGCGGCGACGGCGTCACAGCGTTGCTTGGAGTTGGTTCTGCTTGTGCGTCCGCAGCGCCCTGCTTGTTCTCAGCCTCATTCGCCATATCTTTTCCCTAAATTAGAGTCACGAGTCTTGAGTCCGCCGGTACATTCCTGACTCAAGACTTCAGACTCCAGACTGTTTAAGACGAGCGACGGCGCTCATGCTTTGACGCGTTCCAGGATGCGATTGCGTAGGGACGCGAAGGTTGCTCCTGCGCTGCGGCATCGTTTGTGGCCGAGATGCCGGAGCCTGGAAGCGTTCCGGGCGGCACGGCCTCGCGCGCCTCTTCCGCCGGAATATCCTTGCGGTCGCGCGCGGATTCCTTCATCACCTTGTCCTGCAACATCATGACAGCATGAATCAGCATTTCGGGGCGCGGCGGACAACCCGGAATATAAACGTCTACGGGCACAATCTTATCGACGCCCTGCACGATGGCGTAGTTATCAAAAACGCCGCCCGAAGTCGCACACGCGCCCATCGAAATGACCCACTTCGGCTCAGGCATCTGGTCGTAGATGCGTCGTAAGACCGGGGCCATCTTGCGCGAGACGCGCCCCGAAACAATCATCACGTCTGCCTGTCGCGGGCTGGCCCGAAAGACCTCCGAGCCGAAGCGCGCCAGATCGTTGCGCGAAGAGGTGGCGTTCATCATCTCTATGGCGCAGCAGGCCAGCCCGAAGGTCGCGGGCCACAGGCTGGACTTGCGCGCCCAGTTAATCAAAGAATCAAACCGGGTGGTCAGCACTTCCGGCAACGCTTCCGCGATTTTATTTTCGAGTCCCACAATAAATCCTTTCGACAGGGGCTTTCAGGCGGCCCGCCGCTCCGCCTCCTGCTTTCGTTCCAAATCATGCAGCGCGCGTGCTTCGGCTTCCGCCTCGTGGCGTGCGCGCTCCGACCAGTCAAAAGCGCCCTTCCTGACGACGTAGATGTATCCGACGAGGAGCAGCACGACGAATAACATCATCTCTATGTAAATCAACCAGCGCATTTCGGGGCTGGCGGCGGCAAAGCTCTTGAAGACGACGGCCCACGGAATCAGGAAGATGACTTCAATGTCAAACAGAATGAAGATCATCGCGATCAGGTAAAACTTGACCGAGAAACGCTCGCGCGCTGAGCCGACGGGGTCTTTGCCGCACTCGTAGGGCATGAGCTTCGTCCGTGTTGACTTGCGCTGCCCGACGAGTTGCGAGAGCAGCACGTTCGTCACGGCAAAGCCCGCCGCGACAATGAACATCAACAGGATCGGCAGATAATCTTTCAGGGCAAAGTTTGACATAAAGCCACCCAAAAAGCCTGCGCCGCCCTCCGAAATCCTCCCTCGCTGTGAGGGCGTTCAGAGGCTAGTCCGAGAGATTGAGAATCATGGTACAAAGTCATCGTAGTGCAAGCAATTGCCTGTGTCAAGCTTGACTTAAGCCCTCGACAGCACCCTTTTCTGGAAGGAGATTGACCGCTGAAAAAAGCTTGTGCTACTGTTCAAGGTAGTCCCACCCGAACACTTTTCGCCGCCCCCGGAAGCGGATTGCAGGGGATGAAAGCAAACGGTCGTGATAACTGGCTTCAATACCGACATAGAGCATGACGGCGTGACGTATCATGTGCAGACCGAGGACAAGGGCCTGGATTCGCCGCTGCTCCTCTCGCTGGTCTACTCCGGCGGCGCGATTCTCGCCAGCAAGCGCTCAACATACGAAGACCTCATCGCCAGCGGTTTTAGCGAGAAGGCTCTGGCCGAGCGGCTGCAACGACAACACAAGTTAATCTGCGCCGCGATTCGCGCCGGTCGCATAGACGAATTGAAGTTAATGAGCAGGCGCGAGGCTGGCGCGCGTTCGGCGCAGAAGGCTGAACAGAAAGAGGAACAACGCAAGGAAGAATTGCGGCCAGTTGTCAAGAGCGAGCCTGCGGCAATCGTCAGCGAGCCGCCCGTGCCTGCCAGTAAAGCGGAGACGCAGCCCGTCGCCGCCCCCGTCGCAAAGCCCATTCCTTACACTCCGCCGCCGCCCGCGCCCAAGCCGCTGCGAAGTGCACCTGCGCCCATTGTGATGCGTCCTGCGCCCGTTGAAAATTTCGCGCCGACGGGTCGCGCCGAAGCGGAGCAGGAATTAAACCTTGAACTGTTGGACGACCATGATTTTCATGCCGGTGACGTGATAGCGCTACGCATACGTGTGAGCCGTGGGCCGGGCGGAGAAGACGATGGCGTTTATAATGCTCCGGTGACGGTCAAGGTTTTAGGCACAACTTTTCGCCCGTTAATCTGCACGGCGATGACAGACCGCGACGGAATCGCGGTTGTCTTTACGACGCTGCCGCGCTTTGCTTCGGGCCGCGCGGCCATCCTCATACGCGCGGTCGTCGGCAGCCAGGATGCAGAGTTGCGGCGCATCATCCTGCCCACCTAAACAGAGGTCTATCGAATCCTTGCGAATCGAAGTCAACGGGGAAGCACGCGAAGTCGAACAGGGCGCGACGCTCGACGATTTGGTCAGGCAACTGGCGCTCGCACCCGAACGCCTGGCCCTTGAGCGTAATCGCGAAGTCGTGCGCCGCGCCGATTGGCCGCTCATCACCTTGGCGGAAGGCGACCGCATAGAGATTGTCCACTTCGTCGGAGGCGGGGCGGTAAAGCAGAATTCAGAATCCAGAAGTCAGGAGTCAGAAGAAAAGAAAATCAGAATATAAAGAAAAACTGTTTCAGTCTCTTATTCTGGCTTCTGGATACTGACTCCTGAATTCTGCTCTTCCGAATCACTTTTTTTTAGACTCATTCGGGTGTAAAGTCGAAGTATTAAATTGAGGAAAGAGTTAAGGGAAAAATGTCAACAGCAGTTCGATCAGAGCAGGAAAAGTTTGAGATTGCGGGGCGTGTTTTTACGTCGCGGTTGATTATCGGCACGGGTAAATATCGCAGTTATGATGAGATGAAGGCGGCGCACAGGGCTTCGGGCGCAGAGATGGTGACGGTGGCGGTCAGGCGCGTGCCGCTGACGGATCGCAGCACGGAGTCTTTCCTGGATCATCTGGATTCGTCGCTGGTTATCCTGCCGAACACTGCGGGCTGCTACACCGCGGAGGATGCCATACGCACGGCGCGGCTGGCGCGTGAAGCGCTCAATACAGACTTAATCAAGCTGGAAGTCATCGGCGACCAGACAACGCTCTTTCCTGATAACGAGCAGACGTTAGAAGCTGCGCGCGTGCTGGTGCGAGAGGGTTTTACGGTGCTGCCATATTTTACAGACGACCTGATTATGGCAAAGAAACTCTTGGACGCGGGCTGCGCGGCGGTGATGCCGCTGGCCGCGCCCATAGGTTCGGGCCTGGGCGTACAGAACCCTGCGAACCTTCGTATCATGCGCGAGCAGTTGCCGGAAGCTACGATTATTGTTGACGCGGGTGTGGGAACAGCGAGCGACGCGGCGATTGCGATGGAGTTGGGCGCGGACGCTGTATTGATGAACACGGCGATTGCCGAAGCGCAGGATGCAGCACGGATGGCGACGGCGATGCGGCTGGCAATCGAAGCGGGCCGCCACGCTTATCTTGCAGGGCGGATGCCCAAGCGCCTCTACGCCAGCGCCTCAAGCCCGCTCGCGGGAACGATTAAATAAAAGCCCGGCAGCGATTCTCACAAGGGCATCAATAAACCTTGCCCGCCTGTCTATAAATAAAGCATGAAACAGAGCATCGTGCATATCGCTTTGGTCGTGGACGACTATGACGAGGCCATCAAATTCTATACAGAGAAATTAGACTTCACACTCATCGAAGATACGCCTCAAAGCGAGACAAAGCGCTGGGTCTTAGTCGCGCCTAAAGGGGCGGAAGAATGTTGCCTGCTGCTGGCTAAAGGGGTCGGCGACGAGCAAAGAAGCCGCATCGGAAACCAGACGGGCGGGCGAGTGTTTTTGTTCCTGAAAACCGACGATTTCTGGCGCGACTATAAGACTATGCAGTCGCGCGGGATTAAATTTGTCAGAGAGCCGAAAACCGAGGACTACGGCACGGTTGCAGTCTTCGCGGATTTGTACGGTAATCTGTGGGATTTAGTCGAATTTGCAAGGCAGAAATGAGCTAACTCTATCAATGTCCTCACTTAAAGGCGAACCCCTGCGACAGCACACGCCGCCCGCGCGCCTTTGATAATAGCCTAAAGGCTTCATTCTGAGCCACTTGCACCAATTTGAGAGGCGCTCTAGCCCTTTGGCTCGAAGTTTCGAGCTATTTTCCCGAACGTTCAGGCTTTTAGCTCGAACATTGAGGCTTTTTTCCTGAACGTTGAGGCTTTTAGCTCGGAGCTTCAGGCTTTTAGCTCGGAGCTTGAGGCTATTTGCTCGAACGTTCGAGCAAATAGCTCGGACAATTGACAAAATTTGTCGGATGACTGACAAAATTTGTCGGAAGTTGAGGCTTTTAGCTCGGAGGTTCGAGCTAAAAGCCTCAACGTTGAGGTTATTTTCTCGAAGCTCCGAGCTAAAAGCCTCAACGTTCGAGCAAATAACTCGAACCTCCGAGCTAAAAGCCTGAAACTTCGAGCTAAAAGCTCGATGTTGCCGAGAAAATATCCTCAACGTCCGACAAAATAGCTCGGAACTTAGAGTAAATAGCTCGGACTTCCGACAAATTTTGTCGGATGATTGACAAAATTTGTTCGTGTTTTCGAGAAAAAAGCTCGGCCTGTCGGGAAAATAGCTCGGAGCTTCGAGCTAAAAGCCTTAACCTCCGAGCTAAAAGGCTCAACCTCCGAGCTATTTTCTCAAATTTCCGGTTTTTGTGTTTTAGAGAGGGCGGTTATTGGGTGGCTGTGCGATAGAGCGTGCCATCCGTTTCGATAGTCCAGAGTTCGCCGTCAATGGTTGTGAGGGCGGCGGTGTTTTTCCAGTCGCCGGATTTGCCTATGAGTTGGTAGACGCCGTTTTTGTCCGTGCGGTAGAGGTCGCCGTTTCTCTCTATTGTCCAGAGATAGCCGCCCGTGCCGACTAAAAACATGGTGTCCTTCCAATCGCCTGTCTTCCCGACCTGACGCCAGCGGCCCTGCTTGTCTGTGCGATAGAGCGTGCCGTCAGTTTCAATCGTCCAAAGCTCGCCGTCGAGGGCCGTCAGGCCAATCGTGTTCTGAAACGCGCCCGCCTCGCCGACGCGCTCATACTGGCCGTTCTTCATCGTGCGATAGAGCGTGCCGCCTCTTTCGATGCTCCACAGGTAGCCGTCGAGCGCGACCATGAACAGTGTGTTCTTCCATTCGCCCGCTGCGCCGACCTGTCGCCAGTTACCGTTCTTGTCTGTTCTGTAAAGCGAGCCGTCGCTCTCGACCGTCCACAGTTCACCATTCATCGCCGTCATCGCGATGGTGTTTTTCCACTCGCCTGTCTTCCCGACCTGCTGCCATGAACCCGCCTGCGCGAACGTGCTCGCCGCACAAAGGACGATGAAAGTCGAGACGGCAAAGAGGCCGAAGCATTTTTTAATCATCATGTCTGACACGGAATGTTTGTTGGGCGCTGACCGTTAATTTCCGGGAACAAATATTACTTGATAGAGTTTATTAAGTAAATATCTTCTCGTCGCAAGGCTTTGGGCGCAAGACCTGGATTTATCGAACAGGAGGAGACAGGCGTGAAAGCATGCAGGGTGCAAATAATTCTCGTTATTCTGCTGGCGTCTACAGGAGCGCTGAATCTCTGTATGGCGCAGACTCGTTCTTCACCTGCTTTGGGCCAAGAGCTTAATTTCCGGGTCAAATTTTCCGAGCCGTTAGCAGTCCTTAATTTTCTGCATAATCTGTCTTCAAACGCTCCTCCGGCAAATCCCTTTAGACAATTATTCAACAGTTCCAGATTCAATCAGCAGAAATATCAAATGCTGATCGCAGAATTTGATTCATTGACTATTGACTACACATACGAATACACGGAATACATGGGTACTGGGAAACAAGCAGGTTCGACGTGGCTCTTGCTCAAAAAGAATTTGATAAATAGCCAGACAATCAATGATTTTAAAATCAGTTCGCTCAGTATTATCCCGAATGAGAATCTCTTCAAACTGGCTTCGATTTTGACTGAATTGACGCCCGTTTATCAGGAGTTGGTTTACCAGCCCAATAGAGAAAAGTTTGAGCAGCAGTTAAGTGAGCTTAAAAATCTGATTGCTTCAACAAACATGCCTTCTTATTTCAACGTCGGATTAAAGTTTTACAACTCTTCATGGGATAATTCCGTTCCATTTAACTTTATATTTTACCCTTTACCCAATTCAAGAGGATTTACGGCAACCGTCTATGCTAATTACGCGGAGAGCGCGATACCTACGACCTTAACAGACTACAATGGTCTGTTGAGCGTCATGTTTCACGAGCTTTTCCACATTTTACACGACGAACAATCTCTGGCTTTAAAGAAAGAGATAGCTCAATGGATTAAATCTAATCCTTCCAAAAGCGCTCGTTATGCTTCCGGGGTACTGCTGGATGAATCTCTGGCAACCGCATTAGCCAACGGCTATGTGTCCGGCAAACTGAAAGGCCACTTGAATGAGGGGAATTGGTATAACTCGAAATACATTAACCTGATGGCGAAAAAGATTTACCCGCTCGTCACAGACTATATCGAAAAACAGCGGCCTCTTGATAAAGCGTTTATAGATAATTACATCAAAATTTTTGACGATAACTTTTCGGGCTGGCTTTTAGATTTAGACTTTATAATGTCGGGCAGGTATGTCCTCACGGACAATGCGGAAGACTTTAAGATCATCAACCGAAAATTTCCATATCTCTCAATGGTCGAGCAAAAAGAAGGTATTACTGAAAGTTCTATTGAAAAAATGGCGAACACGCCAAGCACTAAAGTAGTCTTTATAGCAACAGACAATAAAAGAAAACTTGAGCTTCTAAAAAAAGCATTTACCGAATTAAAGGACTGGAAGCCAAATGCGAAAACAGACTTCGCCTATTCGGTCTTATTAAACGGCAGAACGTATTTGATAGTCATAAACTCTGTGAAGAAAACAACTACAGAACAAATCGAGACGCTGAAATTAAAATAAGACTATCTGCCTGAGGCCAGCGCACGGTTAGCTCACAGCACACTACGGCTTCATTTCAAAGAAGCGCCCAGCAAGTCGTTCGACCCGCCCGATAGTATCTCTTTCATGCTCGTGTGTTTAGAAATCTTCTATTAGAGGCGTCGGCGGCGGCGGTGGATTTGCAGCCTTCGGCGTGACGGAGGCGGCAGTGCCGTTGCGCCGGAAGTCTGTCGCGTTGTTGCCCGTATCGGTGGCGTTCGGGCTGCGTATCAGGTCGTTGGTCGTGCCGCTGGCGAAGACTAGAATAGTTCCTTCGCCGTAGGTATTGAACGGTGCGGCGGGAGGCGTCGCGCCGCCCTGATAAGCGAGGCCATCAAGCTTCACCGCGTTGAGTTCAATCTTGATGCCGCCAGTAGTGTTATTCAGGTCAAGGCCAGTGTTTGGTGATAGTGTCGCGTTGAAGTCTGCCGTGACGCCGAAAGTTTCAGGGCCGTTGACGATGAGGAAGTAGCCGTTGGCTGGAATGATAGTCGTGCCGCTGCCGACCGCGCCGGGCAGCGTGACCGTGCTGACGGTGCTGACGTTGCCCGGCCCACGGAACGAGATGACAAGGCCGCTGATGTCCAACGCCTGAGCCGTCGTGTTGAAAAGCTCTATAAAGTCGTTGCGTACCTGCGTCGCGGAGGTGGCGAAAGCGACGAGCGCCTCGTTGATGATGACCTGCCCGGCTGTCGGCTGCGGTGGCACGACGCTGCCGACGTTGAGCGTCGCCTGATTGCTGGTGACAGCGCCGGAGGATGCAGTGATGAAGGTCGTGCCCACACCAACACCGGTCGCCAGACCGCTCTGGTTAATCGTCGCTACATTCGTATTGCTCGACGCCCACGTGAAGGTGACGCCCGGCATCACGTTATGGTTCTGGTCGAAGGCTGTGGCGGTGAACTGCTGCGTACCGCCGACGGTGATGTTGGCGGAAGTGGGCGTCACTTCGATGGTCGTCAGAACGGGAGGCGGCGCGTTGACGGTCAAGGTGGCCGTACCCTGTTGCCCGCCCGCACGCGCCCTGATTGTTGTGCTGCCAGCTTTCAGAGCCTTCGCCACGGTCGTCCTGCCCGTCGTCGGCGCGACCGTCGCTACAGTTGGGTCGGACGAATCCCAGATAAAGGAGACGTTCAGGACTTCTATCTCAGGGCCGCCGACATTACTGAAAGCACGAGCCGTGAAGGTTTGCGTCTGGCCGACATCAATCGCTGCGGTCGCCGGGGTGACTTCGATGCGCGTGATAGCGGGCGAGCCAAAGGGCGTGCCGTCAACGCGCGTGCCCGGCGAGTAGACCCGGCCATCCGCGTTCGCCGCCGTCGTGTGCTGAACAAGCGGGTTGCCGGTGATGTCCGGCGAGCGCGTTATAGACTGGTCAGCATTGGCCTCAGCCGCATAAGTGTACGTTGCAATCACAACGTCCGAGCCGGAGACGGACAGCTTGACCGTGACCGTATCGGCTGTGTTGTTCAGACTCAGCGACGTGGTGGTGAATATCAAAGCGCCGCCAAACGCAGGGTCATTCGCGGGCGGTGTCCCACCGCCGAAGACAACGACAGCGCGACCCGCTGCCAAGATAGTATTAGCGGGGAACGTAAAGCGCGAAGTCGCGGCGTTCGTCGCGTCGGTAATCACGACGCCGGAGATGTCAACCGGAGCGTTGGAGTTGTTGACCAACTCTACAAACTCGTCGTCATCGTCATTACGCACGCCGTCGCGGTTAGCGTCTCCCTCAATGACATCTGCGGTCGCAGCATTATCCAGCGGAACATCCGCCAGGATTTCATTGATAACAAGCGGCACTTGCACATTCAAAGTCGCTTGACCCGAAACCGTCCCGCCCGTGCCGTTGTCAGTCGTCGCCGTGATGGTGACTGTGCCGATGCCAACACCCGTTGCCAAGCCGTTCTGGTCAATGGTCGCTACCGCCGTATTGCTCGATGTCCACGTAAAGACTGCGCCCGCGACGGGCTGGTTATTCTGGTCGAAGGCCGTAGCGGTGAACTGCTGCGTGTTGCCGCGATTAATCGTCGCCGAAGATGGCGACACCACAACGCTTGTGATAACCGGAGGCGGCGGATTGATTGTCAGCAGCGACGTGTCTTCAAAGACCACTGCGTCGCTGGGGCGCGTGTAGCTGGCGACGACCGTCACAGACCCCGCGTTGTCGCCGCGCACAGTGACCGTGTTGGCCGTGGTCGCAGTGATAGTCGCTGCGTTGGCGGGCGAAGGATTACGCAGAGAGAACGTGAACGTGATGTTCGGGATAGCGTTGCCGTTCACGTCGCGGGCTACGGCTGTGAAGGTCTGCGAGCCGCCCACACTAATAGTAGCGGTATCAGGCGTCAACTCTATCGAAGCGACATCGGCGGTGACTGTCAGTTGAGCCGTGCCTTGCTGCCCGCCCGCCCGCGCGCGAATCGTAGTTATGCCCGGCTTCAAAGCCGTCGCCACGGTCGTCCTGCCCGTCAGAGGCGAGACGGTCGCTACACTTGGGTCACTCGAATCCCAGATAAAGGAAACATTCAGGACTTCAACTTCAGGCCCGCCCACGTTGCTGAAAGCACGAGCCGTGTAAGTTTGTGTCTGCCCGACCTTAATCGTCGTAGATGCCGGAGTAACCTCGATGCGCGTGATAGCGGGCGAGCCGAAAGGCGTGCCGTCAACACGCGTGCCCGGCGAGAAACGACGCCCCTGCGCGTTGGGTACTTCGTCTAAGTGCTTGACGAGTGGGCTGCCAGTGATGTCAGGCGAGCGCGTTATGGATTGGTCAACACCGGCTTCAGCCCCGTAAGTGTACGTTGCAATCACAACATCAGTGCCGGAGACGGGCAGCTTGACGGTGACTGTGTCGCCAGTGTTATTCAGACCGAGCGAGCTTGTAGTGAAGATTAACGCGCCGCCGAAGGCCGGGTCATTGGCAGGCGGAGTGCCGCCGCCGAAGATGACGACGGCGCGACCCGCTGCCAGTATCGTATTAGCGGGGAACGTGAAGCGGTTGCTCGTCGCGTCCGCGATGATAACGCCGGAGATGTCAACCGAAGCGTTAGAGTTGTTGACCAATTCTACAAACTCATCATCGTCGCCGTCGCGCACGCCGTCGCGGTTCGCATCGCCGATTAAGTCAGTCGCCACAGCGCCCGGTGGGTCAGCGAGAATTTCGTTAATCACGAGCGGCACTTGCACCGTTAGTGTTGCCTGCCCGGAAATTGTTCCGCCTGAGCCATTATCTGCTGTCGCCGTGATGGTCACCGTCCCGATGCCCACACCCGTTGCCAGTCCGTTCTGGTCAACCGTCGCCACCGCAGGGTTGCTCGATGTCCACGTGAAAGTGACACCAGCAACAGGATTGCCCTGATTAAATGCCGTGGCGGTGAACTGCTGCGTGTTGCCGCGATTAATCGTCGCCGTAGAGGGTGACACAACGATGCTCGTCACTACTGGCTGCGGCGGAGTAATCGTGAGCAGCGAGGTGTCTTCGAAGACCGTTCCATCGCTGGGCCGAGTGTAGCTGGCAACGACTGTCACACTGCCCTGAACGTTGCCGCGCACAGTGACGGTGTTGGCGGTGGTCGCCGTGATGGTCGCGGCATTAGCAGGCGAAGGATTGCGCAGCGAGAACGTGAACGTGATGTTGGGAATGGCCGTGCCGTTGGCTTCGCGTGCCGTCGCCGTGAAAGTCTGCGTGCTGTTGGCGCTGATGGTGGCAGACGCGGGCGTCAATTCGATTGAAGCCACGACAGGTCTGATTGTCAGCGTTGCTGTGCCCAGTTGCCCTCCGGCCCGCGCGCGAATGGTCGTCGTCCCTCCGGCCAGCCCCGTCGCCACGGTCGTCCTGCCCGTCACAGGCGAAACGCTGGCTTTCGTCGGGTCAGACGATTCCCAGATAAAGGAGACGTTAAAGACTTCAACTTCAGGCCCGCCCGTGTTGCTGAAGGCGCGCGCCGTGAAGGTCTGCGTCTGTCCGGTATCAATCGTTGCCGTCAGCGGAGTAATGGCAATGCGCGTGATGGGCGGCGAACCGAACGGTGTGCCGTCAACACGCGTGCCCGGAGAGAAGACACGACCCGCAGCGTTGGTCGCGTCCAAGTGCCTGACGAATGCGCCTGTAATATCCGGTGAGCGCGTTATTGATTGGTCAGCACCGGCTTCAGACCCGTAAGTGTGCGTGGCAATCACTACGTCTGTGCCAGCGACAGGCAGCTTAACGGTGACTGTGTCGCCAGTGTTATTCAGACCGAGCGAGCTTGTAGTGAAGATTAACGCGCCGCCAAACGCAGGCTCATTCGCGGGCGGTGTCCCACCGCCGAAGACGACAACCGCACGACCCGCCGCCAAGATAGTATTAGCTGGGAACGTGAAGCGGTTGCTCGTACTGTCGGCGATTATCACGCCTGAAATATTGACCGGAGCATTAGAGTTGTTGACTAACTCTATGAACTCGTCATCGTCGCTGTCATGTACGCCGTCGCGGTTAGCGTCTCCTTCAACCACAGTGGTCGTCGCCGCATTATCTGCCGGAACATCCGCCAGGATTTCATTGATAACAAGCGGCACTTGCACATTCAAAGTCGCTTGACCCGAAACCGTCCCGCCAGTGCCGTTGTCAGCCGTCGCCGTGATGGTCACCGTCCCGATGCCCACACCCGTCGCCAAGCCGTTCTGGTCAACCGTCGCCACCGCAGGGTTGCTCGATGTCCACGTGAAAGTGACACCAGCAACAGGATTGCCTTGATTAAATGCCGTGGCGGTGAACTGCTGCGTGTTGCCGCGATTAATGGTGGCCGAAGAAGGCGACACAACGATGCTCGTGACCACAGGCGGCGGCGGCGTGACAGTGAGCGTCGCCGGGTCGCTCACCAGCGTTATTGCGCCCTGCGTCGCGGTGGCTGTGATTTCCGCTGTCCCCAGGTTGCGACCCGTCACAGTCGCCGTCGCAACACCCGTCGTCGGGTTGGTCGTCACACTGTCAACAGTGGCGACGTTCGTATTGCTGGAAGCAAAAGTGATGGTGACATTGGTCAGCGGACGACCGAACTGGTCGAAGGCTTGAGCGGTGAACTGCGTCGTTTGGCCCACAGCAATGCTCTTAGTTGTGGGCGCGATAGTGATGCTGGTCAGGATACCCGGACAATTGCCAAACGGAGTTCCATCCACCTTCAAACCGGGCGAGAATCTTCTGCCGCCTGAGTTGGCAGCCGCCGTGTGTTGTACAAACGCCCCTGTGATGTCAGGCGAGCGCGTCAGGGATTGATCGTTGCCGCCATTGAGGCCGGTCGTGCCGCCGTAAGTAAACTGCGCGACCAGATTGCCGGAAGCATCGCGCACGATAATCGTCAGACCGCCGTTGGTCAGAGATAGTCCACCGGAGGAGGCTTCGACGACCTGTGCGCAGCCGAAGTTTGGATTGGCGGGGTCGAAGCTGCCGCCGCCGAAGACGACCTGCGCCCTGCCTGCAGCCAGCGTGCTGTTGTCGGCGAAGGTATGGCGTATAGACTCGGTCGTACCATTTGTGGAGAGCGTGCGAACAGTCCAGCCGGAGAGATTGAGCGTCGCGTTCGATGCGTTAACAAACTCTATAAATTCGTCGTCGCTCGCACTACGCACGCCATCCTGGTTAGCGTCGCCCTGCAAATCCGTTTCGGCGCTGCCGGGCGGGTCTGCCAGCACTTCGTTGATGATGAAGGTCGCCGCGACGACGTTGAGCGTCGCCTGATTGCTCGTCACGCTGCCCGAAGATGCCGTGATGAAGGTCGTGCCCACACCCACGCCCGTCGCCAGTCCGTTCTGGTCAAGGGTCGCTACATTTGTATTGCTCGATGTCCAAGTGAAGGTGACGCCCGGAATCTGATTATTGTTTTGGTCGAAGGCGCGTGCGGTGAACTGCTGCGTGCCGCCGACGGGAATCGTGGCGGAAGTCGGCGTCACCTCTATGCGTACAATAGGCAGCGCGACGACGTTCAAAGTGGCCGTGCCTTGCTGCCCGCCAGCCTGCGCGCGAATCGTCGTCGTTCCACCGGCCAGCCCCATCGCAACAGTCGTCCTGCCCGTCACAGGCGAGACGGTCGCCACGGTCGGGTCTGACGAATCCCAGATAAAGGAAACGTTCAGGACTTCGATTTCAGGGCCGCCCACATTACTGAAAGCACGCGCCGTGAAGGTCTGCGTCTGGCCCGCGTTAATGGTGGCGCTCGCAGGTGTGATCTCAATGCGCGTGATGGGCGGAGAGCCAAACGGAGTGCCATCAACACGCGTGCCCGGCGAGAAGACCCGGCCTGCCGCGTTGGTTGCGGTTGTGTGCTGGACGAACGCGCCCGTGATATCAGGCGAGCGTGTCAGCGATTGGTTGCCGCCTCCCTCTGCGGCGTAAGTCTGCGTGGCAATGATTACGTCAGTGCCAGCGACAGCCAACTTGACCGTAACGGTGTCGCCGCTATTAGCCAGGCCGAGCGAGCTTGTCGTTAAGACGAGCGCGCCACCGAAGGCTGGGTCATCAACGGGCGGAGTGCCACCGCCGAAGACAACCACCGCACGACCAGCCGCCAAGATAGTTCCCGCAGGGAACGTGAAGCGGTTATTCGTACTGTCAGCGATGACGACACCGGAGATGTCTACAGGAGCGTTAGAGTTGTTAACTAACTCTACAAACTCGTCATCATCACCATCACGCACTCCATCACGGTTCGCATCCCCAATCAAGTCGGTCGTCGCGCTGCCCGGCGGGTCAGCCAGTATCTCATTGATAACGAGAGGCACTTGCACGTTCAAGGTCGCTTGCCCTGAAACTGTTCCGCCCGTGCCATTGTTGGCCGTCGCCGTAATAGTCACCGTCCCGATGCCCACACCTGTTGCCAGTCCGTTCTGGTCAACCGTTGCTACCGCAGGGTTGCTCGATGTCCACGTGAAGGTCACACCTGAGACAGGATTGCCCTGATTAAAGGCCGTGGCGGTGAACTGCTGCGTGCCGCCGCGATTAATGGTCGCTGAAGGAGGCGACACAACGATGCTCGTCACTACGGGCGGCGGCGTTGTGACAGTCAGCGTCGCAGGGCCGCTCACAACCGTCGTCGTGCCGTCCGTTGCGGTGGCTGTGATTTCCGTCGTCCCTATGTTGCGACCCGTCACAGTCGCCGTCGCAACGCCCGTTGTCGGGTTGGTTGTCACGCCGTCGATAGTAGCGACGTTCGTGTTGCTCGATGCGAAAGTGATAGTGACATTGGTCACCGGGCGACCGAACTGGTCGAAGGCTTGAGCGGTGAACTGTGTGGTTTGGCCCACGACGACGCTGGCCGAAGCGGGTGAGATGGTAATGCTGGTCAGGATACCCGGACAATTGCCAAACGGAGTGCCGTCCACCTTGACGCCGGGAGAGAATGCCTTGCCGTTTGCCCCGGCGGCGGTCGTGTGCTGTACGAATTCACCCGTGATGTCAGGCGAGCGTGTCAGCGATTGGTTGTTCCCGCCGTTGAGGCCCGTCTCTCCGCCATAGGTAAACTGCGCGATGAGATTGCCCGAAGCATCGCGCACGA
This sequence comes from Pyrinomonadaceae bacterium, assembly GCA_036387475.1. Taxonomy (GTDB): domain Bacteria; phylum Acidobacteriota; class Blastocatellia; order Pyrinomonadales; family Pyrinomonadaceae; genus DASVTR01. Next base: position 466,382 of record DASVTR010000013.1, on the reverse strand, counting down.
TAATCGTCAGACCGCCGTTGGTCAGAGACAAGCTGCCGGAAGAGGCTTTGACTACCTGCGCGCAACCGAAAACAGGATTAGCGGGGTCGAAGCTGCCGCCGCCGAAGACGACCTGTGCAGCGCCCGCTGGCAGTGTGCTGCCCCCGGCGAAGGTATGACGAATACGCTCGGTCGGGTCGGTGGCCGAGTGCGTGCGAACAGTCCAGCCGGAGATGTTGAGCGCTACGCTCGAAGCGTTGACGAATTCTATAAACTCGTCCTGGCTGGCGCTGCGTACGCCGTCGTGATTAGCGTCGCCCTGCAAATCTGTCTCAGCACTGCCGGGCGGGTCTGCCAGCACTTCGTTGATGACGAAGGTTGCCGCGACGACGTTGAGCGTCGCGCTGCCGGTCACATTCTGCGCGCTGGCCCTAATCGTTGTCGTGCCCTGACCGATGCCCGTCGCAAGTCCGTTTTGATCTACTGTCGCAACGTTCTGATTCGTTGACTCCCAGGTGAAAACAACGCCCGGCATCTCGTTATCGAATTGGTCGAAGGCTGTGGCCGTGAACTGTTGCGTGCCGCCAATGGGAATTGTGGCGGAAGCGGGCGTGACCTCAATACGCGTCAGAACGCGCTCGACAAAAACGACTGTCAGCGTCGCGGGTGCTGACTGCACGCCGCGCGCGGAGGCGCGGATTTGCGTTGTTCCCGCAGAGACGCCTGTTGCCAGTCCGTTCTGGTCAATCGTCGCCACCGCCGGATTACTCGAAGTCCAGGTGAAGAGCACACCGGGGATGGGTTGGTTGTTGGCATCGAAGGCGGTGGCAGTGTATTGCAGGTGCGCGCCCGTGCCAATCGTCGCAGACGCTGGCGAGACTTCGATGCGGGCGATTGCCTGCACGACGAAGGGCGTGCCGTTGACGCGCGTGCCGGGGCTATAGGCGCGTCCTTCGCTGCCGTCGGCGGTCTTGTGCAGGGTGAAGCCGCCTGTGATGTCCGGCGAGCGCGTTAAGGATTGGTTGTTGCCGCCGTTGAGGCCGGTCGTGCCGCCGTAAGAGAAGATTTGAACGAGCGCGCCCGTAGACTCTTTCAAAGTTACGACGCCGCCCGAGTTGGTCAACGAAAGGCCGCCTTCGGAGGCCGCGAAGACCTGCGCGCCGCCGAAAGCAGGATTGTTCGGATTGAACGCGCCGCCGCCGAAGACGACGATAGCGCCGCCGTTCGGGAAGATAGTGCCCGCCGCAAAGGTGTGGCGCAGAATATCGTTTGCGCCCGTAGTGCTGCGCGTGAAAAGCTGGTAGCCGCTGATGTCTATGTCGTGGCCGGAAGCATTGACGAGTTCGACAAACTCGTCATCCGTTCCATCGCGCACGCCGTCGCGGTTAGCGTCGCCAGCAATGCCGTCGGGCGGGTCTGCCAGCACTTCGTTGATAACGATGTCGCGGCGCGCAGTGCCCTCAAAGGTTATCTTGACAGGGTTGCTGTCGCGGCCATCGGCGCGAACGACTAAGTCAACCTCGCCCACGCCGCGCAGGTCAGACGGAACAAGGACGTTTATTTCGTCCATGCCCGGCATGTCTGGCGAGCGCGTGATGGATTCGACGGTCAACAATTGCCCGCCAGCCCTGACCGTGACAGTCGAAGCATTGCGCACGCCCGTCGCGAAGATGATGAGGCGCAGGTTGCCGCTCGTCGGGTCAAAGGGGCCGCGTTGGAGCGTGGTCGCATCCAGAATGACGCCTTCGCCTGTGCCGTCGCCGTTAAATGTAAAGACGCCGGGAGCGCCGCGTCGCACTTCTATTGTGCCGCGCGATTGGAAGCCTTCCGAGTTGGTGACTACGACCAAAGCGTCGCCGATTTCCGTTTCCGCCGGAACAAGGAAATTCACCTGCGTCGGCGAGACGAAGAAGATTTGCGCCGCGCGGCCATTGACGGTGACGGTCGTGCCGCCAACGTTACGTGGGAAAGTTCCGTCCGGCTGTCGCTCAGCGTGAATGGTATCTTCGGCGAGAGCGCCGCCCTGCGCGACGGCGATGCTGTCGGGCGCAACAGCTTCTTCCGTCGCAGGCTCGTTGCCAAACGATGCGCCGTTGAGAATGATGAGCGTGCCGAACTGCGGGCGCGTGGCTGTTCCCGAAATATAGATTTCAGAGTTATTGGCGGAAACGGCATCTGCGACAGCGCCGGAGAGCAGGCGAGGGAAGTTGAACGCGACGAGCGTGCCGTCGTCATTCAGAGACGAGACGACTTCCGTCACAAGGTTAGAGCCGTTGTAGCCGTCTGCTTCACGCTCCGGCACATCCGTGACGCGCGCGACCTGTCCGGTCGGCAAATCGAAAGTGTAAAGCTCTATGCTGCGGTCGCCGTTGGGAAGGTCTGAGTTGACGGTGCGGCGCGTGGCGAAGGCTATGCGCGAGCCGTCTCCGCTGATGGTCGGGTGCAGCGGCACGTCCGGCGCTGAACTTAAGGGCGCTGGCAGACGTGTTATCTGTCGTGTCGAATTGCCGCGACGGTCGAAGACGAAGACCTGATTAATGCCGGGAGCGGACTCGCCGCTGTAAACGACGCGCGTGCCGTCGTCGCTGATAGCACGACCGTAGGTTAAAGAGAGATTGCCGATGTCGTCTGCGATAATGCTCTGCGCGCCGCCCGTGCGTGGTTGCAGTATGAGGTCGCGGCTGGCAGCGCCGGGGCTTGTGCCGTTGTCTCTAATGTAGGCGACCTGCGCGGCGTTGCCGCTAATCTTCGCGTCGGTTGAGCCGACGATGCCGAAGCTACTCGTTAGTTGCGCGAAGCTTCCAGAGAGGGTGTCGTAGATGAAGATTTCAAAGTTGGCGTCGGCGTTGAGATTCGCAAGGTCGCGATTGGATGAAAAGGCTATGTAGCGCCCGTCATCGGAAAGCGACGGAAGAAAGTTGCCGTTGCGCGCTCGCTGCGTGGGGTCGCCCGGCGAAGTGTTGGTTATCTGCTGTAGGGTCGAGCCGTTGACGTAGAAGATTTCGGAGTTGTGGTCTGCGTTTGCGCCGATGGGATCGTTGTTGGAAGCGAAGGCGATGCGCGAGCCGTCCTGCGAGATGCCGGGCGCGGGCGCGCGTGTCGCGCCCAACTGGCTCAAGCTGAAAGTCGAAGCGCCAATGTCTGCGCGAATCGCGCGGAAGCCGCCAGCGCCGCCCGCACGCGCCACGTCTTCCGTTGATTCAAAAACGATGCGTCGCCCGTCGCCGCTTAAAGAAGGATTGATGTTGATGCCCTCTTCGGTCGTGTTCGTGACACGCCGCAGAGGCGTCGATTGAGAAAGGGCAGAGCGCAGCCCGAACAGGCTGAGAGCCAACGCCAGCAGCAGGAAAATGGCAGAGGGTCGAATGCGAACCACTCTTAGCGGCTCCGTCTTGTTTGCATCAACCAGGCGGCGGTTGATACAGCGAGGGCGACCTTAAAAACTCGACAGGTCGCAAAGGGCAACATCAAAGCGCAATCGTTAGTTTTAGAAAAAGCGGCAGGCAACAGAGAGCGAATTACTTCGAGATAGGACGGTCGAAACTTCTGCCTGCCGTTATTAAATTTATTGCTGACAGTCGGCATTGTACATACTTTGCGGCAAAAGAGAAGGGCCAAAAAATTATTAACGAAGAAAAAGAGGATAAATAAGAGACTTTGAGGTAGTCGAACCTTCCGCGAATTTGCTATCGTCACGCTGCTAAAAGGAGAAGCGCATGAAAATTATCGTGACCGGAGCATCAGGACTCGTCGGCACTGCTTTACTTCCCGCTTTGAAGGCCGAGGGCCATGAAGTGTTGAGGCTGGTGCGTTCAGCAGCAAACAAGGCAGCCGGTGAAATCAGTTGGAACCCGGAGCAGGGAACAATTGACGCGGAGGGCCTCGAAGGGATAGATGCTGCCGTTCATCTCGCGGGCGAAAACGTAGCGGAAGGTCGCTGGACGGATGAGAAGAAGAAACGTATACGCGAGAGCCGCGCAAAGGGCACGCGCCTCCTGAGCGAGACGTTGGCCGGGTTGAAGCAGAAGCCGCACACGCTCGTCAGTGCTTCGGCGACAGGTTTTTATGGTGATCGCGGCGATGAAGTGTTGACGGAGCAGAGCGCTTCGGGTGAAGACTTTCTCTCGGAAGTCTGCCGCGAGTGGGAACTGGCGACACAACCGGCGGCCACAGCCGGAATACGCGTTGCCAATTTGCGGTTCGGTGTGATTCTGACGGCGAAGGGCGGCGCGCTGAAAAAGATGCTGACGCCTTTTAAGCTCGGCGTCGGAGGAAAGCTAGGGAGCGGCGAGCAGTATATGAGTTGGGTCGCGCTCGAAGATGCTGTGGGCGCGATTCTATTTGTGCTTGAGACGGAAACCTTGCGCGGGCCTGTCAACGTCGTCTCGCCGCAGCCGGTCACCAACCTGGAATTCACAAAGACGCTGGGCCGTGCCCTTTCTCGCCCGACTATCTTCGCCGTGCCGAAGTTTGCCGCACGCCTCGCCTTCGGCGAAGTCGCAGACGCGCTGCTGCTCTCAAGCGCACGCGTCGAGCCTTTGAGATTAAAGGAAGCGGGTTACAAGTTTCAGTACCCGACGCTCGAAGCGACGATGCATCACATCATCTCGGACGGATGGAGTTAGCCGATGGGTGCGGCGTGCGGCTTGAACTCGTCAAGAACTTCGAAGACTTCGAGCGCATAGCGGACGTTGTTGAAGGGAGCGGAGACCTGCACGCCCTGTATCAGGTCGCGCACTTCGAGCAGGGATTCGCGCGCTATCTTCAAGCCTTCGTCGCGCCCGGCCTCCTTGCTCTTTTCCGAAGCGACGCGCATGCGTTCGATGATGGACGGCGTGACGCGCACGCCGGGCACTTCGTTATGTAGAAACTCTGCGTTGCGGTAAGAGACGAGCGGCCAGATGCCAGCGATAATGGGAATCCGCACGTGCTCTATGCGCTTGAGAAACTCGCGCAACTGCTCCGTGTCGAAAACGGGCTGCGTGATGGCATACTGCGCCCCTGCCTCGACCTTGTACTCGAAGCGTTTTATCTCTTCGTCCAGACTGATAGCGCCGGGATTGACGCCGACGCCGATGCAGAAGGCCGTCGGCTGCCCAATCGGATTGTTGCCGAGGTCAAGGCCGTGGTTCAGCTTGTTGACCATGTTGGTGAGACCTATGGAATCAATGTCGAAGACGGCTGTGGCGTCAGGGTACGGCCCCATCTTCGGCGGGTCGCCCGTGATGAGCAGCAGATTACGCAGGCCCAGGGCCGCCGCGCCGAGAAGGTCTGACATCATCCCCAGCAGGTTTCTATCACGACAACAATAATGAAGGACAGACTCCATCCCTATCTCGCGTTCGACGAGCAGGGCCGTGGCCTGAGCAGACATGCGCGTCTGCGCTCGCGGGCCGTCCGGGATATTAACGCCGTCAACGCCCACTTGCTTTAAGAGCTTGATTTGTTCGAGCGTCTTCTTCGCGTCGCAACCTTTGGGCGGCAGGACTTCGACCGTTGTGACAAACTCTCCGTTTGTTATCTTGCGCGACCAGTTGGAGCGTTCCTCTGGCGGAACGACCTTGATGTCCGCCGGGGTCAATTCTTCGACGCGCGTGGAAGCAGTCTCTTTGACAACGACGCGCTGCTTGCGCGGGCTGACGGCGCGCACAGCATCACTGATGAGCTTGATGTGCGCTGGCGTCGTGCCGCAGCAGCCGCCGATGAATTTCGCGCCCGCCTGAATCAAACGCTTCCCGAACTTAGCCATGTACTCAGGCGAGCACATGTAAAACTGACGGCCCTGCACGTCGCGCGGCAGTCCCGCGTTTGGCTGGACGGACAATTTCTTGTTCGTCACCGTCCGCATCTTTTCAATTGCCGTGAGCAGAATGGCCGGGCCGACGCCGCAGTTAAGGCCGATGACATCCGCGCCCCATTCGTCAAGCCTTGCGGTGAAGACTTCGGGCGTCGTACCGAAAGAAGTGTTGCCGTCAGGCAGAATGGTCATCTGTGCGACGATTGGCAGATCGCACAGTTCGCGCACCGCCCGAATCGCCTGTCGCATCTCAGAGATGTCCGAGAATGTTTCAAGCACGAACAAATCAACGCCGCCGTCCAGAAGCGCCGCAATCTGTTCCTTGAATAAATCCTTGGCCTCTTCAAAAGAGGTCGGGCCATAAGGCTCGATGCGTAGACCCAATGGCCCGACCGCGCCCGCCACATGGCATCGCTCACAAGCGGCTTCTCGCGCGATGCGGGCAGCGGCGATATTGATGAGCCGTAGACTTCCTTCCAGACCATACTGTTTCAGATTATGAGCCGTCGCGCCAAACGTGTTGGTCTCGATAATATCAGCCCCGGCGCGCACGTACTCCGCGTGTACCTCGCGCACCAGGTCAGGGTTCGTCAGATTCAACTCATCATAAGAGCGGTTGATGTAAACGCCCTTCGCGTAGAGCATTGTTCCCATCGCGCCGTCGAAGACATGCACGCCATCACGCTCAAGCAAATCTCTGAAGTTTTCCATAACTCGATTTTGGATTTTAGATTTTGGATTTTAGATTGGAGTGCTGCTCTCGCCCTGCCGCCGGATTTTGAAAAGCTCGACTTTCATCGCTCGCTTAATCCAAAATCTAAAATCCAAAATAAGAAGTCCCGCGCTAAACAACGCGGGACTTCGAGAAAACCTGAAGTTGCGGGGCCTCGCTTTTTGCGGGCCGAGCTGTTTAGCGGGTTATTTTACGTGGCCGCAAGTCGCCTTAACTCACCACGCTTTTCCAATGGCGCTTATACGCCGCTCCCGTCATTCTGTCAAGTTCTAATCTCACTGATGGCGGGTCATTTACACCGTTGCACAGCGATAGGATTCAACATCCCCGTATCCGTGTGCTGAAACCCATCAACTTAAGTGAAAGAGGGCTGAACAATCGTCACGGGCAGCGTTACGTTTCTTTTGTGTAATGTCACTCATAGATAAGGATAGGGTTCAGATTTCAAACTGAACCGCTACCCTGAGCTTAAAAGCATTGAAAGTAATCTTTAGCAGATATAATGTGCGCCCAACGCGCACGGGTCATCGGCATTGCACTTTAGCCTAAAAGGGCATCGCGCCCATTTGCTGTGAAGGCTAATTGACAGACGGGCTTTCAAGGCATTGCCACTGATAGGCTCTCTACACGTCCCGGCGAGAGCTAAAACCTTTTAAGACCGGGGCACAATTTCTGTTTCGGCTTCTATTAGCCTCAGGAGAAAAAATCATGCGCAAATTAGGAATGACTGCCCTCTGCTTAGGAATGTTGTTGCTGCTCTCAAACGTTGGCTTTTCTCAATCCTTCGTTAATTCCACTTGCAACGCTGCCGGTTCAATCTTAAGCGTCAAGAATACAACGTCTGGAAAGTATGAGTATGTGACGTTCAGGGTGAAAAAGCCGCTGCAAGCAAACTACGGCTATTCGATAACGACTGTTTCCGGGTCAACGTTTGTCGAAGACCCGAGCGGAGATACGATTACAGTCACCGGCAGCCGATTCAAGAAAATCAGATTCAGAGGTGTTTACTGGACTTGCCAGATTAACGAAATTCTTTCTTTACCCAAGTTCATCATCAAAGACATCAAGCGCATCAAACAGTATGAAGGAATCGTTGAATATGTGGTTGGATATAGAAATCCTCCTGCAAAATTTCTTGGCTCTTACAGTGTCAATAGCTCAACTGTCAGGAGCGTTGTGATGGTGTTTAGAAGATACTGACCACTGATCGCTTTCAAGAACGAAGGAGCATATGATTTTGGCTGGGCCACTCGTGAGTCCTCATCTGGGGTTAGTGTAAGAATTTGAGCGAGTTTGTCATCTACGCTGGCAGCGCGGGCAGAAGAAGGTCGAGCGACCGGCGTGCATGATGCGGCGGACGCGTGCGCGGCGGCAGGCGGGACACGGCTCGCCCTCGCGGTCGTAGACGCGCCAGTGGCCTTCGTATGCGCCGCCGTAGTAGCTGCCCTCTATGTCTTCCGGGTCAACGTTCATCGTCGAGCCGTGAGCGATAGCTTCCGAGAGGACTGTGATGATGGCGCGATGCAGACGCGGAATGCGTCGGCGCGAGAGTTCGGAGGCTGCGCAGAAGGGATTGACGCGGGCGATGTGCATGGCCTCTGCGGCGTAGATATTGCCAAGCCCGACGACGCGCGTCTGGTCAAGGAGCGTCTCCTTTAAGGTGCGGCGCGAGCGCGCGAGCGCGGCGTGCAGGTAAGCGGGCGTAAAGTCGTCGGAGAATGGTTCGGGCGCTAGTTTGCGGAGTTCCTTCGTGCCGTCGAGTTCGGCTGCTGTGACCAGCTTCATCATTCCGAAATGGCGCTGGTCTGTGAAGACGAGCCGCCGCTCATCGTCCAGATAAAAGAGGGCGTGCGTGTGTTTGGGCAAGGGCGCTTCCGTCGGAAGATAGAGAAATCTTCCGGTCATGCGCAGGTGTACGACGAGGACGAGCGCGCCGTCCATGTTAATGAGAATGTGCTTGCCGCGCCGATTCGTCGATTCAATCAGGCGGCCTCGCAGGAGGCGCGCGAAACGAGACGGCGGCGTCTCAGGCGCAAGGCCGGGGCGCAATAATTCAGCGGCCAGTATCCGACGGCCCGTGATGAGCCTCGCGAGCGCGCGGGCGACGAGTTCGACTTCGGGCAGTTCCGGCATGTCCTTATACAGTTTGAGCCAAACGCTCTCCCTCGTCCAACAAGGCGTTGGCTTTTTCAATTGAAGTCGCTTCCGAATAGATTCTGAGCACCGGCTCAGTTCCCGATTGACGAAAGAGCAGCCACGATTCGTCTTTGAATAAAAGCTTCGTGCCGTCCATCGTTTCCACGTTGTCGACGGGAAAGCCCGCGATTATCGAAGGCGGACTCGCTGCAAGCTGTGCGACCCGTTCGATTCCGTGCCGGACTTCCAAATGTATATCGCGGCGTCGAAAATAGAACTCACCGAATTCGCGGTGCATCTCTCTGACCATCACGGACGGCGGCTGGCCTGATGCGACGATTGATTCGAGCAGCAACAGGCAATTCAAAATCCCGTCGCGCTCAGGGATATGGCCCTGCACACCTATGCCGCCGGATTCTTCCGCGCCGAGCAGGATATTCTCATTCAGCATCAACTCCGCGATGTACTTGAAGCCGATGGGCGTTTCGTAGAGACGCAGGTTGTGCGCGGCGGCGATGCGTTTCGTCAGCACAGATTGAGAGAAAGTGCGAACGACCCCGCCGGACATTCCGCGCCGTCGCGCCAGATGCAGCAAGAGCAGCGGCACGACTTCGTGCATTGTCATCGTCTCACCGAGTTCGTTAACCGCGCCGACGCGATCCGCGTCGCCGTCCGTGGCTAAACCCAGACTCGCACCGCTTTCGATGATGCGTTGCTTTAGTAACCCTAGATTGCTGTCAATCGGCTCAGGGTGTATGCCGCCAAAGAGCGGGTCTCTTTCGGCGCGAATCGTTTCCGTTTGAAGCGCGCCGCCTGTGAGAAAACTCTCGACCCAGCGTCCGCCCGCGCCATGCATCGAATCAACGACGACGCTTAACTTGCTCGCGCGCAATCTTTCGAGGTCAATGTAAGCGGCAATTTGTGCGCGATAACTTTCGACGGAAGTTTTGAGAGATTCGCTTTCGGATGTTGATGAAAGCGCGGCCCGGCGCGGTATGGAAACATCCAGCATCGCTTCGACGGCTGCGGTCGTCGAAGGCGGCGCGCTGCCGCCCCAGTGAGCTTTAATCTTGAAGCCGTTAAATTCAGCCGGATTGTGCGAGGCCGTGATGACCACGCCGCCGACCGCCGATTGGTCGCGCACAGCCCACGAGACGAGGGGCGTCGGCACGGCTTCGTCAAAGAGAGCTACGCGCAGGCGATTGCCCGTCAGGATTTCCGCCACACGCTGCGCGAATTGTTCTGAGAGAAAGCGGCGGTCGTAGCCGACGACGACGAGCGGCGGGCGCATATCGAAGGGGCCGGTTGTGTTCGGCTCGTATGCCCTGTGCCGGACGAGATAGTCTGCGTAAGCCTGTGCGACACGCTCGACGTTACTGAACGTGAAGCCTTCGGAGATGACTGCGCGCCAGCCGTCCGTGCCGAATTTAATCGGCGTCAATTCCTTGTTCAAGAGATTGCGCCTCCGGTCAGCGTATAGTCCGTCAGCGAAGCTTTATCGCCGAGCACAGTGCCTGGGCCAACCTGTGCCGAGCGCCCTATGTGGCAGCCGCGACCGACCAGAGCAGACTGCACCTGCGCGCCCGCGCCAATGCGCGTGTGCGCCCAGATGACGGAGTTTTCAACGCGCGCTTTCTCTTCGACAAAGCAGCCGGGGCCGAGTACGGAATTGATAATCTGCGCGCCGGGCTTGAGCGTGCAGTCGTCGCCAATCATCGAGAGGTCATCAATCTCTGCGATGGTGGCGGCCTCGAATTTGCCGCGACGCTCTTTGATGTGTATGCGACCGACGCGGTCTGCGAGCAGGTCTTGATGTGTTTGCAGGTAGCGTGCGGGCGTGCCTATGTCCATCCAGTAGGTGCGCTGCGGAACGTGCGCGAAGAAAGGCTCTTTGCGCATCAGGAGCGTGGGGAAAAGCCCGTACTCGAAAGAATGATTCTCACCCGCAGGGACACAATCGAGCACGCGCGGCTCAAGAATGTACGTTCCGGCGTTGATAGTATTGGTCGTAATATCTTCGGCCTTCGGCTTTTCCAGAAAGCGGCGAACACGGCCATCCGTTTCGATTTCGACAAGGCCGTAAGCGCTGGGGTTCTCCACAGGCGTCAAGACAATCGTCGCGGTCGCCTGCCGCTCGTTGTGTTCGCGAATAACAGCCTTGAGGTCTAAATCTGTCAGGATGTCGCCGTTGAAGACGACGGTCGGCTCTCGTATCAAATCTTCCGCATACTTGTAAGCACCGGCAGTTCCCATCGGCTGCGGCTCGACCGTGTATCTCAGCTTGACGCCGAAATCCGTGCCGTCGCCGAGTTGCTGCTCGATCTTGTTGGGCTGGTAAGAGAGCGAAAGCGTGATGTCCGTAATGCCCGCGCGTTTCAAAGTATCTATCTGGTAGAGCAGGAACGGTCGATTGCAGATGGGAACGATGGGTTTCGGTGTATAAACGGTGAGCGGGCGCAGGCGTGTGCCTTTGCCGCCCGCGAGAATGAGCGCTTGCATCTTTAGGATTACCGCGAAAGTTTCAAGTCGTAAAAACGGCCTGAGTCTAACACTCGCCTGAGAGCCTTTTCAAACCGCTGCTCTCGCTTCAACTGCTTGCTTGACACGGTTTGGTGAATGGTCAATAGTTAGCCGTAAACCGTCATTCGTGAATTGTAGATGGGTGCAAACGGCTTCTCTTATCATTCACGATTGAGGATTTACGATTTACGTCCTTCGAGAGGTGCAGGGAATGTCTGAGAGAAAAGAGGCTGTGATTATCAGCGCGGTGCGAACGCCGACCGGCAAATTTCAGGGCGCGTTGAAGGATTTCAAAGCGACGGATTTAGGCGCGCTGGTCGTGCGCGAAAGCGTCAGGCGCGCGGGCGTTCAGCCCGAAGACGTTGACGAAGTTATCATGGGCTGCGTCATACAAGCGGGCCTGGGCCAGAACCCTGCGCGGCAGGCGGCGCTTCGTGGCGGCATCCCCTTCGGCGTCTCAGCCGTGACCATCAACAAGGTCTGCGGCTCAGGCTTGAAGTCAGTGATGATGGCAGCGCAGGGCATTCAGCTTGGCGATTCCGAGTTGGTCGTCGCGGGCGGCATGGAATCCATGACGAATGCTCCCTACCTGATACCGAAGGCGCGCGAAGGTTATCGCCTCGGCAACGGCGTGCTGGTTGACGCGATGATAAACGATGGCCTCTGGTGCGCCTTTGAGAATTATCACATGGGCAACACGGGCGAGGTCGTCGCAGAGCGTTACAGCGTGACGCGTGCAGAGCAGGACGAATACGCGCTCAACTCTCATCGTAAAGCAGCGGCGGCAATCAAGGCAGGAAAATTCAAAGACGAAATCTTAAGTATTGAGATTCCGCAGAAAAAGGGCGCTCCCCTCATTCTGGATGCGGACGAATCCGTGCGCGAAGACACCTCGCTCGAAGCGCTGGCAAAGCTCAAGCCCGCCTTCAAGAAAGAAGGCGGAACGGTGACGGCTGGCAACGCTCCGGGCGTCAACGACGGGGCTTCGGCTCTCGTCGTTACCTCTTTGGAGCGCGCACGCGCGCTCAATGTCGAGCCAATGGCGCGCATCGCCGCACAGGCCACGTCCGGCATCGAGCCGGAACTCGTCATGATGGCTCCCGTCGAAGCCATTCGCAAAGTCTTGAAGAAGGCCGGGTGGTCTTTGAGCGAAGTTGACTTGATTGAATTGAACGAAGCTTTCTCGGTTCAGGCCATAGCGATTATTAAGGAGCTTGAGCTTGACCCAAGCAAGGTCAACGTCAACGGCGGCGCGGTCGCGCTCGGACACGCCATCGGCCAATCGGGTTCGCGCCTTCTGACGACCATGCTTTATGAGATGAAACGGCGCAACGCTAGAAGGGGATTGGCCGCTCTTTGTCTCGGCGGCGGAAACGCAGTCGCAATGGCCGTCGAACGTTAAAGAGAATTTCTGGAAAAGCAATGACACCGCAAGAGCACAATAAAACGCTCGGCATCACGCATCTGGTCTACGGCGGATTTCACGCCCTGCTGATGGCCCTGTTCGTCGTCTTCTTTTTCTTCATCATGGCCCTGCCGCACAGAAACAGCGAAGAGATCGGTTTCATCACGGTCTTCATGCTGATTATGTTCACCTTCAGCCTTTTGTTTACGCTGCCGTCAGTGATTGCCGGTTACGCGTTGCTGAAGCGTAAATCATGGGCGCGCACGGCTGCTATCATCGCTGGCATTCTGGCAGCACCGAGTTTTCCTCACGGCACTGCGCTCGGCGTTTATACGCTCTGGTTCATGTTCGGCAACGAGGGCAAAGCGCTTTACGCAGACAACGAGCGAGCTTGGCCGTCGTCTAACAGATTCGGCGCTCTGCCGAACGCAAATCCGGCGGGAATCTGGAGCGCGGGCGAGACGCATCGCGAGCGTGAGCGCGAATATGTACCGCCGCCAAAGATGCCGGATTGGCGATGAGTTGTTTTTCGGAGGGGATGATTGGTGAGGGAAGTAATCGGAGTCGTTGGCGCGGGCACGATGGGCAACGGCATTGCGCAGGTGGCGGCGCGCGCCGGTTATCAGGTTATCCTGCGCGACATCAAAGACGAATTTTTGCAGCGCGGCATGAATGCCGTCGATAAGAGCCTGCAACGCGACGTTGACAAGGAGCGGCTCAGGGAAGAAGAGAAGCGCGCCATCATTGCACGCATCCGCCCCACGACCGAACTCGATGCGCTCAAAGATGCCGCGTTTATTATTGAAGCCGTGACGGAAAACGTCTTGGTTAAAACGGAAATCTTTCGTGCGCTCGACGAGTTGGCCCAAGCGGGCGCGGTGCTCGCCTCCAACACTTCGTCCATCTCAATTACGAAGCTCGGCGCGGCCACACGCAGACCGGACAAAGTTATCGGCATGCACTTTATGAATCCTGTACCGGTGATGAAACTAGTCGAGATTATTCGCGGCATTGCGACTTCGAATGAGACGTATGCAAAAGTGCATCAGTTAACGGAAAAGCTCGGAAAGACGCCGCTCGAATGCAACGACATGCCGGGCTTTGTTTCCAATCGCGTGTTGATGCCGATGATTAACGAGGCGATCTTCGCGCTCTACGAAGGTGTTGCGACGCGCGAAAGTATTGACGGCATTATGAAGCTCGGCATGAATCACCCGATGGGGCCGCTCACGCTGGCAGACTTCATCGGCCTGGATGTCTGCCTGGCAATCCTGAACGTCATGCACGAAGGTTTTGGCGACCCGAAGTATAGACCCTGCCCGCTGCTCAAACAATACGTTGACGCGGGCTGGCTTGGTAGAAAAACAGGGCGGGGATTTTACGAATACTAAACGGGGGAGAATTCAGGAGTCAGAATCCAGAATTCAGAATATAAGGCTGAAGCCATTCTGTTTTATTCTGATTTTCTTTTCTTCTGACTCCTGACTTCTGGCTTCTGAATTCGCAGTTGAATATGCGCAGCGTCGTTCACTATTGTCAAAAATGTCTGGGAGCGAATCCGCTCGGCGCGGAGCATTGTGCGCGGTGCGGGACGCGCTTGATGCTTGTTGTCGAGCCGCCGACCGCGCGTTTTGACGTGGGCGGCTTCGATGCGTCGCAAGAGGAGCATCTGCTGGAACGCATTTCGGCGATAGAAAACAGGATCAGGCGTATAACAGACAAGCTTGAGCAGGGACTCAACCTTGTGCTCAAGCATGCGCGCAATACCTATTTTGACCACGCGCTGATTCAAACGCTCATCAAAGTTTTGAACGAAGCGGGAACAATTGACGCACAGGTCGTTGATAAGTTGTGGCGCGAGCGTTGCGAGAGAGAGGCTCGCGGGAATGAGCCGGGCGACGAGTATGAACAACTACGCGAAGAGGTGATGAGGGCTTATCAAGGCCCTGAGGTCGCCGTCTTCGGAAGATACGTCGATGTCGGCATCAACTTTCTGGGCCAGGAGGACGGCGCACGCGGCGTTCGTTCTTTAGAGCGGGCGGCGGCGATGGCTCCCGATAATGCGCCGCTACTCTCTTTCATCGGCCAGTACTATTTTAAGATGGGTAAGACGACACTGGCGCGCGACTATTTGGAGAGAACCTTTGTCGTCGCGCCGGAGATGGAAGGGATTCACCTTTTGTTGGGCTTGGCCTGCGGCGACGAGGGCGAGGTAGAGCGCGCCAGAGAACTCTTGAGCGAAGCGGCGCGACGCGGCCAGTCGTCTTTCGCCGCGCATTACGGGCTGGGTAGATTGTTGGCCGCAGAGCAGAAGTGGGAGAGCGCGCTAGTCGAATTCAAGCGCGCTCTCAGCGCCCGCCCTTCGCCCGAAGCTCATTACGTCGTCGGCTGCGTCTATTATCAAATAGGGCGCGACCGCCTGGCCTCGCGTCACCTGCGCAAGGCTATCGAGTTGGATGAAGGATACGCGGCAGCCTTTTATATGCTTGGGCTGGTTTACCTGCGTGCGGGAGACCGCGTGCGTGCAGAAGAGGCTTTCGCGGCGGCGCGCTCCGCCGATGCGAGCGAGCCGCGCTATCGTGCGGCGACCATTCGCCGCCTGATGCGCTCAGGTGAAGTTCCAGCCAGCCCGCCGCTTTTTAACGCGGCGCGGCAGGTTGGAAAGAAGGTGCTGACGGGCGGCGACCGGCGTCTGGCCGAAGTTTTAAGGGAAGACGCGCTCGGAGCCGTCAAGCAGGGCCAGCAGTAGATTCAAAGGCGCACGGCGCGTTGACACCGCCCGTTTGACCGCTATAATAAGACCTTTTGTGCGCGAGAGCTTAAGGCGCGGCTTTTCTGACAGAGGGTGTGATGCGAATTGAAGTGGAGCAATTGGAGGGTGGCGGAAAGAAATTCGCACACACTTACGAGCCGGAAGAATTGATTCTTGATGAGGAACACGCGCGCCTGACCGACGCCCCGCAGGTTCAGGGAAGCGCGAGCCGCAAGGGCAGCGAAGTCCGCCTGCGTGGAAGCGTCACGGCTCGCGCCGAAGTCGACTGTGATCGCTGTTTGAAGGCTGTCAGTGTTCCGATTGAAACCGAATTTGACGTAAGCTTAATCCCTGCGTCCGAGTATCTGGAACAACAGACGGCTGAATTACATGAACATGACTTGCTGCTCTCTGTCTACGAAGGCGATTCCATTGACGTTGATGAGATCGTCCGCGAGCAGATACTGTTAGCGCTCCCGGCACGCGCCCTCTGCGGCGAAGAATGCAAGGGCCTGTGCCCCGTCTGCGGCAACGATCGAAACACAAACGCCTGCGCCTGTGAGAATAAAGAAACAGACCCGCGCTGGGCAGCACTGAAAGATTTGCGATTTTAGATTTTAGATTTACGATTGGAGAAGGACAAAAGCATTTTTATTACAAAGTCTTTCGACTGCTTCCAATCTAAAATCCAAAATTATTATTGAGGAGTTATCATGCCAAATCCGAAACGTCGTCATTCAAAAGCACGAACGCGCAAGCGCCGCGCGCACGATGCGCTGCGCACGCCGCAGACCTCTGTCTGCCCCAACTGTCAGGAGCCGCGCATGCCACATCGCGTGTGCCCCAAGTGCGGATTTTATAAAGGCCGCGCAGTAGTACAGGTCGAGCAGGAAGCGTAAGAAAAGAAGTGATGAGTGATGAGCGATGCGTGATGAGTAGAAATCCAACTGCTTTTCACTCATCACTCATCGCTCATCACTCATCACTTTTTTTATGAAGCACGGGCATCAATTGACCGGCAAGGTCGTCGTGGATGCGATGGGGTCTGACCACGCGCCGCAGGCAGAGATTGACGGCTCGCTCTCTGCCGCGCGCGACCTGGGCATCGGCGTCATTCTCGTCGGGCAGCCGGAGAAGGTTGAGCCGGAGCTTCGTCGTTGCGGCTGGCGCGGCGACGGTGATCGCGGCATCGAACTTGTCGAAGCGGCTGAAGTGATAGGAATGGACGAACCCGTTGCGACCGCCGTTCGCCGTAAGAAAAAAAGCTCTTTGAGAATCGGGTCAAAGCTGGTCACGGAAGGTCGCGCCGATGGTCTTGTCTCGGCTGGCAATACGGGCGCGGTGATGGTGACGGCGAAGATGGTGATAGGGATGCTGCCCGGCGTTGACCGTCCCGCTCTGGCCGCGATGATTCCAACCAGGACGGGCAAGCCCACGCTCCTTCTCGATGTCGGCGCAAACGCCGAGTGCAAAGGGCATCACTTAGCGCAGTTTGCAGTGATGGGCGATGCTTATTCGCGCGCGGTGCTCAACACCATTCGCCCAGCGGTTGGATTAATGAGCATCGGCGAAGAGGAAGCCAAGGGCAATGATTTGACGAAGGAAGCCTTTCCGCTCCTGCGCGATTTGACGAGCTTGAATTTCGTCGGCAACGTAGAGGGGCGCGACGTGTTTACGGGCGCTGTTGACGTGATCGTGACGGACGGTTTTACGGGCAACGTGATGCTCAAGCTGTCTGAAGGCTTGAGCGCAGCGATGCTCTCGATGATTAAGCGCGAGCTATCTTCTTCGGCGATGACGAAAGCCGGAGCGATGCTCGCAAGGCCCGCGTTTCGCAATATCAAAAAGCGCTTGGACTATTCTGAGTATGGCGGAGCGCCGCTGTTGGGCGTACGCCATATCGTGCTGATCGGACACGGAAGCTCAAACTCCCGTGCCATTCGCAACGCGATTCGCAGCGCCAAGGAGTTCTCCGAACATCGCGCGGGCGAGCGCATAGAGAGCGGCATTGCCGCAACAAACGCGCGCGAATATGCAGTCGCCGGACATGGTAAATTGTGAATCATAAATGGTGAACGGACGAAGCCGCTTTGTCTTTTCACCATTTACTATTTACTATTCACTATTCACCAGAGGAAAAATGATGGCTAATGTGAATGCTGGCGTGCTGGGCACGGGTCACGCTTACCCGGAAGGCATCTTGACGAATGCCGATCTGGAGAAGATGGTTGACACTTCCGACGAGTGGATTACCTCGCGGACGGGCATCAAGCAACGCCGCAAAGCAGCGCCCGGAGAGTATACGTCGCAGTTTGCCGTCCGCGCCGCGCAGGAGGCTATCGAGCGCGCTCGCGTTGACCCTGCGGAAATTGACCTGCTGGTTTGCGCGACCGTCACGCCAGACCAAATCCTGCCTTCGACGGGCTGCCTGATTCAGGCCGAACTCGGCGCGCATAACGCCGCCGCCTTCGACATTGCCGCAGCCTGTTCGGGCTTTCTCTACGGACTGACGCTCGCCAACACGATGATTCACACAGGGCAGTCGCGCTACGCGCTTATCATCGGCGCAGAAATTCTGACGCAGTATGTCGATTACACTGACCGCTCGACGTGCGTTATCTTCGGCGACGGAGCAGGCGCAGCCATTCTCGGCCCAGTCGGCCCTGAGCGAGGAATCCTGTCGGCGCGCATCCGCTCCGACGGTCGCTACGCAGAGCATTTGCACGCGCCCGGCGGCGGCACGCGGCTCGGCTCAAGTGCCGAAACCATCGCGGCGGGCGAGCATTTCTTTAAGATGAAGGGCAACGAGCTATTCAAGGTAGCCGTCCGCTCGATGACGGACATTTCGCGCGAGGTGTTGGAGGAAGCGGGACAGACGGCGGACGACGTTGACCTCTTTATTCCGCATCAGGCCAACCAGCGGATAACGGACGCGGTTGCAAGCAAGCTGGGCATTGACGAGTCGAAGATTTATTCTAATATCTCAATGCACGGTAATACTTCGTCGGCTTCGATTCCGATTGCGCTCGACGAGTGTGTCGAAGCGGGGCGCGTGCGCGAGGGCGACATCATCGCGCTGGCTTCCTTTGGCGGCGGCGCAACGTGGGGCGGCGTAGTGCTGCGCTGGTAGATTATAGATGAGACGCGCTCCCGTATTCGTCGTCTTGATAGCGCTCGTGCTGTTGTGCGCGAATTCTTTATCTGCACAGGGCGGCGACGGCGCATTGCGGATTGAAGTGACTGACGTGGCGGGCCATGCTCTTTCGCGTGCCTGCGTGACGGTTGTGCCGCGCGAGGGAGAGATTGTTTTTCGTCAGTGTAATCGCAAGGGCAAGGTAAATTTTAAGGGATTAGCGCCGGGCAGCTATCGCGTCGTCGTTAAGGTTGACGGCTACGAAGCGCAGAAGAGGGAAGTGACGGTCGGTGCAAGCACAGAGACCGTAGCCTTCTCGTTGCAGCCGCGCAAGCTTTAGATGACGACTCGACTCGCGTACATCTTTCCCGGCCAGGCTTCGCAATACGCGGGGATGGGCAAGGATTTGGCGGACAACTACCCTGCCGCCCGTCAGGTCTTTGAAGAAGCGGACGAAACGCTCGGCTTTTCGATTTCGGAGATGTGCTTCGCTGGTTCGGCTGAAGAGTTGCAACTGACCGAAAATACGCAGCCAGCTATCCTGGCCGTCTCTGTGGCGGCGCTGCGCGCGATGCAGTCGGAAGGACTGCCGCAGCCGGATTACGTCGCCGGTCATAGCCTTGGTGAATACTCGGCGCTGGTCGCAGCGGGCGCTCTTTCGCTCAAGGATGCTGTCAGAACGGTGCGCGCGCGCGGGCGCTACATGCAGGAGGCCGTGCCGCTCGGCTCTGGCGCGATGGCGGCGGTGATGGGCGCAGAGCTTGGCACGCTGATGGAGATTTGCAATGAAGCTCAAGCTGGCGATGTCTGCACCCCGGCCAACATCAACTCGGCGAGCCAGATTGTCATTGCGGGGCATTCGGGCGCGATTGACCGCGCAATCGAGTTACTAAAGGAGCGTGGCATCAAGCGCGCCATCAAGCTCAAGGTCAGCGCCCCTTTTCATTGTGCGCTGATGATGCCCGCGCAGGAACGGCTGGCGGACGATTTGGAAAAGCTTGAGTTTCATGATTTACAGATGCCGCTCATAACGAACGTGGATGCGGCTGCGACTATTAGCGGCAGCGAAGCGCGTGATGCGCTCGTCCGACAGGTTTCGTCGCCCGTGCGCTGGCTGGAATCAATCGAAAGGCTATTGCAGGAGGGCGTTGAAACATTTGTCGAAGCGGGGCCGGGCAAAGTGCTCTCCGGCCTTGTGCGGCAGATACGGCGCGAAGCGCGCTGCCTGAATGTTGAAGACCGAGCGAGCTTGAGCGCCACGCGCGAGGCACTAACCGGCAGTCAATAAAGATTTTCAATTTTTAATTTCATCACAAGAGGAGCAAACCAAATGCCCGATCAAGAGATCGAAAATAAAGTGAAGCAGATCATCGTTGACGAATTAGGCGTTGACGAAAACGAAGTGACGCCCAACGCCAGATTCACAGACGACCTCGGCGCGGATTCCCTCGACACGGTCGAACTCGTGATGCGTTTCGAGGAAGAGTTCGGGATCGAAATTCCGGACGAAGACGCAGAGAAAATCCAGAGCGTGCGCGATGCCTATAACTACATCGATCAGCACAAAGCGAAATAAAGAAGTGATTCGGAAAAGCAGAATTCAGGAGTCAGAATTCAAGAGCCAGAAGGATAAGGCGGCAACCCGTTTTTAATTCTTTCTGTTCTTCTGACTCCTGAATTCTGGATTCTGAATCCTGTTGTAGCAAAGGAGTAGTAATTCGTGAAACGTCGCGTCGTGGTAACGGGGCTGGGACTGGTCACGCCGGTGGGGAATTCGGTTGAGGCTACTTGGTCTTCGCTGATGGCTGGCCGCAGCGGCGTGGGCGACATCCAGAAGTTTGACACCGAAAAATTCACCGTCCGGTTCGCCGCCGAAGTTAAAGACTTCGACCCGCTCAGCTTCATCGAGAAAAAAGAGGCGCGCAAGATGGGTTCGTTTATCCATTACGCGATTGCCGCCGCAGATGAAGCGATGAAGGACAGTGGCCTTAAGATAGACGAAACCAACGATGAACAGGTCGGCACATACATCAGCAGCGGCATCGGCGACTTCTGGGCCATCGAGCGCGAGCACTCAAAGCTTTTGAACGACGGGCCGGGCCGCGTCTCGCCCTTCTTCATTCCTTCGGCCATCGTCAATCTGGCCGCCGGTCAGGTTTCAATCAGGCACGGCGCGAAGGGGCCAAACTCAGCGACGGCCACAGCCTGCTCTGCCGGGGCGCACGCCATCGGCGATAGCTTCAAGATTATTCAACGCGGAGACGCAGACGCGATGATTTGCGGCGGCGCGGAATCCGCCATCACTCCTATGTCGGTTGCGGGCTTTGCAGCGATGCGTGCTCTTTCTACACGCAACGACGACCCCCTGCGCGCGTCGCGTCCCTTTGAACGCGACCGCGACGGCTTCGTCATCGGCGAAGGCGCTGGCATCGTCATTCTCGAAGAATTGGAGTTTGCCAAAGCACGCGGCGCGCGGATTTATGCGGAGATAGTCGGCTATGGCATGACGGCTGACGCTTTTCACATCACGATGCCGGACGAGACAGGTTCGGGCGCGATTCGCGTCATGCAAAAAGCGATGAAGGATGCGGGCGTCGAACCGGAATCCGTGGACTACATCAACGCGCACGGCACATCTACGCCCTACAACGATAAGTTTGAAACAGCCGCCATCAAGAGGACTTTCGGCGAGCACGCTTATAAGCTGGCCGTCAGTTCTACGAAATCCATGACCGGGCATCTGCTCGGCGCGGCGGGTGGCATCGAAGCTGTCTTCTCGGTGATGGCGATTGACCGAAAGACTTTGCCGCCGACCATCAACTACGTCAATCCAGACCCGGAGTGCGACCTCGATTACGTGCCCAACGAGCCGCGCGAAGCGACCATCAACTTCGCCCTCTCGAACAGCTTCGGCTTCGGCGGCACAAACGCGTGTTTACTATTCAAGAGATACGAGTAATCAGTGGTCAGTAATAAGTAGTCAGTTCAAAGCTTTTGACTGCTACTTATTACTTATTACTTATTACTTATTACTTATTACTGATATGAAAATTATAGTCTTAATGAAACAGGTGGCGAACAAGGACGCCATTCTGCGGATTAACAGGGAAGCGACGTGGATTGAGGAAGGCGACCTCTCTTACGAGGTCAACGAATCGGACGGCTATGCGCTGGAAGAGGCGCTCAGGTTAAAGGAAAAGCTGGGCGGCGAAGTGGTCGTCTGCTCGATGGGGCCGCAGCGCGTGAAGAGCGTTATCAAGGATGCGCTGGCCCGCGGCGCAGATCGTGCCATTCACGTCACGGGCGATAATCTATCGCACCTGTCTCCCTTTGCAGCGGCGAGTGTACTGGCCGAAGCGGTGCGCGACGAGCAGGCCGATTTGATTCTGACAGGCTTGCAGTCCGACGATTACGGCTACGCTCAAACGGGCGTCATCATGGCCGAACTGTTGGGCCTGCCGCACGCGACGATTGTGATTGAAGTTGACGCTTCGGGCGAGCAGTTGCGCGTCAAACGCGAGCTTGAAAGCGGCTGGTATCAGTGGTACGAGATGTCGAAACCCGCCTTGCTGACTATTCAGTCAGGCATCAGTCAGATTCGCTACGCCACCTTGAAGGGCATCATGGCGGCGAAGAAGAAAGAGATTAAAGAAGTCGCGCCCGCCACGGAAGCCGCCTCAGCGCCTTCACATCAGCGCATCGAAAAGATTTATCTGCCAGAGAAAACGAAGCAGACGCAGTTTCTCGGAGACGGCGATGCGAAGGCCGGTGCGGTCGCGCTCGCAGAGAAGCTGCGAACGGAAGCAAGGGTAATTTAATTAGTAATCAGTAGTCAGTAATCAGTAATCAGTCATTAGTTCGAAGCTTTTAACCGATTGATTATTACTAACTACTGATTACTCTAAGGTGAATAATGAGCAACGGAATTTTAGTTTTCGCGGAGCATCGGGCGGGAGTTTTTAATAAGACTTCATTTGAAGCGATGGCGGCGGCGCAAAGTTTGGGCGCGGAGTTGGGCCAACCTGTGACGGCGGTGGTGCTAGGCTCTGGAATGAATAATCTGGCGAGCGAGGTGGCCGGATATGATGTCAGCCGTGTTGTTTATGCTGATAATGAAAAACTGGCGGAATATACGCCGGACGGCTATGCGGATGCGATGGAGCGTGTCGTGCGTGCGCTCGATCCGCAGTTCGTCATTATGCCGCACACATATCTGGTGCGTGATTTCGCACCGAAGCTATCGGCACGTTTTGGCAAAGGCTTAATCAGCGATTGCATACGCGCACGCGTCGCCGATGGACAGGTAACTTTCTCGCGGCGCATCTTTCTCGGCAAGATTGACGCGGATATTGTTTCTGATGGCGCGGCTCCCGTTTTCGCCACCTTCCAGTCGGGCGCGTACCGAGCGGATCAGGCTAAGAAGGGCGTGGGCGCGAGCGTTGAGACAATGCAGGTCGAAGTCGGCGAAGTGCGAATGAAGCCTGAAGCGCCGTTTCAGGAAGTGAAACAAGCGGTTGATTTAACGAAGGCAGAGACAATCGTCGCCATCGGTCGCGGCATTAAGAGCAAGGATAACATCGCGCTGGCGGAGAAGCTGGCCGAAGTCTTGGGTGGTGACATCGCCGCGTCGCGCCCGATTTGCGATGCCGAGTGGCTGCCGATTGACCGCCAGATAGGCTCGTCGGGGCAGACGGTCGCACCCAAGCTCTACGTCGCGCTCGGCATTTCGGGTGCGATTCAGCACTTGGTCGGCATGAAAAACTCCGGCACGATTGTCGCCATCAACAAAGACCCCGAAGCGCCCATTTTCGACATCGCAGACTATGGCATCGTCGGCGATTTGTTTGAAGTCCTCCCCGTGCTGACCGAAGAGATTAGAAAGCAAAAGCAGTAAGGAAGTGACTCGGAAAGCAGAATTCAGAATCCAGAATTCAGAAGCCGGAAGAAAAGAGAATCAGAATAAAAACGGTTGCAGCCTCTTCTTCTGGATTCTGAATTCTGACTCCTGACTCCTGCTTTTCCGCATTACTCATCACTGTTTTAACGCTTGAAGGTCTCTGATTACTTCCTCCGGCTTCCATTCGTTCTCTCTATAAACTTTATACACTTTGCCGTCGGGCGCGATGACGGCGGTGCGCAGGGTATGGTTTATCTGGTCTGACTCTGGATAGTAGGTGAGGCCGAAGAATTGTGCGATTGCCTTGACTTCATCTTTCGTTCCCGTAGCGAATTCCCAATGCTTGAAGGTCTCGCGCGTATAGTTTCCGGTGTGTGCCGCGCCGTAGCTGCGCAGGACTTTCGGTTTGTCATAGTCTGGGTCAATGCTGATGCTGAGCAAGTGAGTCTGATTATAGAGAGCAGCATCCTTCTGTAGTTCCTTTTCTATCTCTGCGAAATTCTCGCTCATCAGCGTGCAATACTCCGGCAGCGGGCAGCGCGTGTAGATAAAGGTCAAGAGCAATGCCTTGCCTTTATACTGCTGTAGTCGAATGCGCTTTCCATCCTGATTAATTAAAGAGAAATCGGGCAAAGCATCTCCGGGCTGAGCTTCACGTGCCGTCGCCTTTTCTGCGTCGGGAAGTTTCGTCGCGGGCTTGGTGATGGCTATGTCTTCGAGCCATGAGGAGGTGTCTGAGACAACGAGCGTGGCCTGTATCGAATCGTTGGGCGAGATGTCACGAATAATGGCTGTGTCTTTCAAAGTGAACGGCATCGTCATCGCGTCCATGTAGCCGCGAATTTCCTCGTGCGCGATGGTGACCCGCTGTTGCACACGGTCAACGGAAACCACCTTGCCCTTCAACTCGTAGCGTTTACCCTCGGTGGTTTCCGTCGGCTGGCACGCCGAGATAACTATACAGAACAGTAGCAAGCTGAAAGAAACGAGCGTGCGATTGCCACGCGGAGTTTGTGTTAACGGACTTCGTGTTGATGAGTAAATAACGGCCTCCATAAAAACTAAAGGATTGCGGCTGCGGCATTAGTTCAGCGCGGTTGAAGCTGATCGTTGTAAAGCTTCTGATAGACCCAGTAGTTTGGCAGCACCTTGAAAACGTAGTCCTTCGATTGCGTAAAGCCGACCTCGATTGTGTAGCGGTCTGGGTCTTCGGAGCGGGCGCGCGCGACCCAACGCGCGACGTTATCTTCGCCGCCATTATAAGAAGCGGCGACCGCCTGCGGCATGTTCGGAAAAAGCTTGAAGAGGTTGCCCATGTACTGCGAGCCGAAGAGGACGGCGATGCGCGGATTATAGAGTTCATCCTGCCGAAAATCTTGAAGGCCAAGCTCTGCGGCAATCTTGTTCGCTGTGGTCGGGATAAATTGAAGCAGCCCGCGCGCAGCCGAGACAGACTTGGCGTCCGCGCGAAAGCGCGATTCCTGGCGCATGATGGCGAGCACGAAGCGTGGGTCTACGCCGCGCGCGGGAGCGTATTCACGAAGCGCATCAACATAAGGCGCAGGATAAAGAAGCTCTACCATCTCGCGCGGCGCGAGTTCGAGCAGGTAATCCGCAGGGACTTTTTTCCAGAGCGGCTCGGCGAAGCGGATAGCATGGTCTGCCTTTTCACCGCGTTTGAAGAGAACGGCGAGCGTATAGGCTGCGTCGGACGAGAGCGCAGTTGATGAAGAGGGCGCTGGCTGTGTGGTTTTCTCCTGCGCTTTGTCAGCCTCATCGTTCGCCGCCGGTTTCGTCTCGGCCTGAGCGCTCGGCCTGGTGAAAGCGTTCTCCGCGACGGCCAGTTCGGGCGCGCCTTCATCATAAAGTCCGAGGAAGAGCAACTCATCTGCGAGAGCTTGATGCGTCAGAGCTTGCGCGCTGCTCTGGCGTGCTTTATCTGTGATTACCTCCTGCCTGCCGACTGGCAGGAAGCGAAATGTGGGAATGCGATTGTAAGCAGGAAGCGAACTGTAGGCGCGGCGCGCGATGTCCAGCAGTTGCTCTGTGGCGGCTGCATCTTCGGTCAGGCGCAGGGCGCTCTGCGCCGCCGTACGCGCTCGTTCGGCCTGCCCGCCGGATAACGCCTGTTGTGCCTCTGCACGCAGAGAGTCAAGGCGCGATTGGATAATATTCTTCGCGCGTGCGTCTGCGGCTAACGCTCGCAGGCGTCGCGTCGCGCGTCCGCCGTAATACTCGTTGCGGCCATCGGGCAACGACAGATAAGCGCCCAACGCCTCCTCGAAGCGTCCCAACTGCTCTAAGGTGTAAGCGCGCAGGAAAGAGATTTCCGTCGGCGTCGTGCCGCCAGCCGCGCGCATCCCGCCCGTATCAGCTTCGCCCTTGAGTGCATCCAAGTCTGCGAGTGCGGCCTGCCAGTCGCCCTGCGAGAGATGTATGCGCGTTTGCGAGAAGAGGGCGATTGCCGAGGTCTGTCCCTTAAATTTCTCACGCGTCTGCCGAACCCAGGAGAGCGCCTCCTCGTCGCGACCGGCTTCGCGCAACGCGTCAATCAAATTGAGATAGTAGCGCTCAGGATTTGGCGCGCCTGAATGACGCTCAATCAATTGCTTAAAGGCGGTCGCGGCTTCGTCCGCACGCTTGCCGCGCAGGTAAGCAGAAGCAAGAGAACTGAGCGCGTCGCGTGCAATCGCACTGTTTGGAAACTCTTTCACGATGCGCTGGAAATAGTTGATGGCTTCATTAAATTGCACGTCCTGAGCATAGCCGCGCCCCGTTTGAAACAGCGCGTCGGGAACGCTTGCGCTCTGTGGATAACGCTCGACGAGGGCTAGATAGTGTAGACGCGCACCGGCAAAATCGCGGTTGAAGGTATAGACGGCGGCGCGGCGCTGGTGTTCGCTTTCCGAGAGTTGTGGGGCTTGCTTTTGTGCTGCTTCGGGGCTTCCGCTGTCGAGCAGGTCAAGGCCGCGAACGCCCGCGAGCGCGTAATCATCCGGGCGCGCAGCGTCAGGCGTTTGGGCCAGGAGGCTATTAAACACTTCGCGTGCGGCAGCCGCTTGTCCGGCGCGCAGGTAAGCCTGGCCGACGAGAGCGAGGGCTTCGCGCTTGGCAGCAGAACCCTTCGC
Source organism: Pyrinomonadaceae bacterium (assembly GCA_036387475.1). Classification (GTDB taxonomy): domain Bacteria; phylum Acidobacteriota; class Blastocatellia; order Pyrinomonadales; family Pyrinomonadaceae; genus DASVTR01. The sequence goes on along the minus strand of DASVTR010000013.1, from coordinate 439,902 downwards.
ATCGCTGTTCGGTTTCAAGGTCTGAATCGCAGAATTGTAATCGCCGCTCTCGAAAAAGCTCTCGCCGAGCCGGGCCGTGGCGGCCTCGCGCAGCAGGCTCGATGGTGTTGTGAGAATTAGTTGCCGCAGTTGCTCGCGTTCCAGCGTGAGATTGCCAATGGAACGCGCAAACTGCGCCAGATGCCAGAGCGCGTATTGCGAGAGCAGGGAATTACGCGCGACGACCGCTTGAAAGCTGGAAGCCGCCGTCGCCATGTCGCCGCGTCTCTCCGACAAGCGGCCCAGCAGGTAATCGTAGTTGTTGAGCGCAAACAGTGCCGGGTCTGCCTTGAGCAAGGACTGTAGCTCGGCTGTGGCCGCCGCGTTGTCTTTGCTATCGATGGCAGCGCGAATGCGCGCGTGGCGCTCGCGCGGCTCTTGTGCCTGTAGAGCTTGAAACGAAGAGACGCAGAGAAAAAAACAGACGGCGAGGCCGCAGCGCTTGATAATTGTCGGCATGCGCGGAATTATCATCCAGGCCCACCGAATAACTCAAGCGAAGGGAAAGAGAAGGCTGCGCCATGACGCTCTGAGCTATGAGCAGGAGGGGCTGCACCCGACCTGTTTCACCCGGATTTACTTTTCAAGTTCAGGCGGAAACATCATTCCGGCCTTTTCCGCGCTGAGGCTGAGTCCGACGAGCGAGACGGCTCGCGAGAGTACGGGGTCGCGTTTTGCTGCAAGGTCGGCGGCGGTGGGAAGAAGTTTTTCGTCAGGAGTGACGCCGACGTGTTCGAGGCTTTTCCCGTCTGTCATGATGAGGTCGGCGAGGGTAATGGACGAGCCATAAATAATCATGTTGCCGCTGCTGACATCGCCCAGCAGGCCTGGACGGAAAGTGCTCATCATCACCGCGCCGGAGGTCTGGTCGCCGATAACTGTCCCGCGCTTTTCAATCTGGATAATGCGCGCAAAAACCTCAGCCGCCGAGCCTGAATCGCTGTCTACGAGCACGACCAATTGGCCTTTGAAGACCTTGTCGCCGCGCGGCTTGGCTTTACTCTGTTCGGTCTTTTTCCGCAGCTTTATCTCTGCGATGTTAATAGGGCGGTCAAAGAAATAACCCGTCAGGCGTTCTAAGATGTCCACTCTGCCGCCGGGATTGCCACGCAAATCAAGAATCAGCGCTTTGTGCTTCCTGACCAACTTCATCATGTCATCCACTTTGCCTTCGGAGAGGTGAAACCGGCGTAGTTTCCAGATGATGGCGTCGTCGCCGAGGCTCGCATAGACAGGCAGCTTCTTCTGGTCTTCAATGTCCTTGATGAATTCGTTTTCCAGTTCGGTGATGTTGACTTGCCGTGGTTCTTTTTCGACCTTTGCCTTGAGGGGCAGTTCTCGCTGTTTTCCGTCCGGCGTTTCTATCAACACGCGCTTGCCGGGCTGCGGCCTGAGCACGTTATAGCTGTATTCCATCTTCCATAGATTCTGCCGGTTGGGCCGGAAACCATCCACGCTGAGCACCTTGTCGCCGGGTTTTAAGCCTTGCGCTTCGGCATCGCTGCCGGGCTTGACCGCCACGACATAGCACTCATCGCCAATCAACTGCATCCTCCAGCCATAATCAACTTTGACCGGTCGCGGCGGAGGGACAAAGTAGGTGTGCGAATCGTTAAGCTCAACGAGCGTCTGCGCGATGATGCCGAAAATCTGACCGAGCGAGGTCGCCTGGTTAATTTTTTCTTCGGAGGCTTTGAAGCGCGTCTCTATGTCCACCCCGTGAAAGGTCGGGTCGTAGTAATCCGCCTTCAGATAGTCTTTGATGCCGCGCAGCATGACGATGCCGCGATTACGGTCGCGCTTGAGGTCGGCTTCCGATTGTGCGCGGACGGTAAATAAATTGCCGTTGAGAGCAAGCAGGCAGATGAAGGCGATGGCCGAGACAAAAGCGGGCAGAGGGGAAGAATGGATTTTGTTGTGATTCATGTTATACCTCTAAATAAATTCACAGGGGTGTTGAGCCACGCATTCGTCGAGAGAAGGCGGGAGATAGCGGCTGTAAGCCGAAAAATACTACAATAAAATCACAGGCCAGCCAAGTTTAACGAGAGCCGCTAGTCGCGTGCTAAATTAAGCGGCCACTGCCAGACTTGCGGCTGCGCGAAACGGCCCGATCAATCGGCGCGCGTGAACTGGCGGACAAAGTCAACTTAAATGGTATGCCGAATCGGAAGATGACACCTGCACAGGAAACTACAGGACAACGAAACCGCGCGGAGATTCTCGACGGCGCAGCAGTCGCCGAAGAGATTAAGCGCGAGGTGGAAATTGAAGTCGTACAACTCAAGCGAGAGGCGGGCGTTAGTCCGTGTCTCGTCGCCGTGCGGGTCGGCGATGATCCGGCCTCAGCCGTTTACGTGCGTAATAAAGTGCGGACTTCCGAAGCGCTCGGCCTACGTTCCGAGCACCGCGCGCTGCCAGCCGAGACGAGCACAGAGCAGTTACTTGAGTTAATCGCAGAGCTTAATGGGCGCGACGACGTTGACGGAATTCTCGTACAGTTGCCGCTGCCGCGAAAGGTTGATGAGGCGCGTGTCCTTGAGGCCGTTGATCCGGCGAAGGACGTGGACGGCTTTCATCCGGTCAACGTCGGACGCCTGGCGCTGGGCCAACAAGCGCTTGCGCCATGCACGCCTGCGGGCATCATCGAACTGCTTGAGCGCAACGCCATCAACATTAGCGGCGCGCGAGCCTGCGTCGTCGGTCGCAGCAACATCGTCGGGCGGCCCCTTGCTCAACTTCTGCTCCAAAGGGATGCGACCGTCACTATCTGCCATTCGCGCACGAGCGATTTGGCCTCGGTCACCAGTGAAGCCGATATTCTGATTGCCGCCATCGGTCGCCCCGCCTTCATCCGCGCCGAACACATCAAGCCGGGGGCGATCGTGATAGATGTCGGAATGAATAAAGTGACGGATGAAGAAATGGCACGCTCCATCTTCGGCGCGGAGACGGAGAAGCGCTTGCGGATTATCAAGGAACGTGGCTATACGCTGGTCGGCGACGTGCATCCGTTTGAAGCCGACGCGGTGGCCGCTCGCCGCACCCCTGTTCCCGGCGGCGTCGGCTTGCTCACCGTGGCAATGCTGATGAAGAACACCGTGCGGGCAGCAAGCCGCCGAAGAGGAATGATGAACGCGGAACGATAAAGTCGGAACGATGAACGCGGAACGATGAACTATGAACTATTAAGAGCTTGTCTGTCATTCGGCGTTCCGTATTCATCGTTCATCGTTCATCGTTCATATTTTTTTATGTTGAGAGTTGGATTAACGGGTTCGATTGCGGTGGGCAAGTCTTTCGTCGCAGGGGTGCTGGCGGAGTTGGGCTGCCACGTGATGGATGCGGACAGGGCTGCGCGCGAGGTTGTTGAAGCCGGGACGCCGGGCTTGAGTGCGTTGGCGGCTGCTTTCGGCACAGGCATTCTGCTGGCGGATGGAACGCTCGACCGCGCGCGTTTGGGCGCAATTGTTTTCGCAGACGAACAAAAGCGCCAACTCTTGAATTCCATCCTGCATCCTTTCATCATCGAACGGCAGGATGAACAGATGCGGCAGTGGGAATTGATCGACCCCGCAGGCATTTGCGTCGTGGATGCCGCGTTGATGATAGAATCCGGCGGCTACAAGCGATTTGATAAGCTGGTCGTGGTACATTGCCGCCCGGAGATTCAGTTGGAAAGGTTGATGGCGCGCAATAACCTTTCGCGCGAGGAAGCCGCACTGCGCATCGCCGCGCAGATGCCACAGGATGAGAAGATACGTTATGCAGACTATTTGATTGAGACCTCTGAAGGATTCGAGAGCGCGCGCCGGGAGACCGAGCGCGTGTATCATGCGCTTTGCGCCGAAGTAAGAAAGAGGCGCGGAGACGCAGGGACGGGTGGACGCGTGGACGTGGAGTAAGATTGATTGGAATAATGAGCAAGCGAACCAACAGTCAGAAGATGAACGGACAAAACCCTGTCAAAAGATTCTTTTCTCTTCGAGCGCTCCATTCGCTTGACGCGCTCCTTCGCCGCGTTACCGCGTCGTCGCATCTACGCGTCTGGCGCTCGCGTCGCCGCATCTCTTTTCGCGGCGCGACAGCGCTGCTTGTCATCGTCGCTGTGACGAGCGGCGGCTGCTTTATGGATACGGAAATAGAGCCGTACTACGGACGGATGGCTGTGCCGCGCACGCAGGAATTTCGTTGGAGCGACGGCGGGTTGCCGCAGGTTTTCGACCCGGCGCTGGCCGCTGCGCCTCCCGATACGGATGCCGTGCGCGCTATGTTCGAGGGCTTGACGGAATACGATCCGAGAACTCTCGCGGCCATCCCCGGCGTCGCCGCGCGGTGGGAATCTTCGGCGGATACTAAGCAGTGGACATTTCATCTGCGACAGGATGCGCGCTGGTCTAACAGTGACCCCGTGACGGCGCATGATTTCGTACGCTCCTGGCAGCGCACAGTCCAACTGGGCGAGCGCGCCCCGCACGCGCGTTTGCTGGAGAATATAGTCGGCGTCGAATTGCAGGATGAAAAATCTGCTGTTCCAAATGAAGGGCCGTCCGTCTCGCAGCAGCCGTCTCCAAACGGGAATGCGGAGGCGACGAAAACAGAGAATAAGCAGGAGGGCGCGAGTAAAGCAGAACGCGAGCGGCCAGCAGTGCCTGCCTTCGGTGTCGAAGCGATGAGCGACCACGTATTGCGCGTGCGCTTGAAGCGGCCCGACCCAAGCTTTCCTTCGCTCGTCGCCCATCCTGTCTTTCGCCCGATTCATGGCACAGAGGAGTTGACCCTCAGCAATTCTGCCTCTGCGCGTGTCGTCTCAAACGGAGCTTTTCAACTCACAGAGATTGGTCGTCAGGGCGTTGTGCTGGAACGCGCGAAGCATTACTGGGATACGAAAACGGTTGCGCTTGAGCGCGTGCAGTTTGTCGCCACGGAAAATGCGGAGGCGGCGCTGGCGGCCTATCGCGCGGGCGAGGTCGATGCAGTCACCAACGCAGGCTTCGAGCCGCTGGCGCTCAAATTGCTCGCCCCCTACAAAGATTTTCGCCGCGCCACCTACGGGGCGCTCACCTATTATTCCTTTAACACCAATCATCCCCCGTTTGGCGATGTGCGTGTGCGTGAAGCGCTGGCGATTGCGATTGACCGCGACCGCATCAGCGAAGATGAAATGGGCGGCGCAACCGAGCCTGCGAAAAAGTTTTTGCCGGTTCAGACGGTGAGCGCAGCAGATGCGGGCGCAGAGCAGACGCCAGCCATCGTGAGGGATGTCGCACGCGCGCAGAGCCTCTTGTCTGCCGCAGGCTACCCGGAGGGCAGAGGATTCCCGCGCGTCAAACTGCTCATCAATCGAAATGAGCAACAGCGGATTATCGCGCAAAGAGTGGCCTCTATGTGGCGCTCTGCCCTCGGCATCGAAACCGATGTCGTGATGAAGAACTGGGATGAATACGAAGCGGCGCTGCGTGCGGGCGATTATGATGTCGTGCGGCGCAGCGTCGTGATGCAGACGATGGACGAGGCGACGAATCTGCGCGCCATCTTCGACGCGAAAGACGAAGCCCAACAGGATATTATTGAAGGCGTTCAAACGAGCACTGAAACGTCCGCCTCTCAGTCGCCTGAGCAGTCTGGCAATAATCATGCGGAGACGGAAAAGGGCAAACCCTCCGCACAGCTTAATCCTCCGAATACTATTCTCACCGAAGCGCAGGCGCTCAAAGAACTGCCCGCGATTCCCATTTACTTTGCTTCCTCTTACGCCCTCGTCAAACCTTACGTGACGGGTTTCGATTCAAACCTCCTCGATGCGCCCTCTTTGAAAACGGTGCGCATTGAAACAACGTGGCAGCCGCCGAAGAACAACGCAGTCGTCTGGTCTGCGCCCTGACTGGCAGACACGCTTCGCGCAGCTTCGGGGCAAGCAACTCGAAAGGTTGCTGGCAGCATCCGTTAAAGAGTCGCGGATAAAAAGATGCAACTTGATAAATGAAGCGCGGGCGTGATACTTTGACGCTCACTTCGGCAGTAGCACAAGCGAATAATAGTTCCCCTGTTGGGTTTTCTGAGCCACGCGGGCCGCATCGGTCGCTCCTCGGAGTCCGGCCTGGTCGTTAAAGAGTTCAAGCACCTCTCCCCAAAGCTTTTTTGAACAGGCTTACTTTGGAAGCGCGTTCGGTGTCTTTCTGGTTTGAGGAATTTCAGCCATGTCTTTTTATCGTTCCAGCAAATTTCGTCTGGGTGTTTTGCTGATTGCGCTGGCGTTGATCGCAGCGGCCTGCGCCGCCTCCGCCGGAAACCAGATGTTCTTTGGCAAGACGAACCCGCCCGCCGGACAAATCATGCGCTACGTGACCGGCTCCGAGCCTGAATCGCTAGACCCGCAAATCGGCACGGGCCAACCCGAAGGCCGTATCTACATGGCGCTCTTCGAGGCTTTGTGCGAGTTTGACCCGAAGACGATGGAGCCGATTCCGGCCATCGCCGAACGCTGGGACATCAATACGGATTCTTCGGAGTTTGTTTTCCATCTTAGAAAAAACGCGCGCTGGTCAAACGGCGAACCGATTACGGCGCGGGATTTTCTCTACTCTTTCCGTCGCGGCCTCTCGCCGGAACTGGCCTCGCGCAATGGTTATCTCGGCTACTACATCAAGTACGCGCAAGCCTATAACGAAGGCGGCGTCTTTGTCCGCGACTCCGCTAATAATACTTACCTGCTGGAAAAAGATTTCTCCGACGAACCGGCCAAAGCTGCCGTAGCAGCGCCCGCACCTGCGGCAGCGCCCGTCAATCCGGCGTCAGAGTATAAGGCGACTGCCGAAGAGCCGACGCCCGACCCAGACACGCCTTTTCACCAGTTTATACATTCGCCGAACCGCCTTGTTCTGCCCGGCGATGAAGCCGAACGCGCGAAGGCCATCGAGGCGAATCCGAAGCTGAAGGCGGCGATTGAGGGCAAAACGTTTGAACCCGTCAAGGCCGAGCACATGGGCGTCGAGGCCGTTGATGATTTTACGTTCCGCATCACGCTCACGCAGTCTGCGCCCTTCTTCGTCGGCTTGATGGCCCACCAGTTCTTTCACGTCGTTCCACAGAAGGCAATCGAAAAGCATCACGAAGCCTGGACGCGCCCCGAAAACATCGTCACCTGCGGGCCGTTCAAGATGAAGTCATGGAAGCCATATAACGAGTTGATTGTCGTTCGTGACCCTAACTACTGGGACGCCGCCCGCGTGCAACTCGACGAGATTCATTTTTACCCGATGGACGACAACCCGACGATTATGAATCTCTACAAGGCTGGCGAAGTGGAAGGCGTCCTGAATCACACAGTCCCGGCGGCGTGGCTCGACATGATTCGCCCCTTGAAAGATCACATGAACGCGCCGGAGATGGCGATTACCTATTTTCAGATCAACACGACCAGAGCGCCAATGAACGACGTGCGCGTTCGCAAGGCTTTCAACATGGCGATTGACAAGGAGGCGCTCTCGAAGTGGAGAAAGGTCACGAAGCCTTTGACGGCCTTTTCGCCCGAAGGAGTGTTCCCCGGCTACCCGCAGCCGAAGGGCGACGGGTTCGACCCCGTTAAGGCCAAGCAATTGCTCGCCGAGGCCGGATACAAGGATGCCTCCGGCAAGTATGACCCGAAAAAGTTTCCTGTGGATGAAGTGGAGATTACTTACAACACGCAGGAATCGAATAAAGCCATCTCCGAATTCTTACAAGCGCAGTGGAAGCAGAATTTGGGACTGACGCTGCCGCTCAAGAGCATGGAGTTTAAGACCTTCCTGCAATCGCGCGCTAATCTGGAATACAAGGGCATCGCGCGCGCCGGTTGGATCGGCGACTATCTGGACCCTGTGACTTTCCTGAACCTCTTCTCGACAGCCAAGGGCGATAACGGGACGGGGTGGTACGACCCCAAGTTTGTCGAGATGCTGAACGAAGCCAACCGCACGCTCGACCCGCAGCAGCGTTACGTGTTGCTGGCGAAAGCCGAAGCCTACTTGCTTGAGGCGCAGCCTGTCATTCCTTTGACGACCGATGCGACAAACTGGATGAAAAAGCCATACGTCAAAGGCATGTACCCGAACCCCGGAACGATGCACGCATGGAAATATGTCTGCATCGAGCGCGACCAGTCGAAGTGGGATTACGGCGTGCCGGACATGACCTATAAGAGCCAGGACTTTAAGGAGCGGGAAAAGGAATTACCCATCTGTACGAAGTGAGATTTCCAATTCGGAATTGCTGACAAGATTTTATGAGTCAGTAATCGAGGAAAGAGAACGATGCTGCGCTTCATCATTCGTCGCTTGCTCATCACCATTCCGATGGTGCTCATCGTCATCACGCTGACGTGGGGACTCATCCGGCTCGCGCCCGGCAATTTCTACTCCGACGAAAAGAAACTCCCGGCAGCCATCGAAAAGAACATTCGGGAAAAGTATGGCATCGATAAACCGGCAATTGTGCAGTATGGCAAGATGATCGGTAATATCCTGCGCCTCGATTTCGGAAATTCTCTGAAGTACGAGGGCCAATCCGTCAACGAAATCCTGCGCAACACTTTCCCCATTTCGGCGACCATAGGCATTCTGGCTTATCTCTTAGCGCTCGTTGTCGGCATCACATCAGGGACAATTGCCGCGCTCAAGCAGAATACTAAATGGGATTATGGCTCGATGGGCCTTGCGATGCTCGGCATCTCTCTTCCAAACTTTGTCCTTGGGCCGCTGCTGGTGTTGGTCTTTTCCCTGACGCTCTACTGGCTGCCGCCCTCGCGCTGGGGAGGCTTCTTTAGTCTCAACCTGATAATGCCCGTCGTTACCCTCTCGGCGATTTACATGGCATACATCGCTCGGCTGACGCGCGCAGGGATGCTCGAAGTGCTCCGCTCGGATTATATACGGACGGCGCGGGCGAAGGGCTTGCGAGAGCGCGATGTTGTTTTTCGCCACGTCATGCGCGGCGGGTTGATGCCGGTCATTTCCTTCACAGGCCCTGCGCTGGCCGTGCTGGTGACGGGCACGGTCGTCGTCGAGCGTATCTTCGCGTTGCCGGGCGTGGGCAACTATTTCATCAACGCCAACCTGAATCGTGACGAGCCGCTGATTCTAGGCATCGTCGCCTTCATCGGCATTATCACTTTGATCTTCAATTTGCTGGTAGACATAGCCTACGCTTACATTGATCCGAGAATCCGGTATTGAAGCTATGAAGGACGAGCGAACTCTCAAAGAGAACGAACCGTCGCGCACCGAACCGGCGATCACACCGCTCGGCACGCCGCCTGAGCCGCCCGTGCGCGACCGCGAGGGCGACATCATACACACCGCGCCGGAACTGGCGGTCGGCGAAGGCGACGTGCGCACAGCCGAAACGGGCCAGATCGTCGCCGGTACTTCTCTCTGGAAAGATGCGTGGCGCAGACTTTTAAGAAACAAGCTGGCGGTCTTCGGTATGATTGTCGTCGGCTTTATGATTCTCGCCACGCTCTTCGGGCCGCTCATTATTCGGAAGACGACGGGCTACGAATACTTCACCGTTCCCGAAAATTCCGATTTGATTAAGTCGCTGCCGCCCTTTAGAAACGCGGACAACAGTTTTTCATGGACGCATCCGATGGGCACGGACAACACGGGGCGAGACCTTCTGGCGCGCGTTCTCATCGGCGGACGTATCTCGCTGATGGTCGGAATAATCGCAACGCTCGTCTCGCTAATGATTGGTATTACCTACGGCGCGACCGCAGGCTATCTCGGCGGCAAGATTGACAACGTGATGATGCGTATTGTTGACGTGCTCTACGCGCTGCCGTACATGATGATAGTCATTGTGCTGCTGGCATTCTTCGGCAACGGCAAGCTTTTCGGCAACATCGGCGGAAGCTCTGCGATCGGCCAGTTGATTCTCTTGTTCATAGCGATTGGCGCTGTCTCATGGCTGACGATGGCGCGCATCGTGCGTGGGCAGGTGATGTCTTTAAAGAATCAGGAATTTGTGATGGCGGCACGCGCGACGGGCGTCTCCACTACGCGCATTATCTTTCGCCATCTCGTCCCGAACACGCTCGGCCCCGTCATCGTCTATGCGACGCTGACGATTCCGACCGTCATGCTGCAAGAAGCTTTTCTTTCGTTCCTCGGCCTCGGCGTGCAAGCCCCGCTCGCTTCCTGGGGCAGCCTCGCTTCCGACGGGATACAGAATATAGCCATCTTCCCGTGGCAGTTAATCTTTCCCGGTGTGACGATGGCGCTGACGCTCTTCTCCCTGAACTTTCTCGGAGACGGCCTGCGCGACGCGCTCGACCCGCAGATGCGAAAAGTATAGCGATGAACGACGGAAACATTCTTTCAGTCAGAGACCTGCGCACGTACTTCGAGACGGAAGACGGAACTGTCAAGGCGGTTGACGGCATCAGCTTTGAGTTGAAGCGCGGCGAGACGCTTGGCATCGTCGGCGAGTCGGGTTCTGGAAAATCTGTGACGAACCTTTCCATCATCCGACTGATTCCAGAGCCGCCGGGCAAGATCGTCTCCGGAGAGATTCTCTTCGAGGGGCAGGACTTGCGCTCTCTCCCCGTGGACGAGTTGCGGAAGATTCGCGGCAAGCGCATCGCGATGATCTTTCAAGACCCCATGACCTCGCTCAATCCGTTCATGCGTATCTCAAAGCAGTTGATGGAAATTACGCAACTGCACCTCGGCCACACGAAAGCAGAGGCTTATGAGCACGCCGTCAAGATGCTGGAAACCGTCGGCATTCCTGATGCGCGCTCGCGCGTTGACAGTTATCCACACGAATTCTCCGGCGGGATGCGCCAGCGCGTAATGATTGCGATGGCTCTCTCCTGTGAGCCTGATTTGCTGATTGCGGATGAACCGACGACCGCGCTCGACGTAACGATTCAGGCGCAGATTCTTGAACTCATTAAGCAACTCAAACAAGAGACTGGCACGAGCGTCATTCTCATCACGCATGATCTTGGCGTTGTCGCAGGGATGTCAGACCACATCATAGTGATGTACGCCGGGAAGGTTTTCGAGCAGGCGCGGACGCGCGAGTTGTTCAGTTGTCCGGGCAATCCGTACACGAAAGGCTTGCTGCGCTCCGTGCCAGACCCGACAGCAGAGCAGGGCGCTCTCTACCAGATACCGGGCTTGCCGCCCGATGTTGCGCATCTGCCGCCGGGCTGCCCCTTTGCCGAGCGCTGCGAGCGTGCCGAAGAGATTTGCCACAGAGAGTTTCCACCCTTCGTCGCGCTCACCCCTGACCATCACTCGCTCTGCCACTTCGCCGAAGAAGTTTACGGGCGTTCATGCGCCGAGCGCGACGAGAGAGCAGCGAAGACCGGCCTGGCCCAAGACCAGACACAAACGGAAAGCAACAGATGAGTCCACAACCGGGAGACATGGCCCAAGTTCAGGAGATGCCGCCGCCGCTGGAAACAAATCAGGACGGCGGGCCGCTCATCGCCATCCGCGACCTCAAGGTGCATTTCGATCTGGGCGGCGGCACTCTGCTTAACAAAATCTTCGGCGGCAGTCAGGTCAAGCGTGTCGTTAAGGCTGTTGACGGCGTGACGATTGATATTTACAGGGGCGAGACGCTGGGCCTCGTCGGCGAATCCGGCTGCGGTAAATCAACACTGGGTCGCGCCATTCTGCGCCTGACTGAGCCGACCAGCGGGCAGGTGCTTTATAACGGGCGCGACCTGGCGCATCTTTCTCAAGGAGAGATGCGCGAAGAGCGCAAGCATCTACAGATGATTTTTCAAGACCCGTATGCCTCGCTCAATCCGCGCATGACCGTCGGGCAAATCATCGGCGAGCCTGTACAAACATTTCGATTAGCGTCGGGCCGTGAGGTTGACAATCGTGTTCAGGAGTTGATGGAAACCGTCGGCCTCAACAAACGTTTTATCAAACGCTTTCCACATGAATTTTCCGGCGGGCAGCGCCAGCGCATCGGCATCGCACGCGCATTGGCCGTTGACCCTGATTTTATCGTCGCAGATGAACCGATCTCCGCGCTCGATGTTTCTATTCAAGCGCAGATAATGAATTTGATGGAGCGGTTGCAACGGCAGAAGAATTTAACTTACCTGTTTATCTCCCACGATTTGCGCGCCGTCCGTCACGTCTCTGACCGCGTAGCCGTGATGTACCTTGGCAAACTGGTCGAGATTGCCGACGCCAAGACGATTTACGATGAGCCGCTGATGCCTTACACTAAGGCGCTGATTTCCGCCGTCCCCGTGCCAGACCCTTTGATTGAAGCCGAGAGACAGCGCATTGTGCTCGAAGGCGACGTGCCCAGCCCCATCAATCCTCCGCCGGGCTGTCGCTTTCACACGCGCTGCCCTTACGCCATACAGGCTTGTAAGGAAGTCGTGCCCCCCTTGGCAGAGATTAAGCCAAACCACTTCGCCGCCTGTATTCGCATCAGCCCCGAACAGCCAGACATAGAGCAGGTCGCTCCGGGCGATGCGCCGGGCCTGCGCGACGAACAGCGCGTTATTGCACAGTGAAATGCTCCCCCTATTAGTCGTTTATTTAAGAGGCGAGGCGTAGATTGTCTCAGCCGACAACAACAGTTTGCCCCTATTTTCCGAAGAAAACGCTTGTTTGTTGGCTTTAGGATACTTATACTAGGTGAGTAGGCAGGCCGAAGCCGCTTCGGTCTTCTCATCACGATAGCTCTGGCGCGTGTGGGCGCTGCCCCGCATTCATACGCTCCGCCAACCTTCCAGCCGCACTCCGGGACGAGACAAGAGTGACTTTGCAGACGATGGATCAGCGTGACGTGCGCCAGCGCGACGCCGTACAACCTCAAGCCCAGACAGCCCCAAGCGGGTGGGCTGAGGCGCAGGACTCTCTGGCCGCTGCGTCGGGGCTTTCCATCCTGCTCATCAGCGGCCCGCAGCCGCCCTCTCTTGCTGTCTCCAACAACAACTCCATCTGTCAGGCTTTTCAATCCTCGCCAAAGCATGCGCGGCTCTGCGACCCCTACTGCGGGCAAGCGCATGAGCGTGCGCTCAAGGCCGGAACTGCAACGCATTATCGCTGTCATGCGGGACTTAACTGCTTCACGATGCCGGTGCAAATATCCAGGGCAAAGAAAAAGCTGGCCGTCATTGGAGGACGTGCCTTTTTGACCAGCGCCGATTACCGCGCGCTGGCCGAGCGTTTTCGCGTCGGCGACCTACAGGAACTTTTGACCAGCGACCTGTTCAAGAATGTCATCTTCGCTTCCCGGCAAGACCTTGACGATTTGGCCATGCGCATCTCGGAAGCCGCTGCCGAGTTCAAGACCGGCAAAAGCGAGACTGATTCTCAGCCCGCGACAGAGGATGACAAAGAAGCTGTTAAAGAAGTTGGTATCGCTGAGGCGGTAGTCGTCAAGGATAAAAGCTCTCCGCTAACAGTCAGCAAGGTAGTGTCGGATATGCCTGTGGACGCGCAGCCACAGGCGCTCGCGAGCGTCGGGCTTTTTCACAGCCGCTACTTTCAGCCCGGCGGCGCATTCGGCGAGACGTGTAGTAAGGCCCTCGATTCTCTCGCGCAGAAATATCAGATTCCTTCGCTGGCGCTCCTGATGCGCGACCGCAATACTCTCGTCTACGCCTGCGGCAAGGGACGTTTTGAATCCCAACCGCCGCACGTCGAGATAGGTTTAAAAGACGCGCGGCTCGGTCTTGTCGCAAAGGCGCGCACCTCGCTTGCGCTTTCTGAAGACGCGGAAGGTTATAAGCCTGCCGGAACTCGTCAGGGACAAACAGAAGTAGCGAAGAATGCCGAACTCTTTCCACTCGTCGTCGGCGACGAAGTAAAAGCCGCGCTCCTCATTGCCGGAACAAATCTGACAGACGAGAAGCGCGCGGCGATTTCCAACTATTGCCGCGACATCGCGCTCCCGCTTGAAGTCCTGCGCCTGCGCACAGAGCTTGAGCAGCGCACGATGTTTGCCGATTATCTGCAAAGCTACACGGAGCGGATTTACGCGCTCGAACCTGCCGATACATACCATTCAATTCTGCGCCACTCGGCGGAACTCCTGCACGCTGAACGTGGCTCTTTGCTTCTTTATGACGAGACCTCTAACGAGTTGGCTGTCAAAGCCGCCGTTGGTTTCAACGCCGATGCACGAAGCCAGACGCGCATACGCCTGGGCGACGGCGTTTCGGGCGGAGTCATGCTGGCCGGTCGTCCGCTGGTTGTGCGCGATGTTGAAAAATCGGGTCACACGCCCGCCCCGGCTGAGTGCTGCTATAAAACAAACTCGTTCATCAGCTTTCCCATCTCCATCGGCGGACGCAAAGTGGGCGTCCTGAACGTTACGGATAAGGCTGGCGGCGGAAGCTACGACGAGATTGATCTCAATTTACTGGAAACCATCGCGCCGCAGATGGCGCTCGCCCTTGACCGCGCCGAGTGGCACGAAAAGGCAGAGCAGTTTCAACTCATCTCAATCACAGACCCGCTGACCGGATTGCTCAATCGTCGCTATCTGGAAGAACGCCTGACCGAAGAATTAAAGAGGTCTAAGCGTCAGGATTACGCGATGAGTTTTATGATGATTGATATAGACGATTTCAAACACTATAACGACCGCAACGGTCATCAGGCTGGCGACCTTGCGCTGGAGATGACGGCGCAGTGTTTGAAGTCCGCACTGCGCGCGGCGGATGTCGCCGCACGCTACGGCGGCGAAGAGTTCTGTATTCTCCTGCCGCAGACGGGATTGACGGAAGCCGCCGCGATTGCCGAGCGCATCAAGCGACGCATCGAGCGGACGCGCTTCCCCAACGGCAAACAGCAGCCCCTCGGAGCCGTCACCGTCAGCATTGGCGTCTCGGCTTTTTCGCCGCAGGTCGAGACACCCGAAGCCATCATCGGAGCGGCTGACCGCGCTCTTTACCTTGCCAAGCATCAAGGCAAGAATCGCGTCCGCGCAACCGCCGACGCTCAACCCGACACCTCCAATGGCAATGCCGCCCATAACTCCATTTGACGAACCCGGCGAGCGGCGCATTCTTGGCCGGGTCGCGCCGGAGGAATTCGTCGGGCGCTCCAGCGAGCTTGCGAACATCCTGCGCCACGCCGCGCGCGGCGAGAAGGGACGCGGACTGCTCTTGTTGCTTGCGCCCTCTGCCGGAGTGTCAGAGCTTCTGCGTCAGGCTTACGACGAGTTGTTCCGACAGCAAGGCGCGGCGCTGCCCATCCACTTTGCGTTGACGCGCGCCGAAAAGACCGCGAGCGGCATCGCACGACATTTCTTACACAATTTCCTACAGCAATACATAGCCTTTCGCCGCAACGAGCCGTCGCTCTGCCATGCCACGCTGACGCATAAGGACTGGCTGGAATTATCGCCGCCCGCCGATTATGAATGGATAGAGCGACTGATAGAAAATTACGAGCACGAGCGCACGCGCGGCGACGAAAGAGCCTTGGTTCGCTTCTGCCTCAGCGCTCCGCAGAGGGCTGCCGCTCGCGGCGTGCTCGTCTTTCAAATGCTCGACACGGTGCAGATGGCAGAGCACTTGAACGGCACGCTCGCGCTCGGCGCAGAGTTTGTGCAAGCCTTAAGACAATCGCCTTCGTCTTACGTTTTCTCAGGGCTGCGACGAATGGTCTTAAACATCGTCCAGCGCGTGCCGGGCGGTATTGAGGATGCAGACGTTGTTCGCCTTGATAGACTGACTGACGAGGATGCGCGCGCACTGGCCGAGCATGTCGCGCGCCGCCGCGAGGTAACTATCAACGAGCAAACGCGCGACCTCATCGTTCAGCAATTCGATGGCAGCCCCTTTTTCATCACGGCCTTAATCCGCGCGGCGCACGACCAGCATCGCCCTCTCGACAGTTTTCGCCACTGCCAGCAACTCTACGTTGATGAATTGATGGGTGGGGCTATTCACCGCCACTGCGCTTCGATTCTTGAGCAGATTGCTCCGCAGACGGTCACACGCCGCGCGCTGGTTCGCCTGCTGCATGAATCGGCGAGCAGTGACAAGGGCAAAATCCTGTTAGAAAATTGGCGCAAGAAGCTCAACCTCGAAGCAGAGCAGTTTCAACATCTGACACAGGCGTTGCACGTGCATGAACTGGCGAGCCTCGACGCCAACTTCGTCGAAGTCAATAACGAATCTCTCGTTTGGAAGGATTACCTGCGGACTCGTTATCGCTTGGACGTTGCTGGCGACTCGCGCGCTCTCGTTGTCGCCGATACATTGATTGAAACCATGAAGCGCGCGCCGCAAACGATGGCGCGTCATTATCGTCGCGCGGCGGCGCTCGGATTGCGCGAGCTAATGTCGGGCTTCAACTGCCAGCGCGTGCCCGCCAGCCTTCTGCACTACGACCGCTTCAGCCAATCCTACAAGGGTGTTGAATTGCAAGAGACTGTCGCCGGTCTGGATGCTGAGACGGAGCTTGTGCGGCTGCCCCAGATTGTTCACGTTGCAAGCGGCGCTGCCTTTCATCCGTCAATGCAGGCCGCCTGCGATGAAGAACGCTGTGCCATCGCGCATGGATTTGACGCCGGTAGTTATACGGAGACGAACGAAGTCGTCTGGATGGCTGCGGAGATAGAGTCGAAGCTTGAAGCGGGGCGTGGGCTAACAGAAATCTGGTGTGACCGCTTGATGGGACTGGCGCGCGTTTGCGGTTTTCAGCGCGTGCGTCTCTGGCTCGTCTCGCGCGAAGGATTCTCTTCGGAAGCGAGCGAGTTGTTAACGGAGCGCGGGGCTTACTCTTCGAGCCGCCGCCAGTTGGAACTGCTGGCAGCGCGGCTCAGCCAGGATTCGTCTTCTGCAAAGACCGAAATTGCGTCCGACGAGTTTGAGATGGTGATACCGATGGGCGACGATACGGAATTGATTGCCGCCCATACGGTCGAGCAGATTGCGCGCCGGATAGACTTTCAACCCGAAGCCATCAATCAAATCAAGACGGCGCTCGTCGAAGCCTGCATCAACGCATCGGAGCACAGTCTCAGCCCCGACAGAAAAATTTATCAACGTTTTCGCGTAGAAAGTGATAGATTAGTAGTCACGGTTTCCAGTCGCGGAGTGGTGCCGCCCGGTTTAAGCTCTCCCAATAGCGATAACGGCATCCCGCAAGAGAACGGCAACGGCGCGCTTGATGCGACCAAAGAACGGCGCGGCTGGGGACTCAAGCTCATCAAGAGCTTGATGGACGAAGTTGAGTTCGAACGTGTTGACGATGGCACGCGCCTGCGGATGACGAAGTATTTGCGTAAATCGTAAATGGCCGCTTGATAATTTTAAAGTCGCGTCCAGAACGCGATTTACCATTTACGATTCACTAACTCTCCCGACCACAAAGATTGTCCATTTCAAGTAAGAGAGGGGCTTACTGCAATGGCTGAATCAACCGCGACCAATCCGGTGCACTCGCGTTGCATTGGAGAGATGGCCGTGATTTACGCCGGGGATTATCTGAACAAGCTGAGCGGCGAACGCGTCGAGCGCGAGTGCCGCAGGCAACTGGCGGCGGGCTGCCGCGCGCTCGTTATCAATTTCAGAGAGACAGGGCTGGTCAATAGCATCGGCATCTCTATTCTGCTCGGCGTGATTGACGCGGCGGAAGCGACGGGCGCTCAACTCGTCTTTTCAGACGTGAATAAGACGACCGTTGAACTCTTTGAGATGCTCGGCCTGACGCGACACGTCGCGCTGGCGAAGGATGAGCAGGAAGCTCTTCAGACGCTTTCTGAGTTTGCCTCCACGCCGGAAGCCGCAGGCCATTGAGATGTGAAATAGCGATGCGAGAAAATATGCAAAAGCTGATTCACACTTTCGCTGCGCTCGCAGACCTGGGGCAGGAGATTGCAGACACCAGCGATTTCGAGGAAATGATGCGGGCATCCCTGCATATGCTGCTCGGCACGCTGGCAATCCGTCGTGGAGCTATCGCCGAATACGTGGCGGACGAGCAACTCTTGCGCTTCGTCGCCGTGCGCGGACGAGGTGAAGAAGCCGAACAGGATTTAGAGCTTGATAAGGAAGATGTCGAAGGCTTGCTCGGCCTCGGTCTCTGCGGGCTGACGCGAGATGTGAAGACTCCTGCTTTCGTCCGTTTCGCTGAAAATCACAAGGACGTGCTCGACCATCTCAGCGTGCAACTGCTTGTGCCGCTGGTCGTGCGCGGAAACCTGATTGGTCTTGTCCTGCTCGGCGGCAAAGCGAGCGACGAGAGCTTTACGGCAGAAGACCGCGAAGTGGTCTGCTCTATGGCGCGTCACATAGGTGTCGGGATGCACACGCATCGCCTGCTGGCGGAACTCGAACGACGTGCCGCTGAGAATCGCGGTCTCTACGAGGGGATGCGCGAAATCTACAAAGACACTGTGCGCGCTTTCGCCGCCGCCATTGATTGTAAAGACAAGTATACGCAGGGGCATTCGGAGCGCGTCGGTAAATACAGCGAGATCATCGCGCGCGAGATGGGTTGGAGCGACGAAGAGATAGAAGGCATCTCGATTGCGGGTTATCTGCACGACATCGGCAAACTCGTCGTCGAGCGCGACATTCTCAACGCTCCTTACCAGATTGACGCCAAACAATCGAGCGAATTGAATCGTCATCCGGCAGCCGGTTATGAAATCCTCTCGCCGATTCGTCATCCTTACGCGGACATATCCTTGATGGCGCGTTATCATCACGAGCGCCCGGACGGACGCGGCTACCCTGACGGTTTGACCGCCGACGAGATTCCTCCCGGCGCTAAAATCGTTGCGCTGGCCGATTCCTTTGACGCGATGACGACCGACCGCCCGTACAAAAGACGACGCTCGATGGAAGATGTGATAGAGGATTTCCGCCGCAACACGGACAAGCAGTTTGACCGCGATGTGGTTACTGCGCTCTGCCGCGCGATCTTAAAAGAGGCGCGCAATGAGACGAAAGACCGCCGCATACATAAGCTCTTGGGCAAAGGCTACATCGACCCGGAGCGCACAGTCTCGCTGCTCGTAGAGTTAATCGACGAACTTGAATCGCGCGCTCACAGCACTGTCGCCGGTCACGCTTAATTAGCGGCGACGGTAATCCAAACTCTCGAACACACAAAAAGGACTGCGAAAGGCATTCGAGCCGCTCTTTCGCAGTCCTTCTTAGTTTTCTGCCGGAGCATGAAGGGCAGTGGCCGCCTCTAAACTTCTACTCGCGGCGACGACCCTTCAAGCGGGCAGCGACGTTTGGCTAAGGAATGTAAGCCGACGGCACTGGAATATCTCCCGTTTGACCGAGGTAGCGAAGAACGCCGCCTCCGCTGCTCTGGAGGATGTACCAGTTGCCTTCGTTTCCACGCCAGACGGCAATGTCCGTCTTACCGTCGCCGTCATAGTCGCCGGGAACAGGCTCGTCGCCGTTTTGTCCCCAGCCCTGAACCACACCTCCGCCCGAACTGCGGATGATATACCAGTTACCGTCATTGGGCCGCCAGACGGCGATGTCTGTCTTGCCGTCGCCGTCATAGTCACCCGGCACAGGCTGGTCGCCGGGCAGTCCCCAGTTCTGGACCATACCGCCAGCGCTGCTGCGTATGATGTACCAGTTGCCTTCGCTTCCACGCCAGACGGCAAGATCGGTGATGCCGTCGCCGTCGTAATCGCCGGGCACTGGCAGGTCGGTCGCCAGTCCCCAGTTCTGTACGCGGCTCGTGCCGTCGGTGCTGCGCACGATATACCAGTTGCCTTCGTTTCCGCGCCAGACTGCAATCCCGGCCTTGCGGTCTTCATCATAGAATGAAGCTACTATCGGACGGTCGTTGTTTTGTCCCCAGTGTTGGAGTCTAACCGTGGAGGTAAAACTCTGTAGGATGTACCAAGTGCCTTCCGTCGGACGCCAGACAGTAATGTCTGCTCTGCCGTCGCCGTCGAAGTCACGAGGCGTGATGACATCGGTGGCATCGCCCCACTGCTGAGTCCTGCTCGTGCCATCCGAACTGTTAATGATGTGCCACAGTCCGTTGGATGGACGGAAGATGGCGATGTCCGTCTTGTTGTCGCCGTCAAAGTCACCGACCGCGTGCCGTGTCACCGCAGGCTGTGCCGGTGGTTGCAGGTTGTGGATGACAAGGTTGTCTATGTACCAACCGCTGTCGGGGCCGAGCGATGTCGCCACATCCGAAGTCATGCGGAAGCGGATGAAAACAGGCAGGCCCGACGGGTTCCGGTATCTGCCCGGAGCAAACGCTTCGAGCGAGACGCGCGTGTGATGCAAGCCCTTGACGCCGGTGAAGGCCTTTCGCCCCTGTAGCGGCGAAAGGATAACGCCGAACTGCGAGCCATCGAGCCTGTCGTTATATTGCCCGTCGATGATGTGCGGGTCGAGATCGAAGACCGTAGTGTTGTTAGGATACGGCGTCGAGTTGGCAAAGGTCGGGTCGCCGAGTGAAATCTCCAGCACGCCGCCGTCAAACTTTGCCTCCGCTGCGATGCGATGATCAAACTCCATGATTGAAGTCGGCGTCAGCGTGAGCGGCCCGATGCGCGCTGAAAAGTCGCTCCCTGCGCCCGTCGTATCATCCGCCGGATCAAAGTCAGGCGCGAACATGACGGAAGATGTAACGCCGCTGCTCATGACGACGCCGGTCACGCGTTGGAAATTTGCCACTCCATTGTCCGGGTTGCTCCCAGACTCGGTGAGCGGCGGGACAAATCGTGTATCGGCGGTCGCCGCCTCAAAGTTTTCCAGCGGGAAGGGCGGAGAGCCTTGCAACTGTGCGACGGTCGGCGCGTTCCACCTGGTAATCCGATTGCCTGTGTTAAGAGTGTCAAGCTTGCCGCAATTCACATCGCGCGCCTGCACTATGTAGTACTGAACCTGATCTGTCACGAGGCCCGTGTCAACAAATGATGTGCCCTGAATGCCCGTGGCGATGCGGTTGGTTTCCGTCGGCGTAAACGTCGGTTCTTGCGCGCCGTTGGCGGGCTGCACCTTGTTGGTACGATAAACGTCGTACACGATGTTAGCCAGCGGATTGGCCGAGAGCGCCTGATACCAGCTAATGATTAAACGATCACCCGTCCCCGGATTGGAGACTTGATTGACGCCGACGAAGGTCGGAGCCGGGCACAGGAATTGGCCGTTGATGATGGTGATTGATTGCGTGAGCGATGCGGAGACACAATCTCCCGCCGCATCGCGGGCGGCGCGCACCTGATAGAAATAGGTCTGATTGATTTGCAGACCGTTGCCGCCGTTGTTGTCTTCGTAAGTGGTCTGCGATGCCGGAATCTCTGCTATCAGAGTGTATGGCCCGGCGGCGCTGTTGGCGCGATTGATGATGTACTTGTTTGCGCCCGGAACAGGCACGCCGCCGTTGATTGTAATAGTCACGCTGTTGGCATTGTTGTTGGCAAGCGTGAAGGGCGGTGGAGCCAGCGGCCCAAGCGTCTCACAAGAGGAGACGCCAGCCGGAACAGAGAAGTCTTCGACCACCTGCGGAGCGGATTGACTGCCGGGGTCGCCCGCGGTCGTCGTCGAAGTGGCGAGCACGCCGACGCCGTGGCTGGCGAAGGCACGCCAGATAATCGCACGATTCTCGCCGCCGTTAAGCTCGCGGTCGGCCAGCAGAATAGAGTCGCGCGAATCAACAAACGAAGGATTGCAGGGCGAAATCTGCATCCCCTTCAAGACGAGCTTGTCGGAGAGCACCGAGCCGTTGACAACGGCTGTTGCCAGCGGGCCGTTGCGATGGCCCAGCGTGTTGATTTCGTTAGCGATGGCGACGGGACGAACGATGTGCGCGTTCGGGTTGATAGTCGCCGGGTCACTTGTGTTGAAAGATGAGCGATAGTTAATCGGGTGTTGCGTGTCAACGGATTTCACTTGCCGCGAGCCGATGTAGAAATTAGTTCCGTTACCGAGACGCCTCGTGCCGTCAAAAAAGATGGCGTTCGGGTCTTTCATAATCAGTAACTCGCGCATGTCCCAGAGTGTCGCGGCCCAGACTTCGCCGACATCATGCACTTCAAAGGGAATACTATCCAGAACGTCGGGCACGCCCTGATCGCGGCGAAACATCGTGCCGCCACGGATAGCTCCGTAAGACCAGCGATAATTGGTCATCGGCAAACGACGGATAGCTATGTCGAAGAATCCTGTGACGTATTCACCGGCAGCATCGTCATCCGTCATCGAACCCGCGATGTAGTCTGACCAGCCTTCGCCCTGCCCGCCGGATTCGCCGACGAGCGTGACGCCTAGACAGCCATCGCTGCCCTTGGCGACCGAGCGGTTAGAGACGCCGTGATAAAACTCGTGCGCTACCACGTCGAAGTCGAAGTCGCCGTCGGAGCGTCGTCCGAATCCGGCTTCTCTGAAGAGATACATTTGCATGCGGGGCGTGCCGCCGTCGGGCGGTGTCCCGAAGTTAGCGTTGTCTGTGCCCGACCCATCCTGCACCTGCGCGCTGACGCCGTCTTTGCCAGCCCCGCCTCTGCCGAAGTTATCCTGCTGGAAGTTCCAGAAGGATTCGGTAAAGCCGACGCTGTAGAGATAGTCGTGCATGATGTTGTTGTAGTAGAAGAGCGTGGTCGTGCCGGGATACACGTCAGGGAAAGTGGAGGGCGGGAAGACGCCATCCTCTGCATCAACGTTGCCGTACTCGTAGGAGTTGATGAAATCGAAGAAGCTCTGCGTGAACTGACGACCGGCGCTAAAGCCGCGAATGCCGTGCGTGGCTTCGTTATCATTGGCGTGGTCGTCCGCCGCCAGCACGTTATTGCCTTCCGTGTAGTTAGACTCAATGGCGGAAGAGAGAACGCGTCCGTCGGCGAGCGTGATAGCCGGGCTTAAAGGAGTGAGGGTGCTGGAAAACGGCTGGCTTTTGTCTCCGGTCGGAGAGTTGGCCGCCAGATTGCGCGCCTGCGCTTCGGGCGTCATGGCGTAGCCGTAAGCGCGCGTTGAAGCACGCGTGTTATTGTTCTCTGCAACCTCCTGACCGTTCTGATCTGTCGGCAGGTAAAACCAGCCGAGCGGAGATTCGACGGAAGGATTCTGCGCGTCGGGTATTCCGCGCAAGACCTGCCCGAACGGAACGGTATAGATTAACGCGCTTTCAATGCGATTGAAGACTAAGCTCTGGCGGAAGCCGCGTGCGGCAGCGGGAGTGGTGGTTGCGTCGGACGCGTAATTCGGCGGGTCGCCGGGGCCGGTTGACCTGCCGAAGCCTTTATTGCCTGATAGGGCTGTCGGCATGGCATCGAAGACTTTGGCCCGTGCCGTGCCGGGAGCGTTCTGCGCTTCGAGGCGATTCTGTATGTCCGGGCGGAATGTTCCGCGACGGCCAGGGCCTATGCCGCCTCCGCTTTGAAACGCCGTCAGGCTAATGCGTCGGAGCACAGCGCCCGTCTGCGCGTCCACGATGTTGTCCCACATGATGCCTTCATACTGCGGCGTGGTGAGCATAAATTTGTAGGCTTCGCGGCCCTGATTGCCGAGCGGAAAGACTACGCGTGTAACAACGATGTCGTCTGTAAAGACGCCGTTGCTGGTAAACTTTTGTCCTTCGACGTATTCAGGCGCTAAATCGCCGTAGGTCGTCAAGACCTGTGCTGTGCCCGCAGGAATCGGCGTAAAGCCAGCGATGCCGAGGTCTGTGGCTGCGGCTGTGACGGCTGCGGCGGGCGTGATGGTGGTGCTGTTCGTCACAGACAACTGCGGAAAGCTTTCGTGGCCGACGCTCAAAATCTGGCCTGTGCGGTTGACGTTGACGAGCACCTCACCGTGATAGACGGGCAGATTATTGACGCGCTGCTCAAAGAGCAGGATGGTCGTGCCCATGTCGGGCGAGGTGGCGCGGCTCTTGAGGCGTAGATTAGTCAAATCCTCTTCGCTAAAGCGGAAGATGCCTCTCCACTGGCTCAGGAATTGTCGCGCGATATTTTCGGGAGTGTCCGCGCTCGGCGGCGTCAGGTAGCCGTTGTAGCTGAACATGTGACGCGGTGTTGCGGTCAACCCGTTATAGTCAACGCGAAGCGTCGTGCCTGCCACCGACTGCAACAAATTCAAAGCTTTGAGCTGTGCTGCGGTTGGGGTGCGTAAGCCCGTGCCACGGGGGACGCCGTGTATGCCGCGCACGTCTTTTTCGGGCGGACGCGCGCCGGCGGGTTGGACGAGCGAGGGTTTGGGAATGCGCGGGATGTCGCCGACAGCCTGCGTTGAGCGCGTTGCGCTCAGGACGAGCATGGCGGAACAGAAACCTGCTAATAGCAGCACAAGCGCAAGAGTGCGATGTGTGCGTGGCCTTCTGGGCGGTGGCTTGGTGTTCATCTTCTTAAACTCCCTGTGGGTCGCGGCGATTCAAAGTTGGCAAGGTTGCGCCGAACAAACCTGCCCCTCACACGTCGGGGGTTGATAGCTTGATAGAGCTTGGGGGAAGAAAGGCGTCGTTCTCGATAAAGAAGAACCAACGCTTGTTTATTACAAGGGGATTGCCGATTGATTGCGCGGATATTACCATTCGCAATCCCGAAGTCGCAATCCGTTTAAATAAAAAATTCCTGTCAGGATTCTTTTTAGTAATCGAATCAAAATCCCGCGCAAATAATCACCGTAAAGCTATAGCTCAAAGCGAAATAGCGAGCTTATCAAGAGCCGCCCGCCGCTCGCCGAAGCACATCCCGGTTTTCGATGGGTACATGATACTGATCGTTCTTGAGAAATACTTGAGGTTTGCTTGAATGCTTGAAATGCTGGCGAAAGGGTTGGAGTTTCTGAGAAAAGAGCGGATGCTTCTTCGTAAAAAAAGAGAAGAGGATTGGGCGAGCGCTCAATCCTCTTCAAATGCTTTTCCTGTCAGCCGCGCTTTCGCAGAGTGTGAGATGCGCCGCTTGTGTTTGAATTATTTTCGTGCCGATTATTCTTACGGCACAATGTAAACAGACGGCACGGGCTTAGAGTTGTCGGAGCCTAGATTCTGCACGCTGCCCGCGCCAGTCGCGCTTTTAATGATGTACCAGTTGCCTTCCGCCCCGCGCCAGATGGCTACGTCAGTTTTGCCGTCGCCGTCATAATCACCGGGCACGGGCACATCGCTTGACACGCCCCAACTCTTCACGCTCGCAGAGCCGCTTATGCTCAATATGACGTACCAGCCGCCGGTTGATGGACGCCAGACAGCGATGTCACACTTTCCATCACCGTCATAATCTGCGGGCACAGGCCTGTCCGTGCTTTCACCCCAGCCGCGCATCAGCACTGTGTTATTGGAACTGCGAATGATGTACCAGTTGCCTTCCGATGAACGAAAGATGGCGATGTCAGCTTTACCGTCGCCGTCGTAGTCTGCTGGCACGGGCTTATCGCCCGTCATACCCCAGCCGCGCACCGTGCCCGTACCATTCGAGCTATTGCGTATATACCAGTTGCCTTCGTCTGGACGGAAGACTGCGACATCGGCACGTCCGTCACCGTCATAATCAGCCGGGACGGGACGATCATTGCCGCTGCCCCAGTTCTGCGAGAAACCGCCAGCAGTGCTGCGTATGATGTACCAACTGCCTTCGGGCTGACGCCAGATGGAGATGTCCGTCCTGCCGTCTCCGTCATAGTCTGCGGGCACAGGCTGGTCGCCCAAATCGCCGCGCCCCCATTCATGCTGAATGCCCGGCGTGCCGTCCGAGCCGTTGCCGATAGACCAGACGCCATTCTGAGGATTCCAGACGGCGATGTCACACTTTCCGTCGCCGTTGAAATCGAAGGCGACAAGACCAGCCTGCGTGATGGTGAAAATCTGTCCGGCGATATTCAACGTGCCAGTTCTTGAAGTCGCGCCGGGATTAGTTGCGACTTGAAAGTTGACAGTCCCGTTTCCGCTGCCGAGCGCACCGCTTGTAATAGTAATCCAACCAGCGTTACTGCTGGCCGACCAACTGCACCCGCCTGGAGCAGTCACGTTGACGCTGAAGCTTCCGCCGCTTCGTGGAAATGATTGGGCCAACTGAGAGAGCGTGAAGGCGCAGGTTGTTGGGCTTTGCAGCGCACGTGCCACGTTCAGACGACCATTGCTGACGACAAGGCCCTGCCACTGCGGCAACACGTCAACGCTATTCATCAGCGTCGCTTTGAGCGAGGCAGCATTAAGCGTGCTGTTGTAAGCAGCAAGCAGTGCGGCAGCGCCCGCCGCGTGCGGCGACGCCATCGAAGTGCCGCTTAATGTTCCGTAGGAAGTGTTGCTGTTATTGATTGTGCTCAGGATATTAGAGCCGGGGGCAGCCAAGTCAACGCTCGTCGCGCCCCAGTTTGAGAATGAAGACCGCGCGTCTGTGCTGGTAGAAGAAGCGACTGACAGAATGCTCGGAGAATTGTAGCTGGCCGGATAAGAGGGAGCAGCGTCAATATCGCGCCCATTATTTCCGGCGGCGAAGACGTTCAGAATATCCGCTGCGCCCGCTGCATCAATGGCATCCTTGAGCACCTGATCGTAACCGGCTGCTTCGGGCGGGCCGCCCCAGCTATTATTGGAGACGCGTATGTTGATGCCGCGATTTCTCATCATCGTGATGTATTGAAAGGCGGCGGCTGCATTGGCGGCGGTCGCGTTGCCGCTGCTGTCATGAAGCTTGACGGCCATAATGCGCACGTTCCAGTTGACGCCGACCACGCCTTTCGAGTTGTTGCCGACCGCGCCGATAGTCCCTGCGACGTGCGTTCCGTGCCCGTAATCGTCGGTCGGGTCTGAATCATGGTTTGCCAGATCAATGCCGTAAACATCGTCTATGAAACCGTTGCTGTCGTCGTCAATACCATTGGCAGCGATTTCGCCTGGGTTATGCCACATGTTTGCGGCGAGGTCTTCGTGCGTGTAAAGGATGCCGGTGTCGATGACTGCGACGATGACAGCGGCGCTGCCCGTCGAGGTGTCCCATGCAGCGGGGGCTTGAATCTTGAACATCCCGTACATCTGGGCCTGTGTGAAATTGGGGTCATTGGGAGTTGCGTTGAGATGGTAGAGATAGTTGGGCTGCGCCGCGACGACACCCGGCATTCTTTGGTAACGCTCCAAAGCTGCGCCGACGCTCATCCCCTCCGGCAGTCGCACGCGTTGCCAACCAATGAAAGAAAACTCTTCAAGAAGCTGTGCGCCAATTTGGGCGTTCACCATCGGGGCTAAAATCGTAGCCGCGCCGCCCTCGAACTTCAACAGCAATTCGCCTTCGACGTGTGGAGCCAGGGCCGCCGAAACTTTTTGCGGGCGAGTGATGCCGGTGGCTTGAAGTAAAGCGACAAGCAGAGCGAAGGCGAGCAGCAGCTTGATTCTTGTCATGGCGGCGGAATCCTTACCAATTCATTTGAGAGCCTGTGCGGAAAAGAGAAGCGAGCGGCTTCGAGTCATCCCCTCGCGCGAGAGAAACGATCGATGAGCACAATTGCCGTCAAACAGAAAGTGACAGCAGCCGAAAGCAAACAATACTGACACCATTTGCCGAGCACAAATGCCTGCACGTAGATTAAAAACAGAGAGACGAGCAGCATCAACATGACGAGATAAAAGAGCAGCTTTCGCGCCGAAACGTAGTTGAACAGCACGAGTGTTGCGAGGCTGAAGGCGGTGAAGTAAGCCGCCGCACCGAAGGCGGCCAGCGGATAGCCGCCGATGGTCGCATAGGCGCTCGTCAACACCTCTTCACAGCCGGTAGTGACGGTGCATTGCACGCCCTGTCCGTTGAGATGCTGAACTGTCAGGTAAATCGAGTCGGCGAGGCCGACGAGCGCTAAAGCGGCGGCGGCTATATAAAGCCAACGCGGCTGCGCCCGCACGTCATCTTTCTTAGTCTTTTTTAACGGGCGAGCCGGGGCCATTTTTAACAGGTGAACCGGGTGTTTTATTACTCTCGACAGATTTTGGAATGAGCATTGAATCTATTGCCTGGCGCATCAATTCCGGGGACATCGCGTCGGAACGCAACTGGCGACCGTTGACGAAGAGTGTCGGCGTTCCCTGCACGCCCATCGCTGCTGCTCGTCGGCGATCGGCGACAATCCTCGCTTCGGCTTCACTGCTGTTCATGTCGCGCGTAAAGCGTTCGACATCGAGCCGCAACTCGCGCGCGTAATTGGTGAAGATGGCGCGTGCGTCGTCCTTTTCGGCCCAGTCAGCCTGCGTCTCGTAAATCCGGTCGTGCATCTCCCAGAATTTATTTTGCAGCCCTGCGGCTTCGACGGCCTGCGCGGCTGCAAGCGCGTGCTTATGGCGCTCCACGATTGGATAATGACGAAAGATAAGACGCAACTGCTCGCCATACTCCGCTTCGATCTTCTTCAACTCGCGAAAAAGCGCTCCGCAGGGTGGGCACTGGTAATCGCCAAACTCTTCGAGCGTAATAACAGCGTTCTTTCCGCCACGGACGTGCGGCGGCTGAGCGCCGGGCGCGGTTGAGCCAAGCGGAGCGTAAGGCGATGCGCCGGACTGAGATGCGGTCGGACTCGGCGAGGCCGTAAACTGCGTCTCGCTCGCTTTATTCGACGAACGTGTCAAGAGCAGAACCGAAGCTACTGCGATAGCCAAAACTGCGCCGATAATAACGAAAGGTAGATAGCGTCTCATGGGCCACTGATCTTACAAGACTTGACGCAAAGTTGCCAACTTCACACAAGCGCGTACTTGCGGCCCGCCGATTCAATGCGAACCGGCGGGCCGTAGCTTGTCTTTCAATCATCGTTCGATTGCAAAAATTAGAATTTATATCTGTAGCGCAGCGTCACGCCGCGACCTGCGCCGTCAACGCCCCAACTGATGCCGCGATATGATTTGTCGGCGATGTTCTCGAAATCGACGAAGACTTCGGAGCGTTCGCCAAAGCGAAACGCGCCGCGCAGTCCGACCAGCCCGTAGCCGGGAAGATGGTCGAAAAGCGGGACAGCCGTCGAGTTATTAACGATTGTGACGCCGTTGATCGTCGCGCCGATGGGTAGCACACGGTTTTGTACCTGGCTGAGAGTCTCGCCCGTCGCGAGCAGAATGCCGTTCTGAACGAGTCCGCGCACGCGTGCTCCGCGATTAAAGAAGTTGGCGATTTGAGCGCGTGTGCGAGCCGCGCCCGTGCGACGGTCGGCCAGGTCGAGCGATGAGAGACGCCGCTGGCGTGCGGCGAGTGTCGAGTAGGCTTCGATGTAAAAGCGCGACGACCCGCGCGGTTGATAACGCAGGCTGAGGAAGCCTGTCGCAGGCGGCACGCCGCCTTCAATGTTCGGCGGAAGACCATTAAGCAGGCTGTGCGCGCGGATGTATGTGAAGTTGCCGTTAAAGGTGAAATTGTCCGTGAGGCTCGCTTCGGCGTTTGCTTCCACGCCGTTGAAGCGCGCATCGTCGTAGTTGACGCGCACCAGCACAGGACTCGTAGCGGCGGCGACGAACACAAGGCCATTGGCGTTTTGAGAAACAATCTGCTCGCTACCCAAAAATGTTCCGACCGCGCCGGGCGGTAAGACTAGGGCCTGGTCGAAATAAACATCATTCAGTTTATTCGTAAAACCCGTTAGCTCGGCCCGGAAGCGCGGGCGGGTATAGCGAAAACTAAGGTCGAAGCTGTCGCTTGTTTCAGGGCCAAGGCGCGTGATGGGAATGCCGCTTGAGACAGCGTCGTTTCCGGCGGTCGTGCCGATAAAGCCGCCGAGGCTGGCGGCGGTCGAAGCATCAACTTCAAAGCCGTTGCCGACAAGGCCGATGATTCCCAGGTCAGTTGTGTTCGGGGCGCGAAAGCCGCGCGTGTATTTCGCGGCGATGTCGAAGCCGCCGACGACGTGAAAGACCGCGCCGATGCGACCCGAAAGAGCATCGAAGCGTGCGCTGTCGTCTGGAAACAGCGGGCGACCATTACTGCCGAGCGGGGCGTTCTCCGCTTCTGATTTGTAAGACGCAACACTGTAGCGCAACGCTCCGCTCAAGCGCAGGCGTTCGGGTACGACAGTGAACACGTCCTGCACAAAGACGCCGTAGGAAAGATAACGCGCGCCATTCGGGATACGCGGGCGCGAGGGCGTCGTGACCCTCGTCACAGGATTCAAAGTGTAAGCCGGGGCGGAAATCTTATCGCGGTAAATGTCGCCGCCAAACAAGAGTGTGTTGCGCTCACCGATTCGCTTGTCAAGGTTGAAGTTGAAGCCTAAGACGTTCGTGCGCTCGCGCTGCGAAGTGATAGCGCCGTTCGGGTCGCCCTGTCCGCCTTGATTGATGCGCTCCTCGCGTTGCCCGTTATAAGAAAAGGTGAACGAAGCGTTATCGAAGAAGCCTAAGTTTTGCTTGACGAGCCGCGCGTAGAAGAGGTCAGTCATAAGATTACGCAGGTCTGCGATGAGGTTGCCGTCGCCTCCCAGCAGTTGGTCGTAGCGGCGGCCTCCGTCCTGCTGATTTCGCGCGTAGCTGAAAAGCAGTTGGGTCGTATCGTTGAGGTTGAAGTTGGTGCGAAACAATCCGCCGTACTGCGTAAAGGCCGTGTCTGGAAGGCGCTCGCCCAAGATGTCTGAAGGAATGCCGAGAAAGCGCGTTAAGGCCGAGTGCGAATCAATGCCGTTGCCGGGACGCAGGCGGTTGATGCGGCGTGCGTTTAAGTTGAGCAGCATTCCGTAGCGCCGCGTGCCGTAGGTGAACAATGTGTTGCCGCCGAAGCCGTTGGTCACAGACGAGTAAAAGACGTTCGTGTTGCCGTGCCATTCGCCGTCGTTGCCGCCGTAGGCGGGCGTGCGTGAAATAAAGTTGACGACGCCGCCGAGCACGTCCGAGCCGTATTGCGAACTGTTTGGCCCACGCAGTACTTCGACCGCTTCAAGGCTCGACGGCTCTATGAGACTAAAGAACGTGCCGACGCCGCCGCGCTGCGCGCTCGTCGTGTAACGAACACCGTCAACATAGACGGCCACGTTTCTGCCCGTCAGCCCGCGCACGAACACCGCGCTCAAAGACGGACTCGTGCGTTGCAAATTGACGCCCGGTTCTTCGTCAACCACCTGCGCGACGACTTCCGGCGCGCGTTCTAAAATCTCTCGCTCGTCTATGACGTTCACTTGCTGGTCTATGCTGCGCGCATCAGCGACCTGTCCGGCTTCCGCCGTCACTGTCACTTGCTCGCTCACGGGGTTCACTTCCAACACTATGCTCAGAGTGGTCGTGTCGCCCTCCGTCACCTGCACAGGCAAGCGCTGGCGGCTGAAATCCGGGCGGGAAATCATCAGGACATAAGCACCGGCGGGCACATCTTTGAAACTGAAATTACCGGAGTTGTCTGTACGGGTCATGCCAAGGAGCGCCTGTTGCGAATTGATGAGCGCCACCCGCGCTTCGTTGACGAACGCGTCGCGCGTGTCCTTCACTGTTCCGGTAACCTGCCCGCGTGAGCTTTGCTGAGCGAGCGCCGTCGGCGTTTGAAGCAACAGCGTTTGGGCCAACAATGCTAAGGCCAGCGTGAGTGAGAAAAAATGTGTTCTCTTCATGGTGAAGACCTCTTTCGTCGAAGCTATCGCATAAAGGGGGTTGACGCGGGACAACGGAACTATTCCGCTTTATCTTTCACCCGTCAAAATTCTGAATCGGCGTAAAGCCTCCGAAGCAGAACCGCAGTGAGCAGTGAACAGACAGGGGATTGTCGCAGCGGAAAACATCTACTACCAGCAGCCGTAGCATCTCTCAAAGAGAAGCGAAGGGGTAAAGAGAGAAGCGGCGAATCTAAATCGGGAGAAAGGGAAAAGTAATCTACAGGCACTTGACTATGCGTGGGGCTTGCCCGAATCGAAGCGTGAATGGGCCGATTGATTCCGCAGAGCCTTCGAGCGTCACCATCAGCGTCAGCGTTTTCCCGTTGAGGCTTCCTTTAAAACGGGCAGGGCTGCCATTTTGGTCTTCGTCGGCGCGAATTGGCCCGCCATGCTCCTGCGCGTAGAAGCCCTTCACGTCGAATCTTCGGCTGCGGTCGAGTTTCAGGGGCTGACTGATGGTCGCATGAGCGCAGTCGAAATCGAGTTGCGCGCCGTCTCTGCTGACTTCCATCTGGACGTGTTGACCGCCCCAGTCGCCGATTGAAACCGTCTCCATTCGTTTAGCCGCTCCCAGGCGTTTCTTCCTGCTCTGCCCGATGTTAGCCTGCGCTGCGAGGGAGACAAGCAGAGGAAAGATAATAATTGCCGCGATTATCCTGAGCTTATACATCAATTCACCTCTTGGCTTGATAGCCTCGCCGTGAGAAGGCGTGTATTATAACTTGACACGGAAGCCATCACGAAGTTAGGCTACGCGCGGCTACAATAGACACAGGGGCGGGAAGCAGCAAGTCGCAAAACTCTGCTGTCTTAAACTTAAATTAACCATACAGTTTGGGTACTTGGAAAACTGACTCGCGGATTTAACTCCCTATTCATGTGAGCGGCAGTCGGCTCACTGCTCGCTGCGAATTCTTTCAACTCGACTACAATTATGCTGTCCAGTAAGAACCAGAGCCTTGCTACGGTTGAGCCAGAAACCTCCCCTTTGGGTAAGCTCAACGAACCAGCGAAAGACGGGCAGGCGATGGCGCTGCTTGCGCTCTCGCACACTCCCATCGAACACCAACTCTATCAGGCGATGCTCAACGAAACCGAGGCCCTGCAAACCCGTTTCGGAGCTTTCAGCGCACGCCGTTTGATGATTCTGACGGGCCTGCACGGCTATAGCACGATTCGCCGTGGCCTGGCCGGACTCGTCAGCAAACTCAGCATCGAGCGCCAGACCCTGGCGGGCGATGTGGAGGCGCAGCAAATGGGCGCTGTCTATTCGATCTTTTCGCCGGAAGAGATTTTCACGCGCCGCCGCGCACACGGCCTCGCGCCCTTTCCGAAAGAGGTGCAGGCTTACGAAAGCAACAGAATCTTCGGGCTGGCAATCGAGCGCGTCGTCGGGCTGCATAACCTGAGCCGCCGCGAAGCGCAGGTCGCGCTCTGTTGCGCCGAAGGATTGACCAACGCGGAGATCGGCGAAAAGCTGCACGTCAGCGAGCAGACGATTAAATTCCACCTGCGGCACATCTTCGTCAAGTTCGGCGTCAGACGGCGCACAGAGTTGGTTTCGCGTCTTTTGACTCAGGGGACATCAAAGGGAATGGGAGAGCATTTGTAGGAGTTGCGAAAGAGACTGCCCGTGCGCTTCGTTTTGAGGAAGGTCGGCGCATGTGTGGTTTGGACAAATGGACGCTGCCTCGCTTGTGAGGCTTCCCCACGGGGTATGGCGTGACTCCCTCTGATGCTTCGAGAGCTTCAAAAGGGATTGTGCATGCGATGGGTGCGGTGTATTTATTGAAAGTGGATGGTGTCAGAGAAGTGAGCAGTAAGAAAGCGAAAAAGAAGAAGAAGCGGACGGCGCTCGTCATTTGCCGCGACCGCAAACAGTTCTGGACGACGCAGACGCAGTTCTGGCAATGGGTCAGAGAAGGCGTCGTCGTCAAGACTCAGGATTATCCTTTAACGGGCGCTTTCCTCAGAGAGCATGAAGAGTTAATGGTCATCCTCAGCAATACTGTG
Source organism: Pyrinomonadaceae bacterium (assembly GCA_036387475.1). Classification (GTDB taxonomy): domain Bacteria; phylum Acidobacteriota; class Blastocatellia; order Pyrinomonadales; family Pyrinomonadaceae; genus DASVTR01. The sequence continues at coordinate 406,340 of DASVTR010000013.1, read as the reverse complement.
CTCAACCTCGCGCACCCGAATCATATGCGTGAAGCGCTCTCTTCCCGGCGCGTCGGAATTTCAGGAAAGTAGAGGCCGTCATGAGTATCGCTAATAATCGTTTGTGCCATCAATACGGAAAAAGCTTCTTTCGTTTTTCGAATCTCTTGCTCGTCGCCGTCTGTCTCATGGGGTCGCACCTCGGCGCGAGCGCGCAGCAACCGCCGCTCACTTCCGCCGCCGCGACAGCACAGACGCCGCCCGCGACGCCCTCTGCGAGCGCGAAGACAGAGCGCGATGACCGCTATCGCATCGGGCCGGGCGACGTGCTCGACATACGCGTCTTCAATAAACCACTATTGTCGCGCGAGAGCGTTCGCGTCAACGGCAACGGAATGATTCGCATGCCTCTCATCGAAGATGATATTCTCGCGGCCTGCCGCACGGAGGGAGAACTGGCGAAAGAGATTGCCACGCGCTATTTGAAGTACCAGCGCAACCCTGTGGTTGATGTCTTCGTGAAAGAGTATCAATCGCAGCCTGTGGCCGTCATCGGAGCCGTCAACAATCCCACGCAGTTTAAGCTGCAACGCCGCGTGAAGCTGCTGGAATTAATCGCCTTCGCCAACGGCCCTGCCGAGCGCGCGGGCCGCAGCATTAACGTCGTGCATAGCGCGCCGACCGGCCTCGTCTGCCAGACATCTTCAAACGATGCGGACGACATCGCCACCGGCCTGAGTTCTTACAAGCTGCGCGATACCCTTGATGGAGTCGAACAGGCCAATCCATACATACAGCCGGGTGACATCGTTTTCGTCCCCGACGCCGATCAGGCATACATCGTCGGCAATATCGTCAGGCCAATGGCTATCCCCTTGCGCGACCCAGTAACCATCTCTCAGGCCATCGCTATGGCCGGAGGCACGCAGCCTGACACCAAAAGGGACAAAATCCGAATCGTCAGGCAACAGCCCGGAAGCACAAATAAAAAAGAGTTTTACGTTGACCTGCGAGCCGTCGAGAAGCGACAGGCAGAGGACATCGCGCTTCAGGCCAACGACATCGTGGAAGTTCAGACCAATAGCGGCAAACGCCTTCTGAAAAGCTTTATCGGAGCGGTCATCCCGTCGTTCGGGAATCTCCCGACGCGCATTGTGCCGTAAACGAGTAAAAGCTTTCGTCCTGAACCCTATTCTTAATTCTTAAGCTTGAGTTTCTAATAAATTCTTTTGCGGCGCGGCGCGCCGCCTTAACTGATAGGTGATCCGATGAAAGAACGTCGTGAACTGGTTGAGAGCGTCACGGAGGTGCGTGACCTTGAAAGAACCAGAGAGCAAGCAGGCTCGCCCCCTGCCGCCACCAGCCCCGGCTATCGCATGGGCAACAATCCGAACGAAGACGAAGTTCACCTGCGCGACTACTGGCGAGCGGTTTACAAGCATCTCTGGCTCGTAATTGGCATCACCGCGCTGGTGACGATGCTGGCCGCCATTTACATGGCGCGCAAGCCTGACATCTACGAAGCTAACTCTCGCGTGCAGGTTGACCTTGAGAATACCAATGGGCTAAGCGGCACAGCGAAAAACAGTTCTGTCATTCTCAACAACCAGACAGACCCCGCCTACTTCAATACGCAACTGCAAATCCTGACCGGGCCGGGCCTCTTGCGCCGCGTCGTCAAGACCTTAGACCTCGAACACGACCAGAGCTTCCTGCGCCCGCAGGGACGCACGCAGTCCACCTGGCAAAGCCTGCTCAAGATGTTCGGCTTTAGCGGTAAAAAGAGCGACGGCGAACAGGCCGCGCCCTCTAATGAAGTGCCTTTGTCAGACACGGTTGCGCCCGCTTCATCGAGCGACAATCTGGTCGAGGCCAAGCAACTCGCTCCTTACGTCAGCGCCTTGCAGAGCGGATTGAAAGTCGAGCCTGTGAAAGAGACGCGCGGCGGCGGCGTCAAAGAAACGCGTCTCATCGACATACGCTTTACGCACGCCGACCCGCAGGTGGCAGCCAAAATCGTCAACGCCGTTGCTGGCGTCTTCGTCCGCTCGAATCTGGAAAAGAAGAACGAGGTGAATTCCTCGACCGGCGATTTTCTCTCAAAGAAAGTGGCCGACCTGCAAAGCCAGATACGCGAAGGTGAAGAGCGCCTGGTCAATTACGCCAGAAGCAAAGAGATTCTCTCGCTCAACGACCAAAGCCAGAACACGGTCGTCGAACGTCTCGCCGGATTGAACCGGCAATTGCTGGAAGCGGAAAAGGATCGCATTCAAGCAGAGGCAGATTATCTGGCCGCGAAGCGTCCCGGCGCTTCGGAAGCGAAGGCTGAAGACGCTGCTAAAAGTATTTCGGAATATGAATCGAAGCTCGCAGAGTTGAAGTCCAAACGCGAGCAGCTTTTGGTTGACAATACGGAAGAGTGGTTTGAAGTCAAAGAGGTCAACCAGCAAATAGCCATCCTCGAAAAGCAGTTGAAGGACACGCGCAATCGTGCGACCAGCGTTGTCAAAACCAATATCGAGACGAAGTATCTGGAAGCCAAGTCTCGTGAAGACGCTTTGCGCTCGGCCTACAATCGCCAGCGCGCAGAGACGATGACGCAGAACGAAGCGGCCATCAACTATCGCATCATCCAACAGGAGATTGAGACCAACAAGGAACTCCTCGCGGGCCTCCTCCAGCGCTCAAAGGAGAACGACGTAGTGCTGGCCGGGACGCCGAATAACATACACGTCGTCGATTACGCGATTGCGCCGGAAGCGCCTGTTGGCCCAGGCAGGATGCGCGTCGTCATGCTGGCTCTCGTCCTCTCGCTCGGATTCGGCATGGCCTTCGCCATCTTCCTCGAATACTTGAACGACACCGTGCGCTCGACCGAAGACGTGGAGAAGATGCTGCGCCTGCCGACGCTCGCAGTGATTCCGGCCATTGGGGATTTGAAGGGGCCAGCGCGGCGGCTGTTGCCGGGGATGGGCGCGAAGAACAACGGCACTTATCAAAACAGCAACGAGCTACTGCTCGACGCAGATGCTCGCTCGCCGTTGGCGGAAGCCTACAGGCATTTGCGTACCTCCGTGCTGCTCTCGACGGCGGGCCGCCCGCCCAAGACGCTCTTGATTACTTCGAGCGTTCCGTCGGAAGGCAAGACGACGACCGCCATCAATACCGCCATCAGTCTTGCGCAAACGGGCGCGAAGGTGCTCGTGATTGACGCGGACATGCGCAGACCGCGCCTGCATTCGCTCTTTGATGTAGAGAAGCGCGTAGGGTTAAGCAGTATTTTGTCGAGCGAGATGAGCGAGGCCGAAGTCTTTTCCATGATTGAGCAACACGAGCAGAGCGGCCTTTATCTGCTCACAGCCGGGCCTATTCCGCCCAACCCGGCTGAGCTTATCGGCTCGGAACAGATGCGCCGCCTCATCAGCAGCCTTGAGCCGACCTTCAATCACATCGTTATAGACTCACCGCCCATCGCTTCCTTCACAGACGGCGTGCTCATCTCTTCAATCGTTGACGGCGTGCTGCTGGTCGTGCACGGCGGCAAGAGCACGCGCGACGTTGTACGGCGCTCGCAGCAGTTGTTGAGCGACGTGGGAGCGAAAATCTTCGGCGTCGTGCTGAACAACGTGCATCTGCGCCCGCACGATTATTATTACTACCAGAGCTACTACCAGCAGTCTTATTACAATCGTGACCCGGAAGAGGGTCTGGCAGGGACGCAAGGGTAAAAGATTGATGGAAAGCAATCTGGCGATAGGCTCTGAGAAAGCTGTGATAGAGGAGTCTGTGCCGACACTCGTGATTCGCCCGGCTGAGGGCTGGGAGTCGCCGGGACTACGCGAGTTGTGGGAGTACAGGGAACTGCTCTACTTCCTCGTCTGGCGCGATATCAAGGTGCGCTACAAGCAGACGGCGCTCGGCGCGGCGTGGGCCATCATCCAGCCCTTCTTCATCATGGTGGTCTTCAGTCTCTTCTTCGGAAAGCTGGCTGGTGTTCCTTCGGACGGCATTCCGTATCCCGTTTTCACCTTCTGCGCTCTTTTGCCGTGGCAACTCTTCGCGCACGCGCTCGCCGAATCCAGCAACAGCCTCGTCGCCAATGAACGTCTCATCACGAAAGTTTATTTCCCGCGATTGGTTGTGCCGATTGCGGCGGTGCTCGGCGGGCTGGTTGATTTCGCGATTGCCTTCGTCGTGTTGCTCGGAATGATGGCTTACTACGGCATCGTTCCGGGCCTCGCCGTGTTGACTCTCCCGCTCTTCGTCCTGCTAGCGGTGATGACGGCGCTTGGCGTCGGCCTCTGGCTCTCAGCCTTGAACGTGCAATACAGGGACGTGCGCTACACGCTCAATTTCCTGACGCAGTTCTGGCTGTTTATCACGCCCGTAGCGTATCCGAGCAGCATTGTTCCCGAAAAATGGCGTGCGCTTTACGGGTTGAATCCGATGGCCGGAGTCGTAGAGGGATTTCGCTGGGCGCTGTTGGGAAAAACGGAAGCGCCTGGGCCGCTCCTTGCTGTTTCGGTCGTAGCGGTCATAGTTATCTTGGTCGGCGGCCTCTACTACTTTCGCCGGATGGAAGAGACTTTCGCGGACATCGTTTAACGAGCATGAGCGAAATAGCAATCCGCTGTGAAGGATTGGGAAAGCGTTACCGGATTGGCACGCGCGAGCGCTACAAAGCCTTGCGCGATTCCATCACAGAGACGATTGCTTCGCCCCTGCGCCGCCTGCGCTCCTCTTTCGTCAAGAACAATGTTCAAACAACGAACGGGCACGACACCATCTGGGCGCTCAAGGATGTCTCGTTTGAAATCAAGCAGGGCGAAGTCATAGGCGTCATCGGGCCAAACGGCGCTGGCAAATCAACGCTCTTAAAAATCCTTTCGCGCATCACGAAGCCGACCGAAGGCCGCGTCGAGATAAAGGGGCGTCTCGGCTCTCTATTGGAGGTGGGCACGGGCTTTCACCCGGAGTTGACGGGCCGCGAAAACGTCTATCTCAACGGCGCGATTATGGGAATGCGTAAAAGCGAGATTGAGCGCAAGTTTGACGAGATAGTAGCCTTCGCAGAGGTGGAGAAATTTCTGGACACGCCTGTGAAGCGTTATTCGTCGGGGATGTATGTCCGCCTGGCCTTCGCTGTCGCGGCGCACATGGAGCCGGAGACGCTGCTCGTTGACGAAGTTCTGGCTGTGGGCGATGCAGCCTTTCAGAAAAAGTGTCTGGGAAAGATGGAAGACGTGGCTCATGAAGGGCGCACAGTTTTGTTTGTGAGCCATAACATGGGAGCTATCACGCAGCTTTGCAGTCAGGCGATGCTGCTCGAATCGGGCCGCCTCACAGCTTTTTGTCGTGCGAGCGAAGCGACGCAGCTTTATTTGAGAGCCAGCCGCAGCAGTCTCTCAATTGATTCCAGAAAATTCATGGGGACGCTGCTGCCGATTCTTGAATTTCGAGACATCACCATCAACGATTCGCGCGAGGGCGACGCGCTCGTCATTCCGCCTTCGTCAAAAATCAAGGTCAAGGTCGCGGGGCAATGCAAAAGGGATGTGCCCGCCTTTCGCACGACGTTTTCGGTTTTCAAGGACGGCGTGAGGCTCTTGACGCTCCACGATTTGAGCAAGCCCGAACTGTTGCCCAAGGGCAGCTTTGAAGCGGAAGTTGAAATCCCGCCGTTCTTTCTGCGACCCGGCGAATACTCGCTGGCGATTGGCGGCTACCGCGACGGGATGAACGAATGGATTTGGGGCACAGACCTTGCGGCCTTCACTATCGTCGAAGAGTGGGACACAGACTATGACCCAATCAATATAGGCATCGTCAATCTGCCGCACAAAGGCGAACGCAAACTGCTCTCCGAAAGTTTACTCTAACTAAAGCATGACAGACTTGCTGGCACAGAAAAAAGCGATTCACGAAAGCAGTTGGGAGCCTGCTTATCAATTCTTTTCGCGCGTGGTCGAGGAATACAATTTCAAAAAAGGCGCGGAAATCGGCGTCGCCTTCGGCGGACATTCAGAAGCGATTCTTTCGCAGACGCGCGTTGAAAAACTTTATGGCGTTGATAGCTACCAGCACCGCTCCGGCTACGAAGACCCTATGAACCTTCCGCAGAGCGATTTCGATACTCTCTACGAAAGGGCGAAAGAACGGCTCGGTGTTTTCGGCGAGCGCTTCGAGTTAATTCGTGCTGCTTCAAAGGATGCTATCGAGCGCATCGAAGGCGAGTTGGATTTTATCTATATTGATGCAGACCATTCTTATCAGGGCGTCTGGGATGACCTCTGCACATGGTTTGCAAAAGTTCGGATGGGCGGCATCATCGGCGGGCACGACTATGACCATCCGTACTTTCCCGGAGTTCGACAGGCGATTGACGAGTTTTTTAGAAGATTTGACTGGCAGATACACACGGAGGGCGAAGGCGTCTGGTGGGTGGAAAAGCAGCCATTGAACGTCAGCTTTTTTATCCCCGCGTTCAATTGCGCGTTGACGTTGACGGAAGCTGTCGAATCCATCATGGAGGGCAATTTCTCAGAGGGCGATGAGTTGGTGATCGTTAACGATTGCTCTACCGACGCGACCGCTGCTGTTCTCGAAGAATTGCAACGGCGCTATCCGGCGCTCAGGGTTTTCCGGCATTCGAGAAATAAAGGCGGCGCGGCGGCGCGTAACACGGCCATCGAAAATACGACGAACCAGATTCTCTTTTGTCTTGATTCCGACAACATACTCGCTCCCGGCAGTATTCCGAAGCTCAAAGATTTTCTCATCACTTCGGGAGCGGACGTGGCTTCATTTCAGGAGTTGCACTACTTCAAACAGTCGAAAGATGAAGTGACGGAGAAATGGACTTTCAGGACAGGCGCAATCGGGCTGGCCGATTTTCTGTCCAACCATAAAGTCCCCGGCGCGAGTGGCAATTACATGTTTACCAAAGAGAGTTGGACGCGTGCGGGCGGCTACCCGGAATTTGCAGGGGCACTGGACGCATGGGGATTCGGTCTGCGGCAAGTGGCTACGGGTTCGAAACTAATGGTCATGCCAGACTCCTTTTATCATCATCGTCACGGTCATGAGTCTTATTGGTGCAGGGATGCTAGGGATGGAAAAATCCCGGTCGCGGGCTTACAGATTCTTCTTCCGTTCATGGATTTGCTGGTTGACGAAGATGTCGAATACGTGATGAGCCGCGAGGGTCGAAAATCATGGCAGGCCAATATCGAACGCAGACCTCTCAGGCTGAAAAAAGAGGCTGGCGGAAATTTTCGAGACAATGCCAGCCAGCAGCAGCCGTCTCTTAAAAAGATGCTCAAGCGGCTGGTCTCACAAAACCTGTCGCCGAACGGGCAGCGCGTCGTTAAAAACGTCAAAAAGAGATTGCGGCCCGTCTTCAATCGCAGCGGCAGTTAAGCTATCAAGTTAGAACTCTCCGACGCCTTCATTCAATCTTTCAGTTTGCTTTGACGTATGAGTGATATTGCCATTCGCTGCGAAAGCCTCGGCAAGCGATACCGCATAGGGCAGCGGCAAGGCTATAAGGCTCTGCGCGACACTCTGACGGATACGCTCGCTGCGCCCTTTCGCTTCGTGCGCTCGGCTTTTCAAAGCAAGGGTGCGAAGAATGGAAACGCGTTTAATACGATGTGGGCGCTGCGCGAAGTCTCTTTCGAGGTTGAGCGCGGGGAAGTAGTCGGCATCATCGGTCGCAACGGCGCAGGCAAGTCAACGCTCTTAAAGATTCTCTCGCGCATCACAAAACCGACCGAAGGAATGGTTGAGATTCACGGGCGCGTCGGAAGCTTACTCGAAGTCGGCACGGGCTTTCACCCGGAGTTGACGGGCCGCGAAAATATTTATCTCAACGGCTCAATCCTTGGGATGAAGAAGGCTGAGATTGAACGTAAGTTTGATGAGATAGTGGCCTTCGCAGAGGTCGAAGAATTCATAGACACTCCCGTCAAGCGATATTCGTCTGGGATGTATGTGCGCCTGGCCTTCGCTGTGGCGGCGCATCTTGAGCCGGAAATCCTCGTCATTGACGAAGTGCTCGCCGTTGGCGATGCGGCGTTTCAGAAAAAATGTTTGGGGAAGATGGGAGACGTAGCGAAGCAGGGCCGGACAGTTCTCTTCGTCAGTCATAACATGCAGGCTGTTCAGTCTCTCTGTCCGCGCGCTTTACTGATTGAGGCGGGGCATTTGATAGCCGCTGACAACGCCAAAGCGGTCGTCTCGCGTTATCTGGCGAGTATCTCCGAAATGGCGAGCGAGATTAGTTGGCCCGAACAGGATGCGCCCGGAAATGATGAAATCAAGCTGACCTCTCTGCGCGTCTATACGGAAAATTCCGCTGCCGGAGTCTATTCCAGCAGCGAAGACTTGAGCGTCGAGATGGAGTTTGTCGCGCGCATGCGCCACTCTGCGCTGTGTATAGGCTTTGACGTGGTTAACTCTGAAGGCGTAGTGGTCGCGCGCAGTTATCAAACAGATTTGCCGCCGGAAAGCTGGCCGGAAGTGCAGTTTGGGAAAAACAAGTGGTGCTGCACGATTCCGCGCGGGCTGTTGAACGCCGGGCTTTATTACGTCTGCCCGAAGATTGGCCTGCACAACATGTACTGGATTGTGAATCTGGATACGACCGTTCGTTTTGAAGTGATTTTAGACCACGGCGTCTCGCCCTTCTGGAATACGCTAAACGGCAGCAGCCGCCCCGGCGTCATCGCGCCGATTTTCAACTGGGTTTCCTGAAAGCGTCGGGTGAACGTTCTTGTTAAGAAATAAGTGGCTTCGCGGCCTGTGGCGCTTGGGCCAACCTGCTGTTAATACGTCGGGCAGAGATTTAATCAGGCTTCCGGGTTTGTACGTGCAATTCCTGAAAGAGCGCAGACGATTTATTGCAATGAACGGCGAAGCGCCAGTTGAAGAGTTGCACCCAAACTTTTTTGATAAGACTCCGATTACTCAAACGGGTCGCGGCCACTATTTTTATCAAGACATCTGGGCGCTGACGCGTCTGGCCGAGCTTAAGCCTGAGATTCATCATGATGTCGGCTCGCGTTATGACGGCTTTGTCGGGCAGGCGACCGCCATTTGCCCTGTCGTCTCTTACGATATTCGCCCGCCGAACATCAATCTGCCGCGCTTTGAGTTTCGACAGGGCAGTATTTTAGATTTGCCATTGGAAGACGAAAGCCTTCGCTCTCTTTCGTGCCTGCATGTTGCAGAGCACGTCGGTTTGGGAAGATTCGGCGACGAGCTAGACCCCGAAGGAACGACGAAAGCTTTGCGAGAATTATCGCGCGTGCTGGCGCGAGGCGGGCAGTTGCTTTTCAGTATGCCCATCGGGAGAGAACGCGTCTGCTTTAACGCGCATCGCGTCTGGCATCCAGAAAAACCTGTTGAGTTATTGCCCGCGCTAAAGCTGGTCGAATTTAAGGCCGTTGATGATGCCGGTGAATTCAGGGAAGGGGTTGCGCCAGCGGATTTTGCAAGGGCCAACTTTAGCTGCGGCCTCTATCGCTTTATCAAGGCTTGATACTTGAACCTGCTTCGCTTTCTTAAAAAATGTGTGACTGATACTCCGGCGGCGGCGCAGAGCATGCGCATGGTCGCGCGCAATTGCTACGGGCAGTTGTACTGGTCGCTCAAGCCCGGCGCTCCGCTCGCCTATCATCTACCGAGCGGCGGAACGCTGCTGCTCGACCACAAGCACGCTTTTACGGGAATGTTCTGGCCCGACGTGGAGCACTATGAACCGGATGTGCGCTCCTTTCTACAGTACGCCTTGCGCCCCGGCGACACGTTCATAGACTGCGGCGCAAACGTCGGCTATTTCTCCATTCAGGCCGGTGCGCTGGTCGGAAAAAGTGGCGTGGTCGTCGCCATCGAAGCCAATCCACGAACGTTCAAGCTACTCGAACGAAATCTGCTGGCGAATCATTTCGGGACTCCCGTTCATTGCGCTCTGACTTCGCAGACGGGAGAAGTGGAACTCTTCATGCCACGAGATTGGGACGTGTATTCCAGCCTGCGCGCCGACGGGCTGGTCGAAGGACATGCCGATCATTCATTCAAGGTCTCGGCTCGAACGCTGGATGAAGTCGTGTGCGAGTTGGCGCTCAAGAAGGTTGACTTGGTGAAGATCGACATAGAGGGCGGCGAGTTGGACGTGCTGCGCTCCGCGCCCAGTCTTCTGTCAACATTGCGGCCTTTGATAATTACTGAGTACGGCGTTAAGACGTGGGCCAGCTTCGGCGTAACGCATCGAGACCTGAAAGAGCTAGCGCGAAAATTCGATTATTCTTTACGCCTCTTCGACCCGCAGACATTGAAGCTAATTAATGTCTGCGATGATACGTGGCAACGTCCTTTCGTCAACGTCGTGATGATGCCGGATGAGCGATTAACGTCAATGCTTCATGCTTTGCGCTCACAGTCGTAGTTAACCACTTTCAAAGTTTTACTGATGCGGATTTTTACGGCAGTTCGACATTCCACTGATCCGAAATTTTATTACGGCGGATTATGGAGCGGGAATTTCTATCCTGCCCTCAGGCAATTGGGCCACGAGATCGTCGAATCTCAAACAGACCTGCTGCCCACCAGCCACTTCATGTACGTCGCGCATGGGTTTACCCCGCAGGAGCAAGCGGCGCGCGCCTCAATCACCGAAAAAATTATCGAAGAAGTCCGGCGCGCACACCGCGAGCAACCCGTAGACCTCTTTCTCAGCTATTTCTACAATTCGCATTTCGCGCCAGAAGGTTTTGACGAAATACACCGCCTCGGCATCCCGACCGTCAATTTCTATTGCAACAGTATTCATCAGTTCGACCTTGTGGCCGAGATTGCCGGGAGCGTGAACCATTCGTGGCATACAGAAAAAGAGGCGCGCACGTCTTACTTGAAAGCGGGCGCTCGCCCCGTTTGGGTACAGATGGGCGCTGACCCTGACGTCTATCGTCCGTTGGCCCACATCCCAAGAGAGGCTAGAGCCTGCTTCGTCGGGCAGCGCTACGCAGACCGCGACCGCCATCTCGCCGCCCTCATCAAGGAAGGTGTGCCGTTGGATACTTACGGCAGCGGGTGGATAATTAATAATTCCAGCAATGGCAGGAAAGAGTTGCCCATCGAGATTCAGAGCGAGTATCTGGGGCGGAAGCTGAAAAAGCCCGGTGGCTTGAGAAGCTATGCCTACACGACGCTGCAAAATCTGGGTCGGCACGGGGTCTTCGGTGGAACGCGGCGGACGATCAATCAAGTGCGCAACCGCACAGAGAGGCGTGCCATTGAGCCTTTGCTGGCGACGAGCGCACGAGGCATGGCCGGAGACTTGAGCGAGACGTTTGCACGCTATGAAGTCATCCTTAACTTCAGCAACGTCTGGGCCGACTCTCGTCCCGGCTCCGAGCTTATCCCACACGTCCGCCTGCGCGATTTTGAAGCGCCGATGTGTCGTACCTGCTACCTGACCGGCTATTCGGATGAAATCTTGGAATTCTACGAGCCGGGCAGAGAGATTGACGTTTACCGCAACACGGAAGAGTTAATCGAGAAGACGAAATACTATCTAGCGCACCCGCAGCAAGCCGAAAGCTTGCGCGCCGCAGGCTTTCATCGCGCCCGCCGCGACCACACCTGGCAACGTCGCTTCGAGCAACTCTTTAGCGCTCTAGGACTCAAGAAAGGATGAACGATGAGCGAGGAACGATGAACTATTAAGAGCTTATCTATCATTCATCCTTCATCGTTCCTCGTTCATCGTTTGGTTATGCCTGAAATACTTCCCATCTCCGGTCTGATTCCGACGCGCAATCGACGCGCGCCGCTGGAAAGAGTGTTTCGCAGTCTGGCCGAGCAGTCAGCGCAGCCCGTTGAGATCATCATAGTTGACGCTTCGGATTCTGATGAAACGGAAGCGTTGTGCCGCATGAAGATTCCCGGCCTTGAGAGCCGCATCCTGTATTACAGGGCGCGCGTGGCCGGAGCGGTCGAGCAGCGGAATCAGGCGATGTCGTATGTGACGCAGGATTTAATCCTGTTTCTTGATGACGACATTGTGCTTGAGGCGGAATGCGTGCGCCGACTGTGGGAGGCCATGCAAAGCGACGCGGCGATTGGCGGCGTCAACGCCCTGATTACAAACCAGAGGTATCTGTCGCCGGGCCGCGTTAGCCGCACGCTCTTTCGCATCCTCAACGGGCAGAGACTTGATTCATACGCCGGTCTGTGCATTGGCCCAGCCGTGAACCTGCTGCCGGAAGAAGGGGAGAATCTGCCGTTGGTCGTGGAAGTCGAGTGGCTCAATACGACCTGCACGCTCTATCGCCGTGAAGCGCTGCCGAATCCTCCGTTCATCTCGCATCACGTCAAAGGCTCTCTGCGGATTCCGGCTTTTCCGCAGGAAGATTTGGCGCTCTCTTTGCGCGTCAGGGGAAACTGGAAGCTGGCTAACGCGCGTACCGCGCGTATCTTCCACGATAGCCAGCCCGGTATTCACAAAGCCAACATCTCCGAAGCCGCCAAAATCGCGCTCATCAATCGCCACTACCTGATGACGAATTTGCTCAACCGCCGCCGGTTCACAGACCATTTTAAGATGGCGCTGATAGAAGCGTTCGGCATCGTGGCGGTGCTCAAATCTGCGAAGGAATGGCTGGCGCTGCCGCGCGTGCTCATCGGAAAAGCAAAGGCTATCCCAGTGCTGTTGACGGCCAAATATCCGCCTGAGACAACTCTGGTCGAGGCACGGCGCAAGCAGAAAACCTCTTTTGTCCCGGCAAGCGTCTTGCCTGTTTCGGCTCTCGTCCCGACGCTTAACCGCAGAGTTCCGTTGGGCCGTATGCTGGAAAGCCTGACCCAGCAAGCCTTCCAGCCAGCCGAGATGATTGTCGTTGACGCTTCGCAGTCAGACGAAACGAAGCAACTCTGCGAAACGAAAATCCCCGGCCTCTTAACGAAAATAATTTATCAAAGGGCGACGGAAACCGGCGCGGCGGCGCAACGCATTCAGGCTGTCGCTTCGGCGACGCATGACTTCGTTTGGTTCTTAGACGACGATGTGGTCTTTGAGGAAGATTGCCTCAAGCATCTCTGGGAAGCACTACAAACAGACGAGCATCTGGGCGGCGTCAACGCGATGATAACGAACCAGCGATACTTTCCGCCGGGCCGCGTCAGCCGCACGGTCTTTCGCCTGCTGCACGGCAGCGCGCGAGAGTCTTACGCGGGGATGTGCATTGGCCCAGCGTTCAACTTGCTGCCGGAGGATAACGAAGGATTGCCGGATTGCGTGCCGGTCGAATGGCTGAATACGACCTGCACGCTCTATCGCAAGACGGCGCTGCCTGAGCCTCTCTTTTCGCCACACTTCAAGGGCTATTCTTATCTTGAGGATGTCGCGCTCTCTTTGACAATCGGGCGCAAGTGGAAACTGGCGAATGCGCGGCACGCGCGTATTTTCCACGATACGCAGCCCGGTGAATACAAGAACAGCACCATCGCGATGGCGAAGATGGAACTCGTCAATCGCCATTACGTGATGACGCAAGTGCTCGGTCGTCGCGGCCTCTCGGATTACGCTAAGCTTCTTCTGCTTGAAACTTTCTTCGCTGCCAGCGGATTAGTCAGCCCGCGCGGCTGGGTCGCTCTACCCGCCGTCGTGCTCGGCAAGCTGACGGCCATTCCATCTGTCTTGACGAACAATTCGCGGCAACAGCAGCAGCCCGTTTCACAATCTTCCTCATGAAAGTTTTAATCGGAATTACAACGCACAATCGCGCCGCTATTCTTCCTCAAGCGATTGAGTCGGCGCTTGCTCAGGACTACGCTGATAAGGAAGTGGCTGTCTTTGACGATGCTTCGACAGACGGCACGCTTGAGTTGCAAAAGCGTTTCCCGCAGGTGCGCTGGTATCGCGTCGAAGAGAAGCAGGGATATTTGCCCGCGCGCAATCAGTTGATGAGCGAGACGGACGCGGAATTTTACTTCAGCCTCGACGACGACGCCTGGTTTATCAAAGGCGATGAAATTTCTCTAGGCGTTAAGCTGCTACGGGAGCGACCGGAAGTTGCCGCGCTGGCCTACGATATTCTTTCGCCTGACCGACCCACACCCGTAGAACGTGCAGCGCCCTATGCGACACACACCTATATCGGCTGCGGCCACCTCTTACGGCTCTCAGCCGCGCGCGAAATCGGCTACTACACGCCGAGTCCGGGCTTCTACGGCGGCGAGGAAAAAGATTTGTGCGTGCAGCTTCTTGATCGCGGCTACGAGATTCTGTATACGCCCGGTCTGCACGTCTGGCACGACAAGGCCATGCTCTCGCGTGATCTTCCGGCGCAGCATCGTTCGGGAGTCTGCAATGATTTCGTCTTTGCGTTTCGTCGCTGTCCGTATCCGATGGTGCTGTGGCTGATACCGGGAAAAATTTTCAGCCATCTCAAGTTTGCCGTCCGTCATGGATTCGTGCAGTCGTGCGTGCAGGGGATGTTTCTTTTCTTTCGTTCGATGAGGAAACTCGCGCCGACGCGAGAGCCTGTCAGCCCCTTGGCCTTTCGGGAATTTCTGCGACGTTCACGCGCGCAAGTATGAGCCTGCAAAAATTCGAGCCGCATTTGTTGAGAACGACGCGCGGCCTTTTGAGCCGCATTCGTGTTTGGTCTTATCGCCGTCTGGGCCTCAAATCGGGACGGCGAAATCGGATGGAAGCGGTGCGCTGTCGGCGTCTGGCACAGATAGAGATTGGCAGTCTCAACGCATTCACCGAAGGCTGCTGGCTCTGGCCGCTTGACGCGGATTACAAAGGCGTGCGGATTCGCATTGGCGATAACAACTATTTCAATCGCAACGTGATGATAGACGCCTGCGGCTACGTCGAGATTGGAAGCGATAATATGTTTGGCCCGGACATCTACATCACCGACGCTAATCATACTTTCGGCCACGGCGTTTTGCCTGGTGCTGAGCCGATGCAGGCGGGCCGCGTCCGAATCGGCAACGGCTGCTGGATCGGGGCGAAGGCCGTCATCTTAAAAGACGTGGAATTAGGAGACTACTGCGTCGTCGGCGCGGGCGCGGTCGTGACGAAAAGCTTTCCCGCAGGGTCTGTCATTAGCGGCGTTCCGGCGCGTCTACGGAAAACTCTCGAACAGGTAACGGCAAGATGAAACAAGCCATCAAACGTTTGCTCTTCACGGAAGGCCGACAGCTTCGCCGATTGCGCGGCGGCATCAGCAAAGGAATGCTGATGGAGCTAGACCTTGCCAATCAATCGCAGCGCTACTTAGGGTTTGACGAGCGCGAACTCGTCGAAGCCTTTCGCCGTTTGATTCCGACCTGCCGGAGTCTGGTTGATGTCGGCGCAAACGATGGTTATTACACGATGGCCTTTTTGCAATCGAAGGCCGAGCGAGTCGTCGCCTGCGAGCCGGGCGAGCCGATGGAGCGCTTGATACTGAACGCGCGGGCCAACGGCTATGAGTTGAATGAACGCTTCACGGCGGTGCGTAAATTCGTCGGGGTGGGGGAGGGGAGCATCTCCGTTACCGAACTCGTCAAAGATTTGCCGCGACCGATTTTTCTGAAAGTTGACATTGAAGGCGGCGAGCATGCTCTCTTGCAGAGCGCTGAAGATTGCGATTGCTTTAGTGACTTGCGCTGGCTGATCGAAACGCATTCTAAAGAATTGGAAGAGCAATGTATCGAGTGGCTGCAAGCGCACGGCTATCAAACGCAGATTATTTACAACGCTTCATGGCGGGCGCTACTGCCGGAGGAGCGGCCTCTCGAACATAATCGCTGGCTCGTCGCCGTGCCTGCTGACGCGCGTTGATTCAAACCTCAGGCCATTCTTTGCGCCTTGAGTTTTTCTTTTGTTGCGCCTTTGCGAGAAACCTGGCTGTTCTCGCTGGAGGCGCAAAGATAAAACCGAAGGCGCAAAGAGTTGAGTCAAACTTTACCTGTGCTTTGTAATAGCTTTTAAAGTTAATGAAGAATGAAGTGGTGGCAATCCATCCATACGTGCAGAGGATGATTGCCGGAACGAATGGGCGGATGTACGTCGAGCGCATTGGTAAGCTCGCTTCCTATCCGATTCCGAGCCTTCCCGTAGAGCCTTCGACAAACGACGGATTGCTGCTTGACATTGGCTGCGGTTGGGGGCGCTGGGTCGTGAGCGGAGCAAGGCTCGGCTACATCCCAATCGGAATGGATATTAAGCTCGAAGCCGTCTTGGCCGCACGGCAAGTCTTGAGCGACTTTAACCTGAAAGGATATTTCGTCGTCGCCGACCTCAAACGATTACCCTTCAAGTCGGGCGTCTTCGATGCCGTGTGGTCATACAGCGTCATACAGCACACGCACCGCAAACGCGCTTACAGTTGCGTCCGTGACATTCACAGAATTCTCAGGCCGGGTGGCTTCTGCGCGCTGGAATTTCCCACACGGCACGGAATCTGGAACAAATTGGTTCAACTTCGCAGCCGTGAAAACGAAGACGACTACGATTCGTGGTGCGTGCGCTACTACACGATCAGAGAACTCAAAGAAATGCTCTCCTCTCTGTTCGGAAATTTTAAGTATTGGAGTCACTGTTATTTCAGCATCGGCATTCAGCCCATCGATCTCAAATACGTTGCCGCCAAATACAAGACGTTGATTCTGACCTCGATGATGCTGGCGAAAGCATCTCGGATTTTTCCGCCGCTCAAATGGGTTTCCGATAGCGTTTACGTGAGGGCAGAGAAAAGGGAACGCAGCGACAACGACAGCAGCGCCGCTGAACTAATCAACTCTTTTCGACAGCAGCATCGTCAGGCCGCTGACAACGATAATCTGCTATTGCTTGACTTGCTTTGTTGTCCAATCACGGGCGGAGATTTGTCGCTGGCAAGCGACAAGAACGAGCTAATCAGCGAGCAGGCGGGCCTTGCTTTCCCGATTCGGGAAGGGATTCCCGTGCTGCTTGAAGAAGAAGCGCGCAAACTTTAGTCGTGCAAACACGCAACCTCTAGTCGCTTGAAAATTATCGCAGCGGTGGAACTCGCATTCGTGTCTCAGAAAATTCTCCTGACAAATCCGGGGCTGCAATACGCGCATCAACTGGCAAAACAGCTTGTCCGTCAGGATTCGCTCTACGAATTCTGGACGGGGTTTGCGCTCTCCGCAGACAACTGGTACACGCAGGCTCTACAGGATTACTTGCCCGCGAGGTGGCGCAAGAAGATTGCCAATCGAATCCTGACGGGCATTGGCGCGCGGCATCTTCGCTCGACGCCCGCGATTGAGTGGAAAGCTCTCAAGCGTATTAATCAGGGCGGCTCGCCGCAGAAGGTTTTCCATGAGCGAAACCGTATCTTTCAGGAAAAGATACCGGATGCGTCTTTGCGCAAATCTTCCGCCTTAATCGGCTTCGACACTGCTTCATGGCTGTTGGCGGAGAGGGCCGGGAAACTGGACAAGCCTTTCTTTCTGGATCAAAGCATCTCGCATCCACTCGCTAATCAAAAGATTATGCGCGGGGTCGCTGAGCGTTTTCCGGATTGGGGGGAGACTATCGAAGAGCGTTTACCACAAGTCCTGGCCTGCGAGCATCAGGAGTATCAACTGGCGACAAGGATAGTCGCCGCCAGTTCTTTTACGAAAAAGACTTTGATGGCCCACGGAATCGACGCCGATAAAATTATCATCAATCCTTACGGAGTGGATTTACAGACGTTTCATCCGCCGGAGTCATCAACGCCGCGCAAGCGTTCCGTTCGTTTTCTCTTTTTGGGTCTGATTTCTGCGCGCAAAGGCGTCCCGCTGATTTTGGAAGCGTGGCGCAAGCTGGCTCTGAAGGACGCAGAACTCTGGCTGGTTGGCTCACTGACAGAGAGCGCTCGTGCTTTGATTCCCGAACTGCCGGGACTCAAGGTCATGGGTAAAGTTCACCGGCAGGATTTGCCTGACCTGTTAAGGCAGTGCGACGTGTTGGCGTTTCCCAGCTATTGCGAAGGCTTCGGCCTGGTGCTGCTCGAAGCCTTAGCCAGCGGGATGCCCGTCATCACGACCGACGCGACTGCCGGGCCTGATTTGATTCAGGACGGAGTTGAAGGCCACTTGATTCCGACGGGCGATCTGGACGCGCTGTGCGCTGCGATGCAAGCGCTGGCGCAAGAGCCGGACAAGCTTGAGCGAATGGGAAGGGCCGCGCGCCGCTGCGCTGAGCGTTTCTCCTGGGAAGCTTACGGTGACCGCTGGCAGCAAATCCTGCGAGACAATACTTGATGCTGGCTATCCTGACGACGCATCCGATTCAATATCAAGTCCCGCTCTGGCAGGCTCTGGCAAGAGAAGGAGCAGTTCCGTTTGAAGTCTGGTATTTCAGCGATCACGGCATACGGCCAAGTTACGATGTGCAGTTCGGCAAATCATTCTCGTGGGATTTAGACACGCTTGACGGTTATCCATCTCGCTTTTTAAAGACGAACGCTGATGCCAACGTCGCGCGCTTCAATCAGGTACGGCTTGAAGAACCGCTGGGCCAACTGATGAAAGAAAAGCGTGTGTCAGCGCTCTGGATTCAGGGCTGGCAGGTGCGCGCTTACTGGCAGGCCGTGTGGCAAGCTCACGCGGCGCGCGTTCCCGTCTGGCTGCGCGGAGAGAGCAACGACCTGCAACCCGTCCCCGTCTGGAAAAAACAGGCGCGGCGAATTATGCACGGACGGCTCTTTAAACGCGTACGCGACTTTCTCTACATAGGGCAGGCCAATCGTCGCCTCTACGAGAGCTACGGCGTGCGCGACGAACAGCTTCATCCAGCGCCCTACTGTGTGGACAACGAACGCTTTGCGCGACAGGCGTCCGAACTAATGAAACAACGCGCCGCCATCCGTCGCGAGTGGCGAATACCGGAGAACGCGCTGTGCCTGCTCTTCGCCGGAAAATTTATTCCGAAAAAGCGCCCGTCGGATTTAATCGCCGCAGCGTTGGATGCTCGCCTGCGGAATTTGGGGCGGCCTCTGCACTTACTCTTTGTCGGGAGTGGGGAGTTGGGCGAAGAACTGCGCGCAGCCTGCCGTGTTGTTTTCGATGCGGACGCGAAAGCTTCTCAAGATGCAAGCGAGTGGGCTAACGGCAACGACGGCGAGCGCGCGGTCGCATCGTTCACAGGCTTCCTGAATCAGACGGAAATCTCAAAGGCTTACGTCGCCGCCGATTGCCTTGTGCTGCCGAGCGACCATCAGGAAACCTGGGGGCTGGTGGTCAACGAAGCGATGGCGAGCGGCCTGCCCTGCATCGTCAGCGATGCCTGCGGCTGCGGCGAAGACTTGATAGCGCCGATCAACCCGGCGTTTCGTTTTCCGTTGGGCCAACATGAAGCCATCGCCAATGCTGTTTTAGCGCTCCTAAAGGACGCTCCGCCGCCCGCCGTCTGGCGCGAGCAGGTGGATAAGTACGACCTTTCCGTTTCGGTGAACACAGTGCGGCGGCTTTACCAAACGATGAATGTGCGCAGCAGAAACGGCCAGCAGCATGGATAAGGTCGAACAGTATAACGCGTGGCATGAGCGACTGGCCGAAAGTGAGGCCACGCACGACATGTTGCAGATGCCTTGGTATGTGACGGTCGCGCGGCTGCTGCCGGATTTGAATGGACTGCAGGTTTTGGAGATAGGCTGTGGGCGCGGAGATTTCTCTATCTGGCTGGCCGGTCAATATCCAACAGCAGAAGTAACGGGCGTTGATTTTTCGGAGACGGCCATTGCGACAGCGCGCGAGAGGGCCAACGCGAGCGGCAGCGCCAGCCAGTTCAGGGTTGAAGACGCGGAAGCTTTGAGCTTTGCGGACGCAAGCTTTGATTACATTATCTCGTGCGAGTGTCTGGAGCACGTTCCGCGCCCGGAACGTATGGCCCAGGAGATGCGCAGAGTCCTCAGGCCGGGCGGGCAGTTTATCCTGACGACGGAGAATTATTTTAACGGAATGATTCTGCAATGGCTGAAGACCTGGACGCTTCGTGTGCCCTTTGATTCAGGCTCCGGCGTTCAGCCGCACGAGAATTTTTTCCTCTTCTGGCGTGTCAAAAAAATGCTTGAGCGTGCGGGGCTAAAAATTTCGAGCATGGAGAGCAATCATTATCAATGGCTGCTGCTGCCGCGTACAGACCCGATGAAGCTGGTTACGCCGGACTTTCGGCGACCGCTCCTGAAACGCCTCTTTCGTCCCTTCGGACGCCACTTCACATTTTGTGGAGTGCGTCTCTAGTTTTTAGAAATTGTGAAGATTCTATTCGTCTGCGGCGCAGGTCTGGTTTACGGCAAAGAGATCATCACGCTCTCTCTGGCCGAAGGCTTGCGCGAGCGCGGTCATGACGTGCGCTGCGCCATCAGCATTTGGAGCAGCGACGGCAAGTATGCAGAAAAGTTGCAAGGCAGCTCGATTCCGTTTGTTCGTTTGCCGCTCGGATTCATCTCGAAAACTATGACGCGCAGGGCGCTCGGCATGACCTTTGAAACGCTCTGTCAGACGCCGGGGCTATGGCTCGGCTACCGCCGCTATTTGAAAGAATTTCAGCCGGACGTGGTTGTTCATTCGACGCTCCATCACGTCTTTCACGTCTGGCCTTTGCTGAATCCGCGCAACACTTTCTTTCACGTTCACGACCCGTTTGCTCAGACCAAATTTTACCGCCGCCTGTTTCGTCTGTTGAGCATGCGCCTGCGTGCTTTCATCGGCGTCTCGCGCTACATCGAACAGTCAATCATTAATCTAGGCATCGCGCCGGAAAAGGTCTTCTCCGTTTTGAACGGGGTGACGCCGGAGAGCGGCGTGGAGAACGGCAATCCTTCGCGTTCGCGTGCGGAGTTGTCAAATAAGTCAAACGGAAACGGCGCGCCCGTCAAGATAGGAATTGTCGGGCAGATAGGCGAATGGAAGGGCCACGATGATTTCGTCGAATCGCTCAAGGGACTGAAAAAAGCAGACCTTTCATTCTCGGCGATGATTATAGGTGAAGGCCATCCTGCATACATCGCGGCGCTAAAGGAGAAGATAGAGGGCTATCAATTGACTGAGCAGGTGCGCTGGGTCGCCCCCTTGAAAACTCCGCGCGAGATTTTTTCTAAAATAGACATCTGCGTCGTCCCCAGCCGCAGCCAGGACCCTTGCCCGACGGTCGCCATCGAAACTGCTCATTTCGGCGTCCCCATCGTCGCCACGCGGCGCGGCGGTTTGCCGGAGATAGTGCAGGACGGACGGACGGGCTACCTCGTTGATGCTGAATCGCCAGCGCAACTCGCGGAGAAATTGAAACTACTGATTCAAGATATAGAGTTGCGGCAGCAGATGTCGCGCGAGGCTCAGTCTTACGGCGCAACGTATCTGACGCGCGAGCGAATGGCCGAGCAGATGGAGGCTGTTTTTATGAAAACAATCGGCCTGAAAGCGAATAATTGAGAGCAGCAATCAAAGCATGAAGCCGTCGCCCATGAAAATCCTGTTCATCTGCGGCGCAGGGATTGTGTCGGGCCGAGAGATTGCGACGCTCAATCTGGTCGAAGGCTTACGACGGCGCGGCCATGACGTGCGTTGCGTTGCTTCTACGTGGGGCGATGGCAAACTAGCGTTGAGGCTCGCGGCGGCTGGCATTCCGCACATCAGTTTGCCGCTCGGTTTTATCTCGAAGACGCTCAACTGGTCTGCCGTCTGGATGACGCTCGATCAACTGCGGCGAGTGCCGCGCCTCTGGTTCGGCTTTCGCCGTTACCTGCGTGAGTTCGAGCCGGATGTCGTCATGCAGACCAACTTTCATCATATCTTTTTGCTCTGGCCGCTGCTCAGTTCAAGAAACACTTTTTTTCACGTGCATGATGGTTTCCCTGCGAGCAATTTCTATCGTAAGCTATCGAAGTTTCTGAGCCGACGGTTGCGCGCGTTTATAGGGGTCTCGCGCTACATCGCCGAAAATCTCTTGCAGCTTGGAATTCCGCCGGAAAAAGTTTGCTTCGTTTATAATGGAGTGGTGATTGATGCGCCGCTTAAAGAGCAAGCGGCATTATCATCCGAGGCAATGGAGAGCCGTAACGGGTCGCCGCGCCCGGCGAGGCTCGGCATCGTCGGCCAGATCGGCGAGTGGAAAGGGCACGACGATTTCATAGAAGCGCTGAGGGAATTAAGAACAGCGGGCCTTTCGTTCGTCTGCACTATCTACGGCAAGGGCGAGGCTGAATACGTCAGCAAACTCAAGGAGAGAATCGAACGCTACGAACTGACGGCGAATGTCAGACAGGCGGGCTTCGTTGATAATCCGCAGGACATTTACACGGAGATGGATATTTGCGTCGTGCCGAGCCGTGTGCCGGAGGCTTTCGGGATGGTGGCAGCAGAGGCCGCGCACTTCGGCCTTCCCGTCGTGGCTACTCGAAAGGGAGCATTGCCGGAGATTGTGCAGGATGGCTTAACGGGTTATCTGGTTGACGCGGAAGCCCCGCAGCAGTTAGCTGAAAAGCTGCGAGCCTTAATTGAAGACAAAGCTTTAAGGCGAAGGATGGGCGACGCCGCGCGCCAGCACGCTCTTGAGCAATTCACACAGGACAGAATGGCCCAACAGGTGGAAGCCATCTTCACCCGCGCCGAAGCCGCAACGCGCGGCGAAGCATTGATTGAGAACAACCGCCAGCCTGATTACAGGCACGAAGAACGGACTATAGACGTAAAGAAGGGCTAGTAGATTTAAAGCATTTAAGTTTTATGAATAGTTCGATGACATTCAAGCAACGGCTGCCTAATCCGACCGTTTATCTTCTGCCGCCGATACTTGTCACAGGCTTTCTCTGGCTGACCAGCCCGAATAATGTTTCTATCCTTGAAGCTGTCGCAGGCTTCGTCCTCATTTTGATGCCCTGGATTTCATTTCGTAGATGGCGGCAGCTTAAGCAAACTGAAGTCCCGCTCTTCTCGATGGTTTCCGGCATGTACTGGATGTATTACGCTCTGCCGCTCTTTTGGGGAGACCGTCATGGCGTTTCGTCCTTTAGCGCGGGTCTGGACATCACCGAAGAAGCCATCAGCGCCTCGATGGTGATGGCGACATCGGGCGTCGTTGCGTGCTGGCTGGGAATGAGAACCGGAGCGGGCCGTGGACTTGTGCCGCGAATTATCCCGGACATCCCGACCAACCCGATGCGCTGGGATTGGATTCGCGTGCTGCTGCTCGTAGGGACTTTCGGCTCTTTGTCGGATACGGCGTTGTATGCGCTGGGCGGCGGATTCAGCCAGTGGATGCTGACCCTTCTGACGCTCGTGCCGATGGTTTGCTACGCCATCCTGTTACGCAATTTCCTGCGTGGGCAAGCCACGCGCGGCGACAAAATCCTGCTCGCCTTCTTCCTCCTGCTGCGCTTTGTCATCGGTATGTCTTCCGGGTGGATGGGCGCAATGGGATTTTTGATGATTACGACCGCCGCCGTTTATATCTACGAGCGCAAGAAATTCCCCGTCGCGTTTTTTGTTTTGATGGTCGTCTACGTGCTCTTCTTTCAGGTCGGGAAATTTGCGATGAGAGAGAAGTACTGGTTTGGCGATGAAAAGGGCGGCAGGGTCGAACGCATCGCCATGTGGGTCGATGAATCTTTCAAGCGCTGGGGCGAGGCGCTTGACGATCCTTCGGGTGAGGTCGCCAGAAGCCTCGCTTATACAAGCCTGTCGAGAGTTTCACTGTTAACGCAGACGGGCAACGTCATCGAATTAACGCCCTCGGTTGTGCCTTATCAATACGGCCAGACCTACTCCTACATGTTCATCGCTTTCATCCCGCGATTCATGTGGCCGGAAAAACCTTCGGCAAACGACGCTAACCAATTTTATCAGGTGGCCTACGGCATCACCGCCGAAGAAGACCTCGGCATGGGTTCGTTCGCATCAGGGACGCTGACCGAAGGCTACATCAACTTCGGGTGGCCGGGTGTGCTCATCTTGATGTTTCTGCTCGGAATCTTTCTTGATTGGCTGCAATGGACATTTCTCTCTGAAAATTCGGGCTACTTGCTGAGAGGCATCGGTGTGGCGCTCTTGCCTTATTTTCTGACCATCGAGTCGCAGTTGGCCGCATACCTCGGCGCGACCCTGCAACGCATCGGCTTGATTTTAATACTGATGATTCCCATTATCCGTTTCAGGAAGTATCACGAACGTTTCTTCAGATAGAAAGCCGCTCGACGCTCGCTGAAGTTTTCCCTTTCCGTCAGTATGAAACGCGCTCTTATCACAGGCATCACAGGGCAGGACGGCTCGTATCTCGCCGAAATACTTTTAGGCAAGGGCTACGAGGTCTTCGGCCTTGTGCGCCGCTCAAGCACGATTACGCGGCGGCGCATTGACCATCTGACGCATGAAGGCCAGGACGCGCAGACGCACGCCTCGCGCCTGCACCTGCTCTACGGCGACATGAACGATTCGATTTCCTTGAATCGTATCGTGCGCGAGGTTGAGCCAGACGAGGTTTACAATCTGGCGGGCCAGAGCCACGTCGGCGTTAGTTTCGAGATGCCGGAACACACTGCGGACATTGACGCCATCGGCACGCTGCGTTTGCTCGAAGCGCTGCGCGAGGGCATGCCACGAACGCGTTATTATCAGGCGTCTTCTTCCGAGCTCTACGGCAACGCCGAAATCTCGCCGCAGGATGAAACGACTCCCTTTCGCCCGCGCTCGCCCTACGCCGTCTCCAAGCTTTTCGCTTACTGGATGACCAACAATTACCGCGAGGCTTATAAGATGTATGCCGTCAACGGCATTCTCTACAACCACGAATCACCGCGCCGGGGTGAGAATTTCGTGACGCGCAAGATCACGCTCGGCGCAGCACGCATCAAGCTTGGGCTGCAGGAACGACTGACCCTCGGCAATCTAGACGCAAGGCGCGACTGGGGCTACGCGCGCGATTACATGGAAGCGGCATGGTTGATGTTGCAACAACCTGAGCCGGACGATTACGTGATTGCAACGGGCGAGTCTCACACCGTCCGCGAATTTCTGGACGAAGCCTTTGGCTATCTGGACTTAGACTGGCAGCGCTTTGTCGAAACTGACGCGCGATATTTGCGCCCTTCGGAAGTCAACGCCGTCGTCGGCGATGCGCGAAAAGCGCGGCGCATGCTCAATTGGCAGCCGAGCGTCTCTTTCCGCGACCTTGTACGCATGATGGTTGACGCAGACCTCTCTCAACTTCGTTCGGGAGCAGAGACGGCTTGAAAGTGAAACTGATTTTTAATCTCACCTGCTTCTTTTAATTATCCAAACTTCCCGTTAAAGAGACACGATCTGATGAAGTTTTCCGTCGTTGTGCCGACATTCAATAGGCCCGATACCTTGCGCCAGACGCTCGACGCATTGAGGCAGCAAGACTACGAAGATTACGAGGTCATAGTCGTAGACGACGGCTCGCGCGCAGAAGTCGGGTTAATGGTCAAATCGGAGTTTCCAGAAGTTCGTTATCTTTATCAGGAGAACAAAGGGCCGGGTGCGGCGCGCAATCGCGGTTGGCGTGCGGCAGTGGGCGAAATCGTCGCCTTCACAGACGACGATTGTGCTCCTCCGCCCGATTGGCTCTCACGCACGGCGGACGGCTATCGTCGTCATCCGCAGGCGGTCGGTGTTGGCGGCTATCAGGAAGCATCGGAAGAGGTCTTGGCCGCAAACGCTATTGCGCGCTACGAAGCTTATATCTGGCGCACGCATTGGCCCGATTATCAAAACGAATACTTGGGCGGCGAGGAATGTCCGGCGGGAGCAACCAACAGCATGTCTTACAAGAGGGCCGTGCTCGAAGAAGTGGGCGGCTTTAGCGAAGAATTGCGCGAGGCTTCGTTTGAAGATTCGATGTTGAAATGGAAAGTAACTGACCTCGGTTACAAACTGCTCTACATCCCTGTCAAGGTCGTCCATCTAAGATTGTATACGTGGGCCGATTTCAGAAAACAGCAACAAAGCTACGCGCGCGGAGCTATCCGCATGAACGACTATTATCACGTTCCGGTCTCGCATAAAGCGATGGTGTTCCGGCTCTTTGGAAGAATCAAAAAAATCAAGCGCATCTTTAAGCTTGACCCATCCTTGCTTTACGTCAAGATTGCGGGCGCGTGCTATGTGATGCTGGCCGAGTGGAAAGAGACTCACCGCATCGCGCTCGATAAAGACCGTAAGCAAACAAGAAATTGACTGTCACTGGAGTCTCTTCTCTTATTCATACGCGCATCTCCCGGATAGCTTCGCAACATGCAGCAAGAGCTTTATCACAACGCTGACTCAATCCCTGAACGCGCTGCGATTGATGTCAGGGCCGAGGTCAAAGAAGAAAGTAAACTCAAACGTCGAGCGTTGGCTGCGCTGCCTTACCTTCTGATAACGGTTGCCGTCTTGCTGGCATGGTTTCCAGCCATCAGGAATTATACGGCGGTCGCCGACGACTATTTAGATTTAACCATCATGAAGGATGGTTGGGCCGGTTGGTATCGAATGTGGGGCATCTGGCGGATTTGGGGAATCCCGCTCTCCACCTGGGCCGTGAAGGCTCACCCGCTCGCCCCCAACCTCCTGGTTCTCGGCGCGCACCTTGCAGCAGTTGGTTGTTTTTACAAAGTCTGCATGTTGCTGTTGAAGGATACATGGCTGTCGCTGATTCTGGCCTTGCTCATGGGCATCTTTCCGTGGGGATACGAAGCCTTATTATGGTCGGCGGCACAGTTTCCGGTACTCGCTCATCCGCTGTTCTGGGCCAACCTGATTGTGCTGCTCAATTATTCCCGGAAAGAGCGGGAGCAGCAAAAGCTGGCCTTCGCGCTCTCTTTCCTGCTGACGGCGCTGTGCTCACTCGGCAGTGACTACCTGATCTTCTCAAGCATGGTGAGCGGCGTTATCGTCTGGATACCGGAAGGCAAACTGAATTGGTCGGCCATCAAGCGAAGAATGATTTCCCATTATTCAGGGTGGGCGCCGTTGTTAGCCTCTCTCAGTTATATCGTTGTCTGGAAACTGGTATCAGAAAATGCTGTCAAAGATTACAAAGCTCCATCCCTTAATTTGAGGAGCATTCTTTCCACTTATTATTATCAGTATACCAACGCGTGGATTTTTCAGCCGTGGTTTAATCCTGCGACGCGACGATTAATCTTCTTTTCGTGGGGCTGGCCGCAAATTGTAGCCGCCGCTTTGTTGCTTCTGTCATTAATTGCTCTCCTGATAATTGTCTTCTCCAAACATACGCTAAACGAAGCCAACGCCTGGCGAATCAAGGAAAACATACTGACCTACATAATTCTGTTACTGCTCGGCGGGTCTATGGTCTATGCGATGAGTGGTGGCTTTTCTTTGGATTCGCGAAAAAAATACTCGTTGATTCCCTTGATTCTCTTATTGCTCGGATGGTGTTGGCGAAAATTAACCCCTGCTCCGGCGCGAGCCACGAGTCGGAGTGCAGTTCTGCTCGCACTCCTTATTATTGCCGGGGTGAGCACTACCTGGGTGGGAATCGGAGCTTGGCGCTACGAAGTTGCGCGACACGCCGCGCTGGTCAATTATCTGAAGGCTCATCGAATCTCAGGAGAAATTCAACTTGAATCTCAACCAGACCTCTACACCGCCTGGCCGAAACTGCAACTGTTAATAGGATTTCGCATGGATGACACCTGGGTGCTCAATAACGCGCTCGGCTATCATGGCGCAGAGCTTGTGCAGGTGAACCAGAGCACAGCGGCCACTCGCCTGCGTTTTGATCCAGACCGGTTTAGCTGGGAGCAAGTCACGCGTTAAGTTTCCTTATCGTTCGTTTCATCCATTACCATTAATCTGAGAGATTGCTTGAGAAAGAGCATTGCCAACATGCAACCAAAGCAACCGGACATAGCCATCGTCATTCCCGCCTGGAACGAGCGGGAAAATCTAGACCTCTTGCTGCCAGCGCTTAAAGAGGTGCTGGACGAACTTGGGCTAGTCTCCGAGATAGTGATTGCCGACGCAGGCTCTGAGGATGGAACGCGCGAGGCGGCGGAGCGTCGCGGCGCGCGCGTCGTCGTCCAACAGGAGCGCGGCTACGGCGGAGCTTTGCTCGCGGGCTTCGGTGCGACCACCGCGCCCTACATCGTGACGATGGATGCCGATTTGTCGCACCGGCCCGTCTTCCTCTTCGATTTCTGGAAAGAGCGCCGGAGCGCCGAAGTCCTGATTGCCTCGCGCTACATTGAGGGCGGCAAGGCCGACATGGGAAAAGGTCGCCGCGTGCTCAGCCACATCCTCAATCGCACCTACGGCATCGCGCTCTCGATGTCAATACGCGATTTATCGAGCGGCTTTCGCATGTACCGGCGTGAGGTGCTGGAAGGAATAGACTTGCTCTCGCGCGACTTCGACGTGCTGGAGGAGATTCTGGTGCGTGTTCATGCAGAAGGGTGGCGGATTCGCGAAGTGCCCTTTAGCTATATGGCGCGCGGCTCCGGCAGCTCACACGCTCGGCTTTTCAAATTCGCAGTTGCTTATCTACGAACACTGGGGCGTATGTGGCGTCTGCGCAATTCGGTCGAGTCAGCCGACTACGATTACCGCGCCTTCGACAGCCCCATCTGGCTGCAACGCTATTGGCAGCGGACGCGGCATAAAATCATCCTGAAGTTTGTTGAAAAGAAAGAGCGGGTGCTGGACATCGGCTGCGGTTCGAGCCGTATCATTCTGGATTTACCGCACGCCGTCGGGATGGACATTTTGCAGAACAAGCTGCGTTGGCTAAAACCACGGCACGAGCCTCTTGTGCGCGGCAGTTGCGAGCGTCTACCGTTTGCCGACGAGAGTTTTGATTGCGTCATTAACTCGGAAGTCATAGAGCATGTCCCAGAAGTGCCTGAGATCATGACGGAGATGTGGCGCGTGTTGCGGCCCGGCGGCACGCTCGTCTTAGGGACTCCTGATTATAGTCGGCGACTCTGGCTGATGCTCGAATGGGTTTACGGTAAGGTGCTGCCCGGAGCTTACGCGCACGAGCACATTACGCACTACACCGCTGCCGGGCTGGCAGAAAGTCTGAAAGCAATGGGCTACGAAGTGCTCGACCGCCAGTACGTAGGCTTTTGCGAGATGATCTTCAAGGCGCGCAAGCCCGCCGCGGCTCACGCCGCAGAGGTCAACGTCGATGTTGAGCCTGCAATGGTCGCGGCGCAGAGCGCAGGCGAAGCGATGCGACTCAATCCGGAAGTGACAAATTGAGAACGACGACGACGATAAGAACCACAGGCGTCTACGCTGGCGTGTGCAGATGATGAGTGTGGCGGAGATTAGGATTTGAGTTCGAGTAGTTTGCAGCACAAACGATTGAGCCACGCTCAGCTTTACCTGTGGATTGGCATTGCGGTGGTCAGTCTCGGTCGTGGACTATTCGTCGCCATCAAGCCTGAGAATAGCCCTGACCTGAAGCTTGTCTACATGTGGCTGCGGATGTGGCTCTGGCAGGGGAGCGACGTGTACCAGTCGGCGGCGACTACGGGCGCTAACTACCCGCCGCACGCAATTGTTGCACTCTCTCCGTTGACCCTCATCCCTGAAACCTGGGTGGCATTCGTCTGGGCGTTGCTGAATTTGGCTCTCGCCCCGCTGGTCGGCTACATGGCTTTTCGCGCGCTCAAGCCCGGAGCGCCGAGACGCGCGGCGTTGCTTCCGTGCGCGATGTTTCTGGCGTGGGCCAGCCTGCGCACCGGAATCTCGAATGGACAGTTTACGCTGCTCGTGCTGGGGGCGGGCTTGCTGGCCTATCTCTTGGCAGAGAAGCAGCCTCTGTGGGGCGGATTTTTTTTGGCGTTGGCCCTGATGAAGCCGCACATTGGCGGCGCTTTCCTGTTGTGGGCGCTCCTGACAAAGCGCTGGAAGATGACGCTCGTGGCGTGCGTTTGGATTGGTGTTGGCGTTTGTCTCTTTTCGCTGCGATTGGGCGAGAGTCCGTTTGAAACGGTGAGCGGCTACCTCGCATGGCTTCAGCATCAATTCGGGCGTGGGGTTGCCGCCGAAGGGTCGACGGCTTTACGCATCGTCGAGCTACGCCCGTTCATCTGGTTTTTGATTCCCCATGAGGTATGGGCCAACCGCGTTCACCAATTACTGCTCATCATCCTGCTCGCCTGCGTTGGAATGGCGGCATGGGTGAAAAGCAAGCTCGACTGCCGAGAGCGCAACGCTGTGATCTTGCAGTTGTGCTGTCTGTGGTTGCTGATGAGCGTCTTTCACAACCCGTATGATTCGATACTGCTGTTGCCGGTCTTAATGGGACTGTGGCCTGCTTCTGTGCGGCAGCCGCTTGAGACAAAGCAGTGGTCGAACGAGGTGGCGTTGTGGGTCTTGCAATTCGCGATGGTCGTGGAGTTGCCAACCATCTGGTGGAAGTTGTCGCAGACCGTTGATCTTTCAGGCTTCAACTGGGCCGGAATCCTGCTGACGCACTTTGATAGAGTGTTGTTACTGTATCTTTTTATTCACATCTTGAACCGCGTTCGGTTCAGTTGGCTGGCCCAGCGCGAGTCGCACGGTGCAGGCGAGATGCTGGCCCAGCCATCGACGCAGAATCCGTAGCTAATAGATGAGCGAGGCACTCGGCAAGAGAGAGATTTTTAAGGCGCGATTCGCTTTGGCGGTTCGTCGGGCACTTAATCTGTGCCTGCGAGGCGCGAGGAATCTAATTTTTTTACGGCGCACGCCGCCGCCCGAACCGAAATGTATCGTCGCGCACTTGATAGGTAACATCGGAGACATTGTCGTCGCCATCCCTGCGCTGGTCGCGTTGCGCGAGCGCTATCCTGAGAGCCGTCTGGTGCTTTTCACGTCTGCGGGCGAAAGCGGTAAGCGGCTGGCGGGCGCGAAAGAATTGTTAGAGGGAGCATCGTTTCTAGACCAAGTAGAAGTTTACGCGACAGAAGAGATCAGGAATCTGCGCGGCGCGCTCGGTTTGCTGCGACGCTTACGATTGCTGCGACCCGATGTGTTTGTCTCTCTGCCGCCCTGTAATATCTCGCCCGCCAACGTGATGCGAAACATGCTCTTTGCGCGCTTGATGGGAGCGCGCTTCGGCGTCGGCTTTGATATTGTCACGCTCTTTCTGTTCTCTTACGAACAGGCGCGTTACACGGGCATCTATCCGAGCGAGATTAAGCGCAATCTTGGACATCTGAAGGAACTGGGCATTGCGTCTCCCACTGTCAGGTTTGAGTTTGGCCCACTGGAAGCGGAAGAGTTGCGACGCATTGAGATAGATGCAGCGCAGCATGACCCGTTCATCGCCGTCTGTCCGGGCGGCAAGCAGGTAGGGCATCGTTGGCCCATCGAGCGTTTCATCGCCGTCGTTAAATATTTGAAGCATGAAAGAGGATTGAACGTCGTCACGGTCGGGTCTGAGCGCGAGCGTGGACTATGCGATGAACTGCTCAAGGCGGCGGGCGGTGGGTTGAATCTCGCCGGAGAGTTATCGCTGCGAGGCACTGCGGAGTTGCTCGCACGCGCGCACTTCCTGTTGACCAATGATACAGGCCCGATGCATTTAGCGGCAGCGAGAGGAACGCCCGTCATCGCGGTCTACGGCTCAAAGGATTTGGCGGGACGCTGGTATCCGCACGGCGAAGGTCACGAGCTTTTTCGCGCGCAGACGGCCTGCCGCCAGTGTCTCTTCGCCGACGAGGAATACGACCATTGCGTCAGACAAATCAGCGTCGAAGATGTGCTCGCCGGATGCCGCAGACTTTTGGAGAGGTTGGACGAGCGGCGCGGGCAGCAGGAGCGCGCAGCGTTGCCCGTCAATGAGGAATTGCAGAGGCAGCTTGTCCATTGACCTTTGTCAATTTCAGATTATGACGTTTGCAGTGGAAGGAAATTAAGGAGCACAATCTACGATGCCCATTTCGCATCTCAAAGGGGAACTCCCGGAGGGTTTTAATAATCCGACCGCGCTGCCGCAGGACGCGGAGCAGGCGCGCGTGTGGCAGGAAGCGAATCGCTCCTGGTGGGAAAACCACCCGATGCGCTACGACTTCGGCGACCGCATTGATTATCCCGAATTCAGTAAAGAATTTTATGAAGAGATTGACCGGCGCTTTTTCGCTGATGCTCGGAAGTACATGCCTTGGGAGAAAATTCCCTTTGATGCGTTGATTGATTTTGCAGCTTTGGGTGAGATGGACGTGCTGGAAATCGGCGTCGGCAACGGCAGCCACGCGCAACTGCTCGCCAGCCACGCGCGCTCTTACAACGGCATAGACCTGACGAGCTATGCCGTCAGCAGTACGACAGAGAGGATGCGTCGTTTCGGTCTCGACAAGCCGACGGTTAAGATTCAGCAGATGGACGCCGAGCGAATGTTGTTTGCCGACGAGAGCTTTGACTTCATCTGGACGTGGGGCGTCATACATCACTCTTCCAACACGCGCCGGATTTTAAGCGAGATGCGCAGAGTCTTGAAACCGAAGGGCCGCGCCGTCACGATGGTCTATCATCGCAACCTCTGGAATTACTACATCTATGCCGGACTCTTCGGCGGGTTGCTGAAAGGGCATCTCTGGAAGACAGGCTCGCTGCACGAGACGCGCCAGCATGAGACCGACGGAGCGATTGCGCGGTTCTATTCGATACCCGAATGGAAAAAATTGACCGGAGAGTTTTTTACGGTCGAAGACATTTCCATCTACGGCAGTAAACCGGAGGTCGTGCCGTTGCCACGTGGCCGCGTGAAAGACGGCGTGTTAAAGATAATACCCGATAGCGTCAGCCGGTTTATGACTAACAGTTGCCGGATGGGTACGTTTCTGGTTTCCGTTTTGAAGAAAGAGAAATGAGTTTCACGCAAAGCCGCAAAGGCGCTAAGACAAGAAAACCAAAGCGAGCAAAGAAAACCATGAGGCAAAGCAGTTGCGTTTCTTCTTAGCGCCTTTGCGGCTTCGCGTGAAACATTTGTTAAGACTAATTTAGCATTGCGATGTGTGGTATAGCGGGCATTATTTCGACAACAGGCCGACCTGAGATTCAAGGCGCTGGCGGAGCTTCATCACTGCAAGCGCCGCTCGAATTGATGGTCGAGCAACTGCGCCATCGCGGGCCGGATGATAGCGGCATCTCTGTTTTTCAAACTCAGTCCGCAGAGGTCGCTTTGGGCCATACACGGTTGGCGATTCTTGATCTCTCGGCAGCCGGTCACCAGCCGATGCGTGATGCGCGCAACGGCAACTGGATTGCCTTCAACGGAGAGATTTACAACTTCCGCGAACTGCGCGAGCGTCTTGATGCTGACCCGGAATCCTGGCGCTCGGAGTCGGATACTGAAGTCATCCTTCGCGCTTACGAGAGATGGGGAAAAGATTGTCTCCAACATCTGCGCGGGATGTTCGCGTTCGCCCTCTGGGATGAAGCGCGAACTGAGTTGTTAATCGCGCGCGATCGTCTGGGCATCAAGCCTCTCTATTACTTCAAAGGCGCTGGCTTGTTTCTCTTCAGTTCCGAAGTCAGGGCGCTCCTTGCGAGCAATCTTGTTCCACGAAAACTGGACGCCGTTGCGCTCTGGGAGTATCTGGGCTACCAATCCGTTCCCGCGCCGCGCACGCTGGTTGAAGGCGTTCATGCTCTCAAGCCCGGCTGCTGGATGACTGTTGATGCGGCGGGAAGAGTCTGCGAGGGAAGCTACTGGGATTTATTAGAGAACGCTTCACATGAAGCGCAAACTGCTTCCGCCAGCGAGAGCAGGCGGCGGGTCAGGCAGCTTCTCGAAGAAGCAATCGCGCTTCATCTGGTCAGCGATGTGCCGGTCGGGGCATTTCTCTCCGGCGGCATTGATTCAAGCGCAATCGTCGCGCTCGTACGCGAAGCGGGGCAGACACCGCGCACCTTCAGCGTCTGTTTTGACGAAAGCGCTTATGATGAAAATGCTTACGCTCGACAGGTAGCCGCGCGTTTCGAGACAGAACACACGGAAGTTCATCTGACGAACGACGCGCTGCTCGAACAGTTGCCGACTGCGCTGGCGGCGATGGATCAGCCGACGGGCGACGGGGTAAACACGTTTGTCGTTTCGCGTGCGGTGCGTGCGACCGGAATCAAGGTGGCATTGTCCGGACTCGGCGGAGATGAATTTTTCGCGGGCTATCCGTCATTCAAAAGACTGCCGCGCGCGATGAAGTATTTGCGCCATTGGAGTAGCGCACCATTGCGCTTGCGTGCGTTGACCGCGAGCGCAATCGAGACTCTTGGCGGCTCGTCTATTCAAGCCTTGAAGGCAGCCTCCTTGATTGGCGGCGATGGTCGGCTGTCCTCCGTTTTCCCCGTCACGCGGCAGGTGCTATCCGTAGAGCAGCGGCACTCTCTTCTGAACGATTCATGGCAGAGTTTGGTCGCTGAGATGACAGACCCTTACGTAGAGCTTCTGGAAGAAAAGTATAGCCAGGCGGCGGCGGCTGAGGTGCTGTCGTTAATCTCCTATGCAGAGGGTCGAACATACATGCACGACGTGTTGCTGCGCGACACGGATCAGATGAGCATGGCGCACGCTCTGGAAGTTCGCGTGCCGCTTCTCGATCATAAGCTCGTTGAATATCTGATGGGCTTGCCTGACAGTTGCAAGATTTCCAACGGGACGCCGAAGCGCCTGCTGGTCGAAAGCTTAAACGGATTGCTGCCTGACGAAATCGTGAACAGGCCAAAGAAGGGATTTACGCTGCCCTTTGACCCTTGGATGCGCGGCGGATTGCGCGCGTTTTGTGAAGAGCGGCTCAGCCCGGAGCGGATTGGAAGTCGCGGATTTTTCCGCCCGGAACGCGTGCAGCAGTTATGGCAATCGTTTTTAGCAGGGCGTTCAAACGTCTCGTGGTCGCGCCTCTGGATTCTCGTCGTGCTGGAAGATTGGCTCGAACAGAGCGGCGTCGCGTATGAAAATTGAAACTGCGTTGGCCCAGGGCAGCCGCGAAGAGAGCCTTGCGCGCGGGGCGTCAACATTTCCAGAGCCGTTGAAGAGCTTGACCGTCGCCGTGCTGGTTGACAGCATTGCGGCCAGATACGGTGGGCCATCCTATTCTGTGCGGCGTCTGTGGCAATCCGCGCTGAAACTTGGCATCAGCGTCATTGTTCATTCGACGGATAGTTTTCAGGTACGCGAATCCGTGGAAGATAGACAACTGTGGCAACCGCTGGATTGTCGCAGGTGGCCCACGGTTGGAATGAAGGCGCTTGGCTATTCGAGCAAGATGGCGAGCGGTGTTAAGAGCAGTTTGACGGGCGGCTCGTCTGTGATTAGCCAGCATGGCCTCTGGCTGCACTACGGGCGTGTGGCGAAGAACGTCGGGAGAAACAATAAAATACCCGTTATCATTCACCCGCACGGAATGCTTGAGCCTTGGGCTTTGCGGCGTTCGAGTTGGAAAAAGCGGATGACGGGGCGGCTGTGGGAGTTTGAGAATTTACAAAGGGCTGCCTGTTTGCGCGTGACCTCGACGGATGAGTTGCAGTCTGTGCGCAGTTTCGGGCTTAAAAATCCGGTGGCTTTGATTCCCAACGGAATTGATGTTGAGGATTATGCGAGTTTGCCGACGACGGATAAGGCCGAAGCGCTGCTGCCGTTGCTGAAGGGAAAGCGGGTTTTGCTCTTTCTTTCTCGCGTCCATCCGAAAAAAGGATTGCCGATGCTGTTGAAAGCATGGCACGCGCTCGGTGCAGAGCGTCTGGACTGGACGCTTGCGATTGCCGGGCCGGATCAGCACGGGCACGCAAGCGAGTTAAGGCAGTTAATGGAAGAACTGGGCTTGAGCGAATCTGTCGTCTTCCTGGGGGCTTTGTTCGGTGAACAGAAGCGAGCGGCCTATGCTCTATCTGAGCTTTTTATCCTGCCGTCCTTTAGCGAAAATTTTGGCATCGCCGTCGCCGAAGCGCTGGCGGCGGGCTTGCCCGTAGTGACGACCAGCGGAACGCCCTGGAAAAACTTGCGGGAACGCGGCTGCGGCTGGTGCGCGGATGCGACCGTCGAGCGAATGACGGAAACGCTCAGAGATGCTTTGTCGCTTTCAAAAAGAGAATTAGTTGAGATGGGAGCGAAGGGCAGAGAATGGATGCGGCGAGATTTCGCCTGGGAGCGTCTGGCCGCGCAGATGGTCGAAGCCTGCGAGTGGACGCTTGGTGGCGGCTCGCCCCCGGAATGTGTGGCGCTTAATTGAGAGGCACGAAGAGTAAGGTAGGGCAAAGGATTTAAGAATGATAATTCTCGGCATCAACGCTTATCACGGCGATGCGGCGGCGGCCATCATACGCGACGGACAACTGTTGGCCGCTGTCGAAGAGGAGCGGTTCAATCGTTGTAAGCACTGCGCGGGTTTCCCGTCGGCGTCGGTTCGCTATTGTCTCGAAGCGGCGGGTGTTTCCATCGAAGACGTGGAACACATAGGCATCTCGCGCGACCCTTCGGCACACCTGCACAAGAAGATTCTCTTCGCTGCGACGCGCGCGGCCAAGTCGGTCGGCGGCTTTGAGCGCTCTCGTCAAGCATCGGGAGAAAAGAGCGGGCGCGGTATTTTCGGAGCGGTCGCCGAGCGGCTGGCAAACGCCGCGAAGGTGCGTGATTTGAAAGAGGACTTAGCGCGGGCGCTCAGCGTTCCAAAGAACAGATTGAAAGCACAGGTTCACAACGTCGAGCATCACCGCGCACATCTCGCCAGTTCCTTTTTCATCTCTCCGTTTGAACGTGCGGCGCTGCTCTCGATTGACGGCTTCGGCGATTTCATCTCGACGATGTGGGGCGAAGGCAATGGTAATTCGATAGAGGTGCTGGGCCAGGTAGAGTATCCGCACTCGACCGGCATTCTCTATACGGCGACGACACAATTCCTTGGCTTTCCACACTACGGCGACGAGGGCAAGGTGATGGGCCTCGCTCCCTACGGCGAGCCGCGTTATATGGAAGAGTTTCGCGACCTCATCAGGACAGAAGAGGGCGGACGCTTTCGTCTTAATCTGGATTACTTTCGCCACCATGCCGAAGGCGTAGAGATGACCTGGGACGACGGCTCTCCCGCCATCGGTCGTATCTTCTCCGACGAGTATGCGAAACGCTTTGGCCCTGCGCGCGAGCCGGGTGCTCCTTTAACGAAGCGCGAGCACGACATCGCGGCGAGTCTTCAAAGAAGGTTGGAAGAGGTCGGCTTCCACATCCTTCAACACCTGCACGAAAAAACCGGCCTGACCGATCTGGGTCTTTCGGGCGGCGTCGCCTACAATTCCGTGATGAACGGAAAAATTCTGCTCAATACTCCGTTTCGCAGAATCTTCGTCCAACCGGCAGCGGGCGACAGCGGCACGGCCATAGGCGTCTGCTACCAGATTTACAACGGCATCAAAAATAGCCCGCGCGGCTACGTGATGGAAGGCGCATACACTGGGCCGGAGTTTTCAGACGCGGAGATTTTAAGAGAACTGGAACAAAGCGGCGTCCAATTTGAAAGCTACACGGAGCGCGAGGTGACGCGGCGCGCGGCTGAGGATATAGCGAAGGGCGCGGTGTTGGGATGGCTTCAGGGGCGCATGGAGTTTGGCCCGCGCGCGCTAGGAAATCGCTCAATTGTCGTTGACCCGCGCCGCGCAGACATGAAAGATATTCTCAACGACCGCATCAAGAAGCGCGAGCCGTTTCGTCCCTTTGCGCCTTCGATTCTGGAAGAGCACGTCGGCGATTATTTTGAACAGACGCATCCAGCGCCGACGATGCTGATGGTCTACCAGATTAAGCCTGAACAGCGCGCGAAGATTCCGGCGGTCACGCACGTTGACGGCTCAGGCCGACTGCAAACCGTCTCGCGCTCTGTCAACGAGCGGTACTATCAACTCATCTCGGACTTTTACGAATTGACGGGTGTGCCCATCGTGCTCAACACTTCTTTTAACGAGAACGAACCGATTGTCTGCACGCCGCGCCACGCGATTGACTGCTTTATGAAGACGCGGATGGACGTTCTGTATCTGGGCAATTACGCCGTGCGCCGCGCAACTGTTTAGCCTGACGCGCGAAGAGAGACCCGGCGGGCAAGTTATTCAAGAGGCAAAAGAATGAACATCGCCATTCTACTCTACGAGGGCTTGACGGCGCTGGACGCAATTGGCCCATACGAGGTCTTGAGTCTTCTGCCCGGCGCGAAGATACAGTTTGTCGCCAGAGAGACTGGCCCAAAGCGCACCGATAACGGTTTCCTCGCGCTCTCTGCCGATTACAGTTTCGCAGACGCGGCTGCGCCCGACATTGTTGTCGTCCCGGGTTCATCTACCAGCACGCTTGCTCCGATGGCCGACCGCGAAACGCTGGATTGGCTACGCCTCGTACATGAGACGACCGAATGGACGACTTCCGTCTGTTCAGGCGCGCTGATTCTAGGCGCAGCCGGATTGCTCAAAGGCAAAAGGGCGACGACGCATTGGGTGGCGTTGAAGTATCTGAAACAGTTTGGCGCGGAAGCCGTCACCGAGCGCATCGTTGAAGAAGGCAAAATCATCACAGCGGCGGGAGTGTCGGCGGGCATTGACATGGCGCTGTATCTGGCCGCTAAAGTTGCAGGGGAAGAGACGGCTCAGGCCATCCAGTTGATGATTGAATATGACCCGCAGCCACCGTTCGATACAGGCTCGATTGACAAAGCTCCGGCACGCGTTCGACAGGCGGCGGAGAGCCAACTCAGGCGCGCGGCCTTGAACGCGAAGATGATTCCGGCGGCGATGAAGGTGGCGAGCGGCAGGGCCGTCGAGTTTGTTAAAGAACGAATCACTCCGAATCAAAACTGAAAGATAAATTGGACTCGCAAGCGCGTATGACTAAGCAGAGCCGCATTAAGCAATCTCTTATCTGCGGAATACTCATCACAGTTGTGCTGACGGTCATAGCCTTTATCAATGAATCCAGAAGCTGGACGTGTACCTTTGCATGGCAGGGTTGTGCAGTGTTACGGATGTCTCATCCTCCCGATCTGCCCGATGGTCGCGTCCGTGAGGGCACGCCTGCCGACCCCATCATCTTTCTTTTTGGCGTCTCGCTCGGCATCCCAATCTACGGCGGCCTCACCTACATTGCCCTGAGCTTAGCCGCAAAGTTCAGAAAGTGAGTTTTGGGCCGGACATTATACCTGGCCCATAGAGAAGCGGAAGAAAAGAATTGAGCAGGAGGAGAGTCAATGAGAATCCTTGTAACGGGCGGCGCGGGCTTCATCGGTTCGCATCTGTGCGAACGCCTTATCGCGGAAGGGCATGATTGTATTTGCCTCGACAATTTTTTTACCGGACGCCGCGAAAATGTTTTTCACCTGCTCGACAATCGCCGCTTTGAATTGCTGCGCCATGATGTAATCGAGCCAATCCTGCTCGAAGTAGATCAAATTTATAATCTCGCGTGTCCGGCTTCGCCTATTCATTATCAATACAATCCGGTCAAGACTGTGAAGACGAGCGTGATGGGTATGATAAATATGCTCGGCCTCGCCAAGCGCGTGCGTGCGCGTATTCTGCAAGCTTCGACTTCCGAAGTGTACGGCGACCCGCAGGTGCATCCGCAGCCCGAAGAATACTGGGGCAACGTCAATCCCGTGGGGATTCGCTCATGCTATGACGAAGGAAAAAGGATTGCCGAAACCTTAATGATGGACTATCACCGGCAGAACAAAGTAGATACACGCATCGCGCGCATCTTCAACACCTACGGGCCGCGCATGATGGAAAATGATGGTCGCGTCGTCTCCAACTTTATTGTGCAGGCGCTGCGTGGCGAAGAGATGACCGTCTACGGAGAAGGACAACAGACGCGCTCCTTCTGCTACGTCGATGATCTGGTCGAAGCGCTCATCCGGCTGATGAATACTGACGGCGTTCACGATCCAGTCAATCTGGGCAATCCCGGCGAGTTTACGATTAAGGAATTGGCCGAAGAGGTGGCGCGCATTTGCGGCACGGGCGCGCGAATCAAATACTGCCCGCTGCCGCAGGACGACCCACGCCAGCGTAAGCCAGAC
The DNA here is from genome assembly GCA_036387475.1 of Pyrinomonadaceae bacterium. Taxonomy (GTDB): domain Bacteria; phylum Acidobacteriota; class Blastocatellia; order Pyrinomonadales; family Pyrinomonadaceae; genus DASVTR01. Next base: position 366,336 of record DASVTR010000013.1, on the reverse strand, counting down.
ATTACACGCGCCCAAAAACTTCTCAATTGGTCGCCGACGATTCCGCTGCGCGAAGGGTTAGAACACACCATCGCTTACTTTGCAGAGCGTGTCGGCGTCGCTCAAAATACGGGTTCATGAAAGATAAATCGTGAATGGAAAAATAGCTCATCTGTTATCCATTCACGATTGACGATTCACTGTTTACCCATCTTGCGCATTCTGATTCTGCATCAATTTTTTTATCCTGACCACTCGGCGGTCAGCCAGTTGATGACCGATCTGGCCGAAAGCCTCGTTGAGCGTGGGCTTGAGGTGACGGCTGTGGCCGGTCGCGGCAGATACAACGGCGGCGAAAGGCTCTCGCGCCGTGAAGAATATAGAGGGATAAAAATAGAGCGAGCATGGGCGACGAGCTTCGGCAAACGAACCATCACGGGTCGGCTCATCGATTATCTTTCGTTTTACGTTGGCGCAACGTGGAAGCTGCTGCGCGTAGAGCGCCACGATATTCTGCTGGCGCTGACGCAGCCACCCCTGATCGGACTCATAGGGCTGCTCGTCGGTCGGCTGCGCGGGATGCGCGTGGTGGCGCTCGTGCAGGATATTTACCCGGACGTTGCGATTGCAGTCGGCACGTTAAAGCAGCGTAGTCTGGGCGCGCGATTTTTTGATTGGCTTAACCGCCGCGCTCTATGCGGTATGGATAGAATCATAGTGTTGGGCGAGTGTATGCGCGACCGTATCAGGAATAAGGTTGGAGACAAAAGGTCTGTGCCGATTGATATTATTCACAATTGGGCCGACGGGCAGTTGATAAGGCCGCTCGCGCGCGATGAAGCGAATCCTTTCAGGCTGCGGCATAATCTACAAGACAAATTCGTCGTCCTCTTTTCGGGAAACTTCGGCCTCGTTAACGAATTCCAGACGGTGCTCGAAGCAGCGCGGCTGCTGCGCGAGCGCACGGATATAATCTTTCTCTTCGTCGGTGAAGGCGTCAAAGGCGCTGAGATAAGGAAGTTTGCAGAGCAGCATCAACTCGAAAATATACGCATGTTGCCCTACCAGCCGCGCGCCGAGTTGTGCTTTAGCCTGACAGCCGGGGATGCTCATTTGACGACGCTGGCTGACGGCCTGGCGGGCTTGAGCGTACCCAGTAAGACCTACGCTATCCTGGCCGCCGGGCGGCCCGTTCTCTTCGTCGGAGATTTGCGGAGCGCAATCGCAGAGCTTGTCGCGGAGAATGATTGTGGCGCAGTCGTCGCTTCCGGCGAGAGCGTCCAGTTGGCCCAGGTGATTATTGATTGGGCGGAAGACCCGAAGAAATTGAACGACCTCGGCGCACGCGCACGCTCCCTGTTTGAAAGCCGCTTTGAACGCCAGCACGCGATCAACGCCTATCTGTCGAGCTTTGAACAGTGCATGGACGACGAGACTTCCAGGCTCAAAGGCAGGCTCGTCAGCGGCGCTGAGAATTGATGAGCCGCAGCACTGCCAACATTTCACCGGAGAAACGCCGGGCGCGGCACTTGTCTTGAAACTCCTGGGATGAAACGAATCGCTCTGGTCACAGGGGCAGGCGGCGCGATTGGGGCGACTCTGGTGCGGCGCTTGCTGAAGCGGGATTACGCGGTGCGTGCTCTGTTGCGCGAGCCAGCGTCGGCTACTCCTCTGCCGGATGGCATCGAAGTCGTCCGCTGTGACATTAACGATTGCCAGCTTGTGCGGCTGGCGGTCGTCGGCGCGGACGTGATTTTTCATCTGGCGGCAAAGCTGCACATCAATAATCCGTCGCCCCGTTTAAAGGATGAATACTTTCGCGTCAACGTCGAAGGCACTCGCTGCCTCGCGCGTGCGGCGCATGCGGCAGAAGTCAAACTCATCTTTTTCAGCACCATCAACGTCTACGGCAGCAGCCAACCCGGCCAGTTGTTTGATGAAGAAACGCCGTTCAGCCCCGATTCGCTTTATGCCGAGACGAAGATTGAGGGGGAAGAAATCGTTCGTGCGGAATCGCGTGCGGTAATTTTACGATTGGCCGCCGTCTATGGCCCGCGTATGAAGGGGAACTACACGCGTCTCGTTGAGGCCATACGTCGCGGGCGGCTACCTTTGATTGGCGATGGTCGCAACCGGCGCACGCTGGTGCATGTTGAGGATGCGTGCGACGCGGCTATCGCGGCGGCTGAGCACGACGCCGCAGTGGGCCAAATCTACAACGTCACGGATGGCAGCGTTCATAGCTTGCGAGAAATCATCCGGGCCATCGCCGTCGCTCTTGAAAAGCGCCCGCCCAGACTTCATCTCCCGACGCGCCCCGCACGCTTTGCCGCAGGACTTCTGGAAGACGGGCTGCGCGTTGTCGGGAAAGAGTCGCCGATTACACGAGCGACGATTGATAAGTTGACAGAAGACATCGCCGTCAGCGGCGAGAAGATTCAACGCGAGCTTGGCTTTCAGCCACGATATGACCTACAGGCGGGCTGGCGTCAAACTGTCGAACAAATGACTAGCGGGTGAGGAAAATATGAACGCGGAACGCGGAACGATGAACGAAAGACTAATTCTTAATAGCTCATCCTTCATCGTTCATCATTCCGCGTTCATACTTTTTGCCAATGACTCTTGAGAGCATAGGTATTGCCGGGGCGGTTTTCGCCATGTCCTTGTGGCTGACGAGCAGGCTTTCGTCTCCGGCTGCGCGGTTGCGACTACTCGATCATCCAAACGAGCGGTCGCTGCACGCCACGCCGATTCCGCGCACCGGCGGCCTAGCCATTCTCGCCAGTCTGACGGCTGGACTGGTGCTGGAAATCTTGCTCGCTTTTCTGGCGGGAGCGCAAGCACCGTTTCAATCCGGCGAGGGTGGTTGGATACTGTTGATGCTCCTGCTCATCGCCGCCGTGTCGCTCTGGGATGATTGGACGGAATTGCCCGTCGGCTTGCGTTTTGTTGTTCACGCAGTCGCGGCGGCGGGCGTCGTCATCGGCGGGAGGCTCACGATTGATGTCATCGAAGTGCCGCGCCTCTACGTTCTCGCGCTCGGCTGGCTGGCCGTCCCCTTAACCATCCTGTGGCTGATGTGGATGACCAATCTGTATAACTTCATGGACGGGATGGACGGCTTTGCCGGAGGCATGACGGTGTTGGGCTTCGGCTTTCTGGGCTATCTGGCATGGGTGGGCGGCGATACTTTCGTCGCCGTGCTGTCGTTGATGACGGTGGGCGCGGGCGGCGGCTTTCTGATTTACAATCGCCCGCCCGCGCGAATTTTCATGGGCGATGCCGGAAGCACACTGCTTGGCTTTCTCGCCGGGACGCTTTCGGTGCTCGCAATTCATCGCGGGTTGTTTGATTTCTGGGTGCCGCTCTTGATCTTCTCGCCGTTCGTGGTGGATGCGACGACGACGCTCTTTCGCCGTCTCTTTCGCGGCGAAAAAATCTGGCAGGCGCATCGCCAGCACTACTATCAACGGCTGGTGCTTTTGGGATGGAGTCACCAAAAGACGGTGCTGGCGGAATACTGTTTGATGTTGGCTTGCGGCCTCAGCGCAGTCGTGTATACAAGGGTCGGCCCGAATGAGCGGCTTGCCCTGCTCGCAATCTGGTTGCTAATCTATCTCTCACTGGCCTTCTGTGTGAGCGGAGCAGAGCGCAAGGGCCGCGCGAAGCAGAGCTTGAGCGTGTAGCGCGTTTGAAAGTTTGACGCACTGAATCTAAATACGGGCCGGAACTTCGGCAGCATTGATTGTTTCTCTTTGAAATTGAACTGTGCTATAAACATCGCCTCCCTAACTGCTCAAAAGATGAGCAGTCGCCATTCGTGAATGGCAATCCCGACCATCTGCTGCTGCGACGCTTTAACGTCTGAGCCAGGATTAACAAGCTATCAAGGGGCGCTCTCGTCATCGGCTGCAAGCGGCGGCCCGGCGGAACTTGTCAATAATGACGACAATGGCTAAAGACAAAATGGTTTCGCGTTTATGGTGGACGCGCCTCTTGAACAGGCGTCTGCAATTCCTGTTGGACGTGCTGGTGCTGACGGCTGCCTTCGTCATCTCTTATCTCCTGCGCTTTGATTTCGCCATCCCCTCGAATTGGCTGCATTACGTTTTAGTCCAGTTACCTTTCGTCGTGCTCTTGCAGTTTGCGGCTTTGAATCTGGCCGGGGGGCGCTCCTTCATCTGGCGCTACACGGGCATCGCACACGTTAAATCGTTTCTCTACGCGGCGGGCGCTTCCTTCGCAGTCATACTCATGCTGCGGCTCGGTCTGCCCGAACACGTACAGGAATGGCGCGTGCCGCTGTCGGTCGGCATTATCGACACGCTGCTGGCGTTTGGTGGAGCGTTGGGCTTGCGCGTGCTCAGGCGTTCGCTCTACGAGCGTTTTGAAAAACGCAAGTGGCAGAAATTGACCAACGGCGGCAACGGCCTGAAGAAACCTGTGCTGTTGATTGGCGCGGGGCAGGCGGGTGTGCTGGTCGCCAGAGAGATAGAGCGGCGCGCAGACGTTGATCTGGAAATCAAGGGCTTTGTTGACGACGATCCGGGTAAACAGAAAAGGTCTGTGGTCGAAGGTATCAAAGTGCTCGGCACGACGCACGCGCTGCCGAGGCTCGTGCGCGACCTCGAAATTGACCACGTTGTTATCACCATCGCGCAGGCATCGCGCCAGGACATACGCCGCATCGTCGAAACCTGCGAAAAAATTCCCGTCAAGGTTCGCATCATCCCCGGCCTTTACGAAATCTTGCAGGGGCAGGTCGAAGTCAGCCGGATTCGAGACGTGCAGATTGAGGATTTGCTTGGTCGTGAACCCGTGCAGCTTGACGAAGAGAGCCTCTACCATTTTCTCGCCGGAAAGACGGTGATGGTGACGGGGGCTGGAGGCTCTATCGGTTCTGAACTGGCGCGACAAATCACACGCTTTCAGCCCGCGCATCTTCTTTTAGTCGAGCGGGCAGAACACGGCCTCTTTAATATCGAACGTGAATTACGTGAAAGCGAATCGTCGCTCTCTCTGATTCCGCTGGTCGCAGATGTTTGCGACGAAGGGCGTATGCGAACAATTTTTAAGTCGTATCGCCCGCAGGTCATCCTGCACGCTGCCGCACACAAGCACGTTCCCCTGATGGAACACAATCCCGGCGAGGCTGTGAAGAATAACGTGCTGGCGACGTGCCAGTTGGCCCAACTGGCGAGTGAATATGGCGCTGAAATATTCGTTCTGATTTCGACTGACAAGGCCGTCCACCCGACATCCGTGATGGGCGCGACAAAAAGGCTGGCAGAGCTTGTCATACAGGATTTGAATTTGCGCTCCGTCACGCGCTTTGTCGCCGTCCGCTTTGGCAATGTCATCGGCTCGGCTGGCTCAGTCATTCCTATCTTCCGCGAGCAAATACGCAAGGGCGGCCCCATCACCGTCACGGATAAACGCATGAAGCGTTATTTCATGACGATTCCGGAAGCCTCACAGTTGGTCTTGCAAGCGGGCGCTCTCGGCAGCAACGGCAACGGCGGCGAAGTCTTTATCCTACAGATGGGCGAGCCTGTGCGGATTCTGGATTTGGCCGAATCAATCATCACTCTTTCGGGTTTCAAGCCGCACGAAGACATCAAGATTATCGAAACAGGACGACGGCCCGGCGAAAAGCTGTATGAAGATTTGACGATTAAAGAGGAAGACATGGCCGTCACGCAGCATCCGAAAATCTTCATCAATAAGATTGCCAACCGTCCCGCCGAAGATATGCGTCAGGCGTTGGAGCGATTAACCGAGTTATCAAAAAACGGGCACGAACGAGAGCTTCGCACCTATCTCAACGAGCTATTGCCGGAAGCCCAACTCGATGTGCCTCTTCCGCCGACCACCGACAGCGCGGAAGAAGACGCGACGGAAGCCTACCCGACGCCAGAGCAACGGGACGATTCCCTTAAACTGTTTTCCACCGCCCAATCTTAAGAGCAAGCTTGCAGAGAAAAGAGAAGCGAGACGAGTTTGCCGGAACAGAGCAGGGCGGTCAGGAATCAAAACCTGTCTGGCTTTTCCTCGAACGCCTCATCTTTTACGGGCTGCTGTCCGTCATAGCGCTCTCAGCCATTCCTTATGGAACAGTCGAGCCGTGGTGGATTGCGCTCTTTGAGTGCGTAGTCTTCGTGCTCGGCGCGCTCTGGTTTCTGACCGGATTAGCAAGAAGCGATTGGCGCTTGCCTCCAACATCATTGCTCTGGCCGCTCGTTGCGCTCCTCCTCTTCGTCTTTCTGCAAACAATTGATTTTGGCGGCAGCCCCGGGACAACTGAAATCCAGGGTGCACTACGCGGCACAATCAGCGCCGACCCTTACGAGACTCGGCTTGCCCTGCTGAAGCTGCTGGCTTTAATTCTGACTTTCATCTTGCTGCTGCGACACGCAGCATCTCACGGGCGTCTGCGCATGCTCATTTACGTGGTCATCGGCATCGCCGTGGTGAGCGCCCTGTTCGGCATTCTGCGACAGACGACGCATCGCAATTCGATGGGTTTTTTCCTGCCATACCTGAAGCCAGACTCAGGCTACGGGCAGTTTATTAATCGCAACCACTTCGCGTTTTTGATGGAGATGGCTTTCGGCCTCGTGTTCGGTCTGCTCATCGGCGGTGGCGTGAGCCGCGACCGCGTGTTGCTTTACCTGAGCCTTGTGATGCCGGTCTGGTTTGCGCTGATTCTTTCAAATTCGCGCGGCGGCATCTTCAGCATGTTGGGCCAACTAATCTTCGCAGCGCTATTGTTCACGCTCGTGCGCGCTCCGCTGATGAAGACTTCGGGCGGCTGGGGGGCGAGCGGTTGGCTGCGGCTCGTTAAGAATTCAGTTGTAACGCGTGTGCTGCTAATCGTCTGTCTGGCAATCGCTGTCGCGTTCAGCGTCGTCTGGATTGGCGGCGACCAACTCGCCAGCCGTATAGAGATGGGCCAGGCTGAGGCGAGCGTCGAAAAGATTGAATCGCGGCAGGGCGAGAGCCGTAGCGAGGTCTGGCGCGCCACATGGTCGCTCATCAAAGATAATCCGTTTGTAGGAGTCGGGTTCGGCGGCTACTGGGCCGTCATCCCTAAATATCACGACGCTTCCGGAGAGCTAACGCCGCAGCAGGCACACAATGATTATCTGGAAGTACTCGCCAGCGGCGGCCTCATTGGAACTGCTCTCTGCGCTTGGCTCGCCCTTGTTATGTTGAAGCGAGCGCGCTTGCAGCTTCGCTCGACTGACAATTTTCGCCGCGCGGCGTGCTTTGGCGCGCTCGTCGGACTCTTCGGCGTCGCTGTGCACAGCCTCTTTGATTTCGGGCTGCACATCACCGTCAACGCGCTTGTCGCTGTTATCCTTATTGTGCTGGCGACCGCAGATGTGCGTGGGCCTGGAGGGAAAAGCCGTGGCAAAGAAACGAGTGGGCAGCGTCTTTCAAGCGATTATCAGGGATGAAAGATAGGCTTTCGCTCATTCTTGTCAGCAAGAATGCTTCTTTCTAAAATGCTGACGAATTGTTCTAACGCAAGTAGAGAAAAGCCGCTGAAACTTAAGGGAAGTTAGTCTTAAAGGGTTGCTCTAATGAACAAACGCTCTGCCTTATCGCGCCTGGCTGTTGTGATGCTGGCCTTCAATTTGTTCGGCATCAACCTGACGATTTTGCTGGCGCAGGATTTGAAGGGCGGCGCATCGCTGTTGGTTTCGCAGGATTTGATTGGTGGCGCGCCCGTCTCTTTGAAGCGCCCGCCGCGTGTGCGAGATATTGCTGGGGGCAGTTCGCTTTTGATTGTCAGGGCCAGCCGCACTGGTGCGCCTGCTGTCAATCCTCGCCAGCGTTCGAGCGCGACCGAGCAGATTGCCAGAAATAACACTAGACGCACGCCGCGTCCCGACAGGCGTCGGACGGATACCACACAGCCCGTTACAACCGACGCAGCGCAGCCAACTTTTGAAGCCTATAGCTCGCAGGGCGACAAGCTTTACGATCTGGGTAAATTTACGGAAGCCGTCGCCGCTTACCAGAAGGCCAGCCAGTTGAAACCATCCAACGCGGTGGCGGCCAATAATCTCGGAGCGGCTTATTTCAATGCCGGACGCTACGCGGACGCGGCGAAGGCTTTTCGACAGGCGATTAGTCTTAACGCCAATGATGCCGATGCTTATTTCAATCTCGGAAACGTACTCAGCCAGCTCGAACAGTATGAAGAAGCGGCGGAAGCTTTTCGACAAACTATACGCTTGAAGCCCGGCTGGGCCGAGGCGCACAATGGTCTGGGCGATGCTTACTTGAGCCTGTCGAAGTATGAAGAAGCGACCAAGGCTTACAGTGAGGCGATTCGTTTGAAGGCAGACCTTAAAGATTTGTACGGCAAGCTGGGTTATGTTTACCAGCAGGTCGGAAGATCGGCTGAGGCCGCAGGAGCGCTCCGTCAGGCTGTGAGCTTCAAGCCGGAAGATGCTCTGGCTTTCAACAATCTGGGCGCGGCCTACTACAAGCTGGAAAAATACAGCGAGGCCGCCGAAGCCTTCAACAAATCTTTGCAGCTTAAACCGAATGATGCAGAGATTATGAACAATTTGGGCGCGGCCTATTACGCAGCCGGTCGCTACGCAGAAGCCATCGAAGCCTTCAAGCGAGCCATAGAAGCGAAGGATAATCTGGGAGATGCACACTACAATCTGGGCAACGCTTATTACATGACGGCGCGCTACGGTGAAGCGAGCGCTTCTTACAGGGAAGCCATCGCGCTCAAGCCCGATTACTCGGACGCCTATAATAATCTGGGCACTTCGCTCAACAATCTGGGCCAATACGCGGAGGCGCTCGCAGCCTTTAAGCGCGCGAATCAACTAAAGCCGCAGAGCGCAGTCATCTATAACAATCTAGGCTACACTTACGATAAGCTGGGCCAACTCAACGAAGCAATCGAGGCATACCGAACGGCGGCGCGTCTCAAGCCGGACTATGCGAAGGCTTTCAATAATCTGGGCTACGTCTACGATAAGCTGAAACGACACGCAGAGGCCGTCGAGGCTCTCAGGCGCGCCGTCGAATTAAAGCCTGATTACATGGTGGCGCACTACAATCTGGGCCGCGCCTACGTCGGCCTTAATAAGTTTGCGGAAGCCATCGCGGCCTTCAGGAAAGCGATTCAGCTTCAGCCCTCTTTCGTTCAGGCGCATCTGAATCTGGGCGCGGCCTATTATCGCGCAGGCCAATTTGCCGAAGCCGTCGAAGCTTTCAAGCAGGCCGTCAGTCTCAATCCCGTAGACCCGGAAGCTCACAATAATCTTGGCAACGCTTACTATAAGGCGGGCCGCTTCCGCGAGGCGGCAGACTCTTTCAAGCAGGCCATCAGTCTCAAGCAGGATTACGCGGAAGCGCGCCTGAGCCTCGGCATCGCTTACCTGACGCTGGGTGATAAGAACGCGGCTCTGGAGCAATACAACATTCTGAAAACACAGAATCCGTCGCTGGCAGCTAATCTTTACGAGTTAATCAACAAGCAGCCGCGCAGTCGTTAAGGCCATGCGCTAAAGGCTAAGCGTCGTGTCTTGAATGTCGGCGAATTTCGGTGAAAAATTTTTCAAACAGGGCGGCTGTTGATAGGTTAACCAAAAAACTAGCCCCGCAAAGTGTGGAAAACTCTGGAAAAGCATTGACCCTCGCAGGACGTGGGCAGTAAACTGTTGAACCTATCCGCCCGCCTATGGAGTGGTGGGCCATAATCAAAGAGCGGTCATACGAAGGAGCCGTTGGTAATGCGTCTAAAAAACCGGAAAGCCTTAAAAGCTCTCGCAATTTTTCTAGCCTTTTCCCTGACACAGCTTTACGTCCATACAACATTGGCCGGGCCATCTCTGGTTAAGAAAACAGAGGCGGCCATGTTGCTGCTTCCGCAGGCGGCGGGCAAGCTTGTGACGACCGGGAATCAATCCGTGCTGGTCAACGGCACGAGCGCTTCGAGTGGGGCAACTATCCTGACCGGCGCGACAATAGAGACGGGCGACGGCGTTGGCGCGACAATCAACCTCGGCCCGCTCGGCAGCATTGACCTCGCTCCGAATACGAAGGTCGAAATCACGTATGAGGACGGTAAGATTAAAGTCAAGCTGATTACGGGTTGCGCCATTGTCAAGAACAAGAAGGGAACGCAGTCTCAGATTGACACGGAGCAGGGAACTGCGACCAGCAACGACGGTAAAAACGCTGGCCTCCTCGACGTTTGTTTTCCGCAGGGCGCACCGAGTCCTATTGTTAATCAGGGCGCGGCGGCCAATGCCGGTGCTGGCGCAGGCGGCGGTGGTGGTGCGGCTGGTGGCGGTGGTGGCCTGAGCACAGGCCAAACGCTCGCCCTCTTTGGCGGCGTGGCCGGTGCGGTTATCATCCCCGTCTTGCTTAGCAGAGGCGACGACCCAAGCCCTTCGACTCCGTGAGGCGTTTCTTTCCAAAGACCTTCCGGCGATTTTCACTTTTTGAGAGCGTGCCCTCCAACGAAATTGGGGGGCGCGCTTTTTTCCTAAAGCCGCATCTCTTGATGAAAGGCTTAGAGTGAGGGTGTTTGAACGACGGTGCTTTCAGAGTTAAGTAGCTGATGTTGGCTCAATCTCTTTCAACGCGGAAGATTATTCGCTTCGCGGCCTGCGCTCTTGGCTTGCTCGTGTGCGTGTGGGGAATCTGGAACGCAGGACGCGCTGGGCTTTCGCGCCGCCTTTCAAAATACGCGCTGGGAACTGCTTCCACCAGGGAACCGTTGCTTTCGCCCGCCGACGAGGCCGTCCGCCTGACACCCGCAGACCCGGACGCGCATTTTAATCGCGCCGTCGTGTTGGGAAAATTGGGCCGCACGCCGGAAGCATTAGCAGAGTTTGAACGAGCGGCAGCGCTGCGCCCGCGTGATTACTATTTATGGATGCTGCTCGGCACTTCGCGCGACCAGACGGACGATGAAGCGGGTGCTCTGGCGGCTTTAACGGAAGCCGTGCGGATGGCTCCCTTTTACGCGAAACCGCGCTGGCAATTCGGTAACGTACTCTTCAGGGCCGGGCGGCTCGAAGAAGGTTTCGCGGAGATGCGCCGCGCCGCGCTCTCCGATCAAAAGTTTCTGCCGAACCTGATTGACCTCGCGTGGAATGCGTCTGGAAAAGGCCCTGCCGCCACCACCCAATTGCTACAGCCTGAAAGCAAACAGTGGCGCATGATGCTCGCGCGCTTTCTAGCGCGCCGTGGACGAACCCCTGAGGCGCTCAACCTCTATCGCGCGGCGGGCGCTCTTTCTGAAGAGGAGCGACGCACTTTCACAGGCGAGTTGTTGACGGCGAAGGGCTACGCGGAGGCTTACGAGGTTTGGGCCAGCGGTGAGGCTTCGGTGAAAGACCAGGCGCGGCGCGGCGGAACGGGCCAAATCACAAACGGCAGCTTTGAGCAGCAGTTGAGTTTTGACGAGACGGGGTTCGGCTGGAAGTTCTTACGTGCGCCGAATGTTGTGCAGATTTCACTGGACACAACAGAGCCGCGCAGCGACGCGCATTCCCTGCGCCTGGATTGGAACGGTAATCCGCCGCCGAACGCCCCCTTCGTTTCACAACTCGTGCTGGTCGAACCGAACGCGCGTTATCGCCTGAGCTTTTCGGCGCGGACGCAGGAGATAGTCAGCGGCGCGCTGCCGCTATTCATCGTCGAAGAAAGAAACGGCAGCGACGTTAGTCCAAGGCTCGCGCAATCCAAAGCCTTGCCGAAGGGGAGCAGCAATTGGCAGGATTACTCTCTGGAATTTGCGACGAGTGCTGAGACGCGCGCTGTCCTTATAGGTCTGTTGAGAGAAAGTTGCAGCAGCGATTCCTGCCCAATTTTCGGGCGGCTCTGGCTGGACGATTTTTCAATCCAGAAGCTCTAACAGAAAGCATCACAGGCTTCCTATCAATCGCGCATGAGTTGGCCCACATCCTCCAGCAATAATCGCATCACAGACTTAATGAAAGCGGCATCGAAGGGCGACCGCGCAAGGGTTGAACTGTTGATTGCTGCGGGCGCTGACGTAAATGCGACGGACGTGTTCGGCCATACGGCTTTGATGTTTGCGGCGGGCGAAGGCCATACGGATATAGTCGAGTGGCTGATTAAAAAAGGGGCGGACGTAAATCAAAGGAATCAGGTCGGCGTGACGGCTATCAGTCGCGCCGCAAGCTCCGGGCACGCGTCAATCGTTGAATTACTCAAGGCAGCGGGCGCAAAGATTGACGAAAGAAAAGGAAGCATTCCTGAGCGAAGGGGAAGCGCTCAGGATGTTCTGCTGCGGGCTGCGCGCGAGGGCGATGTCGAAGAAGCTGTAAAGGCACTCGCGCAGGGCGCTGACGTGAATGCGAAAGCGGAAGACGGATGGAGCGCTTTGACGACGGCTGTCGTCAAGGGCCACGCGAGTGTGGCCCTTGTCTTGCTGGACAATGGCGCTCATGTTGATGCTCATAATAGTCAGGGATGGACTGCTCTGAGATTTGCGACCGCGATGGGCGACGCAGCGTTGATGAGACTGCTCATCGAGCGGGGCGCGGACGTGAATCGCCGGGACAACGATGGATGGAGCGCGCTGATGCAGGTGGCCGCAGAGGGTAATCTGGAGAGCGCGGAAATCCTTGTGGCTGCCGGGGCGGACATATCTCAAAGGAATCGAGCGGGTGAGACGGCGCTGATGATAGCGCGGCGAAAGGGCAATGCGTTAATCGCTGCCTTCCTCGATCAAGCGACTGCTTCGACTTAATTATCGTCTATCAACTCCGGCCAGGTTTCCTCGCTCTCGCCCTTATATTCTTCCAATAGCTCTTCGGCGCGTTGTAGCTCGCCGGAAATCTCTGCGCGCTCTCGCTCCAATTCACGGACACGTTTTTTCAGTTGCCGGTTCTGTGCCTCGAAGAATTTCAGGTAGACGTATTCCATTCCCGCCACGCAGGCCAGCGCAAGGGCAAAGATGAAGGCCACCAGAATCATGTGTAAAAAACAGTCGGGGACGAGCCGTCTTTTGAGCCTCGGACAAACAGGAGTTGTCCAGAGCTTAAAACTAGCGGTGGCCGGAGTCAATGTTTTTGCTGACGGCTGCGCCGCTGGCTGAGGCAGACGCAAGCGGGGCGAGCAATCAACGTTTCTTTCCGGCAGCCGTCCTGCGCGTGCCTGATTTGGCAGACCCGCCCTTACTTTGACGACGGAAAAGTCTCTCGCCTTCCCTGACCAATTCCAAAGCACGCTTTGGGCCGAAGCGACCGAGCGGCTCAAAGACCTTGCCCTTCATTTCGTTGTAAGAGACGAAGAAGTGAACAATCTCGTCAACTAAAACTTTATTCAAGCCTTCGAGCGAGCGCACGTGCTTGTGCGTGCGAGACTCGGCAGCGACGGCGATGAGACGGTCATTGCGCTTCGTTTCGCCTTCCTCTGTCTGCTCTGCTTCGACGACGCCGAGCGGGCGCGCGACGATGAGGCAGCCGACGAAGGCTGGCTCGTCCATCAGCAGGAGCACATCGAGCGGGTCGCCGTCGCCGCCCAGCGTCGATGGAACGTAGCCGAAGTCGAAAGGAAAGACCGCGCCCGCTGGCAGCACTCCGCCGAGCTTAAAGAGGCCGAGGTCTTCATCATATTTGTACTTGTTGCGGCTGCCCTTGGGCGTGTCGATGATGACGTTAAGGTCTTCCGCATCCTTTGAGAACGCTTTGAGGTTGCCGGGCAGCATCGAGTTTGCAGGTCTAACGGCCATGATTCCCCTTGAAAGAAAAGATATGTGATTGACGAACAGCATCTTCTCATAAATCCGCGCGATTGGCTCAGGGAAAATTCCGCGCCGGAGGGTGGTGCATAAATTGACGGGCCGGGAATTGCTATGTTAGCTTGAGCGCATCCCCGCTCGAAGCAGATTTCTCTCCCTAATCCTTGCAGGCGCAGGTCTGTCTGCTTCGTTGGCCTTAAAAATTCCGAGGACAACAACTTATCAAGCAGGAGAATTCCAATGAGATTGTTGCCCAGGTTCACACACGCGGCGACGCTCGCGCTCGCCCTCGCAACTATTCTGTTTTCAACTCACGCGCAGGCCGAAACGATTGCCGACTTCGACGGCGACGGGAAGACGGACTTTTCGGTCTGGCGTTCACATGAAGGCCACTGGCTGATCTTGCAAAGCTCGCTGATGAATCTGCCGAAGCCTGTCGTCGGCTGGGGCGCTTACTGTCTGGGCGATATTGCCGTGCCCGGCGATTATGACGGCGACGGCAAGACGGATGTAGCCGTCTATCGCACAGAGGAGGGAAACTGGTACATCATACAGAGCAGCAACAACGCTGGCATCGTACGCAACTGGAGCGGCGACCCCGTGCAGGCGGATTACGACGGCGACGGTAAAACGGACATCGCCGTCTATCGCGTTAACGAAGGCAACTGGTACATCATCAACAGCGAGACCAACACCAGCACGGTTCGCAACTGGGGCGGCGTCTTCGGTAGCAACATGGATGTGCCTGTGCCGGGCGACTACGATGGCGACGGCAAGGCTGATATTGCCGTTTTCCGTCGGCAGGAAGGCAACTGGTATGTGCTCAGGAGCACGGGCGGCTCGTCAATTGTGAATTGGGGAGGCGGGAATGATTCGCTCGTGCCAGCCGATTACGACGGCGACGGGATGACAGACCCCGCCGTCTTTCGCTTTAACGAAAACAACTGGTACATACGCTTGAGCAGCGGCGGCACGATTGTTCGCAACTGGGGCGGCACGACGCGACGACAGCAGGGCGGCGTCACTATCGTCCAGAACGACCAGCTTGTGCCGGGCGATTATGACGGCGACGGCAAGGTTGACATTGCCGTTTATAGAAGCTACGAAGGCAACTGGTATGTCCTCAGAAGCTCTGACGGCGGAGTGACGATGATGTACTTGCAGGGCGATGTGCCCGTGCCGGAGGCTTACTCGCCGGAATACTTCGCCGCCGATATACCCATCTGCGGCCCGCAGTAAAGAATAAGAGCCGGGCATGAATCAGGAATAGCGCCGGACTTCCAATCATAAAGTCAGGGAACTTCGCAGGGGCGAATCGCGTGTGAGCAGCATGCAGGATTCGTCCCTTTTTTCACCCGGTCAACAAAGCGAACTCTTCTACGCCACGATCTGCTGCTCGGTTATCATCATCTTCATCCTTGCTTACGTGTTCGCCAGAGACCGTAATAAGAGGCTCTGACTTTTCATCAGCCATCCCTTTCGTTGAAATAGTGGCGTTACCTTGCCATTTATCCATCACAGCCACGCGTCACAATTAAAGAAGAATTAACGTGTGGATTGAAGGCTCTTGATTGACGCTGTGGGGCGGTGCGTGATACTTTCCAATCTCCCCGTGCTGTTTGCTTTGGCTGAATCCGGCGTTAGCGCTGTAACGAGTCCAGACGGATTCCGCTCAAGGTGATTGATGCAAACTTCCTTTCTACTTGCAGGAGAATAAACGATGCCCAACCTCGCTCGATTACGACGCTACTTTCCCGTGTTTCTGGTTGCTGTCCTGAGTCTCTCATTGCTCGGCGCGGGAAATCTCCTGCGCTTGCCGGTCGCGCACGCAGACACAACGCCGCAGCCGCTTCCGTTCGTGCAGAACTGGACGAATACCGGAATGATTACGGTCAATAATGATTGGTCGGGTGTTCCCGGAATTATCGGTTACAACGGGACAGACTTCGGAGGAGCAACGACAAGCGACCCGACAGGCGTTGACCCGCAAAGCGTCACGCAAGATTTGTCAGGCACGCCCGTTAATGTCCTCGCCAATCAAACGAATATAACTACTCAGACAACAGGGGGGGTTGCCGAAGCTGAAGATAATGATGGCAATGTAAACACGGCCTTTGACCCGACTATCGCAATGCAGGGTTCGGGAACAGCCAATGCTCCGAACATAGTTATTACCCTGAATACGACAGGGTACACGAACATCAATGTCGCTTACAGTCTGCGCGACATTGACGCCCAAACGGCTGACGCCGTCCAGCGCGTCGCGCTCCAATTTCGTATCGGCACGTCAGGGCCATATACGAACGTTCCTGCGGGTTATGTGGCAGATGCTTCGTCGGGGGCAAGCTCGGCTACACTGGTTACACCCGTCAGCGTACAACTGCCGCACACTACCAATAACAGGCCCATTGTGCAGGTGCGTGTCATTACTACTGATGCTGCTGGGGCTGATGATTGGATTGGCGTAGACGACATCAATATCACCGGCACGGCGACGCAAACAATAGTTCCGGTCAACAAGATTTCCGACTTCGACGGCGACCAGAAGGCGGACGAAGCCGTCTGGCGTCCGTCAGACCATAACTGGTACATCCTTCAGAGCACGACCGGCACGGTGAGAACCGTCGTTGATTGGGGCGCTGGCGACCTCGGCGACCAGGCCGTGCCGGGCGATTACGACGGCGACGGCAAGACGGATGTTGCCGTCTGGCGTGCCAATGAGGGCAACTGGTACATCGTCCAAAGCTCCGACGGCTCGCCTTATATTGTTAACTGGGGCATCAGCACAGATAAGCCCGTGCCAGCGGACTACGACGGCGATAAGTTTACAGATGTCGCCGTCTGGCGTGCCAACGAAGGCAACTGGTACATCATCCGTAGTAGCGGCGGCGGAATCGTCCGCAACTGGGGCGCTTCGACCGACATCCCTGTGCAGGCGGACTACGACGGAGACGCGAAGGCGGACATCGCAGTCTTTCGTCCGAGCAATGGCGTCTGGTATATCGTCAATAGCTCTCTGACTAACGCTTCCGGGTTCAGCGTTCTCACCGGCACGACTGCCCCCGGCGGCACAGGCCCGTCAACCGCTCGCTCATGGGGCAACACTACCGACCTACCCGTTCCGAGAGACTACGACGGAGACACGAGGGCCGACCTCGCCGTCTTCCGCACGGCGGAAGGCAACTGGTACATTCGCAACAGCGCCACCGGCACTAGCACCGTGCGGAATTGGGGCGACAGCACAGACGTTCCCGTGCCCGCAGATTACGACGGCGACGGACGTGCAGACATCTCCGTCTGGCGCGGCGGGGAAGGCAACTGGTACATCATCAATAGCGGTGGCACGCCTCCCGTCACCCTTGTTAATCTGGGGCAGACCGGCGACGTGCCGGTCGCTGCCTGCTATCCGACGCCCTACCAGCCACCTCCTCCGGCTGTCTTCAAGGGCGGCGACCGTTTCGGACAGCCGGGGAAACAAGCCACCACTCTCGGCAGGGTTCGCACAACACGCTAAAGCTGCGACTGAACCAATCGGAAACGGCCAAGCGCAGTAAAGCAAAAGGGGACGGGAAGTCTGGTATCATCCAGATTTCCCGTCCCCTTTTGCTTTTTCCTGAGCAAAACAGGCAATTTCTTCCAAAACAGCAGTTTTGCGCCCTCGCACAGCCTTCATGCGTCCTTGCATAGAAGCTGTGCGCCCTAGCACGGCTCTCGTGCCTCCCAGCACAACTCTTGTGCGCCCTAGCACGACTCTCGCGTTCCCTAGCGCAACTCCTGTGCTCCCGGACACGACTCCTGTGTGACCCGCACAGCTTCTATGCTAGGGAGCACAGACTCTAGGGAAGGGAGCACCGGCCTCCGATGTATGTCTCGTCAACTTCAACGGATGCTAGGGAGCACAGACTCTAGGGAAGGGAGCACAGACTCTATGCTAGGGAGCACGGAAGCTGTGTTCCCTAGCACAACTCTCGCGTTTCCCTGCATAGCTTCTGTGCTCGGCTGCATAACTCCTATGAGCCGCCCTCGCATAGGAGTTGTGCGGGGGCGCACAACTCCTATGCGTCGGCGCACAACTCTCGTGCGCCCTCCCCTAGCTCTCGTGCGCCCCCGCACAACTCCTGTGCGCCCTCCCCTAGCTCTTGTGCGGGGGCGCACAACTCCTATGTGAGGGCGCAAAACTCCTGTGCGGGGGCGCATAGAAGCTATGCAAGAGCTTTATCAAGTGTTTAACGCAGGTACGGGGCAACATTCTTTGCTATCGTCTGTATCTCTTTCTTTGTCAGTGCCAAGCGACAAAACGCCTCCCATGCCTCGCGTGGTAGAAGGTTGGGGTTAGAGCCTACCGCCGCGTCCGAACCATAAAGAATCCGTTTGACTCCGATCTGGCGAATCCGCTTGACCAAAAGAGCAGAAATCTCAGCCGAATTTCCGGGAACAGCGACGGTCGTTACGTCGAACCAAAGATTTCGCGTCCGCCGGTCATTTTTCGCGACCGCCTCGGCAAGCACTTCGAGCACAGAATGGGCTGGCGGGTCATTAAAGCCCGGCCCCGAACCGGCAAGGTGTGCAATTTGTACGGGCACATCCGGAACAACGGGAAGCAACTGTTCCAGGAAAGCGCGAGCCTGCTCCGCGCCGTAAGGACGTTGTTTGGAGATCGAAGCTCTCATGTGCACCACGATTGCCATGCGATGGGAATTTGCTGCGCGGAAAATACTCTTTAACTTTTCGATATGCTCTGGATTCTCCAGTTGCACATCCGAGTTGCCGAAATGCAGCTTGATTCCATACCGCAGATTCGGGTCTTTTGCGCACCGGGCGAGTTCTTCAAGGGCATAATCTTTGAGAGGATTGAAGCCGCAAAATGCCCGAAGTCGCTTTGGAAACAGTGCGGCCTGAGCGCCTACCCAGTCATTCTCCTCCTTAACCTTTGCATACTCATCTTGCGGCTCGCGTCCGGGTCTCCCATAAGAATACGCAGTGGACAAGAGAACAGCGTGCCTGATACCGGCTGTGTCCAGCAGCCCTATGACATCTTGCGCCGTGACAGGCTTTATCTTCTGAAACTCCGCCATCGCCGGGCTGAACACATGCTGGTGGTTGTCCGCCTTCGGAGGGGCTTGCTTAGATAGGGAATTAGACTGCGAAGACTGCCCGCTTTGAGCGACCGCCACGACGGAAGCCAGAAAGAGCAACGAAAGAGCCTGAAAGACTACCAATAACCTTTTTATCATTAAGATACCTCCAAACAAGTTGTTACTATTGATAAACTCCGCCGAGCCTCGTTTTGTGACAAGAATGACAGTCCCCGTCAGAAACCGGCAACGGCGTTTTAAGTAACTAAACTTTAATCAGAGGAATCAAAATGAATTTTCTTCACTCTCTAGTTTTAGGAAACGTTTAAGAATTAGTATTTCAGGTCGCGCGCGCTGCCGATGTGTACGGCGAACCACGACGGCTCTCCACGCTCTATTCCCTGCAACACCCAACGCATCTCAATCGCCCCTGCGTAAAAGCGCGCGCGCTTCAAATAGGTTTCCGCTTCGGGGTAGATTCCGTAAAAGCGATTCATGAAGGATTCGCCGTAGGTGTTGATGACGACGCCGAAATCAATGGCCGGGTCGCCGAGGCCCGCGCAGCCGAAATCAATTATCCCGTTGACGCGCCGCTTCAGGCGGTCGTACATAATATGGTAAGGCGGAATGTCCGTGTCCACCATCTTCATCTCGTATGTAAAATTGCTCTCGTCCGAAAGATGCGACTCGAAGTGTTGGGTCGCCCATTCGCGTTGATGCCTCTGCATGAGCGGAAAAACCTTCTCGCGGATGCGCCCATAAACCTTCACCCAGCCTTCGTATTTCATCAGGACATCGGCCAGAGGAATGTTGTGAGCCTTGATTTCACTCATGGGCACGCCATGTAGTTCCTTGAAAAACTGCGCTAATTGCTCTGCGATGGCTTGCTGGTCGTCCTCCGGCAATCTCAAAAGCATATCCCTTCGCAGCGTCTCGCCGGGAATAAAATGATAGGCTAAGATTTCCTCGCTCTCGTAGAAAGGCTCTGGAATCCGCAGCGTGATGTGCTGTCGCAGGAAGCGCAGGACGTGAGCTTCCTCTCGCGGGTCTTTGTAGAAGAAATCGCGCTTGGCAAAGCGGAAGACCAACTCGTCGTTGACTATCACAACATCATTCAATAACCCGTCGTCGTTCAGACTCGCGCTCTGAATCACAATTTCGGGGAAGAGTGCGCGAATGCGTTGCTCGTAAGAAGCGAGTTTGCTCATGGGGGCTTATTTAACTGACATGAAAAATTTGGGACGGACTCGATTGTCTCAGGCGTTGCGCTTCTTCAGCCATTCATCGCGCAGAATAGCGTACAGGTATTCGCTGCCCCACTTGCCCTTAAACCAGATATTCTCGATGAAATGCCCCTCGCGCCGCATCCCTAATCTTTCGAGCAGAGCGATGGACTTTTCATTCTCGCAATCCGTAATGGCCGTTAGCCTGTGCAAGCAGAGGTCTGTAAACAGATAATCGAGCACGCGCGTGGATGCTTCGAGCGCCAGTCCCTGGCCGTGATATTCGCGTGCGAAGGTAAAGCCGATTTCAGCTTGAAGCCGCTCCTCCAAAGGTAGCTTCAGAGCCACATGGCCGATGAGCGCCCCTGTTTCCTTCAACTCGACGGCGAAGGTAAACCACTGCCCCGGAGTGCCCGGTTCGAGCGTCTTCTGTTTTTCGATGACCTCAACGGCCTGCTCCTCCGTATAGGATTCCCAACTCTGGTAACGCGCAACCAGAGGGTCGTTGAGATAGGCCAGAAACGCTCTCAGGTCGCCTTCATTAAAGCGTCTCAAAAGTAATCTCTCGGATTCCAGATAGGTGAAAGCGGCTTGGCTCATGTCGAAAATCAATCGTCATCCGTATTCCAATATCGCACGTCATGTTGCCATAACGCTTCAACGCTTCACAATCAGGATTGGAAAGAGAAGACGTGCCAGCGCTTCCCGTTTATCTCGGCCAGAGTTGGCTGAATCGCTGTGCCCGTAAATTCGCCGATTGCGTATTGCCAGAATTCTTTCGCCGCACGATTCGTCAACATCACGCGCACTTCCCACCTGCCGCGAAACATTTCCCACACCTGCCGCCCCGCATTGATTCCTATTTTGTGTCGCCGGTAGCCGCGCAGAATGAAAAACTCCGCTACGTCCCAAACGCCCTCGTCGCCCGTTATCTGCGACCCCTGCTGCACTAAGACAAAACCTGCGAGCTTGCCCTCGACTTTGATGAGAAACGGATGGCGCTCCGGCTCTGCCCAGTAAAGAGAAAGCTGCGGATACCCATAGCGACCGTCAGCGCCAATCTCCGTCTCCATGAATTCGCTAAAATCATGTGCATACAATTCAAGCAGGTTAGCCAGCACCGTTTCCTGCTCCGGCGTTGCGCGAACAACCTCCACGTCCATCTTCATTTATCTGCCTCTTCAATGATTGGTTAGCACGGTTGACAACTCGTCACGGGGCGTTTACTCTGCGTCAACCACGTCCGAAAGAGTCGTGCCCGGCAAGAGTTTCCTGTCAGAAGCAAGCGCTTCTGTTCCGTCGCTGACCCTTCATCAATCAAACAGCGGAGAGCACTCTCGTTAGTGTCATTGTCTGCGCCAGAGAAAAAATCATGAACAGACTATCGAACCTTATTTTCGCCTTCGCGCTCTGTTGCCTCTTCAACGTGAGCGCCTTCGCCGAAGCCAATTACGTTTATCACGAGCAGTCGCAAAACACCACGGGCGGCTCTTGCGGCACTTACGTCGCAACCCCCGCACGCGATAACTCAAACGCTTTGACCGACTATCGAATCTACAACACGGACGGCAGCTATACCTTGCGTTTCAAAATCGAGTACCAGTTTTTTACCAATCAGGCGCGCGTGTATTACACAACGGACGGCTCGAATCCTGCTGGCGCGTTTGGCACTCCTTCCGGCACGACGCAGGTCGTCGTTGCAAGTTACACCTGCACGTTTCTCCAATCTTCTCAAACGGTGGATGTGGTGACAGCGACCATCCCCGCGCAGCCCGCTGGAACGGTCGTCAAATACATCGTCAGCGCATGGCACGACGGAGGCGGCGTTGAAGTCTTCGGCAACAGCGCTGGCCCACCCTGTAGCGGCTGCGGCTTCAGTTGCTTAACTTCCAGTTGCGCCACTCAATTCAAATACAGCGTCGTGCTCAACCCTGCCGCTCAAGCGAAGAACGCGAACTTCACCACCGACAGCAAAGCAGACGTTAGCGTCTGGCAGGGCGCGACGACTGGCAACTGGAAGGTGCTCGATAGCACTACGAACGCGCTGACCACTCATCCCGATTGGGGCAAGACCGCCCTCGGCGACATCCCTGTGCCGGGCGATTACGACGGCGATTTGAAGATTGACTACGCCGTCTGGCGCGCATCCGAAGGCAACTGGTACATCGTCCGCAGCTCGGATGGCGGCGGCATGATTCAAAACTGGGGGCAGTCCGGCGATAAGCCCGTGCCCGGCTTTTATAACTACGACGGGCTGACGGACTATGCCGTCTTCCGCCCGTCGGAAGGCACTTGGTACGTCAAGCTCAACGGCGGCGGAGTTGTCCTGCGCGGTTGGGGAATTTCCATGGACATCCCAGTCCCGGCGGACTACGACGGCGACGGTAAGACCGATTATGCCGTCTACCGTTCGTCGGAAGGCAACTGGTATGTCATCAATAGCCTCGGCAACACCGGGTCGGTCAGACAGTGGGGAGCATCCGGCGATAAGCTCGTGCCCGCAGACTACGACGGCGACCGCAAGGCCGACTATGCCGTCTGGCGTCCGTCGCAGGGCAACTGGTATATCCGCAATAGCTCGAACGGGACAGGCACTGTACGCGGTTGGGGCATCAGCACAGATAAGCCCGTGCCCGCCGATTATGACGGCGACGGCAAGGCGGACATCGCCGTCTGGCGCTCGTCGGAAGGCAACTGGTATATCATCCAGAGCGCTACGAACACAGTCTCTCTAAAATATCTGGGAGACAGCACGGATACACCCGTTCCTGCCGCCTACCTGCCGCAGCAGTAAAACGCTCAGGCAGGAAAGCTTCGGGCCTGAACATTGTTTTCAGTCCGGCTTGCAGTCATCAACCGCCGCTTTGAACAATCAGAGCGGCGGTTGATTTTTGCTCGTAGCCAAACAAATTTCAGCAACCGTTTCCCGCTCGAATGGCCGCCGGAAAATTAACTGTCAATTAAGCCCTTCGGCGGGTGCGAATTTTGGAGAACAATGGTACAATCCGCCTTCTTTCGAACGGGGCGGCAGGCTCAGGCTTTATAGCTTTCCTCCCATTTGCTTGAAAAGTCTTAGCCGTCCCCTAGCCGTCGCGTTTTCCTGCAAAGTAAGACGCTCATCCTTAACTTTATCAAAGGAAGGTTTACGTCGTGATCCGATTATCTCGTGGTGTGCGGGTTTCTCTATTTGTGCGCCGACAGCTTATTGTCGCCCTTTCCCTCATTCTCCTACTTGCCATCGCACTTCTGCCAAAACTTTCGTCGGTTGTCCCCTCTGCGCAGGCAGTCTCGACGACCGTCGTCATCAGCCAGATACAGGTGGCAGGCGCGACGGCGGCTGACGAGTTTGTAGAATTACACAACGTCAGCAATGCTAACTACGAGCTCAACGGGCATCGTCTCGTCTATCGCTCCGCAACGGGCACAACTGATAACGAATTCTATGCCTGGACTTCGAGCACAATTATCCCGGCAGGCGGTTACTATCTGGTCGCGCATTCCACCGGCTACGACGGCTCTGTCCCGGCGAACGTCACTTATAACACCGGCTCGACGGGCCAACTGGGTGGGACAAACGGCAGCGTTGCGCTGCGCAACGGAGCGATTAATAGCGGTACGATAGTTGACTCCATCGGATACGGCACTGCCAACAACGCCTTTGTTGAAGGAACTGCTGCTTCTGCTATGTCCGCGAACGACAGTAAGGCTCGCAAGCTTAACGGCTGCCAGGACACCGATAACAACAGCGCAGATTTCGATACGTTGAGTCCCTCCGCGCCCCGTAATGCCAGCACAATTCTCATCTGCGGCGGCGGCGGCGGCAGCACGCCGACGCTGACCATCAACAACGTCACGCTCAACGAAGGCAACGCAGGCCCGACCACCTTTACCTTCACCGTCACCCTCTCCTCAGCGGCGGGCGTGGGCGGCGTCACCTACAACATCGCCACGCAGGACAATACGGCGACAACTGCCGATAACGATTACGTCGCCATCAACCTGACCGGTGAAACAATCGCCGAAGGGCAGACATCCAAGAGCTACAACATCACCGTCAACGGCGACACGACGGCTGAGCCGACCGAATCCTTCTTCGTCAACGTTACGAGCGTCACCGGCGCGACCGTCGGCGACGGGCAGGGACAGGGCACGATCAATAATGATGACGGCTCTGCCGGATCGCTCCGCATCCACGACATTCAAGGGGCCAGCCACCTCTCGCCGCAAGCAGGCGTGGCTGTGACCAATATCCCCGGCATCGTCACGGCCAAGCGCACGGCGGCTGCCGACGGCACGAAGGGCTTCTACATTCAAGACCCGTTGCCGGACTCCAACGACGCGACCTCCGAAGGCATCTTCGTCTTCACTACGAATACGACTATCCTCGCCAGCGTCAATATCGGCGACAGCGTGTTAGTCAGCGGCACTGTCTCCGAGTTTCGACCCGGCGGCGCTTCGAGCGCGAACCTGACGGTGACCGAGATCAGCGGGCCGACCGTCATCGTCTCATCAAGCGGCAATTCGCTTCCCGCCCCGATAGTCGTCGGCACGGGCGGACGCATCCCGCCAATGGAAGTGATCGAAGACGACTCGGCTGCCGACATCGAAACCAGCAACGTCTTTGACCCTGCTTCCGACGGCATTGATTTCTACGAGAGCCTTGAGCACATGCGCGTGCAGGTTAATAATGCTGTGGTGGTTGGGCCAACTGCGGATTTCGGCGCATCCATTCCGGGCCGTGAGGTCTATGTGATTGGTGACAACGGCGCTAATGCCAGCATCCGCACTGGCCGAGGCGGCATCGTCATCAGGGCGAACGATTTCAATCCTGAGCGGATCGTGGTCACGAACCTGTTCCAGACCTTGGGCGATCTCAATGTCGCGGATACGTTCACCGCCCC
Organism: Pyrinomonadaceae bacterium; assembly: GCA_036387475.1. Taxonomy (GTDB): domain Bacteria; phylum Acidobacteriota; class Blastocatellia; order Pyrinomonadales; family Pyrinomonadaceae; genus DASVTR01. The sequence continues at coordinate 341,399 of DASVTR010000013.1, read as the reverse complement.
GATAGTCGGCATCTACGATTACAACTTCGGCAAGTTTTTGCTCCACGCCACTTCAGCTTTGACAACCGCTTCGGGTGGCTTGACGCGAGAGGTCGCGGCCACGCCGGGCGCTGGCGAACTGACTATCGCCACCTTCAACGTCGAGAACCTAGACCCGAATGACGGGGCTGTCAAGTTCAACGAGTTGGCGGGCCTGATCGTCAACAACCTGCGCTCTCCAGACCTCATCACGGTCGAGGAGATACAAGACAACAACGGCGCGACCAACGATTCGGTCGTGGATGCCGATGTTACTTTCAACACCTTGATCGCGGCCATCACATCGGCTGGCGGACCGACCTACCAGTTCCGCCAGATCAATCCGGTGGACGATCAAGACGGCGGCGAACCCGGCGGCAACATCCGCGTCGGCTTCCTCTTCCGCACGGATCGCGGCCTGAGCTTCGTAGACCGTCCAGGCGGCACACCAACTAGCTCCACGACGGTAAATAACAACGGCGGGATGCCGGAGCTGTCCTACAGTCCCGGTCGCATTGATCCAAACAATGCGGCCTTCAACGCCAGCCGCAAGCCGCTCGCGGGAGAGTTTCTCTACAACGGGCGCAAGCTCTTTGTCATCGGCAACCACTTCAACTCGAAGGGTGGAGATGATCCGACGTTCGGACGCCGCCAGCCGCCCGTGCTGTCGAGCGAAGCGCAACGCCTACAGCAGGCACAGATCGTCAACAACTTCGTTGATTCGATTCTGGCGGTGGATGCCAACGCCAACATCGTAGTGCTTGGCGACATCAACGATTTCCAGTTTTCCGCTCCGATGACTGTGCTCAAGGGCGGCGTGCTCCATGCGCTGATTGACACGCTTCCTGTGAGTGAGCGTTATTCCTACGACTTTCAGGGAAACTCGCAGTCACTCGATCACATTCTCGTCAGCAACAACCTGTTCAACACGATCTTCAAGCTGGACGTGGTACACGTCAACTCTGAGTTCGCTGTGCAGGCGTCAGATCATGATCCGCAGGTCGCCTACTTTACCTTCATCCGTAAGAGCACTAAGTTCGACTTTGACGGCGATGGGAAGACGGATGCCGCCGTCTTCCGTTCCAGCGACGGCCTCTGGAGCTTTATCAACAGCAGCGACGGCGTCGTCAGAACTCAGCAGTTGGGAATGACCGGCGACAAGCTTGTGCCCGGCGACTACGACGGCGACAACAAAACGGATGTCGCCGTCTGGCGTCCTTCAAACGGCACATGGTACATCATCAATAGCAGCGGCGGAGCGTTGAACACGTATAGCTGGGGCATGAACGGCGACATTCCCGTCCCCGGCGATTATGATGGCGATTTCAAGACGGACATCGCCGTCTGGCGTCCGGCGGAAGGCAACTGGTACATCATACGCAGTTCGGGCGGAGGCACGGTTCAGGGCTGGGGCAATCCGGGCGACGTGCCTGTGCCAGCGGACTACGACGGCGACGGGAAAACAGACATCGCCGTCTGGCGTCCCTCTGAGGGCCACTGGTACATCATCCAGAGCGCAACCAACAGCGGAACTGTTCTGGGCTGGGGACTCGGCAGTCTCGGTGACAAGCTTGTGCCAGCGGATTACGATGGCGACGGCAAGGCAGACTTAGCCATCTTCCGTCCCTCTGAAAACAACTGGTACATACGCAAGAGCACGGGCGGCTCTACGGTGAGAAGCTGGGGTAACTCCGGCGATAAGCTCGTGCCCGGCGATTACGACGGCGACGGAAAAACAGACATCGCCGTCTATCGTCCTTCAACAGAAGACTGGTACATCATCAAGAGTTCTGATGGCACAGCCTTCGTCCTCAACACAGGCGGTTTTGGCGATACGCCGATACCCTCTGTCTTGATTCCTCAGTAATCAAGGGCGCGCTGCCGAAGCGGTCAATGACATAGAGGACGTAAAGACTGAAAGCTGCGGATTACTTCAAAATAATCCGCAGCTTTCAGTCTGTGCGCCGACTTTGCTTTTTTGCTACTGCTTTCCGTTTAATCAGCGAATCACCTGCACGTCGCGCTCGCTGCTTATCTTCCATCCTTCGCTTGTTTTGGCCCAGCGCAGTTCCTGCAAGACCTCGCCGCTCTTTGATTGAGGGCCAGTGGAAGAATAGCTCTTGCGAAAAAGCATCGTCGCCGTGCTTCCGTCAGCGCTGATCTGCACTTCCGGTTCGCCGACCTTCACGTTGAAGGAGGTCACACTGAATATGAAGCGCTCTTTTTCCTGTTGTACGAACAGGCGTGGAACGTTGCGTTTCTGGTAAAAACGTTCGAGCACGGGCAGGTACAGACTCATCTGCCGTGTCAGGTGGCCGCTATTGGTCGTCGCCACCCACAAATCCAGCGCCGCGCGCAAGTCCGCGCGGTCGTCCACTTTGCTCGCCGACGGAGAAGGAGAAGGAGCAGCCACAGAATTATCATTGCCCACACGCTCCGACGGCTGCTCGTTGCGCTTAGTAAGCCACAGGGCGACTGCGCCGAAGGAAAGACCGAACAACAGCGCCCCGATGATGAAATAACGCAGCAGCGACTGACGCGATTTTGACGAACTGGAAACAGCATTCCCTTCATCACTGATTATCCGTGGCGGCTCGGCCCTGTTAATCTGCGACGCGGGCGTCTCAATCGCAGCGGTTTCCAATGTTCGCGGAGATACTTTAGTTGTGACTTCGGCGACGATTTCAGTCGGAGCGGCGAAGGCTTCGACGGAAGGAACATCGTTGTTAACTACGGGCGCGTCAAACGGATGCTCGGCGGTCGGAGCGCCAGTCCTTTGCGTTTCTTTATGCGCAACATGACCGGGATTGGTCTGGATGTTCGATTCACTGGCCGCACGTTGCGCGTCAATCACGGGCGCAGAGCTTGTGCTACTAAACAAAGTTTCTTCTGAGGCGAGAGCGCCTGAGAGTTCCTGCAATTGGCGCGCAAGCTCTGCGGCGGACTGCGGGCGTGCATCCGGGTTTTTATCAAGAATGCGCTGAACCAATTCTTCCAGGGCCGCCGGCACATGGAGACGGAAATCTTTGAGCGAGGGCGGCGGTTGTTGTATGTGCTTGACGGCGACAGCCGTTGCGGTCGGCGCGTCGAAAGGGGGGTGCGCCGCCAGCATCTCAAAGAGCATCACGCCGAGACTGTAAATGTCTGAACGCGCGTCCGCGCAGTGCCCCGAACATTGCTCAGGCGACATGTATCGCGGCGTGCCGATTAAAGAACCGGAGGCCGTCAGCCCGCCAGTGCCGGTCGTCGTCTGCTCTTTCAGCTTGGCGACGCCAAAGTCTACGACCTTCACCTGCAACTCATCCTGATGATCGCGCGCGAGAATAATATTAGAAGGCTTCAAATCACGATGCACAATGCCGCGCCTGTGTGCAGCCTCTATGCCTTCGGCAATCTGGCGCGCGATGTTGAGCGCTTCCTGAAAGGGAAGAGAACCGGCAGCGTCCATGTATTCGCGCAGCGTTTGGCCCAAGACCAACTGCATGACGATGTATGCCCCGCCGTCAGGCAGCAGGCCGTAGTCGTAAGTGTCTGCCACGTTCGAGTGGTCTATGTGGGCGGCGGCGCGCGCTTCGCGGCGGAATCTTTCGAGCGCATCCGCATCGGCTGTAAAATCAGGAAGGAGCAGCTTGACGGCGACGGGGCGTTCCAGGTCTAGATGCGTCCCGGCGTAGACGGCCCCCATGCCGCCGCGACCGAGTATCTGATCGAGACGATATTTTTCGGCAATCAGGCGCGGGCCTGGACGTGAGGCGACCAGCCCTGTCTGATCCTGCTCGCACACAGAGTCCGAATCATCATAGCAACGCTGGCAAACAGGACAGAGCTTCATGGCTTCACGTCCGATAACGCCGGAGTAAACTTGTCCGGCGTCGAAATACGAAGGGGCAGCAAAAATCTAATTGAGCGCCCGATAACGGCTAAAGTTTTAACCAAAGAAAACTTCCGCGACGCGATAAATATCTTCGTCCAGGCGATTGAGAGAACTGACGGCCTCTTCGAGCGGGAAACTGACGATCTTGCTGCCATGCAGCGCCGTCATTTGCCCCCACTGCTTTGCCAAGACCATCTCATAAGCCTTCACGCCGAAGCGCGTCGCCAGCACTCTGTCAAACGGCGTCGGAGAGCCGCCGCGCTGGACGTAGCCCAGCTTCGTCACGCGCGTCTCTATCCGCGTACATCTTTCAATCTCCTGTGCGAGAATATTTCCGATGCCGCCGAGCCGGTCGTGCCTGTAAATGTCGTTGCGAATATCTGTAGAGAGAAAGTCTTCGTCCGGGTGCGGGCGAGAGTCTTCCGCAACGACGACGATGGAAAAGGCGCGTCCCTCTGCTTCTCTATGCTTGAGAAGCTCGCATACACGCGAAAGCTTGAAAGGATGTTCAGGGACGAGGACGACATCTGCCCCTCCTGCTATCCCGCCATAGGCGGCGATCCAACCCGTATGACGACCCATGACCTCGACGACCATCACGCGATGATGTGATTCGGCTGTCGAGTGCAGGCGGTCGATGGCATCTGTGACGACGCCGACGGCGGTGTCGAAACCGAAAGTAAAGTCAGTGCCCGTCAAATCGTTATCGATGGTCTTTGGAATACCGACGATAGGATATTGATGCTGTCGCCACATATCCAGCGCGGCTGAGAGCGTGCCTTCGCCGCCGACGACGACCAGCGCAGTCAAGCCAAACCTTTTCCAGTTATGCTTGATCTGCTCCAGGTCTTGCGTATTTCCCACGGGATTGAAACGCGAGGTGCCGAGGATAGTGCCGCCGCGCGGAAGGATGCCTGTCACAGAATGACGAGTCAGCGGCTCGACATCGCCCTCGACCAGCCCGCGCCAGCCGTTTTTGATGCCGAGCACTTCCGTCTCGTCCCGCAGGGCGCGACGCACGACCGCGCGAATCACAGCATTAAGACCGGGGCAATCTCCGCCCCCCGTAAGAATACCAATCTGCCCAGCCATATCGCTTTTTAAGCTAACCCCCAGCCTGCTCGAAGTGCAAAGCGCAAAGAAAATTCACTAATTGACGGGCGCTCCCGTCAACGCTTTCCGGCGCGTTGAAAAAGAGTATAGATTGCATTTGCTGAAAAGCACGGCCTATAATCGCGCGGTCAGCCGCAGACTGTCAAATATGATGCCAGAGAATGCCGGAGCGCGAGTCTCAAACTACGGCGTTTGGTAACTCTATCCGTGCCTGATTTTGCAGCACCATTGATCCTGAGCCTCGAAACCGCAACTCGCACCGGCGGCGTTGCCCTGACAAGCGGCTCGCAACTGCTGGCCCTGCGCGCTGGAGAAGCGCAAACGTCTCACTCAATGAAGCTGCTGCACAGCATAGAGGAGATGCTGGAAGAAACCGGAATCAGCTTGCAGGACGTGGAGCTTTACGCAGCCGCCAGCGGGCCTGGAAGTTTCACGGGCTTGCGCATCGGCCTGGCGACAATCAAATCCTTTGCCGCCACCCTGTCGCGTTCGTGCGTCGGTATTCCGACGCTCTCGGCAATCGCCTTCGCCGCTGGCCCGTCGCCTCGCACGCTGGCGATGATGCCCGCCGGTCGCGGTGAAGTGTTCGCGCAACCTTTCTCTGTTGGAGAGAGCGGGGAAGTGACATCACTCGGCAAAGCGGTTCATCAAACCCCGGAAAAATTGCTCGACGGCGTTGTTCATCTTAATCAATTGAAACTGGCGGGCGAAGGCGTGCAGCAACACGAGTTGCTCATCGAAATGAGAGCCAAGCAGGAGGGTATCTCACTCGTCTACGAAGAAGAGTCCGATAACGAAGTTGTTGATAAGGCGGTCATAGATGTAGAGAAGCAATGGCTCGTTACACTACCTGTCAAAGCGCTTGCGGTAGACATTGCTGCCCTCGCTTATCTCGATTATCAAAACGGCGCGACCCTCAAGCCGGAGCAATTACAGGCAATCTACGTGCGTCCATCTGACGCAGAGTTAAATACACCAGAGCGATGACCACGCTAGACATTTATCAAGCAAACGGATTTGATTTGAGTCCGATGACGGAGCACGACCTGCTGGAAGTGGTTGAGATCGAAGAGGAGTGCGGACTGAGTCGTTGGGGCTGGGACGGCTATTACACTGAACTGTTATCCGAGCAGTCTGTCTTGATGTTCGTTGCCAGACCTCTGATGACAGAGCGAACAAGCGAGGTGGAGCAGGTGGCCGGATTCATCGCGGCACGCATGGCTGCGGACGATCTGCATATTAACAACGTCGCCGTGCGTGAGCAGTATCGGCGTCGCGGTATCGGCGGGGCGCTGCTCGCGGCTGTCCTTGAGCGTGGAAAAGAGAGGGGAGCGCAGAAAGCCTTTTTGGAAGTGCGTGCGGGAAACGTCGCCGCGCAAGGTCTCTATGCGCGGTATGGATTTGAAGTGGTCGGCAAGCGCGCAAACTATTATTCCGCGCCGTCGGAGGATGCGCTGGTGATGGTCGTCCCGCTCTGAGTTGAGCTTGATTGGCCGCGCTTTCTGCGCTAACATTTTCTTAAAGAAACTGGTGAAAGCGAGTTCTGCACGAATCAACAACAGCCACTGCATCTTCCAACAAATTTAGAAGGAGGAAATCCCCATTATGGAAATATCCAATACGGACAGCTTGAAGGAGCAATTGATGATGACCGACCCTGAGTTTCGCGAACTGGCGCGCGAACACGGTCGTTATGAAGAGAGGCTCAGCGAGCTGTCCGCGCTTGCATACCCGAACGACGAAGAACAGTTAGAAGAAATCACACTGAAAAAGAAGAAATTAGCCCTCAAAGACCAGATGTATTCGATCATGCTCCAGCATCAGAAGAAGCAAGGGGCAGACCATTAAAGTCTGGGGCATTTGCACTAAAAATTTATTCCCCGCTCAGGGCGAAAGACTGCAAACGGGGGCGCGAGATCAAAGGCTAGCGCCCCCGTTTCTCTTAAAAGCGAAGCTTCAATGAATCTTCGTTGAGAAAAGAATTAGTGAACCCAGCTCGAATCCGTAGAGTGTAAAAGCGTGGCCCGCGAAGGTTATCCATACATCATCATCCCAGCCCTGCTGGCGATTATTTTATTTGCGCTCGGATATTGGCCCGTCGCTTTACCCTTCGTCGTGCTCGCAGCTTTCATGGCCTATTTCTTTCGTGACCCGCAGCGCGAAGCGCCAACCGAAGCTAACGTTATCGTGTCGCCCGCCGACGGCCTTGTTACACGTGTTCGCCAACTCTCGCCGGATGATACGGATTCGCCGACAGTGGTCAGCATCTTCCTTTCACCTCTTGACGTGCATATCAATCGCGCGCCGATAGCCGGAACAATCACCGATGTCACATACCAACACGGCAAGTTCCTGATGGCAACGCATGAAGATTCCAGCCTGGTGAATGAGCAGAATGCTCTGACCATACGCGGAACAAAGGTCACGCTGGTTTGCAAACAGATCGCCGGAATCCTTGCGCGCCGGATTATTTGCTGGAAACGCGCCGGGGATGAAGTCGCCATCGGCGAGCGCTTCGGCCTCATCAAGTTTAGTTCGCGGACGGATGTCATTGTCCCGCCGGGGGTCGAAATAACAGTCCGCGAAGGAATGAAGGTTCGCGGCGGCTTGACGATTATCGGGAGAATTCTCTGATGGATGGCCTGCCTGCATCAAACACGCTTCAAGACAGCACTGGCCCGAAGCGACGCGGCATTAAAAAGGGCTTGTACCTCATCCCCTCTCTTTTTACAGCTGCGAATATCGGGATGGGTTTTTACGCTGTGATGTCTGCGCTCAGGGGATTTCAGTTTCTGGGAACCGACGCCGCAGATAAGTTTCACAGCGCAGCTATCCATTTTGATAATGCTGCCATGGCAATCGGCTGGGCGTTTCTCTTTGATGCCCTCGACGGACGTATCGCGCGTATCACTAAGACTGCGACGGAGATTGGCGTGCAGTTCGATTCTATCGCGGATGTTGTGACGTTCGGCCTGGCTCCTGCGATTCTTGTCTACGCTTGGGGCTACGGCTCAGCCCTCGAATACGGCAGCGACATACATAATCTGGGTCTCTTTCTCTCCTTTATGTACTTGATGTGCGGAGCGTTTCGCCTCGCACGCTACAATGTGCAGGCGGCACGACCGCGCCCTCTGGCTGAAGGAACGGTCAAACTGGACAAGAAGAATTTTATAGGCTTGCCAATCCCCCCGGCAGCTACGTTGCTCGCCGCCATCATACATTTTGCACCGCAACCCTTGATACAGTATGAGCCTAGAATGCGAATGATTTATAGCGGCCTGCTGATGGCGCTGGTCGCATCCCTCGGAGCTTTAATGGTAAGCACTCTACGCTACACGAGTTTCAAGACAGCCGGGACGCACAGGCGTAGCGCGCGCGTGATGATTCTGCTGGTCGCTTCTATCGGAATGCTGGTCTGGTATTTTTCTCGCTACGTCCTTCTTATTTTAGCCGTCATGTACGTCACTCACGGCCTGCTCTTTCGATTCGGAGCAATCTTCCGTCGTCGTCCCGCCAAAGAAGTGCAGTTGAGCACCGCTCATGACGAGTAACCTACCACGGGTCGGTTAGTCTGATTCAACTTAAAATATAACCTGGGCCGTGAGTCTCAAGTCTTTAGACAGGCCTGGAAAAAGCCCGAAGGCCGTGACGAGTGGTGACGAAAATAACCTTGCCTGCCATTATCGGAGACGCAGCGATGCTGGCATCTTCGCCCAGCGGAAGAAGATTGAGTTGCTTGCCGTCGCGTAAACTCAAAACCACTCCAGCATCTCCCGAAAGTGGAATAAAAAGAGCACCATCTGTGGCCGTCAAAGGCTGCGCGGAAATTCTTCCTGCTAACTGTTGTTTCCAAAGTCTGGTTCCACGAGTCAGCGAGAGATAATAGACAAAATTATCCAGAGAGGTTGCCAGCAATCCACTGCCTGCAATCGCTACCGTTTGCACAGCAGCGCCTGTGCGCATCTGCCAGCGCAAACGGCCATTGCTTTCATTAACTGCATAAACGTGGCCGTCAGCGGAGCCAAAGAACACAACGCCTCCGGCGACTGCTACCCGACCTCTGATAACGCCGCGAGTCCGATAACGCCAGAGCAGCTTCCCCGTCGCTTGATCCAAAGCGAAGAGAGTTCCATCTACACCACCAAGATAAAGTCTTGAACCGATGACGGCAGGTTGCGAGTTAAAAGAGGTGGGAAACTGCGTGATCCATAAAACCTCTCCGGTTCGCTTTCGTATAGCATAAACGCGTCCGTCGCTCGCCCCACCGAAGAGGGTCGTCTCATTTATGGCGAGCGCTCCGCGAACGGGCATTGGCAATGTTCTCATCCATTGTGTAATGCCGCTTTCGCGTCCCAACGCTCGCAATGCACCTGTGGCCTGCGGCGCCTTACTGCTTTCAAGACGGGTTTCCGAAGCGACAAAAACAGCGCGCTCGTCAGCCACCGGGGAAGAGGATAGTTCGCCGCCAATGTCCATCTTCCAAATCAACTGCCCATCGCTGGCACTGAGCGAAACCAAAGCGCCTTCAGACAAGGGAAGATAAATCCGCTCGCCATCTGTAGCGGGCGTTAAATTGATCGTATCGTCAGACATATATTCCCAGCGGAGCGTAAGTGGCTGGGAAAGCTCTGCCTGATTGGTGGTCTCCGTTTGAAGGATGACGGAAGGGCTTCCAAGGGGCGCATTGGCAAAGATTGCCAAAAGTATTATCAACTTAATCACCCTTAGTCTGCGTTTCAGTGAGGTATTTGTTATCCGTTCAGTCATAAAAATTCTAAAAACCTGCGATTACCAGCCATTATACTCGCCTACTATAGTAATGCTACCCGGTTGTCTACCACATTGTTGCATCATCTGTGAAAACGTATAATCTGTCACAAGCTCAGGAAAACTTAGCGCCTTTGGACGCGCCCGGATAAGTGGAGGTTGACAGTTTGAGCGAAAAAAATAGTCATGAAACAATAATAGTGTTGGACTTCGGTTCACAATATACGCAGTTAATCGCTCGGCGCGTTCGCGAAGCGGGTGTTTACTGCGAAATCCTACCATATAATATTAAGGTCGAAGAGATTCTCAAAAAAGCTCCGAAGGGCATTATCCTTTCAGGCAGCCCTGCCTCCGTCTATGACAGGGATGCGCCGAGGCCCGACTCTAGCCTCTTGGATAGGCTTGACTGTCCATTGTTGGGAATATGTTATGGCCTACAGGTAATTGCCGCTGACTTGGGAGGAGAAGTGCGGCCAGCGAGGAGTCGTGAATATGGATATGCGAGGTTAAGAGTTGTAGACCAAACAAGCCCGCTTTTCGCTTCTGTGCCGGAGGAACTGGATGTTTGGATGAGTCACGGCGACCACGTCACCACTCCGCCTCCTGGATTCCGCATAACAGCCAAGACGTCTGAAGCGCTTAACGCTTTCGAGAGCTTAAGCAAGCGCATATACGGCCTCCAATTCCATCCTGAGGTGGCTCATACGCCGCTGGGAGGCCAAATCCTCAGAAATTTTTTATTTGATATCTGCGATTGTCGGGGTGATTGGTCGCCGAGCGCTGTCATCGCCGAACAGACGGCCATCATACGAGATTTAGTCGGCGCTGAAGGGCATGTTATCTGTGGACTCTCAGGTGGTATTGATTCGACGGTGGCAGCCGTTCTTGTGCAGCAATCGATAGGCTCGCGGCAAACTTGCATTTTCGTGGATAATGGTCTTTTAAGAGAGGGTGAATTTGAGACTACGCTGGCACTCTTTGCGCAGCAGATGAATTTAAATGTCCTTGGCATCCGCGCGGGTGAAAGATTCTTGGGTGAACTCGGTGGAATCACTGACCCTGAGCAAAAGCGCAAAATCATTGGCCGCCTGTTCATAGAAATTTTTGACGAGGAAGCGCGCCGGGTGGGGAACGTAAAATATCTGGTTCAAGGAACGTTGTACCCGGATGTCATCGAATCTGTTTCTGTTCGTGGCCCCTCTTCCGTCATCAAGAGTCATCATAACGTGGGCGGCCTGCCGGAAAAGATGAACCTCAAGCTCATAGAGCCGTTGCGAGAGTTGTTTAAAGATGAGGTGCGCGCTATCGGGCGTGAGCTTGGAATACCGGAAGAGATTTTGCAGCGCCATCCTTTTCCGGGGCCTGGCCTGGCTGTCCGTATACTGGGGGAAGTGACGGCGGAGCGAGTTCGCCTGTTGCAATCTGCCGACCGAATCATTGAAGAGGAACTGCGTCTGGCTAATCTATATACTGCCGTCTGGCAAGCGTTCCCGGTTTTGCTGCCGATCTCAACTGTTGGGGTGATGGGTGATGAACGCACTTACGAGCAGGTGATTGCCGTCCGAGCCGTCACCAGTGTGGATGGTATGACAGCCGATTGGGCGCGACTGCCACATGACACTCTGGCGCGAATTTCAACCCGCCTTGTCTCGGAGGTGCGCGGCGTTAATCGAGTCGTTTACGATATTAGCTCTAAGCCGCCAAGCACAATTGAATGGGAATAATGTTTATACGTCAATGGATAACCCGTTTTGTTTCACATGAAAGGTTTAAAGTATTTTGTGACTTATCTCTGTTAAAGTTCTTAATTGCCTGATTCTTAATCGGGCCTGACCTCTTGCCCATCTACATATTGTCCCTTCAAATTAAATCCATACGTGATATAGTGTGCGCCGCTCTGTGAGCGCTGCCGCCATTTGATTTCCTGAAAATGTCGCGCACGCATTTTTAATCTCCAATGATAAGGCCGGTATGAAGGAAAAACAGTTCGTTCATCTACATCTGCACACGGATTACAGCTTGCTGGATGGCGCTATACAGATTAAGCCGCTGGCAGAGCGCACGGCGGAATTAGGGATGAAAGCCTGCGCCATGACCGATCACGGGAACATGTTTGGGGCTATCTCATTTTACAATGAGATGAAAAAAAGGGATGTCAAGCCGCTCATCGGCTGTGAAGTTTATATTGCTCGCGGAAGCCATAAAGATCGTGCGGGTGCTGCCAGCCCCGGTGAAAAAGCGAATTTTCATCTCATTCTCCTCGCTAAAGATTTAGAGGGGTATCATAATCTCGCGCGTTTAACTTCTAAAGCTTATACGGAAGGCTTTTATTACAAGCCCCGTATTGATAAAGAGCTGCTCGCCGCTCATAGCAAGGGATTAGTGGCGCTTTCGGCCTGCATGTCGGGTGTGCCTTCCGCCTTACTGGCTCGCGAATGCTTTGACGAGGCGGCAGCAGCAGCCAAAGAGTTCGAGGAGATACTGGGGAAGGGAAATTACTTTCTGGAAATTCAGGAACACGGCTTGGACGCGCAGAAGCGTATACGCAAGCCTCTCGTCGAGTTGTCAAAGCGAACGGGTGTTCCACTGGTTGCCACCAACGATGCTCATTATCTCATGCCGGAAGATGCGCGTGCGCACGACGTACTGCTTTGTATTGGATCGGGCAAGACCGTAAAGGACCCGAACCGCCTGCGTTATGGCGCTCCGACATTTTATGTGCGCTCGCCCGAAGAGATGTGGGACATTTTTGGACATGAAATACCGGAAGTCCTGACGCGTACAGTTGAAATTGCGGAGATGTGCGACCTGCAACTTCCGAATGGAGTCAATTATCTGCCAAATTACCCTATTCCACAGTCGGATGCTGGTCTCTCGATTGACGATTATTTCGAAAAAGTAGTGAGAGAAGGATATGAGCGGCGACGGCAGCAAGTTTGGGATCCGCAGCTTGCCAGAGGAGACCTGCGTCACTCTCTGGCCGAATATCAGGAGCGAATCTCACGCGAGGTCGCTATGATTAAACAGATGGGCTTTCCAGGCTACTTTTTGATCGTCTGGGATTTTATACGCTATGCTAAAGAACACAATATTCCTGTCGGCCCAGGGCGCGGTTCCGCCGCAGGCTCTCTGGTCGCTTATTGTCTGAATATTACGGATATTGATCCGCTCCAATATGACCTGCTTTTTGAGAGATTTCTCAATCCCGAACGCGTCTCTATGCCAGATATAGATATAGATTTTTGCGTTCGCGGACGCGGAGAGGTGATTAACCATGTGGCAGACCTCTATGGCCGCGATTCAGTCTGCCAAATTATCACTTTCGGAACAATGGCCTCGAAGGCTGCAATAAAAGATGTGGGCAGGGCACTGGATATTCCTTATGCAGAGGTTGATCGCATTGCAAAGCTCATCCCACCACCCGTGAGGGGGCGCAACGTCAGTATTTCTCAAGCCTTGGATGTAGTTCCGGAGTTACGCGCCGCCACCGAGAGCAATCCACAGGTACGCGAATTAATTGACTTGGCGAAACGGCTTGAGGGATGTGCGCGGCATGCTTCGGTCCATGCCGCAGGTGTGGTTATCTCTCCGAAGCCGTTGCAGGAATTGATTCCGATTGCCGTTTCGGCGAAAGACGAATTAACGACGCAGTATGCCATGTCTGACTTGGAAAAGACGGGCATGCTGAAGATGGATTTCCTCGCCTTAACCGCCTTAACGGTTATAAGCGATTGCTTAAATAGTATTAAGCAATCGCTTGGATTGGAAATTGAATGGTCTGAACTAAGACTCGACGACGAAAAGACGATGCAGCTTTTTGCAGAGGGGCGGACGGAAGCAGTCTTTCAGTTTGAATCATCTGGGATGCAGGAGATTTGTCGTAAGCTGAAGCCGAAAGGCTTGGAAGACCTGGCTGCTTTGAACGCACTCTACAGGCCCGGCCCGCTGGATGGTGGGATGGTTGACGATTTTATTGAGAGACATCATGGTCATAAATCCGTACGCTATATTGTGCCGGAGATGAAAGAAATCCTGAATAATACCTATGGCATTCTGGTCTATCAGGAGCAGATCATGCAGTTAGCCCAGAAACTCGCAGGTTATAGTCTGGGAGAAGCTGATTTGATGCGCCGTGCGATGGGTAAGAAAAAACGTGAAGAGATGGCTCGCCACGAGCAGAAATTTATCAGTGGAGCTGTAGCGCGTGGCATTAAAGAAGAAAAGGCGCGGCAAATTTTCTCCTTGATGGCGCAGTTTGCGGATTACGGCTTTAACAGAAGCCATAGCGTTGCTTATGCTTATTTAGCTTTCCAGACGGCCTATTTAAAGGCGCATTTTCCGGAACACTTCTACGCCGCCGTTCTTTCAAATGAGATTCAGGATTCGGCCAAAGTTTTTAAGTATTCAATCGAGTTGCGAGGTCAGGGAATTAAGCTTCTGCCGCCGGATGTTAACGAGAGCGGCGGCGGCTTTACTCCTCTCGAAGGCGCGATCAGATATGGGCTGGCGGCAATCAAAGGGATCGGGCAGGCAAGCGTTAATGCCATCGTTGCGGCGCGTCAGGAAGGCTCATTCCAGTCTTTTTTCGATTTTACGGAACGCGTCGCGCCCAGTGCTATCAACAAGAGAGTATTGGAGAGTCTTGTGTGCGCGGGCGCCTTCGATTCTCTGAAAGACGATAAGAATTCAATACATCGCTGGCGTGCGCGTCTTCATCAGTCCATCGATCAGGCTTTAGCCAGATGCAGCAGGGCACAGCGGAACAAATTAAACGGCCAAAACGATCTTTTCGGTGGCGCAAATGCTGGCAGCGAGCAGCCTGCGGAGCCTTTGCTGCAAGCTGTTGCCTGGACGCACGCAGAGTTGCTCACCGCCGAAAAAAACGCTGTCGGCTTTTATATTACCGGACATCCATTGGAAAACTATGTTGAAGTATTATCTGAACTGAATGCCTGTAAAACACTGGAATTAAATGGCCGCGAAGCTGGCAGCAAGGTTAATATCGGCGGCCTCGTCACTTCTCTGCAAGTGCGCACGACAAAAAAAGGACAGCGCTTCGGCTTATTGCGTTTGGAAGATGAAGCGAGCGGTGTGAAATGCGTCGTTTGGCCGGAGATGTTCGCCAGATTTGAGAAAATCTTGCAGAACGATGCCGCCATTTTAGTCTCTGGCAAGCTGGATTTAACGGATGACGGCGGCCAGACGATAATAGCGGAAGAGATAGCCAGTCTGGATGATGTGCTTCAGCGCAGGTCGCGCGCAGTCATCCTTAAAATTCCATCAAATGGGGGATCTGATGGCATGCTCGAAGAGTTATTCATTCTTATGGGAAAACATAAGGGAGATTGTGAAGTCTTCCTGGAGTTTGCGCTTGAAGGACAGGTATTGGTTCGAGCGCGTCCCCATAGTGCGCTTCGTGTTCAGGGCAGTCTTGAGCTTGAATCCGCCCTGCGCAGCAGGGGTTGTCAGGTAGAATGGCTAAATGTTACGTTAACCAATTAAAGCCTGCTCCCATGCACTCGCGTTCTGTAGAGTGCCAAGGGTCAGATTAAATGAAGCTCTAGAGGGGCGATAAATGTCGGATAGAGATGAAAAAAGTGGCAATCAGGAACCGCCAGCAACAGAGGCCGCTTCAGATGACCTCTCTGCTTTTGAGCGTGTGCAACTTGCCAGGCACGGAGAGAGGCCATATACGCTCGATTTGATTGAAAGATTATTTGAGGATTTTGCAGAGTTGCACGGAGATCGCCGGTTCGCCGATGATTCAGCCATTATCTGCGGTCTGGCTAAATTCCACGGCCTTCCGATTGTCGTGATAGGCCAACAGAAAGGTAGAGACACGAAGCAGCGGCGGTATAGAAACTTTGGCATGCCAAAGCCTGAAGGCTATCGTAAAGCTCTGCGTTTGATGAAATTGGCGGAGAAATTTAACCGCCCCGTGTTTACTTTTATCGATACTCCGGGGGCCTACCCCGGCATTGATGCGGAGGAACGCGGGCAAGCTGAAGCAATCGCTTATAATTTGAGAGAGATGGCTAAGCTACAGGTTCCCGTAATCAGCACGATCATTGGAGAAGGCGGCTCTGGAGGCGCTTTAGCCATTGGAGTAGGCGATCAGATTCTAATGCTGGAGAACGCCATCTACTCGGTTATTACACCTGAAGGATGCGCTGCCATTCTCTGGAAAGACGCGGCTTATGCAGCGGATGCCGCTGCCTGCCTGCGTCTGACGGCCCAAGAACTGCTGCGCGAAGGTATCATTGATAAAATAGTTTTGGAGCCACAGGGGGGTGCGCATACGGAGTTGGATCAGGCAGCAGCACTCTTGGATGCGGCGTTACAGGAAGCTTTGGCGAAAGTATTGAGCTACAGCCCTGCGCAGAGATTATCATCTCGCTATAGGAAGCTACGCGGATTCGGCAAGTGGGGAACGTTAGCAAACTCGCAGGACAGTACTGTGGGCCGCGTGCATTGAGAGTAGAGAGGCAGAGGCTCTCATGTCGGCGCGCCGACATGAGAGCCTCTGCCTCTCTATACTAAAAGGGAATATCGTCGTCGGAAAGCTCTGGCTCTGACGCACCACGGTCTGTTGGCGCAGCCTTACTGAAACTGACATTTGATTCATCGCCTCGGGTTCCCCCAATAAATTGCATATCGGTGGCATGAACTTCCAAAGTGTAACGGGGCTTACCGTCGCGATCAGTCCACTCTTCGAGCCGCAGCCTGCCTTCGACATACACGGGTCGTCCCTTGGTTAGATATTGCGAAGCGGTTTCAGCTTGTCGCCCCCAGAGCGTAACGCGAAACCATGTCGTCAGGTCTTGCGTCTCCCCGGACTTGTCTTTACGCTTCTCATTGGTTGCTACCGTGAAACTACATACGGGCGTGCCCTGCGGCGTATAACGCAATTCGGGATCACGGCCCAAATTGCCAACCAGGATAATTTTGTTGAAAGACATAGTTGAAAACCTCTTTCTCTGAATTACATGTGATAAAACTGGAATCGAGATACTACTAGCGTGTTGTAAAGCGGTCAAGGATAATCTTGGACGGACATTTGAGCTTGAACTCGAACCAGAACTTAACCTTATTCTTTAAAAGTAAATTCTTCAGTAAAGAAGCGCTTTATGCTGAAGTCCCTTAACATCAAAAATTTCGCAGTCATAGAGTCTTTGCAGGTAGAGTTCCATGAGGGGCTGAATCTGCTGACGGGAGAGACTGGCTCCGGTAAGAGCATAATTGTTGATGCCTTGGGACTTTTGCTGGGAGGCCGCAGCTCGACGGCGCAGATTCGGACGGGCGAAAACAGGGCTGTTGTCGAAGGGCTATTTAAATTAACAGGCGAGAATACCCTGAAAGTGCAGCGTTTGCTGGAAGAACCGGCCACCGAAGCAGCGAAGAGCTATGATCTGCTGGTCAGGCGAGAGTTGTATGCTAATAGCAGAAATCGCATCTTCGTTAACGGAAAAGTTGCACAAATCTCTACCTTACGTGCTTTGCAGCCGCTGTTGGTCGCAATTCACGGTCAGGGAGAGCAGAGAGCTTTACTGTCCACGCAGTCCCACCTTGAGCTATTGGATCAATTTGCCGGATGTGTTCCTTTAAGAAAACAGGTTGCAGAAGCTTACATGCGTTGGCGCTCTGCCAGAGAAGCTTTAAAAGAGCTTGAAAAAGAGGCGGTGGAGCGTGAAAGGGCAAGTGAGCTTTTACAATATCAACTGTCTGAAATAGAGACCCTAGCTCCAAAGCCACTCGAAGATGAAGAATTGCAGGCGGAAAGAAAGCTTTTGACGCACGTCGAGACCGCCCTGCAATTAGCATCCGGCACTTATCTGGAATTGTATGAGAGCGACGCCAGTATTTTGACGCGGCTCGCGGCGGTACGGAAAAGCCTCGAAGAACTGAGTAAGATAGATAGCCGACTCGAACCTGCAACGGAAATTTTGGAAGAGAGTATAGCTTCGCTAACTGATCTGGCAGCTACTTTGCGCGATTACGGATCAGACCTGGAATTTTCTCCAGCCAGGCTAGCTGAAATAGAGAATCGACTGGCCGATCTGGAAAGGTTAAAGCGTAAATATAATAGTGATTTAAAAGGCATACTCAAGATTCAGGATGAGCTATCGACGCGACTCAACGGCTTAAATGAAATCGCAGAAAAAGAGCCTTTCCTCAGAGAGACTTTGCGGGCATCTGAAAAGGATTACAAAATTCTGGCTCATAAATTATCCGATTGTCGCCGGCTGGCTAAAAGTAAACTGGAGCAGCGTGTGATGACAGACCTGAAACACGTGGCGATGGAAAACGCACAATTCATCGCTTCGCTTTCTACAGCAGCCGCGCCTGCGTCCGATAACGACTCAGATGGATTTCCAGCCCATTCCTCAGAAGCCAGCGAAGTCAGCGACGAAAATTCTTTTTCTCCAAATGGAATGGAGCAGGTCGAATTCCTGCTTTCGGCTAACCCTGGTGAGAGTCCACGCCCTCTGGCGCACGTCGCATCGGGCGGGGAACTTTCCAGGTTGATGCTGACGCTGCGCACGATAGGGACGAGCCGCAAGGAGCCGCAAAGGGGAGTCGAGACACTCATTTTTGATGAAATAGATGTTGGCATAGGGGGGCGTGTGGCGGGAGCGGTCGGCAACCGCCTGAAAGCGCTGGCCTCAGCACAGCAAGTTTTGTGCGTCACACATCAGCCGCAGATAGCGCGTTTCGCAGACCATCACTATCTGATAGAGAAACTGTTTGAGAAGAACCGCACCCGCACGCTAATTAAGGAATTGAACTTAGATGAGCGTATAGGGGAACTGGCGCGCATGATCGGCGGTGATGAGGAAGCTTTGACGGCGCGGGAAACGGCGCGTTGGCTCTTGGATGATTCTGTTAAAAACAAGGGCCGCGCCGCTGGCGCGAAAAAATCGTCGAAACTTTGAAGAAAGAGTGTCACTTGAGCAGGGAATTTCTGTTACACTTCGTGCTTCTGAAGAGATGTGTGAAAGCGGTAAGCATATGAGTTCAAGCGTTTATATAGAAACACTGGGCTGCCAGATGAACGTGGCCGACACGGAGAGGGCTGCGACCCGTCTGCGTGCGGCGGGATACGAGTTGGCGGATTCGACAGAGTCGGCTGACGTGGTTATTTTTAATACCTGCTCGGTCAGAGAGCGCGCCGCACAGAAGGTCTATACGCGTATCGGTGAGGTGCGGAAATCCCGCAACGGCTCTCAGCCTCTAATCGGTGTCATGGGGTGTGTTGCGCAGTTAGAGGGTGAAACTATCTTTAGTTCCTCTCCGGTCATCAATCTGGTGATTGGCACGCGCGCTACTGACAGGCTCCCGGCGTTGATTGAGCGAGCCAGCGTCGGGCGACAGCGGATTCTGGATTTGGGTGAGCGCGCAGAAGGCGAAAGCTGGTCTGTGGCAACCACCGAGCGCCATTCTCCGCACGTAGCATTCGTGCCGATTATAGAGGGCTGTAATAAATTCTGTTCCTATTGCATTGTGCCTTATTCGAGAGGACGTGAGAAGAGTCGTCCGGCTTTGGAAATCATTAAAGAGGTGCAGAGCCTGCGGCGGGCTGGATTTCGCGAGGTACAGCTGATTGGCCAGAACGTAAACAGTTACAGGCCGAAAACGGATGCCGGATTAGAAGCGCATAAGGGAGCGACTCCATTCTCCAGATTATTACGGGCCGTGGCAGCAACCGGAATCGAGCGTATAAAGTTTACGACCTCCTTTCCGCGTGATTTTCATGCAGACATCATAGCTGCTATAGAAGAGCACGAAAATCTGTGCGACTGGATACATTTGCCAGTCCAGTCCGGTAGCGACCGTGTGCTCAAGGCCATGCGCAGGGGATACAAAATTGATGATTATTTGCGCCGTGTAGAGGCCATTAAAAATGGACGACGCAGACTCGCATTGACCAGTGACATTATCATAGGCTTTCCAGGTGAGACGGCATTGGAGTTTGAAGAAACGATGCGGCTGGTAGAGAGATGTCAATACGATGGCCTCTACATCTTCAAGTATTCCGAAAGACCCGGAACGCCCGCTGCCAATCTAATAGATAATGTAACGAAAGAGGAGAAGAGAAGCCGCTTTAAGGCGCTGGAGGAGTTGCAGGGGAAAATCCAGAAGCTAATTTATGGGGAATATATCAATCGAGAAGTTAAAGTACTGGTTGAAAGGGAAAGCGCTAAGTCACAGGAAGATATGATGGGGCACTCAACCTGCCACAAGGTCGTGAATTTCCCTGGCCGCGCGGCGCTCAAGGGACAGGTGGTAAATGTTCGTGTGACAGAGGCTAAGGTCAACAGTCTATACGGCCAAGTGATTCCATAGCCATCATGAAAAAGATCAGGAAAAGCTTGAGGTTCTTGTATGGAAATAGAAGTAAAAATTAGAGCTTTGATGATGGACCCTAACAGCGGCACGCCGATCATTATCCTCAAGGACGTAGGCAGTGAGACGATGCTGCCGATCTGGGTTGGGGCTTATGAGGCGAACGCCATCGCCCTTGAGATCGAAAAAATCGCCCCGCAGCGACCGATGACGCACGACCTGTTGCGCAATTTGATTGTCGAGATGGGAGCCAGCGTCGAGCGGGTAGTGATTACGGAATTGCGCGACAATACTTTTTTTGCTGTGATAGAGATGCGGAACGTTGACGGCACGGCGATGATGCTCGATTCGAGACCCTCAGACGCTATAGCCCTGGCGCTACGCGCAGACTGTCCCATCTACGTAGACATGGAGGTCATACGCTCCTCGCGTAATACCGTTGAAAGTGAGGAGGAAGGCTCTGACGAGGCATCCTCGGAAGATGAAGAATGGCCTGATGTCATCGGCGAAGCCGGTGATTTGCCTATGTAAGAGGGTGTCTTGGGAATCAAGGTGTAAAAATGCTTTTGTAGATAGCTCTGTTGCTCTTGAAATTCCTTTGAATTGCTCAAGCTCTCTATGGTCATAGCAATTGCCAATCAAAAGGGCGGTGTGGGCAAGACGACGACCGCCATCAATCTGGCCGCCGCGTCCGCCCGGCGCGGAAAAAAAGTCTTACTGGTAGATTTAGACCCGCAGGCCAATAGCTCCATCTCTTTTTTAGACCCGCAAACAGTAAACATCTCAGCCTACGAATTGCTGATGGACGGGCAGGGAGAGGTGACGGAATCAATCTACCGTACGCCCGTCGCTGATTTGGACATTATTCCGGCGCGGATCAATTTAGCGAAGCTCGAATCAAAATTGGTGGGGGACTTTGACGCGCCGTTTCGCCTCAAAGATAGGCTGGAATCTCTACTGGCAAAGTACAACTTAATTGTCATAGATACGCCTCCTACCTTAGGGTTAATTACTGTCAATGCTCTGGTTGCGGCCACACACGTCCTGATTCCGATACAATCTTCCTACTTCGCCTTGGAGGGGACTGACGATCTCTTGGAGACGATTGAGAAAGTGAAAGCAAGGCCGAACCCGAACTTGCAGGTGCTGGGTGTTTTGGTGACATTGCATGACAAAAGGACCACTCTGGCGCGGGAAGTTCACGAACAGATTCGGCGGGTTTTTGGAGCGAAGATGTTTGAGACGGTGATTACCAAGAGCGTACGGCTGGAGGAATCGCCAGCCCATAAGGAATCAATTTTTACTTTCGCGCCGCAATCATCCGGGGCGAATGAATACGCCAAACTCTGTGAAGAGGTATTTAGTCGTGTCTAAAAGAGGATTACCGGCTGGCCTGCGCATGCGTCATGACGCACATTACGTTGACGAGTTGGCTCAACATCGCCCGACGCCTGTTGGCAGACTCATTGCGATCGACAAATTAGATCCGAACCCTGAGCAGCCGCGCGTAGAGATCGGTAGCTTGGAAGAACTGACGGACTCCATCAAGGAGAAGGGCGTTCTTGAGCCGCTATTGGTTAAACCTTCCGGCATGGGCGGGCGCTGGATGATTATAGCGGGTGAACGGCGCTGGCGAGCCGCGCGAGAGGCGGGTTTAAGGGAAGTGCCATGTATTGAGATGGATGTTGATGATCGCGCTGTGGCAGAGATCGCCCTGATAGAAAATATGCAGCGTAAAGACCTCACTCCATGGGAAGAAGCGGACGGCCTGAAAGCCCTTTGTGAGCGTTTCAATTACACACATGAGGAGGTTGCGCGCAAGGTGGGGAAGAGCCGCAGTACTGTCACGGAAGCGCTCTCGATTGCAGGCATCCCGGAAGCTATTCGCGAACAATGTCGGCACGCCGACATAGCCACCAAATCGCTCTTATTAGAGATCGTGCGGCAGCCCGATGAGGCTTCGATGGCGCAATTAACTGGGGAAATTATCAACAGGGGGATGACACGAGACGACGCGCGTGCGTCCAGGCGCTCGCTGACAAGGGTTAATCGTGATAAAGCCTCAGCAGGGCCGTATATTTTCCGCTATTCTTCACCGCAGAAGGATTTTAAATTGGAATTACGGTTTCGCCGCTCTCAAGCCTCGTCACAAGATGTTTTAGCAGCATTGAAGCAGATCATTGAAGAGCTTAACCAGCCGGAGACGCGGCGACGCGTCCGATAACGCTAGTGGAGCTGCCGCTGACCTTGGAAACCCCTCTCATATTTATCAGGTAGATTGTTTGCGCCTCTTTTCCGCTTCAGCGCGCTTCTGTAGAGCCTTTCCCCATCGCTCAAGTGTTGGTTGAAAGGGCTTAAAGAGCCTTGTCCTGAAATTGTGCTCTTTCTCCTGCCAGAGGCGTAGTTGCTTCTCCGTATAGGCCCTTACGGCAGGCTCTATCTGACCACGCTTAATGGAGTGACGGAGAGTCAGATAGTAGTGCTGGCCGACCAGGGAGAAGATCACGGCTGCCAGGTTGCCTTTGAATGAAACACGCGGCATGATCCGCTTCAAATATGACTTGGGGCGGGGAAGAAGGACACCCACGGCTATTTCAATCCAGGCGTTTTGAGACCCCTGTTTGGGATGGTAAAGACCTGGCAAACTCGTTCGTTGCTGTAGATTTTTCAACCTGGTGTCCGTGATCGCTTCGACCAGGCGTACGCGCTCAATGCCTCTGGTGTGTTCACGGGGCAATCCATCCAGAATCTTTTCGATTCGCAGATATGTCTGCTTCGGAAGTTTAATATTGGAGACATCTTCAATTTTAATAGCCATTTTAAGAGTGCGCCTTTTCTTGTTGTAGGGAAGGCACACTGTAGAGGATTGCCTTGTGACGCGTCAAGAGAGGGCTGACAGGCACGGGCAATTAAAGCAAAAGATAAGATTCTTGGCGTCCGATAATATATATTATGTTCCAAAGATACATTTTCCTCAAAGCTTTTATCGCCCAAACCTTCAATTGAACCTTGACACTCATATTCGCGACTGCTACAGTACGCGGTCTTTTGCTTCTATACGGGTTACATAATCATACCATCAAAAGGAGTAATTTAGTTGAGCACTGAAGGAAGCTATCTCTTTACATCCGAGTCTGTCACAGAAGGTCACCCGGATAAAATTGCCGATCAAATCTCGGATGCGGTACTGGACGCGGTCTTAGAGCAAGACGAGAAAGGGCGCGTTGCCTGCGAAACCCTGGTGACGACGGGACTCGTTGTAATTGCAGGTGAAATTACCACAGACGCCAAAGTGAATTTCTCTCAAGTGGCACGTGAAACCATTAGAGAAATTGGTTATACCAGGGCTAAATTCGGCTTCGACTGCGATACTTGCAGCGTTCTCTCCGCAGTGGGCACACAGTCCCCGGACATCGCCATGGGAGTTGATACAGGTGGCGCGGGAGATCAGGGACTGATGTTCGGCTTTGCCTGTAACGAGACTCCGGAATTGATGCCCCTGCCCATCCAACTGGCACATCATCTCTCAAAACGGCTCTCGGAGGTGCGTAAATCGGGCAGCCTTCCCTATCTACGCCCTGATGGAAAATCTCAGGTGACAGTCGAATATAGAGACGGCAGGCCCTTCAGGGTTGACGCGGTGGTGATCTCTTCCCAGCATGATCAGTTTGTTTCCAACGAACAACTGCGCGATGAGATTTTGGAACAAGTCATTAAAAAGACCGTCTCATCCGAGTTGCTGGACGAAGGAACAAAATATCATATTAACCCGACCGGGCGCTTCGTCACGGGCGGCCCACAAGGGGATGCAGGGCTGACTGGCCGTAAGATCATAGTAGATACTTACGGCGGTTATGCGCCGCACGGCGGTGGAGCATTTTCTGGAAAAGACCCAACGAAGGTGGATCGCTCAGCTGCGTATATCGCAAGATACGTCGCGAAGAATATCGTCGCGGCTGGACTGGCCGATAAATGCCTTGTGCAACTGGCCTACGCCATTGGGGTTGCAGACCCCGTCTCTGTTCTGGTTGATACGGGTGGCACAGGGCGATTGAGCGAGAAGACCCTGGCAGAATTAATCCGTGACCATTTTCGTTTAACGCCGGGGGGGATTATAGAGGACTTACGCTTGCGCCGCCCTGTTTATAAAGCGACTGCTGCCTATGGGCATTTCGGTCGAGAGGGAGATGGTTTTACCTGGGAATCGACGGACAAGGCTGAAGCTCTGAGGGCGGCGGCTGGAATTTGAACGTGGCTTTGTTCTCTTAAAGCCAATTCTGAAAGTTCCGATAATTCTTAAACAATAACTTCAAATGAGGACTGTTAAATGACTGCAATAAGCTCTGTTGAGTATGACATTAAAGATTTGGCGCTGGCTCCTGATGGCAAACGCCGCATTGAGTGGGCGGAGCGTGAAATGCCAGTGCTACGCTTGATTCGGGAAAGATTCGCACAGGAACAGCCGCTGCGTGGGATACGGATCCTTGCCTGCGCACACGTTACTACAGAGACAGCTAATCTGGTCAGGGCTTTGAAGGCTGGCGGTGCCGAGTCCGTACTTATTGCCTCTAATCCACTCTCCACACAGGACGATGTGGCAGCCTCCTTGGTTTCCGATTGGGAGGTTCCGGTATTCGCCATTAAGGGTGAAACAACGGAAACATACAACAGGCACGTCCGCACCGCTCTGGATTCAAGACCAGCAATCATTATTGACGACGGGTCGGATGTCGTTGCGACACTCATCAAGGAGCGTGCAGAACAGTCTAGAGAGATCATCGGCTCGACTGAGGAAACGACGACCGGCATTGTTCGCCTGCGCGCAATGGAAGCTGGAGGCGTACTCAACTTCCCCGCGATGGCTGTCAATAATGCGCAGACAAAGCACTTTTTTGATAATCGCTATGGGACGGGCCAATCCACGCTTGATGGTATTATACGCGCGACCAATATCCTGCTGGCAGGCAGAACGCTGGTCGTCATAGGCTACGGCTGGTGCGGTAAAGGCGTTGCGCTTCGTGCGCGCGGAATGGGCGCGAACGTCGTTGTCACAGAGATAGACCCGATTAAGGCCGTCGAGGCAGTCATGGACGGCTTCCGTGTCATGCCCATCGCGCAGGCTGCATCCATAGGCGATATCTTCGTCACCGTGACGGGAAATCGTCACGTTATAGATGAGCAGCATTTCGCTGCTATGAAGGATGGAGCGATTGTCTGTAACAGCGGCCACTTTGACCTGGAATTGAACTTGGTGGCTTTAAGAGAACTGTCCGGCCCCCCTACCACGCTCAGACCTTTCGTGGAAGAGTATAAAATCGGCAATGGGAATCGGATCATCGTCCTTGGCGAGGGGCGTTTGATTAACTTGGCGGCAGCCGAGGGACACCCGGCCAGCGTGATGGATATGAGTTTCGCTAATCAGGCTCTTTCTGTGGAATATCTGGTCAAGAAAAAGGGTGAGCTAAAGCCGGGCGTGCACGTCCTGCCACAGGAGGTGGACACTGAAATCGCCAGTCTTAAACTGAGGGCACTGGGAATCGGCATAGATACTCTAACGGCTGAGCAGTTGGAATATCTTTCCAGTTGGGAGACTGGAACCTAATTAGGTAGCGGCAACTTTAACAATTCAAGGGACGATCGGGAGAAATTGTGTTGATTTCCCCAATCGTCCCCTGTTTATGTTTATTTAAGTTCTTGAGCGCGAGAGTAGGTAAGTGCCCGCCGCCATGAAGATAATGGTGGGCGCCCAGGCTGCTACCGCTGGCGGCAGGAGGTGATAAACGCCTAATTGCTGGAAACCGCCTGTCGCGGCCCAGAAGGTTAAGCCAATTACAATGGCAGACGCCAGCGCGGCAATCGCGCTCCGGCGGCCAAAGGAGAGAGCCAGGGGAATGCCCATCAAAGCCATCACCAGTGCGCCGAAAGGCTCTGCATACTTGCGTTGGAGGGCAACAACCAGGGGGGCGGTTTCGCCGCCACGGCTTTTTATTTTTCTTATGTAAGCGCTTAAATCTTCTGCGCTTAATTGGGATGGCTTATCCAGTCCCGGCTTAAACACCTCTGGCGAGGCTACACGCTCGACCTGAAACTTCTCCCCAACTTCCCTGCTGACGCGCTCGCCTCTGAGACCCACCAGCTCCGCCATCTCCACTTCCATGCTATTGTTGGCAGCCCACTTGCCGGTTTTTCCTGTAATGATCTGTACCAGATGGACGCCTTCAGAGTCGAATTCGTAAATCGCAGGCTCTTGTAATGTGCTGTTATCCTCCTCGTAGTTGTAGGCATAGAGTCTTCCTGTCTCCGCGGAGGCCAACCATTGCCTGCCCAGTTTGGTCGTGGCTCTTGCGACACCGCTACGGATTTGAGCACGTAGCGCGTCCTGTCTTTTATTGGCTTCCGGCATTAGTTGCTCCTGCACGAGCCACAGACTTCCCCCTACCAATCCTGCAAACAAAACGCCAGGCATCATCAGGCGATAAATGCTCTGCCCGCAGGCCCACCATGCGACTGCTTCGCTGCGTCGCGCCATCAGGGCGTATGAAGCCAGTATTGCGATTAACAGACTTGCCGGAAGCAACTGGACCGTGATGAGTGGCAATAGCAGGAATAGATACCTCAGCACTGTGTTTGTGCCCGTCCCTGTTGCCGCAATAAAGCGCCACAGTTCGAAGAGCGTAAAAATCTGAAAGATGGCGGCTAAGGCAACCAGGGCAATGATGAAGTTGACGGCCAAGGAGCGCAGGACGCTGGCGTCCAGTAAACTTGGAAATCCCAGCCGTCTGGTCCATTTACTGCTGGTGATAGCTGTAGCGAGTTGATAATTGCTTTGAGGCTGTTTGAATTTAATTTCATTATCTACTGGGTAAGCAAGATTATCAGACCCATTTCCAGCCTTAACCTTTCTCCAGGTAAAGAATCGCCTGGGATTCCTCAGGAGCATCATTAGGGAGCAGACCATTGCCACAAATGTTGCCAGCCAGGCGCCAATCAGTGGCGACACAGTGCCGGCACGCGCCATTCCTTCGCCCCCCAGCGCGATCAGATAATAAGCGATCATTAACAGGATCGACAGCACCACTCCGATCCCACGTCCGCCTTTTCGGACACGCAACCCTACAGCAACTCCCAACAGGCTGAAAACCAAAGGTGTCAGTCCAAAGGTTAGCCTCTTATGCCAGAGTGTATATAATTCGCGTCTCCTAGCACCAGTTTGTGCAGCCGCGTAAGCGCCCAGGGCGACCCAATCCATTTCTTCCGCCTCGACCTGATCCTGCCGCAGACGATCTAACAAGGCTTTGCGGCCCGTTTCCAAAACCACCCTCAATTGCTCCAATCGCTCGGTTACGTAAGCCGTCTCGCGTGCCCCGCCCGTAGACGGCAGCGTTGTAATCACAGCATCACTGAGGACCAGTTCGGAACGCTCGGCGGCGGTATCTAAACGCCCATTGCGCGCCGTCACAAGTTGCGTCGCTCCGTCTTTCTTTTGTGAGAACAGGAAGACTCTGCCCCAGCGCCCTTGCTCCTTATCGCCGTCTCTCACGTAGATCACGAAGCCAGGAATATCCGTCGTAAAAGAACGCGGCTCGACCGGCGAATCCAGCTTATACAGCGCGCCGCGTAGCGTCGCCAGTTTCCAGACGCGCGTGGCCTGCGGCACTAATTGCAAATTTAGATAGAGCGTCCCGGCGGTCAGAAAGAGACCCAGCAGCAAGACGGGCCAAATCATATTAAGTGTCCCGATTCCAGCCGCGCGCATCGCTACCAACTCACTATCGCTGCCCAAACGACTGAACCCTATAACGATCCCTGCCAGCGTTGCCATCGGCACTGCGAAAATCAACACGTTGGGTAACAAAGCCGCCAGCACGTCCAGCACCAACGTCACAGGAATGCTCGCAGACACCAGTAATTCCGTGAGTCGCGTAGTTTGTTGCGCGAATAAAATCGCCGCCAGTAGCAAAACGGCAAGCAGCAGATAAGGCAGTATCGCCCGCAATATGTATCTCTCGATTAATCTGCCGCTAAGCTGCATATGAGTCCGTAGATATGATCCGGAAATATCTCTTTGTGAGCGAAATCCAAAGGGGATTCTTAACCGAAAGTGGCCTGTACGCGCGGGCTGCGTTCGAGGACGTGGCTGATTAGCTTTTGTGTCATCTGCGCCAGTTCTACGGTGGACGCAGCCGTCAGTGTATCCTTTGCCTGCCAATAATCATTCGGCGAAAGGCGCTGCATCGCCATCAAGTGTGTACGCGCGCCCTCTGTCAAAGCCATCCCCATCTCGTGGCTACAGGCGCCGCAACGCAGTTTGAACTCAGCATTCAGGTAAATGGTCTCTTCCGTGTTGAATTTTCTGCCGCACTCTGCACAGCGGCGCAACTCCGGCAGAAACCCCGCCAGCTTCAGCGTCCAGACCTCGAAATAACGCAGCAGCGGGTTGAGATCGACGGCCCCCTGCGGGACGGCTTCCAGCGTCGCCCTGACCATTCTGAAGAGCTTCTCATTAGGCTCGTGCGGGGGCGCAAATTCCAGCACCAGTTCACTCAGATATGAGAGCGCAGCGATTGTCTCCGCTCTTTGCGAGAGATGAAAGTAGGAGCGCTGAATTTCCGTCTGCCGCAAAGTCACCAACTCCCTTCCCTCTTTCTCAAAATAACTCAAATGCAGCAGCGTGAAAGGCTCTAACCCCGCGCCGTATCTACTCTTCAAGCGCCTCGCTCCCTTTGCGACAGCGCGCACTACGCCTGCGCTGCGCGTCAGACAGACCACGATTTTGTCAGCCTCGGCCAACGGATAAACTCGTAAGACTATGGCCTCTGTTTCAACTAAGCCCATGAGAAGAGTTTTCTATAATTGTTTTTTGAAATTTCTTAAATAACCGAAGCGTTTATAGCCATACGTTATCGGACGCGAAACGAGTTGCGGCTTTTCTGCCCTGTAGCTAAAAGGGGAAAAAATACAAGAGCCAGGCCAAGGCCAGGCCGATCCCTATAAATTCAGCGAATATCTTGAGGCCGTAAACCATGCGCTCTTTACGGCTATTGCGCGCCACTACTCCAAAAACGATTGCTACCAAAGCGGCGAAAAGGATCATCACCAGCAAGTGCTTCAAGGCTTCCTCCCGACAGCTATATCAAAAGCGTCCAGCATCCCTAAGTAATTCAACAGGCCAGCCACCAATAAAAAGGTGTTGCCATATTCGTAAGTCTCGTAATTCGCGTGTTCTATAAAACCCGTGCCCGTTATCCAACAACTCAGGTACAGCAAGCCCGTGCCTAAGTTAGCGATCATAGGAGGAACTTGCAGCAGCGCTGACCAGTTTCCGCTGCCGCTGCTGCTGCTGCCCTGCGCCTCCCAGATGGGGAACAGATGGCCGCCGAAGATCAGCCCTATGATAAACATGGCTATTACCGCGCCACCTATTAAAAGGCCGCGTCCCCAGCGCCCCTGCGCAACGTGGCCCGCGCCAGGTACCAGCCAACCCAAAGCGCCCATCAACCAGGCATTAGCCGGAACCTCCAAAGAACTCGCCGCAGCCTCACTTCTCTTCTCTCTCAAAGTCAAACCAATTCTCCCGTGCTATTTTTGAAGATTACTGATCGCGCCCCGTATAGCCTTCTCTGGCAGCCACCTCGTAGCCGCCCGGCAAGACCAGCACGCGCACGCGCCGCCACTGCCCTGCAATCACAGGCGGATCAGGCTTGTAAGTGATAATGTACTGTGAGCGCAACTCTTCCGCAATCGCCCTGTAGGCGGCGCTGAGGTCTTCATCCTTTAAGGGCAGAAAAACGCGCCCACCCGTTTGCGTCGCCAGCCCCGTTAACTGTCTTTCCGCGTCATCTATTAATTTTAGATAACGGCTGATCTGCTTCGGGTCGTAACCGCGTAGCAGATTTTGTCGCACGCGTCCGCCAGCGCGCCGCACAATCATCTCGCGCAGCATCCCCGTCAAACTGACCACGTAGACGCTCGCTTCAGCCCCTCTGACGGCGTTCAGGGCGTCTTTGAAATCAGCGCGTCGGCGTTCCGCAGTGTCTATGCCATCCGTCAGCAGGATGATGATGCGCCGCCCTTCAACCTTTTTCAACTGCTCTTCGGCAGCCAGATACAGGCCATCGTAGAAGGTCGTGCTCTCGCCCGGATGATAACGCCAATCCAGAGCCTTCTCCAGCAGTTGCGGCTGCGAGGCGTTTGTCCAGTCCTGCAACAACTCGACTTTATCCGCGAACTGCACGACACAGACTTTATCTTCCGGGAGCAATCCCTCTACGAAGCCTTTGGCGGCCTCGCGTATGAAGCGCATTTGTTGAAAGACGCTGCCAGAGGCGTCCAAAAGGAGGACTATGTTGGCCGCCACGCGATGCCTGTTAAAGCTTCTGATCTGCTGGCGCGTTCCTTCGTCGTAGATGATGAAATTATCTTTGTTGAGACCGTTGATGCTCGTCCCTGACCAGTCTCGCACAGAGACAGGCAGCAGCACCTCATCCGTACGCACGCGCACGATGTCATCTGCCTCCTGCTCCTGATTGCTGAGTGTCTGGCCCGCATCGCTGGCACTGCTTTTCCGCCCGCTCTGCCCCAAAGCGCTTGCCTGTCCAAACGCCTGCCAGATTAAGAGCAGTAAGAGTCCTGAAAACAGCAAGTGCAATCTGTGGCGACGAAAAATCATTAATCTGCTTTTATCCCCAACAATTTAGGTTCTCAATAATTCAGGCGTTATCGGACTCACCACTAGCCGCTTTGCATGGCCGAGCGCCACAGGCTACAACTGCTTTAGCCTGTTTGAAGTGTGGTCGCTTCTAAAAAGGCTTTTAGCAAATCTTAGTTGTCCGCAGCTTACAGGGGCGTTGGCTATCGCGGAAAATATAAGTTGTAAATGCTTTTGAGTGATGCGTCGCCAATCCTTCAAACACGAAAAACCAATTGCCTTGTATCTCAAGCCTCTTCAAACTCGTACGCATTGACAATTCTGTAATAGCCGCCATTGGCGCAGGGGCGACACAGCGTTTCGCCTTGTTTCCCCAAAACCTCTCGCCCGTCGTTTACTCCCTCGCCGCAAAGCGTGCAAAAGACGCGTGCGCGAGGCGGCCCAGGCGCGTCCAAAGAGCCGTACTCGACGCTGACCCATTCGACCTTGAACAACTCCGAATCCTTTGCCTCTCTGTAAGCCCGAAACTGCCTCTCTTTTTTACTCTGGATTTCAGGGTAGCGCGCATCCGCCAAGTGTCTCGATTCGTCCAGCGCGACGACACGCGCAGCGACACACGTTTCCGTATTCAGAAAACTCGCCGCCACCTTACCGTAATCCTGATACTTCAAACTTCTTTTTCCAAGCCGCGCGCCCGTCACAGCCCCTACAGCGTCCGCCATGCAACGGTCTATCTCAACCCAGACAATCAGTTTTTTTCTGTCCGCTCCACGCGGGTCTTCGATTCCGATTAGACGACAGCCCAGCAGCGCCATACGCACGCCGAGCAATTGGCCCGCACAGAGATGTCCGTGCAAGCGTCCGCACTCTTCCAATAACTCGTCCACAGACTGCAAAGCTCTTTTCCGCGCCGCTCGCTCTCAATAAAGCAGAAACGGCTCGCGCTCCCGTTTGAAGTTAGCCAGTTCTTCCTGCCAGCTTTCGTTGATGCTTTCCAGGCTCAAGCCCTGCTCAATCGCTATGCGCAGCTTATCCGTCCCGGCGATCACGTCGAAAGGTTTTTTATCAAAGACGTATTCATACGGCGGCTCTTTCCACTTGAAATGCTCCGTGTACAGGTCTCTGGCTAACTTGACTGTCGCAACGCCTGCGATGACAGGCTCGAAGATGCCACGCTCCCTGACGTGTATCTGCACGCCGCCGCAAGTTTGTTCTTTGTGTTTCTGGAACGTCGGCTGAAATCCGCAGGCACGAAAATAGACGCCCGGAAAGCCGATTTCGTTTAACTGTCGTGCGTAAACTTCTGCCTCTATGTAGGGCGCGCCGATGAGTTCGAAGGGGCGCGTCGTGCCACGCCCTTCAGACATCAGAGTTCCTTCCAGATGAACTGTGCCCGGAAAGACCGTGGCCGAATCGAGCGTCGGGATATTAGGCGAAGGCAACACCCAGGGCGCATCCGTCTCATCCAGCCATTGTTCTCTGGGCCAGCCTTCCATCTTGACTACTTCCAGATCACAATCGATGCCGAAGTGTTGATTAAACATCAGCGCCAATTCGCAGACCGTCATGCCATGACGCGTCGGAATCGGGAACTGCCCGACGAAGGAAGCGAACTTCGTTTCGAGCACATTCCCAGCCACACTCACACCGTTAATCGGGTTCGGGCGATCACAAACAATCACGCGTTTGCCGTAACGCTTCGCCGCGCGCATGCAGTTAGCCAGCGTGTAGATGAAGGTGTAGATGCGGCAGCCTACGTCCTGCATGTCGAAGACCAGCACGTCCACGTTTGCGAGCATCTCTTCGGTCGGCTCGCGCGTTTCGCTGTAGAGCGAATAGATTGGAATTCCCGTCACACGGTCAAAGGAGTGTTCCGTCTCGACCATGTTGTCCTGCACGTCGCCGCGTATCCCATGCTGCGGGCCGAAAAGCGCCGTCAGGTTTATGTCGCGCTGCTCATGCAAAAGGTCTGCGGCGTGTCGCAATTCATGGTTTACGGATGATTGATTGCAAATCAGGCCGACACGCGCGCCGCGTAAGCTGGCCCTTTGTTCAGACAGCAATTTTTCAAGTCCGAGGACTGTCCTCATAATGCTCTTATGCCCTTATAATGTTAGTTTTCGTCCGAAAATATTCGAATTGTGTACGGCCAAAATTTCTCTCGGCGAGCCTTTGCTGTTAACCGCACAAAACCGAGCCGCCGTTGACGTTTAAGACTTCACCCGTGATGTGCCTGGCCCACTCGCTACAGAGAAAGACAATCGGCAGCGCTATGTCGTCTACAGACGCGATGCGCCTGAGCGGGATGCTCTCTTCGATTGCTTTCCTGTATTCGAGGTTGGCGAAGACGCCTGTGCTCATCTCCGTCAACACCCAGCCGGGCGCGACCGCGTTGACGTTGATCTGATGTTGGCCCAACTCTGCGGCTAATGATTTGGTGAAAGATATTTGTCCGCCCTTCGAGGCAGCGTAATTCGAGTAATTGGCTTCACCGCGTTGCCCTGCGGTCGAACTGACGATGACGATACGCCCGCCGCCCTGACGCTTCATCTGCGGCACTGCTGCGTGGCAGACAGCCCAAGTGCCCTTCAAATTGATGTTCAGCACGCGATCCCATTGTTCTTCCCCCAAAAATTCGATTGGCGCACCCTCCCAGATGCCAGCGTTGCAGATCAAAAAATCCAGTTGGCCGAACTCTTCTACAATCGTTTGAATCAAATGCTCCGCTTCAACTAATTGCGCCACGTCAGCCCGCACGGCCAGAGCCTTCACGTCATGCCGTAAAGCTGCTTCGACGGTTTTTCGGGCAGCCGCTTCGTCACGCACGTAATTGACAACCACGTTCGCGCCTTGCTCTGCCAGACGCAGGACGGTCGCCCTGCCAATCCCGCGCGAGCCGCCCGTCACAAGCGCCACGCGCCCTTTCAAATTCATCCCCTTAGTGTTCATTAAATCCGCCGTTGCCCTTCTTCCGTTTAATTGTTGCCCCTCAAATTTCCTGAACCTGTCAATTGACCTTATCGGACGCGCGTCCGGTTAAGCTCAAAGCGTAGCGGTGGTCTTTGATTCAGTTCCTGCCTCCGCGTAATTGCGCGCCGCCCGGACAAAGCTTGCGAAGAGCGCTTTTGAAAGATCGTCGCGCTCCCAGCCAAGCTCTGGATGCCACTGCACAGCCAGTGCGTATCGCTCCGGGCGCGGGTCTTCCAGCGCTTCTACAAGGCCGTCCGCAGTCCAGGCGGTCGCCACCAGATTGCGCCCCACAGTCTCTATGGCCTGATGATGATGACTGTTAACGAGCGCCGTTTCGCTCGCGGCCAGTTCACACAGTTGGCTTCCTTCCAGCAAGCGCACGCGATGCGATTGCCTTTCGCGCGGCGCTCCCTGCTGGTGCTTAATGGCCTCCGGCATCTGGCTCTCTATGTCCTGTATGAGACTTCCGCCGCGCATGACGTTCAGGATTTGCATTCCGAAGCAGATGGCTAAGAGCGGAGTCCCGCGTCGTTCTATCTCTTCGAGCACGAGCGCGTCGGTCGCATCCTTCAAAGGATGCACTGCGCCCAGTTTCGGGTGCGGCTCGTGATCGTAAGAGAGCGGGTCAACGTCCGAATCGCTGCCCGGCAAGAGCACGCCGTCTAAATTCTCCATCACAGCCGATATGTAATCTCTTTCTGGAATCAGACTGATGTGTACGGGCACGCCGCCAGCCGCTTCCACAGCCTCGCTGTAATAACGCGCCAGATAAAAACGGTTAGTCTCAAGCTCTATGCGCATCGTGATACCTATGCGCGGTCGGGTATCTACCATTCTCCATAGCACCTTTCAGTTAGCAGTCGGCCCAAAATGGCCCGGCCCGGTTCAGTCATCATAGCGCAAAAACTCCCGCGCGCTTAGCCGCCGTCGCGCAACCTCAAGCGTTTGAAAAAGCTTCGATTACACTTTTATGCGGCTCGGCTTGACTTACCTTTCAGCCTGTTTCTATAGTGCTTAGGTTGCCATGATGACTAATGAATCAAACAGAGTTCGCAGTACGACCGTCCTGCTCGTGCGCCGCGATGGGCACGTTGCGCTGGCGGGCGACGGACAGGTCAGTATGGGCGATACGGTGATGAAATCGAGCGCGCGCAAAGTCCGTCGTCTCTACAACGATAAAATCTTGGCGGGCTTTGCTGGGGCGACCGCCGACGCCTTCTCGCTTTTGACGCGCTTTGAAGGCAAGCTCGAACAGTATCACGGAAATCTGGAGCGCGCATCAATCGAACTCAGCAAAGATTGGCGCACAGACAAAATGCTGCGCCACCTGGAAGCCTTGCTCGTCGTCGCAGACGAAAAGACTTCTTTCCTGTTATCGGGCAATGGCGACGTGATTGCGCCCGACGACGGAGTGCTCGCCATCGGCTCCGGCGGAGCTTACGCGCTCGCAGCCGCCCGCGCCTTAATGAAACACACGGAACTACCGGCCCGCGACATCGCCGTCGAAGCCCTGCGCGTCGCTGGTGAAATTTGTATCTATACCAACACGAATATTATCGTCGAAGAAATTTGACAATCAGTGGTCAGTGGTTGGTGGTCAGTGGTCAGTTAAAACAACTGGCCTTCGCTGACCACTGACTACTGACCACCGACTACTGACAAAATGGTTATCTACCTCTCAGGTGAAACGGAAGAAGCGCGGCTCGACGAGATGACGCCGCGTCAGATTGTGGCCGAGTTGGACAAGCACGTCGTCGGCCAACGCAATGCCAAGCGTGCTGTCGCCATCGCGCTCCGCAATCGCGTCCGCAGGCAAAAGCTTGAACCGGACATGGCCGCAGACGTGATGCCCAAGAACATCATTATGATCGGCTCAACCGGCGTCGGCAAAACGGAGATCGCACGCCGCCTCGCGCGTATGTCCAGTTCCCCTTTTCTCAAAGTCGAAGCATCCAAGTTTACGGAGGTCGGCTACGTCGGGCGCGATGTCGAGAGCATGATACGCGATTTGACGGAAATCGCCGTCGAGATGACGCGCGAGGAAAAGATTGACGAGATCGCAGACAAGGCCGAACTCAATGTCGAAGAGCGTGTTCTGGATTTGCTCTTGCCGCCGCCGAAATCTGCTATTTCTTCAGGGTTTTTCGATTTTGATGAAAGCGAAGTGGAAGAGACCGCTCCGCAGACGACTGAAGCCGCCGGGCGCGATGATAATTTTCAACGGACGCGCGAAAAACTTCGCGCGCAGCTACGCGCCGGAAAACTCGATAACCGTTTGGTTGAAATCGAAGTCCGCGAAAAGAGTTTTCCGACCATCGAGCTTGCTGGCCCACAGGGCATCGAAGAGATGGGCATTAACATGAAAGATATGCTCGGCAATCTCTTTCAGGGCCGCACCAAGCGACGCAAGATGCGCGTTGACGAGGCGATGGAATATCTCATGCAGGAAGAGGAAGAGCGCCTCATAGACATGGACACGGTCGCCCGCTCAGCCCTCGAACGCGTCGAATCCTCCGGCATTATCTTCTTGGACGAACTTGATAAGATTGCTGGCCGCGAATCGGGCCACGGCCCTGATGTCTCGCGCGAAGGCGTGCAGCGCGACATCCTGCCGATTGTCGAAGGTACGACCGTCAATACGCGCTACGGTATGGTCAGAACCGACCACATCCTCTTTATCGCCGCGGGCGCTTTTCACGTCTCCAAGCCTTCGGACTTGATTCCCGAATTGCAGGGCCGTTTCCCGATTCGCGTCGAGCTTGAATCCCTGACCATAGAAGATTTCAAACGCATTCTGACTGAGCCGAAAAACGCTCTTATCAAACAGTATCGCGCCTTGATGGAGACCGAAGGCGTCGAGCTTGATTTTAAAGCAGATGCGATTGACTCTATCGCCAACTTCGCCGCGCGCGTCAACGAGCAGACCGAAGACATCGGCGCACGCCGCCTGCACACCATCATGGAACGGCTGCTCGACGAGATTAGCTTTGAAGGGCCGGATTTAGAGCCGAAGCAACAGGTCATAGATGCCGCCTACGTCGAGCGTATGCTGGCCGAGACGGTCAAGGATCAAGACCTCAGCCGGTACATCCTGTGAGAAAACTTCCCCGTTCCTGCCGACAATCCGGTCTTAAAATTTTGATGGCGAAGAGCCAGTCAAACAACTGTAGTAGCTCTGGCCGCCGCTCCGCCTGTTTAATTCTTTCTCTCTTGCTCTGCATCTCTGCTCTGGCTGCCGGGTGCGGGAAACGCCGCCCGCCGCTGCCGCCGCTCGAAAATATCCCGCAGCGGACGGAACTGCTTTCCGGCGCACAGCGCGGTAATCAAGTCATCCTGAGTTGGCCCGCGCCCCTCAGGAATGCCCCTGCGGGCAGCGTCCAGAGCATACGCCGCGTGGATATTTATCGTCTCGCTGAAAAGCCTACGGCTCCCCTTCCTTTAACTGAAGAAGAATTTGCTGCCCGTTCGACGCTCATCGGCTCTGTTCCTTACGAAATGATAGAGGCGGCGACCGGGAGCATCACGTACATAGACACCCTCGAACTGGCCGGGCAGCCGACTCGTTTGCGCTACGCGCTGCGCTACGTTAATGCTTCTGGACAGCGCGCCTCCTTTTCCAACTTCCTTTTAATCGAACCGGCGGCAAGTATCGCAGAGCCTCCCTCAATCCTCGATAAAGAAGTGAGTGAAGCGGGCATTACTATCAACTGGAAAGCTCCAGCTACCAATATAGACAATTCGACGCCCGTCAACCTCCTCGGCTACAACATCTATCGAATCGAGCAGGCACAGAATGAGACCAGCCAGACCCCGCTCAATTCGCAACTCATCAGCACCACGCGCTACGTTGATAAGAATTTCCGTTTCGGTGAAAAGTACACATACATTGTGCGCTCCGTCTCGCTCGGCACCGGCGGGCAACAGGTCGAGAGCTTGAACTCAAACGCCATCCCTGTCGAGCCGATAGATATTTTTCCTCCAACGCCTCCGGCTGACATTCGCATCAACGCCGCCACGGGCAGCATCTCTCTCTTTTTCCCTGCCAATCCAGAGCGCGATGTCGCGGGTTATAATGTCTATCGCTCGACTGACCCTGAATTGCCGAAAGACCGTTGGACTAAATTAACCAACACGCTCCTGACTCGCACTACCTTTCAGGATGAAACCGTGGAGAGCGGCCAAAAATATTATTATTACCTGACGGCTGTGGACACTGCTGGCAACACGAGCGCGCCTTCGGAGGTCGTCAACGACACAGTTCCTTAAAATATGAAACTCTGTCGCTACACAAATCTGGAATCGTTTGACCCGCACTACGCAGTCCTGTCGGGTGAAGCGGTTAGTCCTTTGCTTGACGATGATGTCTTCGGTCATCCGCCGCGCGTGAGTAAGAATGAAATTAGCTTGAGCGAAGTCAAGCTGCTCGCACCCGTTGTGCCGACAAAGATTATTTGTGTTGGAAGAAACTACAGAGATCACGCAGTCGAACTCGGTAATCCAATGCCTTCGGAGCCTCTACTCTTTTTTAAACCTCCGTCAGCTATCATTGCTTCCGGCGATTCAATTGAATTACCGGCGCTGTCGAATCAAGTCGAGCATGAGGGAGAACTCGGAGTCGTTATCGGACGCCTGGCGCGGCGGCTCGGCGAAACGGATGAGCCGTTGGATTACGTGTTGGGCTATACGTGCGTCAACGATGTCACGGCACGCGACCTACAGCGCAAGGATGTGCAATTTACGCGGGCCAAGTCCTTCGATACCTTTTGTCCTACGGGGCCGTTCGTTGAAACCTCGCTCGACCCGAATGATGTCTCGATTACGACGCGGCTCAACGGCGAAATTAAACAGCAGGCACGTACAAGCGCGATGGCATTTTCCGTTTCCTTCATTATCCGCTACATTTCTCAGGTGATGACCCTTTATCCGGGCGACCTGATCGCCACGGGGACGCCAGCCGGTGTCTCAAAACTGCAGGATGGGGATGTGGTTGAGGTAGAAGTTGAAGGAATCGGCGTGCTCAGTAATAGTGTTCGACGCATTTCTCTTTTGAATTGAAGGAGAGTGAGATGAAATTTTTCATAGACACAGCGAATCTCTCTGAGATACGTGAAGCGGCAGAGCTAGGGTTAATTGATGGCGTCACGACCAATCCATCTCTGATTGCCAAAGAAGGCGGCGTGGATTTCAAGCAACACATCGCCGCCATCTGCGAGTTGGTGCAGGGAGACGTTTCGGCTGAAGTGACGAGCATTGATACGGAAGGAATGCTCCGCGAGGGTCGCGAATATGCGCGTATTGCGCCCAACGTCGTCGTCAAATGCCCTCTGACCAGCGACGGTCTCAAGGCCACGCGGCGTCTGGCGGACGAAGGCACGAAAGTCAACGTGACGCTCTGCTTCTCTGCGGCACAGGCTATCCTGGCGGCCAAAGCTGGCGCAGCCTATATCAGCCCTTTTCTCGGTCGCCTTGACGATGTTGGTCAAAACGGCCTCTCGCTGCTCGCCGAAATCATAGAGATTTACGACAACTACGAGTGGAAAACGGAAGTGCTGGCGGCCAGCATACGCCATCCGATTCACGTAGTCGAAGCGGCGCGCATGGGTGCTGATGTGGCGACGATGCCCTTTAAGGTGATCGAACAGCTTCTCAAACACCCTTTGACTGATAAAGGGTTGGAACAATTTCTGGCGGACTGGCGCAAGAGCGGTCGATAGTCTTTGCACGGCAGGGCGGCTTTTGAGCTTTCCGTCAGAGCATCGCTCAAACGAACAAACGCTATCTTCTCTTAATTTTCTATGCCTTCCGCTGAATGATTACCTGAAGTTTTGTCGTCGCGCCGACTTCTCAAGCTTTACCTGAAGAAAGAGAAAAGGCTGGCGGTCGCAGTGCTGTTGGATTAATACAGGAGCAATGTTTTTTCGTGAGCGATGAGGGCGCAGAACAACAGGTTATCGTCAGCGCCTGTAAATACGACGGCAAGGAGCATCGCCGCTGGTCTGCGCGAATCATGAGCCGCGCTGATGACCTGCTCATTCTGGATGCAAGGTTCGCAGAAGATATACAGCACCAACTTCTCGGCCTTGTCGCGCGCGGAACTGTCAGCATTGAGTATTACTGGCTCAATCGCTGGTACAATATTTTTCGTTTCCTGAATCCTGACGGCGAATTGCGCAGCTTTTATTGTAACGTCAATGTTCCGCCTGTTTTCGATGGCCGCGTGCTCAGTTACGTAGACCTGGATATAGATATTCTGGTCGCGCCGGATATGAGCTACCAGATTGTTGATGAAGACGAATTCGCGTTGAATGCTGATAGATACGATTATCCAGTGCACATACGCAGCCGTGCCTACGAAGCTTTGCAAGAATTGGTAAATTTAATAGAGCGGCGCGACTTCCCGTTTCAAGGCTTAACGTAAAACATTAAGGAAAAGAGAAAGAGAGCTTTTCAGCCCGGTTTTCATTAATCATAATTTGATTGAAACCTCCGAAACTGAGTAGGACGACACCGATGGCTTCAGAAAAACCACAGCCCGTAATGGAAAGTAAGCTGGATCGCTTCCTCGAACGCTCGCGCAACGCCGAAGAGGGCGGAGGCAGTGCTCGTGTCGAAAAGCAGCATGCCGCCGGTAAGATGACCGCGCGCGAGCGGTTGGAATTTTTCCTTGATGAGGATACGTTCGAAGAGTTTGATAAGCTCGTCGTCCATCGCTCGCGCGATTTCGGGATGGACAAGCAGCTTTATCCGGGCGATGGTGTCATTACCGGACACGGCCTGGTTGACGGTCGCCGCGTCTTTGTCTTCGCACAGGATTTCACAGTCTTCGGCGGCTCTCTGTCGGAAACACACGCCGCGAAAATCTGCAAGGTGATGGACTTGGCGCTGAAGGTCGGAGCGCCAATCGTCGGTCTCAACGATTCGGGCGGAGCGCGCATACAGGAGGGCGTCGTCAGCCTCGGCGGATATGCGGATATTTTTCTGCGCAACACCTTAGCGAGCGGCGTTGTCCCGCAAATCAGTTGCATCATGGGGCCGTGCGCGGGCGGCGCGGTTTACAGTCCTGCCATTACAGACTTCAACGTCATGGTCAAGGACACCTCTTACATGTTCATCACTGGCCCTGACGTGATTAAAACCGTGACGCACGCCGATGTCACAAAAGAGGAACTGGGGGGAGCTAGCACGCACAACCGTATCTCCGGCGTCGCACATTTCGCAGCGGATTCAGATGAGCATGCGCTACGCATGGTTCGTGAACTGCTC
Organism: Pyrinomonadaceae bacterium; assembly: GCA_036387475.1. Taxonomy (GTDB): domain Bacteria; phylum Acidobacteriota; class Blastocatellia; order Pyrinomonadales; family Pyrinomonadaceae; genus DASVTR01. Next base: position 300,402 of record DASVTR010000013.1, on the reverse strand, counting down.
TCTTTCATCCCTTCCAATAATATGGACGACCCGCCGCGCGTGCTGGCAAGCGACCCCGAAGACCGTGCGGAAAAGAGCCTCAATAGCATAGTTCCTGAAGCATCCAACCAGCCTTACGATATTCGCGACGTTATTCACCCGATTGTGGATGATGCGTACTTTTTTGAAGCCCATCAACACTATGCGCCGAACATTGTGACAGGGTTTGCACGCCTTGGCGGGCGCTCGGTCGGAATCGTTGCCAACCAACCGGCTTATCTGGCGGGAGTGTTGGATATAGATGCCTCTGTCAAGGGCGCGCGATTTGTGCGCTTCTGCGATTGTTTTAATATCCCGCTCGTTACCTTCGAGGATGTGCCTGGGTTTTTACCGGGCGTCGAGCAGGAGCACGGCGGAATTATACGGCACGGGGCCAAGCTGCTTTACGCATATGCGGAAGCGACCGTGCCCAAGATTACCGTGATTACGCGCAAAGCCTACGGCGGCGCTTATTGTGTGATGGCTTCCAAGCACATACGCACGGACATCAACCTTGCCTGGCCGACCGCCGAAATCGCGGTGATGGGAGCGGAAGGGGCTGTGAATATCCTCTATCGCCGGGAGATAGGCGAGGCTCAGGACAAGGAAACGGCTCGCCGCGCACGTGTCGCAGAATTTGAAGAAAAATTTGCCAACCCTTATGTCGCAGCCGAGCGCGGCTTTATAGACGAAGTTATAGAGCCTGCCGTGACCAGATCGAAACTAATCCGCGCCCTTTCTCTTCTCGAAAATAAACGCGACACTAATCCACCCAAAAAGCACGGCAATATTCCGCTTTGAGTTCAATTTATGATTGCCGGAAGGTATGCTTTAGTGATTGCCCGCCCCTTCATACTTCCCATTAGAAGTTAAAGAATCACCTTAAGAGAACTGTCGCTGCTCCGTACCCTCATTGCTGTATCGGAAATTATCTTAGCGAGATAAACTCTCTGATAAGTTTATTAAGCAGGCTCAGGCTAATAAGCTCGGTGAGGCAGTTGTTTGAAGTCGGCTGGAGAAAAGCAGAGGCCGGGTTGAGTTCAGACAACCTCAACCCGGCCCCTCTTTTTATTAACTCAGCTTCCGAATGTCTAAGCTGCGCGCTGGCTCTGTTGTGCCGCGTTGCCTCTGAGCAATTCCAGAGCTTTCTTCAACTGTACATCTTCCGGCTGCTGCTTTGGTGCCGCTGCGTCTGGGGCAACCTCGCGCTTGTCGTTTTGCGGGTTCGGATTGGCGACCGCATCGTCGTCGTTGCCCGTCAGGTCTTCAGGGTCAATGGCTTCGACCACTTCCTGACGCTTGACTTCTATTGTCGGCGTTATCCCCGAACGAGCGCGGTCTTCGCCCAGAAAAGGTTTGCCGCTGAGCGATGCCCACTTGATAGTCGTTAGCAGCAGGCCGTCGCCGTCGCGCAGGGTGAAGAGTTGCTGCTCCGTGCCTGCGCCAAAGCTCTTTTCGCCGACGATTTCGCCGCGCTTCCGCTCAAACAAAGCTGAGGCGATGATTTCAGCCGCGCCAGCCGTCCCCGTATCAATCAAAGCGACCACAGGCCCGTTGAAAATCGCAGCCTTGGGGTCTGCCGTGAAAGTTTTCAAGGGCTTGCTTTCGCGGCCTATCGTCTGTGCCAGAACGCCTTCCTTGATGAAAAGGTTGGCGACACCTACGCCCTCTGTCAGAGAGCCTCCGGCGAGGCTGCGCAAATCAAGGACGATCTTCTGCGCGCCCTGCTTGAGCAACTCCTGTAGACGATTACGCGCGTCTGCCGCTTCGCCTTCGGCCAGACTGTTGATACGCAAGATTCCGATTTTTCCGGCTTCCATGCGCGCTTCCGCCGCGGGCGCTTTGAAAGCGCCGCGTTTGACCGTGACGGTCAGCGGGCGCGAGCGCAGGATTCTCAATTTCACCTCCGTGCCCGGCGCTCCGTTGAGCAGTTGCCGCGCATCATAGAGGGAAATATCCCGCGTCGCCTTATTATCTATGTACTCTATGATGTCGCCCGCGCGTACGCCCGCCTGGTCAGCCGGAGAGCCTTTCACAGGGGCGATCACGTAAAGATATGACGAGACTTGCGAGAGTTCAGCGCCGATGCCCGCTTGCTCCTTCCCTTTCCCGGAACTATAGTCGCGCACCTGATCGGCTGTCAGGTACGTCGAATACGGGTCAAGGCCATAAGCCAGCCCGCGCAGCGCTCCGGCGCGAACCTTCTCCATGTTCGGCTCATCTACATAATCGTTCTGTATGTGTTGGAGCACGTTTTCGAAAATCCGCAGTTGCGCGCCCGGATCGTTTTGCTGTTGTGCGCTAATTGGGAGCCAACCGCCGACGACCGTATAAAGGGCGAGCGTCGCGGATAAGACAACTAAAGCAAACTTGGTTCTAAAAGACATCGAATGGCCTCAAAATTTATGTCGTCCGTAAGAGAAGGCTGCGGCGTGCCCAGACGACTTGAAAAGCACGCAACGCGTATCATAACAGTGGCCGTCTGAGGCGTGCAAGCAGGATGAAACCTTATGCCCTTGACATGCTTTACGCAGCGTTTCTATACTCCGCGCACTGTTTAGCAAGATATTACCTTGTCAATTTCTAAGACTAACGAAACAGCCGAGGCTGAAGTTTCAAAGCCAGGACGCGTGCTGGCTCTTGACCTTGGGCAGAGGCGCGTCGGCGTTGCCGTCACAGACGAGCTAAGGATTACCGTTCGGCGGCTTCCACCACTGCGTCGCAGTAGTTGGAAACAGTTGGTTCACAACGTAGCTGCCCTGGTCAGAGACTTTGACGCACAATTACTGGTCATTGGTTTACCGCTCAGTCTCGACGGCACAGAAAGCACTGCGGCGAAAGAAGTCCGGCGGCAAGCGCACAATCTTGAACTTTCGCTCAATCTCCCCGTCTTTTTACAGGACGAGCGGCTGACATCAAAAGAAGCGGAAGGAGTCTTGCGCGCAGACGGTTACAATCGAGATGAAGTGAAAAACCGAGTGGACAGCGAGGCGGCAGCCTTAATTCTTCGTGATTATCTGGGCCAGGCATAAGCTTCTTCGCTGCGGCTGGCGCGCCCAATAGTTTTCATTTGCCAATTTTCCGTTCTTTATTTCCCCTTTGAGTTGCTTATGAACCGTAAAAGGCTCGCCCTGATAATTATTCTTCTTTTCTGCATTGGCATCGGCGGAATTATTTTCTGGTCTTACAAAGACCTGCATGCGCCCGTCGCGCACAACAAGTCAGGCGAATACATCGAAATCCCGCGCGGCTCGACTCCTACGGAAATTGTTAACAAGCTAATCGCCGAGGGCGTTATCAGACACAGTTGGCCGCTGCTCGCCTATATTAAGCTGACAAGAGCGGCGACGCGTTTGAAGGCTGGCGAGTATCGCTTTCCTTCTCCTATCTCGCCGCTTGGCGTGCTCAAAAAACTGGAAGAGGGCGAGCGCAGGCTCAGCCGCTTTACGGTCATCGAAGGTTGGACTCGTTGGGACATTGCGGCGGCGATGGCGCGCATTCCCGAATTAAAACTTGAGAACGCCGAAGCAGCCCTCGCCCTGATGGATAACGTCAACGACATACGCGACCTAGACCCGACGGCTACCAATCTGGAAGGCTATCTTTACCCGGATACATACAACTTTCCACCGGAGACGACCGCCCCGCTCATGATCGCCGCGATGGTCAAGCGTTTTCGACAGGAATGGAAACCGCAATGGACTGAGAGGGCGAGCGCTTTGAACAAGACGCCGCGACAGATCGTCACGATTGCTTCCCTCATCGAGACGGAGGCGAAATTAAAAGAAGAGCGACCGCTCGTCGCTTCGGTGATTTACAATCGTCTACGAAAAGAGATGGCGCTCGGCATTGATTCATCCGTCATCTATGCTTCCAAGCTGGCCGGAAAGTGGAAGAACGACGGCAAAGTTTACAAAAGCGACCTTGACAGGCAATCTCCTTACAATACGCGCATCAATGCCGGACTCCCGCCCGGCCCAATCGCCGCGCCCGGATTAACCGCACTAGAGGCCGCGCTCAATCCCGCTTCAACGGATTATCTCTACTACGTGCGCAATCCTGACAGAAACGACGGGGCGCATAACTTTTACAATAATGCGGCTGACTTCGAGCGCGGCGTGCAGGCTCTTCGTAATTGGGAACGCGAGCGCGATGCACGCGAGCGCGCTACTTTGCCCGCCACAACTACTGAGTCTCCAATTCAATAAATTAACTCAAACTAACGCGTTGTTTTGGTCGTCAGCTTATCTGCGTTAGTTTTCCGACCCAAGACACGTTAAGCTTGAATTTGATCTGGCATTGATTTATTCTCCGAAGGGTCTCCCGAATCAAGGCAGCATTTTTGTCAGTGAATTCAAAAGGGCGGTTCAGTGAAAAAAGCAATTTACATCTTTTTCTTCTTGCTTCTATCAACTCTTGCCATCAGCGCGCAGGAAAAGGGCGTTGATCGGCAGAACGATAATATACGCGATGCCGGCAACAATCGTGCTCCGGCCACTAATGGTGCGAAGCAGGATGTCGGTGCTGGTCGGGGAATAGATTTCGGCAAAGGCAAGACGCCGACTCCGCCGCCCATTCCCAACCCTTACAGGTTGACATCACGCCGCGACACAATCATGAAGGCCATCGAAGATTTGATGCGCGACCGCAAGCTTGTCCTTGATACCGCTGCCTCCAAGCCCGACGATGGCATCCTGATTAGCCAGCCCTTTATCTTCAGCAAAGGCGCTGTCGTTACAGAGTCAGAGTTAAACCGCTATGCAGATTTGCCGAATGCCAGTTCTCGCGGCTGGACGCGCGGTCGCTACACTTATATCGTTGAAGTCCAACCGATTGATGGCGTCAATACGAATGTCTCCGTCAATGTTAAGCTTGAGGGTCGCACAGACGGAGTGACAGGAGGCGAATGGGTCACTTTGCGCAGTAACGGGACAGCCGAACAGGAATTCCTCGGCGCACTCATCGAAAGCGTGACGGGCGCGCCCGTACCGGGACGCACACCGTAATCAAACGCAAAATTTGCAAATAGAGGAAACGCCAACTTTATTAGTTGTGCTGTTTTATCAATAGTTTAACTCGCTCTCCCTCACAATTGTCTTTAGCTCTCGCAATAACCACCTGAAATGAATACATTAGGAAGCTTAAACAGAGGTGAGCAGGATTTTGACCATTCCGCTCTTGAACGGAAACGTAAACCAGCGGCGCTTATCGTGGCACTCGCTTGCGCCTTAATTGCAGCGATTTTGGTAGCCAGCTATTTCGTCTTTTTCCGCTCTCCCGCGCAGAATACGGCTGGCGGGGAGCAGCGCCAGAATGATGCGCCGGTCGCCGTCTCTACCGAAGCTCAGATTTTCGAGGACGAAGCGATTATCAAAGGGTCACAGGCCGTGGTCGGCGGAAAGGTTCGCAACATTTCCCGCGAGCCGCTCAATGATCTATCACTGGAACTTGAGTTGAAACGGCGCTCTGACAACAGCACGGAAATTCGCAAGGTTGCGTTGCAGCCAAACCATCTAGCGCCCGGCGAAGAGGGTAAATATTCCATCACTATTGCCCGCCACGAATTTAGCGGGGCACAGGTCAAGCATCTGAAAAGCGCCGTACGCTCAACTCTTATCGTTTTTAAGACTGCCCCCGGCGCTCGCCGCCCAAGGGAATTGCCGCCGGAGCCGCCCACCCGAACCATCATTACAGAGCGCCCCTCGCCCCGCCCGACAGGCGAAGAGTTTATCAACACGCCGGATACCCCTACTAAAGTTCCGTAAGATGAATCAAGTGGGCCAACGGTATCTTCTGGCCGCCAATCACCGAGTTTGAGTTTGAAATAACCGCTGAAGCTTAAGTAATGCTTCAAGAGTCGGCGCGACGACCGGCTTAACGTTTTTCTTTTACTCATCCAATCTTTCTCTTGCGAGGCTTGAGTTTGTATATAACGCTGAGCATCTATTCTGTTGTTTGATAATGCTCATTAGGGAGATGAGCATTGGTGTCGTTGGTGAATGTCTGTTCCGCTTTTCAAGGTCGCCATTCCCTATCATCTCTCCTTCTCAAAATACTTGAGTGTGGCCCTTTTGCTCTCTTCCAAGACAACCTATAGTCTGACATCGAACGTCACAGTTATTTTGCAACCCGTGCTTGATGCCTGATAAGGGTTTCGTTAATATCGTCTTCAGTTGAAATTGAGTTCGCTGACTTTTCGCCCTTGTCAATTGTTAAGGTGATGTTGATGCCATCTCGTCTTGTCTGTTGCAGCTACTTAATCGCGCTATTCTGTTGCGGCGTAGCCTCTGCTCAAAACCGGCAGAGTCCTATCGCCGGGGCCGACAGGTCTTCATCAGGTTCCGAATCATCAATTATGACAGGAACTCCTGAAGCTGAAATGATGGCGCGCAGGGATATTAAAGCCGCCGAAAAAGAGCAGCGGGAGAATCTGGAACGCGCCCGTGAGGCTGCACAGTTGAGCGCTGAACTTAATAACGCTTTTGTTAAAAATCAATCGCTGAGCCAGACGGAGATTAAGAAACTCGAACGGCTAAGAAAGCTCACGCGCCGGATTCGTGAGTATGCGGGCGGGACGGACGGCGACGTGACGATTGAGAATGTGCCGCATGAGCTTAAATCGGCTCTCGAAAAGCTAACGGAGCATACAGAAGCGATGCTCAAAGAAGTGGAAAAAACTCCCCGTCAGGTTGTCTCTGCCTCCGTCATCGAGCGGACAAACGAGTTGCTCGAAATTATTCGCTATGTTCGCTCCCTTACGCGTTAACTTTATTTGCACTCTAATGAGAGGTCTTTCACCGCGCCGTACGCGTTTGAATCGAGCGCCTCTTTTTCTGGCCTTCGCCTTCCTCGCCCTTGTTGCCCCTCTTTCAACCATAGCCCAACAGCCGCAGGAAGATGATGACGAGGTCGTTCGGATTAATACCGACCTGGTTGTGATAAACGTGACGGTCTTGGATGCACAGGGCAAGTATGTGCATGGATTACGACGTTCCGACTTCAAAGTATTCGAGGACGGGCGCGAGCAGCCTGCGGAATTAATCTCAACCTTCAGCGTGGAGGAGACACCGTTTGCCGCCACCATCCTGCTGGACACTTCGGGCAGCATGGAGAACCGCATGTCTCTGGCCCGCTCGGCGGCGATTCGCTTCCTCGACGGATTGCGGACAGACGACGTAGCGGCTGTTTACAAGTTTGACGCGAAAATTGAAAAGGTGCAGGATTTTTCGCCGGGACGCGATCTGGCCGACGTTGCTTTCGGGCTACGCGCACGCGGGATGACGGCCTTAAATGACGCTATCGTGCTGGCGTCAAAAGATATTTCCGAGAGACCTGAGAAAAGGCGAGCGATTATCGTGCTCTCTGACGGGATGGATACATTCAGCAAAGCTTCGTCCGACAAGGCGCTCCATCAAGCTCTCGCCGCTCAGGCCACCATTTATACTGTCGATATGTCTGCCCAGAGTGGGCCAAACGCCAGAGGGCAACAGAACGTGGCCGTGCTCAAAAACTTTGCGACCAAAAGCGGAGGTCGTTTTATCTCAACGCCCGGCGGGCAGGCTTTACGCGAAGCTTTCGCGGGAATCGTCGAAGAGTTAAGGAATCAATACACCATCGGCTATCGTCCGACCAACCGGACGCGCGACGGAAAGTGGCGCGCCATCGAAGTCAAGCTTTCACGCCCGGAGTTGTCTGCACGCACACGCAAAGGCTACAGAGCGCCCAGATAACCCCGGCACTCGCGTTGAGCTTTTAAATAATCAATCAAGCTATAAGGAGAGTACTCGGCAAGGCAGGGCTAGATGCTCGTCTGGTTGCGTGCTTTCTCTTGATGGCGTTCGAGCGCGAGTTCTATCAGGCGCTCGACGACCTGCGGGAAAGAGAGGCCGCTGGCCTGCCACATTTTCGGGAAGCCGGAAACGTCCGTCAGGCCCGGCATCGTGTTTAGCTCGTTGACGAGCAGTTCGCGTGTATCGCGGCGCAGGAAGAAATCAACGCGGGCCAATCCGGCGCAGTCGAGCGCTTTGAAGGCGCGCGTTGCCAGCCCACGGATTTTCTCCGTGACTGTTTTTGACAACGGAGCGGGAACGACAAACTCTACGTGGCCGGTGCTGGAATACTTCTCCGTATAATCCAGAAACGCAGCCGACTGTTCTTTAACGATGTATTCGCCGGGCAAGCTCGCTTGCGGCTCATCGTTGCCCATCACGGCGCATTCAATCTCGCGCGCGTCGAGTCCCTCTTCGACGATTATCTTTCGGTCGTAGCGCACAGCTAGCTCAATGGCTCGCTCCAGCGAAGCTTTATCGACAGCCTTTGAGATACCGACGGAAGAACCCAAGTTGGCGGGTTTGACGAAACAGGGAAAACCTATCTCTCGCGTGATGCGGCGCACAACCGCAGCGGGCTGCTGATCCCATACGGAGCGTAGAAACCAGTCGTAGCGGCAATTCGGCAGCCCCGCTTCGTGAAAGAGCGCTTTCATGGCGACCTTATCCATCCCGGTAGATGAAGCCAGGACGCCGCACCCGACGTAAGGCAGGCCAGCCATCTCAAGCCAGCCCTGTATCGCGCCATCCTCGCCGTAAGTTCCATGTAGGACGGGAAAGATAACGTCTAACAATTTTTCGCCAACGTCTTTGGTATTGCTCTGCGCTGAAATGAGACCGGGATGCGAAGGATGGCCGACGATACTCAATGCGCGGCTGGCACGCTCGATGTTCTTTTCCGGTATGAGTTTTTTCGATTGTTCGGGCAGCAATGCGACAGCCTCGGCAGGCCCCAGCCACTTCCCTTCCTTCGTGATGGCAATTGGCACGACCTCATATTTCTTATCATCCAAAGCTTCCAGAACCGAATGGGCCGAACGCAAAGAAACTTCATGCTCTCCCGAACGCCCGCCGAAGATCACCCCGACACGTAGTTTTCTGGTCATAAGTAAAGTCAGGAGTCAGGAGTCAGGAGTCAGGAGTCAGGAGTTAGAAAAATTCTCGCAATGAGGAGACGGCTCTTTCTATCCCAGACTCTTGACCTATGACTCTTGACTAAAGAATGGTCTTGCCCAATGCTGATAAAATCAGTTCGACGCCCAGTTCCGCCGTGCGGTTGTTGATGTCAAGGGCGGTGTTAATCTCGACGACTTCGAGCGAGCGCATCCCACCGGCCTCTGCGATTTTCTCCATGGCGAGGTGCGATTCGCGGTAGGTCAAGCCGCCGCGCACGAGCGTTCCAGAGCCGGGGGCATCGCCTGGGTCCATCACGTCAACGTCAAAGGTAACGCAGTAGCCGCCAGTGGCCCGCGAAGCAATGGCAATCGCATCATCAACGCAGGCTGCTATCCCGCGCTCGTCAATCTCGCGCATCGTGAAAAACCGCAAACCGAGTTGACGGATTAATTGTCGCTCGCCTTGATCGAGGTCGCGCGCCCCTATGTGCGCGCAGAAACGCGGGTCGAGCTTGGGAGCGAAGCCTGCGACGTTTGTTAATTCCGGTGGGCCGTAGCCGAGCAAAGCGGCCAGCGGCATTCCGTGTATATTGCCTGAGGGAGATGTCTCCGGCGTATTCATGTCTGCGTGCGCGTCAAACCAGATCAGTCCGACTTGTTCGTTTCGCTGGCGGAAGTATGAGGCAACACCGGCGATTGAGCCAATGGCTATCGAGTGGTCGCCGCCGAGAGTAATGGGCAGTTCGTTAGCGCTTAAAACATTCTGCACCTCGACGGCTAATTCCTCACAGGCGCGGCTAATCTCGCGCAGGTATTTGGGCTTTTCCAAAGGCTCTGCGAGATAGTCTGGGCGCACGATGCGCAGGTCGCCGATGTCGCGTACTTCATAGCCAAGCTGTGCGATACGCTGGTTAAGCCGCGCGACGCGCAGAGCCGCCGGGCCTATGTCAACGCCCGCCAGACTGCTGCCAAAACCAAGGGGCACACCAATGATGCTCACGCGCTTGCCCACGCCGGGACGATCCGTCGGTAAAATTTTCGACTGTGGTGCGATGAGAGTATCCGTCATAAAACACTAACTAGAGCGGAAGTTTTCTTAGCTTCCCATGTTGATGTTGAAACCGCTCCCGCCGGATTGCGTCGGGAAGAAGGGCTTCAGGAGACCTGCGAAAGCTTGCAGGTTTCGCGTTTGAATTAAAAGCTCGCCGGGGCCTGTAAATTCCGAGACGATGCCTTCGCCGCTCATCATGCTGCGGAAAAAGCCAGCCGCCGCTTTTCGTAGAGTGTACTGCGTCGAGCCTTCCCAGGCGACCAGATGCCCTGTGTCAACAACGTATCTCTCGCCCGGCGCGAGGCTCTTGCGGTGGATCGCGCCGAAGGATGAAAGCAGCAAAAGGCCGCTGCCGCTCACCTGTAGAACGAACAGCCCCTCGCCGCCGAAGAAGTATTTCGCGCCGCCCCACTTCGTATCAACAACCAACCCGGCATCACCCGCCAGATAAGAGCTTGATTGGACGAAGAACATTTGATTATTCAATTCGAGTCCGGCGATGTCGCCCGGCGCGCCCGGCGCAAAGCAGACCTCACCAGGGCCGCCGCGCGCCGTAAACGTCGAAACGAAAGCAGACTCGCCGCCCGCCGCTCGTTTGAGCGCCCCGAACAGCCCGCCCTTCATCTCTGATTGCAACTCGACGTTGGCCGACATCGAAACCATCGCCCCGGCCTCGGCCTGAATGGACTGCTCCGGTTGCAGGCTGATAATAGCCAGCGAGAACGAAGGCTGATGTTGGACTTCCCAGGTGTAGCCGCGTCCTTGCCCGCGCGCGTCCGTGTCCAGACGAATGCCTTGAGAACCTGCAAAGGGCGGCGGAGAACTGGCGTAAGGCGGCGGCGTTGGCGGAATCATCGGCGGAGGCGGAGCGGGCGGGTACGCACCCGGCGGAGCAGCGCCAGCCATCGGCTGCCCTTCTGTCTGTCGATAGCCGCACCCACCGCAAAATTTAGCGTTCGGTTTGAGAGCCGCGCCGCACTGCGGGCAATTCATACAGTCACTCCTTTTGACTTGTGAGTAATAATCGAAACAGCCTGCTCCGGCGTTTCCGCGAAATCAAGGACGGCTATGTCTTTATCGCTGACGACCAAGTGTTGCCGCCAAACTTCGACCACCGGCGGCCAGCAATCGCCGAGCAGCACTACGGGTCGCGGCGGGATAACACGCGTTTGCAATTTATTCCAGACGAGCGAAACCTCCGTCACCGTTCCCATGCCGCCGCGCAAGGCTATGAAGCCGACTGAGCGCGTAATCAATCGCTGCAAGCGTTCATAGAAATGCTCGGTCGCAACCTTGTCTGTCAAAAAGCGATTCGGTTCGGCCTTGAATTGATTCATCACAATGCCGAGCACTCTTCCGCCCTTCTCGCGCGCACCTCGACTCGCTGCTTCCATCACGCCCAGGTATCCGCCCGTGCAAATCGTATAACCGGCCTCGGCCAGCAATTGCCCTACGCGACGAGCCTGCGCATACTCCGTGCAGCTTTCATCGCAACGTGAGCCGCCGAAAATCGTCACGATTCTTTCTTGTGTCTCGCTCATATAAGTCTAGAGTCCAGAGTCAGGAGTCAGGAGTCAAGAGCCGTTTTGACTTAAGACTCCAGACTCTGGACTCCTAACTGCCTTTAAGGTTTGAGGCGATAGAGCATACGCGGGAACGGAATGGTCTCGCGGACGTGCTCGATGCCGCACATCCAAGCCGTGCAGCGTTCAATGCCCATCCCGAATCCCCCATGCGGCACGCTCCCATAACGGCGCAGGTCTAAATACCAATCGAAAGCTTCTTCAGGCAAATCGTGCTCTTTAATTTGTTCGCGTAGAAATTCAAGCGAGGTCGCTCGCTCGCCGCCGCCGATGACTTCGCCGTGGCCTTCGGGCGCGAGCACGTCAACGCCGAGCGCAAGCTCTGAGCGCTCCGGGTCGCGAGCCATGTAGAAAGCCTTCACCGCCGCCGGGTAGTGATGCACCATCAAGGGCCTGTCAAACTTGCTCGACAGGTAAGTCTCATCGGGTGCGCCAAAGTCGCCGCCCCACTCGAAGCGCGTCTCCACCTCACCGCGCTCGTGGCCCTCCTGCAACATCTTAACGGCGTTATCGTAATGCACGCGCGGGAATGGTGGAACGATTGACTCCAATTTCGACCTGTCGCGCTCAAGCACCTTTAATTCCTCCGCGCGGTCTTCCAACACGCGCGCGGCGATGTACGAAAGAAAACGCTCGCATAAATCCATCACATCGTCGAGCGTTGCGTAAGCCACCTCCGGCTCGACCATCCAGAATTCCGTCAGGTGACGACGCGTTTTAGATTTTTCCGCGCGAAAGGTTGGGCCAAAACAATAAGCCTTACCGAAGGCGGCGGCGGTCGCTTCGTTATAGAGTTGGCCTGATTGCGTCAGGTATGCCTTAGCGTCCTCAAAGTAGTCAACTTCAAAAAGCGTCGTCGTTCCTTCGCACGCAGCGGGCGTGAAGATCGGCGAATCGGCAAGCGTGAAGCCATCATTATCGAGAAAATCACGCACGGCTTTCACAACCGTATGGCGCACTTTCAAAATCGCGTGCTGGCGGCGCGAGCGCAGCCAGAGGTGGCGATGATCCATCAAAAATTCAGTGCCGTGCTCCTTGGGTGTGATGGGATAATCATGCGCTTCGCTCACGACTTCGGCAGCAGTGACATCGATCTCATATCCGCCCGGCGCTCTCTCGTCCGCGCGCACACTGCCCCGTATCGCTATCGCTGACTCCTGCCCTAAACCCTTGAGCGCATCCCAGACTTTCTCGTCAACGTTTTTCTTGAAGACCACGCACTGCACTATCCCTGTGCCGTCTCGCAACTGCGGAAACAAAAGTTTCCCGCTCGAACGCAGATTATAAAGCCACCCCTTCAAAGTGACTTCCTCACCGACATGCTGTGATAGCTGGTTAATGTATATTTGATTCATGCAAGTTCTAAAGCAGAAGTCAGGAGTCAGAATCCAGAATTAGAGGCTGAAACACGCTTTTACAGATTTTCTTTTCTTCCTGTTTTTCTTTACTTCCGACTCCTGACTTCTGACCCCTGCTCTTATTCATCACTGCTTTTTATCCGTGTTGAGATTGCGCGGCGCAGGGCCGGGAAACGGTTGAGCCATTCGGCGGCCTGAAGCACGATCATAAACATCGGCTGAATGAATTGCGCGTAAGTCGCGCCGCGCCCGCAGACCGCCGTTTGATATGAAAAAGTCCCGATGGCCTTGAGCACCCGCTGGACTGTCATCAAGCGAAACTCCCAGGCGAAGTCGTCAGGGTCGAGCGCATCGAGTCCAAAGCGCCTGCGCTCTTCGATTAAATAAAGCCTGTGCCCGCGCACCTCCGCCAGCGAGGGAGAATGCGTTTGACGGTCTAAGAGCAGAGACACAAGGTCATAGCTGGCTGGACCCATACGCGCATCCTGATAATCAATGATGCGCAAGTCGCCTTTACGGTCAACAATCAGGTTGGCCGCGTGATAATCACGATGACAGAGGACGCGCGGGCGTGAGGCGAGTTCAGCCGCGATGTCATTCATCTCCGCCTTTAATTCTGCGGCCTCGCCGTGCGAAAGCTTCTCGCCGCGCAGGCTGCCAAAATAATGCTCGAAGAAAAAGTTGAGTTCCCAGGCGAGCTTCGCTTCGTCAAAGGCGAGGCGGCTGGCGATTGAGCCGCGTTCGTAGGCTTTGGCGGTCGTCGCCTGAATCTGCGCTATCAAACCAATGGCGCGCTCTTTATAAGCTTCGCTTTCCTCTTCGGACGCGGATTCGTAAACAAGGCGCAACTGCCTGTCGCCCAAATCCTCCTGCACGATGATTCCTGCGCTCGCGTCAACAGCCAGAATCTCAGGCACGGGCAGTTCACCTTCGGCAAAAAGCCGCGTCACGTCTAGAAAGGGGTGAAACTCCGGGTCGAAGGGTTCAGGATAAACGGCGGCGATGGCCGTGCCGCGTTTCCAGGGAATGCGAAAATATTCGCGTGTGGAAGCATCCGGCGTCAGCGCGTGAATTTTCTCGACGGCGACTTTTCCCTTGCCCGACAGATATGTAATGAGCCGCTGGCGCGCGGGTTCGGCAAAGGTCGTTGAATTGACTTGCGGAGCTTGACTCATGAAATGACGGAATCTGGAGAGAGCGCACGCGATAGGCTCTCTATAAAGCGGCGGGACGAATTTTCAGCAACGTCCCGCCCGTCTCCTGTTCTTTGAGTTTTGAGATTGTATCACTGCGGCAGCGGGACGACAAAGTTATCGCCCCGAAAATCTCCATGGAGCGCCTTCGGCGGCGGCTCCTCTCCGCGCACAAGCGACGCGCGCACGACCGCCGCATTCTCTATCTGCTCGCCCGCAAGGATACGCACGCCGTCTGCCAGAATCGAGCGTGACACGTGCGCACCCTCTTCAATCGTCACATCGTCCCACAGGATTGATTGGCGAACATCCGCGCCCGCAGAGATTCGACAATTCTCTCCTGACAGTACATCCCTGTTCTGTGATGCCAGCAGCGCGAGGTTTATCTCAAGGTAACGCGGGATGGTCGAAAGCTCGTACCAGTGGCCGTCTGCTATGTGCGCAGCAACGGGTTCGCCCTGTGCGATGGCCTGCGGGTAAACGTCTGTCGTCGTGTGTGAAAAGACGTTGCGCGGAATGTAATCGAAAATTCGCGGCTCAAGAATCTGTATGCCTGTGAACATCAAGGGCGCTTCGGTGTCCGCTTGATTATCGCCGTCGTTATTAGACGGAGGTGCGGGCATCCCGCCGAAACCTGTCACCAAGCCGTCGCGTGTTTCCACGATGCTGAAGCGTTCGCGCGCTTTGTTTCGTTGCAGGACGAGAGTGGCAAGCGCACCCGTACGGCGATGCGTTTCAAAGGCTTCTGTCAGGTTAATGTCCGTGACGATCTTGCCGTTGACGACGACGAAGGTGCTATCACCGAGCAGTTCCCGCGCGTTATCGAGCGCGCCGCTCGTTCCGAGTATTTCCGGCTCGAAGACGTAATGAAGCCGCACGCCGAAACGGCTGCCGTCGCCGAGCGCGCGGCGCACGGATTCAGGTTGATGATGAAGATTAACGACTACGTCTGTGCAACCATAGCCGGAGAGGTATTCCGCTACGTAACCGACTAGCGGGCGATTCAGAACGGGAATGGCTGGCTTGGTACGGTCAACTGTCAGAGGCCAAAGGCGCGTCCCATAGCCAGCCGCGAGGATCATCGAACGCATAGCGCCCACCCATGTAACAGAGAAAGCCCTGATTGAAATTCTTGCTTATGAAGCCTGCGACGCATCGCGCATCACCAGATCAAACGTGCCGGGCGCGACCTTGCGAAAGCGTGGATTGCGATTGAGCGAGACGGCGATGCTGATGGTCGGATTGTGCCCTGTGAAATTGAAGCCACCTTCGAGTAGGCGATTATAAATCTCGTTGACGTGCAGAGGCTCTCTTGATTCTCTGAGCAAGGCCGTCGCCGCGTATGAGATTGTGCGGTCGGCGAATCTGTCGCTCTTGACTTCAACGTCCGTGCGAAGCGGCGGAATGTGATGCTTATGTGTAGGCTCACGCGGCGGCTGCGCTACGCGCACGGTATCATGTCGGAGCGCTGCTTCCAATTCCGCATCGGAAGGCGTGGGCTGCGGCGTAGAGTTGGCGCTCAGGACAGACGAGAGCAAGCGGAAGATAGCGCCTTCCGTTTGGCCCGTCAGCGTATCCATCTCGTGCAATTCTGCGCGGACGGTTTCGGCTTCGGCCTCAAGTTCTGCGAGGCGCGCGGCCAGTCTCGTGCGTGCGGCGCGAGCCTGTCGCAAACTCTGTTCGAGCGTCGAAATCAGATTTTCGTTAGCCATCAGGGTTTCATCTGTCTCGTTCGATAATATAGGTTGGAATCGATAGCAAGGCGTCTGTGTATTGAGAATCGGGCAGCGATTCAAGCGAGCGCCGCGCCGCTTCCGCAAACTCCGACGCGCGCTCTTTCGCGCGTTCAAGTGCGCCGCTTCCTTCGACGGCTTCGAGCAACACTTCTCTCCTGACGTTTCGGTAGTTCCCTTCGCGCATCACCGTCTGCACGGCTGAACGCAGAGACGAATCCTGCTCCAGCAGATAAATCAAAGGCAGCGTCAGCTTGCCTTCCAGCAAATCAGCGCCAGCCGCTTTCCCAAGCACTTCGTCTGTGGCTGTGAAGTCGAGCAAATCATCGGCGAGTTGAAAGGCCGTGCCGAGTTGCAGGCCGTAACTACCGAGCGCCTTCTGCCGCTCGGAATCGGCACTGCCTAGAATCGCACCGATTTCACAACAGGCGCTAAAGAGGAAGGCCGTCTTGCGTTGCAGAATATCGAAATACTGCTCCTCGGAAATATCCGTGCGACCGAGCAACGTCAATTGCAGTAGCTCACCCTCCGTCATCTTGCGCGTCACGGCGGTGAGAATATCCAGGATAGGCAGCGAGCGCTCCGAAAGGCTGGTCTCGAAGGCGGTCATGTAAAGCCAGTCGCCCATCAGCACTGCGGTTTGATTACCGAAGCGAGAGTTAATCGAAGGGCGATTACGCCGCGTCTCCGCGTTGTCAATAATGTCATCGTGAACGAGCGTCGCCGTATGCAGAAACTCCATCACGGCGGCCATCCGAATCGAGTTAGCGCGCGAGGCATCGCCGCCGACCGCATAGTTTGCCAGGATAGTCAGCGCCGGGCGCACACGTTTTCCGCCCGAAGCGCGCAGGTAATCGCCCAGGTAAGAGATCACCTGAATATTAGAGCGAGCCTGCCGCTCAAATTCCTCTTCGACGAGCGACAGTTCGTCGGCAATCAATTTGAAAATGCGCCGCGCCGAAATCTGCGGATCAATCATCGCGGCGACATTGCTTGACGTAGACATAATAAGTCAGATGTCAGAGGTTAAAAGTCAGAGATTAGTTTTCAATTCTGATTGGCAACTGACCTCCAACCTCTGACCCCCAGCCTCTATCTCTCAGTTTGAGCGGTAATTTGTAAACTGCATATTGATGCCGAAATCTTTGGCTTTCAATTTGGCGATAACGTCCTGCAAGGTATCGCGGTCTTTGCCTGTGACTCTCACGGTATCCGACTGAATCGCGGCCTGCACCTTTGCTTTCGTGTCCTTGATAAACTTGACTATCTCTTTTGCCTTATCCTGCGGAATGCCCTGCTGAATCTGCACACGCTGGCGAAGCGTACTGCCCGCCGCCGGTTCTGCCTTGCCGTAACTGAAAGCTTTGAGCGGCACGCCGCGCCGAACGAGTTTTTGCTGAAGAATGTCGTTCATGTTGCGCAGCCGCGTCTCGTCTTCGGCGGTCAAGACCAATTCATTGTCTTCCAATGCGACGCGCGCCGCGCTGCCCTTAAAATCGAAACGCTGCCCGACCTCTTTCATCGTCTGGTTGATGGCGTTGGTAATTTCCGCACGGTCAACCTCGGAAACGATGTCGAATGAATTCTGCTGGGCCATAAGTTTCTAAAACATTCAATTTGAAACAACGCGTGAGCATAACATCAAACCGGAGCGCGATGAAAGTTCTGCTTCGGCTTTCTGCTCTAGGATGAAGGATGCGCTGAGAGTTTCGGCGGCTTCCGGTCAAGCGTGTCCAGATTGAAGAAGCGAAAGAAATTTTCGGCGGTCACGCGTCCGATTTCTTCCGTTTCGAGCTTGTGCAAGTCTGCGAGGCAGCGTGCGACCTCCACGACGCGCGCAGGTTCGTTGCGCTTGCCGCGGAAAGGCACGGGCGTGAGATACGGGCAATCCGTTTCGATAAATAAGCGATCAAGCGGAACAATCCGCGCCGCCTCGCGCAGATTCTCAGCCTTCTTAAAAGTCACATTCCCGGCGAAAGAGATTGTAAAGCCAAGCTCTAAAGCGCTCCCGGCCATCGCAAGGCTTCCGCCAAAGCAGTGCATCACCCCGCCGCGTTCTGAGCCTTGCCATTCTTCACGCAGGATAGCGATTGTCTCATCATCCGCCTCGCGCGAATGAATAATGACGGGAAGCCGAGCCTCGCGCGCTAACCGCAACTGTCGCCTGAAGACTTCGCGCTGCACCTCGCGCGGCGAATGGTCGTAATGATAATCAAGCCCGATTTCGCCCCAGGCGATGACGCGCTCGCTGCGCCGCACTAGCTCGCTCAAGCGCCGCTCGGCTGCGTCGTCAAACAAGCGCGCGTCGTGCGGATGGACGCCGACAGCCGCGTAAACGTTTTCGTACTGTTCCGCCACCCTGACAGCGCGCTCAAGCGTTCCGCTGTGCGGGTCGCCCGTCCCGACATTCAGGATGGCGACGACTCCGGCGGCGCGTGCGCGCTCGATCATCTCGTCGCGATCAGCGTCATACTCAACACCATCAATGTGCGCGTGCGAATCAACAAACATAATGAAGAAACGATGAAAGAGGAACGATGAACAATGAACTAAGAGCAGCTTGCCTTTCATTCATCATTCCGCGTTCCTCGTTCATCGTTCATTTCAATCTTGCTCCGTTGGGAACATCCTCGATGAATGTGGCGACGACGGGGCGGCCTTCGTCGCCGATGGAGGCGGCGAGAAGCATACCCTGAGATTCGTAGCCACGCAGCTTTCTGGGTTTCAGGTTGGCGATGACGACGACCTTGCGGCCAATCATCTTTTCCGGCTCGTAATGCTCTGCGATGCCTGCGAGTATCTGTCGCGGCTCGGCTTCGCCAAGGTCAATCGTAAAGCGCAGCAGCTTATCGGACTTCGGCACGCGTTCGGCGGTCAGTATTTCGCCGACCCGCAAGTCTACTTTGGCGAAATCGTCAATCTCGATAAAACTTTTCTCTTCCTTCGGCTGGGTCTCTGCATTGCCAGCGACAGCATCAGCGAGTGCTGTCATAAACGGCGACCCCTGTGTAGCGACAGCATCAGCTTCGGTCGCGCCCTGCATTGGCGGATTGGGCTTTGTTTCCGCCGCGAGCGGCGAACCCTGCACAGCGTCGGCTTCGGTCGCATGCGTGCCTTCGGGCTGAGCGGGCTGATTGGCTTTCGTAATTTCACTCATGGTTTTCGCTTTATCAAGACGCGGGAAAAGCGGTTTGACTTCGCCGATTCGCGTTCCCTCCCTGAGAGTTCCCCACTCTAGTTTGGTCGGGTCGGAATCTGCCAGATCACCCGGCAGACCGAGTTGTGAATAAATCCCACGCGCCGCTTCCGGCATGACCGGATAAAGCAGCACGCAGAGCCAGCGCAACGCTTCGGCAGCACGATAAAGAATCGCGTTGAGCGTCTGGCGCTGCTCTTCCGTTTTCGCCAACTCCCAGGGCTTGGCGTCGGAAATCATTTTGTCAACGCGCGCGATGATGCTCCAGGCAACTTCGAGCGCGCGGCTAAAACTGTAATCCTCGAAGAGCGAAACGTACTGGTCTCTGGCGCGTTCGAGCGCGGAGGCTAGAGCCATCGGGTCGGGGTCAACGCCTGCGCGCTTACTGATGAGGTAGTTTTCTTCCGAGATAGCGGGCGAAGGAACAGAGCCTTCGCAGTAGCGTTGAATCATCGTCAGCGTGCGGCTGGAAAGATTGCCCAGCCCGCTCGCTAAATCCGAATTGGCGCGATCAATGACGGCTTCGTAGCCGAACTTTCCATCCTGCCCGAAGACCATCTCGCGGAGGCAGAAATAACGCACGGCATCGTTGGAAAAGTGTTGATGCAGGATTTTCAAATCGATGGCGTTGCCGAGCGTCTTCGACATGCGTCTTCCGTTGGGGTCGAGCCACATGCCGTGTGCGAAGACTGTGCGCGGCGGCTCAAGACCTGCGGCGAGAAGAAACGCGGGCCAGTAGACGGCGTGAAAACGCAGGATGTCTTTGCCGACCAAGTGCACTGCGGGCCAGAATTTTTCAAAGCCGACGGCGCGCTCACGTTCCTCGTTGCCAAAGCCGATCGCAGTGATGTAGTTGGTCAGCGCGTCTATCCAGAGATAGATGGTGTGCGTCGGGTCATCCGGGACGGGGATGCCCCAACTGACGGAAGATTTTTGACGGCTGACGGACAAATCCTGCAAGCCGCCGCGCACGAAGCTCAGCACTTCATTGCGCCGCGCGTCTGGACGAATAAAATCCGGTTGCGATTCGTAAAGTTGCAGCAGAGAGTCTGCGTAATCTCCGAGCCGGAAGAAATAGCTCTCTTCCGAAACACGATCAAGCGGTATCAAATGGTCTAGACAACGCGGCGGATCGCCTTCAGTTTCCGGCTTGATGTATTCATCTTCGGTTTTATACGCGGCGCAGGCGGCGCAGAACCAGCCTTCATAAAAACCTTTGTAAATCGCTTCGCGCCCCTTGGGTGTTTGCGCGCGCGATACGCGCCGCCACAATTCTGCGACGCCCTCGTAGTGAAAAGGCTCGGTCGTCCGCATGAAAATATCGTAGCCGCCATGTTCGGGGTCGAGTCCGAAGGTGGCGAACATTTCCTTGAACTGCCCCGCGATGTCGTCGGCGTGCTCACGCGGCGTGATGCCTTTGCGCTCGGCGATGCGCTGGATATTGATGCCGTGCTCGTCCGTGCCGGTCAGGAAAAAGGTCTCAATTCCGCGCTGTCTTTGAAAGCGACGCATACTATCGGCCACAATCGTCGTGTAAAGATGGCCCAGATGCGGCAGGCTGTTGACGTAATAGATGGGAGTTGTGATGTAGAAAGTTTTCATTCTTCAGTAAGTGAATCGTCAATCGTGAGTGGATGAAAGCAAATCTGTTTTGTTCTCCATTCGTGATTGACGATCTACTATTTACGTTTCTTTTGTGCTGCGGCAAATTCATCCTGCGGATTGAAGCGCGGCATTTCGGTCGCGTCGGCAATGCGGCGACCGATGGCGAGCGCGATTTCCGCCTCCTGCGCCATTCCGCGCAAGTCCCAATCGTCGCGATACTCGTCGGACGGCTGATGGTAATGCGCAGTATTGTAGGCCCGAAACTTCTCTTCGCCCCAGCCCTTCGAGCGTCCGACGAAATCCTTGCCTTCCTTCAAACTGATGGAAGGCACGCCCACCTTCGCAAACGGAAAGTGGTCAGAGCGGTAGAAGGAACCCTGTTCGGGACGCGGGTCGGGCGAGGTCGTCATACGGCGCTCGCGTGCAACCGCCTCGACGATTGCTTGCAGCGACGAGCGTTCAGCACCGAGCGGAACAAAGTCACGCGTGAGGCCCAACATGTTCATCGAATCCAGGTTGACGTTAGCGGCGGTCTTACTCAGCGGCACGAGCGGATGCTGCGCATACCACTCAGCGCCGAGCAAGCCCTGCTCTTCGGCGGTCGGGAAAAAGAACATAATCGAGCGGCGCGGTCTTTGAGCGGCGGGAAGCTCCGTCATGATTCTGGCAATCTCTATGACAGAGGCGATGCCCGAAGCGTTATCAACCGCGCCATTATAAATGCGGTCGCCCTTCGCGTTCGGCTCGCCGATTCCCAGATGATCCCAGTGGGCTGAGTAAATAACGTACTCGTCGCGCAGCCGTGGGTCGCGTCCCCTCAGGACAGCCGCCACGTTGGAAGATTCGACGCGCTTAGTCTCGCTGTTCAAACTGATAACCGCGCGCAGGTTAAGATTCACCGGCCGGAAATCGCGGGAAGCAGCCTGACGGCGCAGCGCATCAAGGTCTTGATTCGCGAGCCGCAGCATACGCCGCGCCGCAGCGTCCGTCATCCACGAGCGCATTTTTAGAAAAGGCGTCCGACTTCCCGACTCACGCGCAAGGTCGAAACGCCAGGAGCCGTTTGAAGTGCGGACGACGCTCCAGGGGTAGCCAGCCGATTCGTCCGTGTGCAGCAGAATTACACCCGCCGCGCCGCGTCGCGCCGCCTCTTCATACTTGTACGTCCAGCGCCCGTAATAAGTGAGCGCACGCCCGCCAAACAAATTTGATTCATCAGCGGTCGCTGGTGGGTCGTTGACCAGCATCACCAGAATCTTATTGCGATAATCCGCAGCGTCGCCCTTGTAATCGTTCCAACGCTGCTCCGGCGCATCAATCCCGTAGCCAACGAAAACCAGTTCGGCGTCAACGTCAACCTTTGCTGTCTGCGCGCCCGTGAAGGCGACGAAGTCTGTGGCGAAATTGAAATTCTCCTGATCGGATGAACCACGCGGCAGGATGGTGAGCGTCGTGTCCGGGTTAGTCTTGACGCCGAACAGCGAGACGGGTTGGAAAAAGCTGCCACGCTCGCCCGCGCCCTTCAATCCAAGCGCTTCAAACTGGGCGGCGATATACTTGGCGGCCAATTCGCCACCGCGAGCGCCCGGCCCGCGTCCTTCCAGCAAATCATCGGAGAGAAACTTGATGTGCGCCCGCAGCGCGTTTTCATTAACCGCACTCGCAGCGGCAGCCGTCCGTTGCTGCGCCAGCGCGCCCGCGGCGGCCACACATATCAGCAACACAGTCAGCAAGACAGAAAGCGTGATTTTCGATAGCTTTACTCTCATCCCTTTTCACCTTTCAACACACGCGGGTTGATTCTGTCTTCGACGCACTGAAACAATCTGACAAATTAATGATGTCCCTTGATGAGCGCCATCGCTTCGGCGCGCGTGCGCGAATCTTTCTGGAAAGCTCCGAGGACTTCGGAGGTAATCGTTATCGCGCCGGGCTTTTTAACACCCCTGAGCGTCATGCAGGTGTGCTCGGCTTCGATGACCACCATCACACCGAGCGGGCTTAATTGTTCATAAAGCGTGTTAGCGATTTCAGATGTCAGCCGCTCCTGTACCTGTAGACGGCGTGCGAAGGCTTCGGCGAGGCGCGCGAGTTTCGACAAACCGAGGATACGACCGTCTTTCGGAATGTAGGCGATGTGACACTTGCCCATAAAGGGCGCTAGATGATGCTCGCACAGCGAGGCGAGGCTGATGTCTTTGACAATCACCATCTCGCGGTGCGTATCGCCGGGCAACGGGCGGACGTGCTCTGTCGGGTCTTCGTCCATCCCGGCGGTCATCTCCGCGTACATCAACGCCACGCGCCGGGGCGTCAACTGCAAGCCATCGCGCAAAGGGTCTTCGCCGATGCCTTCGAGAATTAAACGAACGCCCGCTGCAATCTTTTCAAGATCAACTCTCTTGTTAATTGTTTCTGCGATTTCCTGATTCTCCTAACTATCAATGTTTTTGTGAAAGAGCATTGCGCACTGCTTCTTCAACGATACGCAACGCAACGCCCGCCCGCTCTGCCGCCGCGCGGCACTGTTCGTATTCGGGCATCTCGTTGACGACTCTTCCGTTCAGACGAGCCACTTTAACATCAATCGGGCCAAAGGGTGTTTCCACCTGCACACATTCGCGCTCAAGCGCGCGGCGTTCCACTTCGAATGAGCGCACGCCGAGAGTCGTCGTCTCCCTGAACAGCAACTCCGTCAACGCTTCACGCTCCGCTGGTCGGCATAAGATTGAGAGCAGCACGCCGGGGCGATTCTTCTTCATTTGCACGGGCGTCAAATAACAATCGAGCGCCCCGGCGGCGAGCGCCTGCTCCATCACGTAGCCGAAATGCTGCGGCGACATATCGTCTATGTTCGTCTCGATGACGAACAAGCGCTCAATCGTTTCACCTGCGCGGCTGTCATCGCCGAGCATCACCCGCAGCGCATTGGGAAAATTCTCATACTCGCGCGAGCCTGCGCCGTAGCCCGTGCGCTCAATCTTCATCAAAGTCAACGGGCCGTAACTCTCGCACACCGTCTTGATAATCGCCGCGCCGGTCGGGGTGACTAACTCTCCGGCAATCTCAGTCGAATAGACTGGCACGCCTTTGAGCAGTTCGGCGACGGCTGGCGGGGGAACGGGAAATGTGCCGTGTGCCATCCTGACAGTGCCGCTGCCGACGTGTAGCGGCGAGCAGACGAAACGCTCAACGCCGAGCAACTCAAAGCCAATGGCTGCGCCGACGACATCGACTATCGCGTCGAGCGCGCCGACTTCGTGGAAATGTATTTTTTCGATTGGCTCGTTATGCACGCGCGCTTCTGCTTCGGCAAGCCGTTTGAAGATGCTTGACGCGCGCGTCTTAACAGTGTCGCTCAGACGAGATGCATTAATAATCTTCAGTATGTCTGCGAGATGACGGTGCGCGTGTTCGTGCGCTGTACGAACATGGGCGCGCGTCGCGCTCAAGCCTGAACGATTGACGGTCTCAAACTCCACCTCGAAGCCTGAGACATCGAGCAGTGAAAGTTGCTCGCGCAAATCCTGCGGATTGACGCCGACGCCGACGAGAGCGCCGAGAATCATATCGCCGCTGGCTCCTGCGAAGCAGTCAAAGTAGAGCGTTTTCATCTTGCATTAAAGAGCGGCAGTATCTCGCCAGCCTTACCGCTCAACCATTCGTCGCAAAAATCGGAGAGCGGCGTCCGCTCCGGGTTAACTTCGACCACGTAAGCTCCCGCAGCATGCGCTATCTCAGGCAAAGCCGCCGCCGGATAAACGAATGCAGACGTGCCGACAACAAAGCATAGCTCACACAGGCTTGCTTTTCTCGCGGCATACTCGAACGCGCCAGCGGGCAGCATTTCGCCAAACAGCACTACGTCCGGGCGCATCGCTTCACCACATTCAAGACAGACAGGCGGGCGCTCCCCCACCTTCGCTTCACGCTGATTTTGTTCTGCTGCGCACGCCGTACAGCGAGCGCGCCAGATGTTTCCGTGCAGTTCTACGACCGAGCGTGAGCCAGCCGCTTGATGCAGCCCGTCAACGTTCTGTGTAACAAGTGTGAAATCTGCAAACAAGTCTTGCCAGTGGGCCAAGGCCCTGTGCGCCGGATTAGGCTCAAGAGTTTGCAGCACGCCTCGCCTGTAATCGAACCATTCCCAGACGGCGGCCAAATCTCTCTGGGCCATCCGCGCCGAAGAGATAACGTCAAAGGGCATTCCCTTCCAGACCGCAGACTGACCGCCGCCACGAAACGTAGGAACGCCGGATTCGGCGGAGACACCCGCGCCCGTCAAGACCAAAACGCTGTGCGCCGCAGCGAATCGCCTGCGCAGTTCTGCGCTGATTTCCACTGTAAGCTTTGTCTGCATGCGGGTCACAACGGATGGTAGCAGAGCAGGCGGGAAAAGCAAGCAGGACGAGACGCGTCTCCCATCGGCAGCGTCAAAACAGAGCGTTGCTGGCGCGCACAAGGCCGTCCGGCGCGTGCAGGTCACAGCCTCGCGCTGACAGCCTATCGTCGCACGCTAACAGGTGACTGTTATGCCCCGACAGACGATTGTTACAGGCTGACAGGCGACCTCTACACGTCAAAAAACGATTGTTGCACGCCGCAAGACAACTATTGCACGCCCACAACCGACCAACGCACGCCGACAATTCACCGTTGCACTCATAAAATCGATTCCTGCACTCTCATAATCGACCCTCGCACCTTCATAATCGACCCTTGCAAGCTCAAAATCGACCCTAACAAGTTCAAAATCGACCCTCGCAACACTAAAATCGATCCTGACATCAATATAATTCATGGTTGCAGGTGTAAAATCGATGGTTGCAACTGCATAATCGACCCTTGCACGACTAAAATCGACCGTTGCAAACGGGAAATCGAGCGCGGCGACGCTGTAATCGCTTGTTGCAGAGGGGTTTAAGCCGAGAGCAGCATTTTAGCGCTGACGGAGGCGGTTGAAACCCGTCAGCAATGAATTTTTTTAATGGCTGGAATCCCCTGATTGAGCAGTGGGCCGGATTGGAGTTGAGAGAGGCTTATTTTGGAGTCGAGACAAGCTTATTTTGGAGTTGAGAGATGCCTATGGAGTTGAGAGAGGCTTATATAGATATTCACCACGGAGACACAGAGGACACGGAGGGGGCACGGAGAATCTAGCTCTGTGTTAGCTCCGTGCTCTCTGTGTCTCTGTGGTGAACCTCACCTCACAGCAGCGTTATCCGAACTTGAACCAACACCACCTTTCATCCTTACGGCTTCATCCCTGCTCTGCGCTGGGCTATACTGTTTGCTTTTCCGCGTTTGCAGATTGATGACTGATTAGTTGAGGACACATTCAGGTGAGTTTGCTTGAGCTACAAGAGGGTTTGCGGGAGCGCGTGCGCGTGGCCTCAGAAGAGTTGTTCAACGTGACGCTCGAACAGGTGAGCGCCGAAGTTCCGCCGCGTACTGAGTTGGGCGATCTGGCCTTCCCCGTCGCATTTGAACTGGCAAAGCGTATTAAGCAGGCGACCGGAGAAAAACGTCCGCCGCGTAGCCTAGCCGAACAACTGGCGAAGACGCTGGAAGTGACCGAAGGCATTGCGCGCGTCGAAGTCGCGGGCGCTGGCTATCTCAACGTCTTCTTTGACCGCACGGCCTTTCTCTCATCTTTCTTTTCGAGCCTGATTGAAGAGAGATTGGAACAGGAGACACAGGCGGATGCAAGGCCGAAGCGGATGGTCGAGCACACGAGTATCAATCCGAATAAGGCCGCGCACATCGGCCATGTTCGCAATTCCGTTCTGGGCGATACGTTCATGCGTATCCTGCGCGGCGCGGGCGAGCGCGTCGAAGTCCAGAATTATATAGACAACACCGGCGTGCAGGTCGCAGATGTCGTCGTCGGCTTCATACACATAGAACGCATGACGCTCGAAGACATACGCGCCCTCGACCGCTCGCTGCCGCCTGAGCGGCCCTTCGATTATTACTGCTGGGATTTATATACGCGCGTCGGCCTCTTCTATCGCAACGACGACCCCAACGGCACGCCCGACCCTGAACGATTGAAGCTGCGCGCGGAGACGCTGCACGCCATTGAAGAAGGCGACAATCCCACCGCAGAGTTAGCCGATTACGTTGCGACGCGCAACGTCGAATGTATTTTAGATACGATGGAGCGCCTCTCGATTCGTTACGATGTGCTGCCACGCGAATCAGAAATCCTGCGTTTGAAATTCTGGGATCACGCCTTTGAGCGTATGAAAGAGACGGGAGCGATTCATTATCAGAAAGAAGGGCGCAACGCCGGCTGCTGGGTCATGCCCTTTGAATCGCACACGGGGACGGACGAGCACGAAGCC
This sequence comes from Pyrinomonadaceae bacterium, assembly GCA_036387475.1. Classification (GTDB taxonomy): domain Bacteria; phylum Acidobacteriota; class Blastocatellia; order Pyrinomonadales; family Pyrinomonadaceae; genus DASVTR01. The sequence goes on along the minus strand of DASVTR010000013.1, from coordinate 273,374 downwards.
GACAAGATTATCGTCCGTTCCAATGGGACTGTTACCTACACAGGCAAAGACATTGCCTATCAACTCTGGAAGCTGGGCCAACTCGGTCTCGATTTTCACTACAAGCCCTTTCGCACATACCCTGACGGCAAACTAACCTGGATTACTACGGATAAAGCGCAGCCCGTTGATACCTGCGAGCCGGGCGAGAGCGAGTTGCCGCATTTCGGCGACGGCGCGACCGTTTATAACGTCATTGATTCGCGGCAATCTTATACGCAGGATGTCGTGCGTCGCGGCGTCGCGGCGGTCGCGCCAGAAGTCGGCGAGGAAGCGAGCGTGCATCTGGGCTACGAGATGGTCGCTCTTTCTATCGCCGCCTGCGACGAGTTGGGATTGGAGTTGAGCGCAGAAGACCGTGCTCGCCCCTACGTAGAGATGAGTGGGCGCAAGGGCGTCGGCGTCAAGGCAGACGACCTTATTAACCGTCTCGAAATGAGCGCGCTCGGCGAAGTCCAAAGCAGACACCCGGAGCTTTCAGACGATGAAAAGCGCGCGACGGCACACACGATTGCTGTCGGCGCTCTGCGCTATTTTCTGTTGAAGTTCACGCGCAATTCCGTCATCGCTTTTGATTTCAAGGAAGCGCTCTCTTTTGAAGGCGAGACCGGCCCGTATTGCCAGTATGCTGCGGTGCGCGCCAATTCAATCTTCCGCAAGTTAGAGACTGCGGCACGAGCGGAGGCCGAGGCTTTGATGCGAAGCGGAGTCAACGACGATGCAGCTTTGAAAGCGAAGGTGGCGGCTATTTTGGAGGGCGAGGGCGGAGACGAAATCTGGTCGCTGGTGACGCTCTCCGCGCGGCTCGATGAGATGGTCGCGACGGCGGCAGCGCAGGCTGAGCCTTCGTTCCTTGCGAAGTACGCTTTTAATCTGGCGCGTGCCTTCAATCTTTTTTACCATCGTTTTCGTATTATCACCGAAGAGGATATGTCGCGGCGTGCGGTGCTGGCGGTGGTGGCCGATGTTGCGCGCAGGCAGTTGACGGCAGCGCTCTTGATGCTCGGCATCAACGTTCCCGAAAGAATGTAAGCTTGGCCGGAAACACACAGTTTCGCTGTACTTTTGTCAAACGCGGGAATTATAAAAGAGACGTTGAATCGTGGAATGTAAATCGTCAATGGACAACAGCCAGCCAGCTTTTGCTATTCACGATTTGCGAGTTAATGGAGAAAATAAATGCTCATCGTAATGAAGGCCGATGCCACAGAGCAGGAAATTGAGGGCGTCGTCTCTGTTATTAACGAACTGGGGTTTCGCGCTCATCCGATGCCGGGTGCGACGCGCACGGCCATCGGCATCACAGGCAATCAGGGAGCGGTCGATGTCTCGCGCTTTGAGAATCTGCCGGGCGTGGCGGAAGCCATTCGCGTCAGCAAGCCTTACAAGCTCATCTCTCTCGATTTGCGTCCTGAAAAAACAATCGTGCGCGTGGGCGACGCGACGATTGGCGGCGACGAGTTGGCGATTATCGCTGGCCCATGCGCGATTGAGAGCCGCGCGCAGGCTTTCAGCATCGCCGAAACTGTTCGCCGCAGCGGCGCACGCTTCTTTCGCGGCGGCGCTTTCAAGCCGCGCACCTCTCCATATGCTTTTCAGGGACTCGGCGAAGAGGGATTAAAGATTCTGGCCGAAGTGCGCGAAGTCTACGGATTGAAGATTGTCACCGAAGCCTTGGACGAGGCGGGCATTGATATGGTTGAGAAGTATGGCGACATGATTCAAATTGGCGCACGAAATATGCAGAACTTCACTTTACTGCGTCGCGCGGGCCGCTCGCCCCTGCCCGTCCTGCTCAAGCGCGGGCTGTCTGCGACGCTCGACGAATGGCTGCTCGCCGCCGAATACGTGATGGCAGAGGGAAACTACCACGTCGTTCTTTGCGAGCGCGGCATTCGCACCTTCACACAGCACACGCGCAATACACTCGATTTGTCGGCAGTCCCGGCGGTGCGCCGTCTCTCACACTTGCCGGTCATCGTTGACCCTTCGCACGGCACAGGGAAAAACTACATGGTCACGCCGCTGGCGCGCGCAGGCGTGGCGGTCGGCGCTGACGGTTTGATTATAGAAGTCCACGACCAGCCGGAGCGTGCGCTCTCGGACGGCGCACAGGCTTTGACGCTCGCGCAATACGACCAGCTTGTTGACGAAGTGCGTGCGATTCATGAAGTGATTGCGCCGACGCCGGTTGGTTAATTTTCAAGACGGTTATCATTCGAGGAGGTTTCCGAGTATGTCCAGTAAAGTTGGAATGGAAGTAAATGCGATGCCAATTAATATCGGCATTGGCGAGAATGAGCGCCGAGAGATTATCGAAGGTCTCTCGCGGCTGCTCGCAGACACCTACACGCTCTACCTGAAGACGCACAATTTTCATTGGAACGTCACAGGGCCGATGTTCCAAACGCTGCATTTGATGTTTGAGCAGCAGTATAACGAGTTGGCACTGGCCGTTGACTTAATCGCGGAGCGCATACGCGCGCTCGGATTCCCTGCCCCGGCCACCTACAGCGCTTTCGCGCGTCTCTCTTCCATCAAGGAAGACGAAGGCGTGCCGGATGCGACGCAGATGATTCGCTTGCTCGTCGAAGGGCAGGAGACAATTGTCAGAACAGCCCGCTCCATCTTTCCCGTCGTAGACCAGGCGCACGACGAGCCGACCGCAGACTTGCTCACACAGCGCATGCAGGTACACGAAAAGACCGCATGGATGCTCAGAAGCCTGCTCGCCGACAACAGCAGCGCCGCATAAGAGCAAGGATGAAGTAGGAACGCGGAACGATGAATGATAGACAAGTTGCTCTTAGTTCATCGTTCCGCGTTCATCGTTCATACTTGCTTTTCAATCTTTCCTTCCAAGATTTCCGGTAGCCTGCCGTTGAAGGCGGAGCGCGGTAGAACGGAATCATACCCGGCCTCTTTTGCCTGCCACATCAAAGCCGTCTGAACGTGAGAGAAGAAACCTAAGAGATGTACGGCGCGGAGTTGTGCGTCCGTCTTTAGCATTCGTGCCAGAGCGAGCGCGTCAAAGTGCCGTGCGTGCAGGTCAACGATGATGAGCGTTGTTTCGGTTTCGCGGGCCGCTTCGATAATCCCTTGCAGGCTGCGGCTAAACCGCACCTCTATGCAGAGGTGTTCGGCGGTGGCGCGTATCTTTGCGGCAAAGAACATGTCGTCAATCGCCGCGATAACGGGTCTTTTCATTGTGTCGCCCCGGCTTTCCTCTTCGCGCCGTCAGCGACGAAAAAAGCTTTGCATTGATGCTATGGTTTGCGTCAAGATAGGAAGCGCATGGCACGCCGAAGCGAATCAGTCTCTACAACTCCAGACATCCAGGATAATTCGCCCGGCATAGAGCTTGGAAGCTTCGCCAGCGGCGCAACTCCGGCGACTCTTTCAAAACTGATTATCGCCACCTATAACATACGCTACGCCGTCGGCTCTTTTTTAATTACGGGAAGCCTGCTGCGACGCGTCAGGCTCTCGCTGCCGCATCGTCGCGCCTCGCTGGTGGAACGCCACTTGAGCCGCGCGGCCATAGCGTTGAAGGATGGTCGGCGTTTACCACCCGTGGACATTCTAGCATTGCAGGAAACAGATAAAGAGACTGCTCGCGCCGGACGACACCACATCGCGCGCGAGTTAGCATCCGCTCTCAGCATGAATTACGCGAGCGCCACAGCCGGTCTTCCGCGCGATGAAGAGCAACAGCCGAAACAGTGGTATCTGGATTTTGAAGAACACATCGCGCCGGATGATACGGGCGACACAGGGATTGCTCTCTTGAGTCGTTTGCCATTAGCGAAGACTGAGCGATTGGCTTTGCCTTGGACTGAGTGCGCCTGGCGTCCGCGTCTGGCGTTGGCGGCAACCATCGAAGTCGGCTCTCGCCAGCTTCACCTCTTCAACTCGCACATAGACCCGCACGCTTCCATCGAAGGGCAGCTAGAGCAACACAGAGCCATCCTTGATTGTGCAAGCCAATTAGAAGGGCCGATTATCATGCTCGGCGATTTCAATACTCTCTCCAGACGCTCCTGCGTCGAGATGCGACGCCTGCTCGAAGCGGAAGGCTTTACTACGCCCTTTGCGACGGGCGTGGCGACGTGGCGCGCTGGCTTGATACGCCTTCATACTGATTGGATTTTCGTGCGCGGCATTGAAGTGACGCGCTGGGGCGTGGCGCGCGGCCTCGGCGTCTCAGACCACTGGCCCGTCTGGGTCGAAGTCAACATGGAAAAGGCCGTCTGATGAAAGAGGTCATTACCAGCCGCGATAATCAGCTTGCTCGTCGCGCCCGTGCCGTGCGTGAAGGAAGAGTGCAGGGCCAAATCTTTATAGAGGGTTTACGACTGTCTTTAGAAGCTGCGCGTGCGTCGCTCGCCATCGACAGCGTGATTTGCACTGAAAGATTCGCCCGCGACGAACGCGGCGCAAGATTGTTTCCGCTCCTTGGCAAAACAATTGAACGCATCAGCCTCGTCAGCGAAGCTGTCTTTGCTTCACTCTCCGACACGAAATCGCCGCAGGGCGTCGTCATCCTCGCCGCTCGTCCTCATACCGGACGCGCCGCGCTTGAACAGGCGATAGCAAACACTCCCCTTTTCGTCATCATGCACCAACTCAACAATCCTTCTAACGCGGGTGCAATCCTTCGTACGGCAGAGGCGGCTGGCGCGACCGGCGCAGCGACGACACACGGCACGACCGACCTCTTTTCACCAAAGGCGCTGCGCGGTGCGATGGGTTCAAGCTTTCGCCTGCCTTTATGGATTGACGCGAACTTTGAAGAGCTAATCGGTTGGTGCAAGCGGCGCGGCATACAAATCATCGGTACAGACCTGCGCGCCGAACGAACACACACGGAGATAGATTGGACGCATCCAAGCGCGCTCGTCGTCGGCTCGGAAGCAATCGGCATAAAACCCGTGGAAGCGGCAGCGACAGACGAGCGCGTGAGAATCCCTATGCGCGCACCCGTCGAAAGCCTCAACGTCGCCGTCGCCACCTCCATCTTGCTCTACGAAGCGGAGAGGCAAAGAACAGTCAGCGGTTGGCAGTAAAAACTAAGTAGTAAACAGCAGGCGGTAATTAAGATTGCTGAGTAGAATTTTTCACTCTACAATTTTCAAACTGTGTTTGATTGTCTACCGTCCATCGCCAACTGCTTACTATTTTTAACAGATTTCAGCTAGAATGGCGGCGAGTTCAAAAATAATCCGGTTTCACTCCCCCGCGAGCGTTGGCGTCATGGTCGGCGTCGCCGCGCAAAAAGATATGACCTGTGGCATCCTTAAGCGTGTGGAAAAATTATGAAGAATCCGCCGGACAAAAAACCCGAAAGCATTCAGAAAGAGGCTTTGCCGGAAAGGCTGTTGCGCCGCGTACTGGAAGGCGTCGGCGATGTCGTTGATCGCAAGCTCGGTCGGGCGACGATTAATACGGGCGGCCTGACGACCTCGCAGCTTATCGAGCGTATGAAGCGATTGATTGACGAGCGCGCCCGCGACGAAGGACGAAAGGGTCGCTTCGCTCCACACCTGCTCAAGCTCAAGGTCGAGTGGGGCACGCACTCGGAAGCTCCGCCCGAAATCATTAAGGAGTTGGAGCACGAAATACTGGCGGCTGCGATTGACCACATCAACGATTGCCGCTATCGCACGTTTGCGCCCGTCGCCATCGAAACCGAAGTAGACATTTTCACCACGGGCGTTTCCGTCGATCCGACCTTCGGCGAGTTTGAAGAAGAGCTAAGACAGCAGGATGAAGAACGCCGCCGCGCCGCACAGCTAGGCGACCCGCGCATTCCCAAAGGCGACATACACGCTCACGACATCAAGGTCACGGCACGTGTCACGACGGCCAACGGCACGCGGGAGTTTCCCTTAAACTTCAGACCGGGCGGCAAGCGTTTGAGCGTCGGGCGTGGGAAAGATAACGAGCTTTGTATCAATGACGGCAGCGTGTCGAAGATTCACGCGGCGCTGGTGATGAACCGCGAGGGGACGCTGCTCGTCTCCGACACAGGCTCGACCAACGGCACTTTTATCAATGGCCGCCGCATCGCTTACGGTGAAGCGCGGCAGATCGAGGAAGGTGATGTCGTCGGCTTCGGCGATGTCGAGGTTCGCTTACAAAAAAATTAATCCCGATATGAATGTCATCCTTTTATTCTTGCAGGCGGAGGCCGCAGCGCCCTCTCCTGTCAGAGAGTCGCTCGAAAAGCGACCGGCGCTTTTAAGCATCATTTACATGGGCGGGTTGGCACTGGCCGGGCTTTTGTTGCTGCTCTCAGTGTTTCGCAATCGCCGCCGTCGCACGGGGCTATCGTCTGTCGCCTCCGCAGATTTACCGGAAGAAGTGCGTCAGCGTCTCGGCTCGACTTCGACGAACCGTGGCTTGAAAGTCTTGCGCTGGCTCTACGTCGTGCTGGCCTTGACGGTCTTTGGCTTTCACTTCTACTGGGCGCGTTACGCACAGGAGACCAACGAGCGTTTCCAGCAATTGAGTTATAAAGACCTGCGCAACCGTCGTCTTTCGGAATCAACGCTGCGCGGCTGGATTCTTGACCGCTCCGGCAATCTGGATAAGGCGCTGGCCCTCTATCGCTATCAGAACGGGCAGATTGTTCGAGACTATCCGCTCGACAAGGCTATGGCCCACCTCTTCGGCTCTGACAGGGGCGACCCCGGATTGGAGCGCGCACTCTTCGGCATCCAGAGCGGGGCTGTGCCCGAAGCATGGCAGGTCATGCAGGGCGAAGACGTTCAGCAGAAAGCTAATCAGGATGTGCGGCTGACGATTGACCGCGATTTACAGCAGGCCGCCGTAGACCAATTGAAAGACAAGCACGGCGCTGTCGTCGTTCTTAATCCGCAGACGGGCGACGTGCTGGCGATGTACAGCAATCCTTCCTACAGTCTCAAGGAAGTGCAGGACGAAGCGACATGGATTCGCCTCGATGCCAACGAGCGCGATAAGCCACTCGTGAGCCGCGCTCTCGGCTCTTACTACATCCCCGGCTCGACCTTCAAGACCATGATGATGATTGCCGCGCACCGCTTCGGCATACAAGACAGCGAGTTCGTCTGCAGCGGCGGCGGCTTTTATGCTTTGCCGGGAGCGAAACCTATTTTCGACGACGGCGGCGCGGGCGAAGTTCACGGGCGCATCGGAATTGACAGGGCTTACGAAGTCTCATGCAACCAGTATTTCGCGCAGATGGCTTTGAAGCTTGGGCCGGAGCGAGTCAAGGAAGCGGCGAAGCTCGTCGGCATCGGCGCGTATGATACTCCTGTAGAAACAACGCGCGGTCGCCGCCAGCCGGAAATCTGGAACGCCAGTTCAGATGCTGTCAAACGCGCGCTTGCTCCGCGCGAAGCCACGATGGTCGCGGGGCCGCTCGGCAATAAGTTCAACCGCTTCGACCTCGCGCTCGAAGGCTATGGTCAAGGCTATGCGGGACAGATGACGCCGTTTCAAATGGCGCTGCTGGCCGCGACCATCGGCAATCAGAACGGCAATCTGATGAAGCCGAAGATTGAGTTTAACCGCCCGCCTGAGGTCTTCAACCAGGTCATCACTCCACAACTCGCTGCGCGTATGCGCGAGATTATGGGATTGGTGACGGGCGGTGCGAGCGGGACGGCGCGCGGTGTCTTCGCGCCCGTCAAGGCAGCAGGCATTAGCTCCGGCGGTAAAACCGGAACGGCGCAGAAGGATGTGCCGGTTTATGACCCGAAGACGGGCGAGCCGAAGAAAATCAAGAAGGTCGAAAAAGACCCGAAGGGCAATATCATACGCGAGTATGAACAACTGGTCATCGCGCCTGAGCCGCGCATAGACGGTTGGTTTCTCTGCATCGCGCCGCTCGAAAATCCGCAGATTGCGATGGCCGTCATCATCGAAGGCGGCGGCTACGGCTCGCGTTCGGCAGCGCCCGTCGCGGCAGCGCTCGTCCTGAAAGCGAAAGAGCTTGGACTGCTCGGTGGCCCTCCCGCAGCCAATCGTAATCAACCAGCACCGAAGCCGACGCCGAACAATCAACGGCGACAACAAAGGCCGCAACCGCGAGCTACGCCGTAACAGTTAATTTTTAAGTTCACAGTTCAATCGAAGCCCAGCACAATGGAAATAAGAGTTTCACGCAAAGACGCAAAGGCGCAAAGGAAGAATGCTAAGAGAACGGGTGCGTCTCTGCTACGCACTTTCGGTTCTTTCTGTTCTTCGCGTCTTTGCGTCTTTGCGTGAAACTGTCCTTCGGATTACTGACTTATGAAGAACCGCGCATCGTCACATCTTCTCATACTGCTTCTCATCATCGGCTTTGAAGTCGTCAGCTATTACGCCGTGCATCGGGCGGCGCTGATTCGCGGCTACGAGACCTCATGGGTCAGCGGCATCCGCGACCTTTTGATGTACGTCCCCGTTATCATTCTCGTCTTCTGGCTGACGCGTGCGATGAAGTTTGCGGGCAACTGGACGCTCTACACCTCTGCCATCCTGCTTTTCTCTATCGGGATGCTGGTGCAGTACCGCCTCTACAGCGACCCGGAATATAACGCACGGAACAAGGCCGCCGCCCGCGCCGAGAAGACAGAGACGCTGCGTATGCGCTACATCAACGAGACGTACGACGCGGAGAAGAAAAAGCTGATGGGATTGCCGCCGACTCCGGCAAAGCCGACCGACTTGGAAAACGAGCGCGTCAGAGAGGCTGCTTATACCGTTTCCAATGCGCTGACATCCGGCTCGACGTGGATTCCGATTCTCTCCTTCATCGCGTTTGCCGTCGCATTCGTCTTCTGCACTCGCGATAGCTTTCTGCTCTGGGTACAGCGCCACAGCTTCATCATCGTCCTGATAACGCTTGTGCCTTTGACGGCGGCGGTGGCGACTTCCAGATTCGGCAAGGCCGGAGGCAACATGACGCCCTGGGAGCCTTCAAAGATTCCGTTTCTGCTTGGGTTTGCCGGAATCCTGACGGCGCGTTACCGCGATCTGGCGCGCACCTACTGGGGCATTCCGCGCGCACGCGACATCGTGCCCTTAATAGCTATGGCGATGATGCCTTTCATTCCCTTCTTCGCGTTGAAGGACTTCGGACAGCTTCTCGTCTTTAGCGGCGCATACGCGACACTCTATCTGGTCGCGGTGCGACGCTGGCCGCAGCTTTTAATCTTCGTCGGCTCGCTCGTTCTGGTCGTCAGCGTTCTGGTGGTCGGCGCTCTGCCGCGAGACATACAGGAGAAAGTTCCCTTCCTGCCGACGCTCGCTCGCCCCGTGCAGGCCGCGCTGCCCGACCGTATTCAACAACGCTTTCATCTCTGGCTCGACGGCTTTACCCCGCCTTCTCCAGAAGTCTCCTGGTGGAAGAAGGAATACGAAGACGCGCTCTCTAGGAATGCGGCGATGAAAGAGTTGGCCGAGCAAAGCCCGGCGATGCAGAAGACTGTTAACGTTGACGTGTGGTTTGACCGCGTCGCGTTTCAACCGGCGCAGGCCACCTTCGGCATCGCATCCGGCAGAACAACCGGGCGCGGACTTGGGCTTGGCTTTGCCGAAGTCATCCCCGTCGCTGATTCGGATTACATCTACGCGGCCATCGGCGAAGAGCTAGGCTTAGCGGGCGGCGCTATCGTTATTCTCGCGCTCATCGTCTTTGTCGTCGCTGGTGTTCGCACTTCGATTGACGCGCGTGATATGTTTACGAAGCTGTGCTCCGCCGGGCTGACGGCGTTTATAGGCTTTCAGGCGCTGGTCAATATCGGCGGCGTGACGGGCGCTCTGCCGATGACAGGCATCACGTTGCCCTTTGTCAGCCACGGTGGTTTCAGTTTGATTACCAGCTTTGCGATGCTCGGAATGTTAATGGCCTTCTCGCACCGGAATACGCGTGACGCGCAGCCCGCGACGCGCACGCGGCGCGGGTCGCGCCAAAGCGATCCCTCAATTCCGGAGGCCGTTCAATGAAAGAGCAAACCAGCACCCTACAAATTCAAGCGGCTGTCATCAGCGACCGGGGCTTGAGCGAGAAACGCCCGCTTAACGAAGATTCGTATCTCTCCGACCCACAGCGGCGCATCTTTGCGGTGGCAGACGGCGTCGGCGGGGCGAATGCGGGCGAGGTCGCGTCTCAAACCGCGATGGAAGTCTTAGATGATGCTTTTCGCAATCAGGAAGTCGGGGCTGACATAGAAGATTTGATGGAATTGGCGATTCAGCGGGCCAACGCTTCGATTCACCAGATGGCGCGCGAGCATCCGAAGCTGGCGGCGATGGCAACAACGGTCGTCGCGCTTCACTTAGACGGAAAGATTGCCACCATCGGCCACGTCGGCGATTCCCGCCTATATCGACTGACGCCTGAGGGTAAGCTGTTTCGCGATACGGCAGACCATTCCGTCGTCGAAGAAGAGGTGCGGGCCGGACGAATGACGCCCGAACAGGCCGCGCATCATCCGAGCCGCAACGTCATCAGTCGCGCTCTCGGCGCGGAGCAGAGCGTCGAAGTTGACATGAAAATCATGGAGGTCGAAGAAGGCACAGCTTTTCTTTTATGCTCCGATGGGATTACACGCCACATTCCAGACAACGAGATTCGTGACATCCTGAGCAGCTACAACGACCTTGAAGAAGCCTGCACGGAGATGAAGCGCCGTTGTTACCAGCGGGGCGCGGAGGATAATTTAACGGCGGTCGTCGTCCGCATCGGCAACCGCGTGGGCGGCGGCGGGGATGATGAAGGCACGATTGCCGCGAGGAATCGCGCGTTGCACGAAACGCTGCCGGGAGGTTTCCCCAATCCCAAAGCTCCGACTGATGCTAGTAAAGCTGCGCCTGAAGCGAGTTCGGCGGCAGCCGCTCTGACGCCTGCGTCAAGAATCGCTTTCCCTGCGGCTGACGGGAATGAATCCCCGTCGACTGCGGCTGCTCCAATTCCTGTTAATAACTCAAACGTCGCGCCCGAACCGCAGCCAAAACCAGCCGCGCCGGCGAGCCGTGGCAGTTCGCTCGGTCGTGCGCTCCTGACGCTGCTGGTCGTGCTCGGTGTCGGATCAGCGGCCTATTTTGCTGGCCGCTATCAAGCCAAACAGGAATTGACGACTGCAACCGACAATAGAAATGTTAGTGCAGCGCCTACGCCTGCTCCCATCAGTCCGGAAGCAGAGTTTGACAAGCGACGGCGCGAAGTTGACCGCGACCCGGCGGGCAGCGCTACCCGTATGGAGGCTGAGACGAGCGGCAAACCGTTTGACAGCGCAGACCCGCAGTTTCTCTATCTCTACGGGCGCGCCCTGCTGCTCTCAAACCGGCACGACGAGGCGAGCCGCGCTTTTAAGCTGGCGCTGGAAAAAATAAAAGACCGTCCGAGCCGTGATTCGCTCAAAGTGGAAACGAAGATGGCGGCGGCGGTCGCCGCCCTGCGTTCAAATAACTACGCGGCGACTCAGGCAGCCTCTAAGGATTTGGAAGAGGTCTTTGATATGGTCAATAAGACCGTGACTCAACCTCTCTCGAACACCGGCAGCCCTTTCGGCGTTTCCAATATTGGAGAGTCAACCCCTTCCCCGCAACAATAACTCTCCCGCAGGCATCTTAAACACGTGCAGGATTTGGACAGCGGCGGAAAACCGAGAGCGGATGACGGAACTTAAACTACAGCAGTGCAGGCTCGATGGTCGCTACGACATTCTGGACTGCCTTGGGCGCGGCAGTTACGCAGAGATTTACGTCGCGCGCGATACGGTCGCCGCCATCGGCGAGCCGCAAACAGTCGTCATCAAAGCCCTCAACCTCTTGCTACAGGGCGAGCCTGACTCAGAACTGGAACGCACGCTCATCGAAAATTTCCAGAACGAGGCGGTCGCGCTCGACCGCGTGCGCCACCCGAACATCATCAACCGCCTCGGCCACGGTACGGCCATCGACCTTGCCGGAATCACTTTTCATTATCTGGTCATCGAATATCTTCCCGGCGGCGACATGGGTGCGCTCTGCCGCAAGCAGCCGCTTCCTCTAAACCGCGCCCTCTTTTATCTCGAACAGGTCTGCGCCGGTCTGGCGCACGCGCACGAATGCGGCGTTATTCACAGAGACATCAAGCCGCAGAATCTACTGCTGACGGCTGACAGAGAGATCGTCAAGATAGCAGACTTCGGCGTCGCCAAGCTCGAAGCGACCGAAGGCGCTATCACGCGCGTCGGAACAAATGTCTACGCCGCGCCGGAGCATAATCCGCTCGTTCAAACCGGCCCGCTCGATGCTTCTATGATAACCGAGAAGCAAAGACAACTAACCCCGGCGGCTGATATTTACTCGCTGGCAAAGACGACTTATACGCTGCTCGCGGGCGAAGCGCCGCGCCGCTTTTCTCATCATGAGATAACAGAGCTTCCGCCCAGCATCGCCAGTCAAAGCTGGGCTTCATCCATCCTGCGCGTGCTACGGAAAGCAACGCAGACCAATCCTGCCGTACGCTATCAAACCGTACAGGAATTTTGGGAAGATTTGTCAGATGCGTCTCTGCCGCCGACGCAACCTCTGCATCCGCGTCCAGACAGCGAGCCGCGTCGTCGCCCCTCGGCCAGCCGCTCCGAGACGGCGACGATAGCCCCGCCGCGCCCGACCTTCAATACCAGCCGCGCGCTCGACCTTTCTCAATTGCACGACAACGGAGCCGCAGCGCGACCACGCATCGTCGTCTCGATGGTGCAGGCGAAGGCGGAAGCCCCGCAGCCAAAACAGAGACAGAAGGCCGGGGAGATTCTGGCGGATTTTCCAGATGTCTCGCAGCGAGAGCGTAATCGTGCGGCGGGCAATCCGCCGCTGGCAAAGCGCGGACTGCGCGCACTTGTGGCGGCAATGATAATCATTGCCTTTGCGGGCATGCTTTTGGCAACACATTTTTACGTTAGTCGGCGGCGCGCACAGAATAATCCCCCGCAGGCAAACGGCTCTCCCTCGCTTGTCGGGCGTGAAGGGACAACGACAACTGATGTAAACTTGCGTTCAGAGCCGAACAAAAACAGCGCCTCCCTGGGCGTGGCCGCGCAGAATTCACGCGTGCGCGTGCTGCGTGTTAATAATAGCTGGTACGAAGTTCAGGTTATTGAACACGGGCGTGATAATATGAATCCCGATTTTCCGGAGCGCGGCTGGATTCATAAAAATTTTTTGGAGTTCAATTAGTCAAGCGGGGCTTTAGTCGAGAGGAGCAGCAGACACAGTGGGTTTAATTGAATCCATTCGACGGTGGATTGACGGCGAGGGAGCGGACGACCCGCTTGAGGCGGCAGACGAGCAGTCGCGCCCGCGCCGCGTCTGGGAAGAATTTCTGGTCAAGGTGGCGCGCGAAGTAGAGGCCGTCATGCAGCGCGAGATGTTCACGCCGCCCGGTGGGCCAACTTACATCCCGCGCGAGTACATCGTTTATCTGAGCAGCGATGACGATAAGGACTGGCAGGGCGACAAGCGGCGCGGACTCGAACAGGGTCTCTTTCACGTGCTCTCGGAACGCGCGCGCGAACTTTCAGGCTCAACACAGCTTGCCACTAAATCTTTCGCCGTCGAACTACGCGTCGATGGAACGCTGAACAAGGGCGAATTTCGCGTGCAGCCCGTCTGGGACGAAACCGAAAGTGGTCACACGATGGTGACGGCCCGCCCCAGCGATCAAATGTTGAAGACTTCCATGCCCGGCCTCACGCCCGAAGCCGCGGCAGCCGTTTCCACCGAACCGGCGACTGACGACCCGACGGTCGTGCGCGCCCGCCCCGCCACTCTTTTCTCCATAGAGGTCTGGCAACAGGGCGTTCGTCAGGCGGTCTTGCCGGTTACAAAACCGGAGGTCACCATCGGACGCGGCTCAAGGTCTGTCACCGTTGACATCCCGCTCAAGGGAGACCCCGAAATCAGTCGTATTCACGCACTACTTACGCGCGACGAACAGGGGCAATTCTGGTTGACGCCAAAGGGCAGAAACTCGACCCTCATCAGCGGGCGCGAGCTTCCCAGAGAAGAACGCACAAACGTTTCCATTGACGAGAAAATCGAAATCTGTAGCTACACCCTGCGTATTCAGCCGCAATAAAGCTCATTCAGAGATAAATGCGAAGGCCGTTGTCAGCAATTGTCAGCGGCCTTCGCTCTACAGGCATGATGCTTAGTTCTGACTATTCGACGCGCTTGAATTCCAACTCTTTGAAATCGAAATCAGGATTCGGCACATCAATCTTCATCTCGTCCACTTTACCCTGCGCGTTTAAGGTAAAAGTGATGAATCCCTTCGGGAAGGGATAGCTGACGCTCGCGCGCCACTTCACGCGAAAAGTATCATACTGCCAGTGCTCAAGGTCGCCGACGAAGTTTGGCGAGGCCACAAGACGAATGACAAGCTGGCCGTTCTCCAAAGCGACTCTGGCATCGCCGTACATCACGCCCGTGTATGTTCCGGCATACTGCTGAAGTTGTAGCGACGGCTTCGTGTTCTTCGCGCGCTCATCTTCCAGTTTCTTTTCCTCTGCTTCACCCGCCGCCTTCGCCTGATTAGCACGCGCCAGAATCTCCGCGCTCCAATCGCGCTTCGGGACTCCGAGAAACGTATCGAAGACCTTGTTCACCATAATGGAAGGCAACGAAGTCTCGCTGTTGCTGAGGACGACGACGCCAAGGTTTTCTTCCGGCATCATTGCGACCTGCGAAATCATTCCGTCAAGGCCGCCGCCGTGCGAGACAACTTTTCGCCCTTGATAGTCGCTGACAAACCAGCCGAGGCCGTAGGTATTGAAGTGGCGCGTCGGGTTAAACTTCTCGCCCGCCTCGCTGATCTGGATGATGGTCTGCGGCGACCACATCTCTCTTGCAGCAGCGGGGCTGAAGAACTGCTTGCCGTTATATTTTCCGCGACCGAGTTGCAGCCTGATCCACTGGGCCATCTCCGCGACGTTAGAATTAAGCGAGGCCGCCGGGCCAACACCGTCAACGTTGCTGTAGCGCACGACGCGTAGTTTTCCGTCCAACTCGTTGTGCGGACTCGCCACGTTGTCAGTGCTTTTGAAGGCTGTGATGCTGGTCGTAGTCGTCGTCATACCGAGCGGGATGAGAAACCTCTCTTTGATAAAGTCGTCCCAACTCTTACCCGCGACGGCGGCGACCACCTGCCCGGCGGCGAGAAACATGATGTTCTGATAGCCGTACTTGCTTCTGAAGCTCGAAGTCGGCTTGAGATAGCGTATGCGGCGCAGGATTTCGTCGCGGCCATAGGTCGTGTCATACCAGAGCAGGTCGCCGCCGAACGTTGCCAGCCCGCTGCGGTGGCTGATGAGGTCGCGCACCGTTAACTCGCGCGTCACGTAGGCATCGTAAAGTTGAAAGCCCGGCAGGTACTTCGTCACAGGGTCGTCCCACTTGATTTTTCCTTCGTCAACCAGCATCGCCAGCGCGGCGGCGGTAAAAGCTTTGGTGTTTGACGCGATGGCAAAGAGCGTGCGCTCGTCAACGGGCGTTGTCTCTCCGAGCTTGCGCACGCCGTAGCCCTTGGCAAATATCAACGCGTCGTCTTTAACAATCGCCATCGCAAACCCCGGCACGCGCCATTCCTTCATCACCCTCAAGGCATACTCATCAATCTCCTTTAGACGCTCCGCCGTCGTCTGCGCTGACGATGAAAGCGGAGCGATGAAGAGCAGCAGGAAGAGTAGACCGCAACGAGATGAGTGCCGGGCCGTCGAGAGAGTATTTTTCATCGTCAATTTTCACTCCTAATCAGGACGCGTTTTAACTTTGTAAGATTGGTCGCGGACAACCGCCGTTTCCGGTGTGAAGCGGACAAACACGTAGTCCGTATCGCCGAGGATTTCGGTGAATCGCTCGTCCCAGTTTTCCAGATGTTGGCCCAGATAGCGACGTAGGAGTCGTTTCAACCGTTCCGCATCATGGGGCAGGAGATGTGCCTGCCCGCGAAAGCCTACGTGCTGCACCAGCCCGGTTGAGCGTTCAAAGTCAACGATGCCCAGAGCGCAGCGCGGCTCGGCTTCGATGCGCGAAGGGAAAGTGTCCGTCTTGTAATTGCCGATAATCCAGACGGCTTCATCTTCCCACAAAAACCAGACGGGCGATTCCCTTGGCCCATGCTCTGAATTGGTCGCCAGATGAGCGAAGAGAGGACGAGCGAGAATCTCTTCAAGCAAATTTCCAGACTCGTTGTCCTTCAAATCAAAGTGGCTGCCTGTTTCCTGCACAATCTTCATCTTCTTACTCATCAATCAATATCGAGACAGTTTGTGCTGCGGCTTGAGGCAGACCGTCAGGCCACAAGCCCGTAGATTATTGCGCTGCTAAGCTGACAGATACGCCGTTAAGAGTCAAAGGTTGCAGTCAGTCGGCAAAATTTCGATATTAAAATATATTAAAAACTAATATCTCAACTGCATCTTTCACCCTTGAGCAGCGCGTAGAAGTTTCAGATAATGCGCCTGGATTCCTGCTTCAACAAAAACGAGCCGCCGCGTGTGTTTATGTTGAAAGATTCTGTCTAACTCGTTGGGCGTTTCGAGACGTGAGTGGAAAAATGATAATTACGCTTAGTACATTTTGGAGTCCGGCTGGCGAAATTCAGGGGCTTGGCTTTGGCCCGATAATTGTTAGAGGCCGGCTTAAAGAACTATTCCCGGGCATAGCCTCGTTTGTGCGGCTGTGAACTTTGCTGAAAGGCGCGGCGTACTGTCTTAGGTTCGATAACGGTTACTGTTGGCGGGAGTTTTTATGTATTGTCCTAAGTGCGGGATGGAACAGGTCACGGACGAGATGCGATTCTGTTCGCGTTGTGGTCTTGCGATTAGCGGGCTGGCGGAGTGGGTGGCGAACGGCGGCGTTCTTGCCGCGCGCGAGGAAGATGCGCCCGCCACGTCGATGTCGCCAAGGCGCAAGGGAATCCGTCGCGGGGCAAAGTTGATGTTTTTGAGCGGCGTGCTGGTGCCTATCTTTTTCGGGTTCAGTATTCTGGCAGATAATCCTGTGCCTTTAATGATACCGTTCACGATTTTCCTGACGGGACTCGCCATGATGCTTTATGCGCGCTTCTTTGGCGAAGAGACGGCCTCAGAGAAAAGCCTCAAGGCGCAGCCGCACAGGCTGGCGGCGACACCTCAGGGCAACGCGCTACCTCCGGCATCGAGCGCTTGGGTAAATACGACCGGCGGGCAGCGTGTGAGAACAGCAGAGTTGGCACAACCGCCGCCCAGTGTCACGGAACACACGACCCGGCTTTTAGATAGAGAGTAACCTCTAGTGTTTACTCTATAGCTTCAGCAACCCATTCGACCCGATTGCTCGATAGCACAACTCTCGTCTTGCTTTAACGAAAAAGGACAGCGCAAATGGAAGAGGCAAAGAGAACCGAAGACGATGCAACGCAGGTTGAGGCTACGTCGGGCGGCGTCGGCGACGTGGAAAGCGCAGGCGAGACGACCGCCGCCGCAGCCATCAAAGGCCCTACCGACAACAAACCCGTCGGCGCTGACACCCTCGTCAAGGTCGCAGGAGACACTAACCCTTCAACCAGCGATAACGACTGACCCGCCGAGACAACACCCCACCCGCCGCACGATTTCAAGACGACAACCGGCAGAACAGCGCCCGCGACCAGAGGAAAACCACCTGCGACCAAAGGAAAACCGTCTGCGACTAGAGGAAACCCATCAGCTATTGGAAGAAACCCGCCTGCGACTGGAAGAAAACTGCCTCAGACTAGAAAAAAACCGCCCGCAATGCTCCCTCGCTGCCCTGCGCTAACGATTTCGGCCCATTCAGCAGCCAATGATGCCCGCGCGGGACTCATTCCTAAGCCCGCCGCGCTCGTTTTGCACCGCGCAACACTCATTTCAACGCGTGCCGCCGTCGGTTTTACTCATGCCGCCATCAACTTTACACGCGCCGCCGTCAACTTTACACGTGCCGCCATCCGCTATACGCATGCCGCCGTCAACTTTTCGTATGCCGCCGTAGACTTTTCGCATGTCGCGGTCAACTTTTTGCATGCCGCCCTCGATTGTAGGGATGTCGCCGACATCTCTGCCAGCACCGCCGACATCTGTACGCATCCCGCCGACAAGTTTTCACGCCCCGCCGACATCTATACACGTCTCGCCAGCATCTTTTCACGTCTCGCCGACATGTGTTCACGTCTCGCGCGCATGTTTTCACGCCTCGCGGCCATGTGTACGCCTCTCGCGGAGATGTGTTCGAGCCGCGCCGACATGTGTTCACGTCTCGCCGCGATGTGTTCGCGTCTCGCCACCGTCGGTACGCGTCTCGCCGGCATGTGTACGCGTCTCGCCGACATGTGTTTACGTCCCGCCGACATGTGTACGCGCCGCGCCGTCGTCGGTACGCGCGCCGGAATCGCTGTAAACTGTTCAAAAGCCATTAGAAAGCGCCTCACGCTCGCCGTTGGGCGCGTCACGCTCGCCGGAAGGCACGCCATGACTGCTGGAAAGCGCAAAACGACCGCCAGAAAGCGCAAAACGACCGCTTTTGCAGGAGCAGCGGTCGTTTTTCTGCGCGTAGCGGTCTTATTTACGCTTGCGGCGGGCGTGTTTGCGCTCGCAGCCGAATGATTTGAGCGCGCAGCCGTCGCTTTTCCTACTGCTGCGGGCGTCTTTGAGCGTCAATTAGTCGTGTTTGCGCGTGCAGGGGTCGCTTCTGCGCGTGCTGCCGTCATATTTGCGCGTGCTGCGGGCGTGTTGGCACGCGTCGGCGGCAGTTTTGCAGCTATTTTTGCAATTATTTTGCGCGCGGCCTATTTCCCTGCTCGCCCAATGTCGGCCAGAGCGCGGCTGGTCGCCGTCAAGAGCGCCTCCGGCCCGACGGGAGCGCCCGTCGCCTTCTTCATCCAGAGGTCAGGCACGATGCTGCCCGTCGTCGCCATCCTCTCAAACTCCGCGCCGATGTTTCCGGCCTTCAACATCTGCTCCTCTATCTGAAACGCTATCATGTGGCCGATTGGGTAATCCGGCAGATAGAGGAAGGAATCAATCATGTGCGAGTAGATACCGAGCAACACTACGTCGCGCTTCTTAAAAACGGGCGCGTAATACCTGTTCCAGAGGTCTTTCGAGATGCGCAACGTCGCTTCCTTCAACTCTGCTGGCGTCGCGTTCGGATGATCGTACATCCAATGCCATACTTCCATGTCCACGAGCGCCACGCCAGCTATTTCATACGTCGCCCAGAAATCATTTATCGTCTTGAGCGCCTGCGCCTGCTTGTCAGGCTTTGCCAGACCGAGCAGTTCAAGGTCGTGCCCCTGAAAGACGAACGCCAGCGCTTCCGTGAACGCCGTGTTCGGCACTCCCTGCAACAGCGTGTGGTCTATGTTGTTCAGTGAAAGAGTCTGCTCTACGTTGTGGCCCATCTCATGCACCGCGATGTTAAAGCCTTTGTAGTTCATCCCGCTCTTTTCGACGCGCGTGCGAAGATGCGTCTTCACGCCCCGCATCCCAGCGCCCAATGCGTGGCCCGAACCCCGCGCAGGGTCAACCACTATGTTCGCGGCCAGATACTCTGCCCTCTCTTTGGTGAAGCCAAGCTGCATGAGCAGGTTCGGCATGTCACGCTTGTAAGCTTCAGCGGTCGGATACCTCTTCGCTACTATCTCGTCCAACTGTGCCTCCGTGTAAGCGCCGCGTGGACGAAAGCCGTTGTACCAGATGTCGAACGGCTCAAGCGGTCTACCCAGACGCGCCTCAATCAGCTTCGCCACTTCCGCCACGTGCGGCGACGAAAGCACCTGTTCCAGCATCGCCTTCATGCGTGCTTCTGGTATCTCACGATTCTCGTCGAAGCGGCGCGCAATCAGAGTCGGCGCTGTCGGCGAATACGGGTCTGCCTTCCTCGATGCCTGATACGTCAGCAACAACTTCGCGTAACGCGTGTCAGGCTCAGGCGCATTCGTCGGTGTCGCGCTCCTCTTCGCCGCTTCAGGAATTGCTCCTTCCTCAAAGTCTTTGACCGCCGCAGGCTTTACTTCGTTCGTGAATGGGTTCCAATCAACCGAAGGATTGTTGACGACGATTGCCGGAATCGTCTGCGTCACTATGCGCTCCATCACCTGCTGTATCATGCGCTGCTTCGCCAGCCCCGTCTGCGTGTCGCTGTAATCCGCCTTGATTTCGTCGCGCAGATTCCAGTGTGAGAGCAGCCGCAGCTTCGGCGCGAACAAACGCGCGCCCTTCTCATCTATCAAATGATGCATCCAGATGTTGTACTCCGCGATGTAACGGCCAGCATCCGCCGACGCCTCCGCTATCGCCAGATTCACGCTCGCCGGAATACGCTTGGAAAAGCGCTGCGCCAGCCTCGTCTCGGCCCACTGCCGCCGCGACCACCGCTCACCCTCAGTCAAACGCTCGGCCAGCGTCGTCAAAGGGAAATTCAGCAACACCGTAAACGCCAGCTTATTCTTAAAGAAGTCGTCAATCACGTGCGCAGACGGCTCGTAGCCCTCGAACATCTCATCGAACGGTAGCACTGGCCCAATGTCCAGGGCTGACTGCTGGCGAAACTCTCTGGCAATCTCTCCCATGTGCCCGTCGAGTTGCTCCAGGTTACGCTGAAAGCGCTCGAACATCGCATCGAGCGTTGCCTGCTCGCCTGCGAAGTTCGCCCGCACGAATTCCTCAAAGACATTCCGGTCACCATCCTCCGCCCGCCAGAAGCTCGACACCTGCTTCAACCCACGCTCGACGCGCAAGCGTTGACCCTCGCCGTATTTTGCGATTAATTCTTTCTCCATCTTTGATATTGAATCTTTCATCCACGCTGGTTGTTGACTCGCCTGCGACTGCCCGGCAGCAACGCTGCTTTCGTTTGGCATTGCCGTTTGAAAACTTACTGCCTGTCCCTGCACGAACACGACAAGCGACAGGCACACGATTGAAAAGTAGCGAAACATTTGATGCTGCATCCAGCCTCCGTTAACAGCGATAATTGCTTTGATTAAATTAAGGCGCGTGACAGTGCGAAGTCCAGTTTCGCGCAAAGGCGCAAAGAAACAAAATACCGAAGGCGCAAAGAAAACTATCTGCTTCTTCTTTGCGAGCTTCTGTTTTTCTTTGCTCTGCGCCTTTGCATGAAACTGTTTTTGCTTCGTCGATCGACATTCTTAACCTACCCTCAAATCACCGAAGTCTCTTCCAACAGACGACCGCCCGCGAATCTTTCGACGCCCAGCATCGAAACATCAAGTGTGTGAGCCTGCCCGTCGAGAATCATTTCCGAAACAACGCAACCCGTCGCGGGCGAGTGCATGACGCCGTGGCCGCTAAAGCCATTGGCGAGGAACAGCCCGCGCACGTCCGGCGTCTCTCCGATAATCGCATGATGATCCGGTGTTACCTCGTACAACCCTGCGCGGCAACGCTCTGGCTCTATCGACGCGTTAGCCAGACACGGCACTCTATGCGCCGCACGCGGCAAGATTTTTGCGGCAAACTCCGGCTCAAACTCTGTCTCAAAGCCCGGCCTCTCGTCCGGGTCGGGCCATGCCAGCAACACTCCCGGCGAAGCTGCGGCCAGTGAGTCAGGGCGAAAGTGAAAGCCGTCCGACATATCAATCACCATCGGAAAACGCTCTGGCATCGCCGCCGTCTGCTTCAAACTCACCAACTGCCGCCGCAACGGGACAACGGGAATCGAGACACCTGCAAGTTGCGCCACCAACGCCGCCCATGCTCCCGTCGCGTTAACAACCGCCCGCGTCGAAACCTTTCCGCGCGTCGTCATCACACCCGATACACGCCCGCCCTCAACCTCTATGCCCGTCACTTCTGTCTCAAGCCAGAGCCTGACGCCGCGCTCCCTTGCGCGTTCTGTAAAGCCGCGCAGAATACTGAGGGGTTTGATAAACCCGTCCGTCTGGCAGAAAGAGCCTCCGACCACATCGCTTGTCCGCAACTGCGGAATCATTTCCGCAATCAACGCCGCGTCGACAATCTCTACGTTAGTCAAGCCTTCCCTTCTCTGTCGCTCGCGGTTCGCTTTTAGATACTCCAACTCGCGCTCGTTCGTTGCCAGAAACAGATATCCAGCAGGGTCGTAGCCAGACTCGTAACCGGTCGCCTCTGCAAAGTGTGCGAGGAAGTCAATCGAGTAGCGCGACATCTGTATGTTGATGGAGGTAGCAAACTGCGCGCGCACGCCGCCCGTCGCGCGTCCAGTTGAGCCAAGCCCCTGCGCCGCTTCACGCTCAAGGATGAGAACATTCGTACAGCCCGCTTCGGCCAGATGATAGGCCACGCTCGCGCCGACGATTCCGCCGCCGATGATTACGACATCCGCCGTTTCCGGCATCCCCTCTCCTTTAGCCCCGCAATTTGCTTCACCTGCATCCGTCAGTGTAAAAGAATCTTGAGAGCCGACACTATCGCTGTTTGTGAAAGCTTCGCTGTTATGTATCAAAGGCTTTTGGCGCTAACAATCTTGCTGCTCATGATTGCGAGCAACCGTTGCGGCTCGCCATCGAAGAGCGCAGAAGTCGCTCAACAGCCAAACGCTCTTGCCAACGCGCAGCAGATGCCCGCCACAGCCCCCGACAAATTCACCGCCGCAGACTTTGAGCAACACATCGCGCGACTCAAAAAACAACTGCCGAAGAATGATTTTACGTTCGTCGTCCAGCCGCCGTTCGTCGTCATCGGCGATGAACGGGCCGAGGTTGTACGCGAGCGCGCCGTTGACACGGTTAAGTGGACTGTTGACCTGCTCAAGAAAGATTACTTCACCAAAGACCCGCCAGAGATTCTAAACATCTGGCTCTTTAAGAATACCGATTCATATAAACGAAACACGCGCGCGATTTTCAATGATGAGCCTGACACGCCTTACGGCTACTATTCAAGCGCTCATCGCGCGCTCATCATGAATATCGAAACGGGCGGCGGCACTCTCGTACATGAAATCGTCCATCCTTTTATCGAAGCAAACTTTCCGGCCTGCCCGCCCTGGTTCAACGAAGGCTTGGCTTCGCTCTACGAACAATCCGGCGAGGTGGATGGTCACATCTACGGCTTTCCCAACTGGCGTCTGCCGGATTTGCAGCGTGCCATCAAGGCTGGCGCAGTGCCGCCCTTCAAGACCCTCATGGAGATGACGCCGGAGGCTTTTTATCGTCAAGACAAGGGCACAAACTACGGCCAGTCGCGCTACCTCTGCTACTATCTACAGGAGAACGGGCTGCTGGTAAAGCTCTACCGCGAGTTTACCGCAAACCAATCTACAGACCCGACCGGCTACCTGAGTTTACAGAAAGTTTTGGGCGAGAATGACCTGCGCGC
The DNA here is from genome assembly GCA_036387475.1 of Pyrinomonadaceae bacterium. GTDB lineage: Bacteria > Acidobacteriota > Blastocatellia > Pyrinomonadales > Pyrinomonadaceae > DASVTR01. The sequence continues at coordinate 249,999 of DASVTR010000013.1, read as the reverse complement.
TTTCCAGAAAAAGTGGGAGAAGTTTGTGCTCGGATTAAGTCAGGGGTACAGCCTCAAAGTGACAGAGTAGATAAAACGCTTGCCGCGCCAACGCTGCAAGGATTGGGCCAATTATTTCTTTACTCTAAGCGCGCCCGTCAGAGGCCATAACTTTTTGACGAGTTCCGGTAATCATTCTTAGAGAATAAATTCAGGCAGAGATTATTTTGCGAAGCAAGGAGATTTCATGTTTGCCCCTCGCCTGTTCCGCCTTTTGAATAGAAATGCCCCTGACCGTCGAAATCGTCCGGCGTTGCCGTTCCTTTTGCTCGCTCTTTTTCTGTTGGCCTGTAATGGCGCAGAGGCTCAGCCTGCGGCGAAAGTGTTGCGGCTCGGTAAGATTGAAGTGAACGGGCTTGAGCGCTATACGAAGGAGCAGGTGGTCTCGGAGAGCGGCCTGCAACTGGGCCAGCCGATAGATATTCAGGCGGCTGACGAAGCGGCCACTCGCTTGATGAGCAGCGGTCTGTTCAAAAAGCTGAGCTTCCGTTTTCGCTCTGCCAAAGATCAGGCGACCATCACGTTTGAAGTCGAAGAAGTGAAAGCGACTGTGCCGGTTGTTTTCGATAACTTCGTCTGGTTCAGCGAACAGGAGTTGCTCGAAGCAATTCGCCGCGAAGTGCCGTCCTTCGACGGGACAGCGCCCGAAACCGGCGAGATGCCAGACAATATCAAGCGGGCGCTCCAAGGCTTGCTCAATGCGCGAAAGATTCAGGGCCACGTCGAGTATTTATCGGCAGCCGGTGCGACGGGAAAAAATTCCAGATACATCTTCAACGTCAAAGGCATCAGGCTTCCCATTTGCGCCCTGCTTTTCCCAGGCACAAAGGACGTGAAGGAAAGCGATTTGCTGAAAGCCTCCAAGCCGCTCTTTGAACAGGACTACTCGCGTGAGGATGTTCTGACCTTTGCCAGAATCAACCTGCTTCCAATCTACCGCCAGCGCGGACACCTGCGCGCCAGTTTCCTTGACCCGGTTGTAAAGCTGCGCTCCGATGCTGATTGTCAAAACGGCGTCAGCGTAAATTTACAAGTTGACGAAGGAGAGATTTATACTTGGGGAAACGCAGAATGGACTGGCAACTCTGTTCTGACGGCGCAGGAATTGTCAGCCGCGCTGGGGATGAAGCCGGGCGAGCGCGCCGATGGACTTAAGATTGATAAGGGCAGCGTTCTTATTTCCGAGGCTTACGGAAAGAGAGGCTACATTGAAGCGCGCGTCGAGTCTGCCGTGCCCGTGTTTGACGACTCCAATCGTCGCGTTAGCTATCGCTACAACGTGACGGAAGGGGGGCAGTACCGCATGGGAGCATTGGAAATCAAGGGCCTGCCGGAAGCGCTGACGGAACGAATCAAGCTAGGCTGGAAGCTTGAGACGAGCGCGGCTTTCGATACGTCTTACGATGAAGCGTTCGTCAAAAAAGCTATGACCGAACTTGCCGCCGCAGGGTTCGCCGTGCAGGAGAGCAAGGTAGAATATAAGCCGAACCGCGATAATCGAACGGTCAACGTCCTGATAACTTTCAAGTAATAAGGACAGGCCCGTCCTGCGTCGTCTGCGAATCACGAATGCGCCGCAAGCTTACAGAGCATGCGGCGCATTTTCGTTCACTTGATTCCGAGCATCTCTACGTCGAAGATGAGAGTTGAGTTGGCCGGAATGTTCGGCTGGTCTTGATTTCCGTAGCCCAGCTTAGGAGGAATAATCAATTTTCTTTTCCCGCCGACCTTCATCGTCATCAGTCCTTCGTCCCATCCCTTGATAACGCTGCCGCGACCGATGGGAAAAGAGAACGGGCGGTTTTTATCGACCGAGCTATCGAATTTAGTCCCGTTTTGCAGCGTGCCTGTGTAGTGGACGACAACGGTTTGTCCGAGTTGCGGAGTCGGGCCTGTGCCTTCGACTAGATCAACGTATTTCAGCCCGGAAGCTGTCGTCACCTCTTTACCGCTGGCGGCGTTTCTTCCTCTAAACGCCAGTAGATAAACGAGGCCCGCGCCGAGCAATGCGGCGATGACGACGCCCGCGATGACTCGCGTCTTTTTATCATTTCTTTTTGGCGGGGCGGCTTGCCTGTTCTGGTTAATTTGCGGCGATGGTCTTCTCGCCTTAGAAGTTTGCCGTTTACGACTTTGGGGCATCTCAACTCTCCATCGGATTACGTGAATTAAAACAAGGAATGAAGCTTTAATTTCTCACAACAACCGAAAATCAATCAAGCGGCCAACGCGCCAGCAGTCTTAGCAGCAGACCAAAGGCACATGACTGAGATGTGTTTTGTCGAGCGTTAACAGCCAGGCTCAAGGCAGCAGGACGATTTTGCCGTATGCTCTCGCTTCCATAACTGCGCGATGAGCGGCGGGCGCATCGGCCAGCGCCATTTCGTGGCCGACGACGGGGCGCAACGTACCGTTTTCCAATCCTGCGACGAGCGCCGCGTGAATGCTAGACATCTCGGCGGCTGAAGCATTAAACAGTGACATGCCTAAAATCGTTGCGTCTCTCGTCATCGCCGCCCGCGGGTCAATCTCCACTGTGCCGCGATTACCGATCACAACCACCCGCCCGCCCTGAGCTAAAACGTTCAAATCATTGCCCAGGTTCACGTTTGCCAGCATCTCCAACACAACGTTTACGCCGAGCTTGTTCGTCAGCGCCAACACCTGTGCGAGATAATCTGCTGCGCGATGGTCTAGCACGTGATGCGCGCCCTGTTCTTTAACCAGTTGCCGCCCCTTCTCTGTGCCGCCCGTTCCAATCACAATCAATCCGGCTGCCCGCGCTAACTGCACAGCGGCGATGCCGACGCCGCCGCTCGCGCCATGAATCAGGACTGTCTCTCCCGCAACAGCGTGTGCGCGTTGAAACAGAGCGCGGTAAGCCGTGGCGTAAGGCACGTTTACCGCCGCGCCCTGTGAGAAAGAGATACCTTCCGGCAGCCTGTAAACCTGCGTCTGGTCGCAGAGCGCTAATTCTGCGTACGCGCCGCTCAGTGTGCCACTGATGTAGACTCTATCTCCCAACTGTACGCGCCCTACGCCTTCGCCGACGGCTGCGACTATCCCCGCAGCGTCCATCCCCGGTGTATATGGCAAATCCGGGCGACGCGCGTGCGCACCCGCACGAATATAGGCATCAACCGGATTAACCCCTGCTGCCATAACTTTTACGATGACCTGTCCCGCGCCCGCCCGCGGCTCAGGCACGTCTTCAAGCCGCATTACTTCCGGCCCGCCGAATTCGTGAATTCGTATCGCTTTCATCGTTTCTCATTAATAGGAAACCGGTGCGGATGATAGCACCCTTCGCCGCAGGGAGGCAGTCCTCCCCTGATTGTCCTGCCTGGTCAAGCGAAATAACTCGCTTTCAGAGCAAAAATCGTATATTGTCGTGAGGATGTCATTGTAAATAGATAAATGAGGGGAGTAAACCGTTGCGCCGCGCTGGCTGGATGCCCTGCAACCTCGTCTGAATTGACAGAATTTTTGCATCTTGTTTCATCTGACGAGAGGGGCGGCAGGCCGGATGCGAAACTATTTCAACATTTAGCCGGTAAAGTTGGCTAGGCCATTAAACTTTTCAATCTTTTTTATCATCCAATGCGTATCACCACTGACACGCTTGTCAGAGTGACTGGAAACCGACTCGTTACTGAAACAGTCCGTCTCGGTTTCTCCTTTGGAGAGAAAGGTTTAAGCGTGTAGGTTAACCCGGACTGTTTCGGAAGGGCGCGCGGGACTTTGGATATGGCTGAGAAGAATATGAATGAGGGTGGAATTTCGACGCTGGGGCTGACGACCGACAAGTACTTGCCGTTCGACGGCGAGCATCAGGACGAGGCTCTGGCAACAGGTAGGATTGAAGAAGTTCTGCAAAAGCTCGGCGGCACCAGCCTGACGGAGGCAGACACGGACGAGTTGTTGCTGGAAGATGTCGCCTCGCAAACGGTGACAGAAGATGGCGACCTCTCCGTAGACGACGAGGATGAGCTTGATCTCTCGGCGGGCGTCGAGGATAAATCCAGCGATCCCGTTCGCACGTACCTGCGACAGATGGGCACTGTGCCGCTCTTGACGCGCGAACAGGAAGTTGCCATCGCGCAACGCATCGAGCGCGGGCAGGTCAGAACTCACAAGGCGCTTTCGCGTTCGTATCTGGCTCTGCGAGAGCTATTGAGCATCGGCGTCGAGCTTGAAGCCGGGAAGCTCAATCTGCGCGATGTCGTTGCGCTCTCCGACCAGATAGAGATGGGCGAGTTGGAGGACAAGGCCGACGAGTATCTGCGCCGTACGCTCGAAGGCTTCGAGCGCATCGGTCATCTTTTTTACAGCGGCATTAAAGAACTGGAAAAGCTGCGCGCCGAACAGTTGCTCTCGCGCAGCAAAAAGAGCAAGAAGCTGCTCCGCCTGCGCCGTAAGCTCGCGCGCATCCGGTTAGACCTGGCGCGCGAAATCAAGCAACTCAAGCTCAAGGAAAGCGCTCGTCAGCGTTTGATTGACTCGATTGGCGCTGCCTTCAAAGCTGTGCGCGTGCAAGAGCGCGAAATCGAAAAGTATACTGAGAAGCTCAATCAGAAACGGATTAAGCCGGAGCAGGAGAAAGAGTACAAGCGGCACATCAGCGCCGCCAAACGCCAACTCAAGCAGATTGAAAGTGAAACGGGACTATCGCCGGTCGAAATCCGTCGCTCGCATCATTCGATTGCCGCGAGCGAGGCTCAAACCGTGCAGGCCAAGCGCGAGTTGACGGAAGCCAATTTGCGTCTGGTCGTCTCGATTGCCAAGAAATACACCAATCGTGGATTGCAGTTTCTGGACCTCATTCAGGAAGGCAACATCGGTTTGATGAGGGGTGTGGATAAATTCGAGTGGCGACGCGGCTATAAATTTTCGACCTACGCGACGTGGTGGATTCGTCAGGCGATTACGCGTGCGATTGCTGACCAGGCGCGCACCATTCGTATTCCTGTCCACATGATTGAGACGATTAATAAACTTGTCCGAACCTCGCGCGCACTGGTGCAGGAGTTAGGGCGTGAGCCGACGAGCGAAGAGATTGCTCAGCGTGTTGATATGCCTGTGTCGAAGGTTCGGCAGGTCTTCAAGATGGCGCAACAGCCTATCAGTCTTGAGACGCCCATCGGCCAGGAAGAAGACTCGCAGCTTGGCGATTTCATCGAAGACAAATCGCGTGTCAGTCCGGCTGAATCCGTAGTGGCATCGAATCTGCGGGAAATTACGGACGAGGTATTGGCGACTCTTAGCCCGCGCGAGGAGAAGGTCATCAAGATGCGTTACGGCCTCGGCCCAATAGGCGAGGAGCACACGCTCGAAGAGGTCGGGCAGGATTTCTCCGTCACGCGCGAACGCATACGACAGATTGAAGCGAAGGCACTGCGTAAGCTGCGCCATCCTTCTCGCGCGCGTCTGCTGAAAGGCTTTATCGAGACCACACAGTAATCAGCACGCAGGAGAGAGAGTATCTCCTGCCGCGTTTACCGGAACTCGAAGAGCTTTACATCTGATTAAAAAAAGAGCGCCCCGGCAATAAGCTGTCGGGGCGCTCTTTTTTTCTTTACAGTTGCTGATGAAGATTTGAAACGGAGAGGGCTATTTATCCATATCCATGTCCATGTCAATATCCATGTCATCAATCTCTTTCAGCATAATCATCGTCCCTTCATTCGACGAGTTGATTATCGCCATCAACTTATCAGATTTTAGGATGGCATTCTGGCCCGGCAATCTACTTATGTCTTTGGGCTTCATCTTGGCTATATACCAGTCGAGCACTTTTTGATAAGAGTCCTGCGTTTTCAATTGGAGCAAATCCACGCCGCCTGCCCGCGTCATATCCATCATGGTTTCAGCGCCTGGATAAATGAAAGAGCGGCTGATGGAACTAGAACCGTTCGGCGTGTCTGGCGGCTGCGGCGGCGGAGGTGGGCCATCGGGAACGGTAGTTGTCGGCGGCTGCGGTGCGGTAGTAGACGGTGGCTGCGGCGGGGTCTGGCCGCTGTTAATCTTGATAATTCCTAGCGCAAAGAGTGAAGCGACGAGCGAGACGACGAAAAGCGCTGCTAGGAGACCGATTAACCAAGCACTGCTCTTACGTCCACTCTGCTCAAGATGGCTGGTCGTATAAGCCGGTGGCTGCGGCGTTTGGCCGGGAGCCATGTAGGCCGGGCTTGTGGGCTGCGCAGAGAAAATGTCTGTCGGCTGAGCGCCATAGTCTGCGGGCGTTCGCAGCGTTCGCGTTGTAGCCTCTGTTACGCTCTGCGCGTTCGCCGTATTGACTAGTCGTCCACATTGACGACAAAACTTCGCTCCGCCGACCAGGGCTGCGCCACAATTGGGACAGATTGCGTTCGACATAATCTCGATTAACCTTACGATGCCAGCCTCTTACTATGCAAGCACTTCGGAGCGGGCCTATCTTTATACGCCGACATACGAAAAAAGAAGAAGGCAAGTTTCTATGTCAGCACCTTAAAGATTTTCACGACAGCCGCCGCTTGCTTTGCTCGCACCTCTCCGTGTAGGCTTTCAAATACTTGATTATAGAGCATTGGGCGAACGACCTTGATGCTGTGAACGAAAGCTTTCGCCGGCTCTCAGCTTTGACCTATTATGACCACATCGACGCCAATGTTGCGGCAGTATCATGAATTAAAGCAGCAGCATCCGGGCACACTCCTTTTTTTTCGCCTCGGCGATTTCTACGAACTCTTTTTTGACGACGCGCTGACGGGCGCGCGTGAGTTGGAGATTACACTGACGGCTCGGCATAAGGAGCGCGGCGAGCCGATCCCCATGTGCGGCATGCCGCATCACGCCGCAGCGACGCACATCGCCCGACTCGTACGCAAAGGCTACCGCGTCGCCATCTGCGAACAAACTGAAGACCCAACGCAGACGAAGAAGCTTGTCAGGCGCGAAGTCGTCCGCATCATAACGCCCGGCACGGCGATTGACCCGCAGTTGCTAGACCAGCGTGAGTCTGTTTATCTCGCCGCCCTCTGCGGCAGCGGAGAGCGTTTGGCGGCGGCCTATCTGGATTTATCAACGGGTGAATTTCGTGCCACCGAGGCCACAGGGCGCGACGCATGGGCGCGCATCAAATCGGACGTGGAATCATATGTGCCGCGTGAAGTGCTCTTTCCCGCTTCGCTCACGCCGCTTGTTAAAAGCGCCGCGCATGACGGCGAGGGACGCACAGCGCCGCTGCCTCTGGATAATGATGAACAGGCTTCTCGTCGTTCTTCATCTGCAAAATCTGCACGCTCTAGCAGTGACTATTCAAGGGACAAAGCAGCGGCCTTCGGCGGCGCGACCTTGACGCCTTTGGATGACTGGCTGTGGCAGTACGATTCATGCAGCGCCCTGTTGTGCGCGCAGTTCGGAGCGTTGACGCTCGAAGGCTACGGCTTAGAGGGCAAGGCGGAAGCGATTCGCGCAGCCGGAGCGTGCCTGCGTTATGCGCAGGAGACACAGCGCGCCGCCGCCGCGCACATCACAGACCTGACGTACTTTGAACCGCAGGATTATCTCGTCCTCGATAACGTGACGGTAAGAAATCTGGAGCTAACAGAAGCACAGGCCGCAGCGGGGCGTGGTCGCACCGTTCTGGATGTCATTGACGAGACGGTGACGGGAATGGGAGCGCGCACATTGCGCTCTTGGCTGTTGAGGCCATCCTTGCGCAAAGGTGAGATTGAAGCGCGCTTGAGCGCCGTCGAGGAGCTTTACGCGTCGCAGATGAAACGCGACCGCCTGCGTGCCCTGCTCAAAGAGATTGCAGACCTCGAACGACTCACGGGTCGGCTTAACATGAACTCCGCTACGCCGCGCGATTTGCAGGCTCTCTGGCGCTCGCTCGAACAAGTTCCAAGAATTCGACAGATGCTGGCGGACGCAGAATCTTCGCTATTGCAAGTCTTGTACGAGAGCGCAGACGAATTGCCGGACGTGCGCGCTCTTATCAAAAAAACTATTAGCGATGACCCGCCCGCGAAGCTCGGCGACGGCGGCGCGATTTGTGATAATTGCTCAAGCGAGTTGGACGAGCTTCGCAACATCAGCCGCAACGCCAAACAGACTATCGCCACACTCGAAGCACGCGAGCGCGCACGTTCGGGAATTTCCTCCCTGCGCATTCGCTTCAACGGTGTCTTCGGTTACTTCATCGAAGTCTCTAAAGCGGCTGCTTCGCGCGTGCCCTCGGATTATGAACGGCGGCAGACGCTCGCCAATGCCGAAAGATACACGACGCCGGAATTGAAAACGTGGGAGACGAAGGTGCTCGGCGCGGAGACTCGTATCAGCGAGTTGGAAGCGGAAATCTTCGGACAACTCTGCGCGCAGATTGTAGCTGAAACCAAACGCATACAGGCCACCGCCCGCGCGCTCTCTACGCTGGACGCTCTCGCGTCGCTTGCCGAGTGCGCGGCCCGCCGTCGTTACGTCCGTCCCGTGATGCACGATGGCGACGAGATAGAAATTGTGCAGGGTCGCCATCCCGTCATCGAAGCCGTTAATTCCGAGCCGTTCATTCCAAACGACCTCTACATGAACAACTCAACTGAGCGGCTCTTGATTATTACAGGGCCGAACATGGGCGGCAAGAGCACCATCCTGCGACAGACGGCGATCATCTCTATTCTGGCGCAGATGGGTTCATTTGTTCCGGCGGAAAGAGCGCGGCTGCCTTTGCTTGATAGAGTCTGGACGCGCGTCGGCGCATCGGACGATTTGGCGCGTGGTCGCTCGACCTTTATGGTCGAGATGACGGAGACGGCTTCTATCCTTCACAATGCGACACCACGCTCGCTTGTCCTGCTTGATGAGATAGGGCGCGGCACAGCCACCTTTGACGGGCTTTCGATTGCGTGGGCCGTCGCCGAATACCTGCACGATTCCGGCGAGCACGCAGCCAAAACACTCTTTGCGACACACTATCATGAGTTGACGGAACTGGCCGAAAGATTGCCGGGCGCGCAGAATTATCAAATCACTGCCGCCGAGCGCGAGGGCGAAGTCGTCTTCCTGCATAAGCTCGAACGGGGCCGCGCTTCCAAGTCTTACGGTATAGAGGTCGCACGGCTGGCGGGCTTGCCCCCCTCTGTGCTGGCGCGTGCTCGCGATGTGCTCTCAAGGCTTGAGCGTTACGAATTGGATGTCTTCGCCGAAGAGGAACAGCAGGATGAAAAGGCTACGACAGCGGATGATAATTGGGAAGAGTGGGCGATGGGCGAGGCCGGACTGCGCAGCGCCGCCAAACGCGCAAGGCAGCGCCGCATTGCTACGCAGGCCACGCTCTTTGATGCGACGAACCAAAGCCTGCTTGACGAGCTACGGGGGCTTGAGGTAGAAACCCTTTCACCCGAAGAAGCTAGAAATCTTTTACAGGACATGCGCAAGCGTCTGGTCTGAAGGCGCGTGCGTTTTTAATCAAGCAAACTCTCTTGCCGGAGCGCTTTCTGAGGGTAACGGCCAACTGGCGTTTATTACATGACAGAATCTCTGACTTCTCTTCCCCTCGAACAACAGATCGGACAACTCTTTTTCATCGGGCTGCCGGGAACGGAACTCGACGATGAGACGCGCGAGCTACTCGAATACGTCAAGCCGGGCGGGGTGATAATCTTTGGCCGCAATGTCGGCGGGGCCGAGCAATTGCGCACGCTGCTCGACGGCATACGCGCAATGCTGCCGGTTCAACCGCTCTTCGGCATTGACCAGGAGGGCGGGCTGGTCGATCGTCTGCGGCGGATTTGTACGCCGATGCCCGCCGCGCGCACGATTCGACAGCACGGCGATTTGGCCGCCGCGCGCACGCTCGGCAGAATCACTGGCGAAGTCTTGCGGCTCTTAGGCTTCAACATGAACTTCGCGCCCGTCATGTCCATTATGACGGACGAGCGCGACTTGCTCTCCAACGGTCTCTACTCGCGCTCGTTCGGGCGCTCGCCTGGCGAAGTCCTGGGCTACACGATGGTCTACCTGAGAGCGCTACAGGGCACGGGCTGCCTTGGATGTCTCAAGCATTTTCCGGGCATCGGCGCGGGCGAGGTTGATTCGCATGAGGAGATGCCTGTGGTGCATCTCTCTCACGACGCTTTGATAGCGCAAGACCTTGCGCCCTACATAGAGCTATTCCAGCGCGAAGACGACCGTGTGCGCGCGGTGATGGTCAGCCACGGCGGCTTTCCGAACATTGATATTCGACAGGGCCTGGCTGGCGGATTGCTCGAACCGGCATCGCTCAGCCATAGTATCGTCACACGCTTGCTGCGCGAAGAGTTGAGCTATCAACATCTGGTGGTGACAGACGATCTTGAGATGGGAGCGATTGCTCGCCACTGTGATATTGACGCGGCAGTAGTGCGCGCTTTCTTCGCAGGACAGGATATGCTCTTAATCTGCTCAAAACCGGAGATGATCCGGCAGGGCTTCGAGACGCTCTTAATGATGGCGAAAAAGGGTAAGCTGCCAGAACAACGGCTGCAAGAATCGCTACGCAGAATCGCCGATTACAAAGCGCTGATAAAGCCGCCGCCGTCCTTCGACCTCGCCCGCTTTCGCGAACTTTCAGACGAAGTGGCGGAGCTTAATCACAAGCTCAACTACATGTACGGAGGCTCAATCTGATGACAGCTCGTCTTTGGAAATTTCTAATCTTTGCATCGCTCTTGACGATGATTCTGCTGACGGGCTGCCTTTCAGACTATAGCGAGAGCAGCCGCTTTGCGAAGCCGCTCGCCTTTAAGATTTCCGGCAGCAGCGCCGCTACCCGTAACTACGCCGTCATTATCCAGAACTCTTTGAAAGCCGTCGGCGTCCCAGTCGAGATTGAGACTGTCGAATTCAACACGCTGCTCGATCAGCTTCGCCAAGGGCAGTATCAAATGACGACTTCGCGCTGGGTCGGCGGCAACCAGGACCCTATCTTTCTCAAGGATTTGTTTGCGACGGGCGCGCCCTTTAATCGTGGACGCTACAGCAACCCTGAGCTTGATAAAATTCTCAACGAAGCCGTCTCGACCGTTGACCGCAATCGCGCGCGAGAGCTTTACGTGCAGGCGCAGGAACTTATCAGCCGCGAAGTACCGATGCTGCCCCTCTGGTATCCGGACAATATGGTCATCTCGCGCAAGACCGTTGGCAATATCAAGCTCGACCCAAGCGGCGATTTCATCTTTCTCAGTAAAGCGACGACCGCAAAGCCCACTGAGCCGTTTGTCGTCACACTAGAAAGCCCGCCTGAGACGCTTGATGCGCTGCGCGGGACGGACGCATCGAGCGAACGACTGCGACAGTTGATGCACAGTTCGCTCGTCCGCAAGAATGAGAGCTTTGATTTCGTCGGCGACATGGCAGAGTTTCAACGCGCTGAAGATGGGCTGTCATATACTTTCACTTTGAAAGAGGGAGTCAAATTTCATAACGGCAGCCCTGTGACGGCGAAGGATGTTAAGTACTCGCTGGACACGCTGCTGGCTTCGGATTCGAGAAAGGCCACGCCTTTTTTTGAAGGCACTGGCGATAAACGCCAGCCTTACGTCGCCGGAGTCGACGTGCCGAATCCGCGCACCGTCATCATCCGTTTAACTCAACCCTGGCTGCAATTGCTGACGAATTTGCTGCCCATGCCCATCATTCCCGAAGGCAGCGCCGCCGCGCAGAGAGAGAACCCGGTGGGCTGCGGCCCGTTCAAGTTTGTCAGTTACAACAAAGCGCAGCAGGTGCTTGAGTTGGCCGCTAATGAGAGCTACTGGAATGGAGCGCCGCAGATAAAACGGATGCGCGTGCGCATTATCGCCGACGCCAATACTTTGCAGGCCGAATTCAAGAGCGGTCGGATTGATCTCGCTTCGGCACTCTCTAATCTCTCGCCCGATGCTTTCAAAACGCTAGGCGATGACCCGAACCTGAAAGTCGAACAATTTCCGGGCGCTAACATTGTCTACCTGGGCTTTAACGCAGAGAGCGAATCTTTGAAGGATGCGCGCGTGCGGCAGGCCATTGCCTACGCCATTGACCGCGAAGCAATCGTGCGCGACCTGCTTCTGGGGCAGGGCCGCGTCGCCCATTCCATCCTGCCGGAAAGCTCCTGGGCCTATTCGCCCGGACAGAAATACACATACGACCCTGCTCGCGCCCAGCAGTTGCTTGAAGAAGCAGGCTACGCAAAGAAATAAAGAATCATAACGGGTCAGGAATCGTCCGGCTTTAAGCTCTGTCTATGATTGAATACGACGCCCACAAATGGACGCCTCACCTGTTTGACATCAAGGGGTCAATGGTGCGCGAGATTACCGGGCGTGTCTTGCTGGTCGTCGGGTGGGCCATCCTTGTTGTCGTCTTTCACGAGTACGTGCGCCCTGTGCATGTGCCATCGACCGTGCATGCGCTGGTCGGAGTAGCGCTCGGATTGCTTCTGGTGTTTCGCACCAACGCTTCTTACGACCGTTTCTGGGAAGGCCGCAGGATGTGGGGCGGGATTGTCAACGAATCGCGCAACCTCGGACGCGCTGCGGGCGCTTTCCTGCGCGAGCAACCTGCGCTGCTTGAATCTATCAATAAATGGACGATTGCGTTTTCTTACGCCTCCATGCACGCGCTGCGCGGCACGACCGGCTTAGGGCCGATAGCAGAACGATTGCACCGGCGTGAAGTCGAAGAAACACTGCGGGCGCAGCATGTGCCTTCAGCCGTCGCTCTACGCATCAGCAATCTTCTGGCCGATGCGCGGAAGGCAGGACACATCTCCGATTACGTGGCGATGACGCTCGATAACAATGTCCAGTTGCTCATAGATTATCTGGGCGCGTGCGAGCGTATACATAAAACGCCGCTGCCCTTCGCCTACGTCGTTCACCTGCGCCGCGCGCTCATCCTCTACTGCATCACACTCCCCTTTGCCCTGATAGAAACATACGGCTGGACAACTATCCTTGATACGCTGCTGATTGCCTATATCTTTTTCGGCATTGAAGAAATCGGCGTCGAAATAGAAGACCCCTTTGGCGAAGACGACAACGACCTGCCGCTCGAACAGATTTGCGCCACTATCGAAAGCAACCTGCTGGCAGTCCTTGAAGAAGGAAGCGCCACGCCTCTGAAAGCCAGAAGCGCCGAGGCTTAAGCCTGATTCAATCCCAACCTTAATTTATTTTCATTCCGGTTTGGTCTAACGGATTTTATTCAGCGGGTGAGGAGAGTTGCTTGCCCAAGCTGGCGAAGGTTTCATCCAATACTGGTTTTGAGAGCGCACCCTCACGAATCAGGCGCGGCTCTCGCCCGCTTAAATCCAAAACCGTTGACGGCTGATCGCTCTGCGCGCTTCCTCCGTCGATTATCAATCCCAAGCCAGCGGGAAACGAGTCGGCGACCTCCTGTGCAGTGCGCGCGGGCGGCTCTCCCGCTACGTTTGCGCTCGTCGCCGTCAACGCGCCGCCGCAGGCGCGAACGAATTCTCGTACCCCTTCATCATCCGGTAGGCGCACGCCGATTGTTTCCGTCCCGGCTGTCAACTCAACCGGCACTGCGCTTCTGGCGCGCACCACGATGGTCAGCGGCCCAGGCCAGTGTCGCTGACAAACCTGCTCGAAAAGCTCTGACCTTTCAGCAATGAATCGCTCTGCCTGCTTCGGGTCGCTGATGATAACGAGGATAGGCTTTCCCGCTTCCCTTCCTTTCAATTCCTTCAAAGACGCTAGAGCCTCTTTGTTGAACGGGTCTGCGCCCAATCCGTAAAACGTGTCCGTGCGGAAAGCCACGATGCCGCCCGCGCTGATAATGGCGGCGGCGCGCAGCCGCGCGCTTTGGCTATCAGAAACAATCATGAGAGGAAAGGCGATGAAAGTATCAGCCTGCGTTTAAAAACTTCAGCGGACTTTGACGCCATACGCGATGCCGTCGCCGAACGACAACACTTCAGCGCGGAGTTGCGGGTGATTGACGAAGTGACGGTTAAATTCGCGCAACGCTTCGGTAGACGCGGTTTGATCTTGAGAGCGAATCTCGCCCGCGACCTGTCCGCCCCACAGCACGTTATCTGCTATGACGACGCCGCCTTCGCGCAGCAAAGGCAGCGACAGGTTGAGATAGTCCGTATATTCTTCCTTCACGGCGTCAAGGTAAACAATATCGAAAGTCTCTTTCAGCTTCGGTATAACTTCCAGCGCAAGCCCGCGCTCGACGCGCACGCGCCCGCTTAGTCCGGCGCGATTGATAAAATCTCCGGCGCGACGAATCATCTCTTCGTTGGGTTCGATGGTGACGACAAGACCGTCTTCGGGCATCCCCTGCGCTAGATGTATGACGGAGTAACCGATAGCCATTCCGATTTCCAGCACCCGTCGCGCCTTCATCGCACGCGCCGTGATTTCCAGAAACAGCGCGACCTCACGATCCGCAATCGGCACACGATGTTCTGCCGCATACTCTTCCATCTCGGCCAGCAGCCCCGCGTTAGCAGGCAGCAACCGCTCAAGATATTCCGCCTGCTCGCTATGGATGATGGCATCCGGACGTGCTTTCATAAATCTCCCTTTATAAGCCTGTCAACATTAGTCTTCATCTTCAATGCCAAAGTTCACGTTTATCTTACACCTGTCAGATTAATCCTGCGCGCCCTCGCCCACTGAGACGTAGCGGCGTGCTAATCCCAGTTCACGCAATTTGTGCTGAAGCGACTGCCTGTGCATGCCGAGCATGGCGGCGGCACGCGTGACGTTGCCGCCCGAATCTTCGAGGCAGCGTGCGATGTAGCGCCGTTCAAATTCTCTTCTATCCAACCGAAAATCTGCCGTGAAGGGAACGTTGAGTGCATGCTCGTCTGCTTCAAATTCAAGCGGACTGGCAGCGTTTTTCTGCGCGTCGCTTTTAATCTCCTCAGGCAAGTCATGCACTGTCAATTCATCACCTTCGGCGAGAATTGCCGCGCGCTCGATTGTATTGCGCAGGTCGCGCACGTTGCCGGGCCAATCGTATTCGATCAGACGACGCAGGGCGTTCTGCGCGATGGGCCGCGCGGGCAGGTTATAGCGTTCGGCTGCGAGGCGCGCGAAGGCTTCGGCCAGCACCGGAATATCCTCGCGCCGCTCGCGCAAAGGTGCAATCTCTATTGTCACAACGCGCAGGCGGTAAAAGAGGTCTGCGCGAAAATTACCGGCTTCGATTTCCTGTTCGAGCGGGCGATGCGTGGCGCTGACGATGCGCACGTCTACGGGCAGAGACTCCGTTCCGCCGAGCCTTTCGATGCGTCTCTCTTCAAGGGCGCGCAGCAGTTTCGCCTGCACGTTGGCGCTCATGTCGCCTATCTCGTCCAGAAACAGAGTGCCTCCGTCGGCCTGCTCAAACTTTCCACGGCGACGCGCCGCAGCACCCGTAAAAGCCCCTTTTTCATGGCCGAAAAGCTCGGATTCGATTAACTCCGAAGGCAGCGCAGCGCAGTTGACGGCGACGAAAGCGCCGCCCCTGCGCGACTGGCTGCGCTCGTGTATCTCGCGCGCGACGAGTTCCTTGCCAGTGCCGCTTTCGCCGCGCACGAGAATCGTCGCATCCGTCTCTGCGACCTTTTCAATCATCGAGCGTACGCGCCGCATCGCTTCCGAATTTCCGATTAAAGCGCCGCGCTGCGCTCCCTCTATTTCGATGCGCCGCCGCAAGCTCTGATTCTCGCGCCGCAGCCCAAGGGTTTCAAGTGCGTTCTTGACGACGAGCCGTAGTTCGTCCAACTCAAACGGCTTTGAGAGATAATCGTGCGCGCCGTTTTTGATAGCCTCGACGGCCATTCGCTCAGAGCCGTGCGCCGTAATGAGAATCACGAGCGGCGGATTCTCCATGCCCTGTAGCTCGCCCAAGAATTCCAGCCCGCTCGTGCCCGGCAAATTCACGTCGAGCAGTAAGAGGTCCGAGCGTTGTTCGTTCAAACGCACGCGCGCCTCTTCGACGCTTCCGGCTTCCGCTATTTCGTAGCCGAAGCCGCCGAGCGCCCTTCGCATTCCATAACGAGCAGCCTCTTCATCATCAACAATCAGCAATTGCCAAACGCCGTTTTTTGTTTTTTCCTGCATTCTAGATTATTCTCCACAGCCGCGCGAGAAAGCGCGCATTTTAATTTCATTCGCCGCGCTGCTGATTGCATCAGGCGTGCCACACTTATGTTGCAGTGCGGCCTTTAGCGCCTTTTCGTAGCCCGCTGATTTCATCCAGACGGAAATGATATGACCCTGGCGAATCCAGCCGCAACCTCTGAGCGGCATCCAGCCGGAGGAATTAACCCGCCCGACGGCGCACCCAAAACGGGCAAGCACATCGTCTTGACGACTTTCGGCTCGTTTGGAGATTTGCACCCCTACATGGCCGTCGCGCTTGAACTAAAGGAGCGCGGACATCGCCCAGTAATTGCCACCGGCGATTATTACCAAGAGAAAATCGAAGCCGCCGGAATTGAGTTTCATGCTGTGCGCCCTGATCTTCCACCGCTCGAAGAAGCCGCAGAGTTGGTGGCAAAAATAATGGATGTCAAAACCGGCGCGGAATTTCTCTTCAAAGAACTGCTGTCGCCGTACGTGCAAGAGAGCTACGATGATTTGTGCGAAGCAACGCGCGGGGCTGATCTGTTACTCACGCATGTCGCTACTTTGACCGGGCCAATCGTCGCGCAGAAGACGGGCATCCCGTGGATTTCGAGCGTGCTTGCTCCCACATCTTTCTTCTCGATACATGACCCGCTTGTGCCGCCGCTCTTTCCGCAAATCGTTCACCTGCTCAGGCTGCACCCGTCAATCGCGCGCACCTTCGTAAGGTTGACGAAACGCTTGACCGCTTCATGGGTTGAGAATGTTTACAGGCTGCGCGCAGATTTAGGACTCCCGCGCGGCGAGCATCCGATTTTTGAAGGGCAACACTCGCTCACGATGGTCTTAGCGATGTTTTCAAAGGCGCTCGGCGAAGCACAGCCCGATTGGCCCAGGCAGACTCTCATCACCGGCTTCCCTTTTTACGACCGTAAGGATGCGGCGGGAATGCCGCCCGCGTTAGAACAATTTCTTGACGATGGCCCAGCGCCCATAGTCTTTACGCTCGGCTCGTCCGCCATCTTCGCCGCCGGAGATTTTTACCAACAAAGCATCTTGGCTGCCCATCAATTGAAACGGCGAGCGGTGCTCCTAATCGGCGACGCCGTTAACATGCCCGCAGAACCTTTGCCTGATGGAATCGTCGCTTTTGAATATGCGCCCTACGGGGAAATCCTGCCGCGCGCGGCAGCCATCGTCCATCAGGGCGGTGTGGGCACAACCGGTCAAGCGATGCGCGCGGGAGTTCCGATGCTGGTCGTTCCCTTCAACCACGACCAACCTGATAACGCCATGCGCATTGCGCGTCTGGGCGTTGGCCGCTCGCTCACGCGAAACCACTACAAAGCTAAACGGGTCGCCGCCGAGTTGAATCAATTATTGAGCGAGCCTCGGTATGCACGGAAAGCGGCGGCGGTGGGCCAAGTTGTTAGGAGCGAAGACGGTGCACGCGCGGCTGCTGATGCGATTGAATCAATACTCAAAAACGTGTCGTCTGGTTAAGAACGAGTAAGCGGCACGCGCAATTCAAAACGCGCGCCCTCGTTATTTCTTTGCGGAGCGAGCGCGGCTTTGCCGCCCACTTCTTCAATCCGTTTTTTGAGAATCGAGAGGCCGAGGCCAGTCCCGCGCTGCCTAGTAGTAAAGAAAGGCTCCCAGATGCGCTGGCGTATTTCGGGAGCAATACCGCTCCCGCTATCAACAACCGTAACGACCAAGTGGCTGTTATCCACGTCGGCTTCAATTATTATCCGCCCGCCAGCGGGCGTGGCTTGCAAAGCGTTACTCAGCAGATTGGAGAGCGCATCACGCAATGCGGAGGCACGCACGCCGTCAAGCTCTGCGTTCGCCCTTGTCAGACACTCCAAAGTAATCTCACGTCCGGCGGCTTCCGCCCTGAATAGCTCTGCGACGGCTTGAACCAATTCGTCGGCGCGAGCGGGCGCGATGGCTGGCGGTGCTGTGCGCGCGAAACTCAAAAGCTGTGTCACGCTGCGACTCAAGCGATCCGTCTCGCCGACAATCAGGTTAAGGTCGCGCGCATATTCGCTGGTGAGATTTTCGTCCTCACGCATGACCTGCGCGATTGACTTAATCGCGGAGAGCGGATTCTTGACTTCGTGCGCGACCGTTGCCGCCATCTGCCCTAGCGCTGCGAGACGCTCGCCATGCGCCAATTGTCTTTCGAGCCGCACGTTTTCTTCAACTAAGCGGCAGTCTTCAATGGCAATCGCTACCTGCCCGGCGAGGATTTCGAGAACCGAGCGGGCATCGCTGTTGAGTTGGTCAGGCGCACCGTCAACCAGCATCAATCCGATGGTCTCATCTTCACGCCGCAACGCGTAAGCAATATCGAATCCACGCTCCCGCAGCGTGCGCTCGCCTTCGACCGGCTGCCAGTTTTGCTGGCCTGCGATTTTCAAGATAGATTCTGTCCACTCGTTCGTTTCCCAGCCCTGCATGTCCTTGGCCGCAGGCGTCGTCGCCCAAGCTTCTGCCGCCTCAGTTTCATCTTCCGATTGACGGTAAACAATCAGGCGGACGCGCCTGAGACTTAAAGCTTCGGCTGTTCTCTCTTCGACATAGCGCAGAAGCTCAGGCAACTGCTGATGCTGTCCGGCTTGTACTCCGATGCGCGCCACTATGTCGCGGTAGAGCGACGCTTCTCGCTCGAACAGTTTATGGAAGCGTCTCTCCAACCATCGCCGCAGGGGCGCGGCGACGAGCACGAGCGCCAGAATCAGCAGCGCCTCGACCGCGCCCGTGCGAAGCTGGTAGTGCTTTGTCAGCCATGCTCCGACCGTGCGAATACCGTAAAGGTAGACGGCGAGCACGACCGCCGCGAACGACGCAACGACAAGGCTCTCCGCTATCATCAACTCAAGATAGCGATAGCGGTAGATGTAATAAGCAATCAGCGCCGACGGCAAGAGCGACCCCAGATTAGCCAGCGTCTTGAGATAAAGACCGAGCCGCGTGCCTTCGCCGACGCCGAAAGCGTAGACGGCGAGCAGCAGGCAGCCAATACCAATCAAGGATGCGGCCAACACCTGCATCGAACGCCTCTCGCCCGGCGCGGACGCCAGCCGCGCAATCAGCAAATCCGTGATGGCGATGAGCACCAGCACATAAGCCGCCCAGAGCGCAAAGGCCATCGAGTAAGTGAGATTATCCGGCAGCGGCAGAAAGGTGTGAGCAAACTTGTCGAGCATCGGCTCGTAAGCTCCGCTCCAAATATGCGGGACGGCGAGGAAAAGGAAGAGCGCTGGAATATAAGAGAGATATATTCGTATCTTTTCCGTCAGTGAGAGGACGCGACCGCGCGCGTTGGCCCACAGGTGTATGTGTACGTGCAGTAGAAACGAATAAGAGAGCGTAATGCTGATGACGGCGAACGTGTCGGCCAGCCGCAGCCACAATCCCCAGCGCTCGCGCTCCAGACCGAGCAACCCGTGCAGCGCGACCAGGAGGTTGCTCGCGTGCCAGACGCCCATCCCGATTGCCAGCGCCAAAAGCACACGCTCCAGCTTACCCAGCCCGCTCCGCTGCCTGAGCAGCAGCCCGCCCATCCATAAATGCAGCGCCGCCCCCATGCTATAGCCAACGAACTGTAAGACTTCAAGCAGAGACATTTGAAAAGCAGGAGTCAGAACTCAGGAGTCAGGAGTCAGAAGGAAAAGAAAGAAGAATAAAAGCGGTTGCAGCCGATTATTCTGGCTTCTGGATTCTGACTCCTGAATTCTGCTCTTAGTCCTGATTGCTGACGGCTGATTGCTGAGCGCCAGCGACAAGTGTGATTTCGGTGCGACGATTACGGACGCGTCCCGTCCGGGTATTGGGCGCAATTGGATTTGATGTGCCCATGCCGCTTGCTTGTATGCGTGCGCCGTCTATTCCGGCGCTGACGAAGCGGTCGGCTAAAGCACGCGCGCGATCTTCCGTGAGTTGTTGCAGCACGGCTTCGTCTCCGCGATTGTCCGTGTAGGATTCAATGACTATCTGGTAATCAGGATTGTTGGCGAGAAGCGCCGCCAGCGGTTCGAGTTTCGCGGCGGCGGCTGAAGATAGCTCGCTGCGGCGCGCGTCTGCCCAGTAGGATTCAGGGAGCACAAGCTGTAGACCGCGCGCTGTCTGCTTGACAGTGCCATAACGCGCCAAGGTTTGTTTCAACTCGGCGGCGGTCGAGCGCTGTTGTTCTGCCTGCTGCTCGCTGGCCTTGCGCGATGCTTCGGCAGCCCTTTCGCCTTCGATACGCGCCAGCTTGACCTTCGCGTCTTCACCTTCGGAGCGCACGCTTTGTAGCTCGTCGCGCAGACGCGCCACCTCGGTTCTCAAATCGCGTAACTGCTGATTGTAGTTGGCCGCATCGCGCTCTGCCATCTCGCGCGCGTGTTGCTCTTTTTCGAGCGCGTCGCGCAGTTTCTCAATCTGCTCGTTGGCGGTGGCGGCAGTGTCTTCGGCCTCGCGCACGGCGGCGTCACGGCGCGCGATTTCGTCGCGGCGTGCGCGGGCCGCACGTCTCGATTCAGCCGCTTCCTCCGCCTTCACGCCGAGGCTGATGGCACGGCGGGCCGCCGCGTCAATTTCCGATTCTTCCTGCTTCAAGCGCCAGGCGTTTTCAGCGAGTTCGAGTTGCGCTTGCGCCTCTCGCAATTCGTCGGCGGCTTCGCGTTCGGCTCCGGCATAACGCGCCAGATTGATTGCTTGCCTTGCGCCGAGTAGCGAGACGGGCGTCTTGCGATAATCAGCGTCGGCCACTTCTGGGACGCGCGGGTCGTTAAAGTAGTCGCTGGTGTTTCCGATGTACTGCACGTTGACGGTGGCAATCTCCGCATCGTCGAGCTTGCGCGGCGGGAGATTTTCAAGGACGACCATGCGGCTTGGCCCACGGACGAGGAAGTGCGGCTCGGCAGTGACGATCAGCGCGAAGGTTTGCAGCGGAGTGGTCACGTCCAGCTTGGAGTTGACGATGAAACTGCCGCTCCGCTTAATCTCTCCAAGATTATCAAGGCGGCCTTCGGGCGAGATAGCCCACAGGATATAGGTCGTATAGACTCCGCCCAGTTCGTTTGCTCGCGGCAGATTTTCCAGCGATAGCTCGACGCGAGTGCCGCGTCTTCCGGCCCTTCTCACCTTCGCTTCACCGCTTAAGCGCGGCAGCCGCGTTGTCCCGCGAAATTTGACCGTCACGGTTTGGTCGAGCGGATAGGTAACGGCAATCGTCTGTCGCGCCAGATCGCTTTGCGCGAGAATGGAAGCGGTTGTGATTAAGATTAACGCGATTATGTTAAGGGAGAGACGCAACGGAGAGTCTGTCTGTTTCATACAGCGATAGCTCCTTAAAGTTGCTGGATTTGGCGTGCGCAGGGACGCTTGATGTCCGACGCGAAGCCCCAGAGTTCAATTCATTGATGCGCCGTCGCGCCTCATTGTTGCCGAAGCGCGCCGTGAGAATCAAGTCGGCTACGCTTCGCTGTAGCCTCGAAGCAGAGCGCTCAGACTTGATTTCCTGCCAAAAGTCGCATATTACAGAGCGGCGAAGTGGCGCGTCTGCCCCTGAAAGTTAAAGCTGCATGGAAGCGTCCCGCAGCAGAGCGTCAGACCCTTTGACCCGAAGGAGATTTTGTAAAGATGAGAAGCAAGCTCGGCCTGATAGTTTTCAGCATCCTCCTGACAATCTTTCTCGCAGGTTGTTCAAAGCAAGCAACGAGCAATAATACCGCTAACGGCAATACAGAAAATACGAACACGACCGTCACGACGACGGAAGACAGCAACACGGAAGAGATGGCCGATGATTCCACGACCACTTCTACCGATAACAGAGCTAAAAGCACGGGCAAAAATACCAACGGGCAAAGGAGCGCTAACGGCAATGCTCCGGCCAAACGCACTAACAAAGAGCCAACCGTTCAAACCGCCGAAAAGGAGATTAAGAAGAAGGGCGACCGTATCCTGCGCGATTCAGGCGGGCTGATTAAAGAGGGCGAACGCAGGGTTCGCGGAATTTTGAACGGCAGGCCGTAAGCTCCGACGGCAGTTTCCTTGCGTACAAACAGCGGCGGGCTTCTCTAAGGCAAGATACCGCAGAGAAGCCGCCGGAAGTTTCTCTTGATAATATGGCGTTAATAATTTATCCTACCTGTTAGTTTCTCGTCGGTTCTTTCTGAGCCTAAGTTTCCGCAACTAACTCAGGTTTAATTATCAACACAATCGAATTTCGGCTTTGTTCCCTCATTCGTAAGTTAGCAGCCTGACAACTGACCCCCGGTTGTAGCTTTTCTGCAAGGAGTTATATGAAATCCCCTTTCTTCCCTCGTAATCGTCAGAGATATTATGTTGCCCGCTCGATAGTCTTAGCTCTCATCATCAATTTGTTTCCGCTGCAAGGCTTCGCCGCCGGAACTTCAAATCCGCCGCTTGCCAACCCCAAAGCAGTAAAACGTCAACAGCAAGAGACTTCACAGACAAAGCGCGAAGCTGCTATTCAACAGGAAGAACCTTCTCTTGATGAGCAGTCGCGCGGCAAGCGCAGCCCTCTGGCGAAAGCTCCGGTGCTGGGAGAGTTTAGGGACTGGCTCGAACAATACAGCATCGCCGGTTCTATTTCCGCTTCCGAACAAAGGGGTCAGGAGCTAGCCCGTCAGCGCCGCGCCATTATGGCTAAACTCGTTGAGGACGACCCGGCCAGCGCGATTGAGCAAGCCGTCCCGGCAGAAATGCGTCGAAAGTTGCCAGCGCAGATTCAAGTAGATGTGGAAGAGCAGATCAGCAGCTATGGCGATTATCTGGTGATGGTGTTCGATGGGGTTGACCCGGCGTCCGGCGAGCTTAAACACGGGCGGACAGAACGAAAAGTAGTCATCGAAGGCAAGATATATCAAGCGAGCGTCTACGGGCACAAGCTTGAGATGACGACCAAGATGAACATTCCGCTGCGCGGCGTGAAGATGGACGGCGTGATTGCTCTGGCGGAGAGTCCTGTGCGCGTACTGAAAGTCGAAGAGGGAGATACACCGTCAGCCGCGCCCGGCATTGATGCGGAAGTCGGCGGTAAAATTTTGCATTTCGAAGATCAGGAACAATTAAATCGCTTTGAAGAGAAATTGAAAAAGAGAGAAATGACCATCGGCCCGGAGAGCATTGAAGCGAGCAGCACAAATATCACCGGGGCGACCGTCGCGGATGGAGAAACAGCGGCGGCGGAAATGGCCGAAGCCAGCGGCCTTGTGGCAGCATCACCCTGGACAGAAGGGCCAAAGACTGTTCTGGTCATCAGAGTTGATTTCTCTGATAAGCCGGGCGAGCCGACGGATGTCAACGGCACTGCGCTGACGGTTGCCAATGCACAAAATCTGGTCAATACGCTGTGCAATAACTTCTACAAAAATAATTCATACAATAAAACCTCTTTCGCCGCGACCGTCACAACCGTGCTGAGAATGCCGCAGCCTTCCACTTGGTATGGCACTAATAATAATCCTTACCAGTTAATGACGGACGCTCGTGCCGCAGCCAAGACAGCAGGGTTTGACAGCGCTAACTACAATCTTGAACTCCTCGCATTCAAAAACATCTCCGGCTTTTGGTGGGCCGGACTTGGCTACATCGGCGCAAAAGGCTCCTGGCTTAACGGCTACTTCGATTTGCGTGTGACTGTTCATGAATTGGGCCACAACTACGGTCTTCATCATGCAAACTTCTGGCAGCCGACCGCCGGTAATCCGATTGGCAGTGGGCCAAGTCAGGAATACGGTGACCCGTTCGATGCGATGGGCTTCGGCGATAGCACAGGCTTTCGCCACTTCAACAGTTGGTCTAAAAATGTGTTGAATTGGCTTCCTTCGACGGACGTGCAAACCGTTGAAGCTAGCGGCACTCATCTCATACAGGCATTCGACTCTATTAGCTCTACGGGCAAACGTGCGCTCAAGATTCAAAGAGATGCCAACACCTATTACTGGGTAGAATTTCGGCAGGCGTTGATAGGCCAAATGATGAATCCCGACGGAGCAGTGATTCACTGGGGCTATACAGGCGTCACGCAAAGCAATCTGCTGGACATGACACCAACGTCCGGTAATGGCCCAAACGACGCATCGCTCGGCATCGGGCAGACATTTACAGATACAATCAACGGCATCAAGATAACGACCGTCAGCAAGTCTGCCACAGTCCCGGCAGCTTTGAGTGTGTCTGTCACTTTTACCACTAACCTCAACGCGCTGGCGCTGAATCCTTCGCCCGTCGTCGGCGGCAATACAATCACGGGAACAGTGACGCTGAATGCGCCCGCTCCGACGATGGGCGCAACCGTCGCGCTCAGCGATAATCTGGCAGCGACGACGCTCCCGGCCACTGTAGTTATTCCGGCAGGACTGACCAGCAAGACCTTTACGATTACGACGACAAGCGTTGCCGCCAGCCAGAGCGGTATTGTCACGGCCAGCTACAGGGGAGTTAATAAAACGGCGGCGCTGACTGTTCAGCCAATCGCGCTTTCCTCTCTGACCTTGAGCACATCAGACATCGGCGGAGGCGGGACTGTAACCGGCACTGTGACGCTCAATGGGCCAGCCCCGGCAGCCGGAGCGACAATCACACTTGCTGACAACATCGCGGCAGCTACTACGCCCGCGAGCGTTGTCATTCCGGCGGGCCTTAAGACAAAGACCTTTGCCATTACCACTGTTTCCGTCGCCATCAGTCAAAGTGGAATTGTAACGGCCAGCTATGGCGGGGTGCTGAAGAGCATGCCGTTAATCGTCGGGCCTATAGCTCTATCATCCATCGTCGTCAGCCCAACCTCTGTTGCCGGAGGCGTTAACGTCACGGGCACGGTCACACTAAACGGCCCTGCTC
The DNA here is from genome assembly GCA_036387475.1 of Pyrinomonadaceae bacterium. Taxonomy (GTDB): domain Bacteria; phylum Acidobacteriota; class Blastocatellia; order Pyrinomonadales; family Pyrinomonadaceae; genus DASVTR01. Next base: position 225,010 of record DASVTR010000013.1, on the reverse strand, counting down.
CCGCCGCCGGGGTGGTCGTGACCTTGAGCGATAATCTCCCGGCCACGACAGTTCCTTTAAGCGTCACGATTCCAGCCGGGTCGATGAGCAGGACTTTCACCATCACAACAGTGATCGTTGCTGCCAGCCAGAGCGGGACGGTGACAGCCAAGCAAGGACTTATTACCAAGCTGGCCGCGTTAACGGTGCGACCGGCGATGCTCACGTCAGTAACGCTTGTTCCTGCTTCTGTGGCCGGAGGCAACAACGTCACGGGCACAATCTCGCTTGATGGCCCGGCCCCGGCTGCGGGCGCGCTCGTCACGCTCGCGGATAACTTAACGACTGCCACTACTCCTGCCAGCGCTCTCATCGCGCCGGGCACTACCAGCAAAACTTTCACGATTACTACGGTAGTGGTTACAGCCAGATTTCCGGGTGCAGTCACAGCCAGCTATGGCGGAGTGACAAAGACCACTCCGCTGACCGTGCGGCCCGTCAGCGTGCAGTCAATCACCGTCAACCCCAATCCGATTATCGGCAGCAGTTCGGCAGTGGGAACAATTGTCCTGGAGCGCCTTTCGACCACCAATACGGTAGTGTCTCTGACTGACAATCTACCGGCTACGACTATCCCTGTGAGCGTGACAGTCAATGCGGGGACATTGAGTCAGACCTTTCCCGTTACGACGACGCTGGCCTTGCCGAGCCAGAAAGGCTTCCTCAACGCCAGCGCTAACGGTGAAGTACGCAGCGTGGCCCTGTCTGTCGTCAACACTCAATCTCAACTTCTGGCGAATCCCGGCTTTGAGCTTGGGCGCGTTGCCTGGACTATGAGCACTCCGACCAGCACCAAGATTATCTACAACGGCAACGGCGGGCAATCACACACAGGCGTCTGGTCTGCCTGGCTCGGCGGTTACGGCGCGGCTGTCTCCGAGCACATTTATCAGGATGTGACGATACCCGCCAACGCGCTCTCCGCAAACCTTAATTTCTATCTCTGGTTGCCAACCAATGAAACGACCATGACGCTGGCTAACGATACCTTGCGGCTACAGATTCAAAACACCAGCGGGGTTGTTCTGGCGACTCCCGTCATCTACTCGAATCTGAACAAAACAATCGGGTTCGAGAGGAGAACCATCAACCTTTTACCTTACAAGGGCCAGAGTATACGCGTCTTCTTCCTCGGCACAGAGAACGCTTCCATAGTCACATGGTTCTTCCTTGACGACATTACGCTCGACGTAGTGCAGTAAGCTCTGCTGCAAAAACATTTGAGCTTGAGCAAAGAAGCCGTGGGCGAGTGAAAGATTTAATCTTTCATTCGCGCCCACGGCTTCTTCCCTGCTCAGCTTCTTCTCTTGAAAAGAGGCTGCCTCATCATCCATCAATCAACGGCACGACGCCTCGCGACCAATTGCACGATGATGATGGCGATGGCACACAAAAGCAGAACGTGCAGAAATCCGCCCATGTGAAGAATCATGCCGATTGACCATGCGATAACCAGTAAAACAGCGATGGCCCAGATCATCTGATTTTCTTCTCTCCTAATTAATAAACTCTTACTTGCTTGACGAAGGTGCTCCGACAGCCCTCAGGCCGCGGCCTTCCGGGTCGTTGCAGACGACGAGCGGTGCGCTGGCGTTGCCGGTGCGGCTTCCGATATACGCGCACGTTTGGTAAGTCGCGCCCTGGTCTTCCGCGTTGCCTGTCGTATTGATAGTTCCCTTTTCATCACCGAAAATCAAAGCGCCGCTCCGGCCATCGTGGCCCGTCATGCTGGATGAATCCGCAGCGATGAAGACATCGGGCGCGCCATCCTTATTCAAGTCGGTGACGGTTACCGTCCCCGCGCGATTAGGAATATTCGCGTACCACTTAATTTTTCCATTGGCGGTGTTGACCACCACCGTCCGGCCACGCCGCGTAATCATCACGACCTCCGGCGAGCCGTCATTGTCCATGTCTGCGGCTGCGAGTTGGCCGCGCGGAGCATCGCCTTCGGTTGCCACGCGCCAGAGCGGTTTCAAAGTATTGACATCAACGGCGATCAGCCCACGGTCAGTCCCCAGCATCGCCAGCGTGCCCTGTTGCGCTTCAACTATCAAGGGCGGCGTTGTGAACTGCACGTCCAGCTTGGTTGAGCGAACGCGCTCGCCTTTCGCATTCCGCACATCCAGCGTGCCGCCCGCCAGCGCGAGTAGCAGGCCCGGTTCGGTTTTAGAGGCAAACGCGGCGGGCGCTCCCATCAGCGCCGAATCCAGATTTGTTTGAGCGAGCGTCTTGCCCGTGCTGGCATCAAGAATACTCAGCCCCGTCGGATTATCTTGAAAGACTGCGACCTCCATCGTGCCGTCGCCGTTCAAATCGCCGACCACTGCGCTGGCGGCTCGACCTGGCAGCGTAGCGCGCCACAAGACCTTTCCCGTTGCTCCTTCTCTGGCCCAGACGCCTCCCTCGACCGCCACCAGAACATTTTCAAGTCCACCGCTCGCACCGAACGCAACGGGCTGAAACGGCTGAGCGCCGCCATTGCCAGTCGGCTCGTCGCGTTTAGCGTTGGGACGAAAACGCGACGACCAGAGCGAGACCCCGTTCGTCCCATCAAGCGCGTAAACCATCCCCTCCGAATTCACGCCGACTATGTCCGGCACAGACTGATCGCGCAGATAAAAAGCGACGGGCCGAGGGATATTCCCTGTCGCCGTAAACCAGACGATATTGCTTGCGGGCGTGACGCTCGATGTTCGAGTGCCGCCGGCAGTAGCAGTAGCGGTGCTGCCAGCGCGGCTTTCCACCTTAGACGCGCTCTTTATCTCCACCTTCTGTGGCTTGGAGAAAGTACCTGTCTCGGCGGCTGCGGGCGCGACGCGCCAGAGATAACTGCCCGGCGGCAGATCGCTGACGATATACTCCAAGCCCTCTATGGCGCTGTCAAAAACGAGGTCTGTGAACTGCTCGTCTTTCGAGACCTGCAAACGGTAACGATTGATTCCCGGCGCTCTTTCCCAGCTCAAGCGCAATTCCGTTTTTTGCTGCAATGCAGATGGCTCGGTTTGCGCCGAGGTCGGAATAAAAGCCGTGACGGCCAGCAGTATTAAAAGAGAAAGTGTTTTCAATGAGAGAAGGCAGTGGGGCATAAGCGATACTCGTTTCATGTTCTTCAAACGCGGCGGGCTGAGCGGACGCCCGGACAGCGCACGCGACGGAAGAGAGTTAATCTTAAGGAGCTTCGTTTAATTTGTATCCGACGCCGCGCACGGTCAAGACGTAGTGCGGATTCTTTGGGTCGTCTTCCAGCTTTTTACGCAGACGATTAATGTGAGGATCGATGTTGCGTTGATAGCCTTCGTACTCCGTGCTCCAGACCTGATCGAGCAAGGCGTTGCGCGACCAGGCGCGGCCCGGCTCGGAGGCCAGCAGTTCCAGTATTTGAAATTCCAGCGGTGTTAAGTCAATGCGCACACCGGCCCGCGATACCTCGTGGCGGCGCTTATCTATCACCAGATCGCCGACTTCTATCCGCTCGTTATCTGCGATGAGCGGCACACTAGAGCCGCGCCGGAGCAGAGCCTCTATGCGGACTTCCAACTCGCGCGGGCTAAATGGCTTTGCCAAGTAATCGTCAGCACCGGCGGCGAAGCCTGCTACCTTATCGTCGATGTCGTCGTGGGCGGTCAGGAACATGGCGGGCGTTGTGACGCCGCGCTCGCGCACGCGGCGCAGCAACTCGAAGCCGGTCATTCCCGGCATTGAGACATCAAGGATGAAACAATCGAAGCGCCCGGAAATCGCTGGCTCAAAGGCCGTCGCGCCGCTCTCTTTCTCCTCAACGTCAAAACCGAGGCGGCGAAAATATTCCGCCAGCAGCAGCCGCATATCCGAGTCGTCATCCACAACCAGCAAACGCCTGGCCGTGCTGTTAGTGGGTATCTGTTGTTCCAAAATTCATGTTTCCCTGAACTGGGATGAATAGGTCGCCGCCGATTATAGCGCAAATGAAGAGCAAGGCGGAAGGATAAGGACGGAAGGACGAGAGAATTGATTCATTGATTCATTTGCTCATTTGTTCATTGCTTCAATGACTAAATGAACAAATGAATCAATTCCTACGCCTTCAGACTTCCCATCCTGCTCTTGACGCCTTCGTCTAAGGGTAAGTATATTTTTGGTTTTACCAGAGCGGGGCGCGGCGATTTCCTTCCCTCCAAGCTTAACGAGCACTGTAGACGCGCGGGTGACGATGCAAGACCTTCGGCGGCTATTAACATATCTCAAGCCACATTGGGGAACATTCGCGCTGGCGACTGTCTGCATGTTGCTGGTGGGCTTGCTCGAAAGCGCCACGGGGGCTTTGATTGTCCCCATCTTCGATCAGGCGCTCGGCGAAGGCCAACAGACGCCGACTCTTTTCGGACTGCAAAGAGTTATTCCGGCAAGCGGCTTCGCCGCCTGGCGCAACATCGCTCTGCTGCTCATCGTCTTCACAATCTTCAAGGGCATCGCAGAATATTTTTCGACCTACCTGATGGCGCGTGTCGGTCAGGCCGCCGTCTTTGATTTGCGCGGCGACCTCTATCGTCATGTGCTTTCGCAGTCGGCCAGTTTCTTCGAGCGACACAGGACAAATTACCTGGTCTCGCGGCTGGTGACGAGCGCGGCAGCGATTGAAGTGGCCGTCACTGCCACCTTGCGCGACATGCTGCGCGAGAGCTTCGCCCTCATCTTCTTTCTCGTCGCTTCGTTCTACTATAGCTGGCGGCTGACGTTGGGTGCGTTGATGATCGCTCCCGTTATCGCCGTGTTGACGGCGCGCTTCGGTCGCTCGCTGCGCAATCTGGCGCGGGAATCATTTGAAGGCAATAAGCTCTTAACGGACACGGCGCAGGAAGCGCTCGCCAATCAAACAATCGTCAAAGCCTATCGCGCCGAACAGCGCGAGCAAAGTCGTTTCGCTCTGGCCGCTCAGGGAATCCGTCGCGCTAACTTGCGTTCCGCCAAGATCGCTGGCATCTCTCCGCCGACGATTGAGATGATCGGCGTCATAGCGGTCGTCGTGCTGCTCTTTTTCGGGCAACAGGAGATTGTCGCCGGGCGCATGAACAACGCGCAGTTTCTGACCTTTCTCTTCTTCCTGTTTCGCTCTTACGACCCAATGCGAAAGCTGTCGCGCCTGCACAACAGCATGGAGCAGGCGTTGGCCGCCGCGCGACACGTCTGGGAAGTAATGGACGAGCACGCGGAGATTCCAGAGAAGCGTGACGCCGTGGAGTTGAGTCCGCTGCAAACGGAGATTGAACTGCGCAATGTTTCCTTCGGCTATGCGAATGAGACGCGCTCTGTGCTGCGCGATGTATCTTTGCGCGTTCCTGCCGGCGCGATGGTCGCGCTCGTCGGCGAATCCGGCGGAGGAAAATCAACGCTAACGAAGTTGCTGCCGCGCTTCCATGACCCAATCAAGGGCGCTGTGCTTTGGGACGGCGTGGACTTGCGCGACGCGCGCCTGCGCAGCCTGCGCCGCCACATCGCGCTCGTCACGCAGGAGACAGTCCTTTTCAACGATAGCGTTCGTCACAACATCGCTTACGGTCGCCCCGATGCGAACCCGCAGGAGATTGAAGCAGCCGCACGCGTAGCCTTCGCACATGATTTCATCATGGAGTTACCGCACGGCTACGACACGATTGTCGGCGAGCGCGGCATCTTTTTATCCGGAGGACAGCGCCAACGCCTGGCGATTGCCCGCGCCGTACTGGCCGACGCGTCCGTTCTTATTCTTGACGAAGCCACGTCGGCCCTCGATGCCGAATCGGAGCGACTCGTACAGCGCGCGCTCGCCAATCTCATACGCAACCGCACGACCATCGTCATCGCTCACCGTCTTTCGACCGTGCAAAGGGCGGACGCCATCGTCGTCATGGAACAGGGACGCATCGTCGAGCTTGGCACGCACCGTGAGTTGCTGGCACAGGGCGGAAAATACAGACACCTTTATGAGCTACAGTTTGCAGATGAAGAGGAGGATTCATTAGTAACCAGTAATAAGTAATCAGCTATCAGCAATGCTCTTGCTTTTAACTGACTACTGACCACTGACTACTGACCACTGCTTTTATGAAATCAATGACCGGATTCGGACGAGGAGCGGCGACGGGCGAGAATTTTTCCGTGGCCGTTGACCTCAAGACCGTCAACAACAGATTCCTGGACATTCATCTGCGGCTCGGAGCAGAGCTATCATCGCTGGAGGCTATCATCAAGAGGCGTATCAGCACGCGCCTCTCGCGCGGGCGTGTGGATGCCAGCATCACTTTCGAGCGGATGGGCGAAGTCGCCTATGAATTAAATCGTCCGCTGATAGCAGGCTTCATCAGCGCCCTGCGCGCGATGCAACAGGAATTTGCCCTCTCCGGCGAGCCGGACATCAACGTGCTGGCGCGGCTGCCCGGCGCGATGCAGCCCGTGCGCGACGGGATTGGCCCGGAGATGGTTGCGGGCGTCGAGCAGGCCGTTGACGAAGCCCTCAACGAGTTGGAAGCGATGCGCGAACGCGAAGGCGAAGCGCTCACCACAGAGATGCGCGGGCGGCTCGACGAGATAGCGCGGCACGTTCCCGTTATCGAAGCGGCGGCGAGCGGGCTGGTTGATGCTTACCGCTCGCGCCTGCAAAAAAGGATTGCCGAATTGCTGGCGCGCGACGGGCAGAGCATAGAAGTCGACCAGGGTCGTCTCTCACAGGAGGTGGCTTATCTCGCCGACCGCAGCGACATCAGTGAAGAGATTGCACGCTTGAGAAGCCACCTGACGCAGTTTCGCGATGCGCTCGACAGCGAGGGCGAGACCGGCAAGCGCCTGGACTTTCTCTTACAGGAATTAAATCGCGAGGCCAACACGGTGCTCTCCAAATCAACAGACATGGAGATTAAAGAAGCCGGTCTGGCTATCAAGGCCGAAGTGGAAAAACTGCGCGAGCAAGTGCAGAATGTCGAATAAAGCGATGGATGCGGGAAGCGACGCAACGCAGGCGACCAATGCTCCGGCACGCGGCACGCTCGTCGTCGTCAGTTCTCCTTCGGGCGGCGGCAAAGGGACATTGATACGCCGCGTGTTGAAATCTGTCCCCGAACTTAGCTATTCTGTTTCGTTTACGACGCGCGCCCCACGCGAAGGTGAAGTCAACGGGCAGCACTACTTTTTCGTCTCGCCCGCAGAATTTGAAGCGTTGGCGAGCGCTGACGAGTTTCTGGAGTGGGCTTATGTTCATGGCAATCGCTACGCAACGTCGCGCACGCAGGTCGCGCGAGAGTTGGCCGAAGGCCGCGACATCATCTTAGAGATAGACGTGCAGGGGGCGGCCAACATACGCCATTCAGGAATCGATGCGATTAGCGTTTTTATTCTCCCGCCCTCGTTTGAGATTCTGCGCGCGCGGCTCATCGCCAGAGGGTCTGAGAACCCGGCAGACCTCGCCGTGCGCCTGGCTAACTCGCGTGGCGAGGTGGAGCGTTACAGAGAGTTTGACTATGTGGTGATTAACGACGAAGCCGAGCGGGCTGCGGCACAACTGGCGGCGATTATTTACGCCGACAGAGCGCGGCGCGCACGGCAGGAACAGGCGGCGCAGGAAGTCCTCGCTACTTTTACACCCGAATCATCGCAATCAGTCTGACGCTTTTGGCACGATCATTTTGAGAATTTATCTTTAATACATAAATCGGGCGCGGAGGCCCACTGGATTAATTATGGCTAAAACAACTGAAGAGACGCCGGAAGTCGAAGAGGTGAACGAGCAGGTCGAGATGGATTCAAAGTATCGCTTGATTATCGTGGCCGCTAAAAGAAGCAAACAGCTTCAACGCGGCGCTCGCCCGCGCGTAGACATGGACACGCAGAAGCACAAGCCGACTCGCGTCGCCCTCGAAGAAGTATTGCGCGGAAAGATAAAGTTCACCATCGTTAACGAAGATAAAAACGACGACGAAGAGTGAAGTAAGAGATATAAAAGAGGAAGGACGAAAGCGCGGCTACTCATCTTGAAGAGCCATTCTTTCATCCTTCCGTCTTCGGTATTCCGCCTTGCTTTTCAGCCCACGCCGCGTAAGCTGCTTCGGCTTCGCGTGCCTCTCGTTCGACTTTGATTGCACGATAGGCTTCTAGTCGCGCCGCCGGATTCCAAATTTTCCAGCCGCCAAGGCTACGCCAGTAATCACTCAGGTAAGAGATTAAAAAGCGGACGAATCCCGCTTCTTCATATTGCAGGACGTGTGCCGTTTCGTGTGCGATGAGCCATGCGGGCGCTGTCCATTTGCCTTCCTGGTTTTGCCGAATCAATTCAGGCTTGACGAAGATGCGTCGTCCGAAAGTAATGGCGGCGATATTAAACGTGTGCGTCAGCCAGCGCGACACGCGACCCTTGTAGAGATAAACAGGCGGCAGCCGCAAGCGTTCATCGCCCTCAAAATGACGATGAAACTCCTCCAAATGCCTGTGTGATTCGGCAGCCAAAAGCATAAGAGCAGGAGTCAGAAGTCAGGGGTCAGAAGTCAGAAAAAGAAAATCAGTAACAGCGGGTTACCGCCGATTATTCTGGATTCTGACTCCTGAATTCTGCTGTTGAGTTACATGCCTTTGTAGTCCGGGCCTCCGCCGCCTTCGGGAGTGACCCAGTTGATGATCTGGTACGGGTCCATGATGTCGCAGGTCTTGCAGTGCACGCAGTTTGAAAAATTTATCTGCAAGCGACGCTTGCCATCCGTGCCGTCTTCGACCATTTCGTAAACCGCTGCGGGGCAAAAGCGCTGGCATGGATTGCCGTATTCTTCGGCGCAACGCGTGGAGCAAATGTTCGTGTCAAGCACATGCAGGTGCGTCGGCTGGTCTTCGTCGTGTCCGACCGCCGCGTGATAAACGTCCGTCAGCTTATTGAAGGTAATTTGACCGTCAAAGCGTAGGCCGTGGTAGCGCTGCTCAATCCGGTCGCCGCGATAGCCATAAGCTGAAAGCTTCTCCAACGCCTCGTGTCCGGGTTCGGCGCTGGCGCGGTCGAAGATTCCCCAGGAGCGGCCACCCGTGATGAATTGCAGCCCCGCGTTAGCGAGTCCGAGCCAGCGGCCATGACGAAAGCCCGCGTGAAAGTTTCTCACCTTTCGCAACTCCGTCATAATCCAGCTTTCCTGAACCAACTCTTCATAACGACGAAGCGTTTGGGCCGAATAGTCTCCGGCCAGCAGCGCCTCGAAGATGGCCTCGGCGGCGAGCATCCCGCTCTTGATGGCCGTGTGAATCCCCTTCAGGCGTTGCGAATTAAGGAAGCCCGCGCAGTCGCCGACCAGCAGCACCCCGTCTGCGTAAATCTGCGGCATCGCATACATACCGCCCGCCGCAATCGTCTTCGCGCCGTAGCGAATCATCTTGCCGCCCTCAAGTAGCTTCGCGATGTGCGGGTGTTGTTTGAAGCGCTGAAACTCCGCGTGGGGGTCTAGCAAGGGATCACGGTAATCCAATCCGGTGACGTAGCCGATGTTAATGATGCGATTCTGCATCCCGTAAATCCAGCCGCCGCCATAGGTCTTCGCATCCGAAGGATAGCCGAGCGTGTGCGTCACTCGGCCCGCCGGATAACGGTCATCCGGCATCTCCCACAATTCTTTAATGCCCAGACTGTAGACCTGTGGCTCGCGTCCGTCATTGAGATTAAGACGCTGTGAGAGGCTTTTCGTTAGAGAGCCGCGTGGGCCTTCGCCGAGCACAGTCACTTTCGCACGCAGGTCAACACCCGGCTCAAAGTTGGCCTTGCGTTTACCCTCTTTATCAATTCCCTTGTCGCCCGTGCGTACGCCGACCACGCGGTCTTGCTCGTCATAGAGAATCTCCGCGCCTGGGAATTCAGGAAAGATATTAACGCCCGCCTCTTCGCATTTCTCGCCGAGCCATGCCGTCAGACGATTCAAAGCGACGATATAGTAGCCATGATTCTTGAGCGGCGGCGGCGTCAGAGGCGAACGAATCGCTCGCTTTTCGGTTAAGTAAAGAAAGTAATCTTCGTTGACGGGCGATTCAAGCGGCGCTCCCTGCGCTTCAAAATCCGGCATCAACTCTTTCAGCGCGCGTGGGTCCATGACAGCGCCGGAGAGAATATGCGCGCCGACATACGAACCCTTTTCGATAACACCAATCTCAACTTCGCCGAGCGCTTTGCCCTCGCGCTTTCCACCCTCTACGGCTTCATTATGCTCACGGACGAGCCGCGCCAGATGCAGCGCGCCGCTCAAATTCGCCGGGCCAGCGCCGACAAAGACCACATCCATTTCCAGACTTTCTCGTTCCACTTTTAACTCCGATTGTGAATAAACGTGCCCCCTAATTTCTCAAGATCGGCACGACGTAAAAAAATGAATCACCATTCAGTGGCTCAGTATAGCAAAGCGTGGGATGACAGTCGAACTTGCTGTTAAAGTCTGGAATGACCCTTCTGGTGAAGGACAGCCAGCATTAGGCGCAGGCGAGCCGGTAGCGATACAATAATGAAAAATTCTGGTACAAATAACGAGGGGATGATGACTGAACACAAGCACACTAACCGTCTGAGCCGAGAGACAAGCCCGTACCTTCTACAACACGCGCACAATCCGGTTGATTGGTATCCGTGGGGAGAGGAAGCCTTCGAGCGCGCACGGCAGGAGAACAAACCCGTTTTGCTGAGCATCGGCTATTCGGCTTGCCACTGGTGTCATGTCATGGAGCACGAGTCCTTCGAGAACGAAGAGATCGCGCAACTGATGAACGAAAACTTCGTTAACATCAAAGTTGACCGCGAAGAGCGCCCAGACCTTGACCAAATCTACATGAACGCGGTGCAGATGATGACAGGGCACGGCGGTTGGCCGATGACCGTTTTTCTCACGCCCGAAGGTGTGCCCTTTTACGGCGGTACATACTTTCCGCCGGTTGACCGCTATAACATGCCCGGCTTTCCGCGTCTCTTGCTCGGCGTCGCAGAGGCTTACCGCTCCAAACCCGACGAGGTGACACAGACGGCTGTTTCCATGCTCGGAGAATTGCGGCGGATTGGACAGACGCGTGAATCCAATGACGCTCTCTCAATCGAATTGCTGGATCGCGCCTATCGCGGCATCACGCGCAATTACGATGCTAATTATGGCGGTTTTGGCAGCGCTCCGAAATTCCCCGCGCCGATGAATTTGGAATTCCTCCTGCGCATTTTTCATCGCACAGGACAGCGCGACGCTTTAGGGATGGTCGAGCATACCTGCCGACGAATGGCAGAGGGCGGGATGTACGATCAACTGGGCGGCGGCTTTCATCGCTACTCGACGGACGCTCGTTGGCTCGTCCCGCACTTTGAAAAAATGCTCTACGATAACGCGCTGCTCTCGCGTCTCTATTTGCACGTCTATCAAGTAACGAACGACGACTTTTATCGTCGCATTGCGGAAGAGACGCTTGACTACGTCGTCCGGGAAATGACGGACGAGCGTGGCGGCTTCTATTCCACACAGGACGCAGACTCGGAGGGTCACGAAGGCAAGTTTTTCGTCTGGACAGTTGACGAAATTAAAGAATTTCTCGGCGAAGACGACGGTATGCTCTTTGGTGCTTACTACGACGTTACCGAGGGCGGCAATTTTGAGGGACAGAATATTCTCAACGTCATACACCCCATAGAAAAAGTGGCGCGCGAAGCGAACATCACCGTCGAGCGCTTACACGAAGCTCTGGAGCGTGGTCGCCGAAAACTCTTCGACGTGCGTGAGCGGCGCATCAAGCCTCATCGCGACGAGAAAGTATTGACGGCATGGAGTGGCTTGATGCTGGCTGGCTTTGCCGAAGCAGCGGCGATTCTTGAGCGCGCGGATTATCTTGAGATAGCGAAGAATAACGCGCACTTCATCCTTGATAACCTGCGCCGCGACGGTTTGCTCCTACGCACTTACAAAGACGGGCAAGCGAAACTCAATGCTTATCTTGAAGACTACGCCTTTTTCATTGATGGCCTGCTGGCGCTCTATGAAGCAACGGGAGAACTGCACTGGCTGGAGGAGGCACAATCGCTGGCGGACGTAATGAACGAAGAGTTCTGGGATGAAGAGGAAGGCGGCTATTTCTACACGGGCCAGAGTCACGAAGAATTGATCGTGCGCTCGAAAGATTTTCTGGACAACGCGACTCCCTCCGGCAATTCCGTCGCCGCCGAAGTACTCCTGCGACTGGCCGTGTTGACCGGCAATGAAGATTACAACCGCAAGGCCGTCACCATCTTCCGCCTCCTGGCCGGGCAGATGACGCGCTACCCGTCTGCCTTCGGTCGGCTGTTCGCGGCGCTCGACTTTTACCTTTCGTCTCCGAAAGAGATCGTCATTATTGGCCCACGCAGCGATGCGAGGACACAGGCTCTCGTCCGCGAGGTCTGGAAAAGATACTTGCCGAACAAGGTCGTCGTGCAGGCCGAAGAGGATGCTAGTGCGGCGGCTGAAATCGTTCCGTTGCTGCGTGACCGCTCACTAATTGGTGGTGTCCCGACAGCTTACGTCTGCGAGCATTACACCTGCCAGAGACCCGTCGCCACTCCTGCTGAACTGGCAACACAGCTTACTGCTCAACACGTGAATGATGCCGCCGGCGCTTCTTGAGCATTCATAAATCTGTCAGCGAGGGCAAGCAGTCTGTTTCACTGTCTAGCTGGAAGCGTCGCGCAGCGCTTCCAGCAATTCCGCCCCGAACCTCGCAATCTTGGAAGCGCCGAGGCCGTGAATGGTGTTTAATTCTTCGAGCGTTGCGGGCCGTTCCATTGCCAGATGCTCAAGCGTTCGATCCGGGCAGATCATGTAGGCGGGCAGATGCTCGCTGAAAGATTTTTCCAGCCTCCATTTTTTCAAGCGCATCACTACCTGACGCTCCGCGTCTGTTAAAGGACGTGGGGGCAATTGGGGCGCAGCTCTTCGTTTTCTAGGCGTTCGCGCCTCAGGGCTTGTGGGCGAGAGCGTTGCGTTGCGCAGAGCGCCCTCCAGCTTTCCCTGCTCTGTGAGGAGACGATGCAATTCGTCATAAACACGCAAGGTCACGTGCGCATCCGTCGCCGCGTAGGTTAACTGGGCTTGTGTCAACGGACGCCGACGCCAGTTAGATTTCTGAAAGCTTTTATCAAGCTCTATGCCGAAGAGGTGCGCCGTCACTCCCGCCAGACTGTAAGAGGGCAAGCGCAAAGCAGAGCGTGCGAGGCGCAAAGTGTCAACGAATGAAGCTGGCCGCAAACCTGCTCCGATGAGCATTCCCTCGTCAAATCGCGCGTTGTGCGCAGCCATCATTACCTCCGGCGATTCGACTATCGGCTTGAGCAGAGAAACGTCAACCGCCATCACGTCAATCACGATTGTGTCGCCGACGCGCGGCGCAATCTGCACGAGCGAGACACGCGAATGATTGGCAGCGGCGTCCCAGTAAGTCTCAGTGTCCAGACCGACGATGGCTTCGTGTTGCAGCGCATCAAGTGCGTCTGAGGCCGCCGTGGGTTCTGTGATGTAGAGATAGTTTAATTGTTCCAACACGAGTAGAACATTTCGGCTAACTGAAAGAAGGAGACACACCCGATTAAGCTTGAAAGCTGCTTTCAAGCGAGAAAAGCTGCTTTAAAGCGAGAGGCGCGCTGAACCCTCAACGCGCCTCTTGCAGCTTATCGCTTCGGATAAAACGAGCTTAGGGTCTGGTGTTCCTGTTGTTGGAATTCATGCCGCTCATATTACCGTTGCCGTTCATGCCACTCATGTTAGTGTTCCCGCCACCTCTGGTGTTGGCATTGTTGGCGTTCGCGCCGCCCGCGTTGGTATTCGTGCCACCCGCGTTGGTGTTCGGGCCGCCCGTGCTGTTGGTATTCGTTCCGGTTGTGGTGGTGGTGGTGCCAGTGTTGGTCGTTGAGCTGTTGGTTGTCGTACTCGTATTTGTCGTCGTCATGTTAGCGTTGCCGTTCGTATTGTCCGTCGCGCAACCAGTCCAGAAGACCGCAACGGCAAGCAAGGCAAAAAGAGCTAAGGTTCTTCGCATCGAATTTTCTCCTGTAACCCTGTGGGTCAAATTGTTAAGAGCCGTGCGCGGCTAACATTCTTTGATGAAAAGCCTGCGCAGCAACTCGGCCAATGTTTTCGCCTCAAGCCTCGTTCTCAGCGCTTACCCTACAGGGCGGACAGAGAGCCTTAGCCGGAGGCATGTTAAGAATCATCATCAGTGCGCCCGACGTGTGGCCTAGCAGCCCACGTGCAAGCCAAAAGTTTTGTTGCGCGCCCGACGGCATCCCACCTTTGAGAAGCCTGTTTTCGTTCTACCCGACAGAATTAAAAATCTCTCTCGATCAGCCCAAGAAAACAACTCCTGTACGTTCAGACCGCCGAGCCGCGTATCGGACAGAAAAAGGGATGCCTTTAGTCTAGCGGCGCGCAGTTTAACACTAGAAGGCGCGGAAATAAATGAAAAATTTACTTTTTTACTTACTCAATCTGCTCACATGAATAATTATCGACACAGCAGGAATCCGCAATCTTGTAGCCCCGCTTGAGCATTAGAGACTGATTCGGGAATCTGTAAATCATGACTCTTGGGTGAAGCCATTATTCGCAGGCTTCCGGCCTACCTAATCTTGACCAATATCCCCGGCCCGGAGGCTTCCGCTAACCGCAGTCCGCTCGTTTCAAGAGGAATCATCACTCAAATTCCAGAAAAATCTGAGGCTTAGCCGCCAAAACCCTTGACGTTTTCTGGCAAAACGGTTATTGTTTGTCATGTGCCAACCATGTTGGCGTTTGACATGCGGGTTTATCAAGAATCCCTTCACAAAATGGCGGTAACTAAAGTCTCCCGCTATCCCAACACATTCTCAACTAGGTTTGCTGTAAACAACCCTCTGAAGCAGGGACGCACTTCTTGAGAGGTCATCAATCATCACTATGCCAAAAGGTAACTGGAAAAGTCTCGCGCTTTTAGGCGGTGTCGCGGCGCTGGCGTGCATTTTGCTGGCAACTGCGCTCGTCTCCCTCGTCGGTCTACCTCTGATGGGCTGGACAGGTCTCGCGCCGCTGGCCGGACTGCTTCTGTTGACGCTCGCCGCCAGCCGCTTCACTGTCTCCATCACCAACGCCGACGGCCACAGTTCCAGCGAGAAATCTGTCGCCGATGCTTTTATCTTTCTGGCGGCGATGATGTATGCGACTGCTCCTGTCAGCACGCTCGGCCCGGCAGTCTTGCTGGCGGCTGTCGTCGGTTATATGTCTGTGTGGAATTCGTCTGACCGGCGCGTGACGATCTTTACCACCGGCGCTTCGATCATCTCGACCTACGCGGCTGCTTTCCTTTACAAAGTGTTGGTGACCCAACTCTCAAGCGGAGCTTCGAGCGATGGCGATTCCTCTCTCGCCCTCGGCACGCTGATGCTGCCGCTGTGCGTGATGGCTCTGGTGCAATACTTTTTAAGCACAGTTGCCACCGCTGCCTTTATCGCTTTTGATTCCGGCAAGACGCGTCTGATTCTCTCGCGTGAGAGTCTTGTTTGGACTTCTATGACGCAGATTGGCGGCGCGGCGGCGGCAGTCCTCTTTTACGCTGCGCTGCAAGGCAACGGCATTCCGTTCATCTTCGTCGGCCTGCTCATCATCGGCCTGATTCATCTGCTCTACCGCTTTGACGAACAACGCGTAGCGGAAGTGAAGCGTTCGGAGATGGAAAAGGCGCGACACATACAGGAGATGGCCGACCTGCACATGAATACCATCGAGTCGCTGGCGATTGCGATTGACGCTAAAGACCAGACGACGCACGGCCATGTCCGCAGAACACAGATTTACGCCACAGAGATGGGGAAACTGCTCGGCGTCAACGAATCCGAGACACAAGCTTTGATGGCTGGCGCGCTCCTGCACGACATCGGCAAGCTGGCCGTTCCGGAATATATTCTCAACAAGCCGGGCAAGCTCACCGAGTCTGAATTCGCCAAGATGAAGATTCACCCGACGGTCGGCGGTGATATTCTCAAGCGCGTCGGCTTTCCTTATCCGGTCGAAGACATCGTTCGTTATCACCATGAGAAATGGGACGGAACGGGTTATCCCAAAGGCTTGAAGGGGCAGTCTATCCCGCTGGTCGCAAGAATCATCGCGGTCGTTGATTTCTATGACGCGACGCGCTGTGATCGCCCTTATCGCAAAGGGATGACGCGCGAAGATTCGCTAACGCTGTTGCGTAAGATGGCTAACTCTTCGTTTGACCCACGCGTCGTCGAGACCTTCATCAAACACGTCGAAGCGTTTGACCAACTCATCGCGGCACAGGACATACAGGAACAGGTCGCTGCGGAAGACGCCGTTGACGAAACCAACGCGCGTCCGGATGCCGGTCTTGCTTCTGAAACTCTTGGCACGCAGGACGACTCCTTGGGCTTCCGTTCCATTACAGAGGCTCAACGCGAGGTCTTTGCGCTGCATGAGATAGCACAGACCATCGGCTCGTCGCTGAATCTACAGGACACCGTATCGCTCGTCTCAAGCAAGCTGCGGGCTATCGTGCCGTTCGATACGTGCATCATCTATCTCGTTGACGAGAAATCAGGCAAAGCCACGCCCACACATGTTGCAGGCGAATATTCTGAAATCTTCTCGCGTCGCCGCGTGAGCGTCGGCGACGGCATCACGGGCTGGGTTATCGCCAACGCCCGCTCGATGTGCAACGCTTCACCCGAACTAGACCTCGTCGG
Source organism: Pyrinomonadaceae bacterium (assembly GCA_036387475.1). Classification (GTDB taxonomy): domain Bacteria; phylum Acidobacteriota; class Blastocatellia; order Pyrinomonadales; family Pyrinomonadaceae; genus DASVTR01. The sequence continues at coordinate 208,269 of DASVTR010000013.1, read as the reverse complement.
CGTGCCCGAAGATGTTGTTAAAAGCATACGCGGCGTGCTCGTCTCGCCGCTCGTCCGCGAGGACGGAGCCTTCGGCGCTATTACGCTTTATTCGCGCAGCCGCATCTCCTATAGCTCCGAGCACGTTCGGCTGCTGGAATCCGTCGCACAGCACGCCTCTTCCGCGCTCAATAATGCGCTGACTTTTGAAAAGACTAAGGAGAGCGCGCTCACAGACCCGCTCACGGATTTGCCAAACGCGCGCGCCTTTTACATGTCGCTCGAACAGCGTATCGCCGAATGCCAGCGCTTGAATCGTGAATCTCTTGCGGTCATCAGCATGGACATTGACGGCTTCAAGAAGATCAACGACTCTTACGGTCATGCGGTCGGCGACCGCCTGCTCGCAAGCATCGGCAGCATCATCAAGAAAGAGCTGCGGCAGATGGACATTCTGGCGCGCTATGCTGGCGATGAATTCGTTGCGATTATGCCGATGGCGTCGAGCGTTATGGCGAGCATGATTGCTGAACGCATACGCGTCTCGGTCGAGTCGCAGAAATACACTGTGCGTACCGGGCGCACCGTCGAAATCGGCATCAGCGTCGGCATCTCCTGTTTCCCTGCTGACGGAGAAACAACGGAGGAACTCTTGACGGCTGCCGCACGCAACATGCAGCAGGACAAGCACGCGCGTAAGCTCGTGCCGTCGCTCACAGAAGCGCCGCTGGCCTCTTCTGTGGAGAACTACACTTAAAGCTCCCCGCCAACTCTCCTCAAAGAGCGCACATTGCAGTTAATGCAATGTGCGCTTTTTCTTTTTCACGGCTCGCACTTTTGCACGCAATCGCTTATCTCGCGTATAATTCGCCGCATCTGTTTCAGGCTTTAAGACAATAAATTTATTGGAGCGCTCCTGCGCCTTTAGTCATTCCAGATGACGCGTGGCGCGTGCGCGAGAGATCGAACAATGAGCAAACAAGCCACTCCCAGCAAGTCGCGGGCCGGTGCGGAAGAAAAGAGCGCAGCGGGCCTACTTGAAAAAGAGGTGACGGACGAAATTGATGTTGCGCAGCTTCAGGAGGAGCACGAGGATCGCAAGCAGGAACAAAAAAGCCGTATCGAAGGCATTGATCGTGAGACGCTTGTCAGCCTGCTTCACCAGATGATTCTCATTCGCCGTTTCGAGGAGAAGTGTGCTGAATCTTATAGCCTCGGCAAGATCGGCGGTTTCTGTCACCTGTATATAGGGCAGGAGGCGGTCGCCGTCGGCGCGCTTTCGGCTCTGCGCCCGGACGATTACGTGCTCACCAGCTACCGCGACCACGGGCATGCCATCGCCAAAGGAACTCCGTGCGAGGAAATCATGGCGGAGCTTTACGGCAAAGCCGGGGGCTGTTCGAGCGGCAAAGGCGGCTCGATGCACCTGTTTGACGCGGGCGTCAATTTTCTCGGCGGCCACGCCATCGTCGGCGGGCAGATACCTCTCGGCACAGGCATCGCCTTCGCCACTAAATATAAGGGAACGGATCAGGTAACGCTCTGCTTCTTTGGCGAGGCTGCGGTCAATCAGGGCGCTTTTCACGAATCGCTGAATCTGGCGCAACTATGGAAGCTGCCCTGCATTTACATCTGCGAGAATAATCAATACGGGATGGGCACATCCTTAGAACGCGCGATGTCCTTGCAGGATGTCTCGCAGAAAGCCTGCGCCTACGAAGTCGCTTCCGAGTTTGTTGATGGCATGGATGTGCTGGCGGTGCGCGAATCGGTCGAACGCGCCATCGAGCGCGCACGCAAAAGCTACCTGCCGACGCTGCTCGAAATTCGCACCTACCGCTTCATGGGCCATTCGATGTCCGACCCCGGCAACTATCGCACCCGCGCCGAGATTGAAAAGCATCAGGAGCGCGACCCCATCAAGCTGTTTACCGCGAGCCTTCAGGAAAAGGGCTTGATTGACGACGCCGGAATTAAAGAGATTGAGAATCAGGTGCGTGAAGAAGTAGAACGCTCCATTAAGTTTGCCGACGAGAGTCCTGAGCCTGATCCGGCAGAACTCTACACGCATGTTTACGCTAACCCAATAGTGAAAGATGAGAAATGATAGGCGATAAGAGAGAGCCTCTTTCTTTAACTTATTACTTATTACCTATAACTTGTCACTGAGGTATTCAAATGGCAGTAATGACCATACGCGAGGCGCTCAATCAGGCTTTGCGTGAAGAGTTGCAACGCGATGCAAGCGTCTTTCTGATGGGCGAGGAGGTGGCGGCCTATCAGGGAGCTTATAAAGTTACTAAAGGACTTTTGGAAGAGTTCGGCGATAAGCGTGTGATTGACACGCCGATTACGGAGCTTGGATTCGCAGGGCTTGGTGTTGGCGCGGCGATGGTGGGCTTGCGGCCCGTCGTCGAATTTATGACCTTCAACTTTTCGATTCTGGCGACAGACCAGATCGTCAACTCCGCCGCCAAGATGCTCTACATGTCCGGCGGGCAATTCAAGATTCCGATTGTCTTTCGCGGGCCTAACGGCTCTGCCTTTCAGGTTTCATCGCAACATTCGCAGGCGCTTGAATCTTGGTTCTCGTTCTTTCCCGGCCTCAAGGTCGTGATGCCGTCAACCCCTGCGGATGCGAAAGGATTGCTCAAGAGTTCTATACGCGACGACGACCCCGTGATTTTCCTTGAACAGGAAAGGATGTACGGCAACAAGGGCGAAGTGCCAGACGACGAAGATTTCACGATTCCGCTTGGGCTTGCGGATGTCAAACGCGAAGGCACGGATGCAACCATCATCGCACGTTCTTTGATGGTTCCGCTCGCATTGAAGGCCGCCGAAGAATTGGAGAAGCAGGGCGTCTCCGTCGAAGTGATTGACCCGCGCACGATTCGTCCGCTTGATATTGAGACAATCATTGCTTCTGTGAAGAAGACCAATCGCGTCGTCATCGCCGAAGAATCGCATCCGTTCTGCGGCGTCTCTGCGGAAATCAGCGCACAGATAAACGAGCGCGCTTTCGATTATCTGGACGCGCCCGTGCGTCGCGTCTCCGGCGTCGATGTGCCGATGCCTTACGCGAAGAATCTTGAAAAGCTGGCGATTCCCGACGTACAGCAACTCGTCGCTGCGGTGCGCGAGGTGGCGTATCTGGACTGAGTTAACAGTTTTCGGTTTTCAGCTTTCAGATAAAAATTTCTCTGGCTGAAAATCCGGACTCGAAACTCAAAACTGAAAATTGGAAACTGGAAACCGAAACTATGGCAACGCAGGTCGTAATGCCCAAGCTCTCCCCGACGATGGAAGAGGGCCAACTCTCTCGCTGGCTCAAAAAAGAGGGTGACGCCGTTTCGATGGGCGAGCCTCTCGCGGAGATTGATACCGATAAAGCCACTATGGAAATGCAGGCGCTCGGCAACGGAGTGCTGCGCAAGATTTTAATTAACGAAGGCGAGAGCGCTCCGCTCGGACAGTTAATCGCCATCATCGGCGAGCCTGATGAAGACATCTCCGCCCTGCTCTCTCAGGCTAAGTCCGCCCAGCCTGCGACTGAGAATAAAGCGGCTGAGCAAACTGACGTTCAAGCTGGCGGCGACGGCAAACAGCAGGAGGCGACTGCTGAACAATCGCAGAAAGCACAACAGCCCGCAACAACTGAGCCGCCCAAACAGGCAGCACCTTCCGGCAACGGCGCTGGCGGGACGAATCAGGGCGGGCGTCTCATCGTCTCGCCGCTCGCCGCGCGGATGGCCGCAGAAGCAGGCATTGATTTACGTAGCTTGAGCGGCAGCGGCCCCGGTGGTCGTATCGTCAAACGCGACATCGAAGCAGCGATGAGCGCCGGACAGCAGCCTGCCGAAGAAATTCCTGTGCAAGCTCCGCAGCGCCACCTGCGCGCGGTCGCGCCCGGCGCTCACAGCACGCAGCAACCCGCTCAAATCGGCGCTTCAGCTTACAGGGATGAGCCGACCTCTGTGATGCGCCAGACGATTGCGCGTCGCCTCGTCACCTCCATTGGCCCGGTGCCGCACTTTTTCCTGACGACGGAAATCGAGATGGATAGGGCTGCGGAGCTACGACGTTCGATTAACGAGATGGACGCCGAACTTAAAGTCAGCCTCAACGATTTGATTATCAAGGTCGCGGCCACGGCGCTCATCCAGCACCCGCAGATCAACGCTTCGTTTCAAGATAAAGCCGTTCGCTATTATGAAAGCGCAGATATAGGCGTTGCCGTCGCCATCGAAGATGGGCTTATTACCCCTGTCGTGCGCGCGGCAGACCGCAAATCCATCAGCGAGATTTCGCAGGAAGTCAAAGAGTTGGCCGGGCGAGCGCGCTCTCGTAAACTTATGCCGGAAGAATATACGGGCGCGACCTTTTCCATCAGCAACCTCGGCATGCTGGGTATTGATGAATTTACGGCTGTCATCAATCCGCCCGAAGCCGCCATTCTCGCCGTCGGCGCGGTCACGCAGAAGCCTGTCGTCCGTGACGGTGAGATTGTCGTACGGCAGATGATGCGTGTCACGATGTCTTGCGATCATCGCGTCATTGACGGCGCGACCGGCGCGCGTTTCCTGCAAACCTTCAAGAAGCTACTGGAAAATCCGCTGCTGATGATCGTCTGATGAAAGCTGAGTGTCAGGAGCGAGCGTGTCAAAGGGCCAGAGCGAGATTCAACATGCGGGTGTGGGTGATCCGGCTACGACACGTGCTCATGCAGCGCCGCATCTGGCCCTGATCGCAGTGCAACTGATGTTCGGCTCGTGGCCGATTGTCGGCAAGATTGCGTTGCGTGCTTTGCCGAGCACTGGCCTCGTCGCGTTTCGCATTGGCGGCGCGGCCATCGTCTTTCTCATCCTGCAACGCCTGCTCGGCCATTTGCGGATTCCGACGCGAAGAGATTTGGCGTGGCTGGCGCTTTATAGCCTGCTCGGAGTAGTCCTGAATCAACTCCTGTTCGTCAAAGGTCTCTCGCTCACAACCGTCATCAACGCTACACTCCTTGGCACGACCATTCCCGTCTTTACGCTGATTGTCAGCATCGTTTTCGGTTACGACCGCCTCTCCTTGCGTAAAGCTTTGGGGATTTTGCTGGCTGCCGTCGGCGTGATTTATCTCGTTGACCCGCTGCGCGCTGATTTTTCAGGACAGACCGCGCTCGGCAATCTGCTCATCCTCGTCAATTCCCTTTCCTATGGCGCGTACATCGCTCTCTCCAAAGATTTGTTGAAGCGCTACGGCGCGCTGACTTTTATCACTTGGATTTTCATTCTCGGCTCGCTTTTGACGATTCCCGTCGGAGCGATAACGCTCGCCGGAGCGCCCTTACAAAATGCTGGTCTGGGCACAGGGCTGGCCGTGCTCTACATCATTCTCGTCCCGACCGTTGGCGCTTATTATGCTAACGCCTGGGCGCTGGCGCGCGTTTCGCCGAGCACCGTTGCGGTCTACATCTACCTGCAACCTCTCATCGCGTTTGCGCTCGCCCCTCTGATTCTAGGTGAAAGCTGGAACTCGCGAACGTGGATTGCCTCCGCGTTAATCTTCGCCGGTGTCGCCATCGTCATTAAGCCTCCACGCAGCCGCGCGATTGAAGAGGTGGCAGAACACCCGGAGGCTCTCAGCCATTGAAGTTTTACAGGCAAGGTTGAAGAATCAAGCGCATGGTGACAAGCATCAAACAAAGGAATCTCGCACTTGAACGCGAAACCGCCGCGAAGAACGACGCGGCGCGTCTTTCGATTCTGGCGGCGGGTTTCCTCGTCACTTTGAAGACGGCCACCGGACTGCTCACCGGCTCAATTAGCGTCTGGGCCTCCTTGCTTGATTCGGCGATGGACATTTTAGCTTCGACGATTAACCTCGTCGCAGTGCGTGCGGCGTCGCAGCCCGCAGACGAAGACCACGCCTACGGCCACGGTAAGGCCGAATCGCTGGCCGGGCTTTTTCAGGCGCTCGTCATCGCCGCCTCCGGTATTTATCTGATCTGGGAAGCGGCGCGACGAATCATCAAGCCGCAAGTTACCAGCTACGAGTGGGTTGGAATGGCGACCATGCTGATCGCCACGGCGACGAGCATCGCGCTGGTCAGGCGACTGAGACGCGTCGCCAGCGAGACCGATTCGCTGGCGCTGCAATCCGACTCCCTGCATTACATGACGGACATTTACATGAACATGAGCGCGCTCGTCGCGCTGCTCATCGTCCGCTTGAGCGGCTGGCAAGTTGCAGACCCGTTGATTTCCATTACCATTGCGCTCTATATCCTCTGGTCTGCCGCTCATGTCGCGCGCGAGTCAATTGATGTCCTGATGGATCGACGCCTGCCACCGGAAGTTGACGAGCAGATAGCAGAAATCGTCGCTCGCTTTCGACAGGAGGGCGCGCTCGGCTTTCATGACTTGCGTACTCGGCGCTCCGGCTCGCAGAAATTTATAGACCTGCATCTGGAGGTCGAGCGCGACCAACTGCTCGAAGAAGCACACGCCCTCACCGTCCGCGTGCTTCGCGCCATCGAAGCGGAAATCCCGCGCGCACGCGTCCAGATTCACACAGACCCGGCGGATAAAGAATGAAATAGTAAGCGTGTAAGTGCAGCCGTTGCCTTGACTTATTTTGGCCGCCCGGCGGCAAATAATTTCAGACAAATTTCTCTCTTCCGACAATTTTTAATGCAACGAATTTTGCTACTCGATGCATCTCAAGTATTGTTACGAATTGATAGTAACCGTGCTTGATGCGAGAGGTTTCCTCCAGCCTCTTATTCCAAACATTTTCCTGATTGACCTTAACCAATTTCCAATTTCCGTACATCCCGCGTTAGAGATTTAACGGGCGTGTGCGTGTGCAGAATCGCTGAGTAAAGCGTCCAGGCCTTCTCTGTGCTGGCCGTGATTGCTAACTACCTATCTCTCCGGGTGGCGATGCGCCTAGTCCGAGCGATAGGTCAATAAGTTCTAAACATTTTAAGGAGCAAACCTCGGATGAAGAAATTTCTGACCTCAATCCTCATGACTGTCATGGTGCTCGCGCTGGGCATCGTTTCAATCAACGCACAACATAAGGATGACGAAGATGACGCGGATATTCCGGCCATCTCTCGCGGAAAAGTAGACAAACGCACCTACATGCGGCTGCGCGAAGAGCACATCGCAAAACTTCGCGGGCTGGACAAAAACAATCAGGGCAAGCAGCAGGAATCACGCGCACGCGCCCTGAGACAGTTGGAACAGCAGGAGCAGCAAAAACAGAAAGAGCGCGCTAACCAGCCAAGCTCCAACACTGCCACTGAGCCTTCCGCCGACGCAGCGATGAGCACAACGGAGGCGGGTCTTCTCTCAGCCTCAGCCGTCAGCGGAAGCTGGACGCCAATCGGCCCGGCCCCCATCGCTAACGGACAGACCTACTCGGTCGTCAATTCCGTCAGCGGTCGTGTCACGGCCATTGCCATCAACCCCAGCAACGGCAATGTTATCTACGTCGGAACGGCCATCGGCGGCGTTTATCGCTCCCTCAATGGCGGCGGAAGCTGGACGCCGATTATGGACAATGCGCTCTCGCTCTCTATCGGCGCGATTGCTATTGACCCCACGAATCCCTCCAGAGTTTATGTCGGAACGGGCGAAGGCAACTCCGGCCAGCGCAACTATTTCGGCGTCGGCGTTTATCGCATTGACAATGCCGAATTAGAAGAACCGACCCGCACGCTGACGCGCCTTTATCTGGATGCCAACGGCAACGACGTTTTTTCTGGCCGTGCCATCAGCAAGATACTCGTCGCGCCGAATAACCCGGACGTGATCTTCGTTTCGACTGCTTCAGCCTACGGTGGCGTCAGTTCAGACATCGCCTATTCCGTGGCACAAACTCCGCCCAGCCCTTTGCGTGGCATTTATCGTTCGATTAACGCCACGAGCGCCGCACCGACGTTTGCCAAGTTGGATACGGGCGCTGGAAACGGCGGCAACCTGGCCGTCCCGGACATGGTTTTCGACCCGGTTGATACCACCTTCAACACCATCGTCTTCAGCCTGCTCGGCACGGCAGACCAGGGCATCTATCGTCTGAATAATGCGCAGGGCGCGACGAGCTTTCAGAAACTTCTGACGGTCAGTGCGACCGTGGCATCACGCATCAATCTGGCGGTTAACGCCGACGGTTCGGTTCTGCTGGCGACCTCCGAAGAGGTAAGCGGTACGTTGCGGAAATCAACCAACCGTGGCGCGACGTGGACGACGATGACGGCGGCCAACGGCTTCTGCGGCGGCCAGTGCTGGTACGACTCGCCCGTCGCCATCGATGCTGCCAACAACATCTACATCGGCGGCAACGCAGACGGCACATCCAGCGCCATCATCAAGAAATCAACCAACGGCGGCTCTACCTTCGTGAAGGCTCAGACGGGCCTGCACGCAGACAGCCATGCCATCGCTTTTGACCCGACGAACCCCTCGATTGTTTACACCGGCAACGACGGCGGCATCTTCAAATCAACGGCTGGCGGCACGGGCACATGGCAGAGTCTCAACGGTGGGCTTAACGGCGGCACGCCGATTAATTCCATGCAGTACATGAGCGTCGCCGTTCACCCGACAGACCCCTACTTCACCATCGGCGGCACGCAGGATAACGGCTCTCACCGTATCAAGACCGACGGCACGTGGACACGCACGGACTATGGCGATGGCGGCTTTGCCCTCATCGACCAGAGTTCTGTGGGGACGACCAGCGTGCGCCAGTATCACACCTACTGGAACGCGGTTGGAGCGGGCGGCCTCGTTGCTTTCGCCACGACCACCAGCCCGACTGCTTTCGAGAATTGGTCGGCCTACGGCTGCGGAGGCTTCAGCAACGGCCTCAGTTGCAACGATACGGCGGTACTCTTCTATGCGCCGATGGCTCTTGGGCCGGGTTCGCCGAACACCCTCTACTTCGGCACAGACCGTCTCTATCGCACAGCCAACCCCACCGGGCGCATGTCCGTCGTCAGCCAGAAGGGTCTAGTCCCCGGCGTCGCCATCAGCGCTATCGGCATCTCGCCGCAGAATGACGCTGTACGCATCGTCGGTCTGGAAAACGGGAAGGTCTTCCGCACCGTCACCGGCTCAACGACGCTGACAGATGTCACACCGGCTGGCAACACGAAGTATGTTGCGCGTGCCGTCATTGACCCGAACAACCAGAACACTGCCTACGTCACCATCTCCGGCTTCTACGGAGTTGATAACGGGCAGCACATCTACAAGACCACGAACCTGAACGCAGCCGTGCCAACGTGGACGGTGGCCGGAAATGGTATCCCGGATGTTCCCGTCAACGGCTTCATCGTCCATAAAGCGACGGGCCATCTCTATGCAGGAACGGACATCGGCGTTTACCAATCCACTGACGGCGGCGCGACGTGGACTTCATTCAGCACCGGATTGCCGCGCGTGCCTGTATTCGATCTGGCAATCACCTCCAGCGGCGTGCTGCGCATCGCAACGCACGGACGCGGGATGTGGGAAACCCAACTCTAATCAGGAGTGCCTTTCAGCGCGCTGACAACTGATGCTTCGGCGGGTCGTTACAAGTAACGGCCCGCTCTTTTTTGTCATGGCAATGCCTGAAGAATGCTTTTATTATTCAAGGGCGCAGAAAACGTCCGCGTCCCAGTTCGCAAAATGACACGCGCGCGCCTAAAATCGACTCGCGCACTTGTCAGATTGACCCGCGCCCGTGTTTGAACGACCTGCGCGCACGTTTGGTTGACTTGCGCACCCGTCAGATTGGTTCGCGTACCTGTTGGATTGACCTCCGCACTCGTTGGATTGACTCCCGCAGTTGTTGGATTGACTCCCGTACCTGTTGGGTTCGTTCGCGCAGCCGCCAGATTGGTTCGCGCACTTGTTAGAATGATTTGCGCACTCGTTGGAACGACTTGCGCACCTGTTGGATTGACCTGCGCAGTCGTTGGAATGAGTTGCGTAGCTGTTGGAATGACTTGCGCAGTGGTTTGAACGACTTGCGCACCTGTAAGATTGACTTGCGCAGTGGTGGGAATGACTTGCGCACGTGTCGGAATGAGTTGCGCAGTCGTCAGATTGAGTTGCGCACGTGTTGGAACGAGTTGCGTAGTCGTTGGAATGAGTTGCGCAGTGGTTGGATTGAGTTGCGTACACGTTTTGGTGTAGTGCGCAGGACTTTAGCTGGCTGATAAGGAGACGGACGTGAACAACATCGTCAAAATGCTGCTCATCATCGCTCTCGTGTTAACGCTCGCGCCGTTGAGCCTTGCTGTCACGAAAACCAAGAGACGTTATTGCACGGTTAATCTGGTCGGGGGCGGAGCGGTGAAGGGATATTTCATCGGGGCTAACAGCAGCCGCTTGATTGTTGAAGTAGAGGGCGTGCGTAAAGCAATAAATCTCGACCACGTGACCAACATCCTATTTATCGTTGACTTCAAGAATCAAAGGATGAGGGACGTAGAGCCTTGAAGAGTCGTTTGGCGGCAACGAAGAGTCGTTCAGCAGTAAAGAGGAGTCGGTCAATGGCAGCGAAGAGCCTGCCAGTGGTAACGGCTCGCTTTCACCTTCCCCAACTACTCTTTCTATGCTGTTTTGACCGCTCGAACGCTTTTAGTGGTTTTAGTTTCCGCGAGGCGTTTAAGCTCGAAGAGTTTCATCAGTGCCTCGACGGGTGAGAGGGCGTTGGGGTCAACGCTTGAGAGGGCTTGTGCCAGTGCGGAGTCTTTAACGTTGGGCGCGGCTGTTGTTCGCCCTGTCTGCGCGCTGACGCTGGCAGTGCCTTGAGTCTCTGCCGCCGCCTCGTATTCGGCCAAAAGCTGTTCGGCGCGCCTGACAACGGGGCGAGGCAGACCGGCGAGCCGCGCGGCGTAAACGCCGTAGCTTTTATGTGCGCTCCCCGGACTAATCTTGTAAAGGAAAACCAACTCGCTTCCCTGCTCTGCAATCTCGACGTGAAAGTTTTTCAGTCGCGGCAGGAGGTCTGCGAGTTCCGTCAACTCGTGATAGTGCGTGGCAAAGAGCGTCTTGGAGCGAATCTGCGGATGATTGTGTATGTATTCGAGGACGGCACGCGCCACCGCCAGCCCGTCGTAGGTCGAAGTCCCGCGCCCAAGTTCATCTAGCAGAATCAAAGAGCGCGGCGTCGCGTGATGAAGAATCTGCGCCGTCTCGGCCATCTCCGTCATGAAGGTTGATTCGCCGCTGCCGAGGCGGTCATACAATCCTATGCGCGTGAAGATGCGATCACAGAGACCGATGACAGCTTCGCTCGCAGGCACGAAGCAGCCGGTCTGGGCCATCAGGACGATGAGAGCAGTCTGCCGCAGGTAAGTTGATTTGCCGGACATGTTCGGGCCTGTAATCAAGGCTATCTGCGCCGCCGCTTCGTCGTCCAACACCGTATCGTTGGCGACAAAAGAGCCTGACTTGACGATTCTTTCCAGCACCGGATGACGACCCTGCTTGATGGAAAGCTGCGCCGAATCAACTATCGTCGGGCGAACGTAAGCAAACTGCTCGGCTATCTCTGCAAACGATGCGGTCGCATCCAGATGAGCGATGCTGGCGGCAGCGCTGAGAATCTCGTCGCGCGTCTTACCGATTTCCGCGCAGACTTGACGAAAGAGTCCGGCCTCTAATTCCGAGATGCGTTCCTGCGCGTTAACGACGAGCGCTTCATGCTCTTTGAGTTCCAGCGTGACGAAGCGCTCGGAGGCGGCGAGCGTTTGCTTGCGCGTGTAATCGGCGGGTACAAGATGAAGGTTTGGGCGTGTGACTTCGATGAAGTAACCGAAGACCTTGTTGTAGCCGACGCGTAAACTCTTGATGCCTGTGCGTGCGCGCTCGCGCTGTTCCATGTTGGCGAGATAAGCGCGCCCGTCGCGCAAGAGCGCTCGCAGCCCGTCTAACTCTTCGGAAAAGCCTTCGCGGATGACCTTGCCCGCCTCTGCGCGCGTCGGCAATTCGTCGGAGATGGCTTTTTCGATTAGGGCGCACGGCGCGTCGCAGGCAGGCAATGCCTCCATCAATGGGCCAAAGCGCTTCACATCTCTTTGCAAAAGAGAGCGTACCTGCGGAATCGCTTTCAGGCTCTGGCCGAGCGCCAGCATCTCCTGCGGTGTAATGATTCCGGCACGCGCACGGCCTGAAAGGCGCTCAAGGTCGTGCATGAATTCAAAGATAGTGAACAACTCTGCGCGCGCACGTTTGCCTTCGAGAAACCATGCGACGTGCTCCTGCCGACGAACGATTTCCGCCACGTCCAGCAGCGGATGGCGTAGCCAACGGCGCAACAGCCTACCGCCCATCGCAGTCCGCGTCCGGTCGAGCGTCGAGAGCAGCGTCGGCGTCTCCGTCCCACTCTCGAAGATTTCCAGACTACGCATCGTCTGCGCGTCGAGCGCCATAAAGCTTCCTGTGTGATAGCTCGTCAGGCGCGTCAGTTGAGAGGCGGCGGCGGTTTGCGTCTCCTTGAGATAAGCAACGATAGCCCCGGCGGCGGAAGCCGCGAGCGGCCAACGTGAGAGGCCGAAGGGAGCAAGCGTGGTTGCTTGAAAATGGTCGAGCAGCGTGCGGCTCGCATAATCGAAGCTGAAATTCTGCTTCTGGCAGAGCGTGATGAATCCGGGCAGAGTATCGCTGCCGGCATTCGTCTCGTGCATCGGAATCAACAACTCCGACGGCGCGATTCGTTGTAGTTCCGGAATCCCGACGGCGCTCTCGACTTCCGTCGCGGCGAAATCTCCAGTTGTCACGTCCGCGTAAGCTATCCCTGCACGCTTGCCATCGGTCACGTAGGCCGCCAGATAATTGTTCGCCTTGCTCTGAAGCAGTCCGGGTTCGAGAATCGTGCCGGGTGTGACGACGCGCACGACATCGCGCTCGATGAGGTTGCGCCCGCCTTCGCCCTTAACGGGTTGAGCGGTCAACTGTTCGCAGATGGCGACGCGATGACCGCGCGCAATCAGCGTTGCGAGATGCCGCTCAAGGCTGTGATGAGGAATGCCCGCCAGCGGCACGCGTATGTTCTTTCCCATCGGCTTTGATGTCAGCACGATGTCCAGTTCGCGCGAGAGCAGCCGCGCATCATCGTCAAAAGTTTCGTAGAAGTCGCCGATGCGAAAGAGCAGGATGGCGTCGCGGTGACGCTGCTTGATGTCCAGGTACTGCTGATAGAGAGGCGTCTGCGTAGTCATCTGTTACTCAAGGAAACCGGCGAGCAGGTCTTCGATTGAAGTGAGAGCGCGGTGCAGCCTGTGCAGTTGCTCAAAGCTGAGAATTGTTGTGACTCGACCGATTTCATGAAAAGCCCCCGTGTTCGCCTGGCTAAGGCTACGGCGAGCGCGATTCGTGTCGCGTTCGCTATCGACGATGAGAAAGGGTTTCGAGCGTTGCGCTTCATAGGCTCGCTTGAGCTTGGCGAGCGCGGCATCTATGTTGCCCTTGTGCTGGACTTCAAAAACGTGGCTGATGCGCGGGCTGTCCACGCCCGTGCGCCAGACTACATCGTAATACTCAAACTCCATCTGCGCGTGATAGCCGAGCACGCGCCCTATGTCCAACAACATCTGCTGAACGTCAACGTGCGTGAGAGCAGTCGTGCTCGTCAGTGTGTGTGCAGCCGCATCCGTGAGAGAGAAATCCAGCGCCTCTTCCGTCGCACGCTTGCGCCCAGCCGTGGTGATGGCCCAGTGGCCGCGACGGCGCTCAATCTGCCGCTGCTCTGAGAGTTGAAGCCCTGCGCGCTGAACGAGCCGCCGCCACTGTTTGCGATGGCCGTTGTCTAAAGCGTGCACTTCCGCCGCGTCGAGTTGCGGAAAATACGCTGCCAGACGAGCGTAGAGAAAACGCACATCCTCGACGCCGCCGGTCGCAACGAGTTCCTGAAGAATTGGCAGTTCGAGCCGTTCGGCCACCGGGTATGCCATCGCCTAAATCATCGGGAGAATTAAAGATGAAGGCTAGTGCAAATTTATTGCCCTCTGGCGATAAAGTTACAAGAGAAAGGCTTTTCTCGGCAAGCGGAGCGAGACACGGCGACGCGGCGAGAAAACAAAGATAGAGAAAAGCGAAGACGCGTTGATGAGGTTAACCATCAACGCGTCTTTCTTTGTCACCATGTCGCAGCTTTCCTGCGGCGCAGGGTCACGCTCTAGGCTGCTGCCACCGCTTTTGCCTCTTCTGCGAGGCCGAAGCAGAGATTAATCTCGTCGGAGTCGAGCGTGTCGCGCTCCATCAAGCCTTCGACGAGGCGTGCGATGCAATCGCGCTTCTCGTCAACCACTGCGCAGGCGCGTTGCATCTGCGAGTTGATAATCTCGTTGGTTGCCTGCTCCACGCGATCAAGCAACGCTTGACTATGCGGGTCTTCGGGCTTGCCCAAGTGGATTGGCCCAAGCGGACTCATGCCGAACTCGGCCACCATCTTGCGCGCGATTTCAACCGCGCGCTCGATGTCGTTGGAAGCTCCCGCCGTCATCGTATCAAGCAAGACCTGTTCTGCCGCGCGACCTCCGAGCAGCATCGCTATCTGGTCTTCCAGATATTCACGCTTCTTCATCAGACGATCTCGTTCAGGCAGAGATTGCGTGACGCCCAGAGCGCGTCCGCGCGGAAGGATAGAGACTTTGTGAATCGGGTCGCCATTCTTGACTGCGAGGCCGACGGCGACGTGTCCAGCTTCATGCACAGCCGTCACGTAGCGCTCTTCGTCATCCATCATAAAGCCCTGCCGCTCTGCGCCCATCAGAATTTTATCGCGCGCATACTCAACGTGCTTGCGTGCGATGGCTTGCGAATCATCACGCGTGGCGGCAATCGCCGCTTCGTTGAGCAGGTTGGCAAGGTCAGCGCCGGAGAAGCCTGGAGTGCCGCGCGCAATCCATTTCAAATCAAGACTCGGTTCGAGCGTGAGTCCGCGCGCGTGTACCTTCAGGATTTCTTCGCGCCCATTCTTATCGGCAAGATTGACGACCACCTCACGGTCGAAGCGACCGGGGCGCGTCAGGGCGCTGTCGAGAATGTCCGGGCGATTAGTCGAAGCGATGATGACAACGCCGCTCGATTGATCGAAGCCGTCCATCTCGACTAGTAATTGATTGAGCGTTTGATCCTGGTCTGCCGAAGCGGAGTCGTTGCTGCGCCCGCGCTGGCGACCCAGAGCGTCAATCTCATCTATAAAAATCACGCAGGGCGAGAGTTTGCGCGCCTCCGCGAAAAGGCGACGCACGCGCGCAGCGCCGAGTCCGGCAAATTTTTCCTGAAAGCTTGAGCCGGAGACGGAAAGGAATGGCACGCAGGCTTCATTAGCGGCGGCGCGAGCCAGCATGGTCTTTCCCGTTCCCGGTGGGCCTGAGAGCAGTATGCCGCGCGGAGCGCGACCGCCCAGCCGCCCAAACTTCAAAGGGTCACGCAAAAATTCGATGGTTTCTGAAAGCTCTGCTTTGGCTTCTTCCACGCCCGCGACATCTTTGAAGCAGACAGACTGTGAATTCTTCGCGTCAACCAAATTGAAATCACCGCCACGACCGCCCATGCTGGCATAAACGCGCCAGCCGATGAAGGCGAAGGCCGCCAGCGTCAAAAGAGGAATGGCCCAGTTCATCGCCGTCGAGAGCAGGCTCGGTTGTAGCGAAACGAACTCTACGGGGACGTTGTTCTTCTGAAAGACACTGACGATTGCCTGTTGCTGTGCCTGATAGACGGTTGTCTGCGAGACTGTCCCGTCAACTTGCGTGAGCGTGATGAGGTCGCCCTCGACACGTAGAGATTTGACGGTCTGGGTTTCGCCGAGCGCCAGCAATTGCGTCGAGTTAATCTCTTTCACTATTGGCCTGCGTCGCTGGTAAATAATAAAGACGCTGGCAAAGACGAGCAGCAAGAGCAGCCCGCTGGCGATAATTAAGCTTGCTTTTTGGGAACGGGGGATCAGACGAGGTAATGGGGACGGCATCACGGTTCTCCTGCACCTGCGGACGGCCAAGAACAAGGGGAAGGCGGCCACAGTGCCAACGAGTTAGGACTACAAAGAATCGGGTTTGAGTTAAATTGGAAACAACGACGGGGCACTTGCCTTTGACCGAAATGGTGATGGAGCAGCCCTTGTGAAAGCGTTTTGCCCGGTAAGGCCCAACGCGAACGACACTAACCACTTTACCGCCAAGCGGCGCAGAAGTCCAGCCCTATAATTCCTTTAATTGCTCAACAAACAGTCGCGGCAGGCTGATTCAACAGCCGCCAGCAAGCCTGTTCTCTTGAACAGCCTTCCGATGATTGCCAACTTGCTCCGGTTGCCGTGCAAAGTTAGAAATCTCACCTTGAATTAGCCGTCGCTTCAAATCAATACACGGCAATCAAAATCAGCGCGAAACATTTCAGTACAAATCCGAGCGAATTCCTCATCGTTGGTCGATATTCCTTTGCCTGTCGAGCAGCTCAACTGCTGAAATAACACGACTTGTAATAACACGGAGAGCTTTGCGGAGTAACTGGCATGGTCATTGCTCAATGAGAGGGCAGGCGGGTTCAGTGGAACCAAAAATTTTGGACGTGGACGAACAAAAAGGAGAAAGCTAAAATGTTGTGGACAATTCTGGTAGTGCTTCTGGTCTTGTGGTTAATCGGTGCCATCGGTGGTATCGGCGGCGGTTTGATTCACCTGCTGCTTGTTGTGGCACTCATCGTGTTGGTCATCAATTTGCTGACGGGCCGTCGCACGGTCTAAGCTAAAGAGCTTAAGACCCACTACATCACAATTGAATGGAAGAGCGGCGACGCTGTTGATGCAGCATCGCCGCTCTTTTTTTATTCCTATTTTAACTAGCTACATGCCAGCCAGCTTCGCGTCCAGCTTTGTGGTAATCCTCCCGATTGGATAGAGGTTCATCTGTTTATCCCAGTAGGGCGAGCGTTCGTAGAAAAAGCGCAGGCGGTCGCGTGTGCTGGCGGCAAACTTCGCGTCCGTAGCCACACGTTGTTCAAATTCACGACGCAAATTCTCATCCTTCGACAGCATCTCTCGCGCAAGTTTTTCCAGCACGTAATCTTCGCCGCCCTCCTTCTGCTCAAAAATCGCATTGAAGAATCCCCAGGCGACGAAAGAATCGGGTGATTCCGGCTCAAGCAGATAAACGGCGACGCGTGCAGCGGCTTGATCCATGGGCACGACGACAGACCCCGCGGGAAATGTTCTGCGCTCTTTGACCGGATTGGTTTTGTAAGTCGGCATAAAACGTCCCTCGAAGGGAGTTGCCGCCCACTTCGTCTCACTAAAACGATAGCTTTCGACCTCAATCGTCAAAGGGCTTGTGAGCCTCTGCAAACGCAGGCCGTGAGCGGCGAGCACGTCTATCACGCTCTTCCATTGCACGGGCACGATATAGTAAAGCGGGACGGAGACGGCTGCTGTCACTCTCGCTTCATCGTAGAGCGGCACAATCAGGTCAATCGGCTTAGTCCCGAAGACGACTCGCACCGCGCCAGATACGTCGCTCAGTTCCGTCCGCGACTCGACGGCCTTTAATTGAAAGGGTCTGGATTTCTCGGTCAACTCAAATCGCAGCGGATAAGTTTGCGACTGATTGTAAGAGCGGCCTGCGGCAACGGTCTGTTCGTCAGCCTGCCGGACGGCGCGCAGCAGACTTTCAGGATCGCGGTTCACCTCTTCAAGCGCAGCCCGCAACAGAGCATAGGTTGAGAGCACGCGCGGGCGATAAGGCTTGAGCATGTGTGTTTCAATGAGCAAGCCCGGACGGTTGCGAACCGGCGCGTAGCCTGTAGAGAAACGCGGCGGCGCGATAAAGCTGTCGATGCCCTTCGTCAAATCTCGATTATCGCGAAACTCCATGTAGGGCGCGGCCAGATGGCCCGCCGCCTCCGTCGCAGGGATAATTCGATTCTCGAAGGCAGCTTTCTCCCATTGCAGCACAGAGGGCGGAACGTTTTCATGCTGCTCATATTGATAGGTGAGAACGTAACGATAATCAGCGCCGTCTGTAACGTGGCAATCAATAAAGAGGTCTGGATTCCACTGCGTCCACAGCTTGAGCCACGCGCGTGTCTCCGGCGTATCGGCCTTCATGTAATCGCGATTGAGATTAAGATTAGTTGAAGTGACGCGCCAGCCCATCTCCGCCGGGCCGTCCTGATTAATACGATTGTAAGGGCCGAAACGCTCATGCCCGTCCGTGTTGTAGATGGGGATAAAGAGCAGGACGAGTTTATCAAGGAGTCGCGGGTGCGTCTTCGTAATCGCTATGTCACGCAGGAGAGCCAGCCCCGCGTCTTTACCGTCAGACTCTCCGGGGTGTATGCAGGCTTGAATGAGCACAGTGGCCTTGCCCGCGCGACGCGCCGCTTCCGGCGTAAACGTCCCACCCTGAGCGGCGATGAGCAGTGGCAATGAACGCCTTTCTCCGCTGTGACCAAAGCTTGTCAGGCGAATCAAAGGAGAAGCATCAGCCAGTTTGCGGCTATAAGCGATGGTCTCTTCATAACGCGGCGTCTCGCGGTAATCCGTTTTCTCAGCATGGGTTTGCCATTCGGGCGGTACAGTAGATGTTGCGCTTTGGGCCATGACGAAATGATGACCAGAGAAATGAACAATTGCAAGGAGCACAATCATCAACGAAAGAGCAGAGCGGCGCATCAATTTTCTCCAATCTGAAATGGCGGCGATCAATGCTGGTCGCCGAAGCGAGCGTTTCTGGTAAAACGGATTCAACTATACGATTCATCCGCGCGTAGGCAAAATCGTTTGCCGCACGGCATCTATACCGGCAAGCGGTCTCCCCTGCTTTCTCTTATCACTGGAGGAACAGCCTGCTGCGTTTTCATTTGAAGATGTCGAAAGTCATTTTACGATAGGCTGGCTTTGCCAAGCGGGCGCTATGTCAGGCACAATTGCTTTTGTGTCCCCATGCTTAACAATTCAATTTTCAACGTCTCCGGGAAGGGCTTTTGATGTTTCCTCAGACTATTAAGACAAGACAGTTGACCGCCATCATCGCGGCTTCTCTCATTATTTCCTTCGTGGCTGCAAACGCTCCTGCACAGACTCGTAAACGCAGAGCGACGGCAAGGCCGCGCATACAGATTTTACAGCCACAGCGCCCACAGCTTCCGGGCACAACACATCTGCGTCCGGCACGCACTTACGATGTGCTCAATTATACGATTCGCACGCGCTTCGACGTGCCGAATAAAACGGTCATCGGCGACGAGACGGTAATGTTCAAGCCTTTGCTCGCTGACTTTAAGACATTCGACTTAGACGCTGGAGCGATGCAGATTGAGAGCGTGACGCTCGACGCGTCGGACACCGCTTTGCAGTGGACGCTGCCGCCCGAAAAACTCTCGATTAAGCTCGACCGGGCTTACCAGCCCGACGAGACAATCAGTGTCCGCGTCAAATATCGAACGAAGCCGGATCGCGGTCTCTATTTTATTCCCGCCTCACGCGGCAATTTTTTCAGCGCCCCGCGCCCTGCGCAAATCTGGACGCAGGGCCAGCCTGAAGATAATCACTACTGGTTTCCCTGTTACGACTTTCCCGACGATAAGGTCACGAGCGAGCAATACATCACGACTGCCGCCAACGAAATCGCCATCTCCAACGGCGAACTGCTTGAGACCATCAATAACCCTGACGGCACGCGCACCTTCCATTGGAAAATGGAGCAGTTGCACAATAGTTATTTAATCTCTTTGGTCGTCGGAGACTACGTTAAGCTGAGCGACACTTTCAAGAACGTTCCCATCGAATACTACACATATCCGGGCACGGAAACAGTGGCGCAGCGCGCCTTTGAGAAGACGCCGCAGATGATGGAGTGGTTCAGCAAGATTCTCAACTACGATTATCCGTACAACAAATATGCGCAGACAGTCGTCGCCAGTTTCATCTTCGGCGGGATGGAGAACATCACGGCGACGACCCAATCGGAAACAGAGATTCTCAGGAACACGGGCGAGAAAGTTAGTCCTTCGACGGAAAATCTGGTCGCACACGAACTCGCGCATTCATGGTTCGGCAATCTGGTGACGTGCAAGGATTGGTCGCACGCGTGGCTCAACGAAGGCTTTGCGACCTTCATGGAAGCCAGTTTCAAGGAGCGCGAAGGAGGCCGCGACGCTTACCTTGAGGAGATGGAGTCGAACGCGAACTCATATTTTTCAGAGGACACGTATCGTTATCGCCGCCCCATCGTCACTAACCGCTACCGCCAGCCGATTGACCTCTTCGACATGACGCTCTACAAGAAGGGCGCGCTTATCGTTCACATGCTGCGCGAAACTGTTGGCGACGAGATGTTCTGGAAGACGCTCAATCGTTATCTGATTGAGAATCAATATCGCTCGGTTGTGACGGCGGATTTGCAGCGCGCTTTCGAGCAAACAACAGGCCAAGAGCTTGACTGGTTCTTTGACCAGTGGGTTTATCGCGCGGGCTACCCTGAGTTGCGAGTTCGCTCTTCTTACAATCCGACTACGCGCCGACTCACGCTCGATGTCGCGCAGACTCAAACGCCCGACGCGACGACGCCCGAAGTCTTTCGCTTGCCTGCCGTCGAGATAGAACTGGCGACGGCGCGCGGCGCGCGAACCGAGCGCATCGACATTACGCAACGCGTGCAGCGCTTTACTTTCCCACTGGACGGAAAACCGTTGATGATTCGCTTCGATAAGGGCGAGAAGATTTTAAAGAAACTAGATTTCCCGCGCTCGCGCGCCATGCTCGCGTATCAAAAAGAGCACAGCGCCGACATCATCGGTCGGCGCGAAGCCTCAATGGCTCTGGCACAAATGGAAAGCAAGCCCACGCAATTTGCTATGACCGCAACTGTGTCTGGCAAGAGCGGCATTGCACGCGTCGCCGCGCGTTGAGAGTTCCGCAGGCAACACAGCGAATATACATCGCGCGGGCGAACCAATTGGTGATAAGCCAGCTTGCGCCAAGGATAGCGATGAAGACCGCCGCGTTCAGCAGAGTCTTTTTCAACTCGCGTGCTTCTCCCGCAAGCTTTTCTGGTAAGCCTGCCCGCGCTCGTAGCCGCGACGAAAGGCTTCGTGGTCGTAATCCGTGGTGTAGCGCTGGCGCAGATTTTCGCTCGCTTCGTCAAACGATTTACCGCGCGCGCGCGGATGGAGCGAGGCTTCAAAGCCGCGACGGTAGAAAGTTTCATCCTCCTTAAAATCTTTTCCCTGCTCCGTATACTCTTCTTCCTCCGCATCGCGCATTCCGACCCACCAGCTTTCGCGCGCTGCATCTAAACTTTCCGCCCCGGCCTGGGCCAACACAGTGCGTCCGGCCTCTGTCTGCGTTTCGTCATCCGTCACGCCGATGACAACGGATTTTCCCTGCCTGAGCGCATCCTCGTAGACAAACAACTCGTCATGCGGCAATTCCGGCGCTATTTCTTCTTCGACCGCCCCGCCCGTCGCCGCCCCGATGGTTGCGCCGCCAGCGCCGAGCAAGGCCGCGCCCAAGAGGCCGATGGCGAGCACAGGCCCGATGCCGGGCACAAAGAGGCTGGCGGCAGCCGCGCCAATCGTTGCGCCTCCGGCTGCGCCCAGTGCAGCGCCGACCGTGCCGCCCATCGCTGTTCCCATTCCGGGCTGCTCGGTTTCGGTTGTGGGAACGGTTGCGTCTACCTCTTCGTCGGTCATGCCGGGCGAGAGGAGGTTGATGTTTTCGGGTGCAAAGCCTGCCGACTGAAGATTTGCAGCGGCGCGTTCGGCGTCCGAGCGTGAATTAAAAATACCGGCGACGGTACTCATGCGCGTTCTCTCCTTTTTCGTGTCTGATGAATGAGAAGGTATCTCGTTTGAGCCTCTTGTTTCAAGTTTTTCCGGCACTGAAATTGAAGTTATTCGTTGAGCGTTAATGACCAGCCATGTTAAAGTAAGCTTGCTCGGATGATTTTCTCACGAGGGCCGGAAGGAACAACAGCGCAGCATGATTTCCATTATCGAAAAACATTTCCCGATGTCTATGGGCGACGGCAAGGCTGCGCGCAAGAAGAAGCCACGGATTCTAGCCATCACGACCGACTGCTGCACCGGCTGCGCAGGCTCACCCGCTTGCATCGAATATTGCCCGATAGAAGCATGCATGTTCTGGGTGCCTGACGAAGACCACCCGCCGTTCGGGCGCATAGAGGTTGACCCCAATCTCTGCATCGGCTGCCAGAAGTGCATTAGCAAAGGCCCGGACGGCGCGTTTCTTGACGGCTGCCCTTGGGACGCAATCGAGATGGTTCCGACCGACGATTGGGAAGCAGCGCACGGCATAGAGCTTTCCGATGCGCCCATCGTCGAAGAACCCGCTGGAGAAGCTGTTCCGGCTTAGCCGTCCCCTCAAAACTCTTATTATCAAGAGCGGCTCTGAATGGCTTTGGCCGTCTGAGCCGCTTGTTGTTTGATTTGCTCCGGCATTCCCTCCACACCTTCGGCATAGCGCAGCACTTCGGGTAAGTCTTCGCGCTCGCCGACGAGAAACAGCGCGCGGAGCGCTTCATAAACGAAGTTTTCGTCGGGGGTAATGGTCAGAATAGCATCGCCCGCCGCAACCTTTGCGCCCGTAGCAACCCTTACATCATTAATCTTCCCCGGCAAGGGAGAGCGCACTTCGCGCGTCAATTCATCCTCTTGTTTAAGACGACAGATCATCGTGCCCTCTAAAATTCTTGAGCCTGCCGGAAGAGTGCTGCTGATTGTCCCATTAGTGGGCGCGCTCAAGGTGAAGGGCTGAAGAATCGCGCGCAATTCGGCGCGCCCGCGAGCGTCGTTGAATCGCACGAGTTGGACGGCTGCATTACGACGAACAACCGGCTCGGAATCTTCGAGCAAGCGCACGAGCGTCTGGTGAAACTCTTCTGACTTATTATCATTCCCCATCACCCACGCGGCGGTCTTGCGTAGCTCGGCCACGGGGCTAAAGGCGAGCGCGACGATGCGCGGATACCATCGCTTAACGCTCGCGTCATTCCTTTCCATGCGCTCTTCTATCTGCGTCAGCGCCGCCTGCACATGACGCGGGCTGCGTTCATCGTTCAAATATTTTTCGATGTCTGCATCCGACAGGCTTCTGCCAAACCATGTACCGTACCAGGTAAAGAAAGGGACGATGATGAAGAGCGCAGCGACAACAATCAACGGCCAGGGCGAGCGTCTGCGAGGCGCGTTTGCGCCTTCGACAGCCATAGCGGGATGTGAATTATTGCCTGTCATTCAAACTAATCTTCAGCCTGCGCGCTTTCGTCGTCTCTTATTGCCGCGAAGGATAGAGTTGATAAAGGAAAAGATAAACGATGACGCCCGTCACAGAGACGTAGAGCCACATCGGAAACGTCCAGCGTGCAATCCGCCTGTGCCGCGTGTAGTCGCCCTTCGCGGCGCGATAGAGCGTGACGCCGACGAAGGGAACTATGACAGCCGCCAGAACTGTGTGCGTGAACAGGATGACTAAGTAAACGGGACGCACAAATCCCGTGCCCGCGAAACGCGTCGAGCCGTGAAAGTAATGATAGGTTAAGTACGATGCGAGAAAGGCGGTCGAAGCGACGAGCGCTGCTATCAGGCAGTTGCGATGAGCCTTGATTTTACGACGCCTGATGAGCAAATACCCGACGACGAGCAGAATGCCGCTCGTCGCATTTAAGATGGCATTCAAGTGCGGAAGGCCGGAAACATAATTCATCATCCAGAAAACTTAACGGTCAATTCCCTTCTTGCTGTAGTTCGCCGCCGCCACCGAGCGCAGCCTTCCGACCTTCTTCCGTCAAAGAGTAAAAATCGTTGCCGCGTTCTTCAAGCAGCCCCGCTTCGACCAGATTTTCGACTGTGTGGAAAACTTCGGTGCGCGCTTCGGGGTCGTTGCCGCCCGCTTCAAAAAGCTCGTGCAGGTCGAGCGTCTCCTTCTTCAATTGGTCGAACATGCGCAATACGCTGAGCGTCATTTCCGACATCGAACACCTGCTATCCTCTATCTTAAACCTTCCTGCCTAACAACAAAGCTTCAAGGATTCTTCTGTTGCCGCATTCGTTCTATAACCATCTGGACATCACGCGGCAGCGGTCTCCCCTTGGCATCCCGCATCTGCGCAGCAGCAGTTGAAGCAGTAGCAGCCGGAGCGTCACCCGCCGCAATCTCTTTTCTGGCAGCAGCTTCTTTGCCTGTCTTTGGCGCTTCGGCGGCTTTAGCCGAAAGCTGTTCGTAGCCGCAACGCTCACACTGCCAGAGCGGAAACACGTCGGTCGAACTGGCCGTGCTTTGGTAGACCGCGCGGTCTGAAGGGATAATCTTCCCGTTGCAACGAGGACACGCGCGCCCGCGTATGCTCTGCTTCTCTATCTCAAGCACGAGTTCCGGTTCTGCCATTCTCACTCCACGGTGATTGCTTTACGAAACATTCTTTGTAACGTCCGAAGGCGCTTTCCGGTGCTTATAGGCGGTGACGAAGATAGCGCAAAAGATAGCCACCGGCGGAATCAAAAGAACGATGATTCCCAGATTCAAACTCTTCGCCAGCCCGCCGCCCGTACTCTCAACAGCAGTGCGACACATCGCACACTGCGCCATGACAGCAGGCGCGCTCGAAAGGACGAGCAACGCCGTCGCCAAGATTAATTTCCAGCGATGGCTTTTAAATCGCCACATCTTCATCAATGACTCTCCTCCGCCGGGGCTGTTGCTTCCGTCGGCGCAGGGGGTGTGTACTTGTAGCGCAGGCTCGAAGACCTGAAACTATCTGGGAAAAAGACGAAGAGCAGGCAGATACAGATGACGAGCGCGGGCACAATCGTCAAGACAAGGCTCAAGCGCTCAAAGCGCAGGTGCATAAAATAAGCGACGATCAGCGCGGCCTTAATGATGGAAAGGCCGAGCAAGATAACCAGCATCAGCACCACCGATACTTGTACGTAAGCCAGAAAGACTTCTACTAAAGTGAGGCCCAACAATGCACCTAGAATCATCAGGAACAGTTTCGTCGAGCCTTCAAAGTGAATCGGAGTCGTATCAACAACGGCTTCGGCGTCATCGGTAAACGGGTTCTTCAGAATCCCGCGCGAGTGCAGCCACATCAGCGGGCTGATAAGGAGCACGCCCGCCAGCAGCAGGCAAACGACGATGAAGAAGAGATTATCCGTCGTTATCAGTCCGGCCATCCCTGCATCCCAACTGACGTTCATCACAGCCAGCGCGATGATTCCGGCAGCCAGAATCAGACAGATGACATTGATGATGACATCTTCTTTCAGCAGATTTTTACCAAGAGCACTCATCTTAAGATGCTTCAGCCTCCTGTCTCTCTAGTGGCCCATATCTACTGACATGATGTAAATTAGCGGAAAGACGAACATCCAGACGAGATCGACGAAGTGCCAGTAGAGGCCGCTGATCTCTACATCCTCATGCTTGACGCGCTTGATTCTCATGGCGATGACGCCCAGGTATAAAACTCCTGTCAGGACGTGGAACATGTGCAGGCCGGTGGTGGCGAAGAAGGTCGCGCCAAAGAGCGGCGGCGCTTGCGGCCATCTCTCGGCCCATTCTTTGGCAAACACAGTGCCCGGCTCAATGCCGAAGGGTCGCAAGCCTTCCTCAATCAAGTGCATCCATTCATAAAGGTGCAGGCCGAGAAAGGCTAAGCCGCCGAGCATCGTCGCGCCAATCCAGCGGCGCGCAGACTTAAAGTTACGCCGGGCCGAAGCGGCCACCGCCATCACCATCGTGAAGCTCGAAGCCAGCAGGCAGAGCGTCATCACGGTCGAGAAGATGATGCTCGGCGAAAACTTAAAGGGCGTCGGCCATTGCGTGCTGGATACGCGCATGTAGCTATAGCCGATGAGGAGCGCCGAAAACGTCATCGCGTCCGAGACGATAAACAGCCACATCCCCAGCTTTCGATGGCCCACGCGATACGGAAACGTTCCGCCGCCCCAATCCGTCGTCGCCGTCAATTTATCCGCATGTGCTTCAACCGTACTCAACTCTCACCTCCACAGGAAAAGGAGTAAGAACAAGTAAACCCACAACCCGTCCATGAAGTGCCAGTACAGCGCAACAGCGCCGGCTGCCGCTTCTCGTTTGGCTTCGCTCTTCGCATCAGAGGTCTTACGCCATGTGCGCAGCAGCAAATAGTCCAGACCAAAGATCCCGCCCAACAGATGTACCCCATGCACAGCCGTCAGCAAATAGAAGAAAGAACTGTGCGGATTGGTCGCAACGTACACCTGCTGCGCAACCAATTGCCGCCACGCCAGCAATTGTGTGGCGAGAAACGAGAGGCCCAGCACCACCGTCAACAAGAGCCAACGCTTGTAGGCCGCGTGGTCTTTGCGCTTGAGCGCGCGGCGCGCAATTGAGATGGTGACGCTGCTCAGCAGTATGACAGCCGTGCTCACCCAGAGCATGCGCGGCATCGCAATCGGTCGCCAATCGTTGCCCGTCCCGGCGCGCACGATGTAAGCGCTCGTCAACGCCGTAAACAGCATCAGGATAGAGGCGAGCGCAATCCACATCCCGATGCGATAACGCTCCGGCGAGTCCTGCGGGGAAAAGCCACCGTCGCCGCCGCTTCCTTTTGGCCCACGCGAGCCGTTGCCGCCCAGTTTTTTAGGGTCGCGCGGGCCGCTGCCGCCGCCCGTGCCAATGCCCTTCTTTACCGTCAGGCGTTCAGTGCCCGTGACCGTTGTGGTCGCCATCTCCGTTACCGCCTTGTCCTTCAAGAATAGCTGCTGTCGGCGCTGGCTCTTCCGCCGGGTCGAGTTCCGTCTGCATGATGTAATCTTTGGGCGCGCCGGGAACAGAAAACTCGTATGCGCCGCGATAAACCGTGGGCGGAATGCCGAAGAAATTATCGTGCGGCGGCGGCGACGTTGTGGCCCATTCGAGCGTCGTCGCCTCCCAGGGATTATCGCTCGCCTTCTCGCCCTTAAACAGACTCCACAGAAAATTGAACAGGAAAATTAACTGGACGATGGCCGTCACGAAGACCGCGACGGTGACGAAGACGACCAAAGGATGCAAAGATTCCAGAAACCTGTATTCCGTAAACTGCGCGTAGCGGCGTGGCATCCCGACAATACCCATGATGTGCATTGGTATGAAGATCGCGTAGACGCCCGCAAACGTCACCCAGAAATGCAGTCTTCCGAGCCGCTCGCTCATCATTCGTCCAAACATCTTCGGAAACCAGAAGTAAATGCCCGCAAACATCCCGAAGATAGCCGCCACGCCCATCACCAGATGAAAATGGCCGAGCACAAAGTAGGTATCCTGCATCGGGATGTCGAGCGAAGTCTGGCCCAGCACCAACCCGGTAATGCCGCCCGCGACAAAAAGCGAGACGAAGCCGATGGCAAACAGCATCGGCGTCGTGAAACGAATCTTACTGCCCCATAGCGTGCCCAGCCAGTTGAAGGTCTTGACCGCAGAGGGCACGCCGATAGAAAGCGTCAGAATCGAAAAGGTCATCGCCGTATAAGGATTCATGCCGCTCAGGAACATGTGATGCCCCCAGACGAAGAAACCCAGCAGGCCGATGCCGAACATGGCGAAGACCATCGCGCGATAACCGAAGACAGGCTTGCGTGCAAACGTCGAAAGAATGTGCGAGGTCGCGCCCATCCCCGGCAGGATGGCGATGTAGACTTCCGGGTGGCCGAAAAACCAGAAGAGGTGTTGCCACAGAATCGGCGAGCCGCCGCTGTGGTCAAGCAAAGTCTCGCCGTTTGACAGTCCGCCGGGGACGAAGAAACTCGTCCCAACCGTGCGATCCAGGAGCAGCAGGATACCGCCGCCGAGCAACACCGGAAAGGCCAGGAGCGCAAGGATAGCGGTCGTAAACCAACTCCAACACGTCAGCGGCATACGCATCAAAGACATCCCGCGCGCACGCATATTGAGCAGCGTCGTGATGAAATTGAGCGCACCCAACAGCGACGCCACGCAGAAGATGGCGATGCTGATAATCCAGAGGTCTGTGCCCCGCCCCATGCCGGGCACGTTGAGTTGTTCGCCGATGGCGCTCAAGGTCGGATAGCCCGTCCAACCGCCTGTTGGCGCTCCACCTGTCACGAAGAATGCCGCAACCAGCACACACAGGCCGACGAGCGTTACCCAGAAGGAGAGCATGTTGAGCACGGGAAAGGCCATGTCGTCCGCGCCGATTTGAATTGGCAGGAAATAGTTGCCGAAGCCTCCTTGCGGCGCTGTCGTCAGCACGAAGAAGACCATCATCGTCCCGTGCATCGTCACCAGCGCCAGATAAACTTCAGGACTCATCACGCCGCCGGGCGCGGCCTCTGTGCCAAAAAACCATTCGAGTCCCGGAACGGCTGTGCCCGGCCAAGTGAGCCGTATGCGCATCAGCACGGAGAGAATCAGGCCGACAAAGACGGAGAACATCGCCAGCAAGAGATACTGTATGCCGATCACCTTGTGATCTGTGCTGAAGATATACTTGCGGATAAAATTCGTCGGGGCAGGGTGGCGATGCACCTCGCCCGGAGCGTGAGACCCATGCTCGGCATGAGCATCCCCTACAGCTTCGGCCTCTGCCATGATTAGCTCCTCTCGATTAAGCTTTGAGCAACGGGCGCTGAGCTTATTGGCCCGCGCGTTCCGAATAAATGCGTTGTTATTTCCCGCCGTATCTTTCTAAATACTCATCGCGCTTCTTTTGAAAATCGTTCTGCGACATCTGCATCAACGCCTGATGCTCGGCCTGCGAGATGACCAGCATCTTTGCGCCCATCTTGTAATGAAGTTGCCCGCAGAGTTCGGCGCACGCGATTTCATAAAAGCCCTCTTTGGTTGCTGTAAAGTGCATTGGAATCTCAAGGCCCGGCACAGCATCCTGTTTGAACCTGAGATTGGGAATCCAAAGGCTGTGCGTGACATCTCTGGCGCGCAGCAGAAGCCTTACGGGCTTATTGACCGGCACGACCAGCGTCGGAGCAACGATGTCATCCTTCGAGTGCTCGTCCCCTTCGTCAAGGCCGACGAAATTCTGGTTGCCGTCGTTAATCAGCTTCGGGTCTGTGCGCCCGAAAGCGTTGTCTTTGCCCGGATAATGGAAGTTCCACTGGAATTGCTGTGCGACGACGCGGACTTCGAACGAGCCGGGGGGCGCGTCCTGAAAATACATAGAGGCCCAGACGCGTTGGCCCATGATAGCGAGTCCGATGAAGATGGCTGCCGTGATGCCTGTCCAGATTACTTCAAGACGATTATTCCCGTGCGAGTATGTAGCGCGCTCTTTGTCGGCTGCGACGGAGCGATAGCGCCAGACCACGTAGCCCAGACCGATTTGCGCCAGCACGAAAGCGAAGGCGACGACAAGGAGCGTAATCGTAAACTGGCGATCAATGCCGACGCCGTGCTCCGAGACGTTTTCGGGAAACCACCAGCGCTTACTCACGAAGAGAATCACAGTGAGGAGCGTAATCAGCCAGATTAACACCGCCAGAACGCGACCCATCGGTCAGTCTCCTTTTCAGTCTTCAGTTTTCAGTTTTCGGTTTTCAGTAGAATGAGTCCAAGCATCACATCTGTTTTTCTTTTAACTGAAAACCGAAAACCGAAAACTGAAAACTGGTTACTGGTTTAAGACCATCAGCACAAAGAGCAGCGGCAAATAGAGCACCGATGAGAGCAAGAGCCGCCGCGCTTCTTGTCTTGATTTCGAGAGCGCCGCGCGAATGCTGCTATAAAGAAAAAGCAGGCCGAGCGCGAGCGCACCGTAGAAATAGATTTTCCCGGAAATCCCTAACAGCGTCGGCAGCAGGCTAACGGGCACGAGCATTAACGTGTAGGCTACAATCTGCTGCCCGGTCACGCGCCCTTCGGGTTCGACGACCGGCAACATGCGAATGCCTGCGCGCCCGTAGTCTTCCCTGTACATCCAAGCGATTGCCAGAAAGTGTGGAAACTGCCAGAGAAATAAGATGGCGAAGAGCACCCACGCGCCCACGCTCATCCGCCCGCTGGCCGCCGTCCAACCCATCAAGGGCGGCATCGCTCCCGGAAAAGCCCCGACGACTGTCGAGAGCGTGCTGCGGGTCTTGAGCGGCGTATAGCAGAAGAGATAGCCCGCCACGACAAAGAGGCCGAGCAGGGCCGTCAAAGGGTTGGTCGTGAGCGCCAAGTAAACTTCTGCGGCGAGCGTCAGCCCCGCCCCGAAAAGCAGCGCCTCCATTGGCACGAGCTTTCCAGACGGAAGCGGACGCGCTTCTGTGCGCCGCATCAGGCGATCCAGGTCGCGCTCCATATATTGATTGAGCGTCGCTATGCCAGACGAGAGCAGCGCGATTCCGAACATCGCGTGAAAGAGCACGCGGTAATCGACGCCGCTCTGAGCGCCGAGGCAAAAGCCCGCCGCCGCCGTCAACACGATTAAGAATGTGATGCGCGGCTTTGTCAGTTCGAGGTAAGCTAGCAGCCTTTCACGAACAGTCAGTTCTTCCCCCACAGACTCGCCGACTACTGCTTGACTCAGTTCGATAACAGCACTTTTCATGTAGATAATTTTTGCTTCTAAAAAATTCGCCGCTAGCTTCGCGCTGCGTTCAAGCTGCTGTAAGCAGCCGCAGCCGTTTGGCTGCCTTTCAACAGGCGAAAGGCGCGCAAGCCCAGGATGACAGTCAGAGCCAGCACCAGCGCGCCGCAGGCGACGTGTGCGACCGTCAGGCTAATCATCGGGTTCAAAGGCTGCGGATCATCCGGCGATGCGCGCCGCGCCAGAAAAGTCAGAACGCCAAGCACAAGTTGTAAGCCGAGCACGATGAGCGCCAACCTTGCAGGCCGCGCCAGATAGCGACGGTCGCCATGACGATGAAGCGTTACGAACACCGTGTAGCCCAGAATCAACGTGACCAGCACCGCTCCCGAGACGTGCGCCAGCAGCAGGTTCGTCGGCAAATGCTGATCCCACGTTGCTGAATGGCGCAGGGTTGCGCCGAGCGCCAACTGCACGAAAGTCATCGCAAACGACGCTATGCACAGATGCCGCACAGACAATCCGCCGCTCTCTTCAATCGCCTCATGCTCCTGCTGCCAACCGGGCGCAGTGAAGACAGAGAGACTGACCATCGTGCAGAAAAAGAGTTGCGCCAGGCAGGCGTGCGCCGTCGAAACCCAGAGCGGCAGGAGCAGCACGACCGTCAACCCGCCGAGCAAGCCCTGCGCGATGACGGCCAGGAGCGCGACAAATCCCAGCTTGCGCACCCAGGCGCGCGGCTCTCTGCGCCAGAGCCAGATATTCAGAATAATTGTCAAAAAGCCGACGGTCGTCGCAATCATGCGATGGCCGTGTTCCCAGAAGAGGTTTCCGACCATCTTCGGGAAGACCTGCCCGTAGGAGAGCGGCCAGTCGGGCGCAGCCAGCCCCGCATCGTGGCTCGTGACGAGCGCGCCCGCCACTATCAAAAAAAACGTCGCACAGGTGACGAAAACCGTGAAACGATGAAGACCCTTGTTCATAAAAACAGTTTTCAGTTTTCAGTTTTCGGTTTTCAGCTATCAGCGACTATCCGGATGTTTTTACTGAAAACTGAAAACCGAAAACCGAAAACTTTTCATCAGTGATGCCCCAGCATCGGAAATTCGAGCGCGGGCATGAGTTGCAATGAACTGTCTTCGAGCGCAGCCTTCGCACCGGCATCGAATGTAAAATCCGTCGTCGCAGCACCCTTCGCGTCAACCTTGACCTGCGCCGTCTTCTCGCCAAACTTCTCGTGCCAGGCGACGAGCGTGTATGTGCCGGGCGGAACGTTTTTGATCTCAAACGTGCCGTCTTCTTTGGTGACGATGAAGTAGGGATGATTGAGGACGTTGATGTAAGCCTTCATCCACGGGTGCTGGTTGCACTTGACGGGAATCAACGTTTCGCTGCGGGCGAAAGATTTAACAATCGGAGCAGCGCCCTGCGTCTGCGATTGATTCCACTTTTCGTTGCTCTTGGCCTGCACATTGACGTTGTGCGTGGTCGGGTCGGAGTTTTTGACTTCGACCTTTTGCTTGGCTTGCAGGCCGAGCACGTGCGGTACGTAGCGGCATCCGTGCTGGTCGAGCGTGGCCGCTTCCGCCGGAACGTCGAAGGTGTAATCCTTAATCTTCTTTCCCCCCGTCACCTGCCCGTCTTTGATATAAACAAACACGGAAGCCAGTTTGCCATCCTTCACAGAGACAACGTCTGAGACGGGGTTTGGATTGCTTGCTACACACTGGCCGTCCTGCGACATATCAATGGGGTCGGGCGCTGGCGCTGTTCCATTGAGCGTGACTTTGCCCGTAATCGTTCCTTCGTCACCTTTGCTCTTAAAGGCCGTGCCTACGGGTTCGTCCGGCCCGCCGTCATCATCCTCAACCTTGCCCTTGCAGGCGAGTCCGAACGACAACAGCGACACAAGGACGGAGACGGCGAGCCAGAAGCGCGCACGTTGCGACAACATAATCTATTCCTCCACACGAGATAAGATGAATTCGAGGCAATTGTAAGCCATTAGACCGGGAAATCTAAAATCCACCCGCTCCGTGCGCTGCCACTACGCCGACGTTGGGCGCACGCGCCGTCTGCGTCTTGCCTCTCGTTCGCGCGATTCGCTTCGGGCGATGGCTTCTCAAGGGCTGCACCTGACGGCCCTTTCTTTGCCCGCTGCCTCTGTTCAGCGCGCGTTTTCTGAGCTTTCGCGCGTGTGCTGTGGGCGCTGCGGGCGGCGCTTGCTCTGTCGGCGCGGGCGCTGAACCGGCGGTCGGCGTGGGCGCAGTCGCGTTCAGGGCACGCTGCTCATCGGGTGTCAGCAGGAACATATAACGCACCAGCAGCCGCGCGTGGTCTTTGTGATACTGGTTAAAGCTCTCAGGCCCCTGCGCCACGTTGATGACCCAGCGCCCATCCTTCTCTTTTCTGAACAACTCTTTGGGCATCGCCGTGCCGGGGCTGATAGCCTGCGGGTCTAGCAGCCAGCGGTAAGTCCAGTCGGGTTTCAGGCGCTCGCTTGCCAGCAGGAAGTTTGGAGCGGAGGCAGTCTTATCACGCGTCGCATCGCCCGTGATGTGACACTTCATGCAGGGCGTGCCTGAGGTGAACATCTGTCGAGCCAGCAAGCGCTCATCGTTCGTCAAAGGCTCAATCGGCTCCTGGATGTAAGGGTCTTGCTGAGCGGAGACAGCCATGAAGAAACGTACGAGCGTGCGCAACTCGTTGGGCGAGAAGTTAAACGTAGGCATCCTGGCCTTCAGGTAAGGCCGCACACCATTGCGGTCTTGCCCCGGCTGTTCTTTCAAGCGCGCCTCGGCTTGCGGCTGTGCGCCGCTGCTCGTTTGCCCGCCGCCCTGAGTAGTTTGTGCACCTTGTTGATTCCCCTGATTCGGAGCCGTTTGATTAGCGCCTGCCTGCGGCGTTTGATTCGTCTGCGCCTGATTGGCCTGCGGTTGATTAGCCTGCGGCTGCGTGTTAACGACATTCTTGGCGCTGGTCGGCGTTTGGCTGACGGTCTTATCGCTGCGGCCAGCCTCCGGTTTGCCCTTCTCGTCGCTCAGGGAAGGGTCGTGCAGGAAACGTAGCAGCCAGTCCGGGTCAACGCGTGCGCCCTCGCTGTGCAGTCGTGGCGGCACTTGGTCAACCCAATCAGGACTCTGGTACAGCGGCAAGTCCATCAGGACGGATTTTTGGCCGACCTGTATGCTATGACAGCCCATGCAGTTGTATTTCTTGATGACCCACCAACCGTCCTGTATGTCCTTTTGCCTGTTCGAAGGATTGTAGAACATTCTGGTCGGAACGTTTGCTCCTTCGGGGCCGACGCTTCCCAGGAGGAAAGTCGTCAAGGCGTTGCGCCACTCTTCGGTCAGATAAGGTCTGGGCATTCGCAGCCTGTCCTGCGGCTCTTTCTCTTTACCTGTATCGTAGATGGCAGGCTCGGCCAGCTTGTGCTCGAAGAAACCCTTGTGGTTGTACCACTCCTTTTCCTTCTTATCGGGATGAAGGTTCAAGGGGTCTTCGCCCTTCTCTGCGGGCTTGGTCATCAAGGCGAAGTCCAGACGCTCAATCGGCGTGCTGCCCTCTGCTGTCAACTCCTTGCCGATGCGCTGCTCTTCTTCAAAGCCCTTAATCTCGTGGCATCCGGCGCACCCGTATTGCTTAATCAGGCCGCGCCCCTGCTCCTTCAAGTTGGGATCGTCCATGTAGGACGCTTCTTCGTAGCTGCTGTTTTGCCGGAGCGAGAAGAGATAGGCGGCGATGTCGCGCGCATCCGTCAGAGGCAGACGGAAATTGGGCATCACCGTCATGTTCTGCACTTGAAGCTCTTCGCCGTCGTTCGGACACTTGGAATGCTTTTCCGTGTCAAACTCAAACTTCATTCCCTTCTTCTCGTAATCCTCGCGCGTCAAATCGCGCTTTTCTTTCGGGCAATAGGGCGCCCAGCGCTCGCGCGGGTTGTAAATCCAACGGACGATGTAATCGAAGTTGGCCTTGTCGCCGACGCGCGTTAGGTTGGCGGCAAAGCGTCCGCCCACCGCCGCTTCACCGTCGCCGATGGAATGACACGCCATGCAGCCGCGCTGCTCGAATAGCTCTTTGCCATGCGCGACGTTGCCCTCAGGACTCTGCTTCGGCACAGCGCCTTCGAAGCTCTCCTGCCAGAGATAAGCGGCGATGGCCTTGCGCTCGCCGACTTCGAGTTCGTTGTCTTTACTATTGTGATTGCCCTCGCCGTCGATGCGCCAGAAGGTCGGCATCTTCGTGCCGGGGCGAAAGCCCTGCGGGTCGCGCAGCCATTCGGGTATCCACTCTTTCTTCAGCTTCAATCGCACGTCCTTCAGATTCGGGCCGACCTTTTTCTGGTCTTGCATCAAATATCTGGACTGCACTTTAAGCTCGTCAATGCGCGCGGCGATGAGGCTGTTGGTGACGCGCAGGGATTCGGCCTCGGCGAGCAGTTTCTGCGCCTGTTCTTCATCCGAAGCGTCTGCGACGGCTGCCGTCTTTTGCTTTGAGTCGCGCTCGTTAGCTGTAATCTTCTCTTCGAGTTGGCTGATGGTCTGGCGCGCGTTGGCGAGCGCGTCCGTCTCACGGTCAAAGTTTTCCGAACGATGACAGCCGATGCAGCCGCGCTCTTGAAAGAGGTCTTTGCCGAGCGTTAGATTCGGCGCGCCGTCGAGCACGCGGTCTGCCGTGTGGCATTGCTGGCAGCCCGCTTCCATGTTCTCTCTCTCGTGCAGAGGATGAAGCCAGAGCGGATTTTTTCCGTGCGCCTTAACGATGGTCGTCGTCGCACGCCCATTGCCGCCGTGGCAGCCAGAACAGCCGAAGCGGTCTGGACTATGAATCTCAAGCAGTTGTTTGTTGGGATGGCTGACGAAAGCCCTAGACCATTCGTCGGGCTGCTTTGCGCCGATGGGGCGCATGTTGACGGGCGTTAAGTCAAGCGGCTCGCGGACGCCCAGATGACACGACTCGCAGCGATCAACGATATTGTCGGTAGGCACGTTAATCTGATGCGCGCTCAAAGAATAATCGAAGTTCTCGTTTCTTCTGAGCAGACTGTCAATGGCCGTCTGGCTCAAGCCTGGAAGATTGTCCTTCAAATAATCGTTGCGCTTTTTATCAAGCTCGGCGGGCTTCTTCGATAATTCCGCGCTTTCGGTCAACAGCTTTCCCTTCAAGTCTTTCTTGTCCGTGTACATCTTCTGCAACTCGTCATAGCTATAATCCTTTTTTTCGGTCTTATCGGGATTACCGTTGACCGGCATGTAGACCGTAATCTTCCTTTTTCGTAGCTGGTCGGCTTCCGTACGATAATCAGCTTTATCGTCTTCGTCGGCGGTTTCAATCTGGTAGTTAATCACGCTGAGTTCGCCGCGTGCGCCCTGAAACGGGTCTGTGATGGCGTCTAACTCACTGTCGAGGAGGCGGACTTCCTTTTCTATCTCTTTGCGTCGCGGCTCGACTTCGGCGCGAGCAGCCTTCGCTTCCTCTTCGAGCGCGCGATATTCCTCGCTCTCGCGGACTTCTTTCTCCGTCAACCTGGCGTTCTTCTTCAGCCTTCTCAGATAGCGCGATTCGCGCTCGACAAACTCTCTTTGCGCCGGTTTCCAGGGGCGCTGGCCGAACGCCTCATCGTAGAGCGCCCACGCCAGCACGCCCGTCAACAAGAGCGCGCAGATTAACAAAATGCCGCTCGTCGAACGGCTCACAATCGGGTCTGGGGCCGGGCCGACCACCTCTTCCCTTTTAACTATCTTGTCAGCGTCAGCAGAGTCAGCCACCTCTTGTCATTCCTCCGCGAGTTTTCTTGTCAGATATTGAACCAGGGCGTCACCCACACATACTTAATGTTCATCGCCAGCCGCAAAATGATTTTGACCGGCAAAGCGAACAACACAGAGATAGCGAAAATCTGAAACGTCACGTATTGCAGAAGGCTCGTGCGCGCCAGAATCTTGCGCTCAAACTCCGTGCTACGCATCAGCAGGTGAAGCAAGTAGCCGCAGATGAGGAAGAATCCTCCGACGACTATCGCGCCGAAGATAAACTTCCCGATGTTTGATGATAGGAACGTAAGGCCCGTCCATTGAGCCACCTTGTCGTGCAAGTCAATATTGCGGTCGTTGACGACGACGTTGTGATCCCAAGTCTGCCCCGGCCAGAACCAGACCCAGCCCGGCCCGCGTATGAAAGTGCCGATGATAATTAGGACAATCCACGTCACCCAGCCGATGCCGAACATCAGGAGCGCAAACTTGCGCTGCTTGATGGTGTAGTAGCCGTTGCCGAGCGGGTTTGAGTCCACGTATGGAAAGACCATCAGCCCAATCATCATGATCGATGGCATCACGACGCCCGCAATCCACGGGTCGAAATAGACGAGCATCTCCTGTAGGCCCAGAAAGTACCAGGGAGCCTTCGATGGATTCATCGTCAGATTCGGATTGGCGGGCGCTTCGAGCGGCGCGTCGAGCGTGATAGACCAGACAAAGAGAATGACCGTCACGATGACGGCGGCGAGAAATTCAATTCTCACCAGATAAGGCCAGACGTGCAACTCTCGCGCCCAACCGGGACGCCACGGCTCAACCTTGCGATGATGCGTCTTGGCAAGCTGCGGGTCTGCCTCCAGCTTGTCAATCAACTCATCGTTCTGCACAGCCTGCTTGATGCCGTACCACGTGAAGAAGGGGACGAGAAACAGCATCGCCACAATCGGCACGTTGTCCGGCGTCGAAGTAATCTTCCAGAGCTGATGCCAGTCTTCGACAGACCAGATGAACAGCCCGACGACGATTACTCCGAGAACCAGAAACACTAATTTGATGGTACGGGGATTAAACCTACGCTTTTCCATTCCCATCTCCAAAAACAGTGGACAGTGATCGGTGGTCTGTGGTCAGTAGTTGAAGTTTAACTGACCACCGACCACTGTCCACTAATCACTTTTTCTTAACCGCCTTCATCTCGTTTTCCAGCATCACGGGCGCGGGGCCTGAAATGCCGCCGTCCTTGCGTATGCGCCAGAAATGCACGGCCATGAAGATCGAGGCGACGAGCGGAATGCCGATGCAGTGCCAGATGTACGAGCGCAGGAGCGCGTTGGCATCAACGATTGAACCGCCCAAAAGGCCGAAGCGCACGTCATTAAACGGCGTCATGCCGAGTTGCGGGCCAAACGGCCCTTCGCTGCCAAGGAGCGGGGTCGCACGCGCCATGTTCGTGCCCACCGTCACAGCCCAGAAGCCGAGTTGATCGTCCGGCAGCAGATAGCCCGTAAAAGAGAGCAACAATGTGAGCACCAACAGCACCACTCCGACGCACCAGTTAAACTCGCGCGGCTTCTTGTAAGAGCCTGTCAGCACGACGCGAAACATGTGCAGCCAGGTCGTAATCACCATCAGGTGCGCAGCCCAGCGGTGCATGTTCCTCAAGAGCTTGCCAAACGGAACGTCGTGCTCTAAGTAAAGAATGTCGCGAAACGCCTGCACCTTCGTCGGGTGGTAATAGAACATCAGGAGCACGCCCGTGAAGGTCAGGACGATGAAAAGATAAAACGTGATGCCGCCCATCCCCCACGTAAAACCGTAGCGCACAGCATCGCGGTTGACTTTGGCCGGATGCAAATGCAGAAAGACGTTTGAGAGGACTGCAAGCGAACGGTTGCGCGGGTCGGAGCGGTCGTGCGAAACGCGAAAGATGGATTTCCAGAGCTGCGTTTGCTGCGGGTCTTTGAGTTGCTTAGCCTCTTCGACCGCCTGCGTCTTGAGCGCCGTGCCCTGAGTGCGCACCTTCTCCATCAGGCCGACGTTGCCGCCCTCGCTACCGCCGCCAATCTGCTTGGTCTCCTTCGAATCAGGACGTTCAGGTTCCATAGCTACACACCAATTCCGGATTTTAGATTAGAGCGGAATGTAAGCGCCGGGTTCGTCAAACTCGCCCTTCTGGCCCTTCGGTTTCTCAAACAGTTTGTTGACATCGACTTTTATCTGCCCTTCGGCGTCCAATTCGACGTATGCGCGATCCATCGGGCGCGGGGCAGGGCCTTCAAAGTTAATGCCGTCGGAATCGTAGCCGCTGCCGTGGCACGGGCACTTAAACTTGTTTTCGCTCTCCTTCCAGTCCGGCGTGCAGCCCAGGTGTGTGCAGCGCGCGTAAATGACAAACAGCTTATCCGAACTCTTGTTGACCCAGATGCGATATTGCTGCTGCCATTTCGTATCGACGCCGATGTTGTAATCCGAAGGAAAGCCGATGCGAAAAATGCTTGACGGCTCAAAGATGGTGCGCGGCAGAAAGAAGCGCACGAACATCAGAAAGCTGGTCGCCAGAAATCCTCCGACCGTTGCCCAGACGATGCGCCGCCGCGTCTTATTAACGGGCGGGTCGGGCGTGCTCTCAAGCACCGCACCCGTAGCGCGCGCGGCGGTCGGCTTGGCGATTCCTTTGGCGACTCCGGCCACCGCCGTTGTTCCGGCTTTGGCAGCACCGGGCGCAACGCGCGCGGCGGGCGTCGTCTTCGCTGGCACTTCGCGGGCAGTCGTCACATCCTTTGAGACGCTGTCTGCGGATTCTGCACTGTTCGGCTTACTATCCACGCCGAAGACCTCCCTCTACATAAACAGGCTTGACGCGTTCATAATGTCGGATTCTATTGACGATAGACTACGCCCTTAAGCGTTTCGGGCAGATAGTACAATTCCCCGTCTCACAGGGATGGACTCTCTGCACCACGACTCGGCCTATCGTTATCATGAAGAGCGCCGCGCCAGAATGAAAAATGTATAATTGGCTCGGTGAGCTATTTATACCCTATTTCACAAAATTGTCGCAAGGATTTTGTTCACGCCGGGTGACGCTCAAAACCGCACGGCTTTCAGCCGTCTTTCCCGGCGCAAACGAAAAAGAATAGAACCCAACCGGAGGCCGCGCGATTAACCATGACAAAACGAGCGCAAGTAGTCAGGCTTTACACGCGTCCCGGCTGCCATTTGTGCGAAGAAATGCTGCGAGAGATGCTGGCCGCAGATTGCGCAGACCTGTATCAACTCGAAGAGGTCAACATTGACGAAGACCCCGCTCTCAAAGAAAGCTACGGCATGAAGATTCCTTTGCTGACAATCAACGGAAAAACAGCGTTCAAATACCGCCTCACCGCCGCAGAGTTCAGGCAGCGCATCCGTCGCGCCGAATTTTGATTGAGCGGCGGCGCTTACCGAGTTAAAGCGACCCACTGTAAAAGTCTCTTACCGCTCGGCTTCAAAGTTCAAAGCGCTCGCAGTCTCCTCAATCGAGGCATACAGTTGTTCGCGTTCGCGCTCATCGGTCGTTTGCCTGTAGGCCATCAGCAACTCTTTCAGCGCGCTGAGGTCTTTGTAGAGTCCTGCGTTTTCAATCGGCGGCGTCAGGTAGGAAATCAACTCTGCGTAGGAGCGGCGCTTGGCGATAGAGCCTTCGGAAGGGTTATTGACGCTGTAGAGATAGATGTTCGGCAACTCGCCAATCAGGCGGTCGGGCCAGCATGAAGCAGACAGCCCAACCTGCTTGCCCGGCATAAACTCCAACGCTCCGTGCGTCCCGACGTGCAGCACCGCGTCCGCACCGTAAACTTTTTCGAGATACGTGTAGAGCGCCATGAAGCCGTGATGCGGAGCGCCACTCTGCGCCATCAAGAGCCGCATCGGGTCGCCCTCATAGCCGAACGTCGGCTGAACCCCAACGAAGACATGGCCCAATTGTATGCCTTGAATCAATAGCTCACCGCCGAAAGAATTGATCGCCCCCGGCGCGCGCCCCCACTCTTCCTCAATCTCTGCGGCGTACGGGCACAAGCGCCTGTATTCGTCAACGCTCATGCGATAGCAAACGTTGGCTGTCGTGCCGAAATTTTCCGAATTGCCACCGAGCAGCATCAAGCGCAAAGCGTCTGCGTCCGGCGGCAACTCGACAGCGTAACCCTCCGACTTCAATTTCCGTAGAATCTCCCACACGCTCGGAAAGACATCCAGGTCAGCCGCCGTGCCCGTATTTCCCTTGTTCGGCGGAAAACAGAAAAGCAGCAGCGCCAGTTTCAGTCTCGAACGTTCTGCCGACTGCAAGTGATGCCAGCGCTTTAACCTGCGCGCCAGCCGACGGCAACGCTCTTCCAGCGGCACAGGCTCACACTCGCCCGCGTGGATTCCACCGTAGACGAAAGGCTCTGTCGCGCCGTCTAACTCTGGAATCGCAATCTGCATTCCGGCCTGCACAGGATTCAGGCCCGTACTAGACTCCTGCCAGGACTCAATCGTCTGCATGTCCAGGCTGACAATTGAACGAAACGGGCGATTCAACTCGCGCAGGTATCGCGCCGCCGCTTCGCTGTCATTCATCGCCGGGCCGCCCACAAAACTAAAGCCTGTTAAAGAAACAATCTGGCTGACACGCGAACGGCGTCCGTTGTCTGTTGTCCGTTGTTCGTTGTTCGTCGGCGGTCGTTTCTTATCGCTTTTATTTTTGACTTTGGACTTTGGATTTTGGACTTCCCCGACAAAGAATTTCTCGCACGCTTCACGATTGTCCATCAGCGTCGAGATGGCAGGCAGCACCGACAGCCCCTCGGCCTCAATCGCACGAATCAAGCCGTCGTAATGCTGCCGCGTCCGCGAAACAATCTGCGGGCGCATCAGCAGCAGCCCGATAGTCTCATCGGCAACGAGGGCTTTCGCTTTATTCACGCCTGCACGCCGCGCATACCACTTCGCATAAGCTTCGTAAGACTCGAACAGCGACGTCGCATCCGGATGATACAGCGCAACGGCTGGCAGCGTCTCAGGCGACGGCACATTGATACGCGCACGCTTCATCCGCTCGTCCGGCACGTAATGCTTGAGCGCGTAAAGCACCATCGAGCGGATATTCGCGGGCGTCGGTTGCAGGAAATAACAGAAGAGCGCTAGATAATGTTTGATGTCACCTAGCTTTCCAGCCCCAGGCACAAAGCGCAGTAGGCTCGGCAATTTTTCGGCCAACTTCAAATACTGCGTATGACTGCGCGGCCTCTTTCCACGCGCGCCACGCGCCTGTTCTCCCATCCACGCCCCGACACGCCCCGCCAAACGCTTCGCACGTCCCTCAAGTTTTGTCCCCGCGTCCTCGCGTCCCCGCATCAAAGCGTCTTCGTCTTTAGCCTTCCCTGCCCCGAACAAGCGCCCGAAATCCAGCCGCCCCATACGCGTCCGCCGCATCAGGTCGGGCATACAATTAATAACGATTACCGCATGATGGCGCGCTCCATACTGCTCCAACGCTCGCAGCAATCGCGCGCCGTTCTCGCCGTCCATGACGTGTATGACGAAGACCACATCAGCCGCCGCCAGATCAAGCTCAACCTCTCGCCACTCGTCTTCACTCAACGCCGCGCCGAAGTTGTAAGCGGCCAGACGCAAATCAAGCTTGTACTCGCGATTAATCTCCCGCTCAGCGTGCCTGAGCGGCGCAAGCAAGCTTGAGCCGACGTAGAGAGTTGTGACGTTCAATTGATTTTTACCACCGCTCGATTCAACTGACACCTTCGAGTTGATCTTCGAGGGCGTCGAAAATATCACGCAGTTGTTCAAGCACCTCAGCTTCGGCGGCCCAGTAGCCGCGTCCCTGTGCTTCGAGCAGACGGCGGACGAGCGAGCGCGCAGAGTGCGGATTGAGATGGTGCAGGCGGTCGAGCATCTCCTCGTCAAGCACGAAGGTTTTTGCCACTTCCGTATAGACCCAATCGTCAACGGCGTCGGCGGTTGCAGACCAGCCGAAGGTATTGCTGACGTGGCTTTCGATCTCGGCCACTCCGCGAAAGCCGTGCTGGAGCATGCCTTCGTACCATTTCGGATTGAGAGTCTTGGCGCGCGTTTCCAGCCGGACTGTCTCTTCGAGCGAGCGAATCTTCGCTTCCGTCGAGAGCGCATCGGAGAGATAGATGGCGGGGCGCGCGCCCCTGCGTTTCTCTACGGCTTTCGAGACGCCGCCGAGATATTCAAAATAATGATCTACGTCGGTGATGCCGATTTCAAACGTGTCTATGTTCTGGTATGTCGCTTCGACGCGCGCGAGCGCCGTATCAAGTGCACGGCGTGCCTCGCGTCCTTCAAAGACATGCCCTCCACGGTCGCGCCCGTAGGCGAAACACTTGCGCGTCACGAAGAGATCGCCCAAAGTCTCGTCGCTTTCCCACTGCGAGTCCATCACCATAAAATTGACGTTTGTGCCGTAGTTGCCGGGCGCGTTTGAAAAGAGACGCAGCGCCGCTTCGTCAAAAGAAGAATGGTCTGTGTTCATCTGTTCCAGCACATGCCGATGCACGTAGTTTATCTCGGCGGGTTCATTTAATTCGGCGACGGCGCGCACGGCCTTGTCGAGCAGATTGATTGTTGCGCCGAAGAGGTCGCGG
The DNA here is from genome assembly GCA_036387475.1 of Pyrinomonadaceae bacterium. GTDB lineage: Bacteria > Acidobacteriota > Blastocatellia > Pyrinomonadales > Pyrinomonadaceae > DASVTR01. The sequence goes on along the minus strand of DASVTR010000013.1, from coordinate 165,358 downwards.
AAGATGCCGGAGACCGTCATCACCACGTCAATGCGCGGGCGCTGCAATTCTTCGAGCGGAATAACTTCGATGGCGGTCGCGCGATTCATCGAATCACGAACGGGTCTTGTGCCGAGCAGCCATAAGGCTTGTGCCACACCTTCGCCCTGCGTCTTGATATTGTCTAATCCCCATAAGACCAGCGCCATCGCGCGCGGATAACGCCCGTGCTCCTTCAGATGTCGCTCAAGCAGATGATTGACGATTGGCTCGGCACGCGCGTAGGCGATTGCGGAAGGCACTGTATAAGGATTGACGGCGTGCGTGTTGCGACCCGTAGGCAGGATAGCGGGATTCTGCACGATGTCAGCGCCCGGCCCAGGCTCTATGTATTCGCCGCGCAGCGCACGTGTTAAAGCGTCAAGTTCGACGTTGGTCTCAAGCTCTACGGAAATCTTTTCCAGAAACTTAAAGACGGCGCGCGACTCTTCGGGATTAACGCCTGCGGAATGTTCAAGCCAGGTGACGGCTGCCTCTGTGCCTTCCGCTGCAAAACGCTCGACGGCGGAAGATGTGATTTCATCAATGCGCTCGCGCGCACGCAACGCTTCCAAATCCTCTCGCCCGGCCTTGACGAGCGCAGCGTAGGAACGCAATCCAAGACCTGCTGCGATTAGCTCTGTCAGTGCGCGAGCGTTCGCCTCCGGGCGCTCGAAAGATGCCACCATCCGTAGCATGTCAGCGCGCCCGCTCTTGCTTGCAACGCGACCGAAGACGTGCAGGCCCGTCGGGATGAGCCGCTGTTCTATCTCCGCCAACTGCTCATAGAGCTTGAGCACGCGGCGGTCACGCTCTTCCGCCGTCAACTTCTCCGCCGCCACCTGCTGAGAACTATTCGCGCTCATCCTTACTCTTTAATCCTTAATGCCTGAATGGTATCACCGCTTCCAACACAATTAATTCCGTTCTGACCGACGATCATTTTCGACGGCAGATAAACATAACGCCCGCGCAAGCGCGTTGCCAGCGCCAACGCTTCGCCGCGTGAAGTAAAGCGGTTCTGCGTATCAACAACAATTGTCTCAACGCCTGCGCCTTGCAATGCCGCGCCAAGCTGTTCTAACTCTACACCAATCAAACTCTGTCGCGCGGCCCTCACGCCAAACTCGCAGGCGCGAAGAGAGACGTTCGAGCGGCCATCCGTAAAAAGCAATAGGATGATGCGCTCAGCATTCTGCCGCGAGGCGCGCTCGGCTATCTTAAACGCGCAAAGAAGACCGGCGGCAAGCGGCGTCGAACCTCCGACGGGCAAAGCATCAAGAATGCGTTTTGCACGCGTCGCACTCCGGCTCGGCGGTAAGAGCACTTCGGCGCTCTGCTGGCGAAAGCAGACGAGCGCCACGCGGTCGCGCTTCACATAGGATTGCTGTAACAACTGCGCCAGCGCTCCCTTCGCCTGACCAATGCGATTGGCAGCCATGCTTCCCGAAGCGTCAACGGCAAAGATGTAGAGCGTCCCGCTCTTTCGCTTGAAACTTTTGAAACGCAAATCGCTCGTCGCAACTGCGATAGGAGTTCGAGCAGGAGATTCGTAGACGCGTTTCGCGTCTAAAGCTGCTGCGCGCAGCGTTGCATCAATCGCTAAGCGAGCGCCGTCGGTTTTCGTTGCGACGGCGCGAACGTAGCGCCCGTGCAGAGGATTGGCAGCAATGCGCGCTAAGCCTTTTTGATGGCGCGCGGAGTGGCGCTTTGGTGTTCGCTTACTGGAATTTTGAGAAACTTGGCCCGGCTCGCTTTCAGGCAGACCAGCATCGAGCGTTGGAAAGACTTGCTGTTCGCCCGTGCCGGAGCTTGATGGTTGAGAGCTTTTTTCAGATTGATTGGTTGCGCTCGACTCTTGACGACGCTGTGCGCCGCCCTGCGGTGTTGAAGGCGGCAACTCATCGCCTTCAATCTCATTGCCATCGGCATGACTCGTTTGGTGAGATGATTCAGGGAAAAGCTCTGCGAGTTGCTGCTCGACGCGAGCGCCGCTGTCGGTCGGCTCAAAGGGGTCACGACGCAAACGATGACGCAGCGCCATCGTCGCCACGCGCCGCACGTCTGCAATTGTCACGCGCTTACGTCCCTCAAAGGCTGCGAGGGCGCGCACGGCGCGCGTAATCGTTAATTCGCCGCGATGGCCGTCCACTTTAAGCTGCAAGCAGAGTTGCGCGATGTGGCGCAGGAGTTCGCGAGTGATAGTTACCTGCTGAAGATTTTTTCGAGCGCGGATAATCCGGCGACGCAAGCTTTCCTGCTCGGCTTCGGCATCGGCGCGAAAAGCTACGGGGTCGCTATCGAAGGCTTCGCGTAGCTCAACTATCTCGACACGCTGCTCAAGGTCTGTGATTGTTTTAATCTCAACATGCAAACCGAAGCGGTCGAGCAGTTGCGGCCTGAGTTCGCCTTCCTCCGGGTTTCCTGAACCGACGAGCACGAATTGCGCCGGATGCTCAATCGAGATGCCTTCGCGCTCCACAAGGTTTCGCCCCGTCACGGCCACGTCGAGCAACAGGTCAATCAAGTGGTCTTCGAGCAGATTAACCTCGTCAATGTACAGAAAGCCGCGATGCGCGCGGGCCAATAGTCCGGGTTCAAAAGCCCGTACGCCGTCATTGAGGGCACGCTCGATATTGATTGTCCCGCACACCCTGTCTTCCGTCGCGCCGAGCGGAAGATCGACGACGCGGACGCGCCCGCGCTCGTGTCGTAATTTTCCATCAAGCGCAAGGAGCGATGCACAATCCGCGCAGAGTTCCTGTTCGTCCGACGGGTCGCAGCCGTAAAGGCAATTTGCGACGCGACGGATTTCCGGCAGCAGGTCTGCGAGCGCGCGTACGGCTGTTGACTTCCCGGTGCCGCGATGGCCCATAATCAGACAGCCGCCAATTGACGAATCAATCGCGTTGAGCATGAGCGCCAGCTTCATCTCTTCCTGTCCGACGAGTCTCGTGAAGGGATAGACGAGCCGCTCAGTCTGGCGTCGTTTGGATTTGATTGCCGGCTTGGAGTTGCGGCGCTGCATTTGGTCTCGCTGGAGTTTTAACCGAAAACGCCTGATGCGGCAAGCAGGATAACAAACAAGCGTGTGACAAGGGGCGCTCGTCTCAGCTATCATTCGCCTATTCGATGAAACATGCCGGATGCCTTGAATTACCCGTGCCGAAGTCTGAATTATCAATGAATAAAGAAAATATCCTCTTCTCGATCATCGGAGTCCTGCTCGGTTTTATCATCGGTTTTCTGTTTGCGCTTAACGCCAATCAACGCGGCCTCGCGCCGCGCCCGACGACCACGCCGGACGCTCCTGCCGTGCAGCGTTCCGAAGCGGAGTCAACGTCAATGACGCCAGGCGCGGTCGCCGACGAGGGCGCGATGACCGAGGAGTTGCAGGACATCAGGCAAAAGGCGAAGAGCAATCCGAACGACTTCGACGCGCAGGTACAAGCAGCACGACGTTTGTCTGAAAATCGGCTCTTCGACGAGGCGATAGAACTCTTTCTGCGGGCCAATCAACTGCGGCCCGACAGCTACGAGACGATCACGTCGATGGGTAATACCTACTTTGATGCGGGCTACTATGAGTCAGCCGAAAAGTGGTATACGGCTGCGCTCGCCAAGAAGCCAGGCGACGTTAACGTCCGCTCAGACCTCGGCCTCACATTTTTGTTTCGTAAGCCGCCGGACATGGAGCGTGCCATCAAGGAATTCCGAACTTCGCTGCAAAGCGACCCAAACCACGAACAGACGCTTATTTATCTGACGCTCGCGCTCTCTGAAACAGGTCAGGCGAAGGAGGCGCAAGCTACACTCGCAAAGCTCGAACAAATCAGCCCCAATAATTCAGCGCTGCCGAAGCTGCGCCAACGCATTGAAGCAATGGCGGGCAAATAACAGGCTTACTCGATAGCGATGGCGAAATCGCGGCCTTCCCAGCGGTTTACCTCTGTCCAGTAGAAAGTGAATTGCAAGACTTCACCTGCCTTGATTTCACCAGCCGCGAATTCATGTGAATAGATTCCGAGTCCGTCGTCGAAGAGTTCTGTTTCCTGCGGCGTGGCCCAGCGATCAGTCGTCCAACGCAGACGCGCCGCCGCACACACCTCTATGCGCAGAGGCATATCGGAACGAGCCGTGTGCAGCTTGTGGTTAAAGAGCCAGACCTGCAAATCGCTTTTATGCTGTTGCCCTGCATAACGTGCGCGCACCGGCTCGACCAAATCAAAGACGCGTCGGTCGCGGCGAGAGCGCAGGAGTTTGATGTATTCGGCGTGTGCCCAGACGAGCGGCATCGCCGAGCCGGTCGGGCGACCGAAGTACATCAGTTTTTCGGGGATGTCCTCTGTGTCCCAGATTTGTTCGGGTATCATCGCGCCCGCGTTGGCGAAGCATTCCAGAGCCTTGACGTACTCGCTCACGTCACGACCGGCGGCAATCTCATAATGAGCGCGCTCGCCCGTTAGCAGAGGCCAAGCGCGCCCCACGCCCGTTCCGTCAAACCCATCGCCGCTTGCTTTCTGCCCGTAACCGTCATGATTATACCTGTGCCAGGCAGGCCCGCAGGGCGTGTCAACTTTCAACACAGCATCGTAGACAATGAGCGTCTTTAAGACGTGCTCATCCGTAGGCTCTCTAATTCCGTAGCGAACGAGTTCGAGAAAGCCCCCATCGATAATGTCGTAGACGGGAAAGCCTGACTGCTCATGTGGAACGTTGTTGATGTGTATGACGCCCGTGTTTGGGTCGCGGTCGCTTTCGAGCGAATCGGGGTCGAGCGATTCAAGACGCACGTAATATCCACCGCCTGCGCTGAGCGTGCCGCGCGTCGTGTATGTCCAGCGCTCGATGTTAGTGGCCCAGAGGTCAGCCGTGCGTTGACAGAGCAGCGCCGTGCGCTCGTCATTTCGATGATGGGCCATCTCGGCAGCACAAATGAGAGCGGTGATTTCTGCGGCCAGCGTCGAAGGAGAGATACCGGCGTCTTCTTCCCAGCGTTCCTGCGGCGACGCGGGGCCACGACGCAGAATATAAGAAGCCCCGGCTCGCACCATCGGGTAAGAATCGAAATCTCCCAGCAATCCGAGACTGTCCAGCCGCCACGCGAGCATAATCGGAAAGGCCACTTCGTCTAACTGTATGCCACTCCAGTAGGGGCGACCATCAACCCAGCAGTTTTGCGGCATCCCGCCATCCGGGAACTATATTGAAGCTAGATAACGCAGGACGCGCGCGGGTAATTCCACATCACCCGCTGCGAGAGCGGCTGTCGCCGAATGGCACAAATCGCGCGGCCAGACCAGATGATAACCGCCTATGTCATGATCGCCATGAATCTCGCCCCAGGGAATCGAAAGTGAAGCGCAGAGAGCGCCAGCGTGCCTCTGGTCTTCGTGCGCGCGTATGAGCATAGCGCTCGTCCAAAAGGTGCGGCCCGCATCATTGCTTTCAGCGCCTAAGTCCGTCAATCCATCACAGTAATCGTGCCAGCCTTTTAGATATTCTTCGCGCGCTGCATTCCAACCGCGCTCAAGCGAGCCGAAAGCATGGCGCGCGGCTTCTTCGACCGTAGCGCCGAAGCCGATGCAGAGCGTCCATTCGTTTCCCTGCGAAAGATCAAGTTGGCCCATCAAGGCGATGTTGCCATCGGTTGCAGAAGCAAACTCCCAATCCATGCGCATGTTCTCGTGCAAATCCGTCCACCCGTCGCTTGAGCCGACAAAGCCGCAGGAACGCTTGAGAAACGGAGCGGAAGCAACAACGGCCAGAGCCGTGCCCGAACGCTCCGCGACGAGACATTCGCGCCCGTCAATCGTCATGGCGCGACCGTCATTGCTCATCCCCTGATTGCCCAGGTGCGGCGCGACCAGAGCGAACAGTTGATAATCATTCGCTCCCGGCTGAAGCGCTACGTATTGCGTCCGCACCATGACGACCGGAGCGCGCGAATCTGTCAGCGTTTCTTTGACAATGCGATAGCGGCCCGCCGGGTCTGAATTAGTTTGGCGAAAGTGAAGCGCACGCTCCGTTGCGTATTCGAGATGATGATGCAGGTCGCGTTTCTCTTCGTGGAAGAAGGTCTTGCCATCTGTGATGAGATACTGCGCGTCGCGCGTGTTGGCAGAGTCTACACGCGGATAATAGATTTCGTTGAGAATACCGTAGGCCAGCGTAAACCAGACAGGCGAAGCCTCGGAGAGCGCCGTGCCCACGCCTTCCTTTGAACTCGAAGTCCATTTCGGCGCGATGCCCGGATGCCCGAAGGCTTCGCCCTGTAGAGCCAAAATCTATTCAGCCTCGCTTGACGTGTTGAAGAGAGCGAACGCAACTATACATCAAGCGAACGAGGAACGCGGAACGATGAACGATGAATAAAGAACAGCTTGTCTTTCATTCATCGTTCCGCGTTCCTACTTCATCCTTCCTTCCCGCTTATGGTTCGATAGACATTTTGAGGACGTTGGTCATCGGCTGTCGTTCTGTTTTTCCGTTCTTGAGAAAGACGATGATTTGACCGTTATCAACCGTCACGCGGCGCACGCTCGTCATGTAGCGCTCGACGCGTAGGCCGTCCTTCGTTTCTATGATGAGACGCGGGCCGATGTTGGCTGCCGGTTCGGGAGTCGTCGGCGTTGTCGCCGCAGGTTGTTCAGTCGGTTGATTATTGGTAGTTGTCGGCGCGGGTCTTGTACGCGCGGTGGGCGGCGCGGCTCGCGGCCTGCGCGTGCGTCTTGTTGTGCGTGGCGCTCTTGCTGTCGGTCTTGTCGTAGGCTCTCTGTTGGTAGCTGTCGGCTGAGTTGTTTCCGATGGTCTCTCTGTTTCAGCCGTTTCGGGTGTGCGCGTTGGAGATGGCTCTGTTTCCGAAGGTTTCTCGGCGGTTTCGACTACGGGTTCATCAATGCGTGCGCCGGTGGCTGTGACGCGCTTCGTCTTTCTGCCGGTCGTGTCGAGTTGCGGCGTGGTTGGGCCAACCGGCTCAAACTCGCGCACCTCGCCCACGATGGGCGCAAACGCTCCATCAAAGCGTATGCGGAAGCTGCCTTCGAGGTCGTTCGGCGTGCGCGCTTCGACGCGGAGAATCAAAGCTTCCTGCCGCTTGAAATAGATGCTCTTTGATGTGCTGGCCGCAGTGTCTCCGGCATACATGCTGAGCTTTGCGAGCGGGCGCAAAGTTCCAGCCGTAAAAAGATCAACGTCGCCGTTCAGGTTTCGGCTTTCGACCGTCACGATGAGGTCGCCGTTTGTCCCTGTCAACGAGAAAAAGTAGCGCGTCAGGCGCGGGTCGCCGACATCCCTCGGAGAGATTGTGCCGCTGATTTCGTTTGCGCGAACGGGCGTTGGAAACTCTATGTCCGTTGATTGCGCTCTGGCGCTAAGAGCCAGCAAGGGCAGCAGTAGGAGAACGCTGCATAAGAGTGCCGGGCGACGTGTCTGTCGAAGAGGAGCGTGGACAATCTTCATCAAAGCTCCTTAAATAGAAGGCAACCGTTCTTCGCTATAGTTAAAGAGCATCGGCAGAGTTTAATCCCCTACACGCTGCTCGCCTGATATATTCTAAGATTAACAGATTCAGAGAAAGAATCGAATCAAGGAAAGAGATAAACGAAGGATTAATGCAGAAGGGGGGAATCGAACCCCCACGAGTTTCCTCACACGCCCCTCAAACGTGCGCGTCTACCAATTCCGCCACTTCTGCTCAAAAATCAAAGGATGCTTGCGCCTGTTATAAATTACCAAAAAGTAGAGGCCCGCGACAAACGTGCGAGCTTACTTTTGAGACGGCGATTGCTGCGCTTGCGGGCTGGCGGCTGGCGAAGCCTGCACGGGCGCGGCTGGCGCGGGAGAAGCCGTCGTCGCCGGGGGCACGGCAGTGTTTGCGTTAGCTGGCGCGGCATTCGTGTTCGCTGGCGTCTCAACCTGCGCGGGCGCGGCAGCAGGGCTGGCTACGGGCGCTGCCGGGGAAGCCTGCGGTTGCGCTGTTTCGTCCGCCGAACCCTCGACCACAGAGCGCGTCCCGGTCACGAACGGCAACGAGAGCGCCAGAGCGGTGAGCATGAAAGCAGCCGCCGCGCCGATGGTGAACTTTGCCAGCAACGTCTGCGTGCCGCGCGGCCCGAACGCCGTACTCGAAACGCTGCTCGAAAAGAGCGCGCCCGCATCAGCCTTTCCCGGCTGCAACAGCACCGCGATGATGAGCACAATGCATGACAGAATAAAAATCGCGTATAAAACGTAAGTCAACAAAATAGCTACCTCAGTTTTTAGTTTTCAGTTTTCAGTTTTTAGTCAAAGCTGAAAACTGAAAACTGTTTACTGATTATTATAATGAACAATCTGCGCAAAGCTCTCGGCCTTAAGGCTCGCGCCGCCGACGAGAGCGCCGTCAATGTCCGGCTGCGCCATCAGGCTCGAAATATTGTCGGGTTTGACCGAGCCGCCGTAGAGAATTCGTAAGTCACGGGCGGCCTCTTCCGAGTGCTGCGCGCGTAAAATGCGCCGGATAAACGCGTGCATCTCTTGCGCTTGCTCCGGCGTCGCAGTGCGTCCTGTACCGATAGCCCAGACAGGCTCGTAAGCGATGATGATACGTTGGAGGTCTGAGCCTGTCAACCCGCTAAGACCGCCGCTTAATTGGCCGTTAACGACGCGTTCGGCGATGCCCTGATCGCGCTGTTCCAGCGTCTCGCCGACGCACATGATAACGCTCAGACCAGCGACAAGCGCCGCCTGTGTTTTGCGTTTGACGAAATCGTCCGTCTCGCAATAATACTGCCGCCGCTCGGAATGACCGACGATGACGTGTGTTGCTCCGGCGTCGAGCAGCATATCGGCTGCGACCTCTCCCGTGTGCGCGCTGTGCTCAATCTCCGTCGAGCAGTCCTGCCCTGCAACCTTGATGTTTGAGCCTTCGAGGCGGTCTGCGACAGTCTTAATCGAAGTGAAGACCGGCGCTATCACAATCTCGCAATGATTCGCTCCGACGACCAGCGGTTTCAGAGCCAGCACGGTTTCGACCGACTCCGAAATCGTTTTGTACATCTTCCAGTTTCCGGCAATGACAGGTTTACGCATAAGTTCAAGTCTGGAGTCTGGAGTCAAGAGTCTAAAGTCAACTGCCTGTCTTAAGACTACAGACTCTTGACTCTGGACTTTAGACTGTTTTGTCGTTGAGTGCGGCGACTCCGGGCAGTTCGTCGCCAGCTAAGAATTCGAGGGTCGCTCCGCCGCCGGTGGAGATGTGCGTGATGCGGTCTGCGACTCCGGCCTGCGTGACGGCAGCAACGGAATCACCGCCGCCAACGATGACGGTCGCGCCTCGGTCTGCTGCTTCGGCCACGGCGCGTGCGATGCCGACCGTGCCTTCCTCGAAACCCTTTTCTTCAAAGACGCCCATCGGCCCGTTCCAGATAACGGTCTTCGCATCGCTGAGGGCGTTGCTGAATAACGCAACCGTCTCGACGCCGATGTCTAAGCCGACAAGGCCCGCGTTGGTAAACTCAATGGGAATCGTCTTACGGCTCTTGAGCGGGTCGTAAGAGTCAACGACCTGATGGTCTGTCGGCAGCAGCAACTCGACGCCCGCTTCCGCCGCGCGTTTCTTAATCTCCAGAGCGGTTTCGAGCATTTCGTTTTCGACGAGCGACTTGCCGACGGTAAAGCCTTCGGCCTTGAAGAAGGTGTAGGCCATCGCGCCGCCGATCAACAGCTTGTCTACCTTTCTGTCAATCAGCGCGTTAATGACGGGAATCTTATCAGAGACTTTAGCGCCGCCGAGGATGGCTACAAACGGATGCTCAGGATTATTAATGACGCGTCCAAGATATTCCAACTCCTTCAACATCAAGAGTCCCGCCGCCGCTTGCCTGACGTGTTTGGTAATCCCTGCGGTCGAAGCGTGCGCGCGATGCGCCGCGCCGAACGCATCGTTGACATAAAGGTCGCACAGGGCCGCGAGCCTTCGCGCGAAGTCGTCGTCGTTCGCCTCTTCCCCCTTGTGGAAACGCAGATTTTCGAGCAGAAGTACGTCACCATCACCTAAGTTAGCGGCCCAGCTTTCCGCAGACTCGCCGACACAATCCTCAGCGAAAGCAACATTGACTGTTGGGATGACGTATGTCGTAGCCTTCTGGCCGTCCGTATGCTTGTCATCGGATGGAAACTCGCCTAGAAGCTCGGTAAATTTCTTGAAAACGGGGCGAAGGCTATATTTCTCAACGCGCTCGCCCTTTGGCCGCCCAAGATGAGAGGCGAGGATGACTCGTGCGCCTTGGTTGATAGCGTATCGGATAGTTGGGATGGCCGCGCGGATACGAGAGTCGTCGCCTACCGTCCCATCCTTCACGGGCACGTTGAAATCAACGCGTATAAAAACGCGCTGGCCTTTCAAGTCCAGGTCTTTGATGGAAAGCTTCATAAAAACAGTTTTCAGTTTTCAGTTTTCGGTTTTCAGTTAAAAGCAAATTGTCTTTGCTGAAAACTGAAAACCGAAAACTGTAAACTGTTATAGACCTTTTTCCGCCAGATACTTGACCAGATCGCGGACGCGGCAGGAGTAACCCCACTCGTTGTCGTACCAGGAGAGAATCTTGACCATGTTGCCGCCGATGACCTTTGTGTATTCGGCATCAACGATGGAGGAGTTTGGATTCTTGCGATAGTCTGATGAGACGAGCGGCTCTTCGGAGAAGCCCAAGATGCCGCGCAGTTCTTCGTTGGCGGAATCTTTGAGTGCCTTGTTGACCTCTTCGGTGGTTGTCTCCTTTTCAAGCTCCATCACGACATCTACGAGCGAGACGTTCGGCGTCGGCACGCGTACGCTGATGCCGTCGAATTTGCCTTTGAGTTCCGGCAGCACGAGGGCGACAGCCTTGGCCGCTCCCGTCGAGGTCGGAATCATAGAGAGCGCGGCGGCGCGTGCGCGGCGCAAATCCTTGTGCGGCAAATCCAATAATTGTTGGTCGTTGGTGTAAGAGTGAATCGTCGTCATCTGGGCGGAACGGATACCAAACTTTTCGTGCATCACTTTGGCGACGGGAGCGAGGCAGTTGGTCGTGCAGGAGGCGTTAGAGAGAATGTGATGCTCAGCCGGATTGTAGTTGCCTTCGTTGACGCCGAGCACAATCGTGATGTCCTCGTTCTTGGCCGGAGCCGAGATAATCACCTTTTTGACCGTGCCGCGCAGATGCTTCCGTGCGTCTTCGGCGTTGGTGAAGCGGCCCGTCGATTCGATGACGATTTCCGCGCCGACCGATTCCCAGTCAATCACCGCCGGGTCTTTTTCGGAAAAGACGCGAAACTCATCGTTGTTCACCTTGATGCCATTTTCCGTCGCCGAAATCTCATGTTCGAGATTGCCGAGCACAGAGTCATACTTGAGCAGGTGCGCGAGCGTCTGCGTGTCGGTCAAATCATTGACGGCGACGAAATCAATGTCCTTGTCGCCGAGCGAAGCGCGTAAGACGTTGCGTCCGATGCGTCCGAATCCGTTAATGCCAACTTTAACTGCCATTGTCTTTCTGTAGCCTCCTGCGCCTTGCTGAATAAAGCGGGCGTCCTTCTGGCGGGGCGATAAAGCGCACTCGACACGACGACGCTTTATCCAGGCAGAATCACCCGGTTAATTTTTTTACGATAAAACACGTTACTATAAAAGACAGGCAAGATAAAGCGCCCTCTGCTAGACTGTCAAGCAAAGGGCCGACGGATGAGAGCTTCGCTGTCAGCGTTCAAAAACCGACAGCCGCGCCTTAATCATTGCTTTCGACGTGAGAACGCGAGAATTAACCGGCGGTTAAGCTTTGACACCTCAGCCCGTTTTTTGAAACCGCGTGTGTGCGCCGGACGTAGTAGCTTAGTGATGCGGGCATCCGATTTTTTGGATAGTTTCGATTGGCCCGCCGGAACGCTTAATCTTTCAGGTTCGAATCTCAAGGAGCTTTTGGTTTTGATACGGATTACTTCTTTTGGACGGGTGGTGCTCGTCAACGCGCTCTCGTTCGTCATCTTCGGCCTTTGCGCAGCGTCGGCGTTGGCCCAAACACCACAGCCGACGCCCGCGCCCGGCCCACCCATCAGCCCATCGCAGCAGGACGCGACGCGCCCGCCCGGCACAGAGCAGCGCCAGCCGATTCCAGAGCAGGCGCGACCGACGACCGCAGACCCGACCGCGCCTCCGGGCACACAGCGTCCAGCACCGGAAGCCGCGCCGGGAACAACTGTCGCACCGCAAACGACCATTGCGCCGCAAACACAGACCCCGGCGACGACCGATACTATTCCGGCCACATCCGACACGCTGCCGACGCAAACGCCGACGCCCGCGCTCCCCACTGATTTAGATAGCACCGACCTGACCATCGGGCAGGATATACGCGAGCCTGTCTATCCGAGCACACAGCCGCGCCCGATTCCGGCTCTGCCGAATCTGACACGCCTCGGCGTCACAAGCGATAGCACGTTGGCCTTAACGCTCAACGATGCCATTCGTCGCGCGCTCGAAAATAACAACGACATAGAGGTTGCGCGCAACGATGTGCGCTTTGCGGAGACGACGCTGCGCGCTCTGCAAGGCGTCTACGATCCTGTTTTCACCTTCAACCCGCAAATCAACAATCTCATTCAATCGCAGCAAAGCACACTCGGCGGCTCAAACGATTCCGGCACGGTGACGACCACCGATATTACAAGCAATAATTCCCTCAACAAGTTTTTCAGCCGTGGCGGCGGCAGCTATAATTTCTTCTTCAACAACAATCGCCGCACGACCAATTCCCGATTCAACCAACTGAATCCGGTCTACTCCGCCAGCCTCGGTGTCACCTTCACGCAGCCGCTTCTGCGCGACCGTTCGATTGACAACAATCGTCGCCAGATACGCATTCAACGCAAGCGGCTCGAACAATCCGACGCGGATTTTCGCCGTCGCACCATCGATGTCATCACGCAGGTGCAGCGCGCCTACTGGGATTTGGTCTTTACGCTGCGCGACCAGCAGAACCAACTCGCCAATCTGAACTTGACGCGCGAAAATCTGCGTCGCGTCGAAGCGCAGATTGCCGCCGGAGCAGTCGCCCCGCTCGAACGCGCGGAAGTTCTGGCCGAGCTTTCTCGTCGTGAATCAGATGTTCTGCTTACCACGCAAAGCATCTCGATAGCCGAAAACAATCTCAAGCAACTCATCCTGCGCGATCCGCAAGCGCCCGAATGGGCCGCTCAATTGACGCCGACAGACCAGCCGACTTTTGATTCGACCCCCGTTAATCTCAACGATGCGCTCGCAGAGGCGCGCAGCAATCGCCCGGAACTACGCCGACTGAATCTGCAACGCGACATCAACAGCATTGACCTACAGTATTTCAAAAACCAGACGCGACCGCGCATTGACCTTGAAGCGACGCTGGCGACGACCGGCCTTTCCGGCTCGCCAGTCGGGACAGTAGGCGAAGCGCCTCTCATCTCCGGCCCGCCGGAAGCAAGCACCAGCGGCTTTCTCTTAGACCAGATTAACCAGTTGCGTGCTCTACAAGGGTTGCCGCCCGCCACCGTTCCCAATATCACGACCGACACGGGCGTGCCGACGAATCTCGTCGGCGGCTATGGGCGCACGCTGCGCAATCTGTTTGGACTTGACACGCGCAACATCGTCGTCGGCGTCAACATACAGCTTCCCTTACGCAATCGCACGGCGGAAGCCAATCTGGCCGGGGCTAACATTCAACGCACGCAGCTTGAGGCCTCTACGCGATTGCAGGAGCAGATAGTCGAAGTCGAAGTCCGCAATGCTGCGCAAGCGGTCGAGACGGCACGACGCCGCGTTATCACTGCCCGCACCGCGCGCGAAAACGCCGAGTTGCAATTGCAGGGCGAGCAACGGCTCTATCAGGTCGGGCGCTCCACCACATTCCTGCTCTTCCAGCGCGAGAACGCATTGACCAACGCACGCAACGCCGAACTCCGCGCCGAAACCGACTACAACAAAGCGCTGGCAGATTTGCAACGCGCCACCTCCACGACCCTGCGTGCCAACAACGTCATCGTCGAAACTCCGACCGTTCCCTAAACTGTCATCTTCAATCATCAACAACGCGAGCGGTGACCCTCAATCCAGGTTGACGGTTCGCCGCTCGCGCTCTTATAAGGAACGAACGGAAGGATGAACGAGGAACGATGAACGATGAATGAAAGACTAGCTCTTTATAATTCAGCGTTCAGCGTTCCTCGTTCCTCGTTATGAAGATTACTGCCACCATCATCACCTTTAACGAGGCGAAGAATATTCGCGCGGCGTGCGAGTCCGTCAATTGGGCCGATGAGGTGCTGGTGGTGGATTCTGAATCGACAGACGCCACGCGCGAGATAGCCGAGCAGTGCGGAGCGCGCGTCATCAACAGGGCCTGGCCCGGCTTCGCCGCGCAAAAGCAGTTTGCGGTTGACGAGGCAAAGCACGATTGGATTTTCAGCCTCGACGCCGACGAGCGTGTCTCAGACCAACTACGCACAGCAATCGAAGACTTGCTTTATACGAGCGAAGCGCCAACGGCTGACGGCTATCGCGTAGCGCGCCGCTCCTTCTACATGAATCGCTGGATACGCGGCGGCGGCTGGTATCCAGACCATCAGCTTCGACTCTTTAACCGCCAACGCGGGCGCTGGAAAGGCGCTTACATTCACGAATCTTTCAAGATGAATGAGGGCGCGCGTGTCGAAACCTTGAAAGGCGACCTGCTGCACTACAGTGTTCATAGCGCCGCCGAACATCACCGCATGATCGGCGAACGCTACGCGCCGCTCGCCGCCCGGCAGATGTACGAACAGGGCCGCCGCACCACAGCGCTCCGCATCGCCACCGCCGCCCCGCTCGCCTTCACGCGCAGTTTCTTCCTCAAAGGTGGCTTCCGCGATGGCCTCGCCGGACTCAGCATCGCCGCCTTCGCCGCCCACCACGCCTTCTTAAAAAATCTGATGCTCTGGGAGTTGCAAAACAAAAGTGATGAAAGACGAAGTGATGAGTGATGAGTAATGAGTGATGAGTAAAAGCAAGAGTATCTTCACTCATCACTCATTACTCATCACTCATCACTGTTTTTACTGCTTTTGAATGTTGGCCGAGGGAAGCAAACGGCGGGGCGTTGGGCCTGCTATGGCCTGCGGGGTGGCTTGCCCATTGATGACTTCGATGAGCAGTTCTTCTTCGAGTTGGCGATTCTCAGAGATGCGATTGCCTTGATCCAGAATAACGAAAACGACGGGGCCGTCCGTTGTGTAGACGATTCCGGCTAGGCTCGCCATCCCGCCGTCAACCTCTGCTGTCAGCGTGCCTGTCTTTCCGACGACGGCTCTATCGAGGCTCGTCCCGACAAAGCGGCGGCGCAGCGTCCCCGCATCATCGCCCACCACCGGCAAGAGGTCTGTCGCTTCAAGCCCGTGTCGCTTCCCTTCTTCAATCAAAGCGCGAATGACGATAAGGACGCCGCGCGCCGTCATCCGATTATGCTCGCGGCCCGTGACGGTTGCGATTGTTACCTGCGCCGCAGGGAGTCTCAACTGCCCTGTGAGATATTGCTCGACGGCACTCGCGCCGCCGATAAGCGCGCCTATCTTCTCTGCGACGAAATTGCTTGAGTGCGCGTTCATGTACAGCAGCACGTCGCGCAGAGGGTTGGAGTTTAAAGTCAGGAATAGCTCTCCGCTCGTCTCGCCGCCCACGCTGACCGACGGCGGCTTACTTACTTTCAAACCCTTACTCAAACGCTCGCCAGATTCTTCGGCCTTGTCGCTGAAGTTAAAGATGAAATCCGGCGAGACGACGAGTTGGCCGTTAATGCTCTTGATGCCGCGCGCCCGCAACTCTTCTGCAATCAGATTCGCTCCGTAATCACCGAACGTCGGGTCATGGCCCGACACAAAGAGTTTCCCCTGCAAAGCGCCTTTGTCGTCAACTTTGCCGTCTATGTAAACGCTCGTTTGAAAGCGGAAGTCTGCGCCGAGGGTTTTTAAGGCTAACGCAGAGGTAGCGAGCTTGATAAGCGATGCCGGATTGTAAACAACGTCCGCGTTGTGCGCGGCGAAGACACGTTGCCCGTCGAAGCTCTCTATCAGAACGCCGTGCTCTTCCGGCTTCTCATCGCGCCCCATGTACCACGCGGCAACGTCGAAAGCAGGTTTTGCTGGCGGTGGGTTCGTCGCCGCCTGCTCCGGCTGGGCTTTTGAAGTAAACGTGCTGACAACCTGCTGTTTCAGTTTTTGCAGGGTCAGCGAATAAGGAAGGACGGCCAGCGTCGTGACGACGGTGAGGCCGACGGCGAGCATCAGGTAGATTGGCTTACGACTGTTCAAACTTTCCCTCTCATCATTTACTTCTTTCGCAAACAGCGCACAAGGCCGTATCATGCGTAAAGGTTGCGGCGCGCGTCAAGCAAGACTCGTTCATACGTAAGCAAGACTCATTCACCCGTCGCGGCGCAGGCCATCAGGACACGTCTCGCATGAAACTTTTCTACGCCTTCTTTTACACGGACTCCGTGCTGGGACTGCCGCTGTCGCTGGCGGGCGCTTTTCTGGCCGCGCTCGGTGCGATTATCGGCAGCTTTCTCAATGTGGTCATTCATCGCGTGCCGCGTGATGAATCCATCGTTTTTCCAAACTCGCGCTGTCCGTCCTGCGGCTCTGCGATTCACCCGCTCGATAACTTGCCCCTCATCAGTTATCTCATCTTGCGCGGGCGTTGCCGTCACTGTCAGGCACACATCTCCATGCGCTATCCTGCGGTCGAACTCCTGACGGCGATGCTCTACACGGCTGTTTTTGTGTGTCACGTTTACCTGCGCGGCGACTTGACGCTCCTGCTCTTCTTCGATTTAGTCTTCGTGACGGCGCTCGTCGCGCTCGTCTTTATTGACGCAGAGCACATGCTTTTGCCGAACGTCATCACTTATCCGGGCATCGCCTTTGCCATCATCGCGCGGCTCGTCGTTCCTTATGTTGCCGGGCCGCAGGCTTTCGATGATTTGAGCGCGCTGATGACGGGGCTGTTTGCGGGTTGGCCCATGTGGGCGGCGTCGCTTGGGAGCGCAGCGTTGGGCGCGCTCGCAGGCGGCGGCTCGCTCTGGCTAATGGGCTGGCTCTGGGAACGCTTGCGCGGCGTAGAGGCGATGGGACTCGGCGATGTCAAGATGATGTTTATGGTCGGGGCTTACCTGGGCTGGCGCTTGACGATTGTAACGATTTTCCTGGCCGTGCTCTCCGGCTCGCTCGCAGGCATTCTGCTGATGCTGCGACGCCGCGAGAGGAATTTACAGATGCTGCTGCCCTTCGGCATCTTTCTCGGCACGGGCGCGATCATCGCGCTTCTCGTCGGCACACGCATCGTCGCCTGGTATGCCGCTCAATTCATTCCCTAGTTCAGTGATGAGTAATTGTGAAAACAGAGGTCAGGAGTCAGAAGCCAGAATAAGAGGCTGCAACCCGTTTTTATTCTTCTTTCTTTTCTTCTGACTCCTGACTCCTGAGCTTATGCGTTACGGAAGTCGCATTCAATGGATACTGACTGCGCTGGGCGTCGTCTTTCTTTTGGCGACGCTGCTGGTCGTGACGCTAATCTGGCGTATGCCCGCCGCCTCAAACACGCGCGGGCTGCTGCTGCTGACCATCTTTCTCGTCACGCTCTGCGTCTCTGTCCTCTCGATTTTTCTACTGCTGCGCTGGGTGCGGCGGCCACTTCGTCAACTCGTCGGCGAGGCCGAGCGTGCTGTGCCAGCGGCGGCGCGTGCGGCGAAGCCGCGCGACGAGGCGCAGTTTGTCCTGGAAACTTTTCAATCGGTCGTGGCCCAACTGCAAGCGCAGCAGCGAGAGCTTGAGCAATTGAGCGCACGCGAGAGCGCACGTGCGGCGTCGGCTGAAAAGTTTAGCGAGCGGATTGTCGCCAGCGTCCCCTCCGGCCTCGTTGCCTTCGATGCTCGCTGTCATGCCACGCTGCTCAACGCTCCCGCACGCGCGCTGCTCGAAACAGACGGCGCGGCGGAAGGCGAGCACGTCCGCACGTTGCTCGCGTGCGCGCCAGACTTAGCCGAGATGGTCGAGCGCTGTGTCCAAACGGGCGAGCTTTACCGTCGCGAAGAGATAATGGCGACGAGCGCCGACGGGCGACTGCGAAAACTCGGTGCAACGATTGCGCCGATTGACCCTGCGCCGGGACAAAAGGCAAGAGGCGCGCTCTGTCTCTTGACGGACATCACGGAAGTGATGCAACTGCGCGAGCAGGTGGCGTTGAAAAAGAATCTAGAGAGCTTGGGCGAAATGGCCGCAGGGCTTTCGCACGAATTCAAAAACGCGCTCGCCACCCTGCACGGCTACGCGCAACTTCTGCAAACTCTCAGCCATGACGAGCGCGGTCAGACGGCTGCCGACGCGCTCTTGCAGGAAGTCCGCAGCCTGACGAGCATGGTCACGTCCTTTCTCAACTTCGCTCGCCCGCAGCCGCTCGATTTAACGGAAGTCTCGTTAAGTGAAGTGCTCGCAGATTGCATTGCGGAATTGCAGCCGCTCTTTGCCGAGCATCGTATTCAGTTTGAAAGCACAGGCGACTTCCCCGAAATCCGCGCCGACGAGCGAATGCTGCGACAGGCACTTCTTAATCTTCTACGCAACGCCGCCGAAGCCATCAATGAAGAAAGCGAGCAGCGACGCGTGGCGGTGCGCGGCTCAACGGAGCGCGAGCCGGACAATCGCGAGTGGGCCATCGTAGAAATCGCAGACACCGGCGAGGGAATTGCGGCTGCCGACTTGCAACGCATCTTTATTCCCTTCTTCACAACCAAATCTAAGGGGCATGGCGTTGGCTTAGCCCTCGCGCACCGCGTCATCACGGAACACAACGGCACACTCGTCGCCACGAACTCGGCAGACGGCGGCGCTGTTCTAACTGTTCGATTGCCGATGATGAGCAAGTAGAAAGGATGCAGGAGGAAGGCAGAAGAAGGAAGATGAAAAGGGACTACTCAACTTAAGTAGTCCCTTTTCATCTTCCTTCCCACATGCTCTTTACTGCCAGCGAAAGGTTTTCAGCGCCACGGCGAAGCTGACCAAACACCAGGCGAGCAGCACTGCGAGCGCTCCCCAGTTGGAAGCCAGCGTTGCGCCGTCGTTCATCACCGAGCGCAGGGAATCGTTGAGCGCCGTCAGCGGCAGAGCCTTGATGAAGGGTTGAAAGATTTCCGGGAAGCGTGCCGACGAGAAGAACGTTCCGGACAACAGCCACATCGGAAGCATCACGAAATTCATCAGGCCCGACACTCCCTCTATGGTTTGCGGGCGCGCTGCCACCAACATCCCAAGTCCCGAAAAAGTCAGACCGCCCAGAAGCGAGAGAATGACGACGCTCAACAGTGAGCCGCGCACTGCCACGCCGAACGCCAGCCAGCCGAAGACGACTATCGCTAGGACTTCAAGCACCAGAAAGATAAGCCGCGAGAGCATGAACGAAAGCAGGTAATGCGAGCGACGCATAGGCGTGGCGGCGAAGCGTTTCAGAAGCTTCCGACCGCGCGCCTGCACTACCGCGAACCCCAGAGACCACATCCCCGTGCCCATCAAATTCATGCCGATGAGGCCCGGAATCAGAAAATCTATGTAGCGAGCGCCCGCCTCAATTGTCTGACGCTCGCGCGCAATCATCACATCGTTGCGACCGAGCGCGCGTTGTAAAGCATCGTCAACCGCCAATCGCGCAACCTTGCTCTCAGGCCGTGTCGGGTCATACTGGTAATCAATCTCACCCGTCAAAGTAGTCGAAGCGTTCTGCGTCTGTTCGACTGTCGTGTCCGTCTGTGTTGCACCCGGCTCGCTTTTCTCACGGCCCTGATTTCCTTCAGACGCATCACGACGCGGGCGCACTATCATTGCGACTTTGCCGCTCCGTAGCGCTTGCGCCGCTTCCGCCTGCGAAAGCAGGACAGGCTCGACCTCAGTCGAAGTTGAAAGCACACGCGCGATTTCGTTCGCCGTTGCGTCTGCAGCGCCCGCCTCGCTTCTTTCGACAGCAATTCGCTGTTTCTCCGGCGGCGCGTTGCGAAAGGCTATGCCGAGCGCGAAGGCCAAAAGCACAGGGAAAACGAACACCCAGAAGAGCGCTTCTTTCTCGCGCGTAAACTCCCGCACGCGTGTCAACGTCAACTCGATTAACGGATGATAGACACGCGCTCGCCCTTCGTCACAAATCTTTCGCGACGACGGTAAGCTGGCGGCAGGCTTTTCATCCTGCGCCTTACCTTCGGGCCGAAGGCCGCTTTCCACTTCATCCATCGCGCAGCATCCTTCCCGTCAGACTGACGAAAACATCTTCCAACGTCGCTTGATGAGTAGCGAGGGTGATGAGCTTCACGCGCCGGCGCTCAAGCTCTGCCAGGAGCGCCGGTAATGCACGGCCAATGTCTGTGACGGTCATAGAGTAGCCGCCGCCGTTGCCGCTCTGTCTGATGCGGCGAACTCCCGGCAAACTTGCCAGCGTCTCTTCCGGCAGTTCACCCGTCGCACTGAACTCGACAATTTGATCGGCCTCCAAAGATGCTATCAACTCCAGCGGTGTGCCGAGCGCAATCATCCGTCCCTGATCCATAATCGCCACGCGGTCGCATAGCCGCGCAGCCTCTTCCATGTAATGCGTCGTCAAAAGAATTGTTCCGCCGCCGCTTCTGAATTTTTCGATGATGTCCCAGAGCTTCAAACGAGCCTGCGGGTCAAGGCCGGTCGTCGGCTCATCTAGAAACAATAGTTCAGGCTCGCCAACCAACGCACAGGCGATGGCGAGGCGCTGTCGCTGCCCGCCCGAAAGCTTTCCGACGCGCGCCCCGCGCTTCTCATTCAACTCTACGCTGTTGATGATTTCGTCTGCTTCGGGTCCGCTTGTGTAAAAGCTGCGGAAGAGGCGTATGGTTTCTTCGACCGTGACCTTTTCGGCCAGTTGCGTCTCCTGTAATTGAACGCCGATGCGATTGCGCAGGGCGCGGTCGTCGCCTGCGCCCCAGCTTTGGCCCAGCACTTCGACCGTCCCGCTGTCGGCGGGCGTCAAGCCTTCCAGAATCTCAACGGTCGTCGTCTTGCCAGCGCCGTTTGGCCCAAGCAGGCCGAAGCATTCGCCAGCGCGGACTTCCAGGTCAAGGCCGTTCACGGCTGTCACATCTGCGAATTTTTTGATAAGAGCGCGGCAACGCACCGCCGCTTGATGATTCGTTGGCGCGAAGACGTGCGCCTCTGCGCCAATGCGCGGAGACTGTGTTTCGTTGGCTGGCATGATGTAGGGGCTTTTGAAGCTGTCCGAGAGCTTAAGAGAAGGCCGCCATCACTTCATCTGCGTGCGCTTCGACGTTCACCTTATCAAAGACTTTCTTGATACGACCCTCTTCGTCAATCAGGAAAGTCTTGCGGGCCAGGCCCATGTATTTGCGCTCCCCGTAAGTTTGCTCACCGTAAACGCCGTAGAGGTCGGAAACACTATGATCCGTGTCGCTCAGAAGAGTAAACGGTAGACTGTACTTACTGGCAAACTGCTGGTGCGACTCCTCCGAATCCAGCGAGACGCCGAGCACCTTAATACCATTCTTCGCCAAGTCGTCGTCGGCGTCACGAAACGAGCACGCCTCCTTCGTACATCCCGGCGTATCGTCCTTCGGATAAAAATAGAGGACGACTTTTTGGCCGCGAAAATCTGCGAGCCTGACGGGTTGACCCTGCGCATTGCGCGTCGTGAAATCGGGCGCGACATCGCCTTCCTTAAGCATGAATGAAAGCCTCCGCGAAAGTAGCTTGGATTTGAATAACGAATCGCATTCTAACACGACGAGGACGGAAGGCGAAAAAAGCAACTATGAACGATGAACGCGGAACGATGAATGACAGACGGTTTACAGTTTTCGGTTTTCAGTCAAAGACTAGTTGCTTTTTCTGAAAACTGAAAACTCAAAACTGTAAACTGCTTTTACTTCATCGTTCATCGTTCCGCGTTCATCGTTCGGCTGTAGCTCGTCACGTTGGCGGGCGCTTTTGTTTCGGATGGAAGCCGAGGATCGTTGATGGGGGTTTCGGCGGTTAATTTCAACGGCACGACTCCGGCCCAGAAGGGGAGTTGGTAATCTTCTTCATCATCGAGCGGTGGGCCGGTACGCACTTTGGCCGAAGCCTCTACGAGCGGAAGCCGCAGCACCATCGTCGCTTTCATCTCGCTCTCGTTGGGCTGGCGCGATTGCTCCCAGCGCCCCGGCGCGATGTGTTCCGTCAAAGCGCGAAGCGCTTCCCATTTCTCGGCGGGTTCGTCTACGACCTCGGCCCGGCCAAAGACGACGACCGAGCGATAGTTCATCGAGTGATGAAACGCCGAACGCGCCATCACAAGGCCGTCAACGAGCGTTACGGTCACGCAGACTTCGACACCGCCGCGCAACGCGCGCAGCATCCGGCTGGCTTGCGAGCCGTGTATGTAAAGCCTATCGCCGACACGAGCGTAGCCCGTTGGAATCACGAACGGCTGCCCCTCGACGACGAAGCCGACATGACAGACAAAGCCTTCGTCTAAAATTTCGTTGACGGCTGTCCTGTCGTATTCCGCACGCTTCGGCAATCTCTTGAGCGTTGTCTTTTCAGTTGGCGTGAATCTCTCCATCAATTTTCACTCCGCTGCTAGCTCCGCTGTTAGCTCCGCTGCTTGGCCCACCATTTTGTTGACGTGATGCCGTGCCAGTTCAAGTAATTTGTCTATGAGAAGATCGAAGTCTTCGCGGCGGCTGCGGTGATTAGTAATCGCCACCCTGAGCGCATACTTGCCGTCGAGAATTGTATTTGACGGCACGGCGACTCCGCTTTCCTGTAGCTGGGCCAGCAACTCTTCGTTTAATTCATTGAGCCGGGCCTCGCTCAAACGTCTATCAACATAACGAAAGCAGACGATGTTAAGGGTAACGGGCGCGAGCAGTTCAAGCTCAGGCCGCGCTTCTACCAGGTCGGCCAGATAGCGCGCCTGCTCTACGTTCTGCTGAATAACACGACCGTACTTCTCAAGCCCGTGCTCCTTCATCAGCATCCAGATTTTGAGCGCACGAAAATTTCTGGAAAGCTGCACGCCGTATTCGCTAAACCACGTCGCGCCCGCCGAGAGACCGCGCTTCGCGTGGGCTAGGTAAGCGCCGGAAACAGAGAACGTGCGATGATGCTCTTCTGCATGACGGACGAGAATGCAGCCCGCTTCGTAAGGCATGTACATCCACTTGTGCAAGTCGAAGGCCAAGGAATCGGCCCGCTCCATACCTTTCACGAGCGCACGCAACTCCGGCGACAGCGCGGCCAGCGCGCCGAAAGCACCGTCAACGTGAAACCACAAATTCTCATCATGGCAGATGTCGGCCAATGCGTTTAAGTCGTCAAACGCCGCCGTGTTGACCGTCCCGGCGTTGCCGATGACGCAGCAAGGTTGAAATCCACGCGCCCGGTCTTCGCTGATAGCCGTCACCAGCGCCGCCAGGTCAATTTGAAACTCACTGTTGACGGGAATACGCCGCAAGCCTTCGTTGCCTATGCCTAAAAGCTCTGCTGCCTTTTGCAGCGAGTTGTGCATCTCTGTTGAGCCGTACATCACGAGCCTTCGCGGAGCAGCTTGAACACCTTGGCGTGCGACATCGAATTCGGCCTTGACGTTGCGCGCGACGGTCAGGCCGACCAGATTCGCCATCGAACCACCGCTGACCAGAAGCCCGCTCGCCTCCGACGGATAACCGAGCATCTCTTTACACCAATCGAGCACTTGCTGTTCGACGTAGACTGCTCCCTGATCTGCGCCGCCGACATTGGGATTCATCGTCGCCGCTAACATCTCCGAGAGCGCTCCGAACGGTGTGCCAGTGCCAATCACCCAGCCCCAGAAGCGCGGGTGTATGTTGCCCATCGGATGCGGCAGAACGTGTTGTCGAAAATCATCGTAAGCCGCTTCCGCGCCCTGCGCGCTTATCGGCAAAGGCTGATTGAGATGTTCTTTTACTTCCTGCGGAATCGGCTGCCAGACCGGGCGCTCGCGCAAGGTTTGTAAATAGTCGAGCATGTCATCCACCATTCGATGACCGAGCACGCGCAACGCCTCCCAATCGTCAGGGTCGAGCGTCTCCTCATTCTTCGCGGCCCTCGTCTCACTCATGTCTCATTCTCCGTGTCACAATCAAACCGATGCCCGCCATAATCACTGCGCCGCCGACGATAATCCGCCACGTCAGCCTTTCGTTCAGCACCAGCATTCCCAACACGACGGCGATAAACGGCGTCACCAGCGGAATCAACATCGTGTTTGTCACCTTGATGTTTCGCACCAGCCAGTAGTAGAGCAGAAAGGCTATGGCCGTGCCGACCAGCGCCAGATAGCCCAGCGAGAGCAGCGCCAACCATGTCCATTTGAGTTTGAAAGGATTGCCTTCGGTCGTAATGCCGATGATGAGCAGCGGAATCATCCCGCAAACCATCTGTCCCAGAGTAAGCGTCGCCGAATCTATTCGGCCTCCCTGCGCCTTCACCAACACGTTGGCATACGCCACGCTGAGCGCTCCCCCCACAATCGCCACGCTGCCCCACAACGCAGACGGCCCTTCCGTCGTCATCTGGTTGGAAAAAATTAACGCGACGCCAGCAATCCCCAGCGCTACGCCGCAGAGTTTCAACGCGGTGATGCGCTCTTCCGGCAGATAGTAGTGAGCGAGGAGGAAGCCGAAAACGGGAATAAGAGTCTGAAGAATCGCCGCCAGCCCAGAAGAGATTCGCGTCTCTCCCCAAAAGACCGTGCCGTAATTGATAGTGAAGGACAGAAATCCCGTGAGGGCAATCATCCTCCACTCTGTGCGCCCGCGCGGCAGGGGTTTGCGCCGCACAATGACTACCGCCGCCAGAATCAATGATGCGATTACAAAACGCACGCCCGCGAATGTGAAGGGCGGCAAATCCTGTAGCCCCAGCTTAATAAACATCCAGGTCGAACCCCAGATGACGCAGAGCAATAACCAGACAAGAAGCGGAAGATTCAAACGACGCAAAGCGCCCCGTCGCCACCTCGCAGCAGGCTTCGGCGCGCTTTTAACGGGAAGCAAAAGAGCTTCTTCCACTCCTGCGGCACTTATCTCTTCCTTCAAGCTTTCCCGGCTAACTGATGACATAAATAACCGTACGAATTATCGCGTCACAAAGTCCCAAAAATCGTCGTATACCACATTCGCTCTTGCCATCAAAATAATCATTGACACAATCCTTGTCAATCAATATATTGTCACTATGACAATCTGGTCGCCTGATTTATCAAACCGGAGCGGGCCGCTCGTCCAAGCCATTGTCGGAGCGCTGGCCGACGACATAGAAGCCGGGCATCTGTTGCCTGGAGCGCGCCTTCCGACGCATCGTGAACTGGCAGACAAACTCTCTGTGGCGATTGGTACGGTCACGCGCGCTTACCTGCTGGCGCAGCGTCGCGGCTTGATTAGCGGCGAAATCGGGCGCGGCACTTTCGTCCGCTCAAGCACGGTCTACGTCAACACGACAGGCATTGAGAGCGAGGAATCGTCGGTCATTGACCTGAGTAAGAACCGTGTCATACGCGATGCGCGCGACCCTCTGATTGCAGAAGCACTTTCGTCTTTGAGCAAAAGCTCCGGCATCGATCACCTCGTTGATTATTACCAACCGGCTGAGGGAGCGATGCGCCACCGCGCCACCGGAGCACGATGGCTCAGCCGTGCTAACTTCACAGTGCAGCCCGAACAGATTCTCCTGTGTAGTGGAGCGCAGCACGCAATGTTCGTCGCGCTCTCAACTCTGACTGAGCCAGGCGACACAGTGTTGACGGAAAACGTCAGCTATCCCGGCATCAAAGCCCTCGCCAATTTGCTACACCTACAGCTACAAGGGCTGCCCGTAGACGAGCATGGCCTACAGCCTGAAGCCTTCGCTGCTGCCTGTCGCGCTCGCGCCGGAAAGGTCTTGTACTGCATTCCGACCATACAGAATCCGACCGCCACGGTCATGCCCGAAGACAGGCGCAGGGAGATTGCACGGCTCGCTCAAGAGCACGGCGTCGCAATCGTCGAAGACGACGTGTATGGCTTTCTAGACAGGGATGCGCCGCCGCCCATTGCCGCCTTCGCTCCCGAACAGTGCTATTACATCAACGGCACTTCCAAGAGCATCGCGCCCGGCTTACGCATCGGATACATGGTTGCTCCCGTTCAGTCTGTCAATCGCACTGCCGCCGCCATCAGCAGTAGCACATGGGAGGCAGCACCGTTGATGGCCGAAATGGTTACCAGATGGATTGAAGACGGAACGCTTGAGCGTGTGATTAATTGGAAGCGGCGCGAGACACAAACGCGGCAAGCGTTGGCGAGAAAGATTCTAGGCAACATCAACGAAGGCTCGCATCCGATGAGTTGCCATCTTTGGTTAGAACTGCCTGACCCTTGGCGCGGTGTGGATTTTAGCGACCGTGCGGCGGCGCGCGGCGTGCTCGTCGCACCGGCGGAAGCCTTCGTGACCGGACGCGGAGCAGCCCCTCATGCCGTACGTATTTGCCTGCTCTCGACTCAAGACCGCTTTCAACTCGAAAAGGGTCTGGACATCCTGCAAGAGATACTGCACAGCGCGCCCGAACCGGCCCTGACGATTGTTTGAAGAAATCGAGCAGCCGCTGGGATTCAAGAAGTGGGACGGCTCGCCACGGTTGGGCCAATGATGCCCAGCGTTCGTAAGTCTTCGAGATTCGGCACGTCTTCCTTTTCGAGTGTAGCGAGCACTTCCTCGTTGATGTTCGGCAAGGAGACAATCCGGTTGGCGTGCTTGCCAATGGCCGACTCAAACATGTTGCGTGCGAGGCGCGCGTTGCCGAATGCCTCGTCGCGTCCCTCGTACAAAATGGCGAAGATGGCGGCCAGCGCCTCTTCAGCGGCAGGCGTTAACTTAAAATCCGATTTCTTACAAAAGCCCTTGAAGATTTCCACCAGTTGCTTATCCGTGTAATCGTCGAAGTGTATGAACTTGCTGAAGCGCGAGCGCAGGCCCGGATTGGAAGTGAGAAACTCTTCCATCTTCCAGGTGTAACCGGCAACGACGACGATAATATCGTGGCGGTGGTCTTCCATCATCTTGAGCAGAGTCTCGACGGCTTCGTGCCCGAAATCGTTTCCGCCGCCGCCGGGACTCAAGGCGTAAGCTTCATCAATGAAGAGCACACCGCCGAGAGCCTTGCTGATGGCTTCCTTGACCTTCAATGCCGTCTGGCCGACGTATCCTGCGACCAACCCTGCGCGGTCTGTTTCCATCAAGTGGCCTTTGCTCAGGATTTTCAGCGTCCGGTAAAATTGGGCCATCAGGCGCGCGATAGTAGTCTTCCCTGTCCCCGGATTGCCTGTGAAGACCAGATGGCGTGAGACAGGCAGAGTCGCCAGGCCCTTCTCTTCGCGCATCTGCTGTACTTTGAGAAAATTGACTAGATTCTTGACATCGCCTTTAACGCGCTCAAGGCCGACCAGTTCGTTTAGCTCCGCGAATAATTCTTCGAGACTACGCGGCGGCTTTTCCTCAACGACCTCTGCTTTTTGCTCGACACGCGCGGTTTCTGTGCGCTGCGTCTGAGCTTCTTCTGTAGGCGCAGCGCTAAAGTCCATCGGATAGAGCGTCTCTTTGAATTTCAAGAGCGCCGCTTCTTCGATTGGCGTCACAGTGCCGTCCGATTTAATAACCAGATTGGCGAATTGGAAAAGTAGATTGCGCGCCTTGTCCGATTGATTTGTTCCGTGGCGGGCATCATATTCCGTCAGGTAGGAGATCATGACCGGCGTGCGGTCGAGCTTCTGCATGATTTGCTGGCTAAACGGTTTCACAGTCGGAAGCGGAAAAGCATCGGACGCACAATCCAATGTGAAGTGACGGCAGATTTCAGCGAAGTATCTCTGCTTCTCAGCATCCGTTGCCTGCCGTAGGTCGACGAAATGTTTGGCCGTTGCGATGAGTTGGTTATCCAGCACCAGCCGTCCGTTCGGCGGCTCATCTTTGCCGCGCCACACACGCTTAATCTGAGCATCAAGCGGAGCGGCCAATTCTCTTGTTGTTTTCGTCAACGCTTCTATCAGCGGTTGATTATCCGAGTAGAAAGACACTTTGAGACTTTGACGCCCCTCTTCGCAGTTAATTTAGATTCAGTATCACGGTAGGATTATAGCATTGCGGCGGGCCGCGTCTATCGCTTGGAATTGAGAATAGACACAACTCAGCGCTCCCCCAAGATAATCTTCGAAGGAGCGCTGACGTTGTGGACGAACCTTGCCCTTGCGAGCCAGGCGTCTCTTAGAACCCAACCGGCCCGCACAAACGGTTTCAGTTGATGTTCCAAAGCCGAGCTAAAAAGTTTTCAGTTGGTCGTCGGCTTATCTTGTTAATTTGCGTTAGACCGTACGACGGCCTGTCAGCAGGTTAATCACCAGAACGATCAGGGCGACAACCAAGAGCAAGTGGATCAAGCCACCGCCAATACCACCAATCGCACCGATCAGCCACAGCACCAATAACACTACGAGAATGGTCCACAACATGATTTTCTTCTCCTTTGTCAGCTATTAACCTTAAACCCTCAGACCGAGCGCTCGAATTCAACGCCGTCTTGCTGTGATTGGTTGGCAAGGGTCATGCCACTTGGTCGCTTGTGTTCCAGCGAAGATAGTTAAGCACTTTAATTGATAACTTTAGGTGATGTTTGCGGGCCTTTTCCAGATAAGTCGGCGGCTGGCTAAAGCCGTAGCTTGTACTGAAACAGGTGTGGCTTAACAGACGCTCGTGTTCCGTTTTGAATCGTTCAATCGGCTTCGCCTGCCGTTGGAATTTCACCGCCCTCCGGGCCATAAAAGATGACCCAGACGACCAGTTCATCCGTGAAGTTTTCAAAGCGATGAGGGATTCCGGCTGGCACGAAGAGAAAATCACCGACCGCGAAAGAGTGGCGATGCACGCCGTTGACGAATTCGCCGCTGCCCTGCATCACTATGTAAACTTCGTCGCGCGTGTGCGGCGTCTGCGGATCGCGCCCACGCGGAGCGTAGATTTCAACTTGCAGGCTGCCGTGCTGGAAGACTTCGGCAAAGCGTTTTCCCTCAGGGCCAGGCAAACGTGACAGCGCATCAGACAGCGTTACTCTATGCGTGTGCTCATTAATCGAGCCTGTTGATTCTTCAGAATCGTCTCTGCTCATCTCTTTTGGCCGTCAACAATTCTTTCCACAGCTTTCCCGATTTTGGGATTACCTGATTCCATAAACGAACTCCCGCCGCTTTTGTTTTCAGAAATTCAGCAGAAAAGGTCTGAATTTATGGCCCAAGCGAAACTAACGTAAGCTGGCACAAGACTTGAAGAGGAGCTTTACCGGACAAGCGGCCAGATGAAAGTCAACGCCACTAGAGCATTCGCTCATCGGGAATAATTTCAGACCGGGGAGGAAAGTTTGAAAGAGACTGCGCCACAACCTTTAATGCGACTCGCGGGTGTGACCAAAATCTTCTTTACCGAAGAGGTGGAGGCGCATGCTCTTTCAGGGATTCACCTGGAGGTGTTAAGAGGCGAGCACGTCGCCATCGCAGGCCCTTCGGGCTGCGGCAAGTCTACGCTGCTCTCGATTTTGGGGTTGCTCGATACACCAACTGAAGGAAGCTATTGGCTAGACGGCCAGCCCGTCGAGAGCTTATCGCCAATTGAGAGGGCGCACCTGCGCAACCGTGAAATCGGTTTCATCTTTCAAAGTTTCAATCTGATTAGCGATTTGACCGTTTATGAAAACGTCGAACTGCCGCTCGTCTATCGCGGGCTGAAGGCTGCGGAGCGCAAGCGACTCGTCACTGCTGCGCTCGAAAAAGTAGGGATGGCGCGGCGTGCCAAGCATCTGCCGAGCCAACTCTCCGGCGGGCAGCAGCAGCGCGTCGCCGTCGCCCGTGCAGTCGCCGGGCAGCCAGCGATTATTCTCGCAGACGAGCCGACGGGCAATCTCGATTCACTCAGCGGGCAGGCCGTCATGGAACTGCTCCGCGACCTTCACCGTCAAGGCTCGACCATCTGCATGGTCACGCACGACCCGACCTACGCCCGTTATGCAGATCGCACGATACATCTCTTTGACGGGCGCATCACGAAAGAAGAAGGCGTCAAAGTCGCCTGATGAAAATTCCTCGAAAGGATTAAAGCTATGCTCCGATTAATTAATTCCTTCGCTCTCATAGTGCTCTGCCTGACTGTCTGTTTCGCACAACAGCAAGGGCCGATGCCTTTTCAAAGCCCTGCGGTCAGCCGCTCGCAGATTGCATTTGTTTACGCCGGAAGCGTCTGGGTTGCAGACCGCAACGGCGGCGACGCGCAGCGTTTGACCAGTAAGCCCGGCGACGAGACGGCTCCCGCATTCTCGCCTGACGGCGCGCAGATAGCTTTCTCAAAGAACGTTGGCGGCAACATGGACGTGTACGTGATGCCTGCTGTCGGCGGCGAGATGCGGCGGCTGACTTTTCATCCAAAGCCCGATGTCGTAGTTAATTGGACGCCGGACGGGAAAAGCCTGCTGTTCAGTTCGTCGCGCACGTCGGATTCTTTCAATCGCATCTACCAGATTTCAGTTGCCGGAGGCTTTGAGACTGACTTGCCGCTTCCGATGGGCGTCGCCGCTTCCCTTTCGCCCGACGGCACGCGCGTAGCGCTCGCGCCGCGCCGCACGCCCTTTAGCTGGCGCAACTATAGAGGCGGCGCGGCCAGTACGATTCAGATAGTGAGGCTCGCCGACAGCCAGCTTGAAGCGATTTTGCCGCGCATTAATTCCAACGACATCGCGCCGATGTGGATTGGAGGCAGCATCTACTTCATCTCTGATCGCACGGGCACGGCTAATCTGTTTGTCTACGATACAGCGACGAAAAAAGTCAATCAGTTGACCAGATTTGAAAAGACGGACATCAAAGCGGCTGCGGCTGGCGGCGACTCCATTATCTTTACGCAGGGCGGGCGGCTTCAACTTTATGATTTGAAGAGTAATCAAGCGCGTGTTATTCCGGTGCGCGTGGCGGGCGAGTTTCCAGAAACCCAGCCACGCCCGGTGAAGGCCGCGCGCTGGATTCATTCCTTCAACCTCTCGCCGACGGGCAAAGAGATTACGTTCGGCGCACGCGGCGAAATTCTTACGCTCAACATAGAGAAGAATGAGGCGCGCAATCTGACGCAAACGCCTGGCGTGGCCGAGCGTTTTCCCTCATGGTCGCCCGACGGTAAATCAATCGCCTACTTTTCGGATGAATCCGGCGAATATCAGCTACACGTTCGTTCAGCAAACGGCGAAGGCGTGGTGCGTAAGATTAGTATTGAGCGCAATCCTTCCTTCTACAGCGAGCCTGTCTGGTCGCCCGATTCCAAAAAGGTCGCCTTCTCTGACAAGCGTTTGTCACTCTTTTACGTTGACCTTGAGCGCGGCGCGGCGCAGAAGGTTGATACTTCCACCTTTGCGCGTGAGGGAAACTTTGCGGTCGCGTGGTCGCCCGATAGCCGCTGGCTGGCCTACGCTAAATTTGTGCCGAGCCGCCAACGCGGACTCTTCCTCTACTCGCTCGACACAGGCAAGATTACGACCGTGAGCGCCAACCGCATTGATGCCGATAGCCCAGTATTTGATCCCAGCGGCAAGTATCTATACTTCCTTTCAAGCACCAACGCAGGGCCGGGCCGCGTCTTCGGCATGTCAGCCTTCACGTCTGCGCCAATCGTCACCAGCAACGTTAACCTCGTCGTCCTGCGTGCGGATACGCCGTCGCCTGCTCTGCCGCCGTCCGGCAACCAGGAGACGACCAAGACAGAAGCCGGGGCGTTTCGCATTGACCTCGAAAATATCAACAGGCGCATACTGCAAATGCCTGCGCCCCTTCTTGATTACACATCTCTCGCAGCCGGACGCGAGGGCGTGCTCTTTGCATCCGCCAACGATTGGAGCAACTTCAGCGGCGAAAATCCACCGCAGGTTGTTTATAAGCTCGACCTTAAGAATCGCAAGTCGGACAAATTCCTCGAAGGCGTCAGCACTGCTACCGTCTCGGATGACGGCAGCCGCCTCGCCTTTCAGAAACGCGGCGGCAACAACTGGCTTGTCGTTGACACAGATGCTCTGCCGAAGCCGGACGAAGGCAAACTCGATCTGGATAAGCTGGAGATACGCGTCGAGCCTCGCGCCGAGTGGCAGCAGATGTACGACGAGTCCTGGCGCATCCTCCGTGATTACTTCTACGACGCGAAGCTTCACGGGCAGAACCTCGTCGAGTTGAAGAAGAACTACGCTGCCTACTTACCAGGCGTTGCGACGCGCGCCGACCTGAACTATTTGTTCAGAGATATGCTGGCAAATCTCTCCATCAGCCACATGTCGATTGGCGGCGGCGATGTTCCGGCGGGCAGCACTGACGCCAACGTCGGGATGCTCGGCGCGGATTTTACGATTGAGAATAATCGTTACCGAATCACGCGTATTTATCGCGGGGATAATTCGCACCCGCTGTTGATGTCGCCGCTCACGCAGCCGGGTGTGAACGTTAAAGAAGGCGAGTACCTGCTTGCCGTTGACGGCAAGGACATCAACGCGAGCGAAAATCTCTACAGCTACTTTCAAGGTAAAGGCCGCCGTCCGACGCAAATCAAAGTTGGCCCAAAGCCTGACGGCAGCGACGCGCACACAGAGACGGTCATGCCCATCATCGGCGAAAATACTCTGCGCACTTTCGTCTGGACTGAGAACAACCGGCGCAGGGTGGAAGAGATGTCAGCGGGTAAGCTGGCTTATATCTATCTGCCGAACACGGGCACGTCCGGCTACAATGCGTTCAATCGTGATTTCTATGGACAGCTTGATAAGCAGGGCGTGATTGTTGACGAGCGTTTTAATTCCGGCGGCGCTCCGGCTGATTATTTCATAGAAGCGCTGCGCCGCGTTCCGCTTTCCTATTATGCTTTTCGCGAGGGCGATACTCTGCCGTTTCCGGCTAACGCTCTGCCTGGGCCACGTGTGATGATTATTAACGAGTTTGCGGGGTCTGGCGGCGACACTCTGCCTTGGATGTTCCGGCAGGCCGGACTCGGCACGCTCGTCGGGCAACGCACCTACGGCGCAGGCATCGGCGGCTACTTAGACATCCCTGACCTGATTGACGGCGGCTCAGTCAGCGCGCCCAACCGCGCTTTCTTTAATCCTAAGAAAGGGATTCTGGATATTGAAAACAACGGCGTCGCACCTGACGTGGCGGTCGAAATCACGCCCGCAGACTGGCGCGCTGGCCGCGACCCGCAATTGGAGAAAGCGGTGCAAATCGCCTTGGACGCGCTCAAGAAGAATCCGCCCGTCGCTCCAAAGCCATTGCAGTATCCGTCGTATAGGTAGAAGGATGAACGCGGAACGCTGAACGATGAATGAAAGACAATCTGCTCTTTATTCATCGTTCAGCGTTCCGCGTTCATCGTTTATCTTATGTCTCTCTGTGGTGAATCGTTTGGTCGTGGAAAAGCTCCTTCAAGATATTCAATACGGGCTGCGCACTTTAAGGAAGAGTCCGGGCTTTAGCGTTACCGCCATTTTGTCGCTGGCGCTGGCGATTGGTGCGAGCACGACCGTCTTTAGCATCGTCAACTCTGTCCTGCTCAGGCCGCTGCCTTACAGAGAGCCTGAGCGGCTGGTCGTCATCACAGAGACGGTGCGGCGGCAGCAGGAGGTGGAGCGGCGCGGCGCTTCCTATCCGGATTATCTTGACTGGCGCGCACAGAGCCAATCTTTTGAAGAGATAGCGACCCTTAAGCTCGCGTCTTTCAATCTCTCCGGCATCAGTGAACCCGAACGCGTGACGGGCGAATACGTCACGGCCAGCTACTTTAAAGTGCTCGGCGTATCAGCCGCACGCGGGCGCACTTTTTTACCCGAAGAAGATAACCCCGAAAGTCCGCAAAGAGTAGCTGTCATCGGTCATCGCCTCTGGCAGCGTCGCTTCGGCTCAAGCCCTCATCTCGTCAATCAAACAATCAAGCTTAACGACGAAAGCTATACTGTTGTCGGCGTTATGCCCGAAAGCTTTCAAGGCACACGGCAGGGAGCGGAAGTCTGGGTGCTGTTGACCAATATCCTCAATGACCCCGCGCACGAGAGTCTGGGGGGAAGCAGTTTACAGCAACGTGGGGTGCGAGGCCTGGCGACGATGGCGCGGCTGAAGCCGAACGTTACCATCCAGCAAGCGCAGCAAGAGATGGACGCCATCTCGCAGCGGCTAGAGCAGGCATACCCGCTAACTAACACTAATCGCGGCGCGCTCGTCATTCCGCTCTATGACGACTGGATGGGCGACGCACGCAATACACTGATTCTCTTCATGGCGGCGGTCGGCTGCGTGCTGCTGATTGCCTGCGGCAACGTCGCTAACCTGCAATTGGTACGCGCCTCAAACCGGCAGAAAGAGATGGCGATTCGCGTCGCGCTCGGCGCAAGCCGCTTGCGCTTGATAAGACAGATGCTAACGGAGAGCGTGCTGTTGGCGTTCGCCGGCGGGGCACTTGGTTTGCTGCTGGCGCTCTGGGGCATTGACCTCGTTGTCTCTTTGAGTCCGTTTGCGATTCCCTGGTTTGTCAGTATCCGTTTGGACGCGCGCGTCTTCGCCTTCACGTTTGCGCTCTCGATTTTGACGGGCGTGCTCTTCGGATTACTACCGGCGCTGCAAGCTTCGCGTCTTGACCTTAATCAAAGCCTGAAGGAGGGGCGCACGTCTTGGTGGCGAACGAGCGGCGGATTTTTCCGTTTGCGCGTGCGCGGGCTGCTCGTCGTTCTGGAAATCGCGCTCGCCGTCATGCTTCTGATCGGCGCTGGCTTGATGACCAAGAGTTTCCAACAACTCTACAAGATTAATCTGGGCTTCAATCCTGAACAGTTGTTGACGATGAAAGTAGAGTTGCCGTCGCGCCGCTACGACGAAGCCGAGATAATTGGATTCATAAACACTTTAACCGAGCGCATGAATCAACTGCCTCATCATTTGCAGAGCAGCATCGCTTCCGACATTCCGCTCGCCTATGAGATGTCTGCGACGACCTTTGCGGTCGAAGGGCGTCCAGCACCCTCGCCCGCAGACGCGTTTAGAACTTATAGCCATCACATCAGCCCGAAGTATTTCGAGACGCTTGGCGTTAAACTCGCGCGCGGGCGTGAGTTTCAAGCGGAAGATAACATGGCAGCGCAAAGAGTCGTCATCATCAGCCGTGCGCTGGCCGAGCGCTTCTGGCCCGGCGAAGACCCGCTCGGCAAACAGATAAAGGAAGGCTCTAATCCTGATTCGGAGCGCCCCTGGTACAAGATTATCGGCGTCGCCGCAGACGTGCGCCAACGCAACATGCGCGAAACTCCAAACGATGATCCCGACATCTATTTCTGTTTATTACAGAGACCCGTTTATGATTTGGGTCTGCTGGTGCGGACAGACGGCGACGCCAAACAGATGACAGCCGCGCTCAGCCGCCTCGTGCAGAGCATTGATTCGGAGTTGCCCATCTACGGAGCGATGACGATGCAGCAGCGTCTTGCGCGCCGAACCGCTTGGTTTCGCACCGGCGCA
The DNA here is from genome assembly GCA_036387475.1 of Pyrinomonadaceae bacterium. Lineage (GTDB taxonomy): Bacteria > Acidobacteriota > Blastocatellia > Pyrinomonadales > Pyrinomonadaceae > DASVTR01. Next base: position 129,686 of record DASVTR010000013.1, on the reverse strand, counting down.
TGGTTGATGTCCGTTTTCGCACTGATGGCGCTGGTGTTGGCGATGATCGGCATAAGCGGCATGATGGGTTACGTCGTGACCTTGCGGACGCACGAGATCGGCATACGGATGGCGGTCGGAGCGTCGGAACGCGATATTCTCAAAATGGTATTGGGCGAGAGCATGCTGCTCGTTTGCGTCGGCGTCGTGTTGGGAATCCTGTCGGCCTTTGCCGGAACACGCCTGCTCTCCGATTTTCTCTACAGGGTAAGCGCAACAGATGGAGGAGTTTTTGCGGGCATCACGCTGTTGCTCGCCGGGCTTTCGCTCCTCGCCAGCTATTTCCCCGCGCGGCGCGCGATGAAGATGAACCCGATGACTGCGTTGAGACAAGAATAGATTTACTCTGCCACGAACATATAAAACTAAAGCGAATGAGAATGAAACGAAGAATTTCACGCAAAAGACGCAAAGGCGCAAAGACAAGAAGAAAAGAGCTTGAATCGGCGTCCTTATCTTATTTTTGGCGTGCTGCTTTCCTAGCGCCTTTGCGTCTTTGCGTGAAACTGCTTTTTCGCCAGCGTGTCCGGTCTCCAATTTTGTAATGAAAAGCTCAACCGCTTCGATTCCCAAAATCTTAATCGCCGACGACCAGACGGATGTGCTGGAGGCGTTGCGCTTGCTGCTCAAGGGCGAGGGCTATCGAATCGAGTCTGTCAATTCTCCCGCGAGAGTGCTTGAAATTCTCAAGGCGCAGGATTTCGACGTGCTGTTGATGGACTTGAACTACGCGCGTGATACCACGTCCGGGCAGGAAGGACTCGATTTGTTGCGCGAGATTCAGACGCTTGACCCGACGCTGCCAATCGTCGTCATGACCGCATGGGGCAGCGTCGAAGTGGCGGTCGAGGCGATACGGCGCGGCGCACGCGACTTCGTACAAAAGCCCTGGGAGAACGAGCGACTGCTGACGATTCTACGCACTCAGACGGAGTTGGGACGCGCCCTGCGAAAAGGCCAGCGACTTGAAGCCGAAAACCAATTACTGCGCGATGGCGGTCGCGCAGGCTTGCCGCCGCTGATTGCCGAAGCGAGCGCCATGCAACCCGTCAGGCAGATTATCGAACGCGTTGGCCCATCGGATGCCAACGTGCTTATTACCGGCGAAAACGGCACGGGCAAGGAAGTCGTCGCGCGACACCTTCACGCGCTTTCCGAACGCGCTGCAAAACCCTTAATCAGCGTCAACGCGGGCGCTCTCTCCGAAGGCGTCTTCGAGAGCGAGTTGTTCGGCCATGTGCGCGGCGCTTTCACGGATGCGAGGACTGACCGCGTCGGTCGCTTTGAGTTGGCAGACGGCGGCACGCTCTTTCTGGACGAGATTGCTACTGTCCCTTTGAACTTACAGCCGAAGCTTTTGCGAGTTTTGGAGACGGGCGAATTTGAGCCTGTCGGAGCGTCGAAGACGCGTAGGGTTGACGTGCGCGTTATATCCGCGACCAACGCGAACTTGCACGATGAAATAGCGGCGGGGCGTTTTCGTCAAGACCTGCTCTTTCGTCTCAACACGGTGGAGATTCATCTGCCGCCTCTGCGCGAGCGGCGCGAAGACATTCCGCTCTTGGCCTCGCACTTTCTGCGTCAGCACGCAGCGCGTTATCGTAAACAGCTCGACGGGTTTGAGCAGCAGGCGATTGATCTGCTCGTCAATCGTTCGTGGCCCGGCAACATACGCGAGCTACAGCACTCAATCGAGCGGGCGGCGCTGATGGCCCAAAACAATCTGGTGAGCGTCGCCGACCTCGGCTTACAATCAACCGTTGAAAGCAGTCGGCGTCTTGACGAGATGAGCCTCGAAGAGGTCGAAAGCCTCTTGATTCGCAAGGCGCTGACGCGCACGGGCGGCAACGTCAATCAGGCCGCAGCCGCTTTGGGCTTGAGCCGGAGCGCGCTCTACCGTCGCATCAATAAATATGGCCTCTGAAAGCGTCAGCGTCGAAGAGTCGGGTGAACGCAGAGAGAGCGTTGCTCCGGCCACAGGCAGGCCCTCCAGGACGCGTGTGCCCTCGCTCAAAGCCTTCCGCCATCTCAGTCATCAAAACCGCGTTCTCATGTTAGCGATTTTGGCAGGCTTACCCGCATCCGTCATAGCCCTCGCTTTGCTTTGGAGCACGGGCTATTCGGCAAAAGTATTTTGGACGCTCTCGGCTCTCATTCTCTGCTCCTGGCTGGGATGCGCGCTGGCGTTGCGTGAACAGGTAGCGCGACCCCTTCAAACCATCAGCAATCTGCTGGCGGCATTGCGCGAGGGAGACTACTCGATTCGTGCGCGCGGCGCGAAGCCGGATGACGCCCTTGGCGAAGTGATCCTCGAAGTCAACACGCTCGGCGAGACATTGCGCGAGCAACGCCTCGGCGCGCTCGAAGCGACGACGCTCCTGCGAACCGTGATGGCGGAAATTGATGTCGCCATCTTCGCCTTCGATCTGGACGAGCGCCTGCGCCTTGTAAACCGTGCCGGAGAGCGGCTTCTGCAAGAACCCGCAGAGAGGTTAAGCGGGATGAGCGCGGCGGAATTGAAGTTGGCGGATTATCTGCGCGGCGAGATTGTGCGCACCGTCGAGGCAGAGTTTCCGGCGGGGCGCGGGCGTTGGGAAGTGCGCCGCAGCCTTTTTCGAGAGCGGGGCTTGCCGCATCAATTGCTGGTCATAGCCAATCTCAGCCGCGCACTGCGCGAAGAAGAGCGCGCCGCATGGCAGCGGCTTGTGCGTGTGCTGGGCCACGAGTTGAACAACTCTTTAGCCCCTATAAAATCCATCGCCGGAAGTCTCGAAAGCCTGTTGAGCCGCGAGCCTAAGCCGCCCGACTGGCGCGAAGACGTGCAGCAGGGCTTGGCTGTCATCGCCAAGCGCTCGGAATCTTTGAGCCGTTTTATGAGCGCCTACGCGCGCCTTGCTCGCCTGCCCGCCCCTGTCTTGCGGCGTGTTGATGTCGCTGCGCTTATCCATCGCGTCGCCGAATTGGAAACGCGTCTCAACGTCTCGCTCATCGAAGGCCCAGAGCTACAGATTGAAGCAGACGAAGATCAACTGGAACAACTGCTCATCAATCTTCTGCGCAATGCTGTTGATGCGGCGCTGGAAACCGGCGGCGGGGTGTCTCTAACGTGGCGGCAGACTTCCGGCGTGCTAGAAATCCTGATTGAAGATGAAGGGCCAGGGCTTTCTAACACGGCGAATCTCTTCGTTCCCTTCTTTACTACCAAGCCGAACGGCTCAGGCATCGGGCTGGTCTTGAGTCGCCAGATTGCCGAAGCCCACGGCGGCACTCTCGCGCTGCAAGAGCGCAAACACACACGCGGCTGTCAAGCGCGGCTGACACTTCCCCTTCAGGATGCGTGAGTAATGAAACCCTCGGACGCTAATGCCGCTCACCTTCCGGTAAACTTTGCCACCTGGAAATCCCAGAGCACGCCGAAGAAGAATTTACTGAATTGGCACAAGCCTCTTAAGGAATCGAGCGGAGTCGGCCCTTTCACACTAAATGTGACGACATTAAATTTTAAGAAGTCCCATTTGTAGAGATTGATGATTCCGGCGGCGAGAGTCTCAGCCGCCCCCTCTTCTTCGCGCGGGACGCGACCGCGATAAACTTTCGCGTACAATGATTCGCAATCAGACCAGATATTGAATTTCGGGTTGTCCGTCATCGCCTTAAATCCGCTCAAGGTGTAAGTGGTATCAGACACTCCGAAATAGAGGCGATAATTCATTCGTTTACGCCAGGGGTTTGCTGTATCAACGAAGAGGTTAAACTCTCCTCCGTAAACCGGCAGTTGTCCCCCGAACATATTGCAAATAACATAACCCAGTGGGCTTGCCTCGTGCGCAGGGTCTGTGACAAAGCGCTCCACGTCGTCTGTCTTGATAATCAGATGAGTGACAATGAATGTATTTGCTGCCTGCCCCTTTTCATAGCCCTGCTGGAAATCGGTTTCCCCTGCCGCTATATAACCTTTCATCTCCTCTGTAAAACTTAGCGACGTGCTTCGAGGTGTGGCTTCCGTGAGACTTGTTGCCATTGTTTCCGCCTCCTTTTTTGGATGGGCCTGATTGTCTTCTGGTGTTATCGGACTCTCTATAAGCCTGCGTCGCTTCTCTTACGGATTAAGCCGCAGTTTTTCCACCATGCCCCCGTACATCTTTTCCAGTTGGGCCGCAGAATGCTTTGCCCTCATCTTTCTCCACCAGGAGGCATAGGTTAACTTACCTGCTCTTGCTCCGCTCAATCTTTTGATGCGTTGGTTGCCGCCCGCTTCCGGGATATAAGAATCAACTATCTGATAAGTCAGCACCAAAGGCTCGTCTTTGTGCAGAGCGAGAAAATACGGTAGACCCATTGGGCCGATGAAGTAAGACTCTTCCTTGCCGTTCGCCAGAGTAATGACCGCGTGTTGATAATCGCCGACTTCAAAGCCTTTGAGAGTGCCTCTGGCGCTCCGCGTCGCGATTACCTTGTCGCGTTTCTGCGCTCGCCGGGCAGAAGGCTCAAGCGAAGCGTTGTTGACGGGAGTCGCGCTAACGTTAATGATGAGCAGCAAGAAGAGCGATAGTGTTTTCAATTGTACGAATCGCATGGGGTTCTCCACGGTTAAAATCAAATGACTTGAATTGCTGAAAGCATGATACCAGCTAACTATTATTCTACAACGTGCCGGAAAACATTCCTGTAATTGTCAAAACCGAAATCTCCGGCGGAACGCGAAAGCGGACAGGCAGGATACTCGTGCCGACGCCGGGCGTGACGAAGAGATGACGATTGTCTTCTATGATGTGCCCGATGGCGTAGCGCTCACCGTATTGCGAAGGCACTTGCGGACGACCGATAAGGGGAATGCTGACTTGCCCGCCGTGCGTGTGCCCGGCGAGCGTCAGCGAGACTCGCGCCGGAATATCTGTAAAGAGATCGGGATTATGGGTCAAGACGATGATTGGCCCATCATCAGTGACTTTTTGCAGTGTCCCAGTGATGTCGGGCTTACGCGTCCAGGCGTCTGCGAGTCCTGCCACCCACAGGTTTTTTCCCTGATGCTCAATCCGCGCGACATCATTTTCCAGAACACGTATGTCGACCGCATTTAAGGCCGCACGAACGCGCTCGCCGTTGTACCACCAATCGTGGTTGCCGAGCACGGCGAAGACTCCGAAACGTGCGCGCAAGTGCTTCAACCCGTCGGCGATGATTTCCGGCTCGATTGTTTGCTCTTGACTGCTCGTCACCATAAAGTCACCGGCCAGCAGAATCAAATCGGGTTGCGCCGCGTTCGCGGTTTCAACGATGCGCTGCAATTTAGCAGCGTCAATGTATGGCGAGCCGACGTGCAAATCGGAAATCAGCACGATTCGCAGGGGTTCAAAGTTTGACGGCCAGTTTGGCAGACTGATTACCACTTCGTTGACAGACAAACGATTCGGCTCGATGACGAAAGCCCAGAGGCCAAGGAACAGGATAACTAGTAAAAGACTGCCAAGCGTGATGAGCACATACTTTTTCCTGCGCGTTGAGATTTTCATTGCTTCGCTGCTTAGCCTTCCTCAGCCAGCGCCGTTTGGGAAATACTCACGCCAGCGTCTTTCGACCAGCGCTGCGATGTCCGGGCGTGCTATCAATTCCGCCGGATAGCCTGGCTTCATGCGCGAATCAATAATGAGCGGCGCGCGATAAGAGATGTGATGACGCTGCACGCTTGTCCCGGCGGCGTAAATGTCGGCGGCAGGCTCAAAGCGCGTCCACGTGGCCCAAAGAAAATCAGCTGTGCTGCGAGCCACGCTCGCATTATCGTGCAGGATAACGAGCGGCCATTCGCTGAAAACTTCCTCTTGGGACAACCGCGCAGCCTGTTCTTCGTCTTCCGCGTAGGGAGAGCCTTCGACGACGAGGCAGCCGCCGCAAAAGACTTCGGCGCGGCTAACACCGCCGGGTAAACGCCCGTGAAATTCGCGCGGCAAATCGCGCACGGGTTGGCCCAAGCCGAGCATGATGGCCTTGCTGCCTTCGTTGACTTTCCCGCTCGTATAGTCGAGCGTGTCCATCGAGACATTGGAAAAGATGAAGAGGTCGCTCTCCCAACGCACGCGAGCGAGGATGTGTTCAAAGAGGCTCTTGAAGTCTTGTAGGTTCTGCGGCGTGTCCGTCAGCAGTAGAAATTTTGTCAGCGAGAGTTGGCCTTCGCCGAGGATACGAAAGCCTGAAACCAGTGCTTCGCGGCTGTAGCGTTCGCGCACAACAGCGGCGCAGAGCGAATGAAAGCCCGTCTCGCCGTATGTCCATAAATCGCGGACGCTCGGCATTACTAACGGAAAGAGCGGCGAGAGCAGCTTTTGCAGATAATCGCCGATGAAGAAATCTTCCTGTCGCGGTTTTCCAACCACGGTCGCAGGATAGATAGCATCGCGGCGATGAAAGACGGCCTCGACATGAAAAACTGGATAGTCGTGCTGCAAAGAGTAGTAGCCGTAATGGTCGCCGAACGGCCCTTCGGGTCTTCTCTCAAGCGGCGGCACGTGGCCCACTAAAGCAAACTCCGCTTCGGCGACGAGCCGATGGCGATTCTCGCCGAGCGGGTTCTTCATCATTAATACTTTCTCGCCCGCCAGCACAGAAGCCAGCACGAGTTCCGGCACGTCTTCCGGCAGAGGCGCGATGGCCGCCAGAATCAGCGCGGGCGGGCCGCCTAGAAACATCGTCAGAGGCAAGGGTTGGCCCACGCTTTCGGCTTCGTGATAATGAAAGCCGCCGCCTTTGTGTATCTGCCAGTGGATGCCGGTCGTGCTCGCGTCATAGCGCTGCATACGATACATGCCAAGGTTGTGCTTACGGGTCGAAGGGTGCTCCGTGTAGACGAGCGGCAGCGTAAAGAATGGCCCACCGTCTTCCTGCCACGTCGTCAGCACTGGCAACTCAGCGAGACGTGCGGGCTTGTCCATAACCTGCATGACGGGCGCACGGCGTGTGTTGCGCGTGCCGAGTTTCAAAGCTTCGAGGGCGAGCGAGCGATGCTGCCAGAGTTGCGCGGGACGAGGCGGCAAGAGCGCTTCGGCGACGTGTACGACCTCGCGGACGAGCGCTTCCGGCTTTGGGCCAAACGCCAGATCAATGCGACGAGCCGTGCCGAAGAGATTAGTGACGACCGGGTAACGGCTGCCCTTCACATGCTCGAAGAGGAGCGCCGGGCCGCCGCGTTCGATGACGCGGCGATGAATTTCGGCCAGTTCCAGATAGGGGTCAACTTCCGTTCTGATTCTGATGAGGTCGTTCTCGCGCGCGAGCAGGTCTAGGAATGAGCGTAGGTTCGGGTGCATAGAGTTTCAGGTTTCAAGTTTAAGATTTCAGGTTACAGGAAAAAGCCTGAAACCTTAAACTTGAAACCTGAAACCTGCAAAGCTCAGGGAGTATCTTCTTCGGCCTTGCCTACCTGGCGCGGGCGTGAGGGTGCGGCTTCCGCGGGCTGCTGTGCGAGGCGGGCGTTGATTTGGTCGGTCGCATTCTCGGCTGCGGCGGCGACGTGCGGCTCGTATGATTCGAGGATGGGCTTGATGCGTTCGAGCGTTTCGGCGTCGCCGATTTCGGCGAGCACTTCGAGCAGCCTGACTTGCGCGGCACGTTTCGTCTTACCGAGAAAAATGTAGAGCGGCTGCGGGCTATCGAGTTGCTTTAAGTAAGCTGCGACCTGCTCCCCCTGCTCGGAATCGAGAGCACGAACGAGAGAGAAGAGCGCTTCGTTTTTGCCCATGCGGTAAAGCGCCCAGTCGAGCGCCGCTTTGACGCGCGAATCCTTTTCTTGCAGGCGATAGCCTTCGACGAGCTTCAAGTGGTCTGTGTCGGCGCGGCGCGCCAATTCTTCCGCCGCGTGCTGACGAACAAACGGCTCGCGGCTTGCCAGTTCGGCGATGAAAGTCGCCGTCTCTTCGCGTTGCTGCGGTGCGGTTGTCTCGCTCGCTTCATCTTGCGCCAGCGTGACGTTAGTCGCAGCGCAGGTCAGTATCATGAGACTCAAAAAGCAACTTGCCAGCTTTGTTATCTGTCGCATGAGCTTTATCTCTCTTTCAAATTCAACGCCTGAGCCGAGGAGCAGGCCGTTTAAGGCTTCGCCGTTTCGGTTGTCGCCGCACGACGTAGATTCGCGACGTTCAAATCAAGGTCTGCGACCGGAATGACTTCGACATCCGGGAACTGCTTGCGCAGCGCTTCGAGAAACTCGCTGGCCTTACCGACGATGACGATAGAGGCATCGTTGGCGACCAGCCTTGAGCCAGCAAACTTTTGCACGTCCGCCGAGGTCACTGCCTGCACGTTGCTGATGTAGCTGTTAATCTCGCTGAGGCTGATGCCGTAGAGAGCAAGGTTGCCAATCTGCGTGACAAGGTCGTCGTTGGTTTCCAGTGCGCGTCCGAAGCCGCCGATGATGACGGATTTTCGGGGCGTGAGTTCCGCATCGGCGACCGTCTCGCTCGACAGCCGCTTAATCTCGCTGATGATGAGCGAAGCGACCTCTGCGCCCGATTCGTTTTTGGTCTGCGTTTCGGCTGTAAACGGCCCTGTGTCGCGGCGCACATCGAGGGTGCTGCGCGCGCCATAGCTCAGCCCGCGCTTAATGCGAATCTCCTGATTGAGCCGACCGGAATAGCCCGTCAAAACTGAGTTGGTGACGATGCCGCGAAAATAATCCGGGTCGGTGCGCTTCAATCCTCTGCGAACAAGGACGACCGCCGCCTGCCCTGCGTCCGGCTTGTCAATCACCAGCACACGCGACTTCTGCGAAGCCGTCTCCTTATCTTCAAACTTTGAAGCGGGCAGGGGCGCAGCCGGTTTCTGCCAGTTACCAAACAGTTTTTCGGCGAGACTGAAAGCGTCCTGCGCTTTGATGTCGCCGCCGATGACAAGGACGGCGTTATCCGGCCTGTAATAAGTCTGGTGAAACTTAACCAGGTCGTCGCGCTTGATGCGCGCGAGGCTTTCGGGCGTGCCTGAGAGCATGTGGCCGTAGGGATTCATCCCATAGAGGACGCGCGCGGCGACGGCGCGGGCAATCGTTCCCGGCTGGCTCAAGCGCACGCTCAATTCGTCAACCGCCTGTTGGCGCTGGCGCTCTATCTCTTCATCTTTGAAAGCGGGATTGCGCGCCACATCGGCCAAGATTGTCATGGCCTGAGCGATTCTAGCGGACATGACGTTGACGCTGACGCCCGAAGCATCCCAGCCAGCGCGCGAGTTGAGGCGGCCTCCGAGCGCTTCGACCTCTTCTGCAATCTGCGGAGCGGTGCGTTTTGCAGTGCCTTCGGTCAAGAGCGTCGCCGTCATATTAGCAACGCCGGGCAACGTCTCCGGGTCAACTTCACCGCCGTTCTTAACCAGCAGTTGGGCTGTAACGAGCGGCATAGCCGAACGCTCGACGACGATAACGCGCAGCCCATTCTTTAAGGTTTTCTCTACGGGCTGCGGTAATCTAACGGAGCGCGGAGTGGAAGGCGCGGGCGGCGTTTCCTGTTGGCCCTGTGAAATGATTGGCGTCATAAGCAATGTCAAAGCGGCTAAAGTTATCAAGGCAGCGGGTTGGCTTAAGAATCTTTTTAGCATGTTTATTTACCCTGACCTCCCTGTGCGCTCTTGCGTGCGGATTCGGGCAGATAATGGATGACGACCCGGTTGGTATCGGTAAAGTACTGGCGCATGACGCGCTGCACGTCTGCGGCGGTGACCGCCTGTAAACGCTCTATGTCTGTGTTGACGCGATTGGCGTCGCCAAGGAGCACGACGGCTTCGCCGAGCGCCAGCGCCTTGCCGTTATTCGTCTCGCGGTCGCGCAGTTGATCCGTCACCAGTTGATTTTTGGCCTTCTCTAATTCGGCGGCGCTGACGGGCGCGTCCTGCATACGCTTCAGTTCGGCCAGCAAAGAGCGTTCGGCGTCCTCCGGCTTTTTCTCGCTGGCGAGGACGGCTTGCAGTTTGAACAGCCCCGGGTCTTCGCGCAAATCTGCGTTGGCTTCGGCTTCCTGGGCCAACTGCTGCTCGTAGACTAGCGCGCGATAAAGGCGCGATGAGTTGCCGGATGAAAGGATTGCTTCGGCGACGCGCAGCGCGACGGCATCACTGCTGGCGGCGGGCGGAGCAAGGTAGGTTAGGACGACCGCCGGGAGCGGGACGTTCTGCCCGTATTCGACGTAGCGGCGCTCAGCCGTGCGCGCAGGCTCTTTGACATCGACGCGCGGCAGCGGCTTGCTCGGCTTTTGCAGGCGACCAAAATATTTGTCAACCCATGCGTCCAATTGCTTCGGCTCGAAATCTCCGGCGACGACGAGCGTCACGTTGTCTGGCCTGTAATAGTCGCTGTGGAAAGCCTTCACATTCTCGATGGTCGCGGCATCCAACTCTTCAATGTTGCCGATGCCGGGGCGTTGATACGGATGCTTGACCCATGATTTTTGTTCGATTAAGAGATTGAGCTTGCCGTAGGGCGGCGCGACGTAATTCTGGCGAAACTCTTCTTTCACAACATCGCGCTCTGACTTGAAATTCGCGTCGTCAACGTTAAGCGCGCCGAGGCGGTCAGACTCGGCCCAGAGCAGCGTCTCCAGGTAATTCGACGGCACGACTTCGTAATAGACGGTCACGTCGTCTGCGGTAAACGCGTTGTTGAAGCCGCCGACATCTTCCGTCAGTCGATCCAGCATCTCGGATTTCATGTTCTTCGTGCTCTTGAACATAATGTGCTCGAAGAGATGCGCGAAACCGCTGCGTCCCTGCGGGTCGTCCTTCGAGCCGACGTGATACCAGACCTGTATGGCGACGGTCGGGCTTGAGTGGTCTTCGACGCTGTAGAGCCGCAGGCCGTTTGGCAGCGTTCGCTCGCGGTAATTGATTTTCGGGATTTTCGTTTGAGTGCCTCCCTTTTGTGCGGCTGCGGTCGGCAGCAAGATTGTGGCGCTCAGGAGCGCGGCGGCGCAGACGAACGAAGTCAGATAAACAAGACGCATGTGTGATGACTCCAATTGTTGAGAATAAACGGGCGCTGGCGATTATCTTCCGAACGAGTTTGCCCTCGCGCGCTTGGATGCGGCAAGCGAGGCAAGCTGTTGTACAACTGATTTTTCTCTTACGAATATGCAGGAAATTTGTTTCATCCTTCGGCGCAAACCAAAGCAAGTCAGGAGTCCAGAGTCTGAAGTCTGGAGTTAGAAGACAAAACCCGTCTGTCTTTTGACTCCAGACTTCAGGCTGTGGACTCCTGCCTTCATTTACTAATCGATGTCGAGCGGGTTGATGTAGGGCTTGTCTTTATCCTTCTCTGCGCGCTTCATCGCCTCGCGGAATTTCTCTTCGAGCAGGCGCTCGCGGTCTTTCTGCGAGCCTAGCTCCTGCTGAAAGAGTTGGTCGCGCATCTGCTTCTGCTTATCCAGACCTTTGAGCATTTCGTCGAAGGAAGCGACGGGCTTCGACTTTTCTTCGTGGGAAATAAGCGCTCCCGTTTGCGCGTCAATCGTCAGGGTAGATTCGCAACACGGGCAAATAAGCGTAAAGCGCGTAGTGTCTGCCATTGTCTTGCTCCAATCGTTTCGTGATTAATGCTTCGCGCCGGAAAATCAGGGCGTTGCTCCGACGAGAAAGCTGAGTATAACACCTGTCGGCTAAATTGGTCTTGACGACAGTTTCCGAAAGAGGCGGCAAGTGGTAAGCGAAGTGGCGTCACCCTCTTTGCGAGTGCAAACAAAAAGGCAGCCGTCCCCGTCGGCGGCTGCCCTGCTAGTTGATGCGAAATTTTCCTACAAGGTGTTACGGCGTGATGGCGTCTTTGATAGCGCCGCCCGCCTTCTTTGCTCCCTCAACAGTCTTCTCGCCAGCTTTCTTGGCTCCCTTGACTGCTTTATCGCCTACGTCTTCAGCCTTGTCGCCGACCTCCTTGGCTCCCTTCACTGCCTTGTCGCCGACATCTTCGGCCTTATCGCCAATCTCGTTAGCACCCTTCTTCGCCGCGTTGGCTGCATCCTTCGATTTATCTACGACGAAACCGGCGGCGTCTGCGATGGCATCGCCGGAGGCTTCAAGCGCGTTATCAATCTTGCCTTCCGGCAAGTCACGAGGCTCGCCGCCGCCCTGCGGGTAAACCTTCACGGTGCGCTTACCAGCCTTCGTTGTGGTCACGACGACTCTGGAAACGCGCGTGTTATTTCTAAAGGTACGCGTCTGGGTTTTCGTGCCGCTGGCATCCGTCTCTTCTTTGACTTCGGAGTCCGAGGTGCTGGAAGCTGGCTCGACGGTGGCGTTTGAATTCATCGTGGTCGTCGTCGCCACTGTGTTAGTCGTAGCGGTGTTCGTATTCGCGGTGTTGCTGCTGTCCGCACATCCTGCCGCCAAGGCCGAAAGCGCCAGTGCACAGAAGCCCGCAATAAATTTAATACGCAAGATATTTCATCCTCCTATACTGGATTAACCTTTTCAAGCCCGCTGTTTACCGCTGGCTGTTACCGCAACCATTGTGCCAGTTTCGCAAAAGCGCCAAAACCTGAGATGAATGAAGAAAAAGCTGCTCGACGTGTGAGTAAACGGTACGTTTCGGCGCAGGCAGGCGTTTATTTACAATACGTCAGTGAACGGTTTCAATTTGTCGTTGGAGGCCGATGGCTTCCTGATTATTGGGATCAATTTGCATGGCCGAGCGTGCGTAGGTCATGGCCTGCGCGCGGTCATTGCGGTCAAGGAAGATGCGACCGAGCAAGATGTGTCCGTCAATCAATTTGGCGTCCCAGAAGAGAGCCGTCTTGAGAGCGCTGATGGCCGTTTCCTGATCGCCGCGACGAATGTAGATGCGCCCCTTCAAAAGATACGCCTCGGCGTTCATCGGCTGCATGGTCAACACGCGGCGCAGTTCAAGCAACGCTTCATCGTCGCGCCCGGCCTGGTAAAGATCGAGCGCTCTTGTCACTAAATCCGACGTGCCTGCTGCTTCAACGGGCTTGCCATCAGCATTATCAGCTGTTTTTATCTCACCTGCCTTCAGTTTAATAAGAACTTGTCCGGTGGCTATATCATAAACCCATAACTCCATCAACTCCGCGAGAAGTATTGAACTGTAAAGTCTTTCATTGAGGTATGGTGAGCGCAGTTTGACGACAGCAAGTGCACGCAGATTTTGTTTGGCCTGCCTCGCTGTTGGAATATCCATCTTTATCTGCATCGCAATAGCTTCGCGCGCATCAATATCGTTTTTAATAATTCCAAAAGATTGATAATTACTGAACAAAATATTGCTGGCTCGGCTATTTTCAGATTTGAGTTTAACCCCTCGTAGCGGTTCATTATTTCCACCGTAATCTACTAAACGAAATTCAATCCAAACCCGCATTAATTCGCGGTCAGCATCGTAGGCTGCCTCAATCTCTTTGACTTCAAAAGCCATCAGGCTGTCTAGCATCAAACTGCCGACAAGAGGTGCGGCTTCCTCTCTCTTGATCCTCTGGCGAAATTGCTCTGTCGTTTCAAATTCATCTTTAAGAGCGCTTAATTTCCGTCTTTCAAGTTTTTCGTAAATTATTGCAGGGTCTATCCCATGATAATTGCCTGGCAATGCTCCCACACTGGGATCAAACGGTTTGGGGTCGCTTGGATCGTCTACTCTTAGGGCAGGGCGAGTGCTGATCGTGGGCGACGGCATAGTCTGTTTCTGCGGTTGCCTCTTATTCTGGCAAACTGCTGGTGAGCACATAACAAATGCTGATAATAAAAAGGGGATAGTAATGAGACGGCGTGAGAACATATTATTTATCAACTGTAAGGTTTTGATAAGCGCGAGACGGGGATCGAACCCGCGACCCTCTGGTTGGGAACCAGATGCTCTACCACTGAGCTACTCGCGCTCAAGAGTAAGTCGGTAAGCTCTCATCGTCCGACTCAATCCGACTTCGGTTGCCAGCTAAGATAGTCAAGCGTTGCACGGGTGTCAAATCAATCGCTCCGGGGCTTCGCGTCCATTTAGCTGCCGCTGGTTTCTTCGATTAAACGACGCGCGATTTCGCCCAGACGAGGCGTGTCTTCTGGCTTACGCAGGCAACCTTGCGCGCCCGCCTTGGTGGCTTCTCCGAGGTCCAGCAGTTCGGCGAAAGCCGTGTAGAAAAGAATGGGCGTCTGCCTGTCGAAGCGGCGAATTTCGCGGCAGAGTTCGAGGCCGTCCTTGTCTGGCAGACCGATGTCGAGCAGGATGAGCGCGAAAGATTTTGCGCGGGCCAGCGTCAAACCCTCTTCGGCGGTTTGCGCGCTTGTGACCTCAAAGCCGTCCTGCTTCAAGCTGAACTCTACAAGATCACGCGTGTCCGAAGTGTCCTCAACGAACAAGACCTGCCGTGAAGTATCCACCTTATCGTCCTCACCCTCTGTTGAAAAATCTACTAACAGAATGCTTCCTGATAAAAGCAAAAGTCAAACTCACGGCTGCCCTTCAATTGATGTACTTGCGCATCAACTCGGCCCAGCGTCCCTGTGCCTTGAGAATCAAATCCGTGACTTCACGCACAGCGCCGAAGCCGCCCGGTAGCTGTGTGACGTAGTGCGCGACGGCGCGCGTCTCTTCCGTAGCGTCGGCGACGGCGACGGCCAATCCGACACGTTGCATTAAAGGAATATCCGTCACGTCGTCGCCAATATAGGCTGTCTCAACATCTTCCGCTCCGGCTGCGGCGAGCACTTCCTCGAACTCTACAATCTTGTTCCAAGTGCCCTGCCGAACGTAAGCGATGCCCAGGTCGCGTGCGCGGCGTTCGACCGCCAAAGAAACGTTTCCTGAAATGATGCCGGAGCGCAGACCCGCGCGATGCAGGAGCACCAGCCCGTGACCGTCGCGCGTGTGAAAACTTTTTTGCTCGTCCGTGTCGGACACAAGCGTGATGCGCCCGTCCGTCAACACGCCGTCGCAATCCATCAGCAGGAGTTTTATGCGCGACGCGCGCTTTTCAATCTCCGTCCAATCACCCATCCGTTTTAACGTACCTCGAAGAATTCTATCCCGGCGAGTTTCCAGGAGTTGTTGATGCGTGAGAGCACAAGGACTGCTGTGCCCGATTGGTCGCGCCCCAATTCTCTAGTATTGATGCTCACGTCAACCGCCATGCGATTGGCGTCCAACTGCTCTGTGCGTAGCACGCGGGTTGTCCACAACTCCGGCTGGCTGCCGATTATCCCCTTGACGAAGGTCGTCAATTCGCCGGGAACGATCAACGCTTCAATCTCTGTTTTCCGGCCACCTTTGACGGCCTGATCGAATTGCGCGATAAAGGTTCGCGCCGATTCGTCAACGGGCGGCGCGGCGTTTGCCGCCGCTTCAGCTTTAATCCTACCCGCCCGCGCAGCGAGCGTCGAAGCATACTCCGCATCTGCGCGCACAGCATCATTGAAACGTCGCGCGGCTTCCGCCGCCTGCCCTTTCCGCAAACTGATTTCGCCGAGGCCGACGTTGGCCCAGGCAAGCGTGGACGGCGCGGGCGCGGGCGTGTCGAGCGCCGCTTGAAACTCCTTCAAAGCTTCATCCAGCTTATTCTGCGCCAGCAGAGAGCGCGCCAGCAGAACACGCGCCTCAGTGATGCCCGGAGCGAGGGTGAGCACTTCGCGCGTTATGGTTTCCACGCGCGCGAAAGATTGCTGTGCGAAGAGGGTTGCCGCCTCTGCGAGCGCTTCTTCGCTTAAACGTGTGCGGGGCGCGACATCGTTGGAGTAGTCAAGCTGCGGGTAAAGCTTTTCCGGGTCAACTTCGACGCGCACGGGCTGCGCAGTCGTACTAAAGGCCGCTTCACCAAACCCGCGCGCCGGGATGGTCGTCTCAACGCTCAAGCGTTGGCCGCTGGCGCTCGTCGCCTGCACCGTCACGGTCGCGCTCACTGAGCCTGTGTTGCGTAGCGCCGCCACCCACTGCCCGCCGCGTTGCTGCGGCAGCCCGACGAGCAAATCCATGTCTGTCGTTTGCTCTAATTCCTGATCGAGCAGCGTTTTCAATCCAGCGCCGCCGCGCTCATTGAGTGCCTGCCGTATCGCCGCCAGCGTTAAGCCGCTATCGTCTGTGGCTTTCGCTTGCAGGAGCGAACGCAAGATGGCGACGAAAGCATCGCGACCGAGAGCGCGGTCGGCCAGCCGCCAGACCATAGCTCCCTTATTCGTCACAGACTCATAATAGGTCGCGTCGAGAGGCGTGGTGATATAGAGGGGCGCATCACGCTTGCTGACTCCGGCATAGGCGATGCGCTCGCGCAGGCGTTCGGCCTCGGCTGTCTCGCGCCCGAACTGTTTTTCGAGAAAGAGCGTCGCCAGATAGCGCGTCAGCCCTTCGCGCACGACTCCCAAGCCCTCGCCGCGAATTGGCGTTTTTCCACCAATCCATAAATGGCCCACCGCTTCGGCCACCAGGAGGGCCGTCGCTGAATCAATCTTTGCGCGGCGAAACGCTGCCGCATCGAGCAGGAGCGTCCCTGCATCCGTGAAGCCTGCGCCGCGCGCGACCGCGATGAGCCGCACGGGAGCATCCGGCGCTGGGCCAAGCAAGGTGCTGAAGTAAGTACGCGCCGCCCCGGCTAAAGCTATGATCGCTTCGGCCTGCTTGCGTTCGTCCGCGTTTGCTCCCTTTGGCAAGAAAGCGCTGATGCTGCGCGTCTCCGCCGCCGCGCCGTCAACTGTCTCCCACTGGCCTTCCAGGAAAAAGGGTTGAGCGCTTAAAGGCTGGTCATACTGGCTGCCGCTCGCTGGCGATTTCGCCTGCGTGCCCGAAGAGACGACGCTCGCGCCGTTGACCTTCAAGCTAAAGGGCGCTGTGTCCGGGCCGCGCAGCGAGAACTGCGTATTCGCCGCCGGATACCAGCTAGAGAGCGGCAGGAATTGGCTGTTGCCGGGCGCGATGGCCGCCAGCCCTGAGTTTTCCGGTATGCTCAGGCGATAGGAAATGCTCACCTCAACTGTCGCATTCGAAGCGACTGGCGACGGAAGATTAACGGACACGCGCTGTAGATTACCGCGCGGCTCAGGCGATGAACGAAACGTCGCCGCCGCTCCGTTGACGTTGATCTCCTTCACTTCCGCCTTCGGGTTAAGGCGTAAGCTGAGAATCGTTCCCGCTCCCTTCCCGACGTTGCGGATGGTGAGGCGCGAGTTGGCCTTCAAATCACGATCAACGCCGGGCGCGTCGACAGTGATGTCGAAACGCGTGACCTGCCAGGCAGCACGCGGCTCATCCTGCGCGCTCACAGGAGGCGTGGCCCACAACAAAGCGGAGAGACAAAACAGGAAAAAAGTGGCGATGAGTTTCATGTTTCCAATAGCGCTTCCGGGAATATTTAAATAGGAGATAAGCCGTGCGGCGCGCGCTTAAGAGAAAATCAACGCGACGTTTGCGCCGCGCCGCGATTTACCAGTTCGTGTATCTCGCGCAGCGTGTGCAGCAACGCGCCCAGGCGAGAAAGCGGCAACATGTTCGGGCCGTCCGATGGCGCAGCTTCCGGTCTATCGTGTACTTCCATGAAGACCGCATCAACACCGCAGGCTACTCCGGCACGCGCGAGCGGTTCGATGTACTCGGAAAGCCCGCCGGTTGCATGGCCCAGCCCGCCCGGCAGTTGCAGCGAGTGCGTCACGTCGAAGACGACGGGCACGCCAAACTCGCGCATGATCGGGAAAGAACGCATGTCTACGACCAGATTGTTATAACCGAAGCTCGCGCCCCGCTCGGTCAGCAATAGCTTCTCGCATCCGGCGGCGCGCGTTTTCTCAACGATGTTGCGCGCGTCCTGCGGCGCGAGGAACTGCCCCTTTTTAATGTTGACGGCACGGCCCGAACGCGCCGCCGCCGTTATCAAATCCGTCTGGCGACACAAAAACGCCGGTATCTGCAAGATGTCTGCGACTTCCGCAACAGGTTCTATCTGCGCTATCTCGTGTACGTCGGTTAGGACGGGCAGGCCCGTTTCTTCCTTGACGCGCCGCAGCACATCAAGCCCGCCGCTGATGCCCGGCCCGCGAAAGCTCTCGATGGACGAGCGGTTGGCTTTATCGAAGGATGATTTGAAGACGAAATCAAGCCCCGCATCCCTCGCACGCGCCGCACATTCGCGCGCCATCATCAAAGCATGCTCGGCTGATTCAATCACGCACGGCCCGGCGATCAACGTCAGGCGACCATCGCCGAACGTCGCCGCACCGACACTAAATGTTTGTCGCTGCAATTAGTCAATCTCTCCTTGATTCTCTTAAAATGGATTCTTAAAAATCTTCTTAATCTTCTTCGCCCCGGTCTTCAATTTCTCAGCCCCTCGTTTAAAGATATTCTTCCCGTCATTCCTGTCACGATTACTATTTGCAGACCTGTTTGATGAATCGCGGCGGGATGAGGGGTTCTGCGTTCGTCGTCCGTTAGGCTGCGACGGCTCGGCTTCAGGCGTCGACGTGGATTGCGGAGAAGACGTTTCCAGCGGCGGCTGGTCAACTTCTATCGCCGCGTTAACGTTGGTGGCCGGGGTGCGCGAAGACCTGACGGCGATGACCGCTCCGACGACGATGAGCAACAGCAAACTGAAGAGTCCGGCCAGAACAGACGGCTGCCTGAGCAGAGGTTTTTTCTGGTCGAAGAAGACGCGTATGCGGGCGATTGTCGGGCGTATCGCCGGAAGAGCAATCGGCGCGAGCGCAGACGCCGGTGCTGCGGCCTCTTTGCGAAAGCTGGTCGTTCGCGCGACCACGGATTCCGATGTCTCGTTGGCTTTGCCATCACCGCTGCTTGCGACCGCCGCGCGTTTTTCACGCAGCCGCTCGATGTCTATTACCAATCTTCCCGAAGGCGTTTCCGTTCC
This sequence comes from Pyrinomonadaceae bacterium, assembly GCA_036387475.1. Lineage (GTDB taxonomy): Bacteria > Acidobacteriota > Blastocatellia > Pyrinomonadales > Pyrinomonadaceae > DASVTR01. The sequence continues at coordinate 110,835 of DASVTR010000013.1, read as the reverse complement.
GGCACTGCGCAGTGTTTCCAGTGAAGTAGAACCAACGTTGGCGGAATGTTCGAGGCCGAGCCGTTCGGCGATCTGGTAAAGCTCGCGGCGAAACTCTGCTGCATTCTGCGGGCGGTCTTCGGGATTCTTTTGGAGCGCCCGGAGGACAACCTCTTCCAGCGCGGGGGGAATCGTGACGACCCATTCGCGGGGGGCGCGCGGGTGTTCCGTGGAATGCTTGAGAGCGATGGCGAGCGGGCTTGTGCCGGTAAACGGCGTCGTGCCGGTCAGCATTTCGTAAAGGATGATGCCGAGGCTGTAAACATCGGAAGCGGGCGTCAGCGGGCCGCTCTCGCATTGTTCCGGCGACATGTATTTAGGCGTGCCGATCATCACGCCGACCGCCGTTAAGGTTTTTGGGTCGTCGTCGTCAATCGTATCGGCGGCCAGCTTGGCGATGCCAAAGTCCAGCACCTTGACGAAAGGCGGCGCGTCCTTGCGCTGGACGATAAAGATGTTGGCAGGCTTCAAATCGCGGTGAATGATTCCGGCTTCGTGCGCCGCAGCGACCGCCGCAGAGATTTGCAGCATCACGGAGACGGCGCGCGCTGTATCGAGCGGAGCCTCGCGCGCCAGCACGTCGCGCAGCGTGCGGCCTTCCAAAAGCTCCATCACGATATAGACGAAACCATCGGAGGTGCGACCGAAATCCGTGACGGCGACGGCGTTGGTGTGCTGCAGGCGTCCGGCGGCGCGTGCCTCGCGGCGAAAGCGAGCCTGCGCCGCTTCGTCTTCGACAAAACGCGGATTGAGCAGCTTGATAGCGACGGGGCGGTCAATCAGGAGATGCGTGGCGCGGTAGACTGTGCCCATCCCGCCCGTGCCGAGCCGTTCATCAAGGCGATACTTTTCGTCTAGGGTTCGCCCAAGCAATGGGTCTACGGCTACGTCGCCCGCAACGGTCGAGTCGGCCTGCAAGGGCGTACCATCGTCAGGGCACGCTTGCGCCTTGTCAGCGAAAGTTCGACCGCATGTGGGACAGTGCAGCATAAAATCAGTGACAAGTGACGTGTGACCAGACGGACGAGTCAGAACAAGATTTTAACTTGTCACTCGTCAACTGTCACTTGTCACTGCTCTTTAATCATCTCCAGCCACGCCCGCGCGCTCGTGCTCATGCGTGATTGATTCCTGCGCCGCGAGCGGCTCGACCGCAGTTTCATTACGCAGGCGATTCTCGTAGGCGGCGCGAACGAAGGAAGCGAAGAGCGGGTGTGCGCTCAGGGGTTTAGATTTGTACTCCGGATGAAACTGGCAGCCTAGAAACCACGGATGTACTTCGCGCGGCAATTCTACAATCTCTATGAATTTCTGATCGGGCGAGATGCCGCTGATACGCAGGCCAGCGCGTTCGAGCGTTTCACGAAACTCAGGGTTGAATTCGTAGCGATGACGATGGCGCTCGCTGATTTCCGTTGCGCCGCCGTAGACCTCGCGCGCCAGCGAATCTTCAGCCAGTTCACAGGGACACGCTCCCAAGCGCATCGTGCCGCCGTATTCTTCGACGTTGACCAACTCGCGCAGCTTGAAGATGACGGGGTACGGCGTGTTCGCGTCAAACTCTGTCGAGTCGGCATCCTTCAGCCCACACATGTTGCGCGCGTATTCGATGCAGGCCGTTTGCATGCCGAGGCAGATGCCGAAGTAGGGCGTTCTTGTCTTGCGAGCGTAGGTGATGGCCTTAATCATCCCGGCAACGCCGCGCTTGCCGAAGCCGCCTGGGACGAGGATAGCGTCAAAGTCGCGCAGCCGCGCTTCCGATTCATCTTCCATTAACTCTTCGGATTCTATCCAGCGCACGTTGACGCGCAAATTGTTGGCGACGCCGCCGTGCGTCAGGGCTTCACGCAGAGACTTGTAAGAGTCTTCGAGTTCGACATACTTGCCGACGATGGCGATGGTCGTTTCGCCCGCAGGCTCTCTCACAGTGTTGACAAGTTCGCGCCAGTTCGCGAGGTCTGTGTGCGCGGCGCGGTCTGTCAGTTGCAGAAGGCTGACAATCAATTCGTCCAAGCCTTGTTCATGAAAGGCGAGCGGCACTTCGTAGATGGTGTCAACGTCCTGCGCCGTGATGACGGCTGATTCCTTGACATTACAAAAGAGCGCGATCTTGGAACGCAAGTCGCGCGAAAGTGTCCTATCGGAACGGCAGAGCAGGATGTCGGGCGCAATACCAATCTGCATCAAATCGCGGACGGAATGCTGCGTCGGCTTCGTCTTTAATTCTCCGGCGGCGGCGATGTAGGGCACGAGCGTTAGATGTATAAAGATGGCATTGCTGCGGCCTTCTTCATTGCCCATCTGTCGAATGGCTTCGAGGAAAGGCAAACTCTCTATGTCGCCGACCGTGCCGCCGATTTCGACGATAACTACGTCTGGGCTGTTTTTATCGGCGACGCCACGCACGGCGGCCTTAATCTCGTTGGTGATGTGCGGGATGACCTGTATGGTCTTGCCTAAGTAATCCCCTCGGCGCTCTTTTTCGATGACGGAAAGATAAATACGCCCGGTCGTCCAGTTGTTGGCCTGCGAGAGTTGGGCGTGCGTGAAGCGTTCATAGTGGCCGAGGTCTAGGTCTGTCTCAGCGCCGTCGTCCGTGACGAAGACTTCGCCGTGCTGGAAGGGCGACATCGTGCCGGGGTCAACGTTGATGTAAGGGTCGAGCTTGATGAGCGCGACACGCAAGCCCCTTGCCTCCAGCAAACAGCCGATGGAAGAAGCAGCCAGCCCCTTTCCCAGACTCGAAACCACACCGCCCGTCACAAAGATATATTTAGGCATCTTATCATCCCTCAATTAAAAATTTGGGTAAAAGGGGAAAGGGATAAAAGGAAGACGGAGTTGAATCAAGCAATGTTCCTTTCCCTTCTTCACCTTTTACCCTCTTCCCCCTTCTCTCTTTTGTCATCGCCGTCGCCCGATTCCTGTTCGCCGTCCAGGTAGCCCTGCCGAAAATCTTCCTGCACGGCGGCAGCCTTCTCCGCCGCAGGGTCTAAAATCTTCTGCAAGCCTAGCGCGCCCGCGCTCAGCAGTCCCATTGACTCGGCGGCGCGCTTTTCATGCTCCTCCTGCGAGACGGGCTTCTGTGGCCGCGCCAGAAAGTAAAGCCCGCCAAGAACAATCAACAGGATAAATCCAAGTCCAATCCAGTCACTCATAAGATAGATGTTAGAGATTAGAGGTCAGAGGTTAGTAAATGCTTTGAACTAATCTCTGACCTCTGATCTCTGACCTCCTCGAATAGTTTACGTACGCGCTCTAAATCTGCCGACGTATCTACGCCGATTGAGGGTTCCGTGGTTTCAATGACGCGGATGACTGCGCCTTTTTCCAGTGCGCGCAGTTGTTCGAGAGCTTCTGTGCGTTCGAGTTTCGATGTCGGCCAGCGCGTGTATTCTAACAAAAAGCTGCGGCGATAGGCGTACAGCCCCGTGTGCTTGCGAAAGAGCTTGAGCAGCGTTGGGTCTGCGTCGAGCGCGGCGCTGAGCGTTCCATGCTGGCGCAGGGCCTCGCGCGGCAGCGGAATCGGGGAGCGTGAGAAATAGAGTGCGCGGCCCGCGCCGTCGGTCACAACCTTAACCACATCGTTGCTCAGCACGTCTGCCGCGACGGTAATCGGCTCGCAGGTCGTGACGATCATCGCTTCGTCCGTCTTTGATAATTCGTCAATCGCGCGTTCAATTGTCTGCGGCGAAATCAAAGGCTCGTCGCCCTGTACGTTGACGATTATCGATGCCTCGTCGAGCGTCGCGGCTACTTCGGCCAGCCGGTCGCTGCCGCTCTGATGTGTCGGGCTGGTCATGACGGCCTCGTAACCGGCGCTGCGAACAGCGTCGAGAATCCTCTGGTCGTCGGTAGCGACGATGGCGCGCGCGACGTTGCGTGCGGCGAGCGTGCGTTCCAAGACCCGCAGAATCATGGGCTTTCCGGCGATTTCCAGCAAAGCTTTACCGGGAAGTCTGGTCGAAGCGTAGCGTGCGGGGATGATAGCGACAGCGGATTGTTGAGGGTCTGAAGCCGTGTAGTTCACGGGCCAACACGATAACCCGCCCGTCGAACAAAAGTCAAAAGGTAAAAGGCAAAAGGCAAAAGGTAAAAAAAGCGCGGAGTGTTTTAACTTTTGCCTTTACCTTTTTACTTTTGACTTTAATTTCCCTGCGGGCTACCATGCGTTTTCCATTACGCGTCAGCTTATAACGCTCTGGCTATACTATTTTTGCGGTGATTATCGGTTGAAAAGTTAATGCCGTCTGGGACAACAGAGAACATTATCGAACTGGTTGGGAAGACTCCGCTGCTGCACCTCTCGCGTTTTGCACGTCCGCCGCTGGCGGACATTTACGCTAAGCTCGAATACATGAATCCGGGCGGCTCTGTGAAGGATCGCGCAGCTCTGGGCATGATTCTCGACGCCGAAGAACGCGGGCTGCTGCACCCCGGCTCGACCATTATCGAGCCGACCGCAGGCAACACAGGCATCGGGCTGGCGCTCATCGGAGTGCAGCGCGGCTATCGCGTCATCCTCTGCGTCCCAGAAGGCTATTCAATCGAGAAGATGAAAATTATGGAAGCCCTGGGCGGCGAGATTGAGTATTTGTCGAAGGATGAAGGGATGAAGGGCGCAATCCGCCGCGCCGGCGAACTGGCCGAGACGATACCAAACAGCTTCGTGCCGCAGCAGTTTGAGAATCCCTCCAACCCCTGCTTTCACGAAGAGACGACGGCGCGCGAGATTATCGAACAGATGGAAGGGCGCGTTGATGCCGTTGTCATCGGCGCTGGCACGGCAGGAACATTTACGGGCGTGGCGCGGGCCGTCAAGAAAATCAACCCGGACGCGCTCTGCGTGCTGGTCGAACCCGAAGGCTCAATTATCGGCGGAGGCAAACCCGGCGAACACAAAGTAGAAGGCATCGGCCAATCGCAGTTCATTCCGAAGAATTGCGATTTGTCACTCGCCGATGAAACGATAATGATTTACGACGATGAAGCGTTTGCCATCGTTCGTAAGCTGGCAGAGACGGAAGGCGTGCTCTGCGGAGGCTCATCGGGCGCTGCCGCTGCCGCCGCCTATCGCATCGCCGAACGCCTCGGCGCAGGCAAACGCATCGTCACACTTTTCCCAGACGGCGCAGAGCGCTATATGAGTCAGGGAATTTTTGATTAACGATGAACGCGGAAGGATGAACGATGAACTGATTTTCCTTTCATTCATCGTTCCGCGTTCATACTTCATCATTTAGCTTATGGGATTTGCAACAACAGCCATTCATGCCGGACAGGAAGCAGACCCGACGACGGGTTCTGTGACTGTTCCGATTTATCAAACTTCGACGTACCAGCAGGAGGGCTTAGGCAAGCACAAGGGCTACGAGTATGCGCGGACGCAGAATCCGACGCGCGCCGCGCTCGAACAGAACATTGCAGCGCTCGAAGGCGCGCGCTTCGGCTTCGCCTTTGCTTCCGGGATGGCGGCCATTGACGCGACGATGCGGCTCGTCAAGGCGGGCCAGCACGTCATCGTTTCGGATAACACCTATGGCGGGACGTTTCGCCTCTTCAGCCGGATTCTCGCCAACTATAATATCGAGTTTGATTTCGTTGATACGTCGGACGTTGGAAACGTCGAGGCCGCGATTAAAGATAATACGCGGATGATCTTTGTCGAGACGCCGACCAACCCCGTGATGATCGTCACAGACCTACAGGCCGTCGCAGATGTGGCGCACGCGGCGGGCGCGCTCGTCGTCTGCGACAATACTTTCATGTCGCCCTATTTGCAGCGACCGCTCGAATTTGGTGTTGACATAGTGGTGCATTCCACGACTAAATATTTGAACGGTCATTCGGACGGCGTCGGCGGCATCGTCGTTTTGAATGATGAAGAGAATGCTAACTGGATAGGTTTTGTGCAGAATAGCGCGGGCGCTATCCTGTCGCCGTTTGATTCGTGGCTGGTCTTGCGCGGGACGAAGACCCTGGCGCTCAGGATGGAACAGCATGACCGTTCGGGTCGCGCCGTCGCACAGTTTCTAGAAGAGCACCCGAAAGTGCAGAAGATTTACTATCCCGGCTCGCTCTCGCATCGCCAGCACGATTTGGCAAAGCGCCAGCAAAAGGGGTTTGGCGGGATGGTGGCTTTCGATGTCGGCTCGCTCGCGGCTGCGCGCACTGTGCTAGAATCTGTTAAGCTCTGCACGCTGGCTGAAAGCCTGGGTGGTGTCGAAACGTTGATCTCACATCCGGCCACGATGACGCACGCCTCCGTGCTGCCCGAAACGCGCTCGCGGCTCGGCATCACAGACGGCCTGGTGCGCATTTCCGTCGGCATAGAGGACACGGACGACATTATCGCTGACCTGGATCAAGCTTTAAGCAAAGTTTAGAGTTTTCAGTTTTCAGCTTCTTGCCTAAACTGAAAACTGAAGACTGAAGACTGAAAACTGTTTCTTATGATTGTAGACCTTCACGCAAAATCCGACGTTGGTCGTGTACGGCGTGGGAATGAAGACAATTTTCTCCTGCTCGATTTATCTTCGGGGCAGACCTGGACGTGTACGGACGGGAATGAGCCGCCCGAAACATTGCGCCAATTGAATCTGGGCGAGAAGGGCTTGATTCTGGTCGTGTCCGACGGGATGGGCGGCGCGCTGGCGGGCGATGTCGCCAGCCGCATGGCCGTCGAAGAGGTGCGGGAAATGATTGTCGGCAGCGATTCGGATGAGTCCGAAGACGATGCCAACGATGAGCAGTCGCTCGGCAACTACCTACGCAATGCGACCATCTACGCGAACCTGAAAATACATCACAAGAGTCAGGAAGATTCTCGTTACAGCGGAATGGGCGCGACCTTTACGGGCGCGGCTGTCAAAGGTGATTTGCTAGACCTCGTGCAGGTCGGCGATAGCCGTGCCTACATCATTCGCGGAGATTCCATCAAGCTGGCGACCAAAGACCAATCGCTCGTACAGCAGCTTGTCGACGTGGGGCAAATCAGCGAGGCCGAAGCCGAGACACACATGTTTCGCAACGTGATTCTGCAAGCCCTCGGCGCGCAGGGCGAGCTTGCTCCCGTCACCTGCCGTCTGCGTATTAAACGCGGAGACCTGCTGCTTTTGTGCAGCGACGGGCTATCGGGCAAGCTGCGTGCGGAGGATATGCGGCGGATTGTGATGGAGGCCAACGGCGATCTGGCGGTGGCTTGCAGCAAGCTCGTCGATGAGGCCAACAATCGCGGCGGCGAAGATAATATCACGGTCGTCCTGGCTCGCTTCGACGGCGATGATTTGCAAGAGCCTGCGAGCGAGAGAATCACCATCGAGCTACCGCCGATGGAAGACGACAACACCCTCAACGATACGGAGCCAACGACGGACAATCCCAGCAAGAATCTCTAAGCTCCCGCACGGTGGTTCAATAAATATCCGATTATACTATTTTCGCCTGCTCTTTTAAGATAGAGCCTTTGATGCTTTCTGCTGATTGACCTTTCACGAGCGACGATAAAATTTGCCCGGCCTGTGATTCAATTACTTCGGCGATTTCGCGTTAGTAGAATGGAAGGAATCAAACGGCTAAAATCTCTTTTATGATGACCGGAGCGTGGGAAACAGATCAATCCGAGACGGATAATTTATTGACATCCGGCGCAAGCGTCAGTAACATCCGCGCTGATTTTCTCAGAAGCATAGAAGCAAACCGGATTGCCGTGCCCTGCATGGCCCTCTCTGGTGATAATTATTCAGAATCGCACACTTTACAACGCCGCATTTTGCGCGCAAATTTCGCGGGCGGAGTCGGTCAATACCACGTGTTTCAAGGAAGTTTTCTCAGAGGATCAATCCCCAAAGCCTCTGGCCCACAAGCGCGCGCCTGCGCTCTCGCGCCTTGAGCGTGCAGGCACGGCGCGGTCGCACCTAAAACTTGAGGAGGAATTCCCTATCATGTTACGAAGAACGTTGAAAACTAAAGTCTTAGTCTTTGCCGCCTGTTTGCTGGCGGTGACGGCTTTGATGATTCCGGCGACGACGCGCCCAAGCGCCGCCGATGATTTGACGGGCCGCGAGTTGCTCAGCGTGACGCGCGTAGCACAGGGCGGCACGGAGTATGCCGGCCTGCAATACGTCACGGCACGCAGTCAGGGCTTCGTCAACGCTGCTGCCTTTGCCTCTGCGGGCGCAACCACGCTCGCCGGTGTCGTCGAAGTCAAAGTCAATATCACGGATTATCAAGACCGCGAAATGCGCCGTCGTCTGGACATCAGCCCGACGGGCGGCATGGTCGTCGGCCCGACCTTCCTTGTCTACACCGGTACGCAAGGCGGCGGTATGTTGATGGGGCAGGAAGTGCGCGTCTCTGAAGTCGTAGCCTCGAAGCATTGGGGGATGATGGGCTTCAGCACATTGAATCGCGCCATCGAAGGCTCGCTGACCACAGTGCGCCAGCGCGACGAAGGCGGCAACTACGTGGTCGAAGTCAAGTTCACGCCGCAGGACACTGTTCGCTACTACATCAACAAGAACTCTTTCCTGATTAGCAGAGTGCTGACCCGCTACAACAGCACCGTCATGGTAGAGGAAGACCGCAGCGATTATCGTCGCGTCAGTTGTATGATGCTTCCCTTCCGCGTCGTCACTAAACTGCGCGGCCAGCGTCTCGCAGACCTGACGATTGACAACTACGATCTACAAACGGTCGTGCCCGCCGCGCGCTTTACCATGACGGCCACGCCCACCGAATAACCATTTCCGGTTCAACCGAAGTCTCCCCAAAAGAGAGCGACGCGGCTTGTTTAATCGGGCCGCGTCGCTCTTTTCCGCATGCGCCGGAAAACAATTGACTCGAATTATCAATTCAAGTAAATATGCTCGCGGCTTCAGACGTTCATCTCGACAGAGCCTTTACAGCAGAAAGATATTTTGACCGGCTTTCAAACTCTATCCAAACCCATATCGAGCCTTCGAGCAGCCGCACGACTCATTTATCAAAGCCCCGGCCCCGGACTACGTTTGATACTAAAATCGGCCTTGATGCCGAAGGCCCGGCCTCAATTGGATGTCTACCCGTTTGCGGCTTTTTTGGGAGACCTATTCGGCTGCTCGAACATGCTGGCAATCGGCGAAGCAACTGCCCGTGAGTTGGCGCAATTCTATCCGCGTTTTGAAATCACAGGCGTCATTCCCCACGCCGATCTGAAACGCTATCGCAGCCGCTTTGAATTTGGAACATGGCGACAAGGAGAGTTTGACCGAAACTGCAAAATCCAGCTTGATGAGGAAACTCTTCGGCAAACGATTATTGTCTGCGCTAATTTGTTGGAGCAAATCGAGAATCCCGCTTATTTGCTTGAGCAGTTAAAGAGGTGGCTCGATGATGCGCCCGTTTGTATCATCACAAGCTCGGATAGAGATTTAACTCTCGGAAACGAGAATCACAACGCGTCTGCGCGTTCAGTTCAAAAGGGCAAATGGAATCTGGCAGAGTTTGAGCAAATGCTTTGCTCTGAGGGGTTCAATCTGGAATTCATAGGCTTGACGGCCAGCGATAACGTCAACTTTGAAAAAAAGAATATCATCGCGGTGATAACAAACAACGCGGCGCGTCGGCCAGCGGTCGTAAAAGCTCCGAAGGATTTTCGCGTCGTCGCCTTCATGGCGGCTTACAATGAAGAGGACATCATCGTCGAATCAATTAAGAAGTGGACTGCGCAGGGAGTCAGCGTGCACGTTCTCGAAAATTGGTCGACGGATGCGACATACGATCTGGCGAAGCGCATGGAAGGAGAGTTGCCCGTCACGGTCGAAAGATTTCCAAAGGATGGCCCATCGCCGCATTTCGATTGGGGAGCTATGCTCGCGCGCATGGAAGAACTTTCCGGGGAGATTGAAGCCGATTGGTTTGTGCGGCGCGGCGCTGACGAAGTATTGATGTCTCCCTGGCCGAAGATGAGCTACAGAGACGGCCTCTACCTTGTAGACCAGGCGGGCTATAATTGCGTAGACCACACCGTCATAGAGTTTCATCCAATTGATGACGGGTTCACGGCGGGCGCTGACCACGAAGCCTATTTCAGGCATTTCGACTTCGGCACGCACTTCTCTCATATGCAGCAGAGAAAAGCATGGAAGAATTACGGGCAGCAGATTTCAATGGTCGAATCCGCCGGACACGACATGCCGTTTGAGGGGCGTCGTGTCTACCCTTTCAAGTTTTTGCTCAAGCACTATCCGGTCAGGTCGCAGAAGCACGGCGAGAAGAAAGTGTTTCGAGAGCGCAAAGCCAGATGGAATCCCCTGGAGCGTGCCAAAGGCTGGCACGTACACTATGATAAGATTGGAAAAGGTCACAAATTTCTACGCACGGCTTCCGAGCAGTTGCTCTTCGATGAAGAGCATTTTCAACAAACTTATCTGGTAGAGCGGCTTTCCGGCGTCGGCGTGCTGCGATAAACAGCCCGCGCTCTTATCATTTATTACTTCAAACGACAGGCAGCAGGAGCATAATAATCCCCGACTCAAATGACTGCTTCAAATAATTCCCCTGCCCTAACTTCGTTGACGCGCGCCGCCCTGGTCGTCGCTCATCCGGGCCATGAATTACTCGTTCACGGCTGGCTGGAAATAACGCGCCCGCGCGTCTTCGTCTTCACGGACGGCTCTGCGCGTTCAACTCAATCGAGGCTCGATTCGACTTCAAAGATTCTGGATCAGACGGGCGCTCGGCGCGGCAGCATCTACGGGCGACTCTCGGATGCTTCGGCCTACTCGGCCATCATCAATCACGAATTTGAACTCTTCAAACGCCTCGCACGCGAACTTGCCGAAGCACTCATTGAGGAACGCGTCTCTACGGTTGCGGGCGATGCAATCGAAGGCTACAACCCGATGCACGATGTCTGTCGTCTGTTGATTAACACAGCCGTCAGGATTGCGAGCCATGCCACTTGCCAGCCCATCAAGAATCTTGCTTTCTCTCTCTTTAACAAACCCATCGCCTGCTCGCAGACGCTCTGCGCCGATTGTGTTTCGCTTCAACTTGACGAAGCGGCGTTCAAGCGGAAGATGGCGGCAGCCGAAGGTTACAACGAGATGAAGGACGAAGTTTACGCGGCGATTGACCGCGCGTCCCTTGACGCCTTCAGAACAGAGCGACTGCACCCGGTAGACACGGATGACGGCAAATCTCTCTGGGAGAAGGAGCAGCCCTTCTATGAGCGCTACGGCGAGAAACGCGTCGCCGCGGGCCACTATCAACAGGTGCTACGCTACAAAGAGCATTTAGCACCGCTCGCCGAAGCGCTCCGGCAGTATGCAGAAAGCAGCTTCCAATCAGGTCGTTTGCGTTGAAAGGCACTGAAAGATGCGAAAAGCAAAGCTTTTGCTCTTTAGTACATGTACAACTTTGGCTCTCTGCGGAGTCTCCTTTGGCACGGATTGGCATGGTATTACTCCTCTTCACTCAACCCGTCAGGATGTCGAACGGATGTTAGGGCTTTCTTCTTACGGCGGAGGATATGCCTACGAAACAGAGGACGAGCGCGTGTTTTTCACCTATTCGAGCGGTGAGTGTAGAGAGTATGAAAGTTGGAATGTGCCACGTGATACGGTCGTCATGATTATCGCCTATCCCAAAGCGAAACTATTATTCTCAGGTCTCCAACTTGACCATCAGAAATATAAACGGACAAATGATTGCAACGCGGGCAGCTTCCATTATATAGATGAGGATGAGGGGATTGGTTACGCCGTTGATGGAGACATGGTGGCTGAAATTCTCTACTATCCTAAGTGGAAGGACAAGCGTGAAGCGCCTCAATGCCGCTCGAATATACCAAAGTGGTTAACGTTGATGCATAACGCTCGCCGCCCGGCAACTCATTCAACGCGGACGCCTCAATAGCATGGCTTTCAAGTTTCTTCCTCCGGTGTAGATTGAATGCCCGCGCGGGGCGGGTGAACGCGGGCGTTATCCCTGTAGCGTGACCGCCAGCGTGCTGGCTCTGAGTTCAGCAATACTTTGATAGACGATTCCTCAAGCGCATGCGCCCCAAAGGAGAGAGATATGATTGACGAAAAATTACTCGACCGGATGAACTTCGGCCAACTCAACCAATCGCTGGATTACGTCCTCGAAAAAATGGAGCAGATTGATGATGAATGCTCCGATGGCGAAGACGAACCGCGCCTCGACATGCTTTGTCTCTTAGCTAACAAAATCATCATGCAGATGGACGCGATAATCCGCCAGAATGATAATCCCAAAGCCCTCGCCCAGTGGAACAAGGCGATGGCTAACTACAAACAAGGCTTCCAAAAATTCTCGGACATCTTAGACAAAGAGAACAAACCTGCCGGACGGTAAGCAGCTGGGGATTTCCTTACACCTGCGCCCTGCTGTGCGCGACAATGGGAAAGAGGCGCGGCCAAAGCTGACCGTCGTCAGGCATAACACGGCCTGCGCCCGACGCCCTTCGAGCCTGCCTCTCATACAGCTTGTGAAGGGGCGCGGGCGATGCCCGACGTTAGCATGGCTGTTAAGATACTTCCTCGCAGCACAGATTGAATGCCTGCGCGCGGGCCGGTCAATGCGGGCGTTCGACTTTTGCCGCTCATGGCGGTCTAATGTGCGTTAGATGGCTTCGCTTTAATACAGATGTAGAGAAGAATTGGGATGGATAGTAAGCTCCGATGTAACCCATTTGATAGATCAATATGTTAGTAAAAGCCGATCTGCAACGATCTCACTTTCGAGAGTTCTTCCGTTCATCTGAAAACGCTTTAACATTGATCGTCCACAATTAACTAAAATCTTCCGCTCAAAAAGTCCGTCAGGGATATGAATATTACACATAAAGTCGCCAGACTTTTTTGTACCGTCAATGCTTAAGGCAACGTACACGCCGCGTTGCTTGCATTGGCGAATTACTTCAAAAAGATTTGCCAAGTCAAAAGATTGTGCGCCGTACAAAATAGATTGCGTGAAAGTATAAGGCGGGTCGCAGTAAATTAAATCTCCTTCTTCTGCAGCGCTCATTGCCGTCTCATATTCTTGGTGAATGAATCTTGTTCCGACTGTCCGCTGATGCCACTCGTCAACCCTTTGTGTAAAGGATTCAGGAGAAATAGGCTCGTGAATGCCGCAGGGAGTGGACATATAACCATCTGCTTGTCGAAATCTCACTACGCCCCCATAACATGACCTACTTAAAAATAAAAGGTCTGCTGCGTTTGGGTGTGCATTGTAGCTCGCTTTAATCCTCTCGTATTCCTCTACCTTGTCGCCGTTCTTCACGGCTTGCCACCGTTCCGCATACCATTTCTTTAGAATTTCAGGACTCTCACGGAGCGTCTGCCATATACCAATCAAAGGCCTAAAACTGTCAGCAGCAATGGCTCTCTCTGGAGCAAGCGTTCCGAGTACCGCGCCACTTCCTAAGAAGGGTTCATGATAACTATTGAAATATTCAGGGAAATAGGAAACGATTTCATGCGCAAACCGCTGCTTATTGCCAATCCATTTGAGCAGTTGAGCCTTGAAGGGCTTCACTTCTGTTTTGGGTAAAAGTAATTGCTGCGGTTGCATATTAGGATTTTACCAAAGGGCAGATCGTATTCTGTTTTGGAATATAAGTCAAGTGACCGTATTTTCAATTTTGATGTCTAAATTTACCGGCACATCAGAGCAGCAGCGCCTTCAAGAATTACTGCGCCAAATCCGAATAGATGCAGGCTTGAAGCAAACTGATTTAGCCGAGCGACTCGGACAGTCTCAGTCATTTGTAAGTAAGTACGAGAGCGGCGAGAGGCGGTTAGACCTCTTAGAGCTTCAACAGATATGTGAAGCAATAGGAATATCGCTAACCGAATTTGTCAGCAAATTTGAAAGTTCAACGAATGAAGGCGAACGGACTGTTTCTAAATCAACCAAAACCCTTCTGGGCAAACGTGCGAAGCATTAGCCAGCATTTGGGTTATACGCTGCGTGGTACAGGCCAGATCAAAGTTCCAACGCTTGAAGAAATGCGCTTGACGATGTTGGAGCTTGGGCTAAGTACTACACACATCATTGATAATTTGGGACAACCAACCGAATTAGGCAGGACACTTTCGGATTATTTTGAATCTCGCGCCGACTTCCTGAATAACTATGTTAGAGTGCGGCTAATGGATGTAGCAAGAGCCAGAGAAACATTTGAAAGGCTAAAAGAAAAACTCTGTCCGACATGCCCGCTTCCAATGAACAAACAAAAGGGAGAAAAGAAGGCGGCGGCGTATTTTACAGGCATCATAAATATGATGATCGAAGCAAATGCTGAAGGCTTGCCCTGCAATTATGATCCGCGCGAATTGACATCAGTAACTTTCAACGGCGCGCCTCTTCGCACATTAGCGCGCCGCGTTGATGGCGCTTTCACCAGCACGGTTAATCCGATAGCTGTTTGGGAGATTAAAGAGTATTACTACACCACTACTTTCGGCAGTCGCGTAGCCGACGGTGTTTATGAAACGCTACTTGACGGAATGGAATTGGAAGAACTTCGAGAGCATGAGCAGATCGAGGTCAAACATTATCTTATGGTTGACGACTACAATACATGGTGGAACATGGGACGTTCTTATCTCTGTCGTATTATGGATATGCTTCACATGGGGTATATAGATGAAGCCTTATTCGGTTACGAAGTAGTTGAAAGATTGCCTGATATAGTTAAAGAATGGGTAAGCATAGAACGAGCGCTAGGACAACAAACATTTTGATGTTCAACCTGCCATCTAACAACTCATTCAACTCGGTAGCATGGCTGTTAAGATACTTCCTCGCAGCACAGATTGAATGCCTGCGCGCGCGTGGATTAATGCGGGCGTTCGACTTTTGCCGCTGATGGTGGTTTAAGATGCGTTCGGCGGCTAACTTGAACTCAGTTTCATAAGCTATGAGCAACGATTCGCATAAGCTAAAGACGCTCGCCGAGCAATATCCGGAATATGTGAAGAATCCTCACTCGTGGGCAGCGATGGTCGAGCGTTATCGGGATGATGTCGCAAATTGGGGCGGGTCTGCTCAGATGCTGAGCCTCGTTGAGTATCTCGAAGGCCAGGATTTTGCGTCTTTATTCTCTCCCGGCACATCACACATGATGCTTGTCATCTGTACCGAAGCATATCCACAGCAGCCCGTTGATTCACTTTCGATCTGGTGGGATGACCGAATCAAAGCTTACAAACTCGATTATTATGAAGCCGGGCACTCGAAACCAGACAAGAGGATGTGCACAGAGTCGCAGGTGCGCGATGTGTTAGAGTTGAAGTTGTTGAGGATGCAGATCGCTCATGTCGGCGAAGCCGTCTAACAACTCATTCAACACGATGCCTCGACAGCATTCTTTTACTCGTTGTTGAATCTACAAGCGAACATTCTTAGCTGTGGAAATTAAGCGTGAGAAAGCATTGCGGTCTTCGAATTTCTCGGCGGTGACGCGTTAATCGCCGTCTTCACTTTTCTCCGGCAAAGCGGGCGTGCGCCAGTCGCGCCCCTGTTCGACGCGGCGGACGTAGATGGATGCGCCCTGCACTCTTTCGACGGCGACGCGCTCTCCGGCTTCGAGCGGTTCTTCGCCCTCCGCCGGATACGCCGTCCACGTCGAGCCGAACACTTTGACCGCGCCTTCGTTGAGAGCGCCACGGCTGGAGGAAACGACGATGCCCGTCTTGCCCGGCAGCGCGTCAACGCCGCTCTTTAAATCATTCCCTGTTTTCTCGCGCGAAAAATAGTTGACGAAGATTGTGCGCGAGGCGGCGGTGAGCGCCGTCGAGACGACTGCGAAGATGAGAAATTGCAGGGGCAGGCTGGTCACGCCGATGAGTCCTGCGAAGGCTGCGGCCAGCGCCCCGACGCCGAACCATAGCAACACGAATCCCGGCGTGAAGATTTCCGCGACAATCAGGATGATGCCGAGTATCATCCAGAGAATCCATGTGTATTCGCTGCTCATCTTTTAGCTTTCAGCGACGAACACTTGCGCCGCCATTCATCCCTTGAACATATTCTTCATGACAAACCAGATGTTGGCAGGCCGCTCCGCCAGCCGCCGCATGAAGTATGGATACCAGTGCTTGCCGTAGGGGACGTAGACGCGCACGTTGTAGCCGTCGCGCGCCAGTTGCTCCTGTAAATCGCGCCGCACGCCATAAAGCATCTGAAACTCGAAAGCCTCTTTGCCAATGCCCTCTTCGCGCGCATAGCGTATCGTCGCGTTAATCATGTTCGGGTCGTGCGTCGCAATCCCGTGATACGTGCCGCTTGAGAGCAAGAGCTTCATTACGCGTATGTAATTCTCGTCAACATCTTTCTTGTCCGGAAAAGCAACTTCCGGCGGCTCGTTATACGCGCCCTTGCAGATACGTATGCGCGCAGGGATTTTCAATAACTCCTGCGCGTCATCGTAAGTACGCCTGAGATAAGATTGAAGGACGATGCCGACATCGTTTAATCCGAACTCCGAGCGCAGCCGTTTGAAAATATCAATCGTCACTTGCGTGACACTCGATTGCTCCATGTCTACGCGAACGAAGTTGCCGCGCCGCGCCGCTTCTTCGACCACCGTGCGCGCGTTTTTGTACGTCAACTCAGGGTCAATGTCGAGTCCAAACTGCGTCAGCTTAATCGAAACGTTTGAGCGGATGCCCGTCTCGTCAATGCGCGCGAGGATGTTGAGGTATTCGCGCACTTCCTCTTCCGTCTCAGCCGCGCTCGCCACAGATTCGTTGAGATGATCGAAGGAGGCAGTGCAGTTGAGCTTGTTAAGTTCGCGGATGGCGGCGATGGCTTCCTCTATGTCTTCGCCCGCCACGAAACGCTTCGTCATCCTCTTAAACGGACGAAAGCGAACGGCAAAGTCTTTCAGCCCTTCGTGCCGCGACAAGTATAATAACGTGCTTCTTGTGACCATATTCTCTTCATTTATTCATTGATTCATTTGCTCATTGAATCAATGAATAAATGAGTGAATGAATCAATTTTAAGGCTATGATATGCTTGGCGACGCAAGCGGCGCGCCCTCGCTTTTCAACCGTGAACAATCTGATTACTTCGCAGCACATTTCACACGAGGAAGATATTACATGCGCTGGAAGCTGTTACTGACGGTCTCGCTGCTGGCGACAATTGTGGGCGCAGGCTCGGCGCTCGCACTCGTCTACGCAGTAATACGGCCCGCTGAAACCTCGGCCCGTCCATCTTTCATTGCGCTCGGTGCTCTACTGCTTCCCATTGCAGCCATCACCCTCGCCAGTATCTTTGTTTACAGGCACACAGCGCGGCGTCGCCGCCTGCAAGCCATGCTGACTGCGCTGCTGGCGAGCGTCCTCACGTTGACAATCTTTCTGCTCTGCTCAGTATTGTACACAAAACCCCGGCCTGCTCCGACACCAGCACCCGCCCCGCGCAACGTCGGGTAGCTTCCCCCTCAACATCTAACTGTTGATTCATCCGCGCATGAGCGTTTACGCTTCGAGCGTTGCCAAGCCTATCTCTTTCTGAACGGGACGCAAAGCATCAATGACAAAGCGTATGTGCTCGTCCAGCGGGACGCCCAGTTCGACCACTCCCTGATAAATGTCTTCACGATTCACAGAACGCGCGAAGGCTTTGTCTTTCAACTTTTTCTTGACCGAAGAGACTTCCAGATCATCAAGGCTGCGGCTGGGACGCACGAGCGCACACGCCACAAGAAACCCGCACAATTCGTCGGTCGCAAAGAGCGCCCGCGCCATCCGTGTATCGCGCGGCACACCCGTATAAGTCGCATGGCCCATAATTGCGCGAATCATTCGGTCAGGATAGCCGCGCCCGCACATAATGTTTGCGCCCTTGAACGGATGGTCGTCGGCGGTCGGAAACATCTCATAATCGAAATCGTGCAGGAGACCGACCATGCCCCATTCTTCAACGTCAGCATCCGGCCCGCCGTAACGCGCGGCGCACGCACGCATCGCAACCTCGACCGCGCGCGCGTGTTTACGCAGGCTATCGCCCTTCGTGTACTCGCAGAGCAACTCCCAAGCTTCTTTTCTATCAGGCATAACCAAACGCGGAAGTCGGAACGATGAACGATGAACGAAAGACAACCTGTTTTACAGTTCAGCGTTCATCGTTCCTACTTCATCCTTTCAGTATCTCCCGCGAGATGACGATGCGCTGAATCTCGCTTGTTCCTTCGTAGATGGTGGTGACGCGGGCGTCGCGGTACATGCGCTCGACAGGGTAGTCGCGCGAGTAGCCGTTGCCGCCGTGAATCTGTACGGCGTCGGCGCAGACACGGTTGGCCGTCTCAGAGGCGTAGAGCTTCGCCATAGAAGCATAGTAGCCAGTGCGCTTGTGGCCTGCGTCTTTCATCGCGGCGGCTTGAAGCGTCAGTAAACGCGCTGCGTCAATCTCGGTCGCCATGTTTGCGAGTTTGAATTGGATGGCCTGAAACTCCGCGATTGGCTGGCCGAAAGCCTGCCGCTCTTTCGCGTATTTCAAAGACTCGTCGAATGCGCCCTGAGCAATGCCGGTCGAGAGCGCGCCGATGCCGATGCGTCCGTTATCAAGGCTATCGAAGGCGACCTTCAAGCCGTTGCCTTCTCCGCCGAGGACGTTTGCCGCAGGCACGCGCACATCTGCGAAGCTCATCTCGGCGGTCTGCGAAGCGCGTTGGCCCATCTTGTGTTCAATCGCAGAGACGCTCAAGCCCGGTGTGTCGCCTTCGACGATAAAGCAGGTCACGCCCTTCTTTCCCGCCTCGCGGTCGGTGACGGCCATGACTATGTAAACCTGCGCCTCGCCGCCGCTCGTGACCCAGGATTTTGTGCCATTGATGATGTAAGAGTCGCCGTCGCGCACGGCGCGTGTGCGCAGGTTCGTCGCATCCGAACCGGCCTGCGGCTCGGAGAGGCAGAAAGCGCCGAGCGCTTCACCCTTCGCCAGCGGCACGAGATATTTCTGCTTCTGCTCTTCCGTGCCGAAACCCAGAAGCGGATAGCAGCAGACGGAGTTGGTGACGCCGACGATGACGCAGACGGAGGCGTCGGCCCGTGCAATCTCTTCGAGGGCCAGCGCGTAGGCGACCGTATCAAAGCCCGCCCCGCCCCACTCTTCTGGGATAATCATTCCGAGCAGTCCAAGTTCCGCCAGCCCCTTCAATTGCTCGCGCGGAAAGCGTGACTGCTCGTCGTATTCGTGAGCGCGCGGCGCTATCTCTCCCGCCACGAATTCGCGGACAGTCGCCTGAACCATTCGCTGCTCTTCGGTCAGTTCAAAATCCACTTGGATTGACTCCTTGTTTTTCCTCCTAAACTAGCACGGGACGGACACGCGAGGCGAGAGCAGAAGTGGTTTTTCCGAAGAATGAATGAAAAGCAACGAGCACGAGCGGTACGCTTGCCGCTTCTTTCCGTCATCAATTACAATAAGCTTTCGCGCTCAAAAGTGTTTTATAGCCAGCAATGAAGCCTCTCTTACTTACGGTTCTATCAGCTTACGTCGTCGCCGCGATTCATTCAATTCTGGCGTTCGTTAACAAGCGTCGCACGCTGGAGCGTATCTCCATGCTGGCGCTCCTATCGGGCTTCGTCCTACACACCATCGCGCTCCTTGCCGATTGGATTGAGGAAGGACATTACCCGCTGTTCGGCCTGCGCGAGACACTCTCTTTTCTGGCTTGGACGCTGGCAGCGACTTACGGATTGATGCTTTACCGCTATCGCACGCAAGCTCTTGGGAGTTTCACTTTGCCGCTTATTGCCCTGCTCGTTTTTATCGCGAGCGTCGTGCGCGGCAACGCTGACACCAACCCGACGGGTGCAGTGACGGGCAACGGGGCGGCGTGGCTCTTTCCCGTTCACACGACGCTGCTCGTCTTCGCTTACGCCTCTTTCTTTCTAGTGTTCGTGGCGAGCATCATGTACCTGCTGCAAGAGCGCGAATTGAAACTGAAAACCTTCGGCGCGATTTTTCACAGGCTGCCTTCTTTGACGACGATTAACGACATCGCGACGACGACCGCCGGTATTGGCCTGACGCTCTTGACGCTCGGCATCCTCAGCGGGATGCTCTGGTCTTCGTCGCGCGACGGGAGGCTCTGGCACAACGACCCGAAGGAGATTTTCGCAGCCTTAACGTGGCTGCTCTATTTGATGTTGATTCTTTATCGCGCCACCGCCGGATGGCGCGGGCGGCGCGCCGCTTGGCTCGGCGTCGCTGGCTTCGCCCTCGTGCTCTGCACCTTTTTCGGCGCACGACTGATGGGGAGCTATCACGTGTTTGGCTAAGGGCAGGAGTCAGAAGCCAGAAGTCAGGAGTCAGTAGAATAGAAAATCAGAAGAAGTGGGCTTCAGCCGATTACTCTGAATTCTGACTTCTGAAGTCTCGAAAGTTATGTCCATTATCCTTGTCGGACTCAATCATAAGACCGCGCCCGTAGCGGTGCGCGAGCGTCTGGCTTTTACGGATGAAGCCTGCGAGGCGGGCTTGCGTGCGCTCGTGGACGGCGAAGTCGTGCGCGAGGGATTGATCGTCTCGACGTGTAATCGTGTCGAAGTGTTGACGGAGACAAGCGGTGAGCGGAGCGTTGAGAGCGTCGCTCAGATTATTAACTTTCTGAGCAACGTGCGCGCCATTCCGTCCGAAGACTTTAGCTCTCATCTTTATCACCACGAGGACGACGCGGCTGTCAGGCATGTCTTCCGTGTCGCGTCGTCGCTCGATTCGATGGTCGTCGGCGAGCCGCAGGTCTTGGGCCAGGTGCGCCGCGCTTATTCTCTGGCCGTAACGGCGGGAACAACCGGGCGCGTTCTTAACCGCCTCGTTCATCAAGCGCTGCACGTCGCCAAGCGCGTGCGCACAGAGACGGGCATCGCCGCTTCCGCCGTCTCAATCAGCTACATGGCCGTCGAGTTGGGCCGTAAAATCTTCGGTTCGCTCGTGAACCGAACGGTGCTGCTCATCGGCGCGGGCGAGATGGCTGAACTCTCCGCGCGCCACCTCATCAATGCCGGAGTCGCGCGCGTGCTGATTGCCAATCGCACGAATGAGACGGCGCGGAAATTGGCTGCGGAGTTTGGCGGCGAGGCGATTGATTACGCGCATCTTCCCAGACACCTTGCGGAAGCGGACATCGTTATCTGCTCGACGGGCGCGAGCCAGTATGTCCTGACACCAGCGATGGCGCGCGAAGCGCTGGAACTCCGTCGCAATCGCCCGGCCTTCTTCATAGACATCTCTGTTCCGCGTAACATTGACCCGGACGTGGGGCAGATTCCCAATCTCTTCGTCTTCGACATAGACGATTTGGAGGCCGTCGTGGCTTCCAACATCCGCGAACGCGAGCGCGAGGCAGAGCGTGCGGAGTTGATCGTTGAATCCGAAGTCATGCAATTTCAACAATCGCTGCGCGCCTTGAGCATTGGCCCAACGCTCGGCGCTCTGCGTCGTAAATTTCAGGACGTGGCGCGCGAAGAGCTTGCGCGTCACCGTCAACGTCTGGGCCAACTAACGCCTGAACAGGAACGCGCCGTCGAAGCGCTGCTCCGCTCTACCGTCAACAAGATTTCCCATCCCATCATTCATCAACTGCGCCGCTCCTACGACACCGGCGAAGACGAAGCCGTGCGCGCCTGGCGGGAAGTTTTCAGGCTGGAAACAAGCGAGGAAGGCACGGCGACGGCGGCGGAGCAGTTCAAGGACGAAGCGGACAATTGACGCCTGACGCTTCTACTCAAACTTGATGAAAGACCGTCTCATCATCGGCTCGCGCGGCTCAAAGCTCGCGCTCTGGCAAGCGGAGTGGGTCAAAGCACAACTCTGTGCACGGCATCCACACATCACTGTCAACATTGAAATCATCAAGACTTCCGGCGATGTCTTGAAGGATGCGCCGCTCTCTCTCATCGGCGGCAAGGGCGTCTTTACCAAAGAGCTTGAGGAAGCCCTGCTTGATGGCCGCATTGATCTGGCCGTTCATTCCCTGAAAGACTTGCCGACGATTCTGCCCGACGGATTAACAATCGCCGCCATTACCGAACGCGAAGACACGCGCGACGCGCTCGTCCTGCGCGCGGGCTTTCGGTTAGCTTCACCTTCGCTCAAGAGCCTGCCCGAAGGAGCGATAGTCGGCACTTCGAGCCTGCGCCGACTGGCACAGTTGAAACACCTACGCGCAGACATAGGCATTAAAGACCTGCGGGGCAACGTTGACACGCGGCTGCGCAAGCTCGATGCGGGCGACTATGACGCGATAATTCTGGCTTCGGCGGGACTGTGGCGTCTGGGGCTACAGGAGCGCATCAGCGCGCCCATCTCAACCGAGGAGATGCTTCCGGCTGTCGGGCAGGGGGCGCTGGCCGTCGAGACGCGTATGGATGACAGCTTAGCTCTCAAGCTTCTGTCATCGCTCGAACATGCGCCGACGCGCGATGCCTGCACGGCTGAACGCGCTCTGCTGCGCTCGCTCGGCGGCGGTTGCCAGTTGCCCATCGCGGCTCACGCGGTCGTCTCTGAAAATCATCTACGGCTGGAAGGCTTGGTCGCCGGCCTCTCAGGCGATGTCGTTATCCGCGATGCTCTAGAAGGCGAAGCGACGCAGGCACGAGACTTGGGCCAGGCGCTGGGCGAACGCTTGCTCAAACGCGGCGCGGAATCTTTGCTAGCGGGACTGTCTGAACACTGATGAAGACTGACGAAGGATGAGGGATGAAAGAGATTTGGTTATGAGTTCTTCGCCGGAAACGCAGCCGACCCCAGCGCAGCCGCTCTCTGGCCGCACCGTCGTTATCACGCGCGCGTTGGCCCAAGCGGCAGAGTTTGCCGCAGAGCTTGAGCGATACGGAGCGCGCGTCGTCGCCTGTCCGACGATTGAGATTACTGCGCCCGAATCCTACGCGCCGCTCGACGAAGCGATTGAGAATCTGTACGGCTACGACTGGATTATCTTCACCAGCGTCAACGGCGTCGATTATTTTCTGAAGCGCTTCACAGAGTTGGGCCACTCTATAGACGAGTTGGACGATCTGCGTGTCTGTTCGATTGGCGAGGCGACCGCAGTGCGCCTTCGTGACGCGCAGATTCACGTTGATGTCGTGCCGGAAGAGTTCAAGGCCGAGGGCGTCTTCGAAGCGTTGACAAATTATCTGGGCGGCGTCAAGGGCTTCTATGCGCTCAACTTTCTGATTCCGCGCGCAGCCGTTGCGCGTGATTACCTGCCTCTGGCATTGGAAGGCGCGGGCGCGCGTGTCGATACAATCGCTGTCTATCGCACCGTTCGTCCGCAAACTTCGGAGCGTGGCCGCATCGAAGCGTTGCTCGCGGGCGGCGCTGTCGATTGCATCACCTTCACAAGCTCTTCGACCGTCACCAACTTTGCACAACTCTTCGACATTACTGATTTGAGCGAGTTGCTCGCAGGCGTCCAAATCGCCTGCATCGGCGACATCACGGCCAACACTGCTACCCAGCACGGCCTGCGCGTTCATATTCAACCCGCAGAATACACCGTCCCTGCGCTCGCACGCGCGATTGCCGAACACTATGCTCAGCAGTCGTCAGGCTAGGCAGCGCCGTGTGCTACACTTCTCATTATGGCTAAGGGGCGTGTGCTCATTGTTGATGATGAAAAGGCTGTGGCGGAAAGCCTGTGCGATTTGATAGCGTCCTGGGGCTACGAGACGGCAGCCGAAGCAGACGGTGTAGCAGGACTCACACGCGCCGAAGAGTTTCGTCCCTCGGTTGTGATCGCAGACATTATGATGCCGCGTCTTGACGGCTTCGGGCTGCTGCGCGAGATGCGCGTTCGTTACCCGGAGGTAGCTGTCATCCTTTTGACAGGGCAGGGTTCAATCGAGATGGCGATTCGCGCCATACAGGAAGAGGGCGCTTACCAGTACATCGAAAAGCCCCCGGACTTCCCGAAGCTGCGCGTCGTCGTCGAACGTGCTGTCGAACACTGCGAAGCGCGGCGCGAGAATGAAGTGCTCCGTCGTCAACTGCGCGACCGTGGCGCATTCGGCGAACTGGTCGGCGACTCAGAGCCGATGCGGCAGATTTACGCGCTCATAGAGCAGGTCGCGCCTTCTTCCGCTTCCGTCCTTATCACGGGCGAGAGTGGCACAGGTAAGGAACTCGTCGCGCGCACGATTCACAACTTAAGCCCGCGCAAAGCTGCGCCGTTCGTCGCCATCAATTGTTCCGCCATTCCGGAGACGTTGATGGAATCAGAACTCTTCGGCCACGAGAAGGGCGCTTTCACAGGCGCGGCCACACGGCGGCAGGGCTGCTTTGAAATAGCAAACGGCGGCACGCTGCTCTTAGACGAGATTGCGGAGATGCCGACCTTGTTGCAGGCCAAGCTGCTGCGCGTGCTTGAAGAACGCTCGCTGCGTCGTCTCGGAAGTACGCATGAAATTAAGGTTGACGTGCGTCTGCTGGCGGCCACCAACAGGAATCCGCAGGACGTGGTTGACGCCGGTACGTTCCGCGAAGATTTGCTGTATCGCCTCAACGTCATCACGCTTGAGTTGCCCCCTCTGCGCCAGCGCAAGGAAGACTTGCCGCTGTTGGCCCAGCATCTCGTCACGCAACTGGCGGAAAGACATCATCGCCCTGCGCGCGTGCTTAGCCCCGCCGCAGTCGAAGCCTTGCAGACCCACACCTGGCCCGGCAACGTGCGCGAACTGCGCAACGCGGTCGAGCGCGCAGTCATACTCTGCTCCGGTGAAGTGGTCGAGCGGCATCACCTCGCGCCGTATTCGGTCGAACAACGCAAGCGCGAGCGCTCGGATGACAACCTGACGCTTCCCATTGGCACGCCGCTCGAAGAGTTGGAACGCCACATGATTCTACGCACTCTGCAAAAGACTCAAAACAACAAGACCCGCGCCGCCGCCATGCTCGGCATCAGCCTCAAAACGCTGCACAACAAGCTCCGCCTCTACCGCGACCGCGGACTGCTCCCCGAAACCGGCGAACTGCCCAACGCACCCGGTAACATGCAACAAAGCACAGGCGAGCTACGGTGAGAGGCGCTCACGTCAAACGCTCGAATTAGCCCGCTGCCCGGCATTAACAACATGAATAAAACCAGGAGCGATGACAGGCAAGCTAAGGGCGGTCGTGTTGAATGGGTTTATTAAACGCATCGTTACCTATCAAGATTACAGTTCATAAATTTAAGCGCCTAACTCACGATGGACGATTGTTGAATGTAATAATATGGTAAGCTTGAGGACTAAATATGAAGACCTATAATTATATTGTCGAAAAATGTCCTGACACCAACCTCTACATTGGCTATGTGCCAGGGTTTCCCGGCGCTCATAGTCAGGCCGAGACGCTGGATGAATTGCAGCATAATATGCAGGAAGTTATTGAAATGCTGCTTGAAGACGGCGAACCGAATCTGGAAGCCGAATTCATCGGTATGCAGACGGTGAAAGTTGCCTGAAGATGGGCAGGCATCCTGTTCTAAAACCGCGAGAGGTGATCGTCATTTTGGAGAAGCTTGATTTTGTAGAGGCTCGTCAGCGTGGCTCGCATAAACAATTCCGTCATTCTGATGGGCGAAGCACAACAGTGCCGTTTCATGGAAGTCGAGACATCTCGCCTATTCTTTTACGACAGATTGCAAAAGACATCGGGCTTACTGTCGACGAGATGCTGCAATACAGGTAGCGGCATCTTAATAATCCTTTAGCCAGCATGCCTGTGCTTCTCTTTTTCATAGATGGCCTGGGAATCGGCGCGCGTGGGCCGCAGAATCCGTTTGACGGGCTGGACGACGCATCGCCTCTGGCCGTCTTTCAGGACGAAGAACCAAGGCTGCCCTTCGACGGCGTGCTCGTCCGAACGGATGCGACGCTCGGCGTGCCGGGACGACCGCAGAGCGCCTCCGGCCAGACCACAATTCTGACCGGCATCAACGCGCCCGCCACGCTCGGTTATCACAAGCAGGGCTTTCCCAATCAAGCCTTGCGCGACATCATCAACGAGCATTCCATCTTTCTACAACTCAAGCGCGCTGGCATCTCTCCAAACACTTTCGCCAACGCCTACACCCCAAACTTTTTTGTGAGCAGGCCGCGCTGGGTCTCCGCCACGACCACTGCCGTCGAAGCCGCAGGGATGAGCTTTCGTAGCCTGGACGATTTACAAGTCGGGCGCGCAGTCTTTCAAGACTATACGAATCGTATGCTGATTGAGCGGGGCTTTGATATTACGCCGGGCACGCCAGTTGAGGCAGCAGAAACACTGGCCGCGCTCGCAGCCGAGCATCGCTTCACGCTCTACGAATACTTCATCACGGACAAGATTGGACACGCCCAGGATGCACGACAAGCGCGTGTTTGTCTGGCCGACCTCGCCAGCCTCGTCCGCACACTGCTCGCCCGCGTTGACCTCACGCGTACGACAATTGTGCTGACCAGCGACCACGGCAACATCGAAGACCTCTCGACGCGTAATCACACGCTCAATTGTGTGCCGACGCTCATCTGGGGCAAAGAGCGCGAGCGCATGCGCCGACGCATCACCAGCCTCGCAGACATTACTCCCGCAATCATGGAAGTTCTGACAGAGGAAACGACAACAGCTTAATGGACGCACCCGTATCACAAACTCCGACAAACTCGCAGACGCCCGCCGCCGCTTCTACCGTTGGCCTTCGAGTCCCACGTTATTCGTATTACGCGCTGGCAATTCTCTCGCTCGTTAATTTTCTGAACTACATCGACCGTCAAGTGCTGCCCGCCGTCGCTCCTTCAATGCTCAAAGACCCGGAGTTGAAGCTGACGCACGCAGAGCTTGGCTACATAGAGGCAGCGCTGTTGCTCTCGTTTACCATCCTCGCGCCCCTCTTCGGTCGCCTCGGCGATAGTCGCTCAAGAACGAAACTGATGGCGAGCGCCGCCGTTATCTGGAGCATCGCCACAGCATTCTCCGGCGTCGTAGACCGCCTTCCATTTCTCCCCGCGTCCATTCAGGTTAACTTACCGCTCATCAATTTCAAGCTCGTGATGTCGGGCGCGGCGCTTGCGCTCTGTTTCGTGCGCGCCATCGTCGGCGTCGGTGAATCCTCTTACTCGACGATTACGCCTAGTCTCATCGCAGATTATTTCCCGCCGCAGCGGCGCGCTACAGCGCTCGGCGTTTTTCAGGCGGCGATTCCGATGGGCTTCGCGCTCGGCTTCGTCATCGGAGGAGTGCTCGCACACTTTTTCGGGTGGCGCATGGCCTTCATGATTGTCGGCGTGCCAGGAATAATCGCCGCCGTGCTGGTCTGGCGTTTGCGCGAACCCGTGCGCGGCGCAACGGATGAACCCGCGCCCGCCGCAACCGCCCTTGAAGAGATAGCCGAAAGCCCTGCGGAAGTCTTACACGCGTTGGCCCATGAAGACATAAAGGAATCTTGGTGGCGAACGTCCTGGAGAATCCTGCGCACGCGCGACTGGCTGCTTTCGACCATCGGCTACACTGCGCTCACGTTCGCGCTTGGAGCGTTTGCCACCTGGGCCGTCGTGCTGCTGGTTGAAGACAAACGTATGAGCGAGACGAACGCGGCCATCACGCTCGGCGTCGTGACGCTCCTTGGCGGCGCGATTGGAACCTTCGGCGGCGGGTGGCTCTCCGACCGTATCGCCGCCAAGAGACACAACGCCTATTTTATGGTCTGCGCCGTCAGCACACTTCTAGGCATCTTTCCGACCGCGCTCGCGCTCTCTTCAAATAACCCCTGGGTTTTTCTCCCGGCGATTTTTCTGGCGGTGACGCTGCTCTTCGTCAGCAATGCGCCGTTTCACGCCATTCTGGTCAACAGTGTTCCGACGCTTGTGCGCGCGACCGCAGTCGCTCTCAACATCGTCATCATACATACCTTCGGTGACGCCATCTCAAGGGCGGCTGTCGGCGTGTTGTCAGATTCCCTGAAGGCCGGGGGGCTACCCTTCCTACGCTCGCTGGCCGCCACTTTCGGCATTGATGCCAGTCGAGAATATCTAACCGCCGCGCTGCTTCTCGCACCCGCAGCTCTGTTTATCTCGACCTTCTTTTTCTTCCTCGGCGCGAGTAGACAGAAAGCTGTTAAGCAGCGAAACGAAGAGATAAAACGTTGAGAAGCGATTTCAACACTCAAGAGACTCTTTGCCTAAAAACTTTGCGTCTTCAGTTTTATCTTAGCGCCTCTGGCGTGAAACATAGCTTTTCTCGCAAAGGCGCAAAAAGGAAAGACTCAAGGCGCAAAGTGTTGAGTCAAACTGTTTCCTAAATTTTGAAATCGCTTCTTAGTGTTGGAATGCTTTTTGTCTTCGCAGCTTAACTGAAATGCTTTAGCTTGCGGTCTTGCGTTTGCTGCTTCTGGCGGCTGAGGTTTCCAAACAGGTGTGCGAGCAATAGGTCGCGCTAGAAGACCTGAGCTTGACGGCGCGCGTGGCAGGAGTCCATGTGCCGCAGGCGGCGCAGCGTACGAGTTTATTATCGACGGCGGTTTCAGAGCGTAAGGGTTGGATAGTCTCATTCTGGCCCATGCCGCGCACGTCGCGCACGAGGCCGAACATCCGTCGCGCCATCTTGATGTAAGGCCGCAAGCGTAGATAGATTAGCGCCAGGAAGATGACGAGTATTATCAGGATGATGAAAAGCTTCAACGGTTACTCCCACTTCGTAGTCAAGACGTGTAGTGTAGCAAAACGAAGATTAAAAGACGACGAGCGCCACTTCCCTGCCGAGGGACGGCGCTCGCTCTGGAATTTTCTTACCCGCCTGTGGCCGAACAGTTCTGGAAAGCACGCTCAGTTTGACACGCGCGCTGTTATCCTATGCCCTGCTGATTGCTCTTGACTTCCGGCTAAAGAGAGCTAGTCTTCGCCGTTTCCACGCTCCGCGCCGGTGTAGGGCACGTCGCCATCACGACGCCGTGGCAGCGGGTCGCTTGCACGGCGGCGCGGCCCGGATTCTGGAGTGCGCCGGTCTATGAACCCCGGCGGCAGCCTGCGCCCCTTGATTGCCTCTTCCAGAATTCGTGTGATTTCCTGCGAAAGCGTGCGGTGCTCGGCTTTCGCGCGTATCTGCAAGGCTTCTTTGAGTTGATTCGGCACATACGCGCCGATAAAAACCCCTTTCCGGTTCGCCATCTCTCTATCGCCTCGGTGGTTGAAGTTGATTCAGTAGCCGGGCGTCAAGAATTCCCGGCTCGCGTTTTGAAGCAGATGCCGTGCATGTTGAGAGCAGGTCTGTAAGCCGAATTCTGTCCTCCGACCTCATGGGCCGAAGCGGCGATCATTCATCTAGCCCATTTGTTGCCAAATGGATCAAGCGACCTACCCGGAGGTCGTAGCAAGCTTTTTTGCAAAAACTTGCATCGGGCGGGCAGCCCTGTTTGACGCCTCCCTATTTGGTCTTGCACTACGAGGAGTTTGCCTGGCCGCGCGTGTTACCACGCAAGCGCCGGTGCGCTCTTACTTTAAGCCCACAGAGGGGCCGCACCATTTCACCCATCACCCGCTGCCGCTGCTGTTTTTAGGCAGAGGCGGCCCGCTGGCTGGTCTGTTCTCTGTTGCACTTGTCGTCGCCCGGCTGATTCATGTAAACGGGCGATTTCTCGCCCCTTTTTCAAAAATCCGGGCCGGACGCCCAGCCGTTAGCTGGCTCGTTGCCCTATAGTGTTCGGACTTTCCTCCCCGACGCAAAGCGGGTTTGCGAAGCGGCGACCGCCCGACCTGCTCTCATGCAAGGCAGGCCGATTATAGCAACAAGCGTTCAACACGTACAGCACAAACTTTCTCTCTGTTGAAACCGGGATGATTTCTCAAATGCGCTGATGCTTCCGCTTAGACCACATAACCAAAAAAATCCTGGTCGGCTGATTGCTATGACAATGCAATGAGACTGCAACCATCCACGCCGAATAATCCGTAGAATGCGTTTTCAGGCAGGCAACATTCCTTTCAGAGAAGTAAGGGGCAAGCTAGAACGCCGGACTTGGGGGAGTCCGGCGTTTTTGCTTTTTCAAGGCTCTTTCAGTAGATGATACAGCCGAAATAGTTGAAACCAACACGCAAACCCTTGAGCGCCGAAGCCGGAAGCGTCCAAATCATCACCAGCGTCATGATGCTGTGCGACAGTGCGAGAGCCGGAAGATTCGGTGCACGCTGGTAGACCCAGGCCCAGATTAACCCTCCCGTAAAGGTGGCGAGCGAAAGCCATGGATTCGGAAAGTGAAGCAGGGCGAAGACCACAGCCACCAGCAATACGCTACGCCAACCGCGCCCCAAAGCAAGCTGCGCGCGGCGGTTGACAAAAGCTTGCAGCACGTACTGTTGCAAGAGTCCCCAGAAGATGCCCCACGCCGGAAGCCACATGATTGACCTTCCGCCCGTTCGCGCCAGCAGGTCATTACGCAAACCAGCCGATGCCCAGCCGATGATGACGAGCAGCACTGTCGTCAAAATCATCGGTAGAGCCAGAAGGCGCATAGCCTCTGCAAAATTATCCAGCCGCCAGCCCATCGCGCGCGGTGTTTCCCTACGCACCCTGTGTGAGTAGAACATTAATGCGAAAGCCAGCAGAATCGGAATCCCGCCCATTAGTTTCTCCCGGCCAGCGAAAGGCAGTATCGTCCACTCTGCTATCAGGGCTGAGGAGACGACTGATGCAATCTCCCACAACGCAAGCTTGCGCTCTTCCGTCCTGAACACACGCGCGCCGCCGCTCTGTTCGATTGAACTCAAGGCTTTTCTTCTCCCATTGAGACTGCTGGCGGCGTCTCCGTGCGGACAGCTTCGACCGAGAACTTTCGAGCGTAGCCGATTTGATGAAGAGTGCGACGGGTTTCGTCGCTTCCGGCATGTACGGCATAGACGCGCGCCTCGTGCTCACCCGGATTGAGCGCGGGAGTCGTGAACTCAAAGCCGTGCAACTCATCTTTAGAACGCCCGGCAGCCATCACATCGGGACGCGGAAGGTTAGCCGTCGTCGTGCCTGCGAAATGCCCGTCAATGTAAAGCTGAACTTCAACACGGCGCGCAGGCTGCGCTTCATCGACAGCCCAGCCGTAAACGTGCCGCTGCGTAGCTTCGTCGAGCGCGCCGCGAAAGAAGGGGTTAAAGGTCGTGAGGTAGAAAACGACGGCGAGCGTCGCGACAAACAGCGCCTCGAAGATTGACTTTGCAATCAGGAAATTTGTCAGCCTTGAAACTTCAGTTGGCCCAGCGGGTCTGTGCGTACTCAAGGTCGGCTCTCGCTAAAGAAAGGGGGCGGCCCATGTGTGCCGCCCCCAAACTCTGTTAACTCACTACGGACGGGCTGCCTTACTGTCCCGTATAGCTGTTGCCGTTAGTGTCCTGATAGTTGAGCGAATGGCTCGTCCGCAGGTTCGTATCGGCCTGCAGGTTCTGGCGCAGGCGAACGGCGATGCGCAGGACGGTCGTATCGCCGGGAGCAAGTTCCTGAACGCGCCAGGTAAAGCGCTGCCCGCTGCCCGGCGCATCCTGCGGATTTAAAGACGGGTCGGAGCTAACAAACTCTAAAGCGTCCGGCAAGGTTTCCAGGACGACCAGATTTTTCGCCAGGCCGCTGCCCTCGTTGACCAGCACCAAGCGATAAAAGATAGTCTCGCCGGGCGCTGGCGCGTCCGAAGCAAACTCCGTGCGGACGCGCACTCGCGGCGTCGCTACACGCAACACCGTGTTGGCCTCGCTCGCCGCACGATTGCTCAACTGCGAGCGCGCGACGACGCTATAGGAGTATTGCTGTCCGTCTGGCGTGCTCGCGGGAATCTGGACACGCAGGAGCATTGGAAATTGTCCGCCCTGCGGGTCAAGCTGAGAGGTTTGCGTGACGGAAGGCTCGCTGTCCTGATGCTGACCGTCGCCGTTGGTGTCCGCGTAGATAGTAGCAGTGGGCGCGTTGGGCGCTGTAATCAAAAGGTCGTAGGCGTCGCGGCTGTTGCCCGGATTGCGCACGACGAATGGAATATACATGGTGTCGCCCGGCGTTGCCGTCAAGCCTATGGAGATGGCGTCAATCCGCGCTCTTGGAACTTTGCCGACGGTAATACTTGGGCTGTCGAAGTTTGAGCCTAAAGGAAGCGACTGCGTTCTGACTGCGCCGCGACCGAGAGAACTCGTGGCGGCCAAAGCGTTTGGAACGGCGCGCAGCGTGACGTTGATGTCACGGGAATCGCGCGCCCCGACATCGCCAAGACTCCAGATTGCGGTGCGCGACGGGCGGTCGTAACTGATCGGGCTGGGGTTGGCGTTGACAAGCTCGAAGTTTGGATTGAAAACGAAGTCGGCGCGTGTGCTGCGTGCAGGGGAACTGCCCTGATTCCGCACGGTGATAGTTTGCGTAAAAGTATCGCCGGGCATAACGGAACTCTGCGACGCATTTGAGCTTGCGCCGAGCGCGGCGGAGACAATGTTAATCGTGCCGTCGGCCACCTTCAGGATTTGGTAGTCGGCCTGCGATGCGGCGCGGACAAAGAACCCACGCTGCTGACCGTCGGTCGCCGTCTCAGGAATACGCAAATTCAGGATCACGTCAACGGACGAGCCGCGCGCCAGTTGCGGTGTGACGAGGATGGGAAGGCCCGTATCGCCGCCGCCCTGCGCGAGACTGAAGCTCGGCTGAAACTCCGCTGGTAAATCCGTCTCAAGACGGAACTGGTCTTCTTTGTTGCCCGTGTTCTGCACGGTCAGCGGCAGTTGCACGGGCTGGCCCGGGGATGCGGTTTCCGAAGGGCGACGCAAAGAGAGCATTAAATTCGGAACCTGCTTGACCGTCAAAGTCAGCCCCGTTCCGCTCTGCGCCGTGGCAGGCTCTGTCGGCTGGGAAGTATAAACGGGCGTCTGAGTTGGTTGCTGTGTCGGCGTCCGGCTCGGTGTAGTAATGGGACGGCTGTTAGATGAGCTATCGTTCGTATTAGTCGTCAAGCTCGTTGAACTATTGCTGTTCGTGCGATTCGACGCATCAGTCGTCGGCCTACGTATAGGTGTTACGGTCGTGCGCGCAGGCGCGTTGGTGTTACGTGGCGGAGTGTTAACGGCAACCTCTGTAACGGTGGGCTTCGTTACTGGCAAAGATTGATTAGCATTGGTGGCAGCGTTCGTCGCAGGTTGGCGCACAGGCATCCTGCGTCTGCCACGACGCGAACCGGCAAAACGGCTGCGACTCGGAGTATTGTCCGTCGGCGGCGCGATTTCGGTTGAATTCGGGGTCGTGGTAATAACGCGCGGCTGTTGATTATTTCTCGCCACAGTTTCAACGGGCGCGGGCGTCGGAGTCGGCGTTGGCGTCGGCCTTGCCTGAGCGGTCGTGCTACGGCTTTGAGCGGGCCTGTTGTTATTGATACTCAAAGTCGGACGGCTCGGCGTCGGTGAAGCGGTAGCAACGGGCTGCCTTGTCGTCGTAGTTCGATTTGCGGGCGGTTTTGTTGCGGGCGTCTTAGTGGCGACTGCCGTAGTGTTATCGCCAGAAGTTGTTGCAGGTGTTGAGGTGCGTCCGGGATTTTCGCGACGTGCAGTCTCAAGCTCGCCCGCATAAATTTCCGCAAACGGCGTGTCTTTGATTGCGCGCAGGCGCGCGCCCACCTGTTCGGCATCCGCTATTTTGCCAAGCTGCATGTAGGAGCGACCGAGCCAGAGCAAAGTCAAATCCGTAATGATGCTGTTCGGATAGGTTTTGAGAAAATCCTGAAGAACAGCGGCTGCCTGATCGTAGCGGCCCTGATTATAGAGATTCTGCCCTTTCGTAAACATCGCCTGCTCGGCGTCGCTCGGCACGTCTTCCTGTGCGGCGCGGGCTAAAGCGCTCGATGTGATGACGGGTGTGAAAGGAGCAAAAAGGAGCGCGGCGGCGAGGGCTAAGACGCCGAGTTTGTTTTGATTGCGCAAGACAGTAAACCTCCGGCAGGATGGGGCAATAATTTTTTGCAAGATGAACTAAGCTCTCGATGCACGCAAGGCGTGGCTACCGCGCCTACAGGCGGCGGAAGTCCGATAGCGCTGCATGATACCTTTTCAGCCACCAGCGGACAAGACAAATCAAGTAAAAAGGTGAAAGGTAACGGGCAAAAGTGCTGTGTGGTCTGCCGCCAGAATTATTCAGAAAGACTTTCGACGTTTCTGTGAAAGCGGTTTGCGGCCTAACTTTTACCTTTTGGCTTTTTACTTTTACCTTTCCTTTACCATCCGCCGCGACTGATTTCGAGGCGGTCGCCCGCTTGCAGTACGGGGTCAGGAACTTTGCCCGCTTCGATATGTTTCAGGTTGTATTCGGTTGAAACCAGACGGCCATCCGCTCCCTGCCGCGAGATTTTCACTTTGCTTCCGGCAAAGCGCGTCACACCGCCCGCGGCCAACACGGCCTGCGTCAGGGTCATGCCCGCGTGAAAATCCTTTTGTCCGGGTGAAACGACCGGCCCGCCGATGTATAAAAACTGCGGAGGCGCGGGAGGCAGCGCCGATAAAGTAATCACGTCGCCGGAAAAGACGAGCATCGCTGTGGCCTTCGTGTCAGAAAGGTCAATTGTGAAGCTTTGCCCGCCGGGACGCAGGATGCTCGCGCGCCCGGCTTCGGGGCGCGGCTGCGCTTCGGCCAACAGGACGTAGAGCGGAACGGCCTCGCGGCGCAAGAACTTTGTCCCCGGTTCATTAACCAGCCCTGCGATAATAACGTTATGGCTGACGTAGTCGCGCACGCTGACGACGACCTGCGGATTTTCGTAAATCTTGATTTGAGCCGTCAGCCGCGCGTCAATCTCATCAGTTGTCAAACCGCTGACCTGAAGCGGCTCTCCGGCGAGCGGATATTCCAGCAAGCCGCCGGGCATGACTGTGAAGAGCGTTGATTCGCGCGTTTGCGAATTGAGCAGGCGAATGTCGAGCACGTCGCCCGCGCCGACGCGGTAAATACTCTCAGGCGGCGGCTGAGGCTTGACCACAGCGGTTGTCGCGCTCGCACCTGGCGGAGCAGCAGTGCTTGTCGCAGGGGCAGCGCCCGGCACGGTCGTCACCGTTTTTACAGGCGCGTCTGTCGTCTCGGAGTTTGTTCCGGCTTCCGCCAGCGGTGTTGCTGCTGCGGTCACGGGTGAGACGCTCTGTTTCTCGGCTTCAGCCGGAGCGGTCTTTTCGTCTTTATTGTCGGCGGGTGCGGCGCTGGTCGCCTTGTCCGTGGCGGGGCGGGCATCATTGTCCTGCGCCTGTGCTGCCACAATCTGCGCGCTGATGAGCAGCGCAAGGCTTAATGCGGAAAAAACTTTCTTCATAATGCACTCTAAATCCTGGCTCAAGATTGAAGCGATGAGCATTGCCGGGCAATGGCGATTGCAGCACCGCACGAAAGCGTTCTCGTCGGAAGTTAGAACGGACGCCCGCGAACATCGTTGCGCCGTCCGAGTTCAAAAACCAGCGAAAGACGATTAGTATTGAAAGTAAAGACGGGAATCGTCGAATCCCGCCTAGAGAAACTATACACTAAACGGGCGCGCAACAGGTCACTTAAACGATAAGCCCCTTCGAGGCTGAACCCGTAGAGGTGGTCTTTGCGGCGCTCTCCGGCAAAATTGCCGACGAAGACGCCACCGCTGGCGGTCGAAGTCGGGACAATCGCCAGCGGAAAGCCTAATTGTTGATAATAAAGGCCCAAAGCCACTTTCAAAGACTCCGTTGCCGCCGATTCGAGGCGTGCCGACCCGCCCGTCGTAACGAGCCGCGCGTTGCCTCCTTCTAAATTAAACGCCGAAACCTGCGTTTTTCGCAGAGCCGCGAGCTGTAAATTTGTTTTTTCCGTCAAATCGCTGCGGTAGAGCAGGTTAAAAATCAGCCCGCGAAAGTTGTTTTGGTCGGGAGCGTTGCGAAAATCGCTGTGCTGGTAGCCGACGCGCAGGGCCATTCCGCTTGTCTCCGTGACCTGCGTGCGCCCGCCTATCTCAAAGGCGTAACAGCGATTGTCGTTGAGGCCGTTAAACTGCGGTCGGAGCGGCGCAAAGGAGTTCGTATCGGAGACGCTGAACGAAGCGGTCGCGGTCGTTTGCTCGGAAATGTCGCGTTCAAGAGAGAGCGCGCCTTTTATGTCATTGTAGTCAATAAAGAGCGGCTCATCCGCAATACGCGACCTGCTCCAGCGTACGATATTCGAGCCGAGGTCAAGCCCGATGCGGCTGCGCTGGCCGAAAGAGAAATCAAATCGAGCGCCGAAGTCGTTGCGTGTGAAAGTATCGCCGACGATATAGACTTCGCCCGCCGGGTCGTATTCGCGCGGGTCGAGCGGCGAGCGTATGAAATGGTCGCGCACGCCGAGCCGGATGGAGGACGTGATGTCAGCGCGCATGTCAAAGTCAAACTGATGCGCGTTGGCCCACCTGCCGTTCGTCAGCTTCCGCAGCTTGGCCTCGTAGGCCAAACGCAAAGCCCTCTCCACGCCCGGTATCTCGTATTCGAGGCGCGGAGCAAGGGTAAAGATTCCAAAGTTTCTTCCCGTCTCCGAACGATAAAAAAAGTTGTCGCTGAAATGAGCGCCGAACAAAAACGACGGGCGCAAAACTCCTGCCCCCAGCGGCTTTCCTCCAATTTCATCTTCGGTAGCTGTCGTCGTGCCCGGAACCCACACGGCGCGGTCTGCGCCCGGCGCGTCAATCGTGACGGGGAAGAAATTAAAGAGAGACGGCTGATTGGCAAGCGCCGCGGCATTCATCGTTTGCTGAGAG
Organism: Pyrinomonadaceae bacterium; assembly: GCA_036387475.1. GTDB lineage: Bacteria > Acidobacteriota > Blastocatellia > Pyrinomonadales > Pyrinomonadaceae > DASVTR01. Next base: position 74,072 of record DASVTR010000013.1, on the reverse strand, counting down.
CCGTGCGCTAAATTCAGTGCATCGAATTTCGTGAGAGTAAGTTGAGAGCCGAGCAGTTTGCTCCAAATCGGACGGCTGCGGAGCGAAGGCTGCGGCATCTCTGCCAAGAGAGCAGCAACAGGGGTTTCCGTCGATGAATTGTCACGGAGAACATTATTGACGTTTGCCGCCGCGCTCGTTTCAACATGTTCAATCGCAGGCTGAGCAGAGAGCGGCAGGGGCGCAGCATTGGCGATTGCGCTCTTTGCTTTCGCTTCTCTTTGCGCCAATTCCGCATCGCCTGCGGCGGGGACTCTACTGCGGCGGCGCAGGCGCGCAAAGTCCGAGGCGATGCCGATGAGCAACCGATTAAAGCTCTTCTTCTGGGCCAGCGTCGCTCCATCGCCGAGCGAAATCAGCACGTCAACGTAAGGCTCGCCGTCGCGCTCGCCTGAGACGACGCGCACGCCGCGCGCCAGTTGATCGTCAATCGAGTAAGCCGAGCGCAGCAGCGAGCGAGCGCCGCGAATGCGAATCACCGTCTCGCGCCCGCGCGACCATTGCTCTATGGTCGCATCTGCGAAAGAGCCGTCAGCCGTAATCTCAATGCGTACCATGCCGGAGTCCTGGCTGACGTTCAGGCGCACCAACTGCATCGGCGACGCAGCAGTCGTCTGGTACAAATCAGTCAACAGCACAATGCCGAGCGCGCAGAAAACAAGCGCCGCGACGAATGCCACGCCGAATCTTCTGCGCCGATAAAATTGCCGTACGCTCATCGCACCCAAGCGATTACGCATCGCTGCTCTCCGAAGATGATTGGAAAATACCGCTCTGGTCTGGCAGACGCCCGAAGTGCTGCGCCGCAAGGTATTAAATGATGAGAAAACAGAGAATCAGGCTTAAGTTCCCAGCCCGATTAAATTTTGCAGCCGACGAAGTTTAAGCCAATCTGGATTCTACTCTTGACCTCTTGATGCTGGCAAGGATTTTAGCGGGAAAAGATGCGGCCACAGAGCGATGAAGCGTGTCCTCACCTTTTCTTCCACCTCGTCGGCGCTTCCGCACTCCAGGCATTCGGCAGCAATGGCGCGTGCGTCAGCCAGAGTGACTCCGGCCAGCGTGCGGCGGACGCGTGGGATTGACGAAGAAGTCATACTGAAGTCAGTCGCGCCGAGGCCAAGCAGGACGACGGCGTAAACGGGCGTGGCCGCCATCTCGCCGCAGATGCTGGCGGGAATCCCTGCGTCGCGCGCAGCATCGAGCGTCCGCTTGATGCTTTGCAGCACAGCCGGATGCAAAGAACGAAACCAGCCGGCCACTTCATCATTGCCCCGATCAACGGCCAACAAATACTGCACCAGATCGTTCGTGCCGAGACTAAAAAATTCCACTTCGCGCGCGAGCTTTTCGGCTGTGAAAACGGCGGACGGAACTTCGATCATCGCCCCGATTCTAACCTGCCCGATTTCCTGTCCTTCACTTCCAAGCCTCTCACGCTCTTCGTCAATTATCGCCCGCGCGCCTCGCACGTCCGAGACATCCGAAACCATCGGCAGCACTATATCAAGAGAGCCATGCGCGGCGGCGCGCAGGACGGCGCGCGTCTGCGTGCGCAGGATTTCCTCATGGTGCAAACTGAAGCGAATTGCGCGCAGGCCGAGCGCAGGATTGCGCTCCGCCTCGGCGGGAATGCCCGCCATTTTGTCGCCCCCCAAATCAAAGAGCCTGATAATCGCACGGTAGTCGCCTGCCAGACGTGCGACCTCCAGGTAAGCAAGTCGCTGCTCTTCTTCGTCAGGCATCGCGCCCCTGTGCGATAGTAGAAACTCTGAGCGATAGAGGCCGATGCCGCGCGCACCGAAGCGACGCACGCCTTCATACTCGGCTGGCAATTCCACATTGGCCCGGAGCAGAATCTCAACGCCGTCGAGCGTCCGAAGCGGCCCGCGTTCTTCCTCGGAGGCAGAGAGACGCGAGACAGAGATGCTGTCTGCAACTGCGTGATAATGTTCGAGCGTCGCCGCTGTCGGATGCAACACGACTTCGCCTTTGAGCGCATCGACGACGATTTCATCACCGGTGCGCGCCTGTCGATGAAGGTCGCGCAGGCCGACGACAGATGGGATTCCGAGCGCACGCGCGATGATGGCCGTGTGCGAAGTCCAGCCGCCCGCGTCGGTCGCAATGGCCCGCGCGTGCTCGAAGTCCAACTCTGCGACCGTAGAAGGCAGCAAATCCTCTGCGACGATGACGGCATCTTCCGTTAGACGACGATGCTTTGGCTGCTCGCCGCTCAAGGCGACGAGAATGCGCTGCATCACATCTTCTATATCCGAGCCGCGCTCGCGCAGGTAATCATCTTTAATTTCCGAATAGATGGCGAGCAGGCGGTCGGCTGCTACCTTCACGGCCCATTCGGCGTTGGCCCTCTCGGTGCGAATGTAGCCCTCTATGTCTTCGAGCAGCTTGCGGTCTTCGAGCATCAGCAGATGCGCGTCGAAGATGTAGGCATGCTCTGCGCCCATCTCTTTTTCCGCACGCTTTTTGATGTCCAGCAACTGGCGACGTGCGAGTCGGATGGCGGCACGCAGCCGTCGCGTCTCACGCTCAAGGTCGGCATCTTCGAGCGTCGCACGGTAGACTTGCCGCGTGCCGTTGAAGATTCTGAGCACGCGGCCCACCACCACTCCGTCCGAGACGCCGAGGCCGCTTCTGCGCGTTTCCTTTCTCTCTCGCCGCACACTCACTGCTCGTTTTCTCCAAAACCATCTGCGAAAAGCCTGCACAGCGCGCTCATCGCTTCCCCTTCGTCAGCGCCTTCGGCTGTGGCGCGCAACTCAGTGCCACGCGCCGCCGCTAGCATTAGCACGGACAAGATTGACTTGGCGTCGGCGCTCGCCGTACCGTCGGCGCGTTCGAGCCGCAGCACGCTCTGAAAACAACTGGCGGTGCGCACCAGCAGCGCTGCCGCTCGTGCGTGCAGACCGAGCCGGTTAATGACAACCACACGCCTCTCGATCATTCACTGCTTCTTCTGCGGCGACAAGAGATCGCCCGCCAGATAGATTCCCTCCTGCCCTTGATCGCGCACGCGGCGCGCGACGCTGGCAAGCGCTTCTTCCTCCGTCTGGCTCGCCAGCTTGATAACCATTGGCAGATTGACCCCGGTCACGACTTCAACCTCGCCCTCTGCGAGAAACATCGAAGCGATGTTGGTCGGCGTTCCGCCGAACATATCTGTCAGGAGCAACACTCCGCGACCCTGCGAGACGCGCGCGATGGCTCGCTCTATTTCGTTATGGGCTGCCTCAACATCGTCGTGCCAGCCAATTGAGATCGCCGTGATGTGCGAGATAGAGCCGATAATCATTTCGGCTGCCGCCAACAATTCGCCAGCCAGATGACCGTGCGTCACGATGACGCCCGCTACTTTTCGCCCACTGGAAAGCGCCTCGTCAGATTTTTCCGTTTGCTCTGCCATTTATTTTCGTTGCCGCCTTCAATGCTAATTATAATTTGCCACAGAACCGCTAAGAAACGATGAACGATGAACGCAGTTTACAGTTTTGAGTTTTCAGTGTTCAGCAGAAAGCAACTTGTATGTGCTGAAAACTGAAAACCGAAAACTGACAACTGTCTTCTACTCATCGTTCAGCGTTCATCATTCCAACTTCCTCGTTCCTACTTCTTACTTGCTTTCCGGCGTTTTGCTTTGCCGATGTCACGATGCGCGGGCTGAGCGTCGAAGCCTGTTCGGCGCAGGCGACGTGCGAGCGCGTTGGCGATCATCACCGAGCGATGTCGCCCACCCGTGCAGCCGATGCCGACCGTGACATAAGACTTGCCCTCGCGCTTGTACAGAGGCAAGAGGTAGTCAAGCAAATCTGAAAAACGATTGAGCGTCTCGGTCACGTCCGGCTGCGCCTTCAGGTACTCGACCACACGCTTGTCGTGGCCGGACAGGTCACGCAACTCCGGCACAAAGAAAGGATTCGGCAGATGACGCACATCGAAGAGCAATTCCATATCGGGCGGGCTTCCATACTTGTGCCCGAAGCTTAAGACCCGCACACGCATCGGCGTCCCCTGCGTGTTCGGGCTGAAACGTTCGACGAGGCGGCTGCGCAGAGAGTGAACGGTATCGTCTGTCGTGTCAATGATGTAGTCTGCAAGAGCGCGTATGTCGGCCATCGCCGCGCGCTCGGCGCGAATGGCTGACAGAAGGCCGTCGCTTGTATCTGCCGGGTGCGGGCGGCGCGTCTCACTGAAACGGCGTTGCAGCACTTCGTCCGAAGCTTCCAGAAAAAGCACGAAGACCTGCAAGCCACGCTCGCGCAAGCCTTCAAGCTGCGCTTCAAACTCTTTCAGAAAATGGCCCTCGCGAATGTTGATGACGAGCGCGGCCCGTGCAATGCGCGCGTGATTCTCTTCGTCCGGCTCGACCAGGCGTGCGAAGGTCGGCAACAACGTGACCGGCAAATTATCGACGCAGAAATAACCGAGGTCTTCAAAAGCGTTGGTGGCCGAAGACATCCCCGAACCGCTCAGGCCCGTAATGATAACGATGTCCGGCGCACCCCCGTTTGTTCTCGCCTCTTTTGTTTTAGGCATATGATGAAGCAGAATTCAGAAACCAGGAGTCAGAAGAAAAGAAAATCAAAGAATAGAATAAAAGTGGTTTCAGCCAATCACTCTGACTTCTGGATTCTGAATTCTGGATTCTGCTTTTCTACTGGCTCCTGTCCCCTGACTTCTGACTCCTTGGTCAGCATCTCCGCGTGTCGCGCGACAAAAGTCTGTGCGGCATCGTAGCCGCGCGCTCTAAGCATCTGCACGCGCACGGCTGTTTCCACCAGGGTCGAAAGATTTCGTCCCGGACTGACGGGAATCAGCACTTGCGGAACACTAACGTCGAGGATTTCAATTGCCTGCGCGTCGATTCCCAGACGCTCGACTTCACCGGCCTCGTCCCAGCGTTCCAGCTTGATTGAGAGGTCTATGTTCTTGGCGGTGCTGACCGCCGAGACGCCGAACAGATCGCGTATGTTGATGATTCCCAGCCCGCGAATTTCCAGATGCTCACGCAGGAGTTCGGGTGCGCTGCCGACGATTCGCTCCTGCCCTATACGCCGCACTTCCACCACATCGTCGGAGACGAGACGATGACCGCGAGCCACCAGATCGAGCGCGCATTCCGACTTCCCTATCCCCGAAGTTCCTTCAATCAACACGCCGAGTCCGTAAACATCCATCAGCACCCCATGACGAATGGCGCGCGGAGCAAGCCGCTCCTGCAAATAATCCATAACGAGCGTGATGGCAATGGAACTGACGAGCGGAGTGCTGACAAGAGGGAGGCTGGCGCTCTCTGCCGCTTCAATCATTTCGACGGGCGGCTCAAGCCCCTTCGTCACCAGCACGCAGGAGATTTTTTCGAGGGCTAGATTATGGATGGCCTCGCGCCGCTTGGCGGGCGCAAGTTGGCCCAGAAACCAGATTTCGCTTTGGCCGACGATCTGCAAGCGGCCCGGATGAATGTAGTGTGTAAACCCTGCGAGCGCGAGTCCCAGTTTCTGTATGCGCGCCAGCGTAATCCGGCGCTCATCCAAACCGGGCCTCCCCGCCAGCACGCTCAATCCGAGACGCGCGGGCGCATTCGCTATAAACTCGCTAATGGTAATGGCGGGCTGATCGCTTGACATTCAGGTTTCAGGTTTTCAAGTTTCAGGTTTCAAGTAAGAGAACGAAAAACCTGAAACTTGAAACCTGAAACTTGAAACCGCCTTTAGGGTTCGATGAGGCCGAAGTTGTTGTCCTTGCGTTTGTAGATGATGCCGATGCGATTAGTGTCTGCATCACGGAAGACTAAAAACTGGTCTGCCTCGCCGGAGAGTTGCAGCGCCGCTTCATCGACCGTCATCGGCTTGACGGTATAACGGCGCACAGGGATGATGCGCGGCCTGGCGGGGCTGGCCTCCACGTCGCCGTCCGGCTGCGGTGCGACTGCGCCTGCGGATTTCGCGCCCTGCTTGCGGTCAATAATCTTTTTCTTCAGCTTGAGCGCCTGCTTTTCAATCTTGGCGATGGCGCGCGTCAAAGCCTGATACATGTCGGCGTTGGTATCGGTCGCCGTCAACGTGTGCTCGCGCCAGTGCACCAGCACTTCGCCGATCTGCCTGTTCTTTTCAACCTCGATGATGACGTGTGCGCGCGCCGTCGAATCGTTAAAAATATGTTCGAGTTTTTGAAAATGCTCCTCGACGTGCGTGCGAATAGCTGGCGTCACATCAACGTGGCGTCCAGTGTACTCAAATTCCATCAGTACCCTCCCAGAAAAAGTGGTCAGTGGTCAGTGGTCGGTGGTCAGTAGAAAGCCAGTCGTTTTTAACTGACTACTGACCACCGGCCACTGACCACTGCTTTTTAGACTACGGCGCGGCGCTCGCGCGACCCCGGTATCTGCATCTGGTCGCGATATTTGGCGACCGTTCGCCGCGACAGCTTCATGCCGTCTTTGAGCAGAATCTTAACGACCTGATCGTCCGTAATCGGATTGTGCGCGTCTTCTTCTTCGATGAGCTTCTTAATCTTGAGCTTGATGATACGCGTCGAGACTTCTTCGCCTTCTTCGTTCATCATCCCTTCGGTGAAGAAGCGGCGCAATTCGATGACGCCCTGCGGCGTGTGCGCATACTTGCGATTGACGACACGCGAGACGGTCGAAAGGTGCATCCCGATGTCTTCGGCGATGTCCTTGAGCATCATCGGGCGTATGTACTGCACGCCCCTGTCTAAGAATTCGCGCTGTCGCTTAACGATGGATTCGACGACCTTGTAGATGGTCTGCCGCCGGTGCTCGATGTTACGCAGCAGGTCAACCGCCGAGCGCATCTTATCGCGGATAAAGTCGCGCTCTTCTTTTGTCGCTTTGCCGCTGTCAATCATTTTCTGATAATCGCGGCTGATGCGCAGGCGCGGGCTGCCGTCGTCTGCAAAGTAGATGACGTAGCCGCCAAGCTCATCCGTCTCGTCCAGTTCATCGAGCTTTTCAATATAGATTTCCGGCGCGATGAGAATTGGCTCGTCAGACGAATAGCGTCGGCCCGGAAACGGGTCAAGGCAGCGTATAAAGTTGACTTCATCAAGCAGGGTTTCGACATCAATGCCAATCTGCTTTGAGAGGTTCGGCAGCTTGTGCTGCTGCAAATCGAGCAGGTGCTCTTTGATGAGGCGGGCGGCCAAGCGGTCGCTCTCGCCGCGCACTTCCAATTGAACGAGCAGACACTCGCGCGCATCACGCGCGCCGCAGCCCACAGGGTCAAGCCGCATGACGGTCTGCCGCGCCCGCTCGACGAGTTCTTCCGGCCAATTGCCCATCGCGGCGATCTCTTCATCGGTCGCGTTGAGGCGTCCGTCGCCGTCCAGATTACCGATGACGCACTCGGCGGCCTCGCGCACCTGTTCGTCGTGCGTGGTCATGTGCAACTGCCATTCAAGATGCTCAGCAAGGTTTGGCGGGCGCGTCAGGAATTGCTCGAAGGTCGGTGCGTCTTCCTTGTACTCAAACTCCTGGGTCTTGTAGCCGGGGTCTAAGTAATCCTGAAACTCGCGACCGAAATCTATCTCTTCAAAAGCATCGCGCGAAGCCTCGTCCGCGCCCATCTCTTCGCCCACGTCGGCGGCAGTGTCAACGCCAGCATCAACGGCGGCTGCGGTGTCCGCTTCCGTGTACATCGCCACAGCATCGGCGTCTGCGCCAACGCCGGAGGCAGAGCCGTTCAGGCTGGCTTCCGTCTCTCCCGCCGGAAGGTCAAAGTTGCTGGCAGCGTCGGCGCTCGCCAGTTGGTCTAAGATATTCTCAGACAGTTCGCGTGTCTCGTCTGCTGATGCGACCTCTTCGAGGACGGGGTTTTCCAGCAATTGCTGCTGAATCAGTTCGCTGAGTTCGAGGGTGGTCATCTGCAGCATCTCTATGCGCTGGCGCAACTGCGGCGTCAGCACGAGACGTTGACTCAGACCAAGCGTGAGTTTAGCGGACATACCTTAATCGTCTATCTACGGCTTTCCAAATCCGACCGAGTGAATTTTATCTTGAGCGCTTTTTCAAGCGCGAGGGAGATTATAACTGAAAAAGCCGTCAGTCGTCAGCCAACAGTTTTCAGTTTTCAGTTTTTAGTCTTCAGAGGGACGTGTGGAAGAGAGGCAAAACCAACATTAAATTATAGTTCATCGAAGCTCAAATCTTTTTCTGAAAACTGAAAACCGAAAACTGATTTACAAACTGAACCGCTCGCCGAGGTAAAGGCGGCGCACTTCCGTATCGTTGACGAGGCTCTGCGGGTCGCCCGCGCGGAAGATGCGGCCTTCGGCCATGATGTATGCGCGGTCTGTGACGCCGAGCGTTTCGCGGACGTTGTGGTCGGTAATCAGAATCCCTATGCCACGGTCGCGCAGGTAAAGAATCACGCTCTGTATATCGTCAATCGCCTTCGGGTCAATTCCCGCGAAAGGCTCGTCGAGCAGAATAAACTGCGGGTCGGTGGCGATGGCCCGCGCTATCTCCGTGCGACGACGTTCGCCGCCCGACAGCGCATCGCCACGTGTATTGCGTACATGCGCGATGCCAAACTCTTCCAAAAGCTCTTCGAGCCGCTTGAATCTTTCGCGTCTCCGCAGCCCCATCGGCTCAAGCACCGCCAGGATATTCTGCGCCGCCGTCATCTTACGAAAGATGGAAGGCTCCTGCGGCAAATAGCCCAGACCAAGGCGCGCACGCAAATACATCGGCAGCTTTGTGACATCCCTTGAGGCCAGGCGAATTGTGCCACGGTCTGGGCGTTCAAGTCCCGTAATCATGTAAAAGGTCGTCGTCTTGCCAGCGCCGTTCGCGCCCAGCAATCCCACCACCTCGCCCTGCTCGACGTAGAGGCTCACGTCATCCACCACCCGCCGCTTGCCATAACTCTTTTGCAAACCGGAGGCGGCCAGCGCTTCGGGCGACGGAGTGCCATGAGCGACGCGCGTCTCGACAGCCTTCCTCTCAAGATGCGTCGAGCGCGCCTCCTCTATTTGCTCAGATACCCTGTCTTCCGTCTCTGTGCTATTCATAAACAAAGTAGCAAGTTGAAGGCAACATAAGGCTCGTTTGCTGCATGACTCGCGAAAGGGCGCTCTCGCTGGTTGCTATTGCGCTAACAGTTCGCTGAGCACGCTTTCGACATCGACGCCCTTCGATTTTGGGAAGTCAACCCGCCCGCCCGTTTCCTTCGTAATCTTTTTGAGAAACGCTTCGGCTCTATCTTTAGTGCTCATCTTACCAAATGAAGTAGAGTTCAAATCTCTAATCAGCCCGACCGCATAGACTCTGATTCCGATGCTCTTGAGCAACTTTATGAGTTGCCGCGTTTTCTCCTTAGTTTGCTCTGTTGTCGCATCATAGCCCGTCGCGCCAGTTACCGATTCCTCCCTGTGCTCCCCGTCTGTGATTAAAATTATCACCTTGTCTTTAAAAGATTCTTTCTCACTATTTACTTTTGCATCAAGCGCTTCAGCCATTGACTCAATGGCCTCAAGGAGGGCCGTATTCCCCTTAACAATTGGCAGGGCATCAATGTAACGACCAAATTCTTTCTCGTCCTGACTCCATTCCACTCCTAAAGCCGCCACCGCGCGCTCGCTATTACGTCCTTCATATTTATCTTCTGCATGTCCAATAAACCAAAAATCATTATCGTATTTCGAGATGAAACTGAATAAAGAGACGGGGCCGCGCGGGCGAATCTGCTTGACGACTCCTTTGCCGAACAGTAACACCTGCGGAAACTGCTTTTCCAGCGAGCGTGTGTTATCCAGCAGAACGGCGTAGGCTATCTTCTTCTCGCTTTGCGCAAACGCAGAAGTCGACAAAACGAGAAGCAGCAGTAAAGCTGGTAAAAGATGAAAACCGATTCTCTCCAACACAGGCATTCTGTTTGTCACGCACTGCATATCGTATCCGACAAGCAGAAATCTTTTTGACAATATCACTCTTCTGTTGTCGTCTGTCACTGCTTTCTTATCTTGTGAACGGAGCGCACGCGACCGGGCGATTGTGGGCCTTTGGCATCGTCGGCGATGACTCTACTCTCGCGCAGATAGACAGTCAAACGTCCCCCTTCCGTCGTTCCCTGCTCCGTATCAACGACGCGCGCCGGTTTGCCTTTGAGGACGACGGTTTCATCGGCGGCGGTGTATTGCGCCCACTCGCCATTGCCCTGCCTGCCGGGCTGTGTGACTACCACGTCGCGCTGCGCGATGGTCTTTTCGACTTCGTTGGTATCTTTCAAAAGGTAGACATCGGCTACCGCGCTTTGAATCCGATCCGTGCCCTGCTTGATGTCGACCGTCCCCTCATAATGCAGGATGCGGTCAACTTCCGAATAGAACATGCGGTCGGAGGTCGCCAACGCGGGGACGACTTCGGCGTTCTTACCACGCGCTTGATAAAGCACGCTCTGCACGTGGCCGTCCGCCTCCATGCGCTTATTTTCGCGATAGATAGTGATGCGGTCACCCTTGACGAAATTATCGTCCTGCCATGCACGAGCGCTGCCCGTGTAAATCGCCACGCCCGTCGTATGGCGAAACTCCGCACGGTCTGAAACGATAAAGACCGGACTCTTCACTTTTGAGAAGGGTGTCGCGCCGTTCGTTTGTTCCTGGCTGTAATAGGTGGTCGCCGTTTTTCCGCGCGTAAACGAGACATCACTGCGCGTGTCCGTATCTATTTCGATGGCTTTGGTGCGGGCGCGCGAATCCCAGACGACGGGTTCACCGCCGCGCAGGCGAACCGTCTCATCAGCCGCCGTGTAGGAAGCGTTCATCGCGCGCCCCTGACGATCCTGCTCGTTGAATTTTGCGTCGCCCTGCGCGTCCAAGCGCTCGACATCCTGCGTTTCGCGGACAAAGGCGGCTGCTATTTTCTGTGCGGTCAGAGTGCGCGTGGCACGGTCTGCGGTCGGTTGATGCGGCTCTATGACGACCTTGCTCTCGCCGCCGGAAGCCGTAAAATTGCGCGCGAGATTGCCCGCTTCGTAGAAGTCGCAGTCGAAGCGCGGGGCGGTCAGAGTTTTCCGATCAGTGGTTGCGTTCTTCTGCACAGGGTCAACAATCAGTTCGGCGTTGCCGACGGCTTCGGCTTTTTCTAGGTCGCGCCCCGAAGAGCGCCAGAAAAGCTTGACAGCATCGGCGGTCAACTGCTTGTTGGCCGCGCGCACATCGCTCGCTCGCGATTGCGGCGCGGCGAGTTTCAGCACAGAGCGCCCGTCGGCACGCATCTCCCTGAGCAGGCTGCGCTCATTCTGTTTCTGGAAATTAACTTCGAGCGCGGTTGGGCCAATTAACTCCATCTGCGAATCGGCATTGAGGCTATTGGCCTTCACATCGCGTGAGGCCAGCGCGCGCTCAAGCTGCTGCTCTCCGTTCATGTAGAAATCCATGTCAACGGAGCGCACCTCAATTGCGCGCCCTTCGGACATCGAGCGCAAATAGGAATTAGAGCGCGCTTCAATCTTTTGTAGCTGCTTTCGTTCGTTGAGCGTGGCCGAAAGCGTCTCGCCGCTCATTACGTCCTGCGCCTGTTCGGCGGTAGCGCCGCCGGTGAAGACGAGGTGCAAGGACGAATGGTCGAAGGAGGCGCGCGCTGAGCGAATCGTCACGGGCTGCCCGCGTGTTCCCTTCTTCGCCGCTGCGCCTGCGTTGGCTTCAGGTGTAATCGTTATCTCGACGGCGCTCTTCATCTCCATCTTCTTGTGCTTCGCATCCACCACTACACCCGTCGCCTTGCCCGAAACATTCTGCCGCTCGAAGGAGACGGGTTCGCTTGTCTCCCCGACTTCGGATTTTTGATCGTAGACAAGCTTTTCTGTTTTCACCTTCAGGGCATCGCGCGTCTCTATATTCACGTCGCCCGTGAAAATGATTTTGGCGGTGGTCGAAGCGGGCAAAACGGAATTGGTGTTAACCGCAGCTTGCCCCTTAGTCTGCTCGCTTGATTCAGGCAGGTAGACGGCGCGATGAGCCGTTATCTGATCGGGCTTATCGCCGACGGGCGGATAGATTTCCAGATGAACTTCTTCTAGCTCGTGATGGCCGTCGGAATAAGTTATATCGCGCGCCGCCTTAACGTAGAGCCGCAGGCGCTCGCCCTCAGTGACGCGCCGTTCGTAGCCTTCGACCACGCTTGTCACCGTCGTGGATAACTCCGGCGTCTCGCCGCGCATCCGAAAAGGCTCGTTATTGCGCAGCCGATAATAAGAGATGCCGACGAAGATAATTCCGGCGACGATGATAAACAGCGCCAGCACGCGCGTCACCAAAGGCAAGCGCGCACGCAAACCCACCGCAATCGCTCTTCTTCGTCTAATCTCTTGCATATCAACTAAGAGGCTAGAGGTCAGAGGTTGGTAATTAAAACTGACCTCTAACCTCTAGCCTCTGACCTCTGCTTTCAAATCCTTGACGCACAGCTGCAAGCGCGTGACACCCTGCCAGGTATTCGGCTCGACGGTGTAAGCCAGTTCGATGCACGTGCCGGGCGCGAGCGTTTGCCCGTCGAGTTCTTCGACGCCGCTCCACCAGACGGCCTCAAGCGGTCTTCCGTCAAGCCCGGCGAGGCACAGTTTCAGGTGCTTCTCCTTCATCACGCGCGGCTCTGACAGAAGCCGCAGGTCGCGTGTCATAAACAGCGGGCGCGGATTGCCAGCGCCGTAAGGCTCAAGCGCGCGTAGCTCTTCGGCCAGCGCGAGGGTGAGCGCTTCGGCGGGCAGTTCAGCGTCTATCAGGATAGCTGGCTGTAAATCTTCACTGCTGAGAAGGGCTGCGGCATGTTCGTTTAAGCGGCGACGCAGTTCCGCGATGTGCTCACGCTTGATTGAAAGCCCGGCGGCGTGTGAGTGGCCGCCGAATTTCTCAAAGAGGTCAGCGCAACTCGTCAGGCCGTTCAAGAGATGATAAGCCTCTATGCTGCGCGCAGAGCCGTGGCCCACGCCATCTTCCAATGAGATGACGATGCACGGGCGGTTGAGCTTTTCCGCAATCTTCGAGGCCGCGATGCCGATGACGCCCCTATGCCAATTATCTCCAGCGATGACGGCGACGTGAGCGGCAGCATTATCCGTTGTGCCCCACTCATCCAGAGCGAGTTTGACAAGCTCGCTCTGCACGGTCTGTCGCTCGCGGTTGCGCGAATCGAGATGCGCGGCGAGACGCCGTGCTTCTTCTCTCTCGGTGGCCTCGAATAGCTCTACGACGGCGCGTGCGGCGTCCATTCGTCCGGCTGCGTTGATTCTTGGGCCAAGACGAAAGCCCAAGTCGTAAGCTGTCATCCCACGCCCGTCGCCGCAGCCCGCGACTTCCATCAGCGCGCGCAGGCCCGGATTGGTCGCGCTCGCAAGGTCTGCCAATCCGAGCGCGACGATGGCGCGATTCTCTCCGACAAGCTGAGCAACGTCTGCGACCGTTCCGATGGCGACCATCTTGAGAAAGCCTCCGACCTTGCTTTCAATTCCGCGCTCACGAAAGAGAGCGTGGGCCAACTTGAAGGCGACGCCGACGCCCGCCAGATTCTTGTCAGGGTAGGAGCAGCCTCGCTGGTTCGGATTGAGCACACTATAGGCCGGAGGCGCGCCCTCGTCCTCGTCCGGCAGGTGATGATCCGTAACGATGACATCAAGGCCGTTGTCGCGCGCCCAGTAGAGCGGCTCGTGTGCGCGTATGCCGCAGTCAACGCTGACGACGACGCTGTAGCCATCGGCACGCGCTTTCTCCAGCGCCGCCTGCTGAATGCCATAGCCTTCCGTGAAACGATGCGGGACGTGGAAACCGGTCTCTGCTCCGAGCAGCTTTAAGGCACGACGCAACACGACTGTCCCCGTCGTTCCGTCAACATCGTAATCGCCGTAAACAAGAATCTTCTCGCCAGCATCAATGGCACGCAGGATTCGCTCGACGGATTCTTTCATGCCGAGCATCAGGGAGGGGTCGTGTAGCTGGTCGTGCGCGGGGCGCAGGAAACGGCGGGCCGCTGTTTCGTCAGCGTAGCCGCGCGTGATAAGCAGCCCTGCGATGACAGGCGAAACGTTGAGGGTGCGTGCGAGCTTACCTGCGCGTTGCGAGTCACCCTCGCGCACAATCCAACATTTCGTTTGCATCAGTATCACCCGTTATTCGGCAAACCAGCCGTGCGCGTCGAGCAGTTTGACGCCGATGCGCTGTTTGCCGTCCGTTTCATCCGTCCAGACGCCGTTGACCTCGGCATCAAGCGCGCGCCCGAACGGAGGCGTCAGGCGCACGCGGTCGCCGACGCCGACCTCTGCGTCCGTCACTAAGGTTGCGCCGCCGCGACTGACCTTGATGGCTTCGGCTTGCACTTGAAACGGTTCGCCGCCGGGGCTTTTCCCCGAAAGCTCGACGGAGAAATCGACGGGCACGCGCGGGCTGCGCGGGCGTTGCAGGCGAGCTTCTTCAACGCGTTTGCTATCTTCTGGCATCAAAACTTTCACCGCCTCTTCCGAATCGAATCAGACTTCTTTCCTTTTTGTGAAGAGGGGCGAGATAAGTTTACCGAATCTTTCGGATTATTGTTAGTGGCCTTGTCAATTTGGGGCTGCGCGGCGGGCGCGGCAGTAGACGTGGCGGGCGCGGCTGCGCTTGCTCCGCCCTGCGCTTGCAGAACACCGCCGAGCAGTAAACCGATAATCAAAAAGCCGACGACTAAGCGATAGCCGATAAAAATGCCCGTCGAATGCGTCCGCAGAAAGCGCAGCAGAAACCAGATCGAAGCGTAGCCGACAACGCCTGAAACGATTGTCGCAACGGCCAACGCAAGATAGCTTCCCTCCGGCAATTTGTGTATGGCCTCCTTTAATTCAAGCAGGCCGCTGGCGGCAATCGCCGGAATCGAGAGCAGAAAGGAGAAGCGCGCCGCCGTCTCGCGTTTTTCGCCCGCGAAGAGTCCGGCCATAATGGTCGAACCACTCCGGCTCGCACCCGGCATCAACGAAAGCACCTGCGCGCCGCCGACGTAAAGAGCATCCTTCACGCCCAACTCATCCATTCCGCGCCGCTGCTTGCCAATTTTCTCCGCTACAAGAAGCAATAGCCCGACGACTATCATCATCGTCGCAATCAACCAGAGATTTTTCGTCAACGGCCCTTCGATTACTTTCTTGAGCAGCAACCCGACGGTCGCAATCGGCAGCGAGCCGATAATCACGAGCCAGCCGAGCCACGCTTCCTGCGAGAGCCTTGAGGCGCGCATACCAACCATCGTCATCTCCATCGCCGCCTCGCTGCGCTGCCCACGAAGAAGCGCCAGATGATCGCGGATGAAAGCCGACGTGATATTCCAGATGTCGCGTGCGAAGTAGATGAGCACGGCCAGCAGCGTGCCCAACTGTATGACGGCGATGGTGGCGGTCGTCTGCTGGTCTCGCAGAGCTTGCTCGACGCCTTCGTAAAGTCCCGTCGCGCGGCTGGCAAAAATCAGGTGTGCCGAAGAGCTAATCGGAATAAATTCCGTCAGACCTTGAACGATGCCGAGGATGATGGCTTGAAGAATAGACATGATTCGATTTTGGATTTTAGATTTTGGATTTTCGATTGGCGATTCGGGAAGCAGAGTGGTGAAAACTGAAATTCAAGCCCACGAAACTCACTAATCCAAAATCCAAAATCTAAAATCCAAAATCGCTTTACTCTCTATATGAGCGTTTGGAAACTATGCGGTCGTAGAGCGGAATGGGAAAGAGCATCGCCGCGCGAACGATGCTCGCCAGTTGCCAAGGAAAAGCGTAAGACCTGCGCCGCGCTTCGATGGCGTGAATAATCTTTTTCGTCGCGTCGTCAAGTTCCATCAAGTAGGGCATCTGCGCCTTGCGCCCG
This sequence comes from Pyrinomonadaceae bacterium, assembly GCA_036387475.1. Taxonomy (GTDB): domain Bacteria; phylum Acidobacteriota; class Blastocatellia; order Pyrinomonadales; family Pyrinomonadaceae; genus DASVTR01. The sequence goes on along the minus strand of DASVTR010000013.1, from coordinate 58,169 downwards.
GCGGTCAAAGGCGTCTTGATAAAACCCGGATGAATAATCGTCACGTCAATGCCTGTCCCGCGCAAATCCACCCTGACGCTCTCGAAAAAGGCAGACAGCGCCGCTTTACTCGCGCAGTAGACGGCGGACTTTGGCAATCCGCGATAAGCCGAGAGACTCGAAATCGCCACCAACTGGCCGCTTCCACGCTTTACCATCTCCGGCAGCACAGCCGCCACGCTGTTCGCAGCGCCGACAACATTAATGCTCATCACTTCTGCTACGTCTTCGCCGCGCACATCCGTGATGTGGCCGGTCGTCGCAATCCCCGCGTTGGCAACGAGCACATCAACATGGCCGAAGCGTGCGCGCAACTCATCGGCGGCGGCGCGCACATCCGCCGCATCGCGCACGTCCGCCGGAAGCGCAACGGCGCGTCCGCCCGCCTGCTCTACCTCAACAACCAACTCACGCAAAGCATCCGCGCGACGCGCCAGCAAGCCGACCGCCGCCCCGCGCTTCCCAACCTCAATCGCCAGCGCCCGACCGATGCCGCTCGACGCGCCCGTGATGAAAACGACTTTCTGTGACCAGTCAAACATAAGGCAGAATTCAGAAGCCAGAAGTCAAAGAACAGAACTCAGGAGTCAGAAGCCAGAATAAGCGGCGGCGACCTGCTTCTTCTGATTTTGTTTTCTTCTGAATTCTGAATTCTGGATTCTGACTCCTGACTCCTGCCTTTATCAACATAACTCCGCGACGTGGTCTCCCAGAACTCGTATAGCCTTGCCGAGATCGTCTTGCTTAATCAATAGATGGTCGCGCGAGAAGGCGGAGAGTGCGCCGACCGGAATATCAGCCGCCGCGAGGATTGCCGTCACGCGCGATAAATAGCCGACGACTGACCAATTCAACTCAATATCGAGCGTCAGGAGACGAAAGCCGCCTTCGACGCGTGCGTCGCGCGCCGCGTGTCGCATCGTTTGCCAGTCAGTCTCGTCTAGCAGCAAGGTCACTTCCATTGAGTCGCGCAGTAGCATGTAGGGCGCACTCCCGCGCGGGCTGAGTTCCGGGTTCTCAAGCAAACGCTGCCACTCTTCATGTCGCAGGCCAATGAGAAAGTAGGTTGCGGGCGCGACCTCTACACGCGTTTGCCGCAGCAATTCCGTTACGTCCGCGTCTTCGGGCATGCCTTCAGCTTTGCTTAAACCTGGACGACGACAGGCATAATGACTGGCTTTGCGCCGGTCTGTTTTTGAATAAAGCGCTTCAGTTCGACGCGTATGTGCTCTTTGAGCAGGCTCGTATCCTGTCGTTCAAGAGGCGGCGTCTTTTCGACGGCCTGAGCCACGACGCGCTGCGCCTCCTTGAGAAAGCCGTTCGAACTGTCCACGCCCAGGAGGCCGCGCGCGACGATTTCCGGCGGGGCTTCCATTTCGCCCGTCTCTTCGTCGAGTGTAACGACGAGCGTCACGATGCCGTCGTAAGCCAGTTGCTTGCGCTCGCGCACGATCTCGCGGTCAATCTCTTCAAAGCCCGTCTCGTCTATAAACGTCCGACCGATTTCGTGTTTGTTAACGACTGTGGCGCGTTCGCCATCGAGTTCGAGCACGTCGCCGTTTTCGATGAGGACTATATCCTCTTCGCGATAGTTGAGATGGTTTTTGATGAACTCTTTATGACGAAACAGCATGCGATATTCGCCGTGAATGGGGACGACGAATTTCGGGCGCACAGCTTCGGTCATAATCTTGATGTCTTCCTGCGAAGCGTGGCCGCTGACGTGAATCAATCGGCGCTTCTCTTCTATGATATTCGCGCCGCGTTTGTAAATTGAGCCGATGAGGCGCGAGATGGCGCGCTCGTTGCCCGGAATAATCCGCGCAGAGAGCAAGACCGTATCACCCTCTTCAATCGTCAGCCCCTTATAGCTCTGGTTCGCCATCTGCGACAGCGCTGCGCGCGGCTCGCCCTGCGAGCCTGTGACGAGAAAGACAATCTCGTTATCGTCAAGCCGCTTTGTTTCAGCCTGAGAGACAATTAAACCGTCCGGAATATCCAGGTAGCCGAGTTCTTCCGCAATCTCTACGTTCTTCAACATCGAACGGCCCAGCACGCAGACTTTACGGTTAAACTGCTGGGCCACGTCTATCACTATCTGCAAACGATGAATCGAAGAAGCGAAGGCCGCGACGATGATGCGCCCCGCTGCCTCTGCAAAGATTTCCTCGAAGGCCGGGATGACGGCGCGTTCCGAGGGCGTGCGGCCCGGCACGGTCGCGTTCGTCGAATCCGAAAGCAGCGCCAGCACACCCTCCTGCCCGTAAGAGCGGAGCGTGCGCAAATCAATCGGCTCGCCGATGACTGGCGTTTCGTCTACCTTGTAATCGCCCGTATGAATGATAGTCCCGACTGGCGTTCTAATCGCCAGCGAGAAACAATCGACAAGCGAATGTGACGCGCGTATGAACTCGACCTTGAACGGCCCAAGTTCCACGACCTGTCGCGGATCGACGCGGTGCAGCAAGACATCGCCCAAGAGGTCATGCTCTTCTAGTTTGCGTTCGGCGAGGCCGACCGTAAAGTGCGAAGCGTAGACAGGAACGTTGAATTTTTTAAGAATGTAAGGCAGAGCGCCGAGATGATCTTCGTGCCCGTGCGTCAGGACGATGGCTGTGATGTTGTCCCTGTACTCTTCCAGAAAATCGAAGTCTGGGATGGAAACGTCAACGCCGTAAACGCTCTCTTCTGGAAAGCCCATGCCTGCGTCTATGACAATCATTTCGTCGTCATACCGCACGGCCATACAATTCATCCCAAACTCGCCGACGCCGCCGAGCGGGATGAGTTCCAATACATTGCCCACTGTGTTCTTTACTCTACTCTCCTGAAAAACCCGGCTGTGGCCCACTCAATAGACAACCTCAGCCGGGAGAAATTTAGCCGGATAGTATAACACAGCGCGTCCTGTTTCCCTTCCGCGTGAAACTAAAAGATGCTCCTCTCTGGTGAGAAGCACGGTGGATTCTTATAGTTGACACTCTACTAGAATGTATTTAATACTCTGCGCCATGAAAATCCCCGGATTTACTCTCCTCGGTTTCAAGCGCCCGCGCGAGGTGATGTGCCAGACGCTCGGCAAGCTCGAACGCAAGGTGATGGACGAAGCGTGGCGGCGCGGCGAGTCGAGCGTCCGCGAAATCTTCCAATCCTTCCACGAGCAGATCGCATACACGACCATTATGACGACGCTCGACCGCCTGCATAAAAAGGGCTTGCTCAGTCGTCGAAAGGACGGGCGCGCGTTTCTCTATTGCCCTCGCGTCTCACGCGAAGAGATGGAGCAGGGCGTGGCCCGCGATGTCATCGAAGGCTTGCTCGGTGGCGAAATAGCAGGGGCTGAGCCTGTGCTGGCCTGCATTGTTGATGCCGTCACAGAGCACGACCGCGAACTGCTGGACGAGCTTGACCGCCTGGTCAAACAAAAGCGACGAGAGCTACGCCGTCAAGATTAGAGAATCATGTACGCTCTGCTCGGAATCAGTATCGTGCTGGCGGCGCTGTTGACCATCAATGCGCTCGCTACCCTTTTGGCGGCGGCGCTCTGGCGTGCGCTGCAGGGACGCGCACAAAATTGGGCTGCGGAGATGCGCGCACGCTTTCTCTTCGCGCTCCGGCTCTTTCCTATGATCGGCTCAGTCGCCTGCGTGCTGATCCTGCTGGCTCCTTCTTACCTGACGCACGAGCCGACAGATACGGACGAAGTCGTGAGCGCGAAACTGGCTGTGGTGGCCTTCGTTTCGGCTATCGGAATTGCGCTGGCACTCTGGCGCGGTCTGGCCGCGTGGCGCGCAACACGGCTCTTAAACGCCAATTGGCTGCGCCACGCCGAGCCGCTGAAGTTAGACGGAATCAGTATTCCGACTTATCGCATTCGTCATCCGTTTCCGGTCATCGCCATCGTCGGCGCGTTCAAGCCCAGACTCTTTATCGCCACACAGGTTTTCGACGCGCTGGACGAAGCGGAGATGGCGGCGGCTCTGGCCCACGAGCGCGGACATCTGGCAACGTTTGATAATTTTAAGCGCACAAGTTTACGCGCCTGCCGCGATGCGCTCTTAATCGTTCCCTGCGGGCGCTCGCTTGATTGCGCGTGGGCCGACGCTTCGGAGGCGGCGGCTGACGAATATGCTGCGCGTGGCGGCGCTCAAGTGGCTCTCAATCTGGCCTCGGCGCTGGTCAAGATTGCGCGCATCGTTCCGCCGCAGACGAAACCGACGATGCCCGCGCTCGCACATCTGGTCGGAGAGGATACGGCGAGCGTCGCCCGGCGCGTGCGCCGATTGACGGAGTTGGCTTCACAAGGCTGCGTCTTTGAGCAGCACCGCGCATTCAGTTCGTCTCTGGCACTCTGGTCAAGCCTCTGTGCTTTCCTCTTCGCGCTCATTCTCACAGCCACAGACCCGACGCTGCTCTGGGTCATGCATCAGGCGATTGAGCATATGGTTTTGGCGCTCAGTTGACGGCGGCCATCATTTCTCTTAAAACCGCCCGCCGCTACTTACAACCGGGAAACTTTTCCTTCAATCTTTCCGTACATATCTGACGTTAGTCGAATTCGGCCAGACACAGTGCTGGCGTGCCGCTTGAACCCGGCGCATCGTCTCCTTTATCCCAACAGCTTTTGAATTGGAAACGCTATCAAGCCCGTGAAGGTCTGCCGCCTGTCTCGGCCTTCTCAGTAGCTTATGCGCATCAAAGAGTTTCAGACAGATTTGGGACAGTTTCACCTTCATCATTGTGAGGTTTAATCATGGATAGTTTCCGCAAGCTTAGCGCTCGGTTGCTCTGCGCGTTGTTTGTCATGGCGGCGCTTTCGCCCATGTTGACAGCCGCGCCGCTGAACGTGCCGGTCGTTTACTACAAATTGCCGAACGGATTGCGCGTGGTCATCTCGGAAGACCACGTTGCTCCGGTTGTGACCGTCGCCGTCTACTACAACGTCGGCTTTCGCATCGAGCCGAAGGGGCGCACGGGCTTCGCGCATCTCTTCGAGCACATGATGTTTCAAGGCTCTGCCAACATCAAAAAGTTTGAGCACGCCAAGTACGTCGAAGCCAACGGCGGCAGCCTCAACGGCCATACGGATTTCGATTACACAAACTATTTCGAGACGCTGCCCAGCGACCGCGTTGAGATGGGCCTCTGGCTTGAAGCAGACCGCATGCGCTCGCTTGATGTGACGCTTGAAAATCTGAAAAACCAGCAGGCGGTCGTCAGCGAAGAGGTGCGTGTCAACGTTCTTAACCAGCCCTACGGCCTCTTCGAGTGGATAGACCTCTGGGGCAACGCCAACCAGAATTACTACAACTCGCACAACGGCTACGGCGATTTGAAAGACATCAACGCCGCGACCATAGAAGATGTCCGCTCGTTCTTCAAAACCTACTACGCGCCCAACAACGCCGTGCTCACGATTGTCGGCGACGTTGACGCGAATGAGGTCAAGAAGATGGTCGAGAAATATTTCGCAGCCATCCCCGCGCAGCCGCAGCCCACCAAGCCTGACATCACAGAGCCGCCGCAGACCAAAGAAAAGCGCGTCAAGCAAACGGACAAGCTGGCTAAAGTTCCCGCGCTCGCCGTCGGCTATCACGCGCCCGAACAAAATTCGCCTGACCTTGCGCCGATGGTGCTGCTCAATCTGATTTTGCAGGGCGACGATAGTTCGCGTTTCTACCAGCGGCTCATTAAAGAAAAGGAATTGAGTCTCGACCTTTATGGCTCGGTCAATCTCTTCGGCAACGAGTTTGACTACTATGGCCCGATGCTGATTACTACGCGCACGACCTACAAGCCCGGCCACACCGGCGACGAAATCGTCAAAGAGATGGACGCCGTGCTCTCAGACATTATTCAAAATGGCGTCACGGAGAAAGAACTGGCGGACGCGAAGGTGCGCTATCGCTCCAACTTTTACAACCAGGTGGAAGGCACTTTCGGCAAAGCTCACCTGCTCTCAAGCTTTGCGCTCTTCCGCGATGACCCCAACCTGATAAACAAAGTGCTCGAACCATATCAGACGGTGACCATCGCACAAATCAAAGCCGTGGCGAAGAAATACCTCGTTCCCGAAAATCGCACCATCATTGATCGCGTGCCAGAACAGAAAGGAGGCGAATGATGAGCGTGCTTCGATTAAAAAGAACAACCATCTTTGCCCTGATAATTTCACTCGTCTTGATGTCTGCCGTGTCTCTCAGCGCACAGCAAACGACTCCGCCGCCGCCCGGCCCTGCACGTCCGTTGAATTTGCCTAAAATCACCGAGCGGCAGCTTTCTAACGGGCTGATGGTGATTCTCGCGCCCTTGCCGAACGTGCCGAAGATAACGGCGCAGTTGACCGTCCGCGTCGGACAGGCAACAGGCCGCGAAAAGCATCCGGGCATCGCACAACTGGCGGCGACCATCGCCAACGAAGGCACAGAGACGCGCACCAGCCGACAGATTAAGGAAGAATTGCGCGCCATCGGCGGCACGCTCAATCTCTTTACAGACCAGGACGCGACCACTCTCTTTGCGTCATCGCTCTCCGAGTCTTCGCCCAAGCTGTTTGACCTTATCAGCGATGTCATACAGCACCCTGCGTTTCCCGAAACGGAAGTCAAGCTGGCGAAGGAGAATACGATTCAAGCCATCCGCGCGGGCCGCGCCGACCCGAACTTTCTCGCCAACGAACGCTTTCAGAAAGCCGTCTTCGGCTCTCATCCTTACGGCTTCGTCGTGCCTGACGAAAAAGCCATCGCCGCACTGACGCGCGAAAACCTGAAAGAGTTCGTCGCTACATACTACGCGCCGAACAACTCTTTTCTCGTCGTCGTCGGCGACTTTAATCCCGATACTCTCTTCGCGCAAATTGAGAAAGCGTTCGGCTCATGGAAGAATCATCCCGTGCCGACCGAGCAGATTCCACAAGTTCCTTCGCGCGATAGGCGGCAGATTTATTTCATCCACCGCCCCGACTCGATTCAATCAACAATCTACATCGGCAACGCTTCTTTCCAACGCAAAGGCCCGGACTACTTTGCCTTGCGCACGGCTGATACAATCTTTGGCGGCTCTTTCTATTCGCGCCTAACGCGCAACATACGCGAATCGAAGGGCTACACCTATTCGCCCTTCAGCACTTCTTTGACGAAAGCACAATCCGGCTACGTGCTGGCGGGCGCGTCCGTCCGTAACGAAGTGACGGGCGTGACGCTGGTCGAAATGTTCTACGAGCTTGACCGTATGCGCGTCGCGCCTGTGACGGATGAAGAACTAGCGGCGGCGAAGGCTTACAGCACCGGCAACTTCTCCGTCGAGCTTGCCAGCCAGAGCGGACTCGCCGGGCGCATCAGCACAGTCTACCTCTACGACCTGCCGAAAAGCTTTATTCAGGACTTTCGGCCCAGGATAGAGGGTCTGACCGCTGCCGACATTCAGCGGGCAGCCGCCAAATACTTCGACACCTATCGCGCGGCGGTCGTCATCGTCGGCGACTACGATAAGGTCAAAGATCAGGTCACGCCCTTCGGCGACGTTACGCTCTTTGACGCGGAAGGCAACACGGTTAGTAAGAAATAAACTGAAGAAGGTAAAGGCAAAAGTGTGGTGAAGCCCCTTGTAATAACATTTGGCTTCACCACACTTTTACCTTTTGTCTTAAGCCATGCTGTTGCTGAGCCGCGCCCATTCTTCTAGTGATAATGTTTCGGCTCGGCGCTGCGGCTCGATCTGAGCCAGCGCCAGCACCTCTGTTATCCCACCGCTCTGCTCGATGTGCGTGCGCAGTTCGGCGGCGGCCCGCAGGTTATTAAAAATCGTCTTTCGTCGCTGCGCAAAGCCAGCGCTCGCCAGACGCCAGAGCAGCGCTTCGTCTTTCACCCGGAAGGGAAGAGCGGGACGCACTCGCAGGCGCACGACCGTACTCCAAACTTTTGGAGCGGGACGAAACGAGCCGGGCGCAACATCAAAAAGCTTTTCCGCTTCGCAGTAAGCCTCGACCAGAACAGAGAGATAGCCGCGCTCGCCTCCGCCCGGCGGCGCAGTGATTCTCTCGACCACTTCCTTTTGCAGCATCAACACCATCTCGCTCAAACAATGGCGCTGCTCAATCAGGCGTTGCAAAATGGCCGTCGAAATATAGTAAGGCAGATTTGCGACAACGCGTGCCTTGTTCATTAGCCCAACCAGCGCGCAGATGTCCAGGGCCAGCGCATCACCTTCGACAAGCTCAAAATTTTCGCGCCCGCCAAAACGCTCACGCAAGACGGGCACGAGGTCTCGGTCAAACTCTATAGCAACGAGGCGTCCGGCCTGTTCAATAAGACGCGCGGTCAAAGCGCCCTGCCCCGGCCCTATCTCCACAATTGTCTCATTCACAACGGGAACAACCGCGCGCACAATACGCTCAACCACACTCTCGTCCACCAGAAAATTCTGTCCGAGACTTTTTTTCGGATGATGAGAGATGAGCGATGGATAACGAGTAAGGAGAGGCGTAGAGCGTGTGATGCGACGACGCGCAGATGATTTTTTCGTTCCCGCGTCAACGCGTCTCTGTGTCTCCGCGCTTCGTTTTTTCATTCCTCATTCCGTGTAGGATAACCTGTGATCTCTAAGTCGCGCCCGTGCTGAGTAATGTTAACTTCTCGAAGATTGATGGCCTCGGCGATTTTCTCTGCGCCTTTGCCTCCGACGGCGGCGGGCGCATCGCGTCCTCCGATAATCAGCGGAGCAATAAAGAAGCTAACCTTATCGAGCAATCCCTGATCGAGGAATGCGCCAGCGACATTTGCCCCGCCTTCAATCAGGACGCTTTGCAGCGAGCGCTGTGCAAGCTCTTTGAGCACTGCGCGAAGGTCTCGCCCGCCGCTTTCGTCCGCCACAACTTCGACGCCCTGCGCTGTAAGCTCGGCGGCTGCCGAAGTTGCTGCGGCGCGTGCGGATGTGAAGACAATGACGGGGGCTTCGCGTGCTGTGTGGGCCAATTGCGAAGCGTTTGAGAGACGCAGAGCTTCGTCCAGAACGATGCGGACGAGCGGGCGGCGGCGCATTTTGCCGGAACGGTCTGTCAGCAAGGGGTCATCGCAGATGGCCGTGCCTGCTCCGACAAGAATCGCGTCGTATTCATGCCGCAAATTGTGGACGCGTGCGCGAGACTGAGCGCCGGTTATCCAGCGCGAGTCTCCAGTGCGGGTCGCTATTCGCCCGTCGAGCGAACAGGCGAGTTTAAGATGAACGAAGGGACGATTCGTGCGCGTGAAGTGCAGATATTTTTCGTTGAGGCGCTCGGCTTCGTCGGCGCAGAGGCCGAGTTGAACCTCAACGCCGGAGGCGCGCAGTTGGGCGAAGCCTCTTCCGTTGACGAGCGGGTTGGGGTCGCTGGCGGCGGCGACCACTCGTTTAATGCCTGCTTTGATGAGCGCATCGGTGCAGGGCGGAGTGCGCGAGTGATGCGCGTGCGGTTCGAGCGAAACATAGGCGGTCGCGCCCCTGGCAAGCGGCCCGGCCTGTTCGAGCGCCTGTTGTTCGGCGTGTATGAGTTGCTCGTAAACGTAGAAGCCTTCGCCGACCACCTCGCCTTCGCCGCGCGCGATGACGCATCCGACGAGCGGGCTTGGGCTGACCAGCCCCTTGCCGCGCGCCGCCAATTCCAGAGCGCGCCGCATCATACGCTCGTCTAAGTCTGGAGTCTGGAGTCTGGAGTCTGGAGTCAAAAATCTAAATCCAAAATCTGAAGGCTAAAGCGGAGAGTCTAAAGTCTGAGGCTGTTTTTGTTTTGACTTTAGACTCCCGACTCTTGACTCCAGACTTAATCGAAGAGGCTGTCAACATATTGCTTCGGGTCGAAGACGACGAGGTCGTCTACCTTCTCGCCGATGCCAGCGTAACGGATGGGCAAATTCAACTCTTTGGCGATGGCGACGGCGATGCCGCCTTTGGCCGTGCCGTCGAGCTTGGTCAGAACGATGCCTGTGACGCCCGCGACCTTCAAAAACTGCCGCGCCTGTTCCAATCCGTTCTGGCCCGTCACTGCATCAACGACGAGCAAGGTTTCATGCGGCGCGCCTTCGACCTCGCGGCCCGCGACGCGCTTCATTTTTTCCAGTTCGGCCATCAGGTTCGACTTGTTGTGCAGGCGTCCAGCGGTGTCAACGATCAGCACGTCGGAATTGCGCGCCTTCGCGGCCTTCAAAGAATCGAAGAGGACGGCTGCCGGGTCAGTTCCCTGCTTTTGCTGTATGAGCGGAACGCCTGTGCGCTCGGCCCAGATTGCGAGTTGGTCTGAGGCGGCGGCGCGGAAGGTATCGGCGGCGCAGATGAGCACATCGTTGCCTTCGGCCTTGATGCGCTGGGCCAACTTTCCGATGGTCGTCGTCTTGCCGACGCCGTTGACGCCAACGACCATCATCACGTAGGGCACGATGTCTTCGGGGACGCTTGTCTCAGAGCCGACGCCCTGCTCTTCGGATGCTTTGAGAATCGTCAGCAGTTCATCTTTAATCGCCTGCTTGAGCGCGGCGATGTCGTTTATCTGCTGGCGCGTAATGCCGAGGCGCACGGTTTCGAGGATGTGCAAGGTGGTCGGCACGCCTATGTCTGCGGCGATGAGCGCTTCTTCAAGCTCGTCCAGGAGTTCGGCGTCAATTACTTTGCGTCCCTGAAAGACAGTGTCAATCTTTTCCGAGAGCGACTCGCGCGTCGCGGCCACGGCGCGGCGAAAGCGTGCGCCGAATTCCTGTTCGAGCGCCGCCTCTTCGGCCTGTAGCTCTTCAATCGAGCGATCGAGACCGAGAATCGAAGTCGAGAAGGGAGAACGCGAAGGGACAACAGGCCGCTGCGCGCTGGCGGGCTTGACGGGTTCTTGAGAGCGCGTCTCGATGGGGCGCGCCGGCGGCGGAGACGCGGGAGCGACGGGGCGCGGGCGTTCGGTGATGGTCTGCGTTTCGTCTGACGGCGGCGGAGTCGGCGCAGCGCCGGTCATCGCAGGCTCAAGGATGGGCGGCGCTGTCTGCAAAGGTGGCTGCCGAGTTTCCGTTTGAGATAGAGCAGCGGGCGACTCTAATTCGGGCGTGGTGGATGACGGTGATGCTGTTGCTCGTTCAGTGTCGCGCGGGGCTGCTGGCGTCGGCGGTTCGTTGAGGCCGAGTGTGACGAACCGTTCCTTGTTCTTGCGTTTCCAGAATGCCATGAAATAGTTTCGAGACCCTTACGGTTTGAAAGTTGGGAAATAAGGAAATGATTATAAGCGCAAGTGCGGCGTGAGGACAAAAGCGCTGGATGCGAGAGCGGCGGCGAGTTATATCAGACTGCCAAACAAAGCAAGGTTGAGATTAGAACGAAACGGCGGGGGCAAGCCCGCCTTCCTCACCTCAGAGATTATGTTGATTGAGTCACACAAGCTGCGATTGTCTCACAGGTCAGGAAGAGGGGCTTGCCCCCGCTTGTTTTTATTTGGCCTTTTGCGGCGGGAAATGAAAAAGGACTGAGCATTCAACGTTGAAGTCGAATGCTCAGTCCTTTTTGTTATTCATCCGACTATGAAGAGAGACGATGACGGCGCGTGCGCCGCTCGTCTCTCCTCACAGCGAAGGATTACTGTGGCAAGTAGGTGTAGGTGGCCGGAGTCGGCTGGTCGCCAGCAGTGCCGCCCAGATTCTCAAGCCGCACCGTATTGGTGAAGCTCTGGAGAATGTACCAGTTGCCTTCCCCTCCACGGTAAACCGCGATGTCGCTCTTGCCGTCGCCGTCATAGTCTGCGGGGACAGGAGTGTCGGTCGGGTTACCCCAGGTCTTAACCGTCGAAGCGCCCGTTGAGCTATTGATGATGTACCAATTGCTTTCGGACTGACGCCAGACGGCGACATCGTCCTTGCCGTCGCCATCGTAGTCCGCAGGAACAGGCTTATCGCCAGCGATGCCCCACTGCTTAACCACCCCAGTGTTAGAACCGCTGTATATGATGTACCAGTTGCCCTCATTCTCGCGCCAGACGGCGAGGTCAGTCTTGCCATCGTTGTCGTAATCTGCCGGAACGAGCTTGTCTGTGCTCAGACCCCAGTTACGAACGATGCCGGCGTTGTTGCTGCTCTGGATGATGTACCAGTTGCCTTCGTCTGGACGGAAGACTGCAAGGTCAGCCTTGCCGTCGCCGTCGTAGTCGCCGGGAACAGGAATATCACCGAACATACCCCAGTTGCGCAGCGTCGGCGTATTGCTGACGACCTGCTTGGAGGTCAGCAACATGTACCAGTTGCCTTCCGAGGCACGCCAGACAGCAACGTCAACCTTGTTGTCGCCGTCGTAGTCTCTAGGCACTGCAACGTCGCCCAGAGCGAGACGACCCCAATCGCCTTCGACTCTGCGGAAGCCACCCATGCTGTTAAGGATGTGCCACTGGCCGTTGCTGCCGCGCCAGATTGAAACATCCGACTTGCCGTCGGTGTCAAAGTCCGCGCGCTGTTTGAAGATGGGCGCGACGGCGATCTGCCAGATGCCGCGACCATGTGTGGCGATGCGAAGCACGCGAATGCTCGGATCGTTGCGCGCCTGAAACTCCATGTCGAAGACGGCCACGCGCGGCAAGCCTTCGCTAAACGGCTGCCAGCTTGCGCCCGCATCCGTCGAACGATAGACGCCGATGTCCGTTCCCGCATAGAGATGGTTCGAGTTCTGCGGGTCAACGACGATGCTGTTGACTGGAACATCGGGGATGCCCACGCCGGAAGCTGTCCACGTCGTCCCGGCATCGGCGAGGTTGGTGGTCTTAAAGACGTGTTGGCCTGCTGGCAAACCGAAGCCATTGAGCGTGATGTAGGCCGTGTAGGGCGCTGTGTTGTCGTTCGGGTCAATGACGGCGCGCGAGATGAAGACGTTCGGAACAGTGTTGCCCGAATCCAAATTCACCATCGGGTTAGCGCCCGTCGAAGTGCCGAAGAGAGCACCTGTATTTGTTCCGATGATGCGCGCGTTATCGTTCTGAAGCGAGATGCCGATGGCGCTTATCGGCGATGTCATCGCCTGGCTGACGCCGGGCATGGTGTCGCCTCTGTTAGCGGAACGGTAGAGCCTCGTCGTGCCATAATAGATGGTGTTGGGATTGCCCGGCCCAAGCTGCATCGGAGCATAGAAGAGCACAGCTTCCGAACAACTGATACCGTTGTTCGACGAGCCGCTGAGGCAGCCGTGATAAGTCGGCCAACCAGCCGCGCCCGGGTCAATCTCGGAGCGGTTGTTGGCGCGGACAAACAACGCCTGTGTGCCCTGCTGATTGTAGTACGTGTGATAGGCCGTGACGTTGGTGGTATCGGTGGCATTCTGGTCAATCAAGGAATAGCCGCCGTCGCCAAAGTCGCCGAGTTTCCAGTTGTTTTCCGGCTGAAGGAACGGCGTGCCGTTATCCTGCGTGCCGCCAATCATAAAGTTGCGGTCGGTCGGGTGCGTCGAAATATCAACGAACTGCGTGGCGCTGAAGCCCGTGTTATTAAGGCTCGCCCACGTCGCGCCGCCGTCGTTCGAGCGCCAGACGCCGCCGTCGTTGCCGTGATAAACCACCAACGGATTGGACGGAGCATACTCAATGGCGTGTGAATCCGGGTGCAGACCCGTAGAGGCTTTGACGAAGTTTGTGCCGTCAACCGAACGCTTGTTGGGAGTCTGTAAGGCATCGTAATCGCCTGAGCCGCCAATCAAAACGTTATTCGGATTGGTGGGGTCAACGTTGATGGGCATGTCGTAGAAACACTGCCCGCCGCAGAACCCTATGGATGTCGGCAGCCCAGCGGGAGTCCACGTCACGCCGCCGTCAACTGACTTTCTCACTTCGCCGCCGTTAGCGGTTTCGAGCGCGGCGTAAACAGTCACGACACCCAGAGTTTTGTTAACGGCAATCTGAGTGTTGCACCAGAGGCAGGCACCGGGCAGCGTCTTGGTGAAAGTGATGGTTGTGGGGTCGGCGGCCTGCGCGTTCGTCGAGCGCCAGACACCGTCGTGACCTGTATTGAGAGAATCAACTGCTCCGACCAGCAGCACATTCGGATTGCCCGGCTCGAATTCCAAATCATGGACAGGAAGGTTTGCGCCTGGATTCAGGCCCGTGCCTGTCGCGCCGGCGATGTTGAGCTTCGTGAAAGTGGGCGTCGCCGACTGCGCGTTGACAGAGCGGAAGACGCCGCGCTGCGTGTTGCCTATGCCAGCCGAACCGGATTGAATCATACCGTTTCCGCCAGAAGTGGTGGCAACAAAGATAACGTTGCTGTCGTTCGGGTTCACTATCACTTTAGGAATACCGCGACCGTTAGCCATCAAGCCGGTCGAGGTGTTGGTGGCCGTGTTGAACGGGCCTTCGAGAATTGGCTTCGTTTCAGCGTTTCTGATTCTGTAGATGCCGACGCCGAAGAACTGGCCGCCGCCAAAGCCGCCTTCGCCCGTGCCGACAAAGAGCGTGTTCGTATCATTAGGGTCAATCGCCACAGAGCCGATGGTCAGCGTGAGCGCGTTGTCCATGATGGCAACCCACGTCGTGCCGCCGTCGAGCGAGCGATAGAGTCCGCCCTGCGCCGTGCCGACGTAAACGATGTTGGGGTTGGTCGGATGCACCGCGATGGTGGTCACGCGACCGCTGACAGGCATGCTGACGGTGCTGGTCTGCCCGTTCGGGATCGGAGCGGGGCCAATCTGCGTCCAGCTTGTGCTGTTGATTTGCGGGCCGCGCACAAGAGCGTCTTTAGAAACAGCGCTCTGCTGCAACCGCAAAGAGGCTTCCTGCCGTTCGAGTGTACGAACAGCATTAGAGCGGATTTTATTGCCGTCCACACCCTTCGGGAACGGAAGGCCGCGCAGTTTATCAACCATCTCGTCGCGCCTGCGCATATAATTCGCGCGCAACGCGTTCGTCGGGTTACCACCGGCGCGCATCCTCAAATCCGCATCTATTTCTGCGCCCGTGTAAGGCGTTCCAGCCGCAGCCGCCTGTTTGAGCAGGTCGCTGGGCTTTTTCGCCACGGTCGGTGCGGTCGTCTTAGCTGGCGTCTTGGTGGTCTGCTTGTTGGTCTGCCCGATGGCAGGCAACATGAATGACGATAACAGCAACGCTGTCATCAACATCAGGGCGACTTTTCGTCTCATGTTCAAATTACTCCTCGGTTCAATTAAATAGGGTTTCGGGTGTAAATTGGCCTGAAATTGTCGGAAACAGCACGGTCTCAGGCAAATGGCATGGGGGCCTTGTGGTCAATTGGCTGGTTTTTGTAGTGATGAAGCTTGGGATAAGGCTCAACGACACTCAGGAATCCACCTTCGCGCGCCCCGCGCTTCACAAGAAAAGCTGCTCTCAGTTGTTTGACGAACGCCCAACCGATGGCAGCAGCGTTATCTTTATTATGCTGTCTACTACGAGAAAAAACTGAAGAATGCTTACTATTGGTAGCCGTATCAAGCGGAACGCAACAGAAATGCACTGCGCAGAGTAGTACGGATTTGTGAAAAAGTCAACCGCTTACGTGCCATATTTTCGGCAAAATTCAAACTATTTTTCAGGGTCTCTCATCCCCGGCGTCGGGGTCGGGCGCACTGGCGGCGGGCCGTCTTCAGACGGATCGTAAACTCTCAGCACAGGTTGGCCCTTGTTGGGAGATTTGGCGGGTTCGGCGGCTTCTATCGCGGGGTTCGGATTTGATTGCGTTGGTTGTTGACGATTTCGGCGAGGCCGCCGCTGACGTTTGCGGCGCTTCCTTGCGGTGCGAGTTTGAGCCGACGCGTCACACGCTTCTTCCGCCGCGAAAAGCGAAGCCGCCGCGATTTTCGGCGCGGCAAGCAGGAGGCTTTCGCCGAACAGCAACATAAAGATTAAGAGTAGTCCCGCGCACTTCTTCAACATTTTAACATCCTCCGCGCTCAAAGCTTGCGCCAATCAAGTGTCCAGAGAGACTTGTAGGCTATTAAAAGCATGAAGTCAATCAGGCACAGGAAACGGCGTACGGCCCTGCTTGAGTTTCTTCCACGGACGCCCTTGGGCGCACGCACGAAGGCAATAAAGAATGAGGACTGGACGAAGAAAATTTTTCCGGGCCGAATCAGGCGGCGTTGGTAGTCGCGGGCGGAGACAACTGGTTTTGTCCGGCAACGAGCGGCGCGGTGTCAGCTACAGTCTCCTTCGGACGACGCTTCAAGCGCACGCTGCCTGCGCGTATCTGCCCGGATTCGTAAGCCGCGACCAGAGAGGCCACTACCTGTTCGTCGTAACGTGTGCCGACAAGGCTCTTGATACGGGCGACGGCGGCTTCCAGACTCATGGCCTTTTGATAAGGGCGGTCGGTCGTCATCGCGTCGAAGGTATCTGCGACGGAGACGATGCGTGCCATCAAAGGAATCTCGTCGCCTTTGAGTCCCTGCGGGTAGCCGTTGCCGTCAATCATCTCGTGGTGCATGTACATTCCGGGCAGAAACTCTCGCATCGCCGGAATCTGCGACATAATCTTAAAGCCCTTCTGCGGATGCCCCTTCATTATCTCGAACTCGTGATCGGTCAGGGCCGCAGGCTTCTTCAAAATGTTATCGTCAATGCCAATCTTGCCGACATCGTGCAGCAAGGCGCTAATGCGAATCTTCTCAATCTCTTCGTCCGTCAAATCCATCCCCTGTGCGATGGCGACGGAAAAGCGTGCTACGCGTTCGGAGTGGCCGCGCGTGTACGGGTCTTTACCGTCAATGGCGGCGGCTAAGGCTTTGACCGTGCCGAGGAAGAGTTCGCGGTTTTCGTTGGCAGAGCTTTGAAGGTCGCTGATGAATTTTTCAAGCTGGTCTGTCATCAAATTAAACGATTCGCCGAGCGCGCCGAGTTCCGTACGGCTGCGAACCGCTATGCGTTGCGAAAAGTCGCCGGTCGCGATGCGATGAGCACCCGCCGCCAACTCCTGCACGGGCTGCGTCAGCTTTTTGGCGAAGAAGAACCCTATGATGAGAGTGAAGACTGCGGCCACAAGGCTGATGATGAGCGTCTGGCGGCGCATGTCTGCGACGGAGGTCATAGCGGCGCGCTCATCCTGAATGGCAATCACGCCGAGACGCATGTTTGTATCAAGCTCTGCGGTCGCGTAAGAGCCGAGCATCTCCAGTTTTTGCCCGTCGCGTTCCGCCGTAAAGGGAGCGAGCGCCGATTGAACCTGCGCGCTGGACTCCTGCCATTCCTGCACGACCTTCAAATCCGTCATCGGTCGCTCGGAAAAGGCCACGCGCTCGTCCGGGTGTGCGACCGCGCGCCCGTCTTTGTCAATGACGAAGAGGACTGGAAGCCCTGCGCTTAAGAGTTCGCGTTCGGTCTTAGATTTCTGCTGCTGAACGGTTTTGAAGACTTCCTGAAAAGAGATGACGGCGACGACCGCCGCGACTACTTCGTTGCCGCTCTCGCCGCCCATCACGGGCGCAGCGATGGTCAGTGCCATTTCCTGACCGGAGCGTATAATCTGCGGGCGGCTGACGACTAGGCCGCGCCCGCCGACGCGCGCCAGGACTTCGCCGACGCGTTCTTCGACCTCCTCGCGCTTGATAACGTCCGGCTGAAAAGCCCTGTGCGGCACACCCTGCACCGGCTCAATTGAGAGCGCGATGAGGTTTGGGTCATCCTGTAAAGCTTTTTGCAAACGCGCATCAGAACCGCTCTCGTTGAGGACGCGAACGCCGCCCGCCAACTCGAAAGCACGCGCCAGCCCCGAAACAACGTCCCTGTAGCGCTGCCCGTAGAGTTCTATCTGTCGCGCTTTATCCTGTACGAGTTGTGCCTGGTAACGATTTTCGACCGAGCGCAACTCCAAAGCGCTACGCTCGGATAACAGCCACCCGGCCATCGTCAGCGGAAACAGCCCGACCAGCAACAGCACACCCAGGACTATGTAGAGCAGGCGCACGCGCCCCAAACGTTTGTCCATTACGAATTTAAAAAGTTAGCAGCGGGCAATTCAGCCGTTTTGCGGAAATGTCTCAGGCAGGTCAATGGTTCTTTCGACGCGACGAGGCCGGTAGACGCTCTCACCGGCTCAACCTTCATACTACGCACACTGGAAATCCCTGTCAATGAGTTTTACATTCTTTAATTGGTGACATAAAGGGCTTTCCCTGCCGTTGCGGACTCGCAAACGCTAATAGAATGGGTACTTTGAGCAGGAAACCTCTTGCTTCAAGCTCCGATGTTCCTGCTCAGAGAGCGAACTTTTAGTCTTTAAGCCTCAAGATTGACTCTTTGAGAGTCAAAGTTCGGTCTTTGAGAGTGAAAGTTGACTCTTGAAGAGGGAAATTTCTCTCTCAAAGAGTCAACGTTGAGGCTTAGAGAGTGAATCTTCCCTCTCAAAGACTCAAAGTTGACTCCCAAAGAGCCAATTTTCCCTCTTGAAGAGAGAATCTTGACGCTTGGAGAGCGAAAATTCACTCTCTAAGCCTCAGTCCCTAAGTGTAAGATAATTCGGTCGGCTGAAACGCGTCATCGTGCGTCTAAATAATTGAGCGCACTGAGGCAGTTACGGGTGCGACGCCGTAGATGAGAGAGCGGCTTTGCGTGCGACGCACGGCACTGGAGAATGGAGAGGGCGACGAGCGACGAGCAGATGGTAGAACGCGCGCTCGCGGGCGATGCGGAGGCTTTCGGCGAGATTGTGCGGCGCTGGGAGCGACGCATCTTCGCGCTCGCTTACGGGATGCTCGGACGCGAAGAGGACGCACGCGACGCCACGCAGGAGACTTTTCTCGCTGCCTTTCGGAGCTTACGCGGTTTTCGCGGCGATGCGAAAGTCTCTTCGTGGCTGCACCGCATCGCCGTCAACCAGTGCATCACGCGCCAGAGGCGTGTCAAAGTGCGCGGCGAAACAACGCTCGATGATGAAAAGGAAGTTGACGGCGCTTCCCTTTCCGTGCCCGCAAGCGAGTCGCCCGCGCACGTCATCGAAAGCCGCCAGACGACAGATGCCGTGCGCCGTGCGGTGCAGGCGCTTCCGCCGGAGTTGCGGCAGGTCATCGTGATGAAAGAATTCGAGGAGTTGACGTTCCAGCAGATAGCAGAGGCGCTAGACCTCCCCTTGAGCACCGTCAAGAGCAGACTCTACACGGCGCTAAGGCAGCTACGCATGCGACTTGAGAAACACGGCGCAGAGGTCGCCTAGAAGATGAAAGATAAAGAGACACGGGAGATGACGAAAGACGAAGCGATGAGCACGCTAACGGCTTGCGCGCGTGCCGAAGATTTGGTGGCTTGCCTTTACGGCGAAGCAGACGAAGCGGCGGCGCAGGATTTTAACGCGCACACACAACACTGTGCTTCCTGCCAAAAAGAGTTAGCGCAGTTCAAGCAGGTGCGCGCCTCCATCGGCGAGTGGCGAACGCAGGCTCTCGGCGCTCCTTTATCAACAATCACGACGGCAAGCTCTCCCGTCATCATTGGGCCAGCCGTCATCGCTCCTGACCGCAAGCGTTCAGCGCTGGCCGCTCTGCGCGAATTCTTTACACTCGCGCCCGCGTGGATGCGCGCTGCGACCGCCGCGCTCGGCATAGTCTTCTGCGCTCTTGTCGCCCTGACCATCGCTCAGTACTTAGAGCAGCCGAAGACTGTGACGGTGGAGAAGGTTGTGACAGTGAAGCCGTCCGAAGAAGAATTAGCTGCGATGGTGGAACAGCGAATCAAGCAAAGAGATGAGATGCTTGCTGCCATGTCGAAGGATGATGCGTCTGGCTTGCAAGTTATAAGTGAAACTCTTGACGGGAAAGACGGTGTAAGCAGGAAAACTAAACAGGTCACGAAGCATGACGCCGCCGGACAGCCGAAATTCGCCCGTGGGCCAGGGGTAAAAATTTCTCCGCAGGAGTCGCGGGAGATTGCGCGCGACCTGCGCTTAACAATCGCAGCCAACGACGAGGACGACTTGCCGCGTCTCTCCGACCTGATAGATGAATCTAATTAAGAGGTAAGCTGTAAGCTAGACTACGATGAGTAAATTTATCAACAGACAGATGATTGCAGCCACGACGTTTCTGCTCTCTCTGCTTTTTCTGTGCTTCACAGCCTCGATTGCCAGCGCGCAGGAGAGCGGCGCGGCGGCTGCGCCCGACGAGGCAGAGCAAAGCTCTCTCAACCAGAAGAGAAATCTCATCAGGACATTGGGGCTGACGCCCGACCAACTGGCCCAGATTCGTTTGATACGCGAGCAGAATAAGGAAGGGCGGCGGTTGGCGACGGAGCGTTTGCGGAGCGCGCAACGAGCGCTCGATGAAGCCATCTATGCAGATGCTCCGAGCGAAGCCGTTATCGAAGAACGCGCACGCGAACTGGCTGAGGCACAGGCGGCGGCTGCGCGGCTGCGCGCCTTGACGGAATTAAGCATTCGTCGCGTCCTCACACCTGAACAACTCAGTCTGCTTCGCACTCTTCGCCAACAGCAATCCGAGCGGCGTCTAGGTCGAGAGCTAAACAGAGAACGCCGCCTGCGCGACCGCAGGAGGGCCGGAAACATTGACGGCCAACCAGCGTTTCCGCGCCAGCGCTTCAGACAGCGAGAAAACGTACCGGCGCTGCAAACAGACGACAGCAGCCCTGCGGTCGTCTCTCCGCGCGAGCGGCGACGTGAAGCATTCCGCAGGCGACGCCCTTAATCCTCGTTGAGAAATAACAGTTCTGAAGAGGCCGGTTAACTACACCGTTGACCGGCCTTTGTGCTGGTGCGTAGGCGAGTCGCGGAGCAGAGCGGCCCTGTGTTTGAATGGCCCATCCGCGCGTGGGCAGCGGCCCGTGAATTTATCGCTTGACGCATCGCGCATATTTTGAGCATCATAGCCTGCTCGTTCACAGATCGCGCGGTTTCACGTCCAGATTTTCGGGAGAATTATTGTGATGCGGCCCGCGTCGTCTTTCCGGCGTTAGAGTCCGATGTTGTTGTTGATACTAATGCCAGGCTGCAACGCTCCTGCGCCCGCCAAAAGCGCGCAAGGGCGTTTTCGCTCTCCGTTTCTCGAATGAACATTGCCACGCGCGTTCTGCTAGAATTGCAGGAGACGACGTTACTGGCGGCGCGCGCCGCTCGCGGACTCTTCAAGCGCCCGCGATACATTCCCGAAACTATCGCCCAGATGGACGCCATCGGCGTCGGCTCTTTGACTATCATCATCCTGACGGGATTTTTTACGGGCGGCGTGCTGACGCTGCAAACCTTCCCGACACTGAAATATTATGGTGCGCAGCAGACGACCGGCTATCTTGTAGCGCTCTCGCTGATACGCGAACTGGGGCCTGTGCTGACGGCACTAATGGTGACGGGTCGCGTCGGCTCTGCCATCTCCGCAGAGCTTGGCTCGATGAACGTGTCGCAGCAGATTGACGCGATGCGCGCCCTCGGCACTGATCCTGTTCGTAAGCTCGTCGCTCCCCGCATCATCGCTTTGCTTATCACCCTGCCGCTCTTGACTGTGATCGCAGACGTGGTTGGCATCGTCGGCGGCTGGACGGTGGCGGCGGGTATTTACGGGATGTCTTCCGATACTTATTTCAATTCCGTGCGCGACGGCATCTCGACTGATGATATTATGGGCGGCATAATTAAGCCGACGGTCTTTGCTTTTATCATCGGCACGATTGCCTGCTACAAGGGATTGAATACGGAGGGAGGAACGGTCGGCGTCGGACGTTCGACGACGCGCTCGGTCGTGACGGCCTCGATTGTCGTCATCATCGCGGACTTCTTTCTGGCGCGCGCGCTACAGTATATTCTCAACATGCCGCAGTAAGGTTTCAGCAAGGTTATGGCTTCTACAGACATCGAAATTCCACAGCCAACACCACCGCCGCCGCCGGAGGTGGACAATCAGGTCAGCGAAGATGCCGCAGAGTCAACGTTCGCGGAAGTTGACGACCGCGAACGTGCGATTCCGGCCATAGAGTTTCGCGACGTGCATCTGGCCTTCGACGACCGCAAGGTTTTAAGTGGTCTCAGCTTTAAGGTGATGAAGGGCGAGACCAAAATCATTCTCGGCGGTTCGGGCTGCGGCAAATCGACGACCATCAAGCTCGTGCTCGGACTCTTGAAACCGGATGCCGGGCAGGTTTTGGTTGACGGCGAGGACATCACGCATTTCAGCGAAATTGAGATGATGCGCGTCAGGAAAAAGATCGGGATGGTCTTTCAGGAGGGCGCGCTCTTCGATTCGCTTTCGGTCTATGACAACGTCGCCTTTCGTCTACACGAACAGGGCGTGCCCGAAGATGAGGTCGAGCCGGAAGTGCGACGCATGCTCCGCTTCGTCAATCTCGAAGATGCGATTGACAAGATGCCGATTGAGCTTTCGGGCGGCATGCGCCGTCGCGTCGGCATCGCGCGAGCGCTGGTCGGCGACCCCAAAATAGTCATGTTCGACGAGCCGACCGCAGGGCTTGACCCGCCCACCGCTCGCACCATCTGCGAATTGGCGATGAAGCTACGCGATCTGGAAGACGTTTCGTCAATCTTCGTCACGCACGAGATGAACAATCTGCACTATCTCAGTTCGGAATATGCTGTGGTCAACGATGCCGGTGATGTCGTCTTTGAAAAGGAAGGCGAGCGTCTCTGCCTGATTAACACGAAAGTCCTGATGCTGCGCGACGGCCAGCCCATCTTCAGCGGCACGGACGAAGCATTGCAGAAGTCCGAGGATAAATATATCCAGAAATTCCTGCGCGGACACTAAGAAAGGAAAGGATGAACGATGAACGATGAACGATGAAGTAAACCTTTCTTTTTTATTCATCGTTGCAGCGTTCATAGTTCATCATTAGCGCTATGCCTCCTGCTAAAAAAACCATCGGTCTCAGCGAGTTGCGCGTCGGCATTCTGGTCGTCGTCGCCATCGCCATCCTGATGTTTTTGATTCTGAATGCGACCGGCGAAATCAATCCCTTTACGCGCCGTCTGCACTTGAGGGCGCAGTTTGCCAACGCCGACGGACTGCGGCCCGGCGCGGAGGTGCGCCTTGCGGGCGTGCGTGTCGGCAAAGTCGAAGAGGTGAAGTTGCTGCCGCCGTCCGCGAATCCGAAAGACCCGAAGGTCGAAGCCCGGCTGGCGATTGATAATAAGATTGACGGCCAGCCCGCGAATCAGCGCATACGCAAGGATTCGACGGCACAGCTAGGCTCGCCCAACCTGCTCGCCAATGAAAAGCTGGTCAATCTCTCGCCCGGCTCGGCGGGCAGCGATCCCATCGCGGAAAACGACCTCCTGCTCTCTTCCTCTCTGAACCAGACTACTCTCTCAAACCTGGCCGGGCCTGAAGTGGCAGACCAGTTTGAATCCATCACCAAGCAGGTCAACGAAATCACGCGCAAGATTAACGAAGGCGACGGCACAATCGGTCGTTTCCTCAACGACGAAGCTTTTTACAACAACCTCAACTCGACGATTCAGGAAGCCCAATTCGTCATCCGCCAGATCAGGTCTGGAGAAGGGACAGCCGGAAAATTCCTCAATGACCCGGCAATCTACAACAACGTCAATGAACTCTCTTTACGCCTAAACGACATCGCCGAAGGACTCCGCCGTGGACGCGGAACGGCGGGCAAGCTCTTAACCGACGAAGCGCTCTACAATCGCGTCAACTCCATCGCTGACCGTGCAGATCAGGCTGTGGCAGAAATCCGCGACCTCGTCACGGAAGTCCGCTCAGGCCGTGGCACACTCGGCAAGCTGCTCACAGACGAAGCCGTCTACAACGACGCCCGCGCCGCCATCGCGCGCTTCAACACCACCACCCAGCGCATCGACACCGTCGTCGCCAGCGCCCAACGCGGCGAAGGCACACTCGGCAAGCTGCTTACAGACGATCAGCTCTACTCCAACTTCAACCAACTCTCCGCCGAAGGCGTCAAACTCATCTACGATTTTCGGCAGAACCCGAAAAAATACCTGACCGTCAAATTCGAGTTGTTTTAGGGGCGATAGTTGTGTGAACGAATAATAAAGTTGTTCCCAACATAATAAAGTCCCTGCATAGATTTAGTGATTTAGCGATATATTTAGAGTGCATTTCAAAACTGTTTTGTCTGTCTCAGCGCATACGCCGGGCTATTAGGAGTCGGTGGCAAGAACCTCATTTCTGTTCAGAGCTGTCGCAAGTATTACTTTCCTTTGCGATAGCCGTCGCCTTTACGTCATGATTGATGATGTTCAGGTTGATGTCCCCATATTGCTTTACTCATCATTTGAAAAACAGCATAAGGAGAAACAATGCCTGCCCTCACGAATCTCGCAGCTCGGATGAAACTCGATACAACCTGGTATAGGACATATAAAAAAAGCTTAAAACCTGCAAAAGCTGCGGCTGCTCAGATATATCTTATTCATGTGAGCGGTCATTTCATCCCTTTTGAGCAAGTCCTCACTACCCATTCATATCACCTCCCGCTATCTGTCGAGTCTGCCGGATATTGTTCTCAAGTTACGCGTGAGGCGGAAGATTCCCACGGTCTCAATCGGTCTTTGTATTTTTACGCCGGGCGCGCGTTTCCCGGATTTGGCCCGATAGCTTTAGCATTTGATCCGTCATGCGAGAAGAAACACAGGGGTTCGGCCACGCCATACGATACCGGAGGATTATATAAAGGATTTATAAAGTGGAATTTGCCGGACTACACTCCGTCAACGCTTTCAAAGTTTACGAAAGATTCTGCGATTGATCTTAAGAAGTGGCGCGCAAAGTTTTCTACATTCATGGCGGCCTACTTTGCCCCGCTTCATGAATACTGGTCAGGAAGGCCGTGGAAGGATGATCCGGAACAGATGTTCCAGCCAGCGAATCATTGGCGCGCATGGGTCTTCGAGGTGCGGTTCGAGGAAGAGCAAAGTATTTTCGACGCCGCAACATGGTGCGCCCGGCCTGACCAGGCAAATATTCTTTTTGAAGAAGCTGAAGCCAGCCCTCCTTTAGGCTCTGTTTATTCACCTTTACAGGACTTTATGGACAAAGTACCATCGCTGGTACCGCAGGGGACACCTGAATATTGCGAAGAAATCGAAGCGTGGGTGCGTAGAGAAATAGGGTTATGATTAACTTCCCATGTGATTACAGTGAACTCGAAATTGTAGGCTTTGATGGAAAAACCAGGGCCGTCTGCGGGCGATTTCTCCCCTTAGTTAGACATAAAGAGACTGACCAGTTCTTCAAACTTTCGCTTCGCGACCCGAATGCCAAATCGAGGGCTGTATTCTCAAGAGACGAAATTGAAATCTTTGCAACTGAAGACCGCCTGACGTTCTTATCTGAGCCTGTGCCTGCGTTTGAAGATGCTTTGGTAGTCTATCTAAAGAGCGCCATCCTTGATGCTTCGGAATTACCATTGCCTGAGCCTTACATCTGGCAAGAGCTTTCTGATGATACCTGGGCAACTTGTATCCCTAAAGTTGAAGCCGAACAGTTATTGAACGATTTCGGCCAAACATTAATGAATAAAGCCACTGATCTGCTGAGCGATTTCTTCGTTAGGCGAGATCAAGACTTCCGGGCAGCAGCAAAACGCATGACGGATATGGCGATCTGCGCCACCACTGACCAGGAATTACGTTCGCGTATTTATCTACGTTATGGGTTGAGTGTGATGTTTTCTAATACCCCGGAGCGTCTGGATAATGTTTATCAACTAATAATCCGCAGGGAATTCCCCACATGGACATGGGAAACGTTTCAAATGCGGCTGCTGCGCTTTAAAGACATGGTTTATGCTCGCGCGTTTCCTAACGTCACGTTTGAGAAATCCAGTCGCTATGATTCTCCAATGCTCTCAATGATTGTTGAACAAATATCCCGTATTAAGACATTCGAGAACTTTAAAGAGAGGCATGACGAATGCGAAAAAGTCGCGGCGGAATTCCGCGCACAATATCCGCCTGAGCTTGAAACCCTTCGGCGAGTGGGCCAGCAACTCTGTGAGAATGATGGAATACGTTTAGAAGACGAAGCCCTGAGCATCCTCGCCGGAGACGCTGTGTTCTACCATTATTACTTCGACCGCCCATTCGAAATAAAGAAAGATAAACCACGTCCCCGGCTAACTATCTTTGATTATTACGATACATTAAAGAAAGCAGGTCTCCAGGATAGTGAAGTTGCAAAATGCATATTCGAGCAATGCCAACCAATAGCAGAATTTAGACGGCGCGGTACAGCACCTGATTAGAGTTGCATGATGGAACCACCTTATGAAGCTGAATGAATCTCTTTCTCCCGAAAGAATAATCGCGCTATCCGGCGGCTACTCGCAGGCTGTGGATAATGTGATGGCTCTTGAGCGTGCTCTCTGGGACATCGCGTTAATGAGTGATTATAAGGGCAGTGGAATAAGTTGGCATGGAGACCATTTCAGGGTGTTTGACAAGCGGGATTTGTTCGACGTTTTGCGCTTCGAGTCAGAAGAACTTCTGGACGTATCACTTAATGCACTTAAAGCGACGACAGATAATAAGGCCCAAAAACTATATTTTGAATCGCCGAGCGGGAGAGCAGGCTTCGCAATAAAAATTTTTCGACCGTTTTTTCTTGTGCGCACATTATTGGGAGGCGTCAAACCAGATCATGACCTGCGTTATTACGTCATGAGGAATATTCGCAGACATTATAGAATTCCCAACTCGGCTAAGACAGCACATCTCTTCTATCTGCTTGGAGACGCAGTAAACGCTTTACGATCCGGCGCTACTGTCCACTCCGAATTTAAGCCAAAGCACGTCTGGAATTATGCGAACGTATTCGTACCTCGTTTGCACGAGGCTCTGCTCAAAGACGCTCTTGATCCAGAAAGCACTTTGAAGATTTCCAATCTTTTTATTGAGTGCTGCCGTGAAGCGGGCTATCTATGGCCGCACTTTGAGTTTGGCTGCATAGACCTTCGAACAACAAGCATCGACCCGGCATTTCTCATCTCAAACCTCTATGGAATGCCGACCGGAATTCGTGGATTCGATGAGTTATTAGGCGGGGGCGGGCCGATGCTGGCCGAAGATATAGAAGAGGATGGGCACATAGACAATGAGCGGCTGGGCGGGCGCGCCATCTTAATCAAGGGACGTTTTGGCACTGGTAAGTCTTTATTATCTTTACAATTTGCTGCTGAAGTTGCGCGTAAAGGTGGTCTCGCATGGGTGATGCCCTTAGAGCAGTCAGCCGAAGAGTGCTTGTATACGCTTGAATCAATGAACGCCCTTCCCAATGACCACTCAGTCATCGTCGCGACCAATAGCATGTCAGCAATAGAAGTCCTACAGAAAAAGGTCGGTGGCCGAGGGGCACTGATTATCCTCAAAACGCTCAATGATTCGTATGACGACTTTCTTATTGCTTTCGCCGATAATGCCAAGCGGATGAGTCAGTATCCACTCCGCCTGATTATTGTCGACCCGCTTAACAGTATTTATAGAGAGGAAACAGATGAGACACGGCTTCGCGCGCAAACAGTTGAGATGCTCGGAGACATCAAGAAAGATGGAACTAATGTCTTATTGGTAGCAGAGGAAAGCGTTGGAACTGACGGCGAACTTCTCTTCGAGCAGAATATCGCCGACACTGTTATTCGTCTTTCGACCAACAACGTTCATGGCTATGCGAGACGTGATTTTGAAATTATGAAGTCACGCCTGCAACGAGAACATCGTGGCGAACATCCTTTCAGGATAATTTCCGGCACAGGTATTACAGTCTATCCTTCAGCAGCAGCCGTGAGCGCCAGGATTCGTCCCAGGGCAGTGCTTGAGAAGAAGAACCCTATTCGATTCGGTCTCACTTCTCTCGACGATATATTAGGGAAGGATGCTATTACCGCTGGCGACATTATTGTTCTTCAAGGGGCAGGAGGTTCGTTTAAAACGCCCCTCGGTTTGCTTTTCCTGTTAGGTTCTGACTGGGGAAAAAGGTCATTGCTGGTAGGCGCTCGTGATGATGAATCTACAATCCAGCACATGCTGAAGCAAAATTTTGTCAGACAGCATATTACGAAATCTCAAAGCCATAAAAATATCAAAGACCTCCTCATCAGCGCTCTTCCACATGGCTATGTGTATCCCGGATATATAGTCCAACGGATCGAGGATGCTCTTCTCGATTCAAGATTGGAAGAGCAAGAGATTGATCGCTTAATGATTGATAACATCGCGCACTGGGAGATGAGTTCTCCTTTTGTCCAGGAGGATAAAACATTCGGCGATACTCTGCTGGAATTTCTCAGGCGACAGCGTGTCACCAGCTTAGTCACATGCGGCGAATTATCACAGACCAGCAATTCTGTCGTGCAACGCTCAATCGTTGACGGTGCTGATTGCATCATCCAGTTTGATCGCTTTGAGTTTCGCGGCACACGCCGCGTGATGATTAAAGTAATAAAAACTCGCGGGATGGATCATCGCAGGGAATCTTTTGAAATTACACTCGGCGCTCAAGGGCTTGAGGTGAAGCCGACCTCATCTCTCCTCAGAATCATGCGCAGCGGGGAAATCTCACCCATCAAGGTCAGGCTATTCTTCCATTCCAGAAACGATATACAGTCTCAGTATAACAACAAGCTGTTACAAGGGATTCAGTCTATTCTCACAGCAAAGACCGAGATTGACGTTCAGGATCGGATTTATATAAACAGGGCCGCACGCCTCGGTTCATCATCTGCTGTTGACGAACTTCAAGTGCTTCAACTCGATGAGTTGCAATTGCCCAACATGTTCCATGATAAAAACCAGGATTTCTTATATCAATTTCCAAACACTCAATGGGATGATGCAGAGTGGGGCGACTTTGTGCCCAGGCTCTCGGCAAGGGTGCGCACCGGGAACAACTCCTTTTTTGCTATCCCTTATTACACAAACATCAGCCTGTTAGCATATCGCCAGGAGCAGATTAGCGCGGAAGAGACCGCTTCCTGGAGTAAACTTGTCAAGCGGTGTGAAAAATGGGAAAGAGATAATCCTGACCCGAAGGCGATTTTCTTTGATTTTCCAAAAACGAGCGCTGAGGATTATAACTGCTTGTTTTTTGAAATCCTGCTGAGCACCAGTAAAATCCCACCCCGGTCTGGAAGCTGTCAATTGCTTGAGCTGCTTCGCCATCCTGATTCCATAGAGGCCAGCAAAGTTTTCCGGCGACTATGTCGTCGCGCGTACCTTGCTAATGGTCAGGCCGATGTCGTTACTCATCAACTAGAGAAGGATTCAGAGCCGATCAGGATAGAATCCAAAGCCGTGGTCTGGCGACATTGGTATAGCACTCTCAATCACATGATGTATCAATTAAACGCCGAAGAACGAGAAGGGATAAAGGTGTGCCCTCTGCCAGGCGATGTGGCTGTAGGCGGGGAGTGGTTCTGCGCAGTCACGGCATATTCTGCGGCTCCCGATGTTGGTCTCCAAATAATCAAGCTGCTAACAAGTCATGAAGCAGAATTAGACCGCCTATTGATCGGCGTGGGATTACCGACCCGCTCCAAATTTTATGGATCAACAGACAGCGCAGAATCGATTAATGTTCCTGTTTCTCCATACTTTCAGATGAATTTGCAAGCTCTCAAGGGGCTTGTTTATAACGCCTTCAGACGCTCCGACTTTGGCTGCTATTCACAACTCACCAATGTTTTGGCCTATCACCTGCAAAGGATGATTGGTATTCCAGATGGCACTGACAAGGAGATAGAGCAAAATATTTATAACAACATAGAATCCCTTGAGATGAGACTCAAATTTATGCGTACAAACTGGAGTTGTAATAAGTGTCGCATGAAGTAAGACTCGTCTGGAAGTTTGTGTAACGGAATCAAAGTTAAGCCCCTTAGTCTTCCTTCCCGCGAACTTCTCTTTCAACAGACCCACGTGCTGGCCGAACCCTGCACGTCGTCAACCAACTCTTCATTGGGCATTTAATACCTTCGCGCTGCTTACTCTTCCGTACTAGCTATTGCCGTTGGCTGGCTACATATTGGCTTATATGCTGCGGGCCGGTAATGTTCCACTGCTTCCTTTATTTCTGTTATGACAAGGCCAATTTTGGGAGTCGGCGCGATGTGCAATTCTAAATATGTTGGAGTCTTCAAGCGAAGGGGTTCTCAAACCTATTTGAAAGGCCGTGCCTGTCTTGACGAAATATTTTGCTTGCTTCAACGAAATATTTTGCCCCCTATTCTCATATTAGATAGATGGTGTGTCAGGGGTAAGTGAATTAAATGAAAAACACTGTATTCCCGAAATTGCGCTGGGTGAAATTGACTCATCAAGAGGCGGAAGCTGACAAAGCAGCTTTTGCTTCTGCCTCGCCGGAACTCTCCAGTGGAGCGGCGGCACTCAGAGAAGCCATTCAAAAGGTCGGCCTTCCCAGAGCACCGCCAGATACGCCGCCCGTCAAGGAGGCCGAATTCTTATTGAACGCGGTTTCCGAAGTCGAACATGCGCTGTTGGTACAGTACCTGTATGCCGCCTACTCCATTAGAGCAGCGGGCGCGCCCCTTGCCGTGCGGCAACGGCAAAAACAACTCATCAAGACTGCCGTAGAGGAGATGGGCCATTTGATTACAGCCCAGAACTTGCTGTTGTCCATCGGTGCGAGCATCTACTTGAACCGCGATGAGACCGATTTCGGCAAGAAATCGGCGGGTAACTTTCCATTTCCGATACGCTTCGAGCCGCTTTCACTGGAATCTTTGGCAAAGTACGTCACGGCTGAAAGCCCCTCACCGGAAACGATTCAGGACGCAGCCCTGCGGGCCAGGGTCGAGCCGATATTTCAAAGGGCAGAGCAGAAGGCCGGGCGGATGGTTAATCATGTGGGCATCTTGTTTGCCTATCTTTTCTGGCTCTTTCAACCGACGGACGAACCGCATCCGCTCTGGCCTGACCTGCCTGTTGATTTAATGCCCCCCGGTCGTCATCTGTCCGACTCAGACTTCACCAATATGTTTGAGGAGCGCCAGGCGCTGCCGGAGGAGTTTGGCCCACCATCTGAGAACGTGTTTATCCTCATCATTCGCTCCAGATATGACGCTCTAATTGCTCTGGATATGATCGCACAGCAAGGCGAAGGGTGGAAGCTTCTTCAGGATTCACACTTCGAAAGATTTCTCGACACATACGAAAAGTTCGCCACGGAACTCGCGGACTATATTATCGGCGTCCCGGTCAACCCCAACACATTCGCCGACGGCGACCCGACAATGGAGCAAAGCCGCATCACACATGAAGCCGCGTTGCGATGGGCCAAGCTGCTGAACGTTCGTTACCGTCTCGTGCTGATAGAGTTGGGGTTGGCAATGTTGCAGCCGCGCACCTCAGACGACGGAAGCACTCTGGGCCGTTCGGCCCTCATCTCAACCTCATTGGAAAACGAGATGAGGAATAATATAAAGATTATCGTCACACGGCTGAACAATCTGCCCCTTCATCCGGACAGCCCTGCGGGTGAAGTCGCGGGCGTTCCTTTCGAATTGCCGGACGGCAGTTTCCCGACGGACGCCAGCGGCCTTCGCCTACAACTGCGTGAAGCATTAATGGAGGCCCGACAATTAATGGGGGAGTTAGAAAATCTGCCAGCCCCTAACCAACCCTCAAGCGATGACCTGGACTTGATTAACAGTTTGCGATACCAAGACGACTCGATGCTAGCAGCAATCGAAGCTTAACTCCCAAGCACTGTCCACAAGGAGAAAATCTCATGACCAAGATTTACAAAATTCACCCTTCAATTGGCATTGCCAGAGTTGGCACCAGTAATGAATTCTTCATCGGGCCTGAGATACCCGGAACCTTCGCGCGCCCGGAAGACGGTCACTACCGAGATGCCAGCAAGAATTTAAGGCGACAGGCCGCCCGGTTCTGGGTGTTCGAGCACGACGACGAACAACCCGATGCCCCTTCGCGCCCAGTCTTCGCCGGAGAAGGCGGAGTCGCACGAATAGAATGGACTGTCCACCTTGCCAACAAGAAAGCCATCTGGTTTAAGTTCGACGATATACGCGGCATTACCGGAGATGTGACGGAGGGAGTCCCCTATCCGCCCGACTGGCCCGTGCGAAATCAGGAATGGATTCCGCCGAGCCAGCCCGAAGAACGACGCCGCAGATTGATTATTAATCCCGGCCCTCGCAGCCTGACGGCACCCGGCCAGAGAATAGAAATCGAGCAGGGTAATGGCGGTGGGTTTGCAGAGACCTGGCCCGGCCCGCTCTTTGGAGGAAAAGAGATCAGGTCTCTCGGCACAATGGAGACTGACGAGAAAGGGCGTCTGCTGCTGGCGGGCGGGTTCGGCACTACAGGGGCTGCGGAGGCCGACGCAGTGCCCGCAGATGGCAGGCTGGGGAGCTTCGTCAACAATGACAAGTGGTTCGATGATGTATCGGACGGTTCGGTCATGGCGCGTGTGGTTTTTGAGGATGGAACGTCGGCGGAAGTCGCGCCTTCGTGGCTCATCGTCGGCCCACCCGATTACGCTCCGCCCATCGAAAACATAGTGACTATCTACGATATACTCTACGATTTGGCGTTAAGAGAGATGGGCTTCGACCCGAACATCTTCGATCCCAATACTAGACAGTTTCAGGCAGGCTTCAGGCCCTCTTTCACCAGAGACATCTACCCGATTCTCAGGCGAGCCTTCGAGTACAGGTGGGTCATACGGCAAGCGGCGAGCCATCCGTCGGCGATAGTTGATTTCGCTGAACTGGGCGCTGCGCCGCAGCCCGGCGAAGACCCGAACGAGAACATCCGCTCTGCCATCTTTGGCCGCATTCGCGACCCGGATAACCTCAATGGGCCGCCTGATCGCAACATGCCTCGTCTGCACAACGACGGGACGGGAGGCATTGAGCCGGAGTCGCTTCGCCTCACGGTGACGCGAACCCAATTCGAAATGCTCCGCAGATGGTCTCTGGGAGAGTTCGTCCCTGACTGGCAAGGCGTGCCCGCTCTGTCTAACGAGGTGACATCCGACGGTCTTGACCGTGCGTCAATGGAAGCAGCTTGCGGCGGCGGTTTCTTCCCAGGGATAGAGGTGGGTTGGATATTACGTAACCCGCAGATTTATGCGGAAGCGTTTCGTCTACGCCATGCGGCTTCCGAAGATGATCCGACCGGGGTTACGCCGGGCGACATGACTAAGCGGGCGGCCTTACCGTGGCAGGCAGACTTTCTGAAGTGTGGTGATAACTGGTGGCCTGCGCAACGCCCCAATCAGGTTCGGGTCAGCCCGAATACATCTGCGACGAAAGAATGGGCCAGAGGAATCAGCAGCCACGTTGATCTGGTCGAGCGATGGTCTTTACTTGGCATAGTCATTCCGGCGCAGAACCCGGCCAGCCCGTCTCGTTTCCACGAGTCTGAGAGGGAGATGCCGTAATCGAAAGCTCTTCGATGAAAACGGATGTCGCGATTATCGGCGGTGGCCCGGCGGGAAGCGCCGCTGCTATTGTTCTGGCCGGAGCCGGATTAAGAGTCGCTTTAATTGAGCGCACAACCTATGACACCGAACGAATAGGGGAGACATTCCCGCCGGAGATTTGCGTTCCCCTGCAACAACTGGGAGTCTGGGAACAATTCAAAAATGCAGGGCATCTGGAATCTCCCGGAATAGTCTCCTGCTGGGGAAGCCCGCAGCCGTATGAAAACGATTTTCTCTTTAACCCCTACGGCTGCGGCTGGCACGTCAACCGCGCCCTGTTCGACCGCATGTTAGCCGATGCAGCCCGTCAAGCCGGGGCCAGTCTCTTTCTTGCCACCTCTGTCCAGCATTGTACTCAGGAAGCCGATGGGCGATGGGTGGTAGAGGCTAAGCACAAGGACGGCAAGCTGAAGTTTTTCGCAGATTATGTGATTGAAGCCAGAGGACGTGCCGGGGGCTTAACTCAAGGCATCAATCGCTGCCTGCGTCTGGACAGGCTTGTGGGCTGCGCGGCATTCTTTAATATGACAGATGCTCTCAGCTCTAACGAGGCCAGAGCGGTGATCGAAGCCTGCCCGGAAGGCTGGTGGTACTCCAGCGGTCTGCCCGGAAACGTGCTGATTCTTGCGTTTATGACAGACGCCGACCTGATTCCATCGGCTCAGGAGAAGGCGCTTGAGTATTTTTACGAGCGGTTACAGGAGTCGGAATTGACACGGAGCAGGCTGGGCCAACTGATAGCTCCCAACGTTTTCCGTCGTTTCGCCGCCGACAGTTGCCTGCGAGTTGCTGTATCCAAGAACTGGTTGGCGACCGGAGACGCGGCTATGACCTTCGACCCTTTATCATCTCAGGGAGTTTTGAAGGCTTTGGTATCAGGTCAAAGCGCGGCGAAGGCCGTGCTTGCCGCGCAGTCGGGAAGCCAGACGGCGCTACAGGAATACGCAGACACGCTGACGCGTGGCTTTCAAAGCTACATGGATACGCGCTTGCAGTACTACAGCGCTGAGCAGCGATGGCCCACCTCGCCTTTCTGGCGACGTCGTCATCATGCTCAATTCTCTGGCCGGGGCAAACAGCTTTGAGCGTTTCAACCTTCGAGAGCGTTATCTAAATCAAGCTGCGTTCTACAGTTTGCGGAAAGCTCTCCGGGTGTTTAATACTCGGAGGGCTTTCTGCCAGTATGGGTCGAGAAAATATCATGCTCAGAATACCGCTTTGGCTAGCCGTTATCTTTATCAGCGCTCGTTTGACAGTCGCGGTCTCCGAGCCTTCGGCTGAGCGTGTGTATGAGACATCTCCTCTACGCTCGGCGCACATTGTTCTTGATAGGTTGAATGCGCAAGAGCAGCGGAGGAGGCGCACGAGTCCACTGTGGGCAGGCTCGCGTTTCACCGAGCTTGATCGCGCGCGAGCGCTTCGGCGTGGCCTACAGTTCATCTATCGCACGTCGCTCGTTCCTCGAAACTTTGCAGACTACGGCAGCGATTACCTCTGGTGTTTTTATACTCTCTCAACTGTCGTTGAGGATGAAGGGTTGAGGCGCATGGCTCATCGGATGGGCGTTGAGCGCGCTCAACAGTGGCGGCGTCTGCATCGCTCGCTTCCGCGAGACGCAGACGCGGGCGTGATCGCCGACATGGCTTTCGGTAGTGATGCTGCCGATGGCCTCAATGTTCGTGATGAGAGATTGAAGGAGCAGATACGGCGTGCCGCTACGCGCCATACCGCGCGCGAATATCTGCTCTTTGACCCGCTGACAGAGCCGCCTCCTACGGACGTGCCGGAGGAGTGCGAATACGACGGCGCGAATAATCCGCGCGGCAGCAAGGCGTGTCACACTTGCAGGAGACCGCTCAAGATGCGAAGCCGTTATCTCGTCTGGTACGACGCGCTGATTACGGCCTACAGCGGTGAGCGTTACGGAGTCAAACTCGGAGCGCGTTACGCGGATGTGCTCAGGTGGCTGCCCGCGCTGCGCCCGTATCGCGGCAGCGAAAACGGAACTAACCCGGACTTTTACGATGCGGTCTACGCCATCACACACATAGTCTACACGCTGAATAATTACAGCCAGTACAAACTCTCCCCCAATCTCTTGCCCCAGGAATATCAGTTTCTCAAAGACAATCTGCGGGAAGCCATCGCACAGGATGACGCGGATATGCTGGGCGAGTTTATGGACTCGTTAAGAGCCTTCGGTTTGACCAGCGCTGATCCACTGATGCGCGCTGGCATGGAATACTATCTCTCGCACCAGAACGCGGACGGCAGTTGGGGCGCAGTGAATGCGAAGGATATTTACGACCGCTATCATCCGACATGGAACGCAGTCGCAGGCTTGAGCGAATATACTTGGAAGTATGGCGAGGGATTGAGTTTTCCAGAGGTCAGGCCGTTGCTGGAGCGATTGCGTGACGATAACTCATCGTCACCAATTGCCAGCGTCCTCGCCTCCCGGCAAATCTTTCAAGCTCAACTATCGCCCTGAACGCGAGCAAGGTGATACTGCTTCTGCCCTTTTCTCAGGACGAGCACTTGTCCTTCGATGAGGTCGGCGAGAGTGATAAGTTGCTTGTCGCTGGTCACGCGTTGATTGTTTAGATACAGGCCGCCGCCTTGAATCAGCCGTCGCGTCTCACCCTTTGTCAATGGCTCTCGACTCTCGTCGTCCGATTTATTCCATTCGCACTGGACGGCCACATTAACAATGGTCGTTCCATCTCCTTCAAAGAGAGTGCGCGGAAGTGTGGTGGAGGGCACTTCACTGAAGATGTCCAGAATCTCTCCGGCGCTCAGACCGGAAAACTCTTCGCCAAAAAGAACCCTTGAAGCCTTCAAGGCTCTGGCGACAGCCGTTTCACCATGAACCATCGCCGTCACTTCGCGCGCCAGTATCTTTTGGGCTTCGCGCTGTTCGGGCGCGCTTTTGACCGACTCCCCTAGTTGCTCTATCTCTTCACGTGAAAGCCATGTGAAATACTTCAGATAAGTAATAACATCTCTGTCTTCCGTGTTGAGCCAGAATTGATAAAATTGATAGGGCGAAGTGAGTTTCTCATCCAGCCAGATATTTCCGCCCGCCTCTGTCTTGCCAAACTTGACGCCCGAAGCCTTCGTGACCAGCGGAAAGACCAGCCCGTCCGTCCGCCCGCCGCCCAGCCGCCGCGTCAACTCGATGCCCGCGAGGATATTTCCCCACTGATCGCTGCCGCCCATTTGCAGCGTACAATCGTAACGACTATTAAGCACGTAAAAGTCGTAAGCTTGCAGCAGCATGTAACTAAACTCTGTGTAAGAAATCCCCTGCTCCTGCTCAAGCCTGCGCGAGACGGACTCTTTCGCCAGCATGTAATTGACGGTGAAATGCTTTCCCACGTCCCGCAAAAAATCCATCAGATGTATCGTCGTCAGCCACTCGGCATTGTTAATAATCAAGGCCGGATTTTCCTGAGCCTCGAAGTCCAGGAATCTTTCCAGTTGATTGCGCAAGCCCTGTAGATTCTCTTCGACCTTTTCTTTCGTCAGTAACAATCGCTCCTGCGTTTTACCGCTTGGGTCTCCGATTAAACCTGTGCCGCCGCCGACGATGGCGAGCGGCCTATGTCCGTAGCGTTGCAGGCGAGCCAGCGCCATCACTGGCAGTAAAGAGCCTACGTGCAGGCTGCTGGCTGACGGATCGAAACCTATATAGGCGGTGACGCGCTCCGACGAAAGGCGTTCGTCCAGACCCGGCGTGGCGTCTGAAATCATGCCCCTCCAGTTGTATTCGTCAAAGATGCTCATATATCAATTCACAGTCGGGCACTTATCGGGCGCATCAGGATGTCGGCGAATGAAGCAACATCCACTGATGAGTAGGCCCAGGCGTCAACTCAATATCCACTCAAAATAGTATAAGCGTGATGCGAGAAACTTTAACATCAGGCAGGAAGCGCTGCAATTAAATACCTGTCATATCTTATCCGTCATCGCTTTTTGCACGAGGACTTGAAAGCTGGCGCTCATCGCGTCGGGCAAAATCATGTGGCGGGCGCTAACGCGCAAGCTCGCGGCTACGGCCTCGCTCGAAGCGTTAGCCGAGAGCCGCTCCAGTTCTTCGAGCAGCCCCGCCTGTAGCAGAAATCTGTCCTGTCGCTCAAAGAGCACTGTTTGCAATCCGCTTTGCGCACACGCGTTTTTGATAGAAGTCCAATCCACAGTCGTCGTCAAATCCTGTTGGCCGGGATGCGCCAGCACGTCGTCTGCAAATTGATGTTGATGAAAGGCCCGCAGCGTGCCTGAGCGACGCGTGTTTGAGTTGTAAAGTTCATCGGCTTCCGCGCCATAATCAACCATGATGAGGAAACCGCGTTGTAGAATGGATGCGACTCGCGCAATCCAGTCTACGGCTTCAAGGTTTATCTCTGCTGTCTGTCCTTCCGCGAGTTTTACCTGTAGGCGTTGAAGATAATCAACAAGACGCGGCGTGCTCGGCTCGCACTCGACCCAGACGAAGCCACCCGCCGCGTCGCAGCCGACGCATAGCTCCAACAATTGCCCTGCGCGCATCGTTACACGATGAACGGGAAAGGCATCCAAAAGCTCGTTAGCAAAAACAATCGCCTCGCCGAGAGGCGCTTCTTTCTTCGTGAAAGATTGAAACTCGACGCGCTCCGTAAACGGATTCAGAGTCGCTCGCGCACGCTCCGTGGCATCATTGCTCGCTTCATCAATAACGTATCGAGTCGCGGCGAAAATCTTCGGATAATCCCGCCGCAGAGTCTCTAAGACGCCCGCTGCGAAATGGCCCGCGCCTGCGCCCCCTTCGACGATAGTGAAGCGGGCTGGCGCTCCGAGTTCTTCGTAAAGCCGTGCGAAATAGCGCGCGAAGGTGGCGGCGAAAAGGGGGCTGCGCTCAGGGCTGGTTCGATAGTCACCCGTTCTTCCCCACCGCGTCAGGTCGCGGCGATAGTAGTAGCCCTCCACAGGGTCGTAGAGGGCCGCCGTCATCCACTCGTGAAAAGTGACAGGGCCGCTGCGCCGGATTCTCTGGCGCAAGCGGTCGGCGAGATGATTCGTCTGCTCTTCCTGCTTGGGCTGGCGCGCGTGCATCTCTTTGAGTTGTTAAAGGTAATCAGACTTCGGATGTTGTTTGACGAACATGAGTCAGCGCGGTCTGGGAAATTGCAGCGAAGCGTGCCTGCCTATCGCGGGGGTTGTTCCGGCTGATCGTTGAGCAGGCGCGTTGTATTTTCCGTAACGCTCGGCGGTCTAACTATCTCCGCCGTGTTGTGCGGCTGCCGCCAACTGGAAACTGGAATGCTTTGTGCCGGAGGTAGAGCAGTCCCACGAGCGCCCGCGCTCAACTGCGAAGAGGCTACGGGCGGCACATAAGGCAAGCTGGTATTTTGAAGATGAGCGCTCGGCGTTGTGCCTTCTTCAAAAATCAGCGCGTACAGTATCCGCACAAAGCCGCCGACGAAAAAGAGGACGGCTGAGATCGGTACAAGAATCTCCAGCAGGCTTGAGTCATTGCCTTGAAAGGAATAGAGAATCCCCAACAGTGGCACAATCACCGCTCCCAGGAAAAACATGATGACGCCCTGCCGGACGCCTTCATAGCGCGGTGAGTGTCTTCCCTTCCCTGTCGGAACTTCTAGAGACGGCAGATTACCGCCGGTTGCCAGCAACTCGTTAACGCCCGCCAGCGGAAAACCGCAACGCGAGCAGAAACGCAATTCGCCGGAAACCTGTTGCTGTCCACATTGCGGGCAATGCATGAAAGGAAACCTTTCTACAAGATGACTGACAGTAATATCGCTAAGACTTCGGACAACCTATCGTTGCCATTCTTTACGTTATAAGCAAGAACAAAGTTCGCTGTCTGCGTCGGAACTAAACCTGTGGCAAGTGCTCATCGGAAAAAAGCCGGAACGTCGCAAAGGCTCTGCCCTGATGATGCGCCGCGCGCACGAGCGTCTCCACGAGCAGCGCGGAGAGTGTTTGCATCTCGCCCGACGGATGAGCAAACTCTTTGCTGAGGTCGTCATCGCTCGCTAAAAGCGCGAAGCCGCGTCTGCGCGTCGCTTCGACCTCGTGTAGGTATTCGGCTACGCGCTCAGGCGTCGAAAGCGCCTCCGGCAGCGTCCATTCAAACGGGTCGTCCCACAAATTCGCAGTGATGCCGCCGAACGTCTGCTCGACTACGGCGGCGCTCCGCAGCAAATGCTCGCCGCAGGAATAGATTGGAAACGCGCCAGACGATGGTCGCGGCTGCCAGTAGAGTTTCTCTGTCGGTAGCACCTCGATTAATGAACAGGAGCGCGCATGCAGCCGCGCAAACTGTCCATCAAAAGAGGCGATCAATTGATTCATCGATTCATTTTGCCATTGATTCAATGAGTCAATGAATAAATGAATCAATGATTAAATCGTCTTTACTTGGCGCTGCGCCCTGATTCTTCAAGCACCGTTCCGAAGCTTCTGCCGCCAAAGTTGAAGCCGGTATAGATGCGCCCTTTCGCGCCGACGCGCGAGCCGCGCGAGGGCACGCCGCGACGTGTTACGACCCAGAGCTTACCCGTGCCGTCGTCGATTTCGTATGCGCCATTACCGAGCACGCCGTAGCTGTCGGTCACTGTGCCAACGACGCCCACTTCCTTGTTCCTGTAGCGTCCGGGGTCAGCGTTGATCTTCGAGATCGTCTCGCGCTGCGGACAGGCCGTCAGCAGGAGCGTCATAGTGAGCAACAGTGACAAAAAGATTGATTTACGACCCAAGCCCATTGCATCTCCTTAAATTGTACAAAGCAAATTACGGGAGAGCACGCTGATGATACCACGCAGGCAATGAAAGGGGTAAAAGGCTAAAGGGAAAGAGGGTGAAAGGTTAAAGGGGGAAGAGGGTAAAAGGAATACATGCTTGCGTCAAGCAGTTTTCCTTCCCCTCTTCCCCCTTTAACCTTTTACCCCTTATCCTCCTAGTTTCCGTACCAGCCAATCGGCTTGCCGGACAAATCAACCCACACGCTCTTGACCTGCGTGTAGAGTTCGAGCGCGTGCTTGCCCATCTCGCGCCCGTAGCCCGATTGCTTGTATCCGCCGAAGGGCGATGCGGCATTGAACATGTTGAAGGTATTAATCCAGACCGTTCCGGCGTGGACTTCCTTGGCGAAACGATGAGCGCGAACGATGTCGCGCGTCCAGATTCCGGCTGAGAGGCCGTAGATGGTTTCGTTGGCCTGCTTGATGAGGTCATCTTCGTCCGTGAAAGTGATGACGGAGGTGACGGGGCCGAAGATTTCTTCCTGCGCGACGCGCATCTGGTTTTTAACTTCGCTAAAAATGGTCGGCTGGAAGAAGAAGCCTTTCTGGAAATTGCCTTCAAGCTGCGGCGATTCACCGCCCGCGAGCACGGTTGCGCCTTCCTCGCGCGCGATGTCAACGTAGCTCTTGATGCGGCAGAGTTGTTCGTCGGAAACCTGCGGCCCCATCTGCGTCGCCTTGTCCATTGGGTCGCCGACTTTGACTCGTCCCGCCCGCTCCTTGAACTTTTCCAGAAACTCGTCTTTGATTTCTTCTGCGAGGAAGAGGCGCGAGCCTGCGCAGCAGACCTGTCCCTGATTGAAGAAAATGCCCATCATCGCGCCGCTGACGGCCTGATCGATGTCTGCATCGGCGAAGACGATATTGGGCGCTTTGCCGCCGAGTTCGAGCGAGACTTTCGTCAAATTGTTAGCAGCTTCGCGGGCGATAATCTTGCCGACTTCGGTTGAGCCTGTGAAAGCAATCTTGTTAATGCCCGGATGCGAAGCCAGCGCAGCGCCAGCCGTCTCGCCGAAACCTGGAACGATATTGACAACTCCATCAGGAAAGCCCGCTTCCTGAATCAGCTTGCCGAGTTCCATCGCATTGACGGGCGTTTGCTCGGCAGGTTTGAGCACGATGGTGTTTCCGGCGGCCAGCGCGGGCGCGAGCTTCCAGGCGGCCATCAACAGCGGAAAGTTCCAGGGGATAATCTGTCCGCAGACTCCGAGCGGCTCGCGCAGCGTGTAGTTGAAGAAAGGGCCGGGCACAGGAATCGTTTCACCTTCAATCTTGGTGGCGTAGCCCGCGAAGTATTCAAAATTTTCCACGACCTGCGGCAGATCAACATAAGCCGACTCGCGTATGGGCTTACCGTTGTCGGCGGTCTCAAGCGCGGCCAATTCCTGCGAGCGTTCCTCTATCAATTGCGAGAGCTTGTAGAGCAGCCGCCCGCGATCACGCGCGCTCATCTTCGACCACTTGCCTTCGTAGGCGCGGCGCGCGGCCTGGACGGCCTTATCAATGTCGGCTTTATCCGCCTCGGCGACTTCGGCGAGCGTTTCGCCCGTCGCCGGATTGGGCGTCGTAAAGGTCTTGCCGGATTCAGCATCCACCCATTGTCCGTCAATAAAGAGTTGATATTTTCGAGGCGTATCAGACGCGGTTGTTTGCGCGGAAGACATAGCTTTCACTCCTCTGTTGATATGGTTAATACGTGCGAGAGCTTCATTTCGGATTCGCTGAATACTCTATCACTGCGCCGCGCCGAAAGTCCAAGCACGCGCGCTCGCCTGAAACGATGAACGCCGCAGCACTATAGGCTCAAGTCCATTGCGTTTCGGCAATCTGCGACTGTAAGCTGTCGGCGGTGACCAACAGTGAAGCAAGAGCAAGCAAAGTAGAAAGACTACGCGCTGCGTCCAGCATTGCCGGAGATGTCTGGCACGGCACAGCGCCCGCACCCGCCTATGAATGGTGGTACTTTGACGCTCTCAGCCGCGATGGACGCGACGCTCTGGTCATTATCTTCCTGACGAATTTCATTTTTTCCCCACGCTACAACCGCGCGGTAATGGAGAGTCAGCGTCAATCGCAACCGGCGCAACGTGCCGCCAATTTCCCTGCCGTCGCCGTCTGCTTCTACAGAGATGGACGCCCGTTCTTTCGTGCGCTCAATGAATACTCGCCGGATGATTTTCAGGCTGATGCTACTCAGCCCTCGTGTCAGATCGGTCAAAACTCTTTTCGCCTGATAAAGTCCGGCGATGATGCACGTTATGAGTTGAATATCGAGACGATTTTGCGCTGCCGTAGAATTTTGTGGGCGCGGCTCGAATGGAGAGTGATGGAGGGGAATTTTTTTGAAGATGAGAGGCAGTCCCTCTCTCATCCTGAGGCCGCGCATCACTGGAACATGGTCGCGCCTCGCTGTGATGTTTCAGGCGAAATTGCTCTCATCGAACCGAACACAACTCGCTCGCTTGATTTTAATTTTCAAGGCACCGGTTATCACGACCATAACAGAGATGCGCGCTGGATGCCCGCGACGATAGCCGAATGGCAATGGGGACGGATTCACTTTCCGGCGACGACCGCTGTCTTCTACCGCTACCGCGAGCGCGACGAGAATCAGCACAACACGCGCCTTTATCTAATTCAAAACAACTTGCTCGTCGTCCATGCGCCGCAAATAACAATGGACGAGACTCGCCAGCATTACTTCGGTCTGCGTTATCCGCGTCTCCTGCGGCTTCAGACGACGGACGAGAGCCTGATGCTAACCTTACGGCAACAGCGCATCGTTGACAGCAGTTTCTTCTACCTGCGTTTTTTAAGCGACGCCACACTGGAAACCGCTGGCGCTCGCCCGCAACACTCAACTGGCATCACAGAACATCTAGCGCCCCGCTCTCTAGGCTCGCGCTGGCTCTGGTGGCTCATCAACATGCGCATCGGCAGTAACGGGCGCGGGGCGTTCCTACCTTAAAACAGAATTCAGAATCCGGAATTCAGGAGTCAGAAGAAATGAGAATCAAAAACGAGTTGCCGCTGATTATTCTGAATTCTGAATTCCGGATTCTGAATTCGTTTTCGCGCGCGGCTCCTCCATCCCTTCATCGGCGGCGTAAAGCAGGTCGCGGTCGCCCGTTATTTCATCCCACTCGTAACCAAGATGGCGGCTGAAGCGATGCAGTTGCGCTTCCCAGTCTTCGCGACGCTGGTAGTAATGCTGCCATGCAGCATCTTGATCCGGCGCTGTTTTGATGCCTCTTGCAGCCAACTGTTCCATCGTCTCCTGAAAGCGATGCTTCCAGCGGCGGCCCTCTTCAAACGGAGATTCCTTACGCTGACGGGCGCGTCTTTCCAAATCTAAAGATGCTACTAACTCACGCAGGACGTGAAAGGCGCTGGCCTCAAGCGTTCTGACTTCCGGATGGTCGCATAGCTCCTTGTAGTCTTTCCTGCTGAGGCACGAGCGAATGACGGCGCAGGTTTCCAGCGCCAGAAACATAACGCGCGGCAAACTCTTGTAAACTTCCAACGGGTGAAAATAATGAATCACCGGATGCTCGACGTGTGATTCGAGCAGCGCTTGAATATCGCGCGCAGCCATACGCAGCACCGCTTCCAATCCGTAGAATTTCTCGCCGACGAAATGATGGGCGATCAAACCGGCGACGTTCGCTCCTTCTTCGGCCTGATGATAGAAAGAAAGCGCGACGGCCCGCTTGTGTTCCAACGCGCCGTAGACCGTAATCAAGTATGTAATCGCCAACGAAATCAGCGCGAGGCCGCAGGCAGCTTCAAACAGAGCGACGGTGCGCATCAGGATAGAGTGTGGAGCGATGTCGCCGTAACCCACAGTGGTCAGCGTGATTCCGCTAAAGTAGAGCGACTCAGTCCAGCCGGGCGTATTCGCTACCGTAGTTTGGACTGTAAACTGCGCGGGCATGCGCGGGTAATAGATGAGAGCGAAGCCCGTCAAGAGCATGATGATATAAACGACAATCAGAGCCGGAAGAAGCAGAGGGCCGACGCTGTTGAGTAATTTGTGCCTGCTCGGACGAGAGAGCCTGAAAGCAAAGAAACGTGTCGCTCGCCAGAATGTCCTGTTGAGCGTCTCGCCAATCGGCCCTGAGCGAGCGCGTGCATGAAGAATGGTCGCGTAAACGTCGTAAGCGACCAGCATCAATAGGCTCACGCCCAAAACGGTATAGAAGGCGATCGTCATAAAAGCAGAAGTCAGGAGTCAGAAGCCAGAAGCCAGAATGTAAGGCGGAAGCCCGCGTTTATTTGATTTTCTGCTCTTCTGACTCCTGACTCCTGACTCCTGACTCCTGTTGTAGCAGTTGGCGGAGCACAAACGGCAGAATGCCGCCGTGCTGGTAGTAGTCCAGTTCGATTGGCGTATCAATGCGCAGGGTGATGGGGACTTCTTCTGTCTCACCGCTGGCGCGATGAATGACGAGGGTGATGGTCTGTTGCGGCCTGACTCCGTTTTCGAGGCCGATGATGTCGAGGGTTTC
The DNA here is from genome assembly GCA_036387475.1 of Pyrinomonadaceae bacterium. Lineage (GTDB taxonomy): Bacteria > Acidobacteriota > Blastocatellia > Pyrinomonadales > Pyrinomonadaceae > DASVTR01. Next base: position 13,435 of record DASVTR010000013.1, on the reverse strand, counting down.
AGTGCCGTCGAGCTTGAGCGTCTGCGCGTTTGTGCCTTCCTTGAATTGACAGGGCAGCACACCCATCCCGACCAGATTGCTGCGGTGTATCCGCTCAAAGCTTTGCGCGATGACCGCACGCACGCCGAGCAGGCGCGTCCCCTTCGCGGCCCAATCGCGCGAACTGCCCGTGCCGTACTCGTGGCCCGCGAAGACGACGAGCGGAATGTTTGCCGCCTGATAATGAATCGAAGCGTCGTAAATGCTCATCTGTTGATTGACGGGTTGTAAGCAAGTTACACCGCCTTCGACTCCGGGAACCATCAGATTTTTAATACGAACGTTGGCAAACGTGCCGCGCACCATTACCTGATGATTGCCACGCCGCGAGCCGTAGGAGTTGAAATCTTCCACTGCCACGCCGCGCAGTTGCAGATAAACGCCAGCCGGAGACGTTGGCTTAATCGCTCCGGCAGGACTGATGTGGTCTGTCGTGACAGAGTCGCCGAAGATGGCGAGCGGGCGTGCGCCGCGTATGTCGCACCAGTTAGCCGCCCCCATACCAAACCTTTCAAAGTAGGGCGGCTCCTGTATGTAAGACGACTGCGAATCCCACTCGTAAACGTCGCCGGTGCTGGTCGGGATTTCATTCCAGAGCGGATTCTGCTCGGCAAAGTCGCTGTAGAGCTTGCGATAGGTTTCAGGGTCGAAGGCCGAGCGCATCATTTCGCTCAATTCGTCGAGGGTGGGCCAGATGTCGCGCAGGTAAACGTCCTGACCGTTGCGGCCACGTCCCAGCGGTTCTTTCGAGAGGTCAATGTTGACGCGCCCGGCGAGAGCGAAGGCGACGACGAGCGGCGGACTCATCAAAAAGTTCGCCTTCACGCTTTGATGCACGCGCGCCTCGAAATTGCGGTTTCCCGAAAGCACACTCGCCGCGACGAGGTCTTGCTTGATGATGACATCCTCTATGCGCGGGTCGAGCGGCCCGGAGTTTCCGATACAGGTCGTGCAGCCGTAGCCGACGAGGTTGAAGCCCAGATAGTTTAAGTATTCCTGCAGCCCCGTTTTTTCCAGATACTCCGTGACCACGCGCGAGCCGGGCGCAAGCGAGGTTTTGACCGAAGGGTCAACTACAAGCCCACGCTCGACGGCCTTTTTCGCCAAAAGCCCTGCGGCCAGCATGACGCTCGGATTAGAGGTGTTGGTGCAGGATGTAATAGCAGCGATGACGACATCGCCGTGGCCCAGGTCGTCGAATCTTTCCGGGAACTCGTCAGCCGGAATTTCGCCGACGCGGTCGGGCGTCGGGCGATTGTTCATCATCTCTATTTCGGTGTGCGGGCTGGTGTCAATCTTGCTCACGTGTATGTCTTCGACTTCCGGCGTAGTCTCCTGAGCCTGCTCGCCGCCACCGGCCAGAGTAGCGCTCGCGCGGAATGCGCTGCGCCCGACGCGGACGTTAAAGCGCTGCTCCAAATCTTTCTTCTTCTTGCCGTAGCCGTTTTCACTCGTTGGCTTTTGAAACAACTCGACAAACTTGTCTTTCAACTCCGGCAAGACAATTCTATCCTGCGGGCGCTTTGGCCCGGCTACGCTCGGCTCAATCTCTGCGAGGTTTAGCTCAAGCAGAGTGCTGTAATCACACTGGCCTTGCTGCGGAATGCCGAAGAGGCCCTGCGCCGTGTAGTAGCTACGGACGGCTTCAATATGTTCTTCTTCACGTCCAGTCGCTTGCAGATAACGGCACGTCTCTTCGTCAACCGGAAAGAAGCCCATCGTCGCGCCGTATTCGGGAGCCATGTTACTGATGGTCGCACGATCCGTCGCCGGCAAATTCGACGCGCCTTCTCCATGAAACTCAACGAACTTGCCGACGACCTTCGCTGCGCGCAGCATTTCAGTAACGCGTAACACGAGGTCTGTCGCGGTCACACCTTCTCTGAGTGCGCCCGTCAAATGTACGCCGACGACATCGGGCGTCAAAAAATAGACGGGTTGGCCCAGCATCCCCGCTTCCGCTTCGATGCCGCCCACGCCCCAGGCGACGACGCCGAGACCGTTAATCATCGTCGTGTGCGAATCCGTCCCGACCAGCGTGTCCGGGTAATAAATGCCGTCTTTCTCCCAGACGCAGCGTGCGAGATATTCGAGGTTGACCTGATGCACGATGCCTATGCCGGGCGGGACAACGCGGAAGCCATCGAACGCCTGCATTCCCCACTTCAAGAATTGATAGCGCGAATTATTGCGCTTGAATTCAATCTCCATGTTCTTGGCAAAGGCGTCTGAAGAGTTGGAGAAATCAACCTGAACGGAATGATCTATGACCAGATCAACGGGCACGAGCGGCTCTATGAGGCTTGTGTCGCGGCCCAATCGTTCGACGCAGGAGCGCATCGCCGCCAGGTCAACTAGGAGCGGCACGCCCGTGAAATCCTGCAACAGAACGCGTGCAACGATGAAGGGAATCTCCTCTGTGCGCTCCTCGTTCGGCTTCCAGTTAGCCAGACGGCGCACGTTCTCTTCCGTCACCTTCTTGCCGTCGTAGTTGCGCAGGACGGATTCAAGGACGATGCGAATTGAGACTGGCAACCTTGAGATTGGGCCAACGCCTTCCTGTTCCAGTCGTGGCAAAGAGTAGAATTGACCTTCGCTGCCAGCGCCGGGAGCGAATGTCTGAAGCGTATTGAAAAGATTATGCGGCATGGATTTTAGGCAGTCTCCGTCAACTCACAACCATCCGCCCGGATGGGCATTCGGTTATGAAGAATTATTGAATTGGTATGGATGTAGCTCAGCAAACTTCAGTGTAAGGGCGTGTCCCTTGCTGCGTCAAGCACCGTAAAAAGCAAGTCGGAACGCTGGAGGGATGAAGGATGAAAGCGTGGCTATCCGGCGGGAATAATCATTTATTTCAGCCTGCATCCTTCCTACTTCCGCCCTGCTTTTGTTATAGTGCCTGCAAAGAATAGTCTAAAGAGTCTGTTGAGTCTGGCGAGTCTGATGAGCCTGTCGAAGGAGTGCTCATTCTTATTCTTCTGAACTTTACACTCTACAGACTCGCCAGACTTTAAGGAGACGAGAGATGCCGAAAAAGACGCCCGAAGATTTCGAGTATTTGAGCAACGACCCGAACTACGTGCCCGACCCGGAAATCGAGGAGTTTATGGAAGAGGAAATCTCCCGCGCTCCGAAAGACCCTGACCTGCTCGCTCAACGGCTGAGCAATAACACCGCCGCCTCCCCAAGAGATGCGGGCGGCGACCCGGACGCGGCATGGGAGGATGTCAACGACAGCGGCACAGAGACCGTCTCCGGCGATAACCCGACCCCCGATCAATCCATTGTCGAAGAGAACGCTTCCGCCATCGGCGTTACCTACGAAGACAACGAAGAACTTGACCTGCTAGACAAAATCCAGCGCCGCGACCGCGACCGCTACGAACTAGACGAGCGCTCGAAGAGCGACGACGATACAATTTGAAAGGCAGGAGTCAGAAGTCAGGAGTCAGAAGCAAAGAAAATCAGAACAAAATAAAAGCGGTCGCAGCCTCTTATTCTGACTTCTGGATTCTGACTCCTGACTTCTGCTTTTTGTTAGTCCGCCCAGAAGGGTGACTTCTCGGCCATGAAGGGTGAGGGAGGCTGTGTTGCTGCCGCCATCATCTTAAACAGCTTCGGCTGCGACTTCGGTTGTTCATAAGAGTAACCGAGTTTGCTGATGTCCAGCATCGAACGAATTTTTCGTCGCCACGGCTGCATGATGTCGTCGAGATTGTGTCCCGGCGGGCCTGCCTTCTCAGGGGCGTAATGCGGCGCTCCCTCTGGATTGTTTGTTTGCTGAATCGCCTGCCAGTCGGCCCACACCTTATCGATGAAACAATGGTGTAGAAAGAAGACAGGGTCGTTGGGGGAAGTCATCGGCTCCATAGAGCCGCCGACCCAGAGATGGACACGATTGTGCAGTTGCGAGCCGGGCTGTTTGACGCGGTTGTCGCCTCGCTGCGTTATCTAACCCTCAAGCCGATTGCGAAAGCCGAGCGTGAAAGGGCTGCTATTGTAGTTGGGCGTGTCGTAGAGAAATTCGTTCATGGCGAAGGCGAGGTCTTCTTTGGTGGGCAGAGTGGGGAGTGTTCCGCCGAAGCGGCGTCTGAGCGCTGGCCCGTCCATATCTTTAGGAATGGGCCAATTGCCGCCGCTGTAAGCGAACGGGCCGGTAGCAACCCGCCAGCCGTCTGCTTCGACTCCATTGCCGCCCATGAAATCATCGTCCCAGAGAGACGACCTCTTAGGGTCTTTCAAAGCCGCATCATCCGTCCAATCCCAATAGGGCAGCGTAACCGTCTCGTCCACGGAGCGCAGGTCTGCTTCCAATCGCAGCAAAAACGCTCGATGCCACGGAAGAAACGAAGGCCCGCGATGCGCCCCGTTACGATAGTTGGCATCTCGCGGCTCAGACGGCAAAATCGTGGGAATCATTACCTGATGATGAGCGTGGACATACTTGTCATAGCGCCCATCCTTTTTCAAAGCCAAAAACGCATTGACCAGAGCTTTTCTTTCTTTCGCGTTCAAAGATTTAGCGTTTCTTCTAACGATCATTGATTCTCCTTTCTTGGGTTCAAGGCTGAATGTCGCACGCGAGGGTGGGACAAAGGAAAGACTACTTACAGGGTGCTTGCTTCGAGACTAACTATCTAACCCTTGATTGCTCTGCCACACAAAGTTAAAAGACGCGAGGCTAAAAGTCAGCAACTTAGTGCATTGATGCCAGCTTAACTTTCAAAACAGCTTGCGGCTGTCGAGCAGGATAGTGACCGGCCCGTCGTTGACAAGCTCGACCTGCATCATACGCCGAAAACTACCCGTCGCCACTTCTTTAACGTGCCGACCGGCTTTTGCCACAAAGCTTTTGTAGAGCGCTTCGGCCAACTCCGGCTGAGCCGCCTCAATCCATGATGGACGACGCCCGCGTCGCGTATCGCCGTACAATGTAAACTGCGAGACGACCAAAAGCGCGCCGCCCGTCTCCATCACGGAGAGATTCATCTTTCCATCGGCGTCTTCAAAGATTCTAAGTTGCGTGATTTTTTCGACGAGGTAATCAACATCGCGTTCCGTGTCATCCCCGGCAACGCCCAGCAGCACAAGGAGGCCGCCGCCGATTTCGCCGACCACTTCATCTTCGACTCTGACCGAGGCGCGCGTCACGCGCTGCAAGACGGCCCGCATCTTTCGTTGACCGAAGCTTAGAAAGGCAAAGTGAAGAACAGGAAATAACCGTTGAGCATCAACACGAGCGCGATTGCTCCGGTGATGAGAGAAAGATTTAAAATCATGCGCTTTGACGACAGGATGGCGACGGACGCGAGGACGATGGCGATTTGAAACAGCGCTTCGGCAAAATCAAAGTTTGGGTCTTGCAGTAAAGCGCGGTCGCGCTGCGCCTCGAAATCTCTGGCCCGCGCCGACAACTCTTTTTTGCCCTCGCCCTTCAAGGGGTTGTTCGGCTCATTCTTGTCAGGCTCGCTTTCATAACGCGCGGCGGTCTCGTTGTATTTCTGAATCTTCTTTTCCAAAGCCTCACGCGTTTCGGGCGCGAGCGAGTTACCTTGCAGTTGAATCTCAGATTCAAGCTCCTCGGCGGCCAGTTTATTAGCGGTCTGACGAATGCTTTTGGCCTGATAAAAGGCCCATGTATCGCTGGCGTGAATGTTGTTGCCCATGATGTCTTCGGCGACGTTGCCGCCACCGAGGCTGGTAATCGCCAGCAGCATCGCCATGAAAGCGATGCTGATTGCCGCGCGCCCGCGAAATCTCTCGTCAGCTTTTTTGTCCCTGCTCTCTTCTCCATCCTCGCTCAATTCTACTAGCTGGTCGGCGGCGTCGCTGGCTTCCATACTCTCTCCCTTTAGTCAAAAAGCGTTCTGCTAACGTGTGCTCTTCTTCGCCTTCTCTACCAATGTAGGACTTATTTCTTCGGCGGGCGGCTGGGCCGGATTTCGACGCGGCTCGGCAGGCTTCGCTCGTCGTGATGAAGTAGATCAACGACGACGCGTGCGATGTCTGCGGGCTGCAACTGCCAGCTTTTTTCAGCGCTCGGCTCATCATCGCCGAACGCCGTATTGACAGAGCCGGGCATGATGTAACTGACTTTGATGTTATCCTGCCTGACTTCCTGCATCAACGCTTCGCTAAAACCATTGAGGCCAAACTTGGAAGCATTGTAGGCTGCCATTTCCGGGTGCGCGTTTGCCCCTGCCAGCGAAGAGATGTTGATGATGTAACCACCGCCGCGTTTTTTCATCTGCGGGATTGCTTCATGGCAACCGTAATAAACGCCCAGGAGATTAGTTTCCACAACGGCGCGGAAATCCTCCGGCGACAAATCTTCGACACGACCGAAGATGCCGATGCCCGCGTTATTAACCAGCACATCTACACCGCCAAACTCCGCAACCGTATGCTCGACGAGCGCCATGACCTCTTCATAGCTACGCACATCGCACACAGCGCCCGCGACGCGACCCTCGCCCGCATCACTCAACTCATTGACAGTCGCTTCGATTTCCGCCTCTTTGCGCGCGCCGATGCACACGCTCATCCCTTCACGTACCAGAGCCTCGGCAATCGCCCGACCGATGCCCTTCGTCCCGCCCGTCACAATCGCCACCTTGCCATTCAGATTCATAACTCTCCCCGAAAGAATTGATGAGTAATGAGTGATGAGTAAAAGCAATTGTCCTTTCACTCATTACTCATCGCTCATTACTCATCACCGTAGTTTTTCCCGCAGCCGTTCGTTGACGACCTTCGGATTGGCTTTGCCCTTTGAAGCTTTGAGCACCTGTCCGACGAAGAAGCCGAAGAGTGTTTCTTTGCCCGCGCGATATTGTGCTAGTTGCTGCGGGTTGGCGGCGATAACCTCGTCTATAATCGGATCAATCGCGGCGGCGTCGCTAACCTGCACCATCCCTCTTTCCTCGACGACGGCAGCCGCAGCCTTGCCCGTTGCAAACATCTCTATGAGCACTTCCTTGCCCTGCTTGCCGCTGATTTGCCCCGCGTCAATCAGGCGCACCAGCGCGCCCAATTCTTCAGGCGCAACGGGACACTCGCTCGCCGTCTGGCCTGCTGCCTCCAACTCGCGCAGCAATTCAGACCTGACCCAGTTGGCCGCCGCACGCGCATTGCCGGACGCACGCGCCGCCGCTTCATAGTAGTCTGCCAATCCGCGCTCCGCCGTTAGTTGCGCCGCATCGTTGAATGATAATCCGTACTCTTCCATCATGCGCTTGCGCCGCGCTTCGGGCAGTTCGGGCATGGTTGAACGCACTTCTTCGATGAAGTCTCTTGCGACGACGAGCGGCTGTAAATCCGGCTCAGGAAAATAACGATAGTCGTGCGCTTCCTCTTTCGAGCGCATCACGCGCGTCTCCGCATTGCGCTCGTCCCACAGGCGCGTCTCCTGTGTGACGCGTCCGCCGCTTTCGATGAGCGCAATCTGTCGCTCGATTTCAAACTCGATGGCTCGCTGCATGAAGCGCACCGAGTTCAGATTTTTCAACTCGACTTTCGTGCCGAATTTTTCCTCACCTTTGCGCCTGACGGACACGTTTGCCTCGCAGCGCAGATTGCCCTTCTCCATGTCTGCGTCGCTCGCACCGACCCACTGTAAGGCCAGGCGCACGTAGTTAACGTAATCGTAGGCTTCCCAGGATGAACGAAAATCCGGCTCGGTGACGATTTCCGCGAGCGGCGTTCCGGCGCGGTTGAGGTCAATGTAGGAAAAACGATCCACGTCGGGCAGCCCTTCGTGAACATTCTTGCCAGCATCCTCTTCAAGATGCAGCCGCGTAATGCGAATCTTCTTGGGTCGCCACTCGCGCGGGTGTCCGCCCTCGTCGCGCTCCGAAGTCATAATCTCCAACTCGCCGCGCTCGGAAAACGGCTGGTCGTATTGCGAGATTTGATAACCTTTGGGCAAGTCAGGATAGAAATAATTTTTACGCGCAAAGATTGAACGCTCGTTAATTTGCAGAGCAAGAGCAAGCGCGGCCCGCGCGCCGAGTTCGACGACGCGGCTGTTTAAAACAGGCAACGCGCCCGGCAAGCCCAAACAGACCGGACAGGTATTAGCGTTTGGCTCGCAGCCCGTGCGCGTCGAACATCCGCAAAAGATTTTCGATTCCGTGCTCAGTTGCGCGTGAATCTCAAGACCGATGACCGTCTCCCAACCTTCTTTCATAGATAGCTGTCAGCCGCCTGAAGCCGCTCGGCAATCAGTTTTAAGCTGACTGCTGAAGGCTAATCGCTGAACGCCCCTCCTCTTCTTTCGCTACGAGCGGATAACCTTTGTCGCGCCAAGCGTTCATGCCGCCTTCGAGCGGATGAACATTTGTGTAGCCGTGTTCCAATAGAATCAGCGCCGCACGGGTGCTGGAATGTTCCTTGTGTCAGGTGCAGTAGGTAATAACGGGCAGCCCGCGCGGCACTTCATCCACGCGTGCCGCCAATTCTTCGCGCCAGATACGCAACGCGCCCGGTATCTTCACATCGCTTTGCCCCCAATGCTTCGCGTTCCGCGTATCAATGAAGACAGGATTCGCGCCCTCCTGAATTAACCGCCAAGCATCTTCCGCACTAATCAACTGCGGATTCTCAACATCCATCCGGGTAACTCCCTTCAAACTTAGTAATCAGTAATCAGTAATTAGCAAAGACAAAATGCTTTTACTGACTACTAACTACTGGTTACTTTTCACGGTCTTAACCATCCCGGCAGCGCACCGGCACGGCGCGCTTCGTCTTCGAGCAGACGCCAGCGGGCGTGTAAACCGGCGCGCGTGGCCTCTATCTCGCGCAGCCGCGCGGTAAGGGCGGCGCGTTCATACGATGGATAGTAATAGTCGGAAACTGGCCCAACGCTGTAGGCCGTGAGCGGCGGCACGAAGACGCCCTGCCCGATTATCACGGGCGGCGCGATAAGATTTCCCACTCCGCTTCTGGCGCCCAGCAAGACGCGCGAGCGCGTTAAGCCGCCGCCGAAGCCGATTCGTCCCGTTACATGAAAGCCGCTGTTCGCCCCGTGAGTGAAACCCGGATGACCCGTCCATCCGGGCCTTGGGAATCTGGGGAACGGGCGCGAACGAAACGTCGGCACGACGGTCGTGACGGAGGTAAACGGAACGTTGATGTAATCCGTCTCTTCCGAGAGACGTTCGCGCAGGTAATTAATCTCCGCGTCGAGCGCTGCAATCTCAGCTCTGAGCGCGCCCGCGCGCCCGCGCCAATAGCTTTCGGCCTCCACTTCTTCGCGCTCGCTCTCGCGCAATTGCTCGCGCGCGCGTTGCGCTTCTTCCGCAGTGCGGCGGCGAGTTTCGTCGAGCGATGGAAGCCCTAGTTCGATTCGCCTGCGCTCGTAGTCCGCTTCGCTTTGCTGGCGCGCACGCCTTGAAGCTTCAAGGTCTTTGTTCGTCAGCGTTCGACGCGCCTGCGGCACTGGGCCTGTCGCGCTCATGTCGGCGGCTGGCGCGGCGGGCTGAACGTTTTGCGCTCGCCTGAGCAGGCTTCCGGCTGGCTCGTTGTTGGCGCGTTCCGTCGCCGCAATGTCAATGCCTGTCATCATCAGCGTGACGTTGATGCCGGGCGCGGCCTCGTAGGTCAGGGTCTTGCTGGTGACGATGAAAGTGGACGGTATCTCAATCCGGCGACCGCCACGCATAACGATTGTGTAGGCAGAGGCGGCGACGGGGAGAAGCAGGGCGAGCGTGAGCGCAAGGCTGAGCCGCAGCGCCCATCGCGGGAATCCGCCTGCCCCCGCACGAGTTAAAATTCTTGTCAGCTTGAAAAGCATAGCTGTCTCCCTCAAGGTCATTCTTCATCTGCTGTCAGAAGCATAAGAGTATAGCATCCGCCGAAATCCGCGCTCAACAAAGGCAGGCTCAAGAGCGCCAATTGATAAAAGTTTTGCTTACAAGCAGACCGTTCTGTGGTATACATTTGCCGCATTCGAGGTCGCATTCTCGCAGTTTGAAACAGCGTCAGCATTTCGCCGAAGCGCGAGGCTGCCGCCATCAGTTGTTCAACCTTTCCCTAAGAAGGAGACGAAGAGGAATCATGGCAAAAACTATCTGTAAGATTTTGGGCGTTGTGTTCTTGTTGGTGGGCCTCATCGGTTTCGCCGCGCCTGGCCTGCTGGGCGCACACCTGAGCGTGCTGCACAACATCGTGCACATAGCCTCAGGCGCTATTGCCCTGTACCTGGGATTTGCCGGGACGCTTTCGGCAGCGCGGCTCTTCTGCATCGTCTTCGGCCTGGTTTATCTGCTGCTCGCCATCCTCGGCTTCGTGTTGGGTGCCCCCGGCGTTCCGACCGTAGGCGGAATGACGGGCATGCCGTCTGACCCGAATCTCTGGAAAGTGATTCCGGGTCAACTCGAATTGGGCCGGATGGATCACATCATACACATCCTGCTCGCCGTCCTTTTCCTGATCGGCGGTTTCCTGACCAAGGAAGACGTGAGACGCACGGTCGATTAAGTCTCACAAAGGATGTGAAAAAATTCTTCGGGTTTCGACTTCGACTGCATTCCAAGAGCGCCGTCGAAGTTGAAACCCGAATTTTTATTGATGCGCCGGAGTTAGAATCTGAAACTCGCCCCGCCACGGCCTAGCAGGCCGGGAGCGCGGAAGCCGTTCTCGAAATACTCCTGATCGAAGATATTCTCCGCGCCGCCGTAGAGAATCAACCTCACGCGCTCCGTCAAGGCCCGCTCGTAGCCGACGAAGAAATCGCCCTTCGTGTAGCCATTGAAAGTCAGAATGGCCGTGCGAAACGGGAAGTCGTTTTCAAAGACGGGCGAGAGATAAGCCCCTGTGCGGTTGAGGTCGAAATTGAACGTGAAGGCGCGATAGCGTTGATTGACGTTGAGGCTCAAGAGGTGTCCGGGGATGACGTATTCGCGTTGCAGCCCCGTAGCAGGCACGAACTGGTCGCTGTTGGTGTAGGTATAGGAGGCGCGCACTTCCGTGCGATGAAAGGGCGCGGCCTCTAAGTAACTCTCGACGCCGCGCGATAGCCCGCCGGGATTATTGACGTACCCGCTGAAGCGACCCACACCGAGCGGGTCTGCGGCGAAGCTTGGCGTAAAGGTGATGGCGCGTTGGAGTCGCGTGTAGAAGTAGGTCGCGCCAAAGCGCACGCGGTCATTCATCATGCGCTGGTCAAAGCCGCCGTCCGCGCTGATGGATTGCTCCGCGCGCAGAGTCGGGTCGCCAAAGCGCACAAATCCCAGCCCCGAAAATGTTCCTTCGCCGAAACGCTCGAAGAGCGACGGCGCGCGAAAGCCATTGCCGATGTGTGCGCGTAGCTTTGTGCCCGTCGAGCGAATGAAGTAAGCGATTGAGCCGTCGCCCGTAATAGAGCTTTCCGCCTCGATACTGCTCAGAAAGCCCGGACGGTCGGCTGCGCGTATCCTGTACGACTGCCCCCGCACGCCGATGGAGATTTGCAGTTGCTCGTCGAGCAAATAGATTTGATCTTGTCCGAAGACGGCGAAGGTGCGTTGGCGGTCGGTCGTGCCGTCGCCTGCGCCAAAGGCGGAGATGAAATTTTGAAAGAGACTCTCACGCTCGTACTCAAAACCGGCGGTGACGAGATGAGCACGGCCCAGACGAAAGTTAGCGCGCCCATCGAGCGTATCAATCGAGCCGTTTTTGAGAGCCGTAAATTCAAAATCTCCGAACGGGTAAAAGGCCGCAAAGCGCGGGTCAATTTGCTGCCCGTTGTAGTTGCGTCGTCTTGTCGAGACGCGCTGGTAGGCTATCGTGTAGGAGAACATTTCGCCTGCGCGATGCGTGAAACGCAGAGAGCCGACGAGCAGGCGATGACGGCGGCCCTGATCCGGATTGTTGAAGTCCGGTTGAAAGGTTTCGCCCTCAATTGCGCGCGGATACTGCTCACCGGACGCGAAAGCAAAGGGCAAGGCAAACGGGCTATCGTTCAAGCGCGCGTTGGAGAGCGCGCCGTAGAAATTGGCGTTGACGGTCATCGAAGGCGTGACGTTGAACTGAAAACGACCGCCGCCAGCCGTGTTGCCATACTCGTCGTTTCCATCAACGCCGCGCCGCACGTCAACGCGCGTCAAGCCGAAATTGTAGCCCACACGCTCGCCCGCGCCACCCGACCCTTGCAGGCGACCGCGAAACAGCGCGAGGCTGCCGCCTTCAACGCCCGCTTCAAAACGAGCGCGGCCTGTGCCCGTCTTCGGTACAAGATTGATGACGCCGCCGATGGCGTTCGTCCCGTAAATCGAAGAGCCTGAGCCGCGCAGGATTTCAACGCGTTCGAGATTGGCGGGCAAAATGTCTGTGATAACGGGCAGGGCCGAGCCGTTGATGTCAGAGGCATCACGCACGCGCAGGCCATCCAGAAGCAGCGCCGTATCGAAGTTTCTTTGCCCGCGCAGGCGCAAGCTTGTTAAAGAGCCGAACGAACCCTGTTGTTGTACGCGCAGGCCGGGCGTGCCGCGCAAGGCTTCCGGCAGCGTCAGTTCGCGCCTGTCTTCCATCTGTTGTTCTTCGACGAGCGTGACGGCCTTAGAGACTTCATCAACGCGCTGCGGCGTGCCAGCGGCGACGACGACGACAGTTTCATTCAGCGCCGCCACCGAAAGCCGAAAATCGAGCGCGAATGATTGTCCCTGCTCGACGCGGAAGCTTTTCGAGGTCTGCCCCGCAAAGCCGCTGGCTGCAACTTCCAAAATGTAATCGCCGGGGCTGACGCTCGTGAAGCCGTAAACGCCCTCCGCATTTGTCCGTGAAAAAAGCGGCACATTGTTTGAACGCGAACGAAGACGAACCTCCGCTCCGGCCACATTCGCACCTCTTTCATCCGTCACGCGCCCTCGAACGCTCGCGCCCCCTTGCGCTAAAGCCGCAAGTGAGCAGAACAGCGCGAGCAATGCCGCACAGCCTGCCAGCCTCACCGAAAATAATATCCGTCGATTTTTTGTGATTCGTGTCTTTTCCATCATTTGAGCTTCTCCTGCCCGTCGCAGTGCGAGCTTGAAATGAGCGTGCGGAGAGGTCTCCTGACTCGCGGCTGTGATTCCCCGAAAAGAATCGCCAACGTCCCTGCACCTTCCCAACTCTGGAAACGATGAACGCGGAACGCGGAACGATGAATGAAAGACAAGCGCCTTCTGTTTTCAGTTCATCGTTCATCGTTCCTACTTCATCGTTTCCATCGTCAGTGGCTAAAGCTTGCGGGGCATTGTCGCCGCTTACAGTTGCGCGGGCAGTGGCGGCTTTGCACCGCCTTCCCCGAACCGTCGCTCGTTGGTTGATAAATCACCGGCGCGCTTCATGCACCGGCGTAATGCGTGGCGCTCCCGTTACGGGGTGAGCATCCACCAGAACTTCTATGCCGAAAAGCTCGCGCAAGGCGGAG
>DASVTR010000012.1:0-402822 GCA_036387475.1 Pyrinomonadaceae bacterium | reverse complement strand
CTGTGCGGCTACAGGGGTTGAAGTCGTCGCCGACGCCTGAGACCCAGGTGCGTGTGGCCTGAGCGTTGGCGATTGATGTGGCTGCCAGCACTAGCAGGCAGAAACAGAACATGTTTATAGTGATCCGAAGCTTGGACATGGAGTTCTCCTTTCACCTGTTCGGTGATTAAAGCATCAATAAAATTTACAATCCGCTTCCTACCATTGAAGGGTATGAAAGCTATCTTGCAGTAACTGGCGTTGTCGATGGTAAACATCCTTCTCGGATGATATTCAACGCGAGATGTAGCCGGAGCAAAAGCTTTGATTGAGATTGACAAACCTCAAGACAATTTATTGCAATCTCTAAGATGAAAGCGGGAATTATACTGTAGCTGGGCCGAATGATTTCTGACTCTCTCCAGGGTTGCCGCGCAGGAGTCGCTTCTAAAGAGACCCGCGACCTTAAGTAGTCGAAAAAAGCAAATGACTTTTACTCCAAGATTCGATGATTGATGATAACAATTTAATTGCAAATCGCTTAAAAATCAATTGTTGTAATAACTAATCCATGCAGCAAGCATTGGTCTTCGGCTTTAGAGTTGCTCCTTCAATCCAACGCTTTAATTGACCCTTAACCTTTCTGACCCGCGCCCGGCAGAGGCTGGAAACTCTGGCGTTGATGGGAAATCAGCTTGCAGGTCTGTGGTTGAATTCTGCGCTTGCTTGCTCGCCGGTTTGCGATACTGTTAAGCTGAATCGCTTTTGAATCTACGGGTAGAGTTGTCTGCGCGTGGCAGACGACGGAACAAGCGAAAGGTCTGAAATTATGGCGATCAGTCAAGATTTATTGGAAATACTGGCGTGCCCTGCATGCAAGGCAAAGGTCGAGTTGAAGCCGGACGGAAGCGGCTTGAAGTGTCTGGAATGCAAGCGCGTCTATCCGGTGCGCGACGATATTCCGGTGATGCTGATTGACGAAGCGACGATTGAAGATGAAGAGCCTGCTCGGAAAGCTTGAGCCTGCGCCCGATAGCGCTGCTCCAATGATGCGCGCCAGTTCGTCTGCCTTAGGGCCGCAGCCGCTCGCGCCCGCGCGTTGGGATTGGGGACGTGTGCGGCGTGTGCTCGTCGTCCGTCTGCGCTCGATTGGCGATACTGTGCTCGCGACGCCCTCGCTTTACGCGCTCCGTCGTTTTCTCCCGACGGCGCAGATAGATATTCTACTTGAAGACTGGGTTGCTCCCGTGCTGGAGGGATGCACGGATGTTGATAACGTGCTGACAATCGAGCGCGGCAGCACCGTTGCGCGCGCACGCTTCGCACGCTCGCTTCGCGCCGCCGATTACGACGTGGCCTACAATCTTCATGGTGGAACGACTGCGACGTTGCTCATGCGAGCAGCCAACGCGCGTCATCGCATCGGCTATGCTGATTACCAGTACAGCCGCCTGCTCAATCACGCAGCGCCGCCAGCCACCGCCCTCTGGGGTCAGGAAAAAACGCATTCCGTAGAGCAACAACTGGCGCTGCTCGGCTGGACGGGAGTTCCGGTCAGCGACCGTCCCTACACACGTCTCACGGTGACGGCAGAAGCCGCAAGAAGCGTGAGCAAAAGACTGGAAGCCTGCGGATTTAATGAAGCGACGCCGTTTGCGCTCGTACATCCGACCGCTGCCTTTGAGTCGAAGCAGTGGGCCACGGAAAACTTTGCGCGCGTCGCTGAAAGCCTCGCGGCGCGGGGCTTGCGCGTCGCCGCCCTTGCTGCTCCGAACCAAGCGCCAATCCTTGAAGCTCTGCAAAAGGAATGTGCGGTGCGCGTCGAGGCGTTCACAGATTTTTCGTTGCCGGAGGTGACGGCCCTTTCTGCGCGGGCGCGCATCTTCGTCGGCAATGATAGCGGCATCGCGCACATCGCCGCCGCCGTACGCACTCCGACCGTCGTAGTCTTCGGTTCATCAAACGTCGCACACTGGCGACCGTGGACGATGGCACAGGCGGAGGTTGTGCGCGAAGAGATGCCTTGCGCGCCCTGCCCCGGCTACACTTGCGCGGAATTCGAGCAGCCTGAGTGCATTCGCCGCGTATCAATCGAACGCGTCAACGCCGCCATCGAAAGAATACTTTGAAGAGCAGAATCCAGAACAAGATAAGAAATCGTCAGGAAGAAAACGCTAAAGCAAAGGTGAGAAAGTAGGCGTTATGTCGAACACTACAGTAGAAGAAGTCATAGAGGAAGTAAAAACTCTTTCACCTGAAGAGCGGGAGAAATTCCGTGAATTCGTGGAAACCATAGCACTGCTGTTTACATTGGGCCATGCAATGGAGATTATGAAGAAAACGCTCACGCTGATGCCTGACGATATGCGGCTACTGCGCGATGCGCTCAACAAGGCCACCTTCGAGATGGTTGGCCCAAGTATCAGGGCTAACATGGCGCGCGCTGTCCGTGGCAAATATGCGCACCTTCCTACCAGTAGCGAAGGTTTCGCTGCTCGAAAGGCTGAAGAGATCAATCTTGAAGACCGCAACAGGAGCAGGACGTGATCTACATTTTGGATGCGTGTGCGATCATCGCCTTCCTGAGGGGAGAAGCTGGCGCTGATGTAGTTGAAAGCGCACTGCTCGATATTGACAGCGAATGCATGTCCCATTCGATCAATCTATGTGAGGTCTACTACGACTTTTATCGGGCAGGCGGTGAGGACTCCGCTGATGCCGCAGTTGTCGATATGAGGCAGTTAAATTTGTCCGAACGCGAAGACTTCGACGAGCCATTCTGGAAAGAGGCGGGCAAGCTCAAGGCCAATGGTAATATTTCCCTGGCCGATTGTTTTGCAATCACGCTCGCTAATAGAGTGGGCGGCATACTTCTGACTTCGGATCATCGCGAGATGGATCCCATTGCAGCAGCCGGTATTTGCTCGATTACTTTTATCCGCTGATTCTTAAATGAAGCAATGGCGAGGCTGAAACTACTTTTCTTTTATTCTCTCTTTTATTCTTACTTCTAACTCCTGACTCCTGCTTTTATGAACCTGACCCGCCAACGCGCGAGAGAGATTGCGAGCCGGATGAGCAGCCGGATGGTGGTTGTGTACGGCGACGTGATGCTTGATGAATTTGTGTGGGGCGACGTGACGCGGATTTCGCCGGAAGCGCCCGTGCCCGTCGTGGACATCCGGCGTGAATCTGTGCACTTGGGTGGGGCAGCAAACGTGCTGGCAAACCTCATCGCGCTCGGCTCGCGTGCCAGTGTCGTCGGCGTCATCGGAGAGGATCAGGCGGGCGAGCGCCTGCGCGCTGAGCTACGCCGCGCAACGAATGTTGAGAGCGCGGATGAATCGTTGATCGTTGACGCGAGCCGCCCTTCAACCATCAAGACGCGCATCATCGCGCACAATCAACTCGTCGTCCGCGCCGATAGAGAGCGCCGCGCGCCCGTCGAAGCTGCAATCGAAGAGCGTCTCATCAGCGTCCTGCAAAGTGCGCTCGAAGAGGCCGATGCTTTTGTCGTTTCAGATTATGACAAGGGCGCTGTCACGCCGCGCGTGCTCGCACGGATTATGTCTGTTGCTTACGAGCGCGGCATTCCTGTCCTGGTTGACCCGAAGATTCGTAACTTTGCTGCATACCGTCCGGCGACGCTCATCACGCCGAATCATCATGAAGCGCTGCGCCTGACCGGCATGGAAGACCACACGGACGACAGCCTCAAGACGGCGGCACACTCGATTCGCGAGCGATTGGGTTGCGAATCCGTACTCATCACACGCGGCGAGCGCGGGATGATGCTGCTCGAAAAAGACAGGGAGCCAATTTACGTCGCAACGGCTGCGCGCGAGGTCTACGACGTGACGGGCGCGGGCGATACCGTCATCGCGACTCTCTCAGCCGCACTTGCAGCCGGAGCAACGATGCTCGAAGCGGCGATTCTGGCGAACCATGCTGCCGGAATCGTCGTCGGAAAAGTCGGCACGGCTACGGCCAGCATCGATGAAATCATTGCTTCAATCCCGTTAGAAGAAATGATGGAGTAGGAACGCTGCAACGATGAACTGATAAGAGCTTATCTTTTATTCATCGCCTGCGGCGTTCACACTTCATCCTTCATCGTTCCTCGTTCATCGTTTCTCTGCTAGCGTTCGTTCCTGCTTCTGGGCCATACTATCTCTCTCCCTGAAATCAAGCGCGGCTTCCATTGAAGATGAAAATTAGAAATCAACAAGCACGACCGTTTATCACGCTCCTCCTGCTGCTCTCCTTTAGCCTCGGCGCGTTTATTCCAATCAGCGCGCAGGAGACGCGGCAGCAACGTGAGCGAAGAGTTAACCCGTCAACGTCCAGCAGTGCTCCGACTCCTTCTCCGACCCCTTCTCCGACTCCGGCCAGCACGCGTCCCCCAATTGTCACGCCGAGTCCGATGGCTTCGAGCGCTGCTACTGTTCCGGCAAGCGCCAGCGGCTCGCTACGCAGCGTCGAAGAACTACGCGCGCGCATTAGTGACGTGCTGCGCAACTCGGAGATAGCGCCCGCGCAGTTGGCCGTTAAAATCGTCTCGCTCGATACGGGGCGCACGGTGTACGAAGAGAACGAAGACAAGCTGCTGATGCCCGCGTCGAACATGAAGCTTTACACGGTGGCGGCGGCGCTCGACCGTCTCTCGCCGGATTATCGTTTCACTACTTCCGTCTACGCGAATGCTCGTCCAGATGCGGCGGGCACTGTGCGCGGCGACCTGACAGTTTACGGGCGCGGCGACCCGACCTTCGCAGCGAGCTTCGAGAATGGTGATTACTACAAAGCGATTGACGACCTTGCGGCGCGAATCGTCGCGAGTGGAGTTAAGCGCGTCGAAGGCAATCTGGTCGGCGATGAAAGTTATTTCACGGGGCCGCCGCTCGGTTGGGGTTGGGAGTGGGACGATTTACAGTCGGCAGACGGCGCGGAGGTGAGCGCGCTGACCGTCAACAACAACGCGCTCGATGTCTTCGTCAAACCGGGCGCGAGCGTCGGCGATCCGGTGACGGTGACGACCGGGCCTGTCACTTCCGTTGTCAAAGTAGTCAATCAACTGACTACTGGACAGCGGGGGACGAGAAGGGACGTGACGGTCGTTCGCCCCTTAGGCTTAAACGTGCTGGTCATCAGCGGCAGCGTGCCGCTTAGCGATGCGACGGCAACTGATAAGGGCTACGTCGGAAGTTACGCTATCACGCGCCCGGCAATTCTGTTTACGGAGATGCTGCGAAAATCGCTGGAGCAGCACGGCGTTACAATCATGGGCCAGTCAATAACAGTTGACGCGCAAACGCGTGGCAACGTTTCGCTGCAAACTTCTGCGCTCGTCGAAATCGCCAGCCGTCAATCGCAGCCCTTGAGCGTCATCGCGGCGCAATGCCTGAAGCCAAGCCAGAATCTCTACGCAGAGTTGCTGCTGCGCACATTGGGACGCGTCGCGGGCAAAGTTGATCCGAAGGTCACGAGCGCCGATGCGGGCATCGAGGTCGTCAAAACTTTCCTGCGCGGGGCGGGCATTGGCCCACGAGAGATAGTCGTAGCCGACGGCTCAGGTCTGTCGCGCCATAATTTGATTACGACGGACGCGACCGTCCGCCTGCTCGTTTACATGAGTCGTCATCGTTACAGCAGCGCCTTCCGCGAAGCGCTGCCCGTGGCGGGCGTTGACGGCACGCTCAAGAATCGTTTGAAGGGAACTCCGGCGGCGGGAAACCTGCGGGCTAAAACGGGAACTATCAACACTGTCGCCACGCTCTCCGGCTATGTGACAAGCGCGGCGGGCGAGCGCCTCGTCTTTTCCATTCTGCTCAATCATTACCCGGAAGCGCCAAGCGAGCGCCGCGTTCACATAGACGCTATCGCCGTCGCACTCGCTTCCTTTGCCGGACGCTCTTGAGCACGAGAGCGCGTTTAGAATAAGTGTAGGGGCAGAGGAGTGAGCCTCTGCCCCTACAAATTTTATTCTTTGAATTTGGCTCAGTGCTCTTAGTTTTTCTGAGGCTTGAGCACGCTCGTCGGCTCGCCGATTTTCCTGAGGATGGCTTCGGCTTCCGGTTCGGTCGCCATTCGCGGAGTGCTGTAGTTTTCAATGACGACAGGAATCATCTCAATCTGCTCGACCTGCGCGCGGGTTTGAAGCTTCTTGAGCGCCCCATTCGGCGAGAGGCTGGACGAAGCGGCAGCGCCTTCTGTGTTGCGCAGCGTAATCTTTAAGGCCAAGCCCTCTTTAGTATCCCTGCTCCATTCCTGATCGAAGACAAAATTGCCGAGAGAATAAAAGATATACTTGCCCTTATACTCTTCCTTGATTTGCACCCAATGCGGATGCGCTCCGATTACCATGTCTGCCCCGGCGTCAATCGCCGCATGAGCGAAATTCACCTGACCCTTATCCGGTCGTCGTGTGTATTCGACTCCGGCGTGCATTGTGACGACCAGAAAATCAACACGGGGGCGAATCTGAGCGATGGCCTTTCTCAAATAGGCTGTATCTTCCATGCGCGCTACGTAGTTGTTGCGTGCGACGCCGCCATCGTTGACCGAAGCATAAGAAGCGCCAATAAAGCCTATGTTCATGCCGTTGACGGTGATGAACTTCGGCTGCCACGCCTGCTCCATGTTATCGCCGACGCCGAGATAAGTGATACCGCGCTCATCTAAAAAGCGGCGCGTGTTCTGCAAGCCAGCCAGCCTTTGATCGAGGGCATGATTGTTGGCGAGATTGAGCACCTTGAAATTGTAAGCGTTCAGCCCCAGCGTGTCGCGTGTGTGAGCATTAAAGACCAGCCCCTTCCCGATTATATTGTCGTTGCCGGAAATCGGCGATTCCAGATTGCCGAAATTAAAGTCGCTCTCTTTCAAGAGCGAGTCCAATTTTCTGAACGGCAACAAGGGATCGCCCGCGCGCGTAATCGCGCGGTTGACGCCGCGTGAAAGCATCATGTCGCCGACGGCGACGAAGGTAACTTTCGTCTCCTTGAGTTGGACGACTTCGGCGGTCGTCTGATCGCTCGTCGTGGAGGGGCGCGCCGATTGGCAGTTGAGGCCGGTGAAGGCAAGCGCGCTGATAAACAGTAGGCGCGCGATAAAGCTAAAGCGATTGTCTTTCATGATTCCTTAAATTGGTTTCGCAATCAAAACGGAAGTCGGCTGAAGTTGGTTAAGCCTGACGGGTGACGGCGACTGTGAGCCAGTTTTGCTAAACGCTGGCGGCCTTAGATGATGCTTCAACGGCTCTTACTTGTCAACCGTCAGGAAGCGCGCGAAGCTCCAATCGCCGTCGCCCTTCATTTTGATATTGCCGACGTTGCGGCGGGCCACGACCATCACGTTCGGATACCAGAGGGGGAGCATCGGCACGTCGCGGCTGACGATCTCCTGCGCGCGCGCGTAAAGCGATTGCGCTTTTTGACGGTCGGCGGTGTTGATGGCTTCTTCAAGGATTGGGTCGAGTTCGGGATTGCTATAGCGCGTGCGGTTAAAGCCCGCGCGCCCTTCGGACGGAATGCCGGAGGTGGCGAAGAGGTCTTTGAGGAAGATGGGGTCTTGATTACCGCCGACAGACATCCTCGTTATCATCTGATACATGCCCCTGATTTGCTGGTCTGTCAGCGTGATGGTTTCCATTGTCTCAATCTCTACAGGAACGCCTATCTGCTTGAGATAATCCTGAATAACGACAGAGTACTGGCGCGTCGAGGCGGCAGACGAAGACATCTTCAAAACAATCGGCTCGGCAAACCGCATCTTTGGGCCATCGCCGTCCGGGTCACGAAAGCCCGCTTCGTCCAAAAGCTTTTTCGCTTTCTCAGGGTCGTAACTATATTTTTGTCCGGGCACGTAGGCCCAGGACTCTTCCGGCAAGATAGAGTGCGCGAGCCGCGCCTGTCCGAGCAGCAGTTCGCGGATAATCTTTTCGCGGTCAATCCCGTAAGCGATGGCCTGACGAACGCTGACATTATTAAGCGGCGGAGTGGTCGTGTTGAATCCAAGATAAGCGATATTCGCGCCGGGGAATTGCTCGACCTTCAAGTCTTGAGCCTGCGAGAGCGAGACGAAAGCGTCAGGCGTCAGGTTCGTGATGTTTGGCGCGCAATCAACGCTGCCGCTCTGTAGCTCGCCCTGAATCGTGCTGGCATCCAGCTTGACGACGATGCGCAGAGCCGGAATGTTCGGCGCGCCTTCCCAATAGTTTTGATTCGCTTGCAGGCTAACTACCTGCTGGCCTTTATCGTAGCTAACGAACTTATAAGGGCCAGAGCCGACGGGCTGCTCTCTTTGCGTAGCGGCACCGTCTTTGGGCAGGATGCCAATGGGAACGAGATTGACCATCAGTTGCAGCCAGGGCTTGCGCAGGCGTACTACTAGCGTGCGCGCATCAGGCGCTTCGACGCCAGTGATGTAACTTTGCGGGTCTGGGCCGCTGCCCTCGTAGAAGCTGGAAGCCTTGCCGGACTTTGACGCCAGTAGCGTGTCGAGCGTGTACTTGGCGTCGGCAGAAGTAAGCGGCCTGCCGTCATGAAACGTCACGCCGTCGTGCAGTGTGAAGGTGACGGACAAGCCATCGGGCGCTGTCTCGATGCGTTCGGCCAACTCGCCGACGTAGTCAAACTTTTCATTCTTGCGAACGAGCGAATTAAATATCAACTGCCGCATCCGCTCTGTGCCGACGCTGACGTTAGCGCCGCCAATGGGGTCAAAGCCCTCTATCTTGTCGGCCAGCAACATGACGAAGGCATCGCTCCGTTGTTGCTGCCTGCAACTTGGCAGGAGCGTCGCCGCCAGCAATAAAACGATTAAGAATCGGGCAATTTTAGATACTTTCATAGGTATGGCGGCGGCGGAAATGATTCGGCTGCATCAACGTGGGCCAAAGTTGAAAAGCCCTCTTGCTCACCCAATCGAGTCTTTTATCATGGCGGCGGGAACTACGGCAACATCAAGTCACTTAAACGGCTCTCCCGGACTATTCGCGTTGCAGTCGCATAATCGGCAGCCAGGACGATTTGAAATTCAGGTTGGCCGAGAGACGATTGAGAATTTTAGAGATGAGTCCCTCGCGCGGCCTCTCTCTCACGCGAGAGCGCAGCGCACGTCCCTCGTCTGTAATCTCAAAGCCGTTCGCGCCTCTAGATACTAATTGGCGAGCCTGTAGCTCTTCAATAATCTCCATGAAGGATTGACGCGGCGGCATAATCTCTGTCGAGGCGAAGGGATGGCCGAGGTCTGGCGTCTTGACAAGCAGGTCTATCAACTGCGGAATCGAATTTATCTGGCCGCGTTCAATCAGGCCGAGCGCGAGTTGGTCAGGCGGCGGAAAGAAGTATTGCAAAATATTTTGACGGCGCAGCACTGCCTTGATTTCTTCGACATCCTCTCCAGCGCTCAGCAACTCAAGCTCGTCCGGCGTAAAATCCTCGAAGGGAACAGCGCACAATCCCATTCGACGGTCATGCTCGGATGCGTCTGTGACGCCGACGGAAGTCACACCGCGCGCCAGCATCACCTGCACGCCTCTGAACGCAGACTGTAAATCAGACTGCATTAAAGCCGCCGTGCGCGCGTCCGCTTCGGCGGAGATGACGACGAGGCGTCGGCGCGTCGGGTCAACTCCGGCTGCAAGAACGGCGTGCTCGATGCCGGAGATGCCCTGAATAATCTTCACCTGCTGCGGCTGAACCTCCACCGCGCGCAGGAAATTTTCCCAGAATGTTGCTGCCGTAATTCTCTCTTGGCTCATAGTGCGACGCGTGCGAGATGGTCATTCATCTCGCTGGAAAACAGTGTAACCCGTACGAGTAGTCTCAACAACGGCCTTTGCATTGCTATAACAACCAGGGGCTTGCGTCAGGCTGCGGGACGAAAAGCGGAAGGATAGCTGACGGGAAGCTCCGGCTCGCTTTGTTATCCCAGGCCCGTTGTGGCACAATTACTCGCCCGCAATCCGCGCACCGGCTCGAACCGCAGTGGGCTTTACCCCGGCAGGCAGCAAAGACCTTCCGAACGATTTACACGCTCGATGCAGTTCATCAAATTTCACGGTTTCGGAAACGACTATATCGTCTTTGAAGAACAACGCCTGGCCGGTGTCAGTTCCTTGAACGAGTTTGCGCGGCGCGTCTGCGACCGTCACTACGGCGCGGGCGCGGACGGCATCACCATCGTCAGCCATGCGGAAGACGCGGGCGCAGATTTCCGCGTGCGTATCTTTAACGCTGACGGCAGCGAGGCCGGACTATCGGGCAACGGCACGCGCTGCACCGTCGCTTATCTCTATTATCGCGGCCTCTGGTCGAAAGACGAATTGCGCTTGCAGACGCGCACGGGCGTCAAGCGTTATACGTTGCGCGAGCGCTTGTCTGACGGGCACTACTGGTTTGAATCAGAGTTGGGCCAACCCCGCTTCGAGAGCGCGTCGATTCCGATGTTGACAGACGAAGCCCGCGAGAGCGTCAGGGATTATCCGCTCACGGTTGCAGGCGAGAATTTGCGCGTGACGGCACTTTCGATGGGCAATCCTAACTGCTGCATCTTCGTACGCGATTTCGATGAGCTTGACTGGCGACGGATTGGCCGCGCACTTGAAACTCACGCGCAATTTCCCGAACGAACGAACGTCGTCTTCGTGCGCGTGCAGGATCGCAGCAACATCGAAGTGCGTCTCTGGGAGCGCGGCGTCGGCGAGACCTTCTCGTCCGGCACTTGCTCTTGCGCGGCGGCGGTCGCCAGTGCTTTGAATGAATTAACCGAACGCCGCGTCAGCGTTCACACCCCCGGCGGCGTCATCGAGGTCGAGTGGCGCGCAGGTGACGAAGAAGTAGTCATGACGGGCCGCGCCGACATCGTTTACAGCGGCGAATGGCCTGAAAAGTAAGTAGGAAGGAGGAACGATGAACGATGAATGAGAAATGAAAGACAAGCTGGTTTTCAGTTCATCGTTCATCGTTCCTCCTTCATCGTTTCTAAGATTGTTTGCCCCATGAATAATTTCAACTCTAATAAACTCATTGAAGATGCCTCTCAGGTTTCGCGTCGCAGCTTAACTGCTATCCCGGCATTGTTGCTTTGTCTAATGGCAGCGCTGGCGTTGAGCGGATGCAGGCAGGCCGTCAGCGTGCCGCGCACGGAGACAAAGGAAAGCTCGCTTAGCGAAGCCAAGACGGTGACGGCAACGGCCAGCGTTCCGGCCTGGCTCGGCAATCCGGCGCGCAACTTTTACGGCACAGGGCCTTGGCCCACACGCCCGCTTCAAATCATCTGGGAGTTTCAGACCAAAGCGACGAGCGGGCCGCTGCATCAGGCGGCGTGGGGCGGCGCGGGTTGGCCCGGTCAGGCTTCCGTCACAACCGAGCGCGCTTACTTCGGCTCAGCCGATGGCTACGTCTATTGCCTGAGCACGAAAGACGGCTCGCTCATCTGGAGTTTCAAAACCGAAGACAGCCAGAAAGCCACGCCGACGATTGCAGGCGACCGTATTATCGCCAGCGGTCTTGACCACTACGTTTATTGTCTGAACGCGCGCGACGGCTCGCTCATCTGGAAATACAAGACCGGCTTCGAGGTTGATTCATCGGCGGCGGTGATTGACGGTCGCGTCTATTTCGGCGGCGAAGACAACTACTTTTACTGCCTCAATCTGTCGGACGGCTCGCTCGTTTACAAGCAGCAGCTAGGCTCAATCGAAGCCAGCTTTACAGTGCAGGACGGGCGCATTTACGTCGGCACGGAACAGGGCGACCTCTACTGCCTCAACCTCACAGACGGCGCGATTATCTGGAAGTCGCGCATTAATGCCGACTCCGATTCGACGCCAGCCGTGGCGAACGGCCTCGTCATCACGGCGGCTGAAGACGGCAACGTCAGTTGTTATAAACAATCAAACGGCGAGCTTGTCTGGAAGTTTAAAACCGGCGGCGGCATCTGGGCCAGCCCCGTACACGTAAACGGGCGCATCTACATCGGCTCTTATGACAAGCACATGTACTGCTTGAAGGCTGAGACGGGCGAGCTTATCTGGAAGTACAAAACGCGCGGGCAGATTATGGCGACCGCCCCCGTGGTTGATGGCCGCGTCGTCTTCGGCGACAAAGTCGGCTGGCTCTATTTGCTTTCGGCTGAAGATGGAACGCTGATACAGGATTTGAAACTCGGCGAAAACTTCAACGCCACGCCTGCCATCCTGGGCGGTCGCATCTACGTCGGCGTCGCCGGAACAGCTGCCAAGCTTTTCTGTATCGGCGCGCCCGATGCTTAAAAATGATTTACCTCGTTGACAATACAATTGACGGCGAGGGCGTAAGCCCCGTCGAGATTAAAGACGCGCTCGAACGCTTGCGCCCGCAAGAGCAAATCGTCGTCGAGCATTACCCTCGCGTTTCGCTTGAGCGCATCCGTGAGCTTAATCCGTCACACATCATCCTGAGCGGGCAGAGCCACCCCTGGAACACCTACACGCCCGCTTCGCTTGGCGGCGTCTTCGACGTGATTCGACACGCGCGCCAACCCCTGCTCGGCATCTGCGGCGGTCATCAACAGATAGCACTCTGCTATGGCTCGACGGTTGATATAATGAAGCGCGTTGCGCCGGGCGAGGGCTACGAAGGCTGCGTCAAGGAGCGCGGCTTCGACGATGTCGAAACAGACGGCGAGGGAATCTTTGCCAATCTCCCGCGACGTTTAAGCGTCTGGCATTCGCATTACGAAGAAGTCAAAGCATTGCCCGACGACTTCAAACGCACAGCCTTAAGCCGCACCTGCCAGATTCAAGCCATGCAGCACACCTCGCGTCCTCTCTTCAGCGTCCAGTTTCACCCGGAGCTTTTTGACGAAGAGCACCCGCACGGCCAGCGCATTATCGAGAACTTTTTAGACTTGTAAGCCACCCCTCTCACGCCCGCCCTGTCATTCATTATTTAGACTCCCCAGCCGCGCCCGGTTAGTGATATTGTCTGGCGGCTCAGGGAATTCAGGCTTTTCCCCGAAAGAGTGTTAATAAATCTCTATGGACGACGTTTCTACCAATGGAGACAACTTGAAGGAGGAAGCCGTGCCAGCCACAGCTACGCATTTGCAGCCCGTACCCGATCCACCGCCCGGAATGCTCGAAAGCCTTTTCCGGGAGCATTACGACCAGATTTTCCGCACGGCTTACCGCGTCACCGGCTCTGCCTCTGATGCGGAAGACGTGTTGCAGACGGTCTTTCTGCGCCTCGCACGGCGCGAGGGCGGTTTAGACCTGTCGCCTAGTCCCGGCGCTTACCTGCACCGGGCCGCCATTAACGCCTCGCTTGACCTCGTTCGCGGTCGAAGCAATGCCAAGCCTGTGTCACTCGATGATGTGGAAGCTGAACTAAAGACGAATCCAAACCTTAGTCCAGCCGCACAGCACGAAGACCGCGAGTTGCGCCGTCTTGTTCAGCAAGCGGTCGCACGCCTGGGCGCGACCGCCTCCGAGATGTTCGTCCTGCGTTACTTCGAGGGATATGGAAACCGCGAGATAGCGGAAATGTTGAATACTTCGCAGATGGTCGTCGGGGTCGTTTTGCACCGCGCACGCACGAGGCTGCGCAAGGAGATCGGCGAGTTTTTGGAGGAATACCATGAAGCGTAATCATAAAGAGATTGAAGCAATCATAGACAATGTTACATCGCGGATTCGCGCGGAAGAGCCGAGCGCGTCAATCGTCAACGACGCGGCGCAGCGCGCATGGGCGCGCATCGCGGCTGAGACCGCGACCACTACGGCGGCAACCGAAGAAGCCACCGCTGTCGAACACATACGCGGCTGCGCAGACTTTCAGAGTTTGATTCCCGCGTATCTCAAGAATCAACTCTCCGACGCGCGCCGCCTGCTCTTGGAAGACCACACGCAGGAGTGCATCCCCTGCCGCAAGGCTCTCAAGGAAGCGCGCTCTGGCCGTGTTGCCGCGAGCGCAACACAAGCTGGCGCGCAGAAGAAAGCGCAAGCGTCTCAGACTCCCGTCTGGCGTTGGGCCATCGCCGCCACGCTCGTCGTCGGCTTTACATTCGCCGCTTACACGCTCTTCCAGCGTTACACCTATTCATACGGCGTGGCGGGCGAGATGTATGCCGCTCAGGGAACGGTCTATAAAATAACAGACACGGACAGCCGCCCGCTCGCCGTCGGCGAGAAGATTCAGCGCGGCGAAAAGATTCGCACAGCTAAGGACGCGGGCGCGACGCTGCGTTTAAACGATGGCTCGCTCGTAGAGATGCGTGAGCGTTCCGAAGTTTACGTCAGCGAAAACTCCGGTGGCACGACTATCAATCTGGCGCGCGGCAACGTCATCGTCGAGGCCGCCAAGCAGCGTGACCGTCATCTCTACGTCGCCACAACGGACGCGCTCGTCTCCGTGACGGGCACTATCTTCTCCGTCAACAGCGCGACGAAGGGTTCGCGCGTCTCCGTCATCGAAGGCGAAGTACACGTTGACCACCAAGGACAGGATCGCGTCCTGCATCCGGGCGACCAGACGACGACGGGCGTGAGCCTTGAGCCAATCAGTATCAAGGACGAAATCAAGTGGAGCCGCAACGCCGAGCGCTACACGAATCTGATGACGCAACTGACGGCGCTGCGCAAGGATTTGAACACGCGTGTGCCACGCCCCGGCGTGCGCTACTCTACGCGCCTGCTCGATTTGATGCCCGAAGGCACTGTGCTCTACGGCGCGCTGCCGAATCTGACGGGCACGATTGCCGAATCGCACAGGATTATGCAGGAGCGCATCAAGCAGAACCCTGCGCTACGCGAATGGTGGGGGAAGGAAAATCAACAATCGAAGGCCGATGGCGCGAATTTGAATCAAGTCATTGACCGCGTGCGCGAGTTTGGCAAGTATCTCGGCAGCGAGATTGCGGTCGGCGCGCAGTTGGGCCAACAAGGTGAGCCGGAGTATCCGCTCGTCGTCGGCGAATTGTCCGACGCGGCTGGCTTCCGCCCGTTTCTCGAACAGCAATTAGCACATCTCAAGTCGCAGAGTGGAGGCGCGCCTTCCATACGCATCATTGATGACCCTGCGACCGCAGCGCCGCAAGCGGCGGACGCCAAAGCGCATGAAGTTTTGGTCTGGATTCAGGGTGACATCTTCGCTGCCGCGCCGAAGCTTGAGCAACTGCAACGTCTCGCCGCGACCATGAAAGCGCCCGGCACGAACACGTTCACGCAGTCGCCCTTCTACGCGCGTATCAGCGAGACTTACCGCGAAGGCGCTGGCCTCATTGTCGCCGCCGATCTCGAAAAAATCGTGCCGCAGATGATGCAGCAGGACGCCAAGCAGGCGGGCGGCCAACAGCGCGCGGACATGTTCCGCGAGTTGGGGCTGACCAACCTCAAGCACTTTATGGTCGAGCAGAAGGAAGCGGGCGGCAAGACCTTAAGCCGCGCGATGTTGACCTTTAACGAAACGAAGCGCGGCATTCCATCCTGGCTCGCACAGCCCGGCCCAATGGGCGCGCTCGAATTCATCTCGCCGGACGCGAACATCGTCACAGCCTTCGTCGTTAAAGAACCCGTGGCGCTGGTTGACGACCTGTTGGGTGCGCTTGAGAAAGTGCAGCCGGATTTACGCAAGCAATTGAATGAACTGCAAACGCAGCATGGCCTGGACGTGCGCAAAGACTTCGCAGCGCCTTTGGGCGGTGAGTTTGCCTTCACGATTGACGGGCCGATTTTGCCGACGCCTTCGTGGAAGATGATCTTTGAAGTCTACGACCAGGCGAAGCTTCAACAAACTTTCGAGCGCATCGTTGAAGAAGTCAATCGCATCGCTGGCAGGGAAGGCAAAGGCGGCTTGCAGTGGGAGCGCGCAAGCGTTGGCGGCTACACCTTCTACACGCTGCGCTCTGTGGACTTCGGCCTCGAAGTGCATTACACATACGCGGGCGGCTATCTGGTCGTCGCGCCGAGCAATGGCCTGTTGTCCAACGCGATTCGCTACCGCGACGCCGGACACACCCTGCTTCATTCGGCGCGCTTCAAGTCTGCTCTGCCGCAGGACGGCAACGCGAATTTTTCGGCAATCTTCTATCACGACCTCGCGCCGCTGCTCGAACCATTGGCCGAACGCGCTGCGAAGTCTAAGAATTTGTCGGAAGAACAGCAGGCCGCGCTTCGTCAACTCGGAGCCGACCAGCCACCGACTTTGGCTTACGCTTACGCGCAGGGTGACCGCATCGTCTTGGCTGCCAACACAGAAGGCGGGCCGTTCGGCATCAGCCCCGCCAGCCTGCTCGGCATGCCTAACGCCTTCGAGTTGCAGCACATCATCGGCGACTCGATAAAGCCGGAGCAGCCTGTTGAGAAGCAGGGCAAGTAGCATCGTTGAGAAGGATGAAGCGCTCTCTAAGAATACAAAGTAAGATAAGATTTCTACTTCATGGTCTTAGAGAGCGTTTCAAAGCCATAAGCGATTCTTTGCGCCTTCGGTTTTATCTTTGCGCCTTTGCGAGAAACGCAACTTTTCTCGCAAAGGCGCAAAAAAAGAAAACCTCAAGGCGCAAAGCTCTGAGTCAGACAGTTTCCTGAATGTTGAGTTTGAGAGACCGCCAATGAATCCAGTTATTGACCTCGATGGGCTAAGCGTTGATTTCGGCAGGCCGATTTTGAAAGACCTGCGGGCGGAGATGCGCGGGAAGGCTATCGGGCTGCTTGGCCCAAACGGCGCTGGCAAGACGACGCTGATTCACACGCTGCTTGGCTTTCATCCACCGTCAAAAGGCACGGCGCATATCTTCGGCGAAGACATCACGGCGGGTGCAAAGCAGATTCGCCGCTTTATCGGTTATATGCCTGAGCGCGATTCCTTCATCGCCAAGATGACCTGCGTACACTTCGTACGCTTGATGGGAGAGCTTTCGGGCCTGCCTTCGGATACGGCGCTCGAACGCGCGCACGAAGCACTCTTTTACGTCGGCCTCGGCGAAGCGCGCTATCGCCAGCTTGATACTTATTCGCTCGGCATGAAGCAACTCGCCAAACTTGCACAGGCGATTGTGCATGGGCCAAAGCTGATTATCCTGGACGAGCCGACCAACGGTCTTGACCCGCCGACGCGCTTGCGCATGATTAAGCTGATACGCGAAATACGCGACAGCGGTCAGGCCAACATCATGCTCTCGTCGCACCTGCTCAGAGATGTCGAAGAGACGTGCGACGAGATTCTGGTCTTGAAAGAAGGGCGCATCGCCGTCTACGCCAATCTGGAAGAGGAGCGCAGGGCCAATCGCAAGTTTCTGGAGATGGAGACGCGCGGCGACAATCGCTCGTTTGTCGAAGCCATCGGCGAGCTTGGCTGCGAATACGCGCAGACGGGCGAGCGGCGCATCAAGCTCGTCCTGCAAAACGGCGTCGAAGTCCGCGACCTCTACCGGCTCGCAGCCGAACGCGAGGTACAGATTCGCCGTCTCAACTACAAGCGCGATTCGCTCGAAGACATCTTCCTGAAAGCGATGGAAGAAAACAACGGTCAGGAGTCTCTTGCCCAATCCGCGACGAGGAATTAACGATGGCTGTTTATGAGCACACTTACAAGCAGTATGACGGGCCGACGACGCCCGAATGGTCGCGCTTTCTGATTATCCCGCGCCATGCGTACCGCAGCATCTTCGGCTCGAAGCTGTTCATCGCGCTCTTCGCGGCCTGCTTTATCTATCCGCTGGTGGCGTCCATTCTGATTTATTTACATCACAACGCGAACGCGATGGCTATCTTGCGCGCGACCGTTGGAGACCTAGTGCCGATTGATGCGGAGTTTTTTCAGTACTTCATCATCGGGCAGGGCACTATCGGTTTCTTCCTGAACATGCTGATTGGCCCACCGTTGATTTCGCGTGATCTGGCGAACAACGCGCTGCCGCTCTATTTGTGCCGTCCGTTCTCGCGCGCCGAGTATGTGATAGGCAAGATGTCTGTGGTGATGATTCTGCTTTCGCTGATTACCTGGATTCCGGGCCTGCTGCTCTTTTTCTTTCAGGCTTATCTGGAAGGCGGAAGCTGGCTCTGGCAAAACCTGCACATCGCGGGGGCGATTCTCGTTGGCAGCCTTGTCTGGATTCTGCTCTTGGCGCTACTGTCGCAGGCCATCTCGGCGCTCGTTAAATGGCGGATGGCGGCGTCGGCTGCTCTCCTGGCGATCTTCTTTATCCCGTCGGCCTTCGGCCAGATTATCAACAACATCTTCTGGACGCGCTGGGGCAACATCATCTCTTTGCGCGCGAATATCGGCAACGTCTGGTCAGGACTCTTCGGCACGTTCGTTCGCCAGACCGGCAACTTTCGCGGGCGCATCAACGGCCAACGCATAGACGTTGTGATGCTTGAGCCGCCGCTCTGGTGCTCATGGCTGGCGCTCGCCCTTATCTGTGCCTTTTGTCTCTACCTGCTGGTGCGTAAAGTCAGGGCTTACGAGGTGGTGCGTTGATGATGAACGAAGCTTCCGCACAACAGATGATCGTCTTTGATGATGTCTCGAAGTTTTACGGCGAGATACTCGGCGTCAACCGCGTCAATCTTTCGATTGCGCCCGGCATCACGAGCCTTGTTGGCCCAAACGGCTCTGGCAAGACGACGTTGATGAACTTGATGACGGGCCTGCTGCAACCAACGCGCGGCGACATCAGCATCCTCGGCATCCGTCCAGACCAGCCCGAACAGCTTTTTCACAAGGTCGGCTACTGCGCGCAGTTCGATTCGTTTCCGCGCGGTGTGACGGGCCGCGAGTTCATCAAATCATATCTCACAGTCCACGGCCACACGCGTGTGGAAAGCGACGAGTTGACGCAGCGGGCTTTGGAGCGCGTGAGCCTTGTGGATGCGGCTGACCGTAAGGTCGCTGGCTATAGTAAGGGAATGCGCCAGCGTATCCGGCTGGCCCAGTCAATCGCGCACGCTCCGTCGGTGCTGATTTTGGATGAACCGCTGAACGGGCTTGACCCGATGGCCCGCGCCGAGATCATACGCCTGTTTCGCCAACTGGCGGCGGAAGGCTTGCACCTGATATTGTCGAGCCACATTCTGCACGAAGTTGATATGATGTCGGATACGGTCGTGCTCTTGAATAACGGCTATGTCGTCGCCGAAGGTGATATACACGGCGTCCGCGACGAGATGGAAGAGCATCCGATGGAGATTCTCATTCGTTGTGATCGTCCGTCTCACTTAGCGTCGCGCGTCTTTGAGCATGATACGGTTGTCGAGGCACGCCTCCATGTAGACAAGCGCGGACTCTTCGTCAAGACGAGAGATGCTGACAGCTTTTACCTGCTGCTCAATCGCATCGTCATCGAAGATGGGTTTAACATCGAATCTGTCGCGCCGGTGGACGACGACCTGAACGCGGTTTACCAATACCTGATCGGTTCGGGTTCAGAAGGGACAAACGCATGAGTCAGATGTTGGAAACTGCCGCTGCTCAAAGGACGAAAGAGGCGCTGCCGTGGTCGCTCTGGTTGCGACAGGTGGGTGCTATCCTGCGTCTCGAACTAAAGAAGAATCTCCTGGGCAAGCGCTCCGTTCTGCTCTACCTGCTGGCGCTTCTGCCGTTTGCCCTCATCATGGCGCTCGTCGCCTTTCCGCCAGACGAGATACGCGACCCCATCGAGCGCAACGTTATCTTCGCTAATATCTACGGCGGACTCATCCTGCGAACAGTCGTCTTCTTCGGCTGCGCATGGATTTTCATGAATCTCTTTCGCGGCGACATCGTTGACCGCAGCCTGCACTACTATTTTCTCTCGCCAGTCCGCCGCGAAGTCTTAGTGGCTGGAAAGTACCTGTCGGGGCTGTTGGCCTCAATGCTGCTGTTTGTGACGGCGACCGTCGCATCTATGCTGCTGCTTTATTTACCGATGGGTGGCGGCTCTTATTTGCTGGGCGGCGCAGGATTAGGGCAGTTGTTGTCTTACGCGAGCATCACCGCGTTGGCTTGTCTGGGCTACGGCGCGTTCTTTCTGGTAGTCGGGCTGTTCTTCCGCAACCCGATTATCCCGGCGCTCATCCTGTACGGCTGGGAGTGGCTCAACTTTCTGCTGCCGCCGGTCTTAAAGAAGCTCAGCGTCATACACTATCTCAACTCGCTCTCGCCGATTCCCATTAGCGAAGGCCCGTTCGCCATCCTCGTCGAGCCGACGCCCGTGTGGATTTCCGTTCCCGGTCTGCTCTTTGTGACGGCGATGGTCTTGGGCCTTGCCAGTCTACAGATTCGCCGGATGGAGATTCGCTACGGCGGCGAGTGAGAAGCACCACGACCGACCCTTAAAGCAAGGTTTCCATCATTTCCGCTGGCCGAGTGCGACGGCGCGTTGGTAGGCGGCGTAGACAGCCTTTGAAAGCACAGTCCGCAGGCTGCCCTTCTCCATTTGATAGATGGCTTCGGCGCTTGTTCCGCCGGGAGAAGTGACCATGTTGCGCAGTTCCGCAGGATGCTTGTGTGATTCCTGTGCGAAGAGCACGGAGCCGAGCATTGTTTGCAAGACCAACTCCTGTGCGACGTGGCGCGAGAATCCCATGTGGACGCCCGCGTCCGTCAACGCTTCCATGACGAGAAAAATGTAGGTCGGGCCGGTGGCCGAAAGCGCCGTCGCCATGTCAATCATCCTTTCGGTCTCGACGTACATCTCGCGGCCCAGTGCGCCGAGCATCGCGCGCACCGCCTCCGACTGCACTTCCGTCACTTCCTCTGTCGCAGTCCAGGGGATCATCCCCTCGCCAATCTGCGCGGGTGTGTTTGGCATCGCGCGGACGATAGCAGGATGCAGCAACTCCCCTGCAATCATCTCAATCCGAGCGCCCGCGACAATCGAGACGACCATCTGTTCAAGATGGAGGACGCCTTTTAGCTCCGCGAGCACGCCTCCCAATCGTTGCGGCTTGACGGCCAGCACGACGACCGCGTTGGGCCGTGAGTCGTCTTCCATCTTTTCCGTAGCGGGCAGAGGGGCTGCGGCTTCGCGATTGCTTTCGACGACGCGAATACCATATTTCGTTTGTAGCTCATCGCGACGAGCGGGGCGCGGGTGGCTGCCGATGATCTGTCCCGGCTTGACTAGTTTCTGCCGCAGCAGACCTGCGATCATCGCTTCGGCCATCACGCCGCAGCCGATGAATGAGAGCCGCGCTGTACGGAGCGGGTTCGCGTCCGTGCCGCGCGACGTGTCTGTGTCTGATTGATTGTTGTTTGAAACCATAGGGCGGCGGGCCTCATCCGTGTCTCTTAAGTTTCCGCAGGCGATAGAGAGGTCACTACTTGAGCAGTAAATATACAACGACGACGACCACGACTACTATCAGCGGAACGGCAACGCTCAATCCTGCGGCGCTTATCAGCCACCAGCCGAAGGCGACGATGGCCGCCGAGATGAGCAGTAAACAACCTGCGCCGTAAACATCGTCTTTGCGCTTATCCAGCTTGTACTGCTCTATCTTGGCCTGAAAATCTGCGATGGCGTGGCGCGTCTGCCCACTCTCAGGCATCAACTTCAATTTGAGGATGATTGCTTCAAGGCGCGCGGCGGCGGCATTGTAGAGGGTTATTTTTTTAAGCAGCGGAACGCAGTAGATTCCCGCTTCGATTAAGATTTCACGGTTGTCAGGCAGAAAGCCCGACTCTAATAACCAGCTACGTTGTTCTTCGGGTTTGAGCTTGCTCAGTAATTTGTGATATTCGTCGAGCGCTCGATTCTCGTCCGCCGCGTTATCAAGTCGTGCGGCGAGATTGCCGCAATGACCGCAAATGAGTCCGCCGACCGGAGCACCGCAAGAACCGCATTTGGTCTCTACCTGACCCATGAGATTAAAGTGACGAGCAGTTCATTCTCTGCGGAAACAAAGAATCCCGCGCGCGAAGGATAGCGCAGCAGCCGCTTGCTGCGCTACTCTTTGGTCGTCAACAGTCAGAAGAAAAAGTGCGCTCGTCCATTTACGATTTACGAACTACGATTTACGATAACCCTGATGGCGACAGAATTAGCAATGGCGACGGAAGAGACGCTGGTGATTGAGACGCCGGAGCGCGTCCCGCTGCACTTCGCGCTGGCGTCCATCGGCAATCGCTTTCTGGCCTGCGCGATTGACCACGGGCTGCAACTCTTCATCATGGCCTTGATGGTGATCGCCTTTGTGCTGGTCGCCAATTACGTAGACTTCGGCGGCGCGTTCAAGGATGCGCCGAAGTGGGTCATCGCGCTGATGATTCTCGCCATCTTTCTCGTCTGGACGAGCTACTTCGTTTTCTTCGAGTGGATGTGGAACGGGCAGACGCCGGGCAAGCGCTGGTTGAAGCTGCGCGTCATACGAGAAGACGGCAGGCCCATCACTTTCTGGGAAGCGATGGTGCGAAACATCCTGCGTCTCTTCGACATCATGCCCTTCCCCTTTTACTCCGTCGGACTCATCTGCGTGTTCATCAGCAACCGCGACCAGCGCGTCGGCGATCTGGTCGCAGGCTCGGTCGTCGTGCGCGAGCGCGAGGCCGAAGCGCCGACCTTCGATCAGGTCTTCGCCGCGCCGGTCAGCGATACGGCGCTGCGTCGTTCATTTCGTCCCGTCCGCTTCGACGCAGACCTGCGCCCTATTACTGCGACCGAGATAGAGGTCGTGGAAGCATTCCTGCGTCGCCGCTGGGACTTGCCCCCACGCTCGCGCGAGTGGATGGCATGGCGCGTCGCCACGCCGCTCTTGCATAAACTGCGCCCGCAATACGACCCGGCCACCTTCGCCTACGAAGGCTTTCTCGAAGAACTGCTCCACCGCTACCGCGCGCACAACAAGTTCAAGAACTAGGCGCAGCCTCCGTGCAGAACGATTTTGCACGCTCGCAGAATGGTTTTGCAGGCTCGCAGAATGATTTTGCAGCCCTGACAACCGCCCTTGCAGGTCTACAAGCCTGACTGCAAAGGCTGCAAACTGATTTTGCAGCCTTGCAGAATGGTTTTGCAGGGCTGCAAAGTGGTTTTGCGGGTGTGCAGAATGGTTTTGCGGGTCTGTAGAATGGTTTGGCGGCGGCATAGAATAACTTTACAGCCTTGCAGATGGCGTCGGCGGCGTTGAGTTGGGAGTTTGGCGGGCTGGCGAAGAGTGTTGGAGAGCGGCGGCGGAGCGTTGCAAGGCCGACTGCTGCTCAGGATAGCTCGCAGCCGTTATAGGATAGCTCGCAGTCGGCGGCTGCGAAAACGACCGCGACTGTGGCGAAATTGACCGCGCCTTTTGCGTCTGTTAAGCTTATCTGTTTGAGATTCCAGCCAGTATTTCGTCTGTAGAAAGGTAAGAGGAAAAGTAATGTCTCGTGATGTATTTATCTTGGGCGGCAAGCGCACGCCGATGGGCGAGTATGTCGGCGCGTTGAAGGATATTTCGGCGATTGACCTGGGCGCGATTGCCGCGCGCGGCGCTCTCGAAGCAACCAATGTGAGCGGCGAAGAGATTGACCACACGATTATCGGTAACGCCTTGCAGACTTCGGGCGACGCTATCTACGGAGCACGGCACGTCGCCCTCAAAGCAGGCGTACCGTTCGACCGTCCGGCCCTGACCGTCAATCGTCTCTGCGGCAGCGGTATTCAGTCAATCATCAGCGGCGCGCACATGATTCAACTCGGCGAAGCGCAAACGTGCCTTGTCGGCGGTATGGAATCAATGTCGCAAGCGCCGCACGTCATCTACGGCGCACGCTCAGGCTTCGCGCTCGGTCAGGGCAAGCTCGAAGACAGCCTGATGGTCGCGCTGCTCGATACTTACTGCAACACTCCTATGGCCGGAACAGCCGAGAACCTCGCGCGCCGCCACGAGATTTCACGCGAAGCGCAAGACCAGTATGCTCTGCGGTCACAGCAGGAAGCCAAACGCGCTCTGGACGCTGGCATCTTCGCAGAGGAAATCATCCCCGTCGAAATCAAGACGCGCAAGGGCACGACCCTCTTCTCGGAGGACGACCACATGCGCCCCGAAACCACTCTCGAAGGATTGGCGAAGCTGCGCCCCGCGTTTAGCAAGGACGGCTTCGTGACGGCGGGCAACGCATCCGGCATCGTTGACGGCGCAGCGGCGCTTGTCATCGCTGGCGAAGAATACGTCAAGGCGAAAGACGCTCGTCCGCTGGGCCGCGTCGTCAGTTGGGCCTATGCCGGAGTCGAGCCTGAGATTATGGGCATCGGCCCCGTGCCTGCGACCCGCTTGGCGCTCGCTAAGGCCGGACTGAAACTCGAAGACATAGACCTCATCGAAGTTAACGAAGCCTTCGCCGCACAGTATCTGGCGGTCGAAAAAGAACTCGGCCTTGACCGCTCGCTGACAAACGTTAACGGCGGCGCGATTGCGCTCGGCCACCCGCTCGCCGCATCCGGCACGCGCCTCGTGCTCACAGTCCTGATGGAACTCAAACGGCGCGGACTGCGTTATGGTCTTGCGACAGCCTGTATCGGCGGCGGCCAGGGCATCGCTATTATTTGCGAGAGACTGTAAACCAAACGCGGAAGGAGGAACGCGGAACGCGGAATAAAAGACAAGATATTTGCAGTTTATCTTTCATCGTTCAACGTTCCTCCTTCATCGTTTATCCCGATTCTCGTATAAAATCCAAAATCTTGTGCGCGCCGTTGCTGGCAGATGCGGGCGGGCGTGGGATTAAATACGGGGACTATTATTCTTAATTGATGGGCGTCGGCGCTCGCACCCCACGGCATGGCTTTTGCCGTAAAGAAGGGGTTGCCGAGGCTGTGTGTTGACTCATCAGATTCGCTTGAGGCTCCCCGCCCGCGAGCGGACGATTTAACTCAGCGTTCACGTAGACGTAAGACTTGCGCAAACGCTGTCCGGCATGATAGAAGCTTGCATTTAACAAGCAGGTGTCGCTAGTCTGGTGTCACTCCTCTGTCAACACGCAGTAGTTCACAGGTGCTTTCGCAATTTACGCAATTGATGTCAGTTCTCTCTTTGCGCCCGACCGCTTCGCGCGCACAATGTTTTCAACTCTTACTTTTATCGCTTTGAAGGAGTTTCCTGCATGTCCAAACTTCTCCGCCTCCATCTCGTCGCGCTCTTGCTCATCGCATTGAGCGCGGTTGGGGCTTTTGCCCAGTCAACGACGACCGGCGCTATCGGCGTCACCGTCGCTGACCCGCAGGGCGCAGTCGTCCCCAACGCAACCGTTACGGCGCGTAACATCGAAACCAACCAGGAAGAAACGGCGACGACCGATGGTGAAGGTCGCGCACGCATCGTTAACCTTCAACCCGGCACTTATGCCGTAGGCGTCAACGCCACGGGCTTCGGCGCTTTCTCGACGGATAAGGTCGTTGTCGAAGTTGGCCTCGTCACGTCTATTGAAGTCCCGCTCACCGTCGGTCAGGCCACCGGCGAAGTCGAAGTGACGGCAGAAGCGCCCGTCATCAACACGACGCAGCAAGACTTCTCCACCAACGTCAACCAGACCTCTATCAACGAGCTTCCCATCAACGGGCGTCGCGCCTCTAACTTCGTGCTGCTGACGCCGGGCGTCGTGCCCGACGGCAACTTCGGTCTGATTAGCTTTCGCGGCATCTCCGGGCTTTTGAACAACAACACGGTAGACGGCGGCGACAACAACAACGCTTTCTATTCGGAAGAGCGCGGGCGCACGCGTATCAGTTACGTCGTCAGCCAGGCTGCCATTCGTGAGTTTCAGGTCAACACCTCGAACTACTCAGCCGAATACGGGCGTGCCGCCGGCGGCGTCGTCAACAGCGTGACCAAGAGCGGAACTAATGAGTTTCATGGTTCGGCCTTCTACTACCTTCGTGACAACAGATTCGGTGCGACCAATCCGACGACGACGCGCACCGTTTTGGTCAACGGCGTCGGCGTCCCGCAAACCTTTAAGCCGGAAGATAAGCGGCAACAGTTTGGCGGCACAATCGGCGGTCGCATCATCAAAGATCGTCTCTTCTTCTTCTTCGCTTATGACGAACAGACGAGAGATTTTCCGGGCGCTGCCGTTTTCCCCACCGCTACCTTTCTCAACGCTAACAGGACGACGCTCAAGCAGCGGTCGCCGCTTATTACAGATGCGCGGATTGACCAGGGCCTGGCTTTCCTGTCCAGTTTGACCGGCTCCGTACCGCGCACGCAAGACCAGCGCATCTTCTTTCCCAAGATTGACTGGGTTGTCAACAACAGCAACACCTTTACGCTCTCCTACAACCGCATGCGTTCTCAGTCTCCTTCCGGTATTGAGACGCAGCCGACCACCTTTAAGGGCATCAATACCTTCGGCGACGATTTCGTCCAAACCGACAGCGTCAATGCCCGTTTGACTTCGACCATTACGCCGACAATTCTGAACGAAGCGCGTTTTCAGTATGGGCGCGATAATTTGTTTGCTTTCAGCAACGAGCCATCAGCGGGAGAACAGATTTTAGCGACTGGTCCCGGCGGGCGTCCGCCGAATATCGTCGTCAATGGTTTTACTTTCGGTAAGCAGGATTTCCTTGAGCGCTTCGCCAATCCGGATGAAAAGCGCTGGCAGTTTGCCGACACGATGACGACCTCTTTTGGTCAACACACCGTCAAGTTCGGCTTGGACATCAATCGTGTGACCGACCTGCTTGATAATCTGCGACTCGAAAGCGGCGGCTACTCTTACAGCAATATCAACGATTTTCTCGTTGACTATCTCAACCTCAGAGGAAACGGCGATTTGAGAGCGGCTAATGTCGAGTGCTTTACTCGCAGTACCCCGCCCGCTGCTGTCAGGAGGGCTGGACGGTGCTACACCAGCAACTTCCAACAGGCATTCGGCCCGACGGCCTTCAGCATTAAGACCACCGACTACAACTTTTTCATACAGGATGACATTCGCGTGACTCCGCGCCTGACCGTCAATCTCGGCCTGCGCTATGAGTACGAGCAACTGCCTGACCCGCAGATTCCCAACAGCCTGGCGAACCGGCCCGGTCAATTTGTTGGCCCAGAGCAGACGCGACAATTCCCCGCCGATAAGAATAACTTCGGGCCGCGCTTTGGCTTCGCCTACGACATCACGGGCGACGGCAAGACTTCGGTTCGCGGCGGCTACGGCATCTACTACGGACGAATCATCAATTCGACGATTATCAATGCCGTCAACCAGACAGGCGTCACCGCTGCACAGCGGACGTTCCAGCTTTCGGCAACGGCCAACGGCGCGCCGGTTTTCCCGAACGTCTTTGCGGCGGCCCCTGGCACTGCCATCGGTGCACCCAACATCGTCGTCTTCTCGGAAAACATGGCCCATCCGCAGATTCATCAGGCGGACATGGTTTTTGAAAGAGAGATTTTTCCTAACACTGTGGTCTCCGCATCGTTTCTGGTGAGTCTCGGTCGCAG
Source organism: Pyrinomonadaceae bacterium (assembly GCA_036387475.1). Lineage (GTDB taxonomy): Bacteria > Acidobacteriota > Blastocatellia > Pyrinomonadales > Pyrinomonadaceae > DASVTR01. Next base: position 375,467 of record DASVTR010000012.1, on the reverse strand, counting down.
GCTGCCGACCTTCGTTGACCGCAATCTACCCAATCCCATCTCCAGAAGCTTCGTTTTCGCCGGTGGCCCGCTCGGCGGACGATCTATTACGGTTCCCTTCTTTACGGGAGCCAGGCCCGATAACCGATTCGGCGCAATTACGGAGATTACGGGCGAGATTAAGTCGGAATATACAGCGATGGTCTTGCAGTTCAACCGTCGTTTGTCGGATGGACTTCAGGTGCAGGCGAACTACACCTACTCGAAGACCACGGACACCGGCCAAAACTCGGCGACCTTTACATTTACCAACGGCCCGCTCAATCCTTTCGATCTTAGTCTGGAACCGGGGCGGTCGAATTTGGACATTCCGCATCGCTTCGTGGCGAGCGCTGTCTGGGTGCCTGGAACGCCGTTCGGATTGGGAGATAGCAAGGTCGGTCGGGCCATCTTTGGTGGCTTCACCATTTCGCCTATCGTCACAGCTCAATCCGGCGTACCCTATACGGCGAACATCAGCGGGTCGATACCCGGCTCAATCAGCGGCGGCATCACCGGCTCCGGCGCTCTCGGACGCATTCCCATTCTCTACGAGCGCAATGCGTTCCGCTTCCCGAAGCTCGTCAATGTTGATTTGCGCCTTTCGCGTCGCTTCCGTTTCACCGAATCGGTGAACCTTGAGCTTCTGGCTGAGGCATTCAACCTCTTCAACCGTTATCAGGTGACGGGCGTTAGTACGACTCAGTACAGATTCGCCAACCCGAATATCTTTAACTTTGACAGTACCTTCGGTAACGTCAATAGCACGGGTAATTCCATTTACCGTGAACGTCAGATTCAATTTGCCGTCCGCTTCCAGTTTTAATCGGACGACAGACAAGCAAGAGAAAAGAGCGACTAAAAGGTTAGTCGCTCTTTTCTCTTGCCATATTTCCCGCTTCTCCTGCCAAGTGCGATTGGCATTTGTGTTTGCCTCTGTAACAATCGCCCCGTCTGTCCGAAGACCAAGCACACGCAAGACGAAACGTACGGAAAAGCACATCGCGCCGCGCGTTTGAAAAAAAGCGCCGTGGAGGCCGTCTGCCAGCGCATCATCACTGCAATCAAACGGTTTCGCCGTCGCCGAAGACATACATACTGAACTTGTGCGAGATGGCACGTTGCTTGCCATCGTCAATGCGTTGGCAGAGCATTTCCGGAATATCGCGCGCTTGCCTTCGCTCCGCCGATAAAAGGCGCAAGCGCACAAGGAGGACTTAAGCTATGGGTTTACCAAATGAGGATGAAGTCGAAGGAAAATTCGATCAGGCTAAGGGTAGCGTGAAAGAAAACGTCGGTCGCGCGATAGACGACCGAGAGATGGAAGGAGAGGGAGCAGCCGACCACGCAGCCGGGAAAATTCAAGAGGGCTACGGCCAAGTCAGACGCGAGGTGGGCGATGCCGTCAAAAACCTCGGCGATAAGATTCGCAGCTAAGACAACAACAAGGCCAGCAACAGGAAAAGCCTGCTGCGTGATTTCTAAATCACGCAGCAGGCTTTTCTTCTGACAGCCATACCAGAGCGCTGCTCATTCCCAACGACGCCAGCGGCGGCTCGGCGGCTCGTCCATCAATTTTTCCACGCCGCGCCGAAACGCCTGTTCCGAATAACCGTAATCCGGATCGCGACCACGATCTCGCTCCGTCTGCCTTTCACGCGGCGTCAAAGCATGACGCCTTTGACGTAGACGACTCTCATCTTCTTCATCATAACGTGTATCCAACTCGCGTCGGCGCGATTCTTCCCGGCGCTCGTTGCGCTCGCGTCTGTCATCTTCCCATTGCTGCCGACTTTCACGCTCTTCCCTATAACGAGGCTCGTCGTTGCGCTCTCGCTCGCTCCGCGCTCGCTCCGCAGCATAGCGGCGTTGTCCCTCTAACTGGCTGCGCCGCGCATCCCTGAGAGCTTCTTCAAACCTTGCGCGCGATTCGCGCTCACGCTGCGGCGGCTCTTCCCTGTAGCTGCTCCGCTGATTATCGTCTGCGTAATAATCCCGCGCACGCCTCTCACGCACGGGATAATCGCGGCGCTCTGCAAAGCGCGCCTTCTGCTCATCATCTTCAGCGTCTCGCGGCCTTCTCTCGCGTGGGCCAATGTGGCTTTCGTCGCGCGCTGCCCGCCGTGGGCGCTCCTTTCTCTCGCGCTCCATTTCATCGCGTCTTGCGCTTCTGCGGCGTCCCTCGGCGACCGCTGCAAAGCGCTCCAGGTCATCTTCCAATTGCCGCTCCGGGTCTTTACCGAAGAGTCGCGCGACCATCTCGCCGAGGCGTCCGGCGGGCAGCGCGTATCCAAGCACAACGCGCATGAGTGTTGTGCCGCGCCTCGTCTCTTCAAAGACGACTTCGCCCTCCGTGTCCACGTCGCCGCGCACGGAGCGCCAAGCGATACGATGATCCGGCTCGAAATGGGTCGTCTCCGCTTCCCACTCGACTTCTGTTCCGAGCGGCGCTTCCGCCGCCCACCTCGTATAACGCCGCCCCGTGTAGCGCACCTCTTTGATGTTCTTCATCCAGCGTGGAAAGCTCTCGAAGTCGCTGAAGAGATCAAAGACACGCTCGACAGGCGCTCTAATCTCCATGCGTTTTTCTACGATGTGCATAAACGTTTTCTCCCTCTGCTCCGAGCCGAATAATTCTCAGCCCATCGTGCGCGCGAACGCGAGCGGCGCGCCGACCCGCCTCTGTGCTCAAGTCTCGCGTGGCTCTACGACTCTTCGATCTCCCCTTGTCTTCATCCCTGATGCCGCAAGTCGCAGTTTTATTCCTGACGAACGTGCTCGGCCCCTATGTCTTCCAGTAAGTGTTGCAGCTTGTCTGCGTCGTCGTCGGATTTAGCCTCGACACCCAACAGGATGCCGCCCCCGCGCAGACCCGCGTCATAAACTTTGGCACGATGTTCAGGGATGCCAGCGCCGATAAGAGCGCCGATGATGCCGCCGGTCGCGCCGCCCGCGCCTGCGCCCGCAAGCGCCGCCGCAATTGGCCCGGCGACAAACAAACCGAGGCCGGGAATGGCTATGGTCGTGCCGACCGTCGCAATCGCCGCCAGCACAGCGCCGACCGCGCCGCCGATGCCTGCGCCGATGCCCGCGCCATCTGCCGCATGAGTTCCCGTTTCGACCGCGAATTCTTTGCTCTTGGTGGCGTCAGACATCAAGACGCTGATGTCGTCGCGCGTGTAGCCGCGTTTGATGATCGCGTCAACGGCTGCTTCCGCCGCCACGCGCGTCTTAAAAAGTCCGGTCACTAATGTCGCCTTTGCCATAACAGTCTTGCTCCTTCGATTTTCAAATACGGTGAAAGCAGAGGGGGATTGCACGCCCTTAATAGACAGCAATCTTTAGGCCACGCATGCGCAGCCCTGGTCTGCTCGATTGAGGGGGAATCGCTTATATGTTGAGACAGCGGCGTATCTGCTGTCAACCTTCTCCCGCCGTCAAATCAAGTCCGCCTTTCGTTCGTGCATCAAAGCAAGGCAGGATGAGCACATCGCTTGTCCGTTTACCGACTCTGATTGAAACAGTCTCTTTGAATCATCGAGCACGAAGAGACGACCGCCTCTATCTTTTTCATCGTTGCCGATTCACGAGAGACAATAAGAGCGAGGTGTTGTAATGTACTTCCAACACAATTTTTCGGGGGACGGCTTAATGATTAAGGCGGTGATTTTCGATATTGACGGAACGCTCGTCGATTCCGTTGATTTACATGCGCAGGCTTGGAAAGAGACTTTTAAGCAGTACGGCAAAGACATTCCTTATCAGCAGGTGCGGCATCAGATCGGCAAGGGCGGCGACCAACTAATGCCTGTCTTCTTTTCGCAGGAAGAACTGGATGAGTTCGGCAAAGAGATGGAAGAGTATCGCAGCAAGATTTACAAGCGCGATTACCTGCCGCGTGTGCGCGCCTTCCCAGACGTGCGTGAATTGTTCCTTAAAATCAAAGCGAACGGCAAGCGCATCGCGTTGGCTTCTTCAGCCAAAGAAGATGAGCTTGAGACTTACAAAAAAATCGCGCAGATCGGAGACCTTGTTGAAGCAGAAACTTCTGCCGACGATGCTGATAAGTCCAAGCCGCACCCGGACATCTTCAAGGCGGCGCTCAAACAGTTGGGCGACATTGAGAATACGGAAGTGGTTGTTGTCGGCGATACGCCTTACGACGCGGAGGCTGCCGGGAAAATACGCCTGCGTACCATCGGCGTGCTCTGCGGCGGTTTTCCCGAATCCGAACTCGACGCGGCTGGCTGCATGGCGATTTACCACGACCCGTCGGATTTGCTGGCCCGTTACGAAGAATCAATCATCTCTCAAAAGTGAACTATTCAATGTCGAAAGTTCAAAAGTCCGATGTTCAATGTCGAAACGTGATGCCTTAACTTTGGATATTGGACTTTCGACTTTCGACTGTCTTTACTTCTTTGAGAATCCTGCACATTAGCTCGGCGCGTGCGCTCGGCGGCGGCGAGAGGCATCTGGTTGATCTGGCGCTGGCGTTGGCCGGGCGCGGTCATGACGTTCACGTCGCGTTGCGCCCAGGCTCGCTGCTTTCCGAACAACTCGCCGCGCTTCCTGCACAAAACCTCATCCGGCTTCCGCTGCGCAATGCGCTCGACATCCGAAGCGCGATGGAGCTAACGCGCATCCTGCGCGAGCGGCGCATAGAGATTGTTCACGCGCACATGGCGCGAGATTATCCGCTGGCGGCGCTGGCGACCAGGCGCTACCGCAACGCGCGACTGATTATCACGCGCCACGTTCTGTTTCCCTTAAAGAAGATTCACGCTCTGACGCTTTCTCATGCTGCACGCGTCATCGCCGTCTCCGAGCCGGTCGCGCGCTCCCTCAACAAACAGAAAATCTTTCCCTCGCGAAAAATCAGCGTCGTCCCGAACGGCATTGATCTGGAAAAGTTTGATGCGATGAGACGCGATGCAGCCCGCGCGAGCGTGTGTCATAGATTGCAGATAGACGAGCGACGATTGCTCGTCGGGACACTCGGCGAGATTAACCGTTTGAAAGGCCAGGAAGAATTCCTGCGCGCCGCCGCCATCATCGCAGCGCAGTTTGAGGAAGCGGAATTCATCATCGCGGGCGCAGATTCTTCGCAGAGCGGTGAGCAGAGCGCAGCGCTTGAGCGTCTCATTATTGAATTGAACTTAAGCGGGCACGTGCATCTGTTGGGCTGGATTGATGATGTCTCGCCGCTCGTCAAGGCGCTTGACGTTTTCGTTTCAGCATCACGCACTGAATCTTTCGGACTGGCGATGGTCGAAGCGATGGCGAGCGGCGTCGCTGTTGTCGCCACCGCGACCGAAGGCGCACGCTCGATTATCGAAGATGATGTGACCGGGAAGCTCGTCTCTATCGGCGATGTAGAAGAATTGGCGGCCAGCGTCGTCGAGTTGCTGTCGAATACTGAGGAGAGAAATCGTTTGAGCAGTCTGGCCCTTGCGGCTGTGCTTGAACGCTTCAGCCTCGAACGCATGGTCGCGGAGACAGAGCAGATTTATCTCGCGGCGATTGCTGATTCGTAGAGCGAGAGCGCGCCTTTGATTCTTGATGAAGAGCGCTGTGCTCGTTCAGCTACGAATCGAAGCCGGATGATTTTTCTTCGCCTGTCGGATCAAACGTGGGCGGCAGGAGCAGTTCTCCCTCTTCAAAATAAAATTCTCTCCCGGCTGTAATTTGCAGCTTCAAGGGTTTCTGCGAGCGCGCCTCGCCGAGCAGCGCTTCGCCTTCTACTTCTTGTTCCTCTTTTATTCGTTCCTGTGCCGTGTCAGGTCTGCCCGCGATGTTGACGCGCACGCCCTGGCTCAATTCCGCTTCCGTAAAATCATGACCGGCGATTTTCACAGACAGGGTTTGGTCAAAGTCCGGCGGCTTGCTGATGAAGTGTGTCAGGAAAAGCTCTTCGGGCTGGCCGAAGAGGAGGTATTCAAGCAGCGAAGGCTTTTTCGCTTTGGGGTCGAATTGTCTGAAATGAATGACCCTCTTGATATTGACGGTGATGTCTTCAAGCTGATTGATTGGCTGCCCGCCTCTTTCGAGATGACCACGAAAGACCGTTCCCTTAAACGAACTGAGGGGCGAGCGAGCGGCAGCGCTCTTAATCAATCGCGGAAGAACGAATTCTTCAGGTTGCAGCGTATACATTTTGACGGCCTGATTTTTCACACGATCTTCCGTGTAGATGCTGCTCAGGTCTTTGCTGCCGCCGTTGAATGTGGCTTCCAGCAACACCTGATAGCGATGTAGCGTGAGATAACTCGTCTTCGCCTGGTTCAGCTTATTGAACATTGGCAGATGAGAAAGGTAAGCGGCCCTTTCTCCGATGACCAGCATGTTATGAGTGCCGGGGCCATCAGCAAGCACAGAACTCGTTAAGGCGTCTGCCCTGAGTCCGATGCCGAAGATGCCAGCGGCTGCGGCGGCAGCACAAATTTCTCTCAGGAAGCTTCTACGCTCAAGGTTGCACTTGATTGTCTCTATTGTCTCTCTGGTCTCTCTCATGGCGGCAAGTCCTTTCGTTGAGGTAGTAAAATGAGGTTAAGCTTTCACTGTTTCACCGAATCTATCGGAGACTTTTGAATTTCAAAAAGCGACGGATGCTTGCGCCTCCGTGCGCGTTTAAGCGAAGGCTTTCGGCTGCGAGGGTAAACTCAATGCTGAAGGATTTAAAGCAATAGCCATACCAGCTATGCCTGGAGAGACGTGCCGGGCGTTTTGTTCAGACTTAAAGAAGGAATTGTCGTTACGGCCTGTGCCCTTGGACAATCAGGTGTCTACTGTTGAGGACAGTGGGCTTCGCAACTGTCTACAGATTGACACATCAGTCTGCCAGACGATCAAGCGACTCTCCCGTCAGGCGAAAGGTAGTCCATTCGTCAAGCGCCAGAGCGCCGAGGTTTTTATAGAACTTGATGGCAGGCTCATTCCAATCCAGCACGGCCCATTCAAAGCGACCACACCCGCGCTGCTTCGCCAGTTGAGCCAGATGAACGAGCATCGCGCGGCCTATGCCACGGCCTCTCATTTCCGGTTTGACGTACAAATCTTCCAGATACAATCCGCGACGACCGAGAAAGGTCGAGAAGTTATGAAAGAAGAGGGCGAAGCTGACGGGCGCATCCTTGTAGTAACCGATAACGACTTCAGCCGCCGCATCCTCGCCGAACAGTGACTCTCTAAGCAAGTCTTCGGTCGCCACTACTGCGTGAGAGAGGCGTTCATACTCTGCCAATTCTTTGATGAAGGAGAGAACGAGCGGCGCGTGTTCTGCGCTCGCCTGTTCAATTCTGAAATCTGCGATGGGCGTAAGAGTCTTCATGATTTTTATTAACGACGTTCCTTTGCCGGATAATTGTCGGCCTTTTCGACGCGATTGCGGCCAAGCGCCTTGGCGTTGTAGAGGGCCATGTCTGCGCGCGCGATCATGTCGTGGCCGGATTCAGGTTCGGAGAGGCTGGCGACGCCCGCGCTCAAGGTCAGGGGAAAGATGTGGCCGCTGCCGAAGAGTTGCGCTTCAGCCGCGAGGCGTATCTTTTCCGCGAGCGCCGCCGCGCCTTCCAAGTTTGTTTCCGGCAACAGCACAAGGAACTCTTCGCCGCCGTGACGAAAGACCATGTCCGAGCCGCGCACCGCTTTCGTCAAAATATCTGCGATCTGTTGCAGCGCGATGTCGCCTGCGGCGTGGCCGTAGGTGTCGTTGATGGTCTTGAAATTGTCCAGGTCAATGAGCAGACACGAGAGCGGGCGATGATAGCGGCGCGCTTCCGATTGCTCGCGTTGGAGCGCACGCTGCAGGCCATAGCGGTTGAGCAATCCCGTTAAGGCATCTGTCATAGCCTGCTCGTGCGCTATCTCGGCGCTCGCTCTGGCTTCTTCGGCGCTCGCGCGCAGTTGATCGCGCTCGCGCTTCAAGCGAATAGCGACCGAGACGCGCGCCAGCAGTTCCTCTGCCTTGAAGGGCTTGCTGATGTAATCGTTTGCGCCGAGCGTCAGGCCGCTAACCTTCATCTCCGTCTCGTCGCGCGCTGAAAGAAAGATGACGGGCAGGTCATGCGTCGTCTCGTCTTCCTTAATCAGACGGCAGGCTTCAAGGCCGTCCATCTCCGGCATCATCACATCTAGAATCACAAGGTCTGGCAGCGTCTCTCTGGTTATCTCGACCGCCTCTCGACCGTTCTCGGCGGTGAAGACACGATAACCCTCACGCTCAAGACGGCGCTTAATCAACGAACGATTAATCGGCTCATCGTCGGCCACGAGAATGACAGGCGGTTTCTCTTTAGCTTGATCGAACATACATTAAAAGTATGAACGATGAACGCGGAACGAGGAACTGTAAAGCAGCTTGTCTTTCATTCATCGTTCCGCGTTCCGCGTTCATCGTTTCAAACATCTGCTCCGGGGATTTCCGGCGGCAGGCGAAACCAGAAGGTAGAGCCTTCGCCGGGGGTGGACGTAACGCCGATTTGACCGCCGAGCCGCCCGACGAGCCGCTTAGAGATGGCAAGGCCCAGACCTGAACCTCCGTGTGTGCGCGTCGTCGAAGCGTCTGCCTGTCGAAACTCGTCGAAGATGTGTGGGAAGGATGCGACATCAAAGCCGATGCCTGTATCGGCCACGCTGACCTGCACGCTGCCTCCCTCGACGCGCTCGACGCTAATCTGTATAAAGCCTGCTTCCGTAAATTTGACGGCATTGGAGAGCAGGTTGATGAGAATTTGCCGCACTCGCTCCGGGTCTGTACGCACGACGGGAGCGTCCTCCGCAACCTCAATTTTAATTGTCAGCCCCTTCATCTCGGCAGTCGAGCGGACATCTGCGACGGCGCGGCGAATCACTTCGTCGAAAGCGACGCTGTCCATGTAGACGGGGAAGCGCTGCGCGTCAATGCGCGCGAGGTCAAGCGTCTCTTCGACCATTCGTAAAAGCTGCTCCGCAGAGTCGGCAATGGTTTGCACGTCCGCGCGCTGTTGCTCGTTCAACTCGCCCGAAAAGCCTTCGATTAACATTTGCGCATAACCGATGATAGCGTTCAAGGGCGTACGCAGTTCGTGCGAGATGATGGACATAAACTCTGTCTTATGTCGCTCGGACTGGCGCAAATTGTCTTCCAGTTCCGTGATGTGCCTTGTTTGAGAATGCCTCTGCTGGCTCGCAGCGAGACACTGAAAGGCGATGGCGATGGGGCGCGTGAAGAGGTCTGCGAGCCGCTGCTCGTCTGCGCTCGTCTCTGCCGGAACGCGCGAAAAGGTGACGACCACTCCGAGCAGTTGCCGTGCCGTGCCGATGATGGGCGTGGCCCACACGCCGCGCAGCCCAGACCAGCGCACGGCGGCGTAGAGTCCGGCAAAGCGCGCCTCACCGGCCAAATCCGCTACGACTGCAACGCGCTCGGTCGCCGCCAGCCCGCAGACAGGATCAGATGGCCCAACGCCCTGTGTGTAGCGTTCGAGAAGTCCGGTCGGCAGATATTTTGAGGCCGCCAGCCTAAGCAACTTCGCTTCCTCATCCCAGCGCAGGATAGCGGCAGCGCCGGTCTCGGAAATCTTCGACCATGAATCGAGCACGGCGCGCAGGAGACGCTCAAGGTCAACATGGCTCGTCACGTCGCTCGCCAGACGGAGCAGCGTCAGCAAGTCTTCGATGTAGGAACGCAGACGCGCGTGAAGTTGCGCGTTGAGAATCAGCGGCGCGACCGTTTCCGCAACGCGCGAGAGAAGCTGCTGCTCGGCAGGCATCCAGCGGCGAGGCGCATCCGATTCGACCAAGCCAATCATGGCGAGCACACGTCCGCCGTAAATAATCGGCGACAGGTAAATAGAAAAAGCGCCAAGGCGTTCGACCAGCGGGCGAAGCTCCTGCTCTACGGCGCGTCCGGCCCTTGCGTCTTCAATGAACATCGGCGACTGCTCCGCAAAGACTGTCTGCTCAGCCTTCGAGGGCGGCACGTTTAATTCCAGCGGAGGCCGGTCGTCGCCCGGCGTCCATGCTCGCAAGATGGTTTCGGGGCGTCCATCGGTCGCCATTCGCAGTGTCACGAAACTGGCGGGCAGGGCGCGCGCCACCACGTCAATTACCTGTTGAATAATGCGGTCGAGGTCGAAGGATGCGCCGGTGGTCGAGTAGAGACGGTCAACGAGCGCCGTCTCGCGCAGTCGCGCTTGCTCGCGTTCGTCTGCGCCCGTCATGCGTTCTGCGAGTTCAAGACGCCTGAGCGTTGCCGAGAGAAGTTCTGCAACAGCGCTGGCAGTATCGGCGTCCGTCTCCGTGTATGCAGCGGGGTGGGTCGTACTGGCGATGAGCAGACCGCTTGCGCCCGCGCCCATTGCTAACGGTGCGCAGAGGACGGACGCGGCTGCCGCGCAAACGAGCGGCATGACGAGAGCGCCGCTGATGAGTTCGTTTGAGACATCGTTAAAGTAAATGGTCGCACCCGCCTCAAGAGCGCGAGCCAGCATCGTATGACGGACGCGCAATAGCTCGCCGTCGTTGATGTTTTCAACTTGACCCCTCTGCTTGATGCGTGCGCGCAGAACTTGCCGGTCGTCTCCGGCGCCGGAGGTGAAGCAGAGCATCTCGGTCGGGATTAGTTCTGCCAATTCACGCAGAACGCTGGCAATGGCCGCTTCGGGCGTCTGCGCCCCATTCAACTCGCGTGCGAGAGCCGCGACGCGCGATAGCTGTTGCGTCTCGCGCGTCGCCCAATTCTGACGTGCGCCCTGCTCATTCATCTGTGAACCTGTTTCCGTCTCGGCCACCTCGTCGGAGACACTCTCGGCTTGGAGCGCAAAGAGCAGGGACAGGCAAGGAACTACCCCGCTATGAAGACGAAAGACTGTTGGGTGCAAGAGGCTCTTTTGAGGCTCATCACCTCTTTGCCGCAGAGCATCTTAAAATAGTTTCCCTGATAGCCGCAACAGTCAGTCTTTGTGTTAAGCTTGGCAATCGCAAAGTCCGAGAGTCTGAAGTCAGGAATCTGGAGTCGAGATTTCTCACACGGACTCAAGACTTTTTGACTCCGGACTCCTGAACAAGAGAGGAGGCGAGCGTGCGACGACGTGAAGGCGACGGCTGCCCTGTGACGGGCGCGCTACAGATAGTCGGCGATAAGTGGACGATGCTGGTCGCGCGCGACCTGATTGACGGGCCAAAGCGAACGACCGAATTGCTGTCGGCCCTGCATCCGATCAGCAGCCGCACGCTGGTCGGACGCCTCCGCGACATGGAGCGGGATGCCCTGATCGAGCGCCGCGACTTCGGCGGCAGCCCGCCGCACGTCGAATACGTCTTGACCGAACGCGGGCGGTTGCTTCTGCCTCTTCTCGATGCCCTCAGAAAACTCGGCGAGACGCTCGACTGTAACACCTGCGCTGATAGAAAAGAGCGCATTGGCTCCTACTGCGCCGCCTGCCCGCACAACGACGAAGAGCAAGCCTCCCATCATGCGCCTGCGCGCTCGCGCCGCGAACGCGACGATTCGATTGTATTGTTGTAATTAACTATGCTGCACGCAACAGCATGGCTTTATGGCAAGCTTTCGGAAATAATCGTTAACCCGTCTATGCCAGCATAATGAGCGCGGTTGTGTGTCACGAGTGGAGCGGCATAGAGCAACGCTGCCGCTGCTACCCATGCGTCAGCCGTTCCGATTGGCCGACCATTTCTACGCGCGCTATATCTTGCCTCTGCCCACCGCAAGCAGATCACCTCATCAAAAGGTGCGAGAATATATTGCCGCAAGTAAGCGCGCATGGATTCTCTTCGACGCGCTCCCCAGTTCCGTTCTAAAGCCCATTGCTCAAGCTCCGCGCATGTCATTGGAGAGATAACAAGCACTTGTCCGGTAAGGTGAGGCTGGTAGAGGGCTGCGCGCGTATCACCCTTAAAGATAAACGATACTACGTCAGTATCAATGACTGCGAGCACTCAGTCATTCCTCCGCGCTTCCGATTCATCTCGCCATGCTCGCACCGTATGTATTAGATCATCAATGCTTTCGCTTTTCGGCCAGAAATCACCGCGTAGCAGAGTGACGTCGGTCACTGGCCTGACGCCCTGTTGCCTGGCGAGTTCCAATAGTGTTACGCGTGCAGCATCAACACCGTTCGCTGATGCTTCATCTTCCTTAAGGTTTTTCTGTGACATCTTCTTTTACGCTCACGTCAATAGTTTTCAGTCTCCCTGCGCCGCGACCTCTTCCGGTATGTTGGAGATGACTTCGCCGTCCGGCATGATAATCTTTCGATGGTCGGCGGTGACGTGTTCGCCTTCAATTGTCACTTCTTCGCCGGTCGGTGTGGGGACGGGCAGATTGTCCAGATAGCGCTCTGCGTCAATGGCGGCCATGCAACCCGTACCGGCGGCGGTGACGGCCTGACGATAGAAGGAGTCCTGCGCATCACCGCAGGCGAAGACGCCCGGAATGTTCGTTGCCATAGAACGCCCGGAAGTCTTCAAATAGCCCACGTCGTCCATCTCCAACTGTCCTTTGAAGAGGTCTGTGTTTGGCTTGTGGCCGATGGCTATGAAGACGCCCTCGCACGGAAAAACGCTTTCTTCATTCGTCTTGAGATTCTTGAGGCGCACGCCGGTCACGCCCGTCTCCGGCGTTCCCAGGATTTCTTCGACCGCCGTATCCCAGATGAAATCAATCTTGTCGTTCTTGAACGCCTTGTCCTGCATAATCTTTGAGGCGCGCAGAGTATCGCGGCGGTGAACGACCGTCACACGCGAAGCGTAGCGCGTCAGGAAGGTCGCTTCTTCCATCGCCGTGTCGCCGCCGCCGACGACGACTATGGGCTTGCCCTTGAAGAAAAAGCCGTCGCAGGTAGCACAGGCCGAGACACCGTAGCCGCCGAGGCCATGCGGCGCGGGCGCTTCACCCGGTATGCCGAGCCACTTGGCCGAAGCGCCCGAAGCGATAATCAATGTTTCAGCCTTGATAATCTGGTCTTCGGTTTCGAGCGTGAAGGGTCGTTTGCTCAAATCAGCCGTGTTAATCCATGTGACCAGAAACTCCGTGCCGAAGCGCCGCGCCTGCTCTCTGAACTCGTCCATCAATTCCGGCCCCTGTATACCTTTGGCAAAGCCCGGATAGTTTTCAACGTCGGTCGTGATGGTCAATTGCCCGCCGGGCTGCGGCCCTTCGACGACGAGCGGCTTGAGGTCAGCGCGGGCGGCGTAAATCGCGGCGGTCAGACCAGCCGGGCCTGAGCCGATGATAACAACGTCCCTGTGCAGCGTCTCTTTACTCATGTAATGTTAATCGGTCTCCTTTGGTTTACGAGAAGAATTTTTCAAAATAAGAGCGGTCATTCTATAGCCATTTCGGTTGTGCCTATAGTATAACTGTGGACGCTAAAGTAGTCGAATAGGACTTCGGCTTGGTCGGGGCTTGTTTGCGGTCGTGGACGAACCTGAGAGCGAGGAGTTAACCCAGTCTCCAAGCAGAAGCAGACCGCCGAAAGCCCATATCCGGGGTATATTTTTGAACGCAGCGGAGAGCATCTCAGGCACACCGTCGGCGCGCGCTCTTGAAACCATCGCCGTGCTCGGCGCGGGCACCATGGGACACGGCATTGCGCAGGTCGCAGCACAGGCTGGCTACCGCGTTATCCTCCGCGACGTAGAAAAAGAGAGTCTGGCGCGCGGTGTTAAGGCCATTGACCGCAATCTGGTCAAAGGCATTGAGCGCGGCAAGCTGACGGAAGAGGAACGCGACCTCGCGCTGCAACACATTCGCGGCACTGTACATCTTTCGGAGACGACCGCAGCCGACCTCTTTATCGAAGCCGCGCCGGAAGTTCTGGAAATGAAGCGGGGCATCCTGCTTGAGGTCGAAGCTTTAGCCCAAAAACCTTTCATCTTTGCGACGAACACTTCATCGCTCTCAATTACGGAGATTGCTCAAGCTGCCCGCAACCCACAAATTGTCATCGGCATGCACTTCTTCAACCCCGTCCACATCATGCGCTTGCTGGAAATCGTCGTCGGACAGAAGACGAGCGCGGAAGTAATCGAAACGGTGCGCGAGGTCGGACGAAGGATGAAAAAGGAGCCGATCATAGTGCAGGATGTTCCGGGCTTTGCTTCGAGCCGTTTGGGCGTCGTGCTCGGCCTTGAAGCGATGCGAATGCTGGAGCAGAATGTCGCCAGCGCGCGTGATATAGATACGGCGATGGAACTCGGCTATAACCACCCCGTCGGGCCGCTGCGCCTGACGGATTTAGTCGGCCTTGACGTGCGCCTGCACATCGCAGAGTATCTGCACTCGACGCTCAAATCCGAAAGCTTTCGTCCGCCCGAAATCCTGCGGCGCATGGTCAGCGAAGGCAAGCTCGGCAAGAAGAGCGGCGAAGGCTTTTATCAATGGAACGAATCGCAGTAGTCAGTGGTCAGTGGTCAGTTAAAACAACTGGCTATCAACTGACCACCGACCACCGACCACCGACCACTACTTTATGAGTACGCCCTACAACGAAGAGAAACGCTTTGCGTTACGGATGGCGCTGCGCCTGCCCATCGTTGTATCGGGGCGCGCTGAAGACGGCGCAGCGTGGAGCGAGCCGACCGAAACCGATGACATCTCGACCTCCGGCGCGCTCTTTCATCTCAACCAGAAAGTGAATCGCGGCGAGCGTCTCTACCTGAGAGCGCATCGTCCTGACGGCGCACCCATCGAAGTCACGGCGATGGTCATACGCGTCGCTCCCGCCATCTACGGCACGGCGCGCGTCGGCGTACAGATCAGCGAACCCACAGAGAACTGGCTGCGCCTCTTCGTCTCGTGGGTCGCCGACGAGCAACCAACGACATCGGATAACGATCAACAATAACTCAAGTGATTCGGAAAAGCAGGAAGTCAGGAGTCAGAATCCAGAAACCAGAATAAGCGGCTGCAATCACATTTATTCTGATTTTCTATTCTTCTGACTCCTGACTTCTGGATTCTGAATTCTGCTTTTGGAGAATACATGTCGCAATCTTACGAAACATTATTAGTCGAGCGGCGAGGCCGCGTCACCATCATTACCATCAATCGCCCGGAAAAAAGGAACGCCTTAAATATCCAGACGCGGGCTGAGGGCGCAGCAGTTCTTGATGAGTTGCGCGACGACGAGACGGTGGGCGTCGTCATTTTTACAGGCGCTGGCGACAAAGCTTTCATCGCTGGCGCTGACATCGCAGAGTTTGCCGGGCGCACCGCACTGACGCAGCGCGACGTGATGCTGGGCCGTTCGCTCTTTACAGCGATTGATACTTTTCCGAAGCCTGTGATCGCGATGGTTAACGGCTACTGCCTGGGCGGCGGCTGCGAACTGGCGCTGGCCTGCGACATGCGCATCGCCAGCGAGACGGCATCCTTCGGCCAACCGGAAATTAACCTTGGCATTATTCCCGGCGGCGGCGGCACACAACGTCTGACACGCCTCGTCGGCGAAGGCAAGGCGATGGAGATGATCTTAACCGGCGACATTATAGATGCGAAGACAGCTTTCGCCCTCGGCCTTGTCAACATGGTCGTCCCCGCCGAAGACCTCGAAGCGAAGACGATGGAGATAGCCAATCGCATCAGTGAGAAGAGTCCCATCGCACTGAGGATGGCGAAGGAAGCCGTCCGTATTGCCTCGCGCTCAAATCTGGACGAAGGCTTACGCCGTGAAGTTGACCTCTTCGCGCTCTGTTTTTCCAGCGAAGATAAAGACGAAGGCGTCCGCGCATTCCTCGAAAAACGCAAGCCCGCGTTCAAAGGCAAGTAAGTTTAATTTTTAGATTTTAGATTTGCGATTTTAGATTTGTGATTGGATAAGGACTAAAGATTAGCAATTTAAGTTTTCATCCTTACTCAATCAAAAATCGCAAATCTAAAATCCAAAATTCCTATGCGTTTCATCGCGCTCATCGTCGGCCTCTTGATTGCGGCGACCGGCGGCGTCATCGCCTATCGCGCTCTCTTTCTAGAACCGCAGACGACCGTCCTCATCACCGACACTAACGTCCGCGAATTGCCAGATACCCTGCGCGTCGCGGGCGGTCTCACCATGCTGGTTACAGGAGCGTGCCTGTCATTCTTTGCGGCTCGCCGCTGGCGCAGATGAACGCGCTTGACGCCCCTTCGCACGCTAAGCTACTCTGTCAATTCGTCGCGCCAGAGCGACAAAGCCAACGCTCAAAGGGGCCGTAGCTCAGCTGGGAGAGCGCATGACTGGCAGTCATGAGGTCAGGGGTTCGATCCCCCTCGGCTCCATCAATGGTTTCAATAAGTTAAGGGCTACCACGTGGTAGCCCCTAACTGTTTTGTGTGCCTATAGTGTGCCAACTTACCTAAAAGGATTCTCTTGCCGACAACAGTTTATCAGAGCCTCAAAAAGTCTTATTGTTTCTTAACGATGCTTCGACCACGCGGTTTGGCGGGGTTACGCTCAAGAAGTAAGTCCCTGTGGCGGTGCTCTAGCAGATAAGTAAGTAACTGGTAGCTGATGCCGAGTAAGTCTCCCGCCCGCGTCACGCTGCCCTGAGAGTTACGCAGGGCTTGTCTGATGATTTCCTTCTCATATTGGTGCATAACATCTCTCAACGTGCCTTGCGTGCCAGCTTCCAGTTTCGCACTCTCCTTCTGAGCACTGGCGCACGCGCTTAAAACGCGGCTGGCTGCTTTTAAGAGACGATGCAAGGTCTGTGAGTGCTGAGAAGATACAAGCCAGTCATACGCCTTTTGATAGATGGCTTGCATTTCATCTATCGTCAGTTGTTCACTCAATTCTTCGATGATACTAAGCGCAGCCAGCCCCGCCGTGTTGAGTGCGCCTGATAGATGCGCTATCTCTGCGGCGCGAAAGAGCGTGAAGCGTGCCCGCGCATGATAGCCGAGACGCGCAAGGGCTACGCCGTGAGTCGTCAAAGCTTCTGCTAACAGCGATTGTCTGCCGCCCTTCTCTAATGTGCGGACAGCCGAACGCGCTGCACTTTCCGCTTGGCTATATCTCTCTTGCGTGATGAAGACGCGCGCTCTTGTCTCGTCTACCTGTGCGACTGTGCCGCTATCTTTAAGGCTGGCTAGTATGCGGCGAGCGTGGTCTAAGTGCTCGTGCGCTTCTTCATATTTGCCGACCTTGAAGTAAAGAAAGCCGAGATTATTTTCGACGATGGCAAGGTAGCGCTTATGTCTGGCCTGCGCGAAATGATAGCTGGCTGCCGCATACTCGACAAAAGCGCGGTCTGTGTAATCCTCTCTGCGCTCGGATTCTGCCAGATTGACGAGCACGCCCGCCAGAGCGTCATGGTAGCTGCCTTTGATTGTATGATTGCGTATCTGCTGAAAAAGTGACGCAGCCTCAATCAAGATACAGAGCGCGTCGTGATAGCGCAGAGATGTCCATTCGACAATCGCGCTTCGCAAAGTAGCTTTAGCCTTTAAGTCGCTCTCTGTTGTGAGTTGTGAGAGCGCATCTTTAAGGATGATGCGGGCTTCATCGTATCCGCCTTCCCGCCAATAGCAATATGCAATCTCAGTCTGCGCTTCCATGACCCTTTGAGAATAAGAGAGCGAAGCGAAGATGCGGCTGCTTTTAGTAAGGAGATTCTTGGCCGACTCCTGAGAGCCTTTTATCTGATTGCTACTGCCAAGCCATCCCGTCAACACTCCCGCGCGCAATAAGACTTCGGCAGCCGTGCTGCGCTCTAGCCCTTCCGTGCGTGGCATCCTTCCGATACCTTGCCATAGCTCGCCTAATGCCTCGCGTGCGCGTTCGTACTCTCCAGCATCTTCTAATTCACGCGCCAGTTGACAGCGAAGCTCCGCCCGTTGATTAGCGGTCAGCGCGGGGTTTTCGAGTTGTTGCAGTAGTGAGGCGCGCAAGGTCATGTGAGAAAGCCTTTCCGTGCAATATCAAAAAGACGGACGCATCTTAAACGCCGCTCTTTAGGCTTGCAACAAAATTTGCAAAATGTTCTAGTCAGCGCGCATACAAAATAATTTGTATGTGCGATAAGCCAATTCACAATTAAGGAGATAGAGAGATGAAACACTTTTATAGAGGATGCGCCGGAGTCGTCTTGATGCTGGTGCTCAGTGTTCCCGCGTTCGCGGGGCAAATCCCTTGCGGAGGAATCACAGACCCGCCGCCGCAAACCACAGAGGCGACAACTGAGGCTGACGGCCAGATGACTACCGGAGTAGTTGAGGCAGCAATAACACTCCTGCAAAGCGTGTTGTCTATGTTATGAGAGAGAAAGGGCGAGGCTGCCATATAGTAGGCAGCCTCGCTTCTTATTTAGAGGTCAGACATGCGCTTACTATATAAGCAACTCACAGTGATGTGCCAGTGGGCTTAAAAAGTAGGCTTTCCAGCTTAGCGGTCGCCGCTTGCTGCATGGATGGCAGAACATGTGAGTAAGTGTCAAGCGTGAGAACGATAGAGGCATGGCCCAACCGCTCAGATACTACTTTTGGATTCTCGCCGACTGCTAAGAGAAGCGTCGCGCAACTGTGGCGCAAATCATACAGCCGAAACGTCAATGGCAGTTTGGCGCGTTTGAGTATCTGTTGTAAATGGCGTTGCGCGAGGTTGCGCGAGTTGTGGGGCGTGCCTTCGCCTGTGGCAAACACCAAATCGTTATTCTGATATGCTGCGCCAGCTTTCAAGCGTGCTTCCGCTTGCTTGCGCCGATGCGTGATAAGCGCTTGCACAAGAGAAACTGGCAAGGGCACTGTGCGTCGTGAGCGCGATGTTTTCGGCTCATCAAAATACCAGCCACCACCCTTACGCCGTACAAGAGCGCGCTGGACAACAGCTACACCCTTCTCTAAGTCCATATCGGTTGACCATTTCAAAGCTAGATACTCTTCCGGGCGCATCCCTGTGGCAAGAGCAAAGGCAAAGATAATACCTTGCTCATCCTCTTTCGCGGCTTTAAGAAATCGTCCGGCCTCTTCTGGCGAGAAGGCTTGCATCTCGCGCCGCGTCGCGCGGGGCAGTTCAACCGCTTTGCATGGATTGCGCGCCAGCATGTGCCACTTAATTGCTTGCTTAAAAGCAGATGAAAGAATAGCGTGAGTGTAGCGCACCGTGCGCGCCGAAAGCCCTCGCTCCTGCATTTGACTATAGAAAGTTTGAATATCAAGCGGGCGCACGTCGGCGAGCTTCTTTTTACCTATGGCAGAACGCACATACCTATCTATTTTCTCAGTGTAGTCTGAAAACGTGCGCTCGCGCAGGCGTGGACGTGCTGCCGTTTCTAGCCACTTGTTCAGGTATTCATCAACCGAAAGCGTACAGGCTTCGATGAACACACCTAAGTCTCGGTCGCGTTGTGTAGCCGTGAAATATTTCTCCGCATCCTTTTTCGTACCGTGAATAGTCTTATTGACGTAGCGACGCTTACCCTTCTCGTCGCGCCCTGTAAAAATGCGTACAAGCCAAGTGCGGTCGCCCCGTTTTATGATTTGCCCTGCCATTAGCTTGCACCTCTATTCTTTTGCTTTGTGCTATTCTTTGTCTGCATCTTGTTTCCTTTCTTAGTGGGAAGGTAAAGGTGAAGGGATAGGGAGCGTTGGCGCGCTCACCTATCCCGTTTCGCTTTAGTGCGAAGTTTCGTTGTATCGCTCAATGAGTCTTGCCGCCGCGCGATGCCAGCACGGTTGACCGCTCGTGAATGCCTTACACTGGCATGTTCCGTTTGCGCTGTAGATTTCGCCGGACGGCGAGAGAATCAAAAGCGATTGGCCGTCAAAGTGCATGTAGGGATTTGTTTCCAGTTGGGCCTTCGCTTTAACAATTGCTGTTTCCCATCTACGATTACCTAAAACCTTATTGAAAGCGTCCTGTGCCACTTGCTGAATCTTGTCTTGATCTATATCCATCATCTGCGCCTAGCTCCTTTTCAACTTAAATTACCCAACGAGCAAACTATACCATAGTTAGAATAGTTTTGTATAGCAAATTATTCTATTTGTAGAATAAATTTCCTTATGCTATAAGTGATTTATGAAAACTTTAACCACTAAAGAGACTGCTGAACGGCTAGGCGTGACGGTACGGCGTGTAAACGATCTGATTACGTCAGGAAGATTGCCAGCATCACGGTTTGGGCGCGCTTATATGATTAAAGAATCCGACCTGAAGCTTGTGGAGAATCGCCAGCCGGGACGCCCTCTTAAAACTAAGAAGTAAGAGCAGCATCAAGTATTTACTTTCTTACCTCATATCTATAGGAAGGAATAACAATGTCACTAAATCAGTATTTAAAGGCGATCCAGAAAAACTTGTCTGCGGGCGATTCGACCGAACACACGCATCGGCCCGCGCTGAAAATTTTTATTGAGTCTTTGGACAAAGAAATCACAGCAACCAATGAACCGAAAAGACAAACGTTCGGCGCGCCCGATTATGTCATCAGAAAAAGAGAAATACCGCTTGGCTATATCGAAGCGAAAGACGTTGGAAAAAATTTAGCCAAACTCTCAAAGACAGACAAAGAACAACTTGAACGCTATCTTGACTCACTTAACAATCTTGTATTGACGAACTATCTTGAATTCCGTTGGTACGTTCGCGGCAAACTGCGAATGACATCAAAGCTCGCAGAAGTTGATAAGAGCGGGAAACTCAAAATTAATTTTGAAGGTGAGAAAGAAACCGAAGAGCTTATAAACGCTTTTCTCACAGAGCAAGTCGAAACGATTGCTAGTCCGCAAGAATTGGCGAAGCGTATGGCTGCGATTGCGCGACTGATTCACATAACGATTGAGAAAGCTTTGAAGGAGGACAGCAAAGGAATAGAAAACACACTGCACGAACAACTCGAAAGTTTCCGATTAGCCCTTTTACCCAACTTAGAGGAAGATGAGTTTGCAGACCTCTATGCACAGACAATCGCTTACGGACTTTTCACGGCGCGGTGTAATCACACAGAATCAAACTTTACAAGAAGAGAAGCTGCACACTATTTACCTAAAACGAATCCATTCTTGCGCGAAACATTTGATCGTATCGCAGGTATCAATCTTGACGAACGCATTGCTTGGGCTGTTGATGATTTGGCAGAACTTCTCAATCGCGCAAAGATGGGAGAAATCCTGCAAGACTTCGGCAAACGCACGCGGCAAGAAGACCCTGTAGTGCATTTCTATGAAACTTTCCTGAAAGCCTATGATCCGAAGTTGCGTGAGACACGCGGAGTTTATTACACACCTGAACCTGTCGTTTCTTATATCGTTCGCAGCGTTGATAAAATTTTGCAAGAGGATTTCGGTTTGCTGCAAGGGTTAGCTGATTCAAGCAAAATTAAAGTAGTGTCAGCCGATGGCGAAAACGAATCACATAAGGTTTTAATCTTAGACCCCGCAACGGGAACAGGGACGTTTCTTTACAGCGTCATCAAAAATATATTTGCTCGCTTTGAAAAGAATCGCGGAATGTGGGATGGATATGTCTCCAAACATCTCTTGCCACGTATTTTTGGGTTTGAGGTTTTAGTCGCGCCTTATGCTGTAGCTCATTTGAAACTAGGACTGTTACTTGACGAGACGGGCTATAAGTTTCAAGCGAACGAACGGCTCAGAGTTTATTTAACCAACACGCTTGAAGAGCCACACTCTCTGAAAGAGGTTGATCCTACTTCTTTAACTCATTACCTAAATGTTGAGGCGCATTCAGCGAAAGAAGTCAAACAGGAAAAACCTGTAATGGTTGTGGTCGGAAACCCACCGTATTCGGGACATTCCGCAAACACAGGGAGATGGATCACAGGTCTTTTGCACGGACGACACATGATTGACAAGCTAATGAAAGGTGTAGACATAGAACAACAGAAAAAAGTCGAACAGATTATAGGTAATTACTTTGAAGTTGATGGCAAACCGCTTGGCGAAAAAAATCCGAAATGGCTTAATGATGATTACGTTAAGTTCATTCGCTTTGCACAGTGGCGCATTGAGCAGACAGGCTATGGCGTCTTGGCCTTCATAACAAATCATGGCTATCTAAATAACCCAACTTTTCGCGGAATGCGTCAGGCTCTAATGAAGACATTTGATGACATTTACGTGCTTGATCTACATGGCAATACAAAGAAGAAAGAACGCTCGCCCGATGATTCAAAGGATGAAAATGTTTTTGATATTCAACAAGGTGTGTGCATCGGAATTTTTGTTAAGAAGCAAAGCCATAAAACCGAACAACCAAAAGTCTTCCACGCGCATTTGTACGGAGTGCGCGAGATTTTCGTTGAAAAAGCAAACAATGAAAAAGAGCTTGCGGGCGGTAAGTATCAATGGCTCTGGCAAAATGATATTCGCTCAACTAAGTGGGAAGAGCTAACCCCCCAATCGCCTTTTTATCTTTTTGTTCCGCAGAATATAAACCTTTTAGCTGAGTATGAAAAGGGTTGGAAAATAACAGAAGCAATGCCTGTAAACGTACTAGGATTTCAAACTCACCGTGACCATTTTGCAATTGCCTTTGACAAGAAAGAGTTAGAAAAGCGCATCGAGGATTTACGTGAGACAACACTTACAGATAATGAGATACGCAATATTTACAAGGTTAAGGATAATCGAGATTGGCAACTAGCGACGGCTAGAAAATGGCTTCGTAAAAACAAAGATTGGAAGAAGGATTTGATTCGCTGTTCATATCGTCCTTTTGATAATCGCTTTTGCTATTTCAGCACAGTTGCAATGGATTATCCGCGACGTGAATTGCTTGACCATGTAACAAAAAAAGAAAATCTTTGTCTTTTGTCATCACGCCAACAAGCAACAACTGGTTATAAGCATTGCTGGGTTGCAAAAGAGCCTGCTAATGATTGTGTTGTTTCAACAACAAGTCGCGAGGCCAATCAAGTTTTTCCGCTTTATCTTTACCCCACTGAAAGGGAGAGTTTGTTTGATGGAAATTTTTCAGGGGGCAGAAGGCCTAATCTTTCGCCTGAATTCGTCGCTGAGTTATCAAAGCATCTTAACCTAGAGTTTATTGCGGACGGCAAGGGTGATTTGAAAAGGACTTTCGGGCCCGAAGACATTTTAGCTTACGCATACGCCGTCCTTAACAGCCCAACATACCGCAAACGCTATGCAGAGTTTTTGAAGATAGATTTTCCGCGTCTGCCAATTACTTCAAATACAAAACTCTTTTCCGCCCTCGTTTCATTGGGCGCTGAACTTGTAATGCTTCACCTGATGGAAACACGGCTTGATGCCATTGTTACGTTCCCCGAAAAAGGCGACAACATTATTGAATTTGTGAAGTATGAAGATGGCATGGTTTGGATAAACAAGAAACAGTTTTTCGCGCAAGTGTCGCAAGAAGTTTGGGATTTCCATATAGGCGGCTATCAGGTCTGCCAGAAATGGCTCAAAGACCGAAAAGGTCGAAAGCTTACTTATGATGACTTAATTCATTATCAGCAAATTGTTTCAACCCTCTCAGAAACCATTAGATTGATGTTGAGAGTTGATTTAATGATAGATCAGCATGGTGGATTCCCTCTCAAATAGGGCCACCAAATCGCGTTATGCAAAATTGTTGGAGTGGTGATAATTAGCTTCCGGCGTTTAATACTTGATTTCAGTCAGTAGATAAGAGTTATGCCACTTAACCTTAAACTGATTAGGTATAGCAACCTCAATTCGAGGCAAAAGGAGAATTATAACTATCAAAAACTTTCTGCCTTATTAGCTGATTATGGCTTTGTTACTATGCGGTTAAGTGACGATTGGAATGGCGCTGATCTGATAGCACAGCATATTAATGGTGACACCTTCTTAAAAATTCAACTTAAGAGCCGCCTTACATTCTGTGAGAAATACATAGGCAAAGGTATTTATATTGCTTTCCGCCGTGGGAGGGACTGGTATCTCTACCCACATGATGAAATGCTTGAAAAAGTAGATTCAATCATTAAATTTAAAAGCACGTCATCTTGGACAAGTGGCAGAACATACTCGTTCGCAACGCTAACGAAGCCATTATTTCAAGTTCTTAATCCGTATCAAATTGAACCTTCTCGCAATATCCAGCAAAAGCTAAAGTTAGATAATTAAGAGTCAATCTTATTTTGACAGTAAAGAGGCTTGGTGAATATGACAACACATCTAACTTGCCATTCTCAATAGTTTAATCTCAATGATATGCTCTGCATGACGTTTTGATTAGAATATGGCTGCACGTTGTAGATTTAAGCGCGATGTAAGGATTTGCTATGTTTGAAATTTCTCGACAGGCTATCTTCGCACAAGCCGCACGTAAACTGAGGCAAGATTTTGATGAACTTTCAGTTGTTCCTCATCGTGGGCTGAAAGGTAATGAAGCCGAAAAACTTGTTAAGGTTTTCCTCAAAGAACATCTACCTAAAAGATTTGCCGTTGGTTCAGGATTTATTATTGATCGCTTAGATAACGTATCTAAGCAGACGGACGTTATTATTTATGACGCCTTGAACTGCCCAGTTTATAGAGCTTCAGAAGATGCAGCGATATTTCCAAGTGACAATGTTGCTGCTGTTGTAGAGGTTAAATCATGCTTAGATAAAAAGCAGTTGATCTCATCCTTTGAAAACATATTAGCTACTAAACAATTAGCTAAAACACCGCCTTCCGAAACTTCATTCATCACTTCTCAAACTATAGGTTGTCTATTCGCATTTGAAAGCACTATTAGTTTCGACAAAATATTAGAGCATTACACTGACTTAACGAAGCAGTACGGCATCGGCCATCATATAGATATTATTCTTGTTTTGGACAAGGGAACAATTACTATGTGGGCAAAATTGCGAAGCCTCAATGCATGGGGTAGATACATCCACGAAGGAATTAATAAACAGCTTTCAGAGGGCTTGCATTTGGCATTAGCTACTGAAGAATTAGGCACGGATAGCTTAGACGCATTTTTGCGTTATCTACTAACTCATTTAACATTTTTTCGAGGAATAGTTGACCATCCTGGATTTAAGTGGTCATCAGTTCCAATAAAGCTTAGGCACTTAGCAACAATTACCCATGAAACAGACCCGGAATTGAGAAGGCAAAAGGAAGAACAATACGCAAAAGAAATCAGGGATGATTTTAATAATATGCAGCCGCCTAAATAGAGTAGCTAAGATATCTACGTTACATAATAGTGGCTAATAAAGCATTCTGGCCGACCGCGCTATAGCTTCCTAATCACTGTTAGTGACGTTTACTTGCTGATTGGCAACATTCACTTGCCCACCATTGTTAAAGATCACTGGCGGCGCATAGCGTCTTAAATCGCGTAACTGGCGCAGCGTTCTGAGAAATTGCCGGTTATATCCATCGGCGAGTCTGTGCGCTTGATCTACCGCGTCCACCTCAGACTGATAGGGAGATTTCCAGCCAGCGGATTCAAAACGAGCGTTCTCTTTCTGCTGCTTATCATGCCTGCTCGTCACCCGCTCATGTGCAATCGCCGTCCAGTAGAGATATAGTGAAAAGGTCTGCGCCAGCATTTCTATCATCGCCGCTTCGATGCCGTTCACGGATTGCCAAGAGTCAAGAAAGCTGTCACGAATAGCTAGAAACTGCGCCCGCTCAATTGGAGTATTCGCACCGATTGTTTCAGCCGAGCGCATTCCACTCTCTAGGTCATCAATAGCAGCAAGGCGCACGCGCCCCCAGACCTCTAGGGCTTCGCTCATATCACCATCGGCTAACAGAGAAATGTCATACCATGAGATTTCGCGTGGCGGTCTGTTGCGCGCCCTCTCCCTTCCCTCTTCCGTTCTATCGCGTTCAACCATCGCCTCGACACTCTTCATATCTTCCGGCGAATAGCATCCTTTGTAATACTCAACCGTTCGATGAAAAGAGCGCGCCAGCTTTTCAACGACCGCGCGGGCTTCCATCTGCTCGCTGGTTGTCTCTATTGCTTGCTCGTTGGTTGCGACTCTGCCCGTCTCGTTGTGTACCATGAGAAGCCGGGCTTTAACCGTTCGCTTCTGTTTTCGTCGCGGTTGTGATTGCTTCATCTCAAAACCCCGCTTTCTCGTCTCTAGCAAGCAACGAGAGTAATTCTCTAGCGTGTGCCAGTGTTTGGCTGTATTCCGCCCAGCCTCGCCGCAGCTTCGCTTGTAATCGGCGATATGCCGCACACGCGGCGCGCACCTGCTCAACTTCAGAGCGTTTAATGTAGCTCTTACGCCTGCGCCCTTCGTCCCAAGTGTAGCGATAGTAATAGACGCCGTGCAGTTCACCGCGCGAGCATTTACAATTTGCCTTGCCGCACCTGACGCGCTCGGCTCTCACGTATCCGTTAAGCATCTTAGGTTGCAAACTTTGATTTTTGGTTTTCATCGGAGCGTGCGGCATCTTCACCCCTAACATCTTTTTTTCAGAACGGCACAGGCTCAAACCATTTACGCGCCCGCCGCTCAGCCTCTTCGCGCGGCAAGTGTTCTTCATATTGCAAGCGGGCTGCCAGTTCCGCTTCTTCATCCGTCAAAGGCTTTTCAACGTCGCCCGAAGATGCGCTAGTGTTCTCCCGAAGATGCTCAAACTCTGAATCTTGAGCATCTTCGGCTAAGTGTTGTGAGTAACTATCTTTATCCGCGTCACTTGCACGAAGATGCTCACTTTCCATTACTTGAGCATCTTCGCCGGATATTTGAGCAGCTTCATTGCCGGGCAGTTCCCATAACCACTTTTGGTAATGGCTGCCGGGCATTCCGACTTTTCGCGTTCGCACCTTCAGTTGTCTCTTTGCTCGGCGCAGCGTTGCCTCAGAGATACCCCCTTGTTTTGCTTCATTTATGACACCTTTGCTATTACGCCCGCCGCTTGAGAGAGCGGTGCGTAAGAAATCCACAGCTTCAGTGATTGCGCTCCGCTCGCCTTCATCCGATTCAGCGGCAAGGATGCGCCCAGCTGTCAGGTCACTCACACCTGTCCAAAAAAACTGACTGCCCTCTAACTTGTAGCCGATAGCTTCACCATGCGGCGCAAGATTGTTCTTTGTCTGCACAACTGCGCGCTTCTGCTCATCGTCTGGATCGCGCCCGACGAGCAGCACAGAACGCGCCGCCGCCGTGAAGTCGATCGAACCGATGCCAGCGTTTAGCGCATGACCGCCGCCGCGTGACTTGCCTAAGTGTCTAACGGCGAGCATCGCGCATCCATGCCGTTCTGCAATCGTCGCCAGTGGCGCGCTAATGGCTCTACACTCGTTCGCGCGGTGTATATCCACCTTGCCGCCCGTAAAGGCAAAGAGCGGGTCAATAATGACGAGCACGGGTGTGTATTCGATGATCGCCGCCTCCAAGAGCAACAAGCCCGCCGCGTCGAACGTCAAAGGTTCATTTAACGCGAAGATGCGGCGCACGTCCGCGTCAACGGCATCAAGACGCGGGCGTAGGGTGTCACCTAGTCCGTCTTCGGCGGAAAGCATCAACACATTGCCCGCCTTGAATGGTTCTGCGCCGGGAAGCCCGCACCCGCGCGTAACAGCACAGGCAATCGCGCACGTCAGCCATGATTTGCCCAAGCCCGGATCGCCTTCAAGGATGGTCAGCTTGCCGATAGCAATATAGGGATGCCACAGCCAAGAGACTTGTTCGGGTTCAATGTCCGCCATGCACACGACGCGCAGCGGCGCATCGTCGTTTTTCGCGTCTGCGCTTTTAGCCGCCGTGCTGCCATGTGTTTCAGAGTTCGGCTCACGTAGCTCTAGCCACTGGCGAATACGCTCAACTGCGGTGTCTTTTATCAAGCTTGCTAATGTCGGCCAGCCTGTAACATGCTCTCCCGTTGTCAGTTTCTTTGCTGTGCCGACCACGCTGTTGACGCGGGCGCGTGCCTCTTCGTCTTGTGCTGCGGCGCAGATTGCGCTGATGAAATGCTCCGCTTCCTTCTCACTCCATCCGGCGCGCAACAAACCGCCCGCGAGCGCAAGCGAAAGATCATTGCGACTGCCCTGGGCCGGATAGTGGCGAACGATTAAACATGCTGCTGCTATGCGACGAACGGCGCGCAACAGTTCGGCATAGGAGACGCGCGACGGCTCTCCGTCGGTGTGCCATTCAATCTTTTCGCCGGACGGATGCGTTGAACCAGGAAAGATGGTTTGACAGCCCGTGTAACGCAATTCCACAAGCATCTTTCCATCAACATCCTCAAGCTTAACTGTCTTCGCGTCATCCGTTGCGATGTACAGATAATGCGAGCACGGTCGGCTAGTGCGTCCGAACACAGCATCACTTGAAGGCAAGAAATAAGAGGCGAGCGCGATGCTTTCGGCGCAGTCAAGATCAACGTCCGCCAGTCCACCGGATGGCTTGCCAAGCAAGACGCCGATGTTTTGCGGTTTACCGTTGAAGAATTGCGGCAACTCGTCCTGTCTTATGCTGAAACGCTGCCATCCTGTGCGGTTGGGGTTCTTTGATTGATGCGCTATAGGAATCGGCATCCAACCGCGCACAAGGTAAGAGCGGGCAACTTCCAATGGACTATTCATTGCTTTCAACTCTGCATGTGGTTTTTGCTGTGCGTGTCTTGTCCTCTACCAACTTCTTGAAAGTCGAATTGCCTTGCTTATGTAGGGGTGCACTCACTTTGTTTTTCTTGCTTAGGTTCAACTTGTGCGCTTAATGCTTTTAGATTGACGCGGATTCGCTTGCCGATCCGCAATATAGCTTCGCTTGGCAACTGCCCTTTGCGAATTGCGTCGTACATGCCTTGCTTTGATAAGCCTAATGCTGGCGCTGCTTCTTCAACTGTTGACCATTCCTTATTCATTGTGTCTCTCCAAAAGAAAAACTCTCTGTGCTTTACTAAGCAGCACAGAGAGTAACAAATCTGAATCTTGTTTTGTTTAACTTGAAAATCGAACGGCTTTTTTAGTTAGAACATAAAAATCTTATCTATTTTTTTGTTCACTTTCTATTCGCAGATATTCATTTTTCAGGTCGTCAAAAGTGATGTCATACTTGTTAAGCCTATCTTTGAATGCTTTTAAGGGGTTGCTGTGGTTGTAGCTAATTATCTTACGCGCAACAGCGTTAGGGGTAATCTTTCTGCCAGCCTTTTCCAACTCTCTCATCTCAGCAAATACAGTTTCCATGAATTCAATGACTTCTTCAGCAGATACAGCCGCTTTTCCTCGCTTGCCAACACCTTCAATAATATTAGTGCGCTTCTTTCTAAGTCGGATATAGCCTTTTGAAACTCTGTCAATATCTTTGGGGTTTACAAGCTTAATCCCATAATGGCTGAGTCCATACAAGCCAGCATCCTCGACTAAATCAGTCAGCATAATCTTTAAAGCAGGTTCTAATTGCTCGTGTAAGAATCTTGCCATACTTAGTCTTATCCAAAACTCTCTTTCGGCAATATGTAGGGCTATTGATTTCTTCGCTTCGTCAAAGGAGATTTTTCTTTCGTCGGCTATTGCTTGAATTTCATTAACACTTGCACGAGGGTAATGACCTAAGAGCCATTCAAATAAACCATTAACTGTATTTCTCATGTGATAGGTACATTTAAAAACTCCGCCGTGCCTATCTTCAATACTTTTCTCTACTGCGTGAAAGATAGTTTTTAACTTCATCTCTCGGCCATCTGTTAACGTTACTTCCATATAGTAATCATTGTTCCTACTTTCACTGCTAGAATTAGTAGCAGAAGTGTCCGATGCCAATTTCTTCCCGGCGGCTGTCATCATCCGAATAAAGTTTTCAAACTGCTTCCTAGCTTCTTTAATATCTTCGTCACTTAATGGTAATCGTTCACTTGTCATAGCGTATTAAGACTCCATATCTTTGCAAACTTAATTCGGCTTTCCTTGTGTGCCAATTGTGTGCCAACTGCTCCAAACAGAGCAATATTCATCAATACACAGACATTATAGCAAAGCGCGTAAGAGCAACTAATAGATACTCTTACGCGCTCGGCCAAACTTAATAGAACAACCTATTTAAGACTGGCAGTCATGAGGTCAGGGGTTCGATCCCCCTCGGCTCCATCAATTATAAATAATAAAGGAATTAACGCTTAAGCCGACTTCTTCTGAAGGAGTTTTGAGCGTATTTCCGGTAAAAATATCTTGAATCTTCCCGCGCCGCAAAGCACATAGTTCTATGCTTCAAAAGCCGAAGGTAGGACGTTAGATAAAACATCTAAAAATTCCATACGGTTAGAAACCGAAATGCTGTCTCGCAACCAGTTTCTTCATGACCGCTACCGTATCATCCGCCCCCTGGGGAAAGGCGGCTTCGGTCAAGTCTATGAAGCTCTCGACGATAAGCTAGATTGCCTCGTTGCGATTAAAGAGCGACTCGGCAACCTCGATTCGGAAAAGATGCGGCGAGCTTTCGAGCGTGAGGCGAAACTACTGGCTAACCTGCGGCACCGGGGGTGGCTTAAATCAGCCCAATACAACCTACATTGTTAGGCTGTAAAAAGTTCTTCGTCCTGATTCGGCCTCAGGACTTGTCAGGTAAAATTACCAGTACGAACAAGTCTGAGATCGCTCCGCTCCTACGTTCTGACGTATATGCTGGCCGCACTTTGCGCCGTTGAGTGCTGCGCTAGTCGAAAGATGTCCTTGATGCGCGAGCGCAACGACCTTTTCGCCGCGTGCCCTGGCTTCCCTGTGCTCGCGTGCAGGCGGCGGCAAGCAGGCGCTACGTCATAACAAGCGTATCAACCGGACTCGCAGAAAGCGTGTCTGTCATCATTAATCTGGCAGGCTCGACGTTTACCTGCGGCGTTAGGTAAACGAAATCGTTGCGTAGTGGGTCAGTTTTAAGAAACAGTCGCACCTTCCTCTGCCTCCTGGCAATTCGTGAAATGATTTACCCCAAACTCACATTAACAGTGAGAGAGCAGCGAGCCGGGCGAGTCTTTATGAGTGCGTCTGCCAGAGGAGGCCATGTCAGATTGAAATTGACCCGACACCAAACCGTTGCAGTACAAACATTTTAATCCCATTACGAAGGAGATTCACAATGGCACGAACCAGCACCACGAAGCGGCCAAAGGCCGAATCACGGCAAACCAACCCGTTTCAGTTGCGGAAAACGGAAAAGGCGGACTCACAGGTGCACGTCTTCGGAAACGGCATCGTTTGCGACACCGATACTCGTGGACACACCACGCCGCGAGGTCGAAATCGGTTCGAGATAGTCCTCGACTCGTCGGAAGGGTTTATTCCGCTGTGGGCAAAAGACACGACGCTGCGATGGCGATTTCAAGAACGCTCCCTGCGTTTCTTCGAGAGTCCGGCGGCGGCCAAGACTGAGATTAGAAAGTTGCTGGGCGAAGCCCTCATGGCCTGGGGTGACGCTGTGCCCGTCAAGTTCGCCGAGCGAGACGACGCATGGGACTTCGAGATCGTAATGAGAGGGACTGATCGATGCAACATCAACGGATGCGTCCTGGCGAGCGCCTACTTTCCCGACGCTGGCCGTCACGAGTTAAAGTTGTATCCCAAAATGTTTAGCCAGAGTAGGGAAGAGCAGGTGGAGACAATCGTCCATGAAATCGGCCACGTCTTCGGACTTCGACACTTTTTCGCCAACGTCAGCGAGACCCAGTGGGCGAGTCAAATCTTCGGAACGCACAAGCCATTTTCCATCATGAATTATGGCAACCAAAGCCAGTTGACCATTGAAGACAGGGCCGACCTGAAACGATTGTATCAGATGGCTTGGAGGGGTGAGTTGACGGAGATTAACGGAACGCCGATCCGATTGGTAAAACCGTTCCACACCATCGGTGAGTCTCCAGAGAATATGGTTGCTGTCGGTCAAGTCCAGACGATATACCAGCCACAACCGATGGCCGCGTACAACAGCGGGACATAAGCGGTCGTAGTCTACCGGGCTGAAGAATTGCCGTCCATACTGCTCGATAGCATTTCTCTGCTGATGAATTATGCAAAGCGATGGTTGAATGTTTTATGCTCGCAGTCTGGAGGGATAGAGCTGTAGATGAAGACGGTAGAGAACAATAGTGAAAAGCACTCTTCTGTGACAGCATATCTTGAAGAACAAAACGCAATTGTCAGATCAGGCAGTTATTGGAACTGTCTTGTGGCTGCACGAAAGCTCTCGGCACTCCTTTTGGCGGAGGGTCGAAATCCCTGGATCGGGCGGCTGCGGAAGAGGGAGGACAGAGGAGACCATATCTTCCATGGCCCGCTCATCCCTCGTCCGTTAGGCATCGCAGCGGCCTGGACGACGCATTATGTATGTTGTTGTGAAGAGATGGCGTATGACCCCTTAGCTGGCAAGACAATCCGGCTTGAGGAATACAGCCTGCGGGTGTTCGGGGAACAAATCTCTATGGAGGTCTTCGTCTCAACGCACGAACTCCCGGTTTACCTTGCTGGTAATCGGTTGCTGTGAGTTTCGTGCATGCAGGGAGCGGGGGCTGTGGTCAAGCCTTCGCGTCGCAAATTCTGCTGGTGGTGGTTATGATAAGTTGAGCAGAAGATAGAGCAAAGCAACATAATATCGCCGTTGCCTGCTGAGGCAGCGCTCTCTTTTTAAATTATTTTGCGCTATGAATTAAGCGCTTTGTCGATCATGTATGTGACATCGACAAATATTGCTTCCTGCTGATGCCAATTGACTGAGGACAACGGGCGTGTCGGATCATTTGCTGCCTGAAAGTGAAAGAGTTTAGTCTGGTTGAACCTACAGGGGCTGACGATAATGGGTATTATCAATGTCCCTTCTCTTTCGGAAGCTTCTAATAATGGCGGCAATTCATTGTTGACGATAAAGTCTGAAGCGAGAAAATTCGCGCTCACTAAAAGTATCGCTATTTTTGCCGACGAAATTGCCTTCCTGATTTCATCCCGCCATTTATCTCCCGTCTTGATTTTCGTATCGTCCCAGAGATCAATCGCGCCCGTATGCTCGAACGGCTTGAGATGCACGTGCAGCCGCTTTAACCAATCTTCGTCGGCATGGCTATAGCTGACAAAAACTCTTTTCGAGATGGCGCGTTTTGTGGCGAAGATAATCGTATCAGAATCTGATCTGTAAATGGGGTCTAGCGGAGGAGCGGCGGGCGTAGTGTTTTCGATAGCCGACAATGATGGAGAAGGTCTTTCGAATTTCGAGACATTAGACTCCTCTTTAGCTATCGGTGGTAAGTTGCCGGACATCGAAACTTTGGTAAATGATGTAGGCAGGACTAGCAACTGAGGCGTGTCCTGCTCCTCCTTTTGAGACGGCTCATTCTGTTGAGCGGCGGAAGATTTATCGGGCGTTGACTCCTCTTGAGCAATCTGTGCGGAAGCTTGTTTGTCGAGCACGGCTGCACCCGGTTTCGATGAATTCTTTTGCCGGATGCGGCCCACACGACGCGGTTTAGGAAGCTTCTTTTTATCCCAAACTACACGGTAAATATCATTGCTCAAAACCAAATACTTATTGACCAATAAAGTGCGCAGCAGATTATCGATGGTTTCAGCCCTGATTTCCTGATTGTCGGAAATAGTGACCGGCCCTTTTTCGGATTCTTTCAGAATCTCGGCCAGACTAAAACGAGCTTTGAGAGCCAGCCAGTCAAGCAAATAATAGATACCGATGCGCGCTCTATCAACTCTTTCATCCTGATTAATGCCGCCGAAAAGATCGTTTAAGATTGTGGGCCAGTTGAGATTTAGAACCTCCTGCAGCCAGGCGTTATGCCGCACTTCTCCGCGATCTGCCAGACTACAAAGATCGACAAAGTTATATTCCTGATCGAAGTTAATGTTCTTCGGATGCCGTAGCTCCTTAATGATATTCCCAAGCGAGCCGCGCCCCTTATACTCCAGGTGCTTGATGAATACTCCGTACTGATGCTCTAAACCCGCGAGCGTGTCCGACGCACCGCTGAAAAACGACTTCTCCCAATCAATCTTCCAGAGACACGGAACATACCACTGGAAAAAATCTATTTCTTTCAAGCGCTGGTGCGAATCTTCCCAACGGTCAAAATCCTCCTGCCTCGAAACAGCAATCACCCTGATCTTTTTGTTGTTGAATAATTCCGTCTCGGATAAAGATTCCAGAGTTTCCAGATGCTTGATTTTATCAATGATAAAGACGACGCGTGACGGCAGATGTTTGCTTTTGGTCAGCCGCAACACGATCTCTTGCAAGGCGACTTCTTTCTTCTTTTGCTTAAAGAAAGAATTGAGGTCTGCGACAAACTGCGAGAAATCATATCCGAGTTGGGAAGCCTCCGGGCGCGAAGCTTCTGTTTGCTCATCAAAGAATGTTGCTCCCGTCACTTCGTTGAGCGAAAAATTCAAAACCTGATCGGTTGTCTCCACAGGGTCTTGGCCCGCCCGCACCTTCAACTCATCCAAGTCTGTATTCGGGCCTTGTCTTTCAGCGCCTTTCACGGAACTGAAGCCCAGGCTCGCAGCTTCGATTTCAAAATTTTCTTTCGTCTCATTTTTGATGAGAAAATAGAGCACTAAGAGCGCGCCCTCACCCTTCTCGACTCTTTCCAGTTCGGTTCTGGCTTTAGCGACGGCGCAACGGATTAATGAAGTGCCGCCAAACGGCCCGTAGCCCGTCAAGAGATTACGCCCGCCTCCGGCATGAATCAGCGAGCGCCATAATCGCTCATAGTCTTTATGGAAAATCAGCTCTTCAAAAACATGCTCTTCGTCGTAACGAAAAACCTCAGAATGCTTGACGATCACCGTTTGAGAGCCGTCCGCACCCGTCCGTGCCGGAGCGTGCTCTCCGGGCTTCATATAAATGACGGTGTCATCCAGCCGAACAGTGCGCCGCGACGAAGGCTGTGGATCGGTTGAACTGAATACGGTCGGGGCGTGCTGCGTTACATCAGGCGCTACGGATGCTGGGGCTGGCTGGTTATTCGGAGGAGCGGTTATGTTCTGAACTCTCTCATCGATAATAGTGATGTCAACGCTTGCTTTCTTCAAAGCCCAACGCATCAGGTCGGCTGTCGCAAAACGGTCATCACGCTTGAGCGCCAGAGCCTGCATGAAGACAGCATCTATGCTCGGAGCAACCGAAGGGTTCAACTGGCGCACGGGAATCAAAGGGTCAGGGCTTCCATTAAGGATGGTCGTCGCCCTGGTGAGAGCGTCCACCGGCGCTTTACCGGTTATCAAGTGGTAGAGCGTAGCGGCAAGGGCATAAATGTCGCTGCTCGGAGTTGTGCCGGAGCCTTGAATCTGCTCGACCGGCGCATAGTTGCGAGTGTAGCCAAAAACGCTCACGCTCACCTGTGGATCGAGCGCATCTACGGCTGAGCCTTTCGACAAACCGAAGTCCAGAAGAATAATCTGGTCGTCTTCCGTCAGCTTAAGATTGCTCGGTTTAATATCCCTGTGCAGAATGTTTCTGGCGTGTAGATATTCCAGAGCGTTGAGAATTTGGTCTGCCCATTCTAAGACAGTATCCTGAATGAACGGGGCATCTCGCTGAAGTAGCTGTGTGCTTAAATCTTCTCCCGCGATAAACTCCATGACCAGAAACTGCGCATCTCCCTCGGCAAAGTAATCGATTACTTTGGGCAGCGCCGGATGACGAAGACCAGCGAGAAGCTTGGCTTCACGTTTGAAGGCTTGGGATATATGTTCGTTAACAACAATAGTCTCTTTTATTGCGACGACATTGGAAAGAACCTCATCAACCGCTTCATAGACAGAACCCATACCTCCTCTACCAATTGTGCGTATGATTCGATACCGGTCACGCAAAAGGGTGTTACTTATCAGCATCATCTATTCCTCTGACGTCTCTTCAACCACTGATACTCAAAATTGACGCACCCGCCAAATCACTCCGGCAAGATGAAAAAGATTTGAGAATTAACTTGAGGTGAAACTCTTTAACTATGGATGCGCGCCAATGACGAAAGAAAATTATTCTTCTTAATTCCAGAAGTCAATCGTACCAGCCCCGTTGAGTCGCTGAGCGCAGGAGAGCACAAGAGCTAAAAAGTGAATGCTTTACTAATTGACAGAAGGGCGCGTTGAGAGTTGCACGGGCGATTCCGAGTAGAGTCGGCAGGGGTCTGTGCTGCTGCTGGCACCGGCCTTCTTGCGTGCCTCGCGGGCTGCGGGCATCATCGTTCTTTCGTCAAGCTTCAACAGCCCACATTCAATCTCAAGGATGCGCCGCCGCAGCGTCTCCATCTCGGCCCGCAGGAGATTAACTTCCATCTCTCGCCCGTTTGATTGCGTGACAGACGGGCGCTGCGAGAGCGTGGCTTGCTGCTCAAGGCGATTGATGCTCGTCTCGACAGAATAAAAGCGCTGTTCGAGTAAGCTGATTCTTCGTTCCAGATGAACGGTGTCCTGCGCTTCCGTTGCCTCCCGTGATGCCTTGGGACTCTCAACGCGATAGGCGCTGGCCGTCATGCCGATGGCCGCGCAGAGCATGATGATGAGCGCTACGCGCCATGTTTTTATGACATTCATCCTGGACACTCCTGTTTCGCTTGTTGACAAGTTAACTGCGCGGAAAAACGAACACGACCAACGTAATCACGACGGCGGTGATGAGAGCGCGGCGGTGAATCCGTCGCGCCTTAACGCGCAACTGCTCCGACTGATTTTCGTCCGTCAATTTCTCTTCACCTGCATCCATGTTGCACGTCCCGCGCGCGGCCATCGCGATTCAAGTCTTTTCGCGGGCTTGCAGCAAGCCTAAGCCAGCTAGCCAGATGGGAAAGAAAACGATAAGACGAAGCAAGCGAGGCGAGCCGTAAACCACCAGCAGGAAGGCCGCGCCGACGCCGACAGTGAGGGCGACAATGCCCATCAAACGCCGTTTGCGCTGCTCGCGTGGGCCAATGTTGATTGCTTCGGTCGGCATCGTGTTTTCCGCACTCAGCGCGAACCCGCGCGCAATGTCGCCAGCGGTTGGCCCGACTTTACACGATCACCGACTTTGGCGGTAATGACGCCCACAGTCCCGCTGGCCGTAGCGCTGGCGACGACAATTTGTTCACGTGGCGCGGGCGCAGTTGGGCTGGCTTGATTTTGATTGGACTGTCGCGCCGTGAGGAGTCCGGTTTCGGCCCTCCTCTTCGCATCCTGAAGTTGCTGCAAGCGCCGCTGCGCGCGCTCGGACAAGGCACGCTCGCCTTCGAGTTGGGCCGCTGAAGCCTCGCCGGAAGCGACGAGCGGTGTCAATCGCTGGATTTCAGCATCGTGTTGCACTGCTTCAGCACGCGCACTTTCTATCTGGGTATCTAGCGACTCGTAATTGCGTACGGCCCGCGACTCCGCGCTCTCGCCTTGACCGGGCGTGGGCGCTACTGTCTCCGTCTGCACGGCGATTTCGACAATGGGCGTGCCTTCGTTGATTGTCATTCCCTCGCGCACGAGGACGCGCCGCACCTCGCCCGCCGCAGGGGCGTTCACAATAATAATTCCGCGCGACTCGCTATTAGTCGTGCCCCCGCCCGATTGACACGAGATGGACGTGACGAGCGCCGCGAGCGTCAAAGCGCAGAACAACGTTCTATGCTTTGGCGGCAACGCTGAAGACGCGCGGGCGTTATTTATCATTCGGACTGACTCCCGTAAACGCATTGGCCGAGTTTGTCTTCTGCGGCGCTCCGGTGACAGATGACGTATCCGCAGCGGGCGCAGAAGGTGCTGTGGCGGAGCGTATCTCAAGCTCGCGCATCGGCGTGTCTGTGCGAACGGCGACGTTGTTGGCGGCGAGCGTATTGCCTGTAGCGCGCTGGAATTCGGCGATGGCTTTGTTCAAATCAGTCTGCGCCTGAAGCTCTCGGCCACGCGCGGCCAGCAGTTCGTTCTGTCTTTGAAGGACGAGGAAGACGGTGGACGTTCCCGCCCTGAATTGCCGTTGCTCGCTCTCGTACTGCTGCTCGGCTGAAGAACGCGTGGCGGCGGTGGAAGCTAGACGCGCTTCGGATGAGCGCAGGGTTTGCGTCACGTTGCGCACGTCGGCCTCTATTAACTGTTCGGCCTGCGCGCGCTGATTGCGTATCTGGTTGCCTTCGGCGAGCGAGCGGCCCAGATTAGCTTCGGCAGTCCGGTTGCGAAGCGGAAGCGCGACGCGCACGCCCACACGATAGGTCGGATAATCCTGACCGAGCAGGTTTGAGAGCGATTTCGTATAGCCGCCAATCAGATTTTCGTTGACCGAGCCGCCGCCGGTAGTCGTGTCGAGCGCGGGCAGGCCCGCGCGCAGGGATAATTCGTTGACGCGCGCTCGGAGTTGCGCGTTCGCGCTTGTTCCGCCACTTCCGCTCGCCTGCGTCGGCGCACCCGCAAGGCCGACCGCCGTGTATGTGCCGACCAAATCAATCTGCGGCTTGGTCTGGTCGCGGAAATAGCGCGTGTCAATACTGTTGATTTCAGCGTTGGTCTGGAGTTGGGCCAACTCCGGGCGATTGTTAATCGCTGACGCCACTGCCTGCTCAAGCGGCACGCGCGGCGCTTCGAGGCTAACGGGCGTAATGGGCGTCAGCGGGCGTGACCAGAGCGGGGCTGTGCGGTCAGCGAGGATGAGCGTCTTCAAAGTATTCTCGGCGCGCGTCACGGCTTCCTGCGCTGTGTAGACGTTTTGCTCGAAGGTCGTTACCTGCGTGTTGGCGGCGATGATGTCTATGGGCGCGAGCACGCCTTTGGAGACGAGGCGTTGATTGCTTTCAACCTGCACGCGCGCCTGCTTGACGGCGTCTATCTGCACCTGCAAATTTCTGAGCGCGAAGACTAAATCCCAGTATGCCTGTTCGACCTGCGAGATGACTTCGATGGCGCGCTGGCGAAACTGCGCATCCGTCAAGGAAAGATTCTTCTTGGCAATCTCAATTGCGCGGCGATTGTTGTCAAAGCGCAAGCCCCGCCAGAGCGGTTGCGCGTAGGTGAACGTAAGCGCCGTCGGAAACTGCGGGTTGAGCGTGACGTTTTGATTATTGGTCGTCAGGCGCGTCGAAGAGAAATCAAGCTGGTAAGAGCCACCAGCGAAGGGAGAGAAGCCGCCAAAGCGAAACGCGCCGGTGAAATCCGTTTGCTTGACAGAGCCATTCGTTGCGCCGCCGAGCGTCGAACTCGTAGGGGTCGTGCGGCTCTCGTAGTAACTTTCGTTTGAAACTACGGGGTCGTAAACGCCGCGCGCCGACTGCAAGTTGAACTCCGCAATCTGAACGTTGATGCGCGAGCCGTCTATGTCGTTGTTGTTCTGAAGTGCGAGCGCAATCGCTTCGTTTAGCGTGAGCGGCATTTGATTCGACACGTCAACGCCGATGCGCTCGGCTGAGGGGAGCGGGCGCGCGGGGGCTTCAAAATTCGGAGCAACGGGCGGCGGCTCAGTCGGCAATTCTGCGGGCGCGATTCCGCCCGAAACACCCACGTTCTGACCGGGCGTCTGGCCGACGCCGCTGGCAGGAGCGCCTGCTGGCTGCGTGCCCGTTTGCGGGGCGGTTGTTCCGGCAGGCGTAGTTGTTTGCGGCGTCTGCTGTCCGGGCGTTGTCTGCTGCGTGGCGTTTGGCGCTTGCGGCGATGGCGGGCGCGGCCCTTGCGTGTTGGGCGTCGTCTGCTGTCGCTGCTGCTCCGGGCCTGTCTGCGGCTGCGTGCTCTGCTGCGCTTCATTGTCTGGACGCACGGGGGCGGAAGACGAATTAGGCGGCAACTGGTCGGTTGCAGGAGGCAGCGCGCCCGGTTGTTGCTGCTGCGTCTGTGTGCCTGCGGGCGGCGCAGTTTGTGGCGACGGATTGGGCGCAGGCGCAGGCGGATTCTGGGCCAACGCCACACCGGGCAGGACAAAGAGCGCCGCCGTCGCCAGGACTACGATTCTCAACGAACGTGCATTCACCAACTTAATATAACGACGCATGGCCTGCGTTTTCTTAATCACCTGAAACATTGTCTGCATACCTATCATCTTGCTTTTGCCGTGAGAGCGCCCCGCCCGTCGTTGGCCTCGGTTTGCGTTTGAAGGCTGCGCCGACTGACGCGTAAGCCTCGGAGAAGCGGCGGCCCGCGCCGCCCTTAAAGTTATTGAAGCCCGCGCCGACCACAGCCCATACGCGCGAATCCTTTGCGTCTTCAAACAACGAATAGAAGACCGGCACGGCCAGCAACGTCAACAGCAAACACAAACTTTGCCCGCCGACGACCAGCACGCCGATAGAACGATTTGTGGCCGCGCCCGCGCCTGAGCCGAGGATGAGCGGAATCATGCCCGCGACGAGCGCAATCGTCGTCATCAAAATCGGTCGCAGTCGGTCGCGGTTGGCCTGCAGGATTGCGCTGTAGCGCTCCATGCCGTGCGCTCGAAGTTCGTTCGTGTGGTCAATCTGTAGAATAGCGTTCTTCTTGACGATGCCGAACAAGAGCAATATGCCGAGCGCGGAAAAGATGTTGAGCCGCTGACCTGCTATCAACGTCGAGAGCAGCGCAAAGGGAATCGAGAGCGGCAGCGTCAAGAGGATTGTGACCGGATGTATGAACGATTCGAACTGCGCGGCTAAGATAAGGTACATGAAGATGAACGACAGCAGAAACGCCAGCATGAACGATTGGTTCGCGCGTTGCAATTCCTTCGACTGGCCCGTCACGCCTGTGCGATAGCCCGGCTCCATATTTAGCTCGGCGGCGTAGCGCTGCACGGCGGCGAGGCCGTCTGCTTCAGAACCGTTTGGCGCAAGACTCGCGGAGATAGTGACCTGCCGCTGACGGTTCAAGCGGTCAATCGAAGCGGGGCTTTCGCCTTCTTCGAGGTGCACCAATTTTTCCAAACCGACAGTTCCGCCGTTGCTTGATGCGACCGTAAAGTTAGCCAGATTCTCGCGCGTGCGTCGGAATTCTTCGCCGGCACGCACGACCACGTCGTATTGATCCGAGCCTTCGCTGAAGGTCGTGACGCGTGCTCCGGCGGCGAGGGTATTTAAAGCCTGCGCTACATCGCCAGCCTTGACGCCGAGGTCTGCGGCGCGTTGGCGGTCGATGATGATTCGCACTTCGGGGCTGCTCAGTTGGAGCGAGCGGTCTGCGTCGCGGAAGTTGTCGTCCTTCTTGATGCGTTCGACCAATTTGTTTGAATACTCGTCTAGCTTTTGAATGTCCGGGCCGCTGATGTACAAGCCCAAAGATGCTCCGCCGCCGCGACCGCCACCGCCGCCAATGCTCGCGCCGATGGAGGACGTGCCCGACGCGCCGATGACGTATTCTTTCGGATACTTTCTTTTGCGTATCATGTCGCGCGTCTTTTGAATCAGGTCGGCCTGCGAAAATTTTCGCTCTTTGACCGGCAAGAGCCTGACCGAGATAGAACCGGCATTCGGCTGACCGCCGCCGCCGAAGCCGCCAGCGTTGACGAGCGTGCTCTCGACGCCGGGGATTTGCTCGCGCACGTCGCGCGCGATGCGCTCCAAAACGCTTTGCGTCGCAGCGAGGCTCGTGCCCTGCGGCGCGCGAAAGCTGACTTGATAAGCAGATTCGTCTTCGTCCGGCAGGAAGTTGTAACCAACTAGACGAAAGAGCGGCCAGATAGAAGCGACGACTATCACGCAGATAATGACGACCACCCAGCGATGGGCCATTGACCAACGGAGCATCCACATATACGAGCGATCAATCGGGCGATAAAAACGTCCGCCCTTTGATGACGTGTGCGCCTTCGTCTCGCTTTCCTCGGCCTCAGTGTCAAGCGGCGTCGCGTGTTTATTATGATCGTCGCCGTCGCTGCCGCCGCTGGCTGCGCCCGCGCCTGCGGGGACACCTTCGGGCGTGATTGATTCCTTCGGCGGCTTAATCCAACGCGCCGCGAGCATCGGCGTCAGCGTAAACGAGACGATGAGCGAGACGGCAATCGCCGCCGCCGAAGTCAGACCAAACGAAGACATGAAGCGCCCGACGATGCCCGACATAAAGCCGACCGGGATGAAGACGGCAAGCAAGCTGAGCGTCGTCGCCATGACGGCAAGGCCAATCTCCTTCGTGCCTTCAATCGCCGCCTGATACGGGTGCATCCCCTTCTCTTCGACGAAACGATAGATGTTTTCCAGCACGACAATCGCGTCGTCAATCACGATACCGACCATCAAGGTGAGCGCGAGCATCGTCATCTGGTTGAGCGAATAGCCGAGCGCCGCAATTAACGCGAAAGCGGAGATGATAGAGGTCGGGATGGCGAGCGCAGCGATAATCGTCGAGCGGAAGTTCCACAAAAAGAGAAACACGATTAGTGCGGCGAGCAGTCCGCCGACGATCAAGTGTTCTTCGATAGCATGCAGAGAGGTTTCGATAAACTCGGATTGGTCGCGCGTGACAACCACTTTGATGTCCGGAGGCAGCAGCGGCAGAATCTCCGCCATGCGCTGCTTCACTCCATTGATGACGGCGATGGTGTTTGCGCCTGATTGTTTGCGTATGCCGAGCGAAACGGATGGCACGCCGTTTAGAGACGCAGCCGATTGCGGGTCAACGCCACTGTCTTCGACGCGACCGATGTCGCGGATTTTAACAGGGTAGTTATTCCTCGTCGTAATAACGATGTCGTTGAAATCTTCGACCTTTGTGATTTTGGAGAGCGTGCGCAGGGTGACGGTGCGTGCGCCCTCATCAAGACGCCCGCCGGGAAGTTCGAGGTTCTGCGCTCGCAGGGCGTTTGAGACTTCCGTGACCGATAAATTGTAAGCGCGCAGGCGGTCGGGTTCGACGTAGACTTTAATCTCGCGCTGGCGTCCGCCGAAGACCACCACTTCGCCGACGCCGTCCGCAGATTCGATGCGTTCCTGAATCTGCTTCTGCACGAGGTCTGTCAACTCTATAGACGAACGCGGCGCGCTAATGGCGTAGACCAGAACGGGCTGCGAGTCCGGGTCGGCTTTGCGTACGACGGGCGGGTCTGCTGTTTCCGGCAAGCGGTTGATAATCGTGCTGACCTTATCGCGCACCTCCTGCGTAGCAAGGTCAGGGTCTTTTTCAAGGTTGAAGCTGATGGTCACGGTCGAGCGGCCCTGCTGCGAACTGGAGCGCATCTCGTCTATGCCGGGGACGGTGTTCACGACACCTTCGATGATGTCCGTGATTTCCGTTTCAATCTCCTGCGGTGCAGCGCCCACGTTGGTCGTCTGGACAGAAACCGTTGGAATATCAATCTTC
This sequence comes from Pyrinomonadaceae bacterium, assembly GCA_036387475.1. GTDB lineage: Bacteria > Acidobacteriota > Blastocatellia > Pyrinomonadales > Pyrinomonadaceae > DASVTR01. The sequence goes on along the minus strand of DASVTR010000012.1, from coordinate 332,355 downwards.
GGAAAGCGGTCAACGCCGAGCGTAAAGAACGAGAAACCGCCAATGACCGTCAGGAGAAGAACAATGACGGTCGCAAAGACGGGACGGCGTACACAAATTTCAGCCAGCTTTTGCATAACTCAATTTTGGATTTTAGATTTTGGATTTTAGATTGACATGCTTTGCGGTCTTGCCGCCGGATTTTGAATAGCTCAGCTTTCGTCCCTGCGCTTAATCCAAAATCTAAAATCCAAAATGGTTATTGTTTGACCCGCGCTCCTTCGAAAAGCTGTTGGAGGTTGCTGGTCGCAACTATCTCGTCCGCGTTAACACCCGAAATAATCTGCACCATGTCACCCTCTTCAGTGCCGATTTGCACGACGCGCAGCTTAGCCGTATCACCCTGAATGACGAAGACGCGGTAAGATTGCGTGTTCTGGTCTGAAAGGACGGCGGCGCGCGGCACAAAGACGGCACGGCTGCCGCCCTTGCGCACAATCTGCGCGGTGGCGAACATGCCTGAGCGCAGAGCATTGTCGCCGTTTTCGACCGCCGCCTCAATTGTCACCGCACGCGAGACAGGATCAATGGCCGGATTCACAGCCGTCACTTGTCCTGCAAACTTTCGGTTACGATAAGCGTCGACTTCCAAAGACACGCCCATCCCCTGACTGATGTACGGCGCTTCCGCCTCCTGTACCTGCAACTGCAATTTGAGCGGATTAGTGCGCAGCACCGTCGCCACAATCGAAGCGGGCGTCACATATTCGCCGACGGCGATAGGACGATTGCTGACGTAACCCGCGTAGGGCGCGCGAATCGTCGTATCGGCCACGGCCTTCTGCGCGATTGCGACTTGCGCACGCGCCGTCGAGACAGCCGCTTCCGCGCTCTGAATAGCCTGATTACTCTGGCGCGCAGTGTTGACGGCTGCTTCCAACTGCTGGCGCGCAGCGTTGACACGCGCACGCGCCGTGTCGCGCTGCGTGCGATATTGGTCGTAGACGCTGACGGCCACATCGCCCGTTTCAACAAGCTCGCGGTAGCGTCGCTCGTTGGCTTCCGCCAGACGCAACTCCGCCTGCGCCTGCTCAAGATTAGAGCTTGCGACGCGCACTTCGGGAATTGCGCTGGCGTCGAAATTACCATTGGGCCGCAGGCCCAGACGCGCTTCCGCCTGGCGGACTCCAGCAATCGCCTGTTGCACTCCGGCCTGCGCCTGTTGCAAGCGCAGCCGCGCGTCTCTATCGTTTAAGCGAGCTATCACAGTGCCCTGCTTCACAAACGCCCCGACGCCGACCGGAGTCGCAACGACTTGGCCCGAAGTTTGTGAAGCAACGTCCGATGATTCATCTGCGACGAGACTCCCTGTCGCTTGAATGTAGGAAGGCACTTCGCGTGCGACCACTGTGGCGGTAGTAACAACGATGGCAGACGACGAAGCATCCGTCTCCCGCGCTTCTTCCCTCGCGTTGGTATTCTCTTTGGCGGTGGCCCTTGATTCGTTTCGCCCGCAGGCCGCCGTACCCAGAAGCGTGACGGCCAGCAGCAGGCACAGCAGCGCCGGCGCGTGTTGTACCTTGCGGGAGAGAAATGAAGAAGACATAAGTATCCCTTTAATCAACCCTTTTATTTAAATACGCCCCACAGCAGCTTTCGGTTACAAACTTTTCGTGAATAATCACTGATGCCAGCGATTGGTACTAATGAAGATGAATTTAGCCGGTGCCCCGCTGCCCGCCCGTCACGTTAAACTTGCGATTAGATGCGTTAGAGTGTCGAATATGTCACAGGGGGAAGGGAGAATCTTATATGAACGGCTGGATAGAAGAAAGAGCAGAGAGGCTACGCGAGTTTTTCGAGATGACGGCAAGCGCTCGATTAGTCGCTCAGGATGCAGCGCGGTTTGAGTTGCCGCCCGATGCAGCCGCCGCACTCTCTCATTTCAACATCGAATGGCACGTTATTCCGTCGGCAGAAATCCTGCCAGCGGACGACGCTTACATGGCGCGGCTCTACCCTCTGGCTCCGCGAGATTTCACAAAGGCGCACGAGCATGGGCCAAGCCCTCGTGACCAACTCACTAAAGGCCATGAGCGGCTTCAAGGGCGAGTCGTCGGCGTGGAGACGACCGCGAAGCCGCGTTACCTGCCAGACAATCGTCAATTCTACGGCACAACTTACGGCCACGATGCTACAGCCGACCCGTTTGCGGCATACATGGGTCGCGCAGGGATGATGAACGGCACGCGCTACGCGCACAACTATCTGAGCCTTCGCGCGTTTCTCGACGTTGTGAATGAAGACTGGCGCGCACACCATCTTCTGCCCGCAGGCTATCGCGCCACAGTCTGTCCGCCCGCCGTCTTTAACCTCGTCGGCACAATCTTTCACCCCGAATGGAGCGAGACGGAGACGCTCGAACTCGGCTTCTATCGTGATGAGCAAGGCAACGCAACGTGCTACGCCGTCGGCTCTAATGCGCCGGGCGATTTTTCCTACATCAACGAAATCGAAGGCGAGGGCGATTGGTCTCTGACCGGATTCCGCATCGCACTCGTGCCGGAATAAGGCGCAAAAGCTAAGGCAACGGGCGAAAAGCATTTCACGCAAAGACGCAAAGGCGCGAAGAAGAGAAGCAACTATTTTCTTTCTTGTTCCTTTTTGCTCTTTTGTCTTAGCGCCTTTGCGTCTTTGCGTGAAACCGCCTGCGCTGTTGGCTGGCCCACCCGCAGTTTGAAAAATCTGTAACCACAATCGCCCGCCGCGCGTCTTGCATTATGACTGGCCGAATTGAGGCATCATTCTCCCTTTGTGTTCGATACGGCTCACTTTCAATTCACTAAACTTGGAGATTCAGACTGATGCAATTAACTAGAATGAAGAAAATCATTGCGGGCGGAGCGCTGGCCGCGTCTTTGCTGCTGACGGGCGCGGTCGGGTTCGCGCAGCAGGAAGCGGGGCAAGGTCAAGAAGGCAAAGAGCGCGGCTCGTGGCACAAACGCGGCGGCGGTAAGGGCGGGCGCGGCATGAGGGGCGGCTTTGGCGGCCACTTCGCAGAGAAGCTCAACCTGACGGACGCGCAGAAGGAACAGATGAAGCAGATTGCCATGCGTTATCGCGAGAGCGCCAGAGCTTTGCGGCAGCAATCCGGCCAACGACGCGAAGGACGCGGCGGCTTCGACGCTTTAACGGACGGCACGTTCAATGAAGCAGCCGTGCGCGCAGCGGCGCAGGCGCGGGCCAACGCGCGTGTCGAGCGGGAAGTCATGCGCGCGCGCATGATGTCGGAAATGTACGCTGTCCTGACTGCGGAACAGAAGGCCCAACTGGCGGCGGAGCGCCAGCAGTGGGAGCAGAAGCGACAGGAGCGGCGGGCACGCCGTCAGGCAAACCCGGCGCAAAATCAGTAAGGTCAAGAGAGACGCCCGCGTCCTGTTAATGAAGCAGGGCGCGGGCCTCTATTTTTGATAAAGAGTCTCCCTCAAACGATAAAGTCTCTCCCCGATAAAATTCAGTGGAGGACAAATGATGAAGAACAAGCTCAGAATCGCAGTCATTATGTGTACGCTGGTGCTCGGTCTGTCGGTGACGGCAGCAGCGCAAAGGACGTACAGAACGCGCAACGGTCGCACCGTGACCGTTTATCAGAATAGAGGACGCGTCGTTCATAGACCGAACGGTCGCACAATCTATCGCCGACCAAACGGTCGCACCGTCGTCGTCCTGCCGAACGGCAGGCGCGTCGTTCGCAGTTCGCGCAGCCGCCAGAGCTACACCTGGGCCAATCGTCGTGCGCGGACTTACCGTTTGCCGAATGGCAGACTCGTCACCGTCCTGCCGAACGGCAGACGCATTTACCGTTAATCAGGTGGAGCAAGGAAGGGGGAAGTATGAAAAGGCTTTTTGGCGTAGTCATGTGTCTGGTGCTGCTCGCGGGAGCAGTCATACCCGTTTCGGCGCAAACGTATCGCAGCCGTTACGACCGACGCACGACGCAGAATAGAAGGTATGACAACTCGCGGCGCGTCTATTACGATCAGCGCTATCGTGAGCGTTCTTTCTGGGACAGACACCGCGATAAGCTAACGGTCGCAGGCGGCACGGGCGCGGGCGCGCTCATCGGCGGATTGGCCGGTGGCAAGAAAGGCGCGATTATCGGCGCACTCCTCGGCGCTGGCGGCTCTGCGCTTTATACGTATAAGCTGCGCGACCGCAATGAGCGTAGATACTATCGCCGCCGCTAAGCGAGCGGCTGCGGATAGTTCGGTGTAGAATCAGGGGGCTTCAAAACCCTCTGGACGAGGCAGCCCTGAATCAAGGGCTGCCAATTTATTTTCGTGCGGCGGATAAGTTCGTGCTTCGGGTTGCAAGATTCCTGGAGGTGCGGAGACGAGTAGTTAATAATTGATGGACGAGATGGCAGACAACTCCGAACCCGTAAACGTCCTATCATTAGTTCAATCAACTGCCGAATTGTCTGATCCTGAGCTTGTGGCTCGCGTCCGCGCAGGGGATGAAGAAGCCTTCGAGGAACTCTTTAATCGCCATCGACGGCGGGTCGCGCTCATCGCGGGCCGCTTCTTTCGCCAGCAAGAACAGATCGAAGAGATAGTGCAGGAGAGTTTTACGAAAGCCTACTTTGCGCTGGGTGACTTTACCAACGCGCAGGAAGCGTCGTTTGTCGCGTGGCTTGCGCGCATCGCCTTCAACACTTGCTACGACGAACTGCGACGTTTGAAGCGGCGACCCGAAAGCGCCTTGAGTAATATCTCCGAGGAGGAAGACGCCTGGTTGCGGGAGCAACTGCGCGACATCAGGGCGGAGGGCGACGTTGAATCCGCGTTGGTTGCGCGCGACCTGGCCGATAAGCTGCTCTCGCGTCTTAGCCCCGAAGACCGCCTGCTGCTCGTCATGCTCGATGCGGAGGGCATGTCGGTCTCCGAGATAGCCGAATCAACAAAATGGTCGATTTCTAAAGTTAAAGTGCGTGCGCATCGCGCGCGCGTGCGCCTGCGCGGCGTGTTAAAGAGATTCTTGTAACCGTTAATTACGCGCGCGCGTTTTTATTTATGAAGCTGTCAATAAAAACTGATGGCAGGGAGCGGGTGAAAATCAATGGTCGGCAAAAAGAGAGATCACGGATTGGATGAGCGGCTCGACCGGTTGGGTCGCGAAATCCTCCGCGCCTCCGCAAGCAATGAGCGGGAAGCAGAGGCCGCCGCTTCGTCACCTTTTCTTTACGCGCGCCTGCGCACGCGCATCGCTGCAGAGCGTGAGAGACGCGAAGCGGGCGAGAGTTGGCTCGCTTGGCTCGGAGTCGTCTGGCGTGCCGCTCCCGTGATGGCGCTGGTCGCCGTCTTTGCTTTCGCGCTCTTTTGGTTCGTCAGCCTGCGCGCAACGGCTCCGGGCAGCTTCAGCGTCGAGTCGCTCTTGGATACGCGCGACGCCGGAATTGAGCACGTCGTTTTCGCAGACCGCCAGCCGCTCTCCAGCGATGAAGTGCTGGCGACAATTTTGAACGAAGACGAACGGGAGGCGACCAGATGACGCCGCGTGCCAAGACTCGTTTGAAAATATGGGTGGCTGTTTTCGGCGTCTTCGCCCTCGGCTGCCTGACCGGCGCATCGCTTGATAGCGTGTATCGCTTGCGCGCCAGCGACAATGGGCGACAGGGGATGCGAGGAGGGCCGCGCGGTAAAGAAAAAGCCTTCGAGGACATGAAGCGCGACCTTAACCTCAATGACCAACAGGCGACTGAAATCCGCGCCATACTGGATCAGACACGCAACGAATATCGCGCTCTACGCACGGAGGTGCGCCCGCGCTATGACGCCATACGCCAGAACGCGCGCACGCGTATCCGCGCCCTGCTCACGCCCGAACAACAACAGCGTTTCGACGTTAAGACTGCCGAGCGCGACGCCCGCCGCAACAATAATGATGAAAAGGATGAGCATTAAGCACGCTCGACACGTCAATCGCGTTTGCGTGTTAACTTATCCCAATCTGCAAAAGTAAAAGAGCAAATAACCTATTCACCTATTTACACGAAGCGACACGAAGCAATGAACTTCGTGTCGCTTCGCGTGATTTAGTGGCTAGCCCTCGGCCTCTCTTTTCATTGACTCTCGGTGTTATCTCCTAGTCCCCGCATCCTGCAACAGATAAATCAAGGCCCGACTGCGCTCTCCCCTTCGCAATCGGGCCTTGATTTACGGCGGCTTGCTTCACAAAGTAAGTAAGCGACCGATGTCTTTCATCGAAGTTTTCCTTCGATGATTTTAGTAGCGACGATCCTTGTTACGAATCTTGTAGGTGTAGACGGCTGCGCCGCCGCCGCCCGCAATCGCGCCGATGACAGCGCCCTTCTTACCGCCAACCAGCCCGCCTAGAATCGCGCCGCCAAGAGCGCCGCCCGCCGTCGTAATCTTATCGCGGTGCTTCTCCCAGAAAGAGCGGTCGTCGCGGTTGCGCTCATAATCGTAGTCATAACGATTGCGCTCGTAATCATACTGGCGCTGTGTGGCCGCATGCTGCCTGCGGCGGTTGCGCGTCTGCGCCCCGACAGGCAGGGCCACGAAGCTCAGCAGAACCAGACACATCAAAGTTGCTAATAGTTTTTTCATCTCCAAACCTCCAGCTAAGCTCTCAGCAATGAACGTGCCACTGATTCTGTGAGCAGCGGGGAACAGGCTGGCTGCTGCTATTGATTGAATTTTTAAGCAGGCGGCAGCGCGTTGGTTGTCTTAATCCGTTGAGCAGGATTTCCGAAATGGTATGTGCTGGCTCTGCCTGTGCGGCAACTGGGGTAAGCGACGGATGTGCAGGAAAGAAGCAGGTGCAATTTGTTCTTATGGCCGCAGCACATTAGAATCTGGCTGTTCAAAAGTTGCACTGTCACGAACCACACGGACGGACGCGCAGGAGGTAGCTAACAACCCGTGAGCAAGCCGGTCACAGTTAATATCTTTAACCAGTCTTACACTCTACGCTCGAATCACACCGATAGCGGTGAATATATTCTGCAACTCGCTCGATTGGTTGACGAGAGAATGCAGCAAATCGCATCTCAACTGACCATCCACGATGTTGCGAAAGTAGCTATCCTCGCAGCGCTGAACTTCGCAGACGAACTCTCTCGTCTCAAAGAGCAGCAGCAACCGGAAGACGGAAAAAGCGAGAAGGTCGGACAGGACGCGCGCGAAGAGCCGCAGACGTGGTTTGATTCTATTTTTGATGCTTCATCGCCGACTCAGGAAAAAGGAGAGAGGCTGAGCAGCCAGGTCGCAGCCAAGCTTAAGGCGCGCCGCTCAGACAGCGAAGAGGATGATGCCGATGCAACACCTCTCTAAACATCAAAGACAAAGACGCCAAAGGTTCAGTCAACAAACCGGCGCGTCGGCAGGACTAAAATTATTTTGACTTCTCAACCCACTGGCCGCCGCGCCATCTGTACTCGCGGTCGTAAGTCCCATCGTCGCGTGTTGAGACCTGACGCTTATCTGGCTGCCCGTTAGCGAGAGTCCACTTCTCGTCGTCCTTTTCATCACGATCCAAATCTATCTTGAGACGCGTCCACGTCGGGCTGTTGCCGTCTCGATAAATGTTGACCTTGTAAGATTCGCGCGGGAAGGCATCCTTGATTCTTTCGCCTGTCGCGTTGGGCTGGCGATTCAGGAATTCTACGACGGCTTGATCCGCCGTGCGCGCGTTGGTCTGCACAGGTGTTGTGGTGGGCGTTGACGTAACGATGGGCGGTCTTTCGGTCTTCTTGGGAGAGTCGCCGCCGAGGAGACAAGAAGAAAGACCGCAAGTGCCGACGAGCAGAGCGCCGCCGCCGACAGTGATGAGAGCGCGAAAGGTTTTATATTTCATACGAGAGACCTCACTTTGTTATCCGCGCGGCATCATGCCTCTTTCGATGGGGACGGTGCAGTTGCAGTAATCGTAGAGGCAGGCGGAAGGCCCGCGCGCGAGCTTAAAAGTTTCATCAAGAAAGTTGCCCAGGTATTGAGCGCGAAACCTGCGAGCCGGATAACAACGCCACGCGTTGCCTTTATCGTCCAAAGTGAAGGAGCGCGCCCCGGCCCAACACGGACGCCCCTTGAACGAAGGCGCGACTTCGCCAAGACCATTATGCCCACCAAGACTCAAAATCAAGCTCTTCTCTTCTTCGGTATATTCAATCACTTCGCGGTCATACTTCTCCGGCTGCACTTTAAAGCGCAGGCCGTTTTCTGTGAATTGCTCGGCCAGAGATTGTAGACGAGGAATATTCGCGCGCGTCGCAACCGTAGTTATGTTAAACGAAGCTTCAAGGGGAAGCCGCTCCTGCAACCAGACAGCCTTATGCAGGAAAGCATCAAGCTCGTCCGTTTCGCCAACGTACTCAAGATGGAGGCTCGCGGAAAAGACGCGGAGCGCTCGGCCCGTCGCGTCGAGAAACGCACGCAGCCGCTCACGCGTCGCCGAAAAGTTTGTGACCACACTCACCCGATGGCCCAATTCGCGCAAGCCTTCGACGATCTCAAGCAAGTTTGGATGAAGAAAAGGCTCGCCGCCCGAAAGCTTTACTTCCCAACGCCCATCGAGGCGGGCAAAGCTTTTGAGAAAGGCTGGCCCATCGCGCAGCCAGCGTTTTCTATCATCCAGGAAGCGCTGCGTGCAGTAAGAGCAGCGATAGTTGCAGGTCGTGTTGATGTTCCACGTGACAACGCCTTCGACGGGTCTGGGCGAAGCTGTATATCCGCCTGAACGAAACGCTGGGCGCGGCGGCCAAGGCATGAGTTGATAATGCTTGCTCATAACGTCTCCGCTTCCGAGGCGCGCCCGACGCCCTCTATCATGCCCCGGTTGGCTGGAACGGTGCAGGGGCAGATGTCGTAAACGCAGCGCCGCGCTTCTTTCAAAAGCCCGAAAGTTCCGTCGAGCACGTTTCCCAGGTAGCCTTGCTGGAAGCGCCGCGCAGTCCGGCACGACCAGGCATCACCGTTCTGTTCGAGCGTAAAATATTCCACGCCCGTCCAGCACAGTCGGCCACGGTAAGAGGGAGCCACGTTCGCTTCGCGCGATGTTGGGTTCTTTCCCGTCAGGCTTTCAACCATCAGCCTATCCGAATGCTCGTAAGCGAAGATGCCGTGCTTCGTCTTCATCACCTGCGGAAAGTAGCGTAGTCCGGCGGCTTCGACAGCATGCCGCACCTCCGAGAGATTCTGAAGTGTGCCGGGCACGAGCACACTGTTGACGACTAGAGACGTTTCAGGTCTCAGCCATGAGCGAAGCTCAGTCGCTTTCTCGATGAACGCTTCGACGGTCGTGTATTCCAGATGCAGGCTGGCGGAGACTATCACCAGTTTGTCTCTGATTAAATCAACAAAGCGACGGAGCGCGCTCCGAGGCGCGGACAGGTTCGTCAGCACAGAGACTTGATGGGGAAGCCTTGCTAGGCCGGGAATGATGCGGTCGAGAAAGCCTTTAAAGGCGAAAGGCTCGCCGCCGGACATCTTGATTTCCCACACGCCCGGTAATGCTGCAAAGAATTTCAGAAACGTATCAATCTCCGCATCACTGGGATGCCCCTGCCGATATTTCTTGGACTGTATGCAGTAGGAGCAATCGTAGTTGCAGACGCCGTTGGTCTGCCACTCGATGGTCGGCTGGCGTTTCATCGGCGGTGCTCCTCTGAAAGGGAAGGTTGCTGTCGCCCCGTTCGTGCCAGATAAATCGGTGCGCCCAGTTTTTCAAGCACCCGCCGCCCGATTTTGACGTTTTGATTGAGCTTTCCGCATTGCGCGCAACCGGGAAAGTAGCGCCCCTGCATCAAGCGAGAGCGCGTCTCATTCCAAGCATCTCCGAACCACTGCTCCGAGAATTTTCCGTGCGAGAGATCGCCGACTTCGACTTCCGTCGAACAACAAAAGAGAATCTTTCCCTCGACCGTCACGCGCGCATACGTCCACCCCATGAAGCAGCCAACGTCCTTTATCGGCGCTGTTGCGAGTCCTCCCGTTGCCACCTGCGACGCGAAGACATCCAGATTGGTTTCGACTCCGAGCCGCCGCGCTTCCGCTTGGGCCAACGGTATCCATTCATTCTGAAGTCTTTCGCGCTGCTCTTTTGTAATAACGCAACTTTCCGTGCCACGTCCGAGGCTCGCTAGCTTATACGTGACGTGCGATGCAGCGTAGCGCGCGGCGAAGCGCACCATCTCCACGACTTCCGGCGCGGTGTCACGATTTATGACTTGCACATGCTTAAAGCGCTTGCCGCTTTTCGCGAACGTGTCTAGCAATTGAAGAAGATGGTGGAAGTCTCGCGGCAAGAGGTTCGGGTGAAAAGCAGTGTAAGACTGTGGGCTGACGCCGTTGACGGAAATCAACATCATGTCAACGTCAAGATTAATCACTTGTTCGGCGTCGGCGAGCAGCGCGTTGGTCAAGACGGTGACGTGCCAGCCGTAGCTTTTGGAAATTTCGATAATACTGTAAATGTCAGGGTTGACGAACGGGTCGCCCATGCCTGAAAGGATTACTGCTTCGACCGAATTCATGCTCGCGAGGTCTGCGGCCAGCGCGGAAAAATCTTCGAGCGCGACGCGCTTTCTCTTCCAGGCGTTTGAGCGCGCCTCGTTCAACAGCGGCGAGTGATCCCAGCAGGTGACGCAGTTCGTGTTGCAGCCGTTCGCCAAATCAATGTGAACGGTCTGCGGCCCCGCCAGCACTCGCCCTTCCGCGATGCCGCGCAACCGAAGCGCACGAGCCTCGCGAAGCGCACCTTTTTTAGTCGCCGAAGGTTGTGTCATAGCTTTCCCCTGACAAAAAACTTCGTCCGCCTTCGATGTTTGCTTTGTCAGCTTCTCGCGGAGCGACTTCGTTGGTGGCGGCTTTCAATCCGTCAACCGGAGAGACGGCTTCGCTCTCAATCAGATGCCGCGCGAGAATGGCTTTGCCGCGCCAGACGGATTCGCCGATCGCTTGCAGAGCGTTCAGGAAATCGCATATCGCCGAAGCTAACAGTAAAGGCCGTAAAGACTCTTCCGCTCGCGGCAGCATTCTTAACAGTTCGAGCGATGCTCTTTCATCTTCAAACGGGGCGGCTGCCCTGAGCACCTGTAATGTCGCTTCGAGCAGTTCTTCGACATCAGCCTCTGTTGTCGGAGACGGAAAGCAACGGGCCAAGGCGCGAAACGCGTTAAGGGACGTGCGACCGCTCGCGGTCGGCTCGGATAAGAGACGCCCTATCAACTCTCTTTGCTCATCCGCGTCTAAGTCAGCAATTGTCTTCAAGCGCCTAAGCATCCATTCAAGGTCGTCTAACTCAACACCATGTCGCGCAAGCTCAATGAAGAATTGCGGCGTGCCCAATTCCAGCGCCTCTTCGAGCGCCTCTTCGGGTAAGAGCGTGTTGAGGGCTTCAAAGGCCGCGTCGCGCGCATCGTTTGTCGGCACAAACTCTCTGGCTCGCTCGGCCAACGCCTCACGTTCTTGTGCGTCCCTCAGTTTGGCTACTGCACGCCGGAGTTCCATTGCGTCGAACCCGGCGTTATCTCCCACACTAAGCTCGATTGCACATCCCGCGCTCGATGCCGCAAGCACCCGGCGCGACTGCTCATCGGCAATCTTCTCCTGCGCAAAGAGAATGGTCGGCACACCAGCATGAAGCAGTTCGTGAAACGAATTGTATCCGGCGGCGGAGACGGCGAAATCAAGCCCGCTGAAATCTTCCGCCGTGTGAAAGCCTGTGAGCCACGTAATGTTTGGCCCGCGCAGGGGTGCGCCGCGATAGAGCGGGCCAGCGCCGACGACCAAGTGCAAATCGGATTCGACGGAAAGAATTTCGATAAGACGATGAAGCGCACGTTCGGCCCGCGAGTCGCCGCCGCCGCCCGCGCTCAGCCACACGCCGAGCTTGTCTTCCGGTATTCCTAAACGACGACGCGCTTCTTCTCGCGGCCTCATCTCCTCGCGCGAGCGAAGCATGATTGGGCCAACATAGCGCGTGCGCTCACTGACGCGCGCGGGAATTTCACGCGCGGGCGAGCCGGGTTCGACGGGAATCAGGATACGGTCGTAGAAAGGCAAGAGCGCCTGTATGCTCTCCGATTGCGCGAACTCTTCTTTCATCGCGCGATGGATAAAGACGCGCGCGCGGGGAACGTCGAGCGCATGAATCAACTCGCCGAATGAGCCGCCGGGGAAAGTGTCAACCAGCAGCAGGTCTGGCTTAATCAGCCCCAATGAATGCCACACCCACTGGCGTGCCAAACGCAGGTAATCTTCCTTGGGCAGACCAGCCTCGCGCACAGCCGTCTTGCTTGGTATTTTGAAGGACACGAATCCCTCTTCGAGCGCGAGGCCCGGCGCTTCCGATGATGTCACAACGTAAGCGTCCAGCCGCACGCCAGACAATTGAGCGAGGCGTTTCATCCAACGCAAAATCGCCAGCACGCGCGTCAAATGGCCGAGGCCAGAGCCGTTGACAGCGTAAGCGACCACTGTAATGCGCCGCTCTTTATGAGACATCCGTGAAGCTCTCCAAGCCGGTTGAATCGGTCTGCGATGAGATGTATGACGGATCAGCGCCAGCGAGTCCGCTATCGTAAGCAGCGCCACGGCCCGGATGCTGCTCTCGCCAGGCGTGCACTTCGGGAATGAAATCGCCGTCAATCCGCCCGTCCGTCATCAAGTCCCACCAGAGCATATCGCGCGTGAAATCGAAAGCATCATAACGATCATAATAGGCTATGGTCTGATAGCTTTGGTTGTAACGCTGGCGACGCTCGGCCAGCTTGGGCCGCGGGTCTTTGAGAATGCTGTTGGCTTCCGCCACGGGAATGGCGGCGTAAGCGTTTTTCGGGCGCAGATACTTGGCAATCTTTTTGTCTAGCTTGGCCCTGAGCGTCGTCAGTTGTGTGCGTTCCGGTTCAAGATAGCGCCGCGCCAGTTCGTCCAGATACTCTATCTTTTTCTCGATTCCGTGAATACGCTTGAGCAGGCCCGTGCGGTTTGGGTCGGCGGCAGACCACGCGGCCAGATCGTTGCGGTCTATGTATTCCAGATGCTCGCGCAGTTGCTGGCGACAAGTGTTGAGAGTATCAGCCTCGATGGTTTCAAGGCTCGAAAGACATTGGGTGCGCTGGGCGACGAGAGCTTCAATCTCGGCTATTTGATAACGAATAAGCTGGTAGTCACGATAAACTTCGGCGCGACCGGCCCTGACCTGATTGTAGCTGTAAAGCACGTCGCGGAACGCTTGCTGTCCAAACTTTTCGGTGATGAGGTCGCCGTGTTTCCAATCTCTGTAATACTGCAACTCCCACCATTTCAAAGCGTATTGCTCTGTGTCGTAGCCGCGCTGAACGAGTCCGGCAAACTCCGGCTCGGCATTATACCGAGAGAGAGTTTCGTCCATAATCTTCAACTGTCTTTCGAGTTCATCTCGTTTGAGAATTAAATCGCCCGCCGCCGCATCGAGCAGCGTAGCGCGGCGCTGGTATCTTTCGTCCTGTTCGATACTGATGACGCGCGCCGATAGCTCTTGTCGTTTGCGCTCCATCTGCGCAAACGGGTCGTTCGTTTCAAACTGCCTGTAGCCGGTCAGTTGCGGAATGGTAGCGAAGGCTTCACGGGTCAGGGCCGGGATGCTTAACTGCACGAGTTCGTCCAGAGCCTTGTCGCGCGCCTCCTGCAAGGCTTTCAACTGCTCTTGATGCTGGCGCTGCGCTGTCTCGACCTCTTTGAGCGCGCTCGTCACGATACCGACCTGAGACCTTGCGTGCCTGACGAAATCTGTCGCGCTGATGGTTGGCGTTCGCATAAATTGTCTGGTTATTTCAGCGGCCCGCGAAGTTTAGGGAGACCTTTGGACGAACGGCTCGGTCTGTTTTCCGTTGCAGGATATTACTCCAGAACTGTGTTGAGTCAAGGCATATTCCGCGATACACTGAGATACAGAACTTCTCATCAGAGAGCCGAAAAGAGATGCACAACATGAAAAGACTTATCATCATTACCCTCGCCCTTGTGACGATGGCAACCTTGAGCTTTGAAGTACACGCCCAGACCAGAAGACAGAGAACTGCCCCACGACGCTCCGCCAGAGCCAGGGCAGCACGGCAACCCGCAGCTTCCAACCCTTCAATGACATCCACGACGACCAGTTCGGGGCTAACCTACTTAATCACTAAACGCGGGACGGGCAGGCAGCCGAAAACGGGCGAGATAGTAGTCGTCCATTACACGGGCACGCTGACGAACGGCGTGAAATTCGATAGCTCCCGCGATAGAGGCGAGCCGTTTGCGTTTAAGCTGGGCGCGGGGCAGGTGATTAAGGGATGGGATGAAGGCATCGCCGCCTTGCACATCGGCGATCAGGCTATTCTCGTCATTCCGTCCCAACTCGGCTACGGAGAGAGAGGTGCTGGTGGCGGCGCGATTCCGCCCGACGCAATGCTCATCTTCATCGTCGAACTCGTAGACATTAAGGCCACGTCTCTTGCCGAAGTGCTCTCTCAGACAATGAAGGAAAAAGGCGTCGAGGCTACTGTCGCTCAATATAGGGAGATGAAGACAAAGGGGCTGTCGGACATCTACAGCAGCGAATCGGATATGAACGGGTGGGGCTACCGCCTGCTGAGAAACAGGCAATTCAAAGAGGCCATAGAGGTCTTCAAGCTCGACGTGGAAGCATATCCGAAGTCTGCGAATGTCTACGACAGCCTCGCGGAAGCCTACCTCGCCAGCGGCAACAACCAGGCGGCGATAGAGAATTACAACAAAGCGCTTGAGATTGACCCGCAGTTAGAGAGCGCCAGAAAAGTGTTGAGGCTTCTCACAGGCAAGTGAGAAAACCTTCAGCCGAAGCGGTTGGCGCTGAAGCGTTCATGCTGACGGCTTAATTCCTCTGCTAAGGGCTGATAGATTTCGCGTCTTCCCTCTTCGTCCGAATAGTCCCATAAGCCGTTGTGACAGTGCCGCCCATCATCCCAGCCGGGAAAGTTGATAATCGGATATAAACAGATGCCTTCAATTGGAACATTCGCCCTGAGAGCCGCCGCGACCTCGCCAGCCACATAGCTCAACCAAGCGGGGCGCTCATCGCCTTCCGTCCCCGTCTCCGCGATAAACATAGGGCGTTTGTAACGCTCATATATCTCGCCCAAAATGCTGCCGAGCGGGCGATAGGAGGAATCGTAAAAGCTGATTGGAACGCGCGGATGATAGATTGTGTCGCCGTGAATCCACTGGTTGAAGGGATAATAATTGACGCCGATAATATCGAGATACTTCTCAGCGCCTCCCAACTCCGGCATCTGCCGTCCGGTCAGAATATCACGCGCATGATACTGAAGCTGGTGGTAGCTTTCAGCCGCCTCGCGCTCCTGAGGACGGGCCGGGTCACAGACGACGTTGATGGCCGGGTCTACGTTAACTATCCGCGCGTGTGGAGCGACCGTCCAGACGGCTTCGGTGGCTTCAATCGCCGCTCTGATAAGCTGATATTTTAACTCGTAGCTGCGGCCAGTGGCGAACGGATTAAGATAGGCCGACTCGCCGCTGGCCCAGGCGAAGAAAGAGATTTCGTTGACGGGTGTAATAAACGGGACGGAATCGGTTTCATTGACGAGTATCTTCGTAAACTCGCGTGCCATGCGCGCAAAGCGCGTGACGAATTCCGGCTTGAAGATGTCGATGTCGTTGGGCCAACCGTAATGGCACAAGTCCCAGATGACTTGCATGCCGACATCACGCGCAGCGCGTATCATCGGCAGCGCGCTCGAAAAGTCGTAGCGGTTCGGCCTCTCTTCAATCAGATGCCAGCGAATCCCGTCGCGCGCAGTGCGGATTCCGTATTCAATCAGGCGCGCATAATCCTCTCGGACAAATCGGTCGTGACGCGTTGCCGCAATCATGTCAAGCCGCTTGCCGGACTTTAACCTGTGGGTCGCGCACTCAAAGCCGCCCATGAAGAAGCTCTGAAACAGCGTTTGGCCCGCAAGAGATACCATCCCACGCGGGCCGAAACTTTTTTCGGTTGTGTCAGACATCACTTAAGCAGGCTCGGCAAAATCTCCGCGCGCTCTGGCTATTTTCTGCCACTGGTTTGGCAGGATACGATGTGCGCCCCAGGTGAAAGCGTCGGAAGAATTCTTTTGCCCGGCGAAAACTCTGAGGACGAGCACGCCGCCGTAGCCGCCGAACTGTTTTGGATTGACCCACCAACTGGCAGTCGGGTCCCAGATTCTAATTTCACGGTCGCGCACGACGACCGCGCACGCTTCGTGGTAAATCAAATCTTCTTTAATCCAATCAACCGTACACTCTTCATCGTTCCATCCCTTGCACCACTGGCGAGCAGCATCCTCGCTGTACTGCTGTATCAATTGCACCGGAAAACTCTCGACGCCGCGAGCAATGAAAATCTCCTGGGCCAATGCTGCCAGCGCGCCGCAGTCGAGCGTCTTTCTCTCGGCGGCTTCGCACCAATAGAGCGGCCAACGCGAAGGCCCCCACGCGTACTTCAGGCGAAGCCAACGCGGCCCCGTGTAAGGATTGCCCGCATTCAGGAGCGAATAGTCCATCGATAGAATCCACTCGCGGGCGACGTGGCAGCACAATTGCTCATGATGCGAAATGGTGGACGCGGGAAAGTGTCGCCACTTCTCCATCGCCGCGCTGGCGTCAACGAAGTCGGTTTCGTTGACTTCAATCAATCTATCCTCTGCCAAAGACATAAGACATGCTCCTATCGTAAGCTCCCGCATCACAGAAAATCAGAACGTCGCCGACGCGCGCATCCTCCGGCAACTCTACGTTTGTCGCCACCACGTCGTGCTCCATACAGAGCCTTCCCCAGAGCGGCGTCTTGCCACGCTTTAATGGCTGCCACTCCCCTGTGCGTTCGTCGCGGCGCAGAATCCTGTGGGGTTGAAAAAAGTGCATCGGCAATTCTGCTATCGAGCCGTCAACGACCGCCTCTCTAATCTCTCCCTCAGACTGCTCGATTTCCAGCACGCGCATGGCGAGCGCCATGGAGGGTTGGGCCATCGCCTTGCCCGGCTCCGAGATAATCTGTTTGACGTGAGGCAAAACGGCGCGCACACGCGAGACGGCGGCAGCGAATTGGTCGTCTGCGTCGCCGTGCCAGTCGTCAGGAAACCAGCCGCCGCCCACGTCCAGGCATTCTATCTGCCGATTCGTCAAAGTCTCTATTGAGCGACACCACCTGAGCATTGATTCGTAGAGATGCCACCATTGCTGAACGCCTATGTTGCTGCTCGCCATGTGAAAATGGACGCCGAACGAACAATCGCGCGGCAGGCTTTCAATTGAACTGACAAGCCGTTTGAAATCCTCCGGCGTGTTGAGCGAAATACCGAAGCGCGAAGGAATGTGGGGGGTGCGCAGGCGCACGCCGACAATCTTCGACCGCAACTCTTTCTTTTCCATGCTCGCGGCGACGCGTCGCAAATCCGCCGTCGAATCACAAAAGACGGCGTGGATTGGCGCTTTCGGCAGCAGTCCTTCCGGCCACCATTTGCCCGGCCCGTTCAATATCACCTGTTCCGGCTTGAAACCGGCTGAGAGAGCTTTTTGAACTTCCAGCAGGCTGATGGCTTCGGCCAAGAAACCAGCCTCGCGCGCTATCTTGAGTATTCTCTCGTCAGGATTCGTCTTGATGCTGTAGGCATTCGTGACTTTAGTCGCGGGCGTGCTGAGCTTGCTTGCAGTGCTCGCAGCACGCTTGAAGAGAGCCGAAGCGGTGCTGTCCAGAAACAGCCACGAAGGTGTTTCGACCTCCGCAAAGTCGTAAGTCGAGAGGTCGCTGATGAACGAAGGCGGCACGATGGGCGCTCCGCCTGTCTTGTCTAATCGGCCATGACCGTTACCGTGGCCGTTTCCGTTGCTATTGCCGTGGCCGTTACCGTTGCTCTCGATTGTGCTTAGCTTATGCAGCCGTTCGGCCAGCGCGGGCATGCCCGAAGGGTGCTTCATTGAATGACCGAAAGCGCCCGCGTGCGGCTCTGCCAGAGGAGGCAAGGGATACTGCGAACGCACAGGCACTTCCAGGACAACACGCGTGAATTCTTCGGAGACGGCGGGCGTCGGTTGCGCCTTGATTCCGGTCGCGCCCTCCACGAGAAGCGCAGACATATTTCGCCCGGCGATTGTCGCGCCGTGAATCCATGCCGGGAATCTGGGATTCCACTCCAACAGCCACAACTGCCCTTCCGCATCGCGCACCATCTCCAACTCTGCGCCGCCCGTCCAATTCAACTCTCTGATAATCTCGCGCAGCGGAAGCTCTATCTCTTCCGGCACTTCCGTCACATCACCGGCCCAGGTCTTGCTCTCTTCCGTCATCTCACGCTTGCGCATACGCACGCAGCCGAGCAGTTCTCCTTTGTAAGCACACAGGCTAACGGATTCTTCGTAGCCTGAGACGTGTGCCTGTAGAAAGAGTCGGTCGGTTGACCAGGCGCGCGTCAAAGCATATCGAGCGCCCTCAAATTCGGGCCACGTTCTCGTTCGCAGCGCCTCGTAATACGGCCCTTTGAGCCACACCTTCCACCCATACTGCCGGCAGAAAGCGTGTAGCTCCCAGTCGGAATGCTCTGTCGAGATAAACGTTGGGATGCGCACGGGCAGACCCTTGTGTGCCGGAACAGCCGGTTTTGTAATCTGTCGTAAAGCATCGGATGAAGGAGACAACAGATTCTTGTGACCGTCCGGGAAAACAGAAGCCAGCCACATTGTTTCCAGATCAGTTCCCGAAATCCAGAGCGCACCCGCGTCCAGAATCTCGCCGACCAGAATTCCGTATTCGGAGAGGCTCATCTCTTCCCAGGGTCTTTGCAGCCATAGCTCGTCAAAGTCGGGCCAGTGTATGCCCGAACTGCGATTGGAATATTCGACGCCGACCAGGGTGGCGTCCGGGTATGCCATGCGCAGAGAGCGCGCAATGCCGACGCCGGGCTGTGGATTAGTCCCACAATAAAGCCCGCTGATATAGATTTTCATAAGCTCCTTACCAGAGAACGGAGTGAAGACAACGGCTTGACTTGCCAGCATCCGTCGCCGCCTCTCATATGTATCCGAACCTTCGTCTTTAATAAGTTTCTAAACCAGAGAGAGCGTATGGCGTAGAAACAAAGACCGTCATGTAGCTTGTGTAGAGATGCTGCTCATGACGGTCTTTGGACGAAATCAATGAGAGAATCAGTGTAAATATCAGTTTTTATGTCCGACCGTCTGTACGATAATGTACAGAGTCGCTTTCAACGGTAGCTTAGGCACTTACATGCTTGACCGTGGGGGCAGAGGGCTTGTAGTGTTTTGGCAAAGTCTTCAAGCGTATGAACAAGGAAGGTAGCACGGAATGAGCAGGCAAGCAAAAGTAGACCCGCAGATTACGTATCCCTGTTACAAATCGTTCGACGAATTCATCGATGTGGAAAGATTGAAGTCGCTCGACGGATACATCACGGAAAAAATAAGAGAGCGCATCGCATCGCAAAGGGACATTCAATTCTACACAGGCCCATTCAGATTACAGACCTCAAGCCCCGACAGGCCGGGTTCGAGAATGATCTATCTGGCCGCTTCCAAACGCCCTGACAGTTATTTCGATCTTGATAAGCCGGAGCTTTGGGAGTTGACGAGCGAGGCCGCCGAGTTTTCCCTGCTGATGGATTTCATTGACACTTTGCCCTTCAAAGCGACGGCGCGAATGCTGATTATGTATGACGACGTGGCCCGCCCCATCTCCGCCCACAGAGACCACGAAAGCCAGGAGGTCTGCCACGAGTTTATCTGGTTTCGCACAAACCTGACGAAGCCGTTCTACATGCTGAACCATCGAACGAAAGAGAAGCTCTACGTCGAATCCTACAGCGCGTGGTTTGATACGGTTAACCAGTTTCACGGGACTGACGCGCAGGAGGAAGGTCTGTCGTTCAGCATCAGAGTGGACGGCCTCTTCACGGACGAGTTCAAGCAGCGCATCCCCGTCCCCGCTCTTAACCCGGCATCGAGGCCCGCGCTCTGGGCCTGTACCTCTACACAGCTTAATTCAGTAGCAAGAGTCTGAAAGCCAAAAGGTAAAAGTGAAGACAGGGAGCAATCCACTCATCTTCACTTTTACCTTCTACCTTTTTCGTTTTGTCTTACTCGCTCGCGCCCGGCTCGTCGTGGTGCTCTGCTGTGTAGAGGCGCAGGATGTCCTGGCCCTGACGCGAGCGCGGGTCAATGGTGCGCAGGTGCTTGCGTCCCTGCATCTCCCAGATAGCCGTCACCTGTCCGTCTTTTTCGACGGCGTGATAAGTTATCTCTTCCGTACTGGCTGGCGGCGCACTGGCCGCCGGTTTTTCGCCACCCTCGGCGGGCGCGCTTTCCGTCACTGCGTTCTCGTTCTCTGACATGTAATTGTGAACGCTCTCCTCTCTTCTTGATTCATTTGTACTTTATGATTGTTCGAAAGATTGTGGCACACAGGGGACGGAAGGGCAAGGATGAACGCTGCAACGATGAACGATGAATGAAAGACAAACTGCTTGACAGTTCATCGTTCCTACTTCATCGTTTCTTCATCGAGTCGCTTGACGAGGTTGACGTACTCGCCACGGTCGAAGCCGTTGGCGCGAAAGTAATCAATCAGGTCGCCGTCGTTCCAGTTGACCATCGTGTTGACGACCGCAACGCCCGCCTTGCGGAATCTCGCAAACAGTTCGTCCATCAGAGCGCGGCTGACGCCCTGCCCGTGATATTCGGGGTCAACGCCGATAATCTCCAACCAGCCCGCCAAAACGGAAGCAAACTCCCAGCCGTGAACGTCGCCGAGCACGAAGCCGACAACGCGGTCGCGGTGCTCCGCGACGAGGCAATATTCGGGTGCGCGGCTAATGTAAGCGGCGGCCTTCGATTCGTAATACGCGGCGTGCGGCTTGCCTGTTATCTTTTCGTCAATCCGCATCACTTCGTCTATGTCGCGCACAGTCATCTTGCGCACCGTCAGGTCTTGCATACTACGTCTGGCTCTCCTGTGCGCCCTGTGCCGACCAACTCCGCGCACGGCCCGCGCTGCGACCTTGCGGACAAGCCGTGCCTTAAACGAGCGCTTGATGATGTTGCGATACGAATCATGGCCGGAGACAGAATTAAAGAGCGCATCATACATCAACGGGTCTGTCTTCCCGACATCAATCATCGGGTCGAGACAGACGCGTGCGCCGAGGAGCATCAACCGCCGCACCATCACTCCATAATGATAATCGCCCAAGAGGTCATTGCACGCTCGACGATAGTGCTCAAAGGCGCGCTTCGAGACGCCGTGTTCCAGCATCGTCTCCGCCGCGCGGATGCCCGTCACGATGGCCGTCGAGATGCCTTTGCCTTTGAACGGCCTGAGCCAGCCGGTCGCATCCCCTATGAGCGCGTAACGATGCCCGTAAGCGCCGCGCGCCGGGGCTGAAGGAAAGCGCCCCTCGTAATAGTTAATCTGGGCAGGGTCAAACGACGGCAAGAGCGCCTGCACCTGCGGCATTTGCAGAAACTCGTCCAGGTCGCACGATGAAACTCTCTCGCCCGCGATGTTGACTAAGATGTGGTCGCCCTTTGGAGTGATTGCGCCAAACTCTACGCGCGGGCAGCGTGGCGGCAGCAAAAAAGCATGAACGATGTGGCCCAGTTTGTCTGTTTGAAAATGCGCGCTCGTTTCAATCGTCGTCAAATAGCTCTTCAGCCATTTCGACGGGCGCTCGAAGCCACCGTCGTTGCGCGTGACATCTTCCAGGACTGACATCATCGCCTCGTCCAACCCGAACGCGCCCACCAGCACATCCGCGCGTTCATACGACGACTCGCTGTAAACACGCACCTCGTCTAACTCGCCTGTGCGGACGAACTCTACGCCCGTCACACGCGAATTGATAACTTTCGCGCCCAATTCGCGCGCGCGGTCAAGCATGAACTGGTCAAACTCTGCACGCTCGACGGCGTAAGTCGCGCGCCCGTGTCCAGGCTCTCCGGCGTGTGCGCCTTGGCCTGTTAACAAAAGGTTCTCGCGCGGCCCGTGCAGGCGATAGCCGAAAATCTGCCGCTTGATGAGCGCTGGCGGCAATTGAAGCTCCAACTCTTCGGCCAGCACCTCTTCAATCGGCGGCGACAAGACGCCGACACACTGGTTGGCATGAACGTGAAAATCTTTGCCTTCGAAGATGAGCACGCGCAGCCTGATTCCGCGCGCGTCCGCCGACTGCAAGAGCTTGATGGCACACGCCGCGCCGCCCGGCCCGCCGCCGATGATGACGACAGTCGAATTATTCTCAAGACGGCAATCGCTCATGTCGCTTTACTCAAAGATGAGCTTCAACAATCCGGCAATGATAATCAGGAGCGAGGCAGCAAACAGTAAAATTTTAACGGCGGTCATCAACATCGAAAAGAAGACGAGCGCGCTCGATTTCGCTTGCCGCGTTTGATAGCGGCGAAGGATGAAATACTGGCTGATGTTTTCCAGATAATCGGCGAGCGCGCCCGTGAGCGGAATCAGCACCGGATAAGGGCTGACGGTGGCGTCGGGCGGCCTCAGTTCGTTTTGTAAATAGACGATGATGAGCGCCATCGCCACCGCATAGATCAAAGGATAAACAAAATCCAGATAGAGAGATTTGTAGTGCGCGCGATAGTCCGCCTCGGTGTAGGCATCGAGCATCGTGTAGAGCTTGCGTGGGCCATAGAGGCCCAGGCCCGTTCTGATGAAAAGATCGTGATTGAGAGCTTCTTTAAAACGCGCTTCGATTGCCTGCGTCGGATTGAACATGAAAAAGAGCGCGCTCACGACTATCAGGACGAAGGCCGCCGCGAGCACGACGGGCAGGCTGGCGATTTTTAAAAAGAGTTCGCTCGGCGACATGATGGTTAGTTACCAGTAATTAGTAATCGGTAATCAGTCACAGCTTCTTGCTTTTACTGATTACTTTCTACTGACTACTGATTACTTTAACTCTTGAGAGAGCGCAGCGCGAGCGCGTATTCGATGGCACGGCGCGGCGCGACCACACCCCAGCCCTGACGGTCAACTTCGATGGCGGGCAGGCGCTCCGCCGTATTAATCAGGATACGCTTGACCTGCTGCGGCGTTAAATTGGGATTGGCTTCGAGCATGCAGGCGACGATTGATGCGACGATTGGCGAAGCGAACGATGTGCCGTCAACGTACTTGTAATGCTGCGTGATGACGTTGCCTTCGCGCAGCTTAATCGTTATCAACTGGCGCAAAAGCGGCACGGGCAAATTGCTCGCTTCGTCCAAGTCCTGATCCAGCCCACGGTTTTCATTGATGATGGCGTGCAGTTGATCGTCGGGCGCGTTGTCTAGCTTGGCGAAGAGTTCGGCTTCTTCGGCGGTCTGCGTGTGCGGCAAAATCGGCGCGGGAACCCAGATGCCGGGCGCGATCACTTCGGGCTTCTGTAAGCCGTCAACGGTTGGCCCATAGGACGAGCGGTACATGCCGCGACGCGCACGGTCGAGCGAGTTTTGATCGTCCAGTCCGCCGACGGCGATGACCGAAGGAGCAGAGGCGGGCGGAAGCACCGGATGGCCGGGCGCGAGTCCGGCATTGCCGACGGCGCAGACGACGATGAGTCCCTCACGAACTGCGCGTTCGACCGTCTGGGCCAACTCATTATGCAGATAAGACTGCTCATAGTCTCCGCCCGCAGAGATGTTGACGACGCGAATCTTGTACTTGTCGCGGTGGGCCAACACCCATTCGAGGCCGCGCTTGATGCTCTCTTCGGAGATGCGCCCGCTTTTGGCGAGCTTGACCAACACTACGCTCGCGTCGGGCGCGATGCCGCGATAGAAGCCGTGTGAGAGGCCACCGTTGCCCGCCGCCACAACCGATGTCATCATTCCATGCCAACTCGACGGGTCGGGTGTTTCCAGACTCGTCTTGTCGCCCTCGGCGGCGACGATGCTGTGATAGGCAAGGATGCGATTGTGCGGAGTCGTCAAATCGGTGTGCGCGAAAAAGCCCGAATCCAGGAAGGCGATGGTGACGCCCCGGCCCGTAAAGCGCTCGTCTGCATCCATCCTCAGCGGCGTCGAAAGCACATGACCGCCCTGCTCGAAGACGGCGGCGTTGACCTGCAACTGCACGCGCGCACGCTCAAACAATTCTACGCAGCGCGGGCAGATTTCGCCGAGCATGACGCCCGCCGGAGCATTGGCCGCGACAATCACCTTCAGTTCATCCGAAAGCATATGGAAGGGAGCAAGGCCGTCCGGCGCTTCGCGTCCGCAGACAGGGCACACGGGCTTGCACGCAGCCTTGTCTGAATGAAGTGTCGTCGGTTCGAGCGAGATGATTTGTTCGGCCATTATTCCCCCGGAAAATCCTTGTTCTGTTGTTTTCGTTTGACGGCAGCTATGATGAACATAAATCGGGAATCAAGGCAAGCGCGGAGACGCGTGGAAACAAAGATGACAGATTCTGCGGACGTGATCGCCACAGAGGACATAGAACTGACGATATAACAAGCAGTTTCACGCCAAGACGCAAAGGCGCGAAGAGAAGAAATCCAAAGATAGCAGAGAAGGAACATGAAAGAAAACAGTTGCGTCTCTTCTTCGCGCCTTTGCGTCTTGGCGTGAAACCGTTTTTCATTTCTAACTTATGACGGACGTTTATGACATAGCGGTAATCGGCGGCGGGCACAATGGGCTGGTGTGCGCTTGCTATCTGGCGCGCGCGGGCTTGAAGGTCGTCGTGCTTGAGCGGCGGCACATCATCGGCGGTGCGGTCTGTACCGAAGATAATCTCATTCCCGGCTACAAGATTGATGTCGGCAGCAGCGCTCACATCATGATTCACCTGACGCCGGTCGTTCGAGAATTGGAGTTAGAAAAGTTTGGCCTGGAATATATCGAGTGCGACCCGTTTGCGTTTGCGCCGCTACCGTCGGGCGAAGGAGCTATCTATTTCTGGCGCGATGTGGAGCGAACTTGCGAGTCAATCGCACGCGTCAGCCCAAAGGATGCCGAAAGCTATCGCCGCTTTGTGAGAGAGTGGGGCGCTTTGAACGAAGGCGTCTTCGAGGCTTTTATGAAGCCGCCGACCGTGATGAATCTGGGTCGCCACATGATTTTTCGGCGGACGCCCGCGAAGACGAATCCGGCGGAGATGGTCAGGAAGTTGATGACGAGCTACGGCGCTCTCGTGCGCGAGACGTTCGAGCACGAAGGCTTGCGCGCGGCGCTCTGCTGGCTGGCGGCGCAGAGCGGGCCGCCCCCTAATGAAGCAGCGACGGGAGATTTTCTCGGCTGGCATTCGATGATTCACAAGAGCGGCGTGAAGCGTCCGCGCGGCGGCTCAGGCGCGCTGACGCAGGCGCTCGCGCGTTTCCTTGAGCATCACGGAGGCGAAGTGCGATTGTCTGCCGAGGTCGAGCGGATAGAAGTCTTGGACGGCAGCGCGACGGGAATCCTACTGCAAGGTGGTGAACGCATACGCGCCCGTCGCATCATCTCCAACGCGCATGTCCGCACGACGTTTCTGCAACTCGTCGGCGCGGAAAATTTGCCCGGCGATTTAGCGAAACGTGTCCGCGATATACGCATCGGCAATGGCTTCGGAATGGTAGTGCGCTGCGCCGTTTCAGAATTGCCGAACTATACGGCAGCGCCCTCTGGCGGTGTGGCGGCAGACTGTCATCGAGGCTTACAACTGCTCTGCCCGTCGCTACAGTATCTGGATCATGCTTATGCGGATTACCTGCGCGGGCGTCCCTCCGAGAAACCCGCTGCGCTCGTGATGACCTTCTCGGCAGTTGACCCCAGCCTAGCGCCCGCTGGCCGCCACACGCTCTTCATCTGGGGACAGTATTATCCTTATGAACTGGCAGATGGTTTATCTTGGGACTCGATTGCGGAGCGCGAGGCGGATAAATTGATTGACGTTGTGACAGAGTATGCGCCAAACGTGCGCGATGCGATTCTGGATCGTTTTATCCAGACGCCGCTCGACCTCGAAAGGCGTCTGGGACTCTTGCGGGGTAACGTGATGCACGTCGAGATGAGCTTCGACCAGATGTTTATGTTTCGCCCGCTGCCGGAGCTTTCTAACTATCGCACGCCGATTCGTAATCTTTACCTGACGGGAGCAAGCACGCATCCCGGCGGCGGCGTCTTCGCAGCTTCAGGGCGCAACACGGCGCACGTCATCCTGCAAGACATCGGCGGCAACTTCGCAGGCTGGCTGCGTCGCACTTTCGGCAAGGCGTAACCTCGCCGATTTCGCGTCGCAATAGCAACAAGCTTTTGTTTCGCCTCATCGGTTAAATCAAAAAACTTGTGCGGTCGGTATTTTTCATTCTCCGACGCGCTCTGTTCGAGAGTAAAGGCTAAGCCCGTCTGCTCTAACCAGAGGGACAGGCGCTTTAAAAATTGTAGGGGCAGGGCGATAGTCCAGTACCCGCTCGAAGGGGAGAGCGAGCGGACATTAGACTTTCACCCCGCCCCTACAGTCTCATCAATCGTCTCACTCAATAACTACACGGTCTGATGAACCGCGCCCGAAGGTTTCGGGATGGTACATCTCTTCGGCCTTCGCGGGCGGCACGACGAAGTTGCCGGGCGTCGTCGCCTGTGCGACGTAGGTGTAGTTATAAACTCCTTCCCAGAGCAGCGAGGTGAAGGCTTCGGCCCGCTCGTCGCGGAAGTTCTGGTGCTCGAACCACGAGCGATACCACCACCAGTAGCCGCCCTTCGCGTTGTCCGCCTGCTGATCCTGCGGAATCGCTCCCGTCGTGGCGAGTTCGGGATTTAAGGATTCAAGACCGGCGGGCATCGGGTCAACCAGCGCGACGTGATAACGACGGGACGGAGCCGCCATCGTCAGACGCACGCGCACACGCGCGCCAGCCTTGATGTGCCACGTCCCATCTTTATCACGACGCACGTCTGCCGGATTATCGACGGCCTCGTAAACGCGCTCGATTGTGAAGCCGTAGTCGGCTGCCGCAAGCTTCAGGCTCGTCGGCGCATACTGCATTCCGATGCGGTAGTAGAGACGGCCCGCGCCCTCTTTGCTCAAGGTTAAATTCTGAGTCGTACCGTTCTTCTCATCCTGAAGATAACGCATCGGCACGTTGAAGTGGTTGCTGTCGGTCGTGCGTCCCTTATAATTCTGCTCGCCCGCGTAGGTCTGGCCGAGCCATGCACGCGCGACGAAATCCGGCGTCACCTTCTCGTAAGTATTGAAGTAACGATCCAGCGCCAGCAGGATAAAGACGTTCTCCTGCGTGTTTTCCCAGCGCCCGGCCTTACGGTGGGCCAACAATCCGCGCACAATTTTGGGAATCAACTCACTGTTGGGTTGATCCTTGATGAGCGCTTCGAGGATAACGCCGTCGGCTCTCCGGCTGGAATGAAGCAGTAGATATTCGCCGTCCGTGTAAGAGTCCGTGAAGTGCGCCGCACCGGCTGTTTCAGACACGCGATTGTTCAGATGACGCCGCATAGCTTCGACCTCCGCGCTCGGTCTGGGGTCGCCCGAAAGAACGGAGAGCAGCCAGCCGACGGATTCGAGCGAGAGCTTTTCGAGTCCGGCCTCTGCGATGAGCTTACGCGCCCTCGCCCCGTCACGATCACCCATACGATTACGCGTGTAGAGCGCGTAAGCGATAAGCGCTCGTCGCGCTTCGATGCTGTAAAAGCTAGGAATGTGCCGCTCTATGTTACGCAGGTAATCCTTTGCCCTATCGAGCATTCCGCCGGGCACGTCGAAGCCCTTCTCTTTGGCGCGTTGAAGCGCGTGCGCGACGTGTATGCTGACGTAAGGCCATGAAGCATCGTTGCGCTTCCAGAAAGCAAAGCCGCCGTCGTCGTTCTGCAAGCTCTGCAACTTTTTGATGTCGCGTGCTACCGCAGCCTTCATCTCTTCGGGCTTCGGCAAGCCCTTCGCGTCAAAGGCCGCGAGCACGTCCTTGAGCGCGGCCACGCCCATCACGCGCGAAGAGATTTGCTCTGAGCATTCATACGGGTAAGCCACAAGGTAGATGACCGCATCCGTCAACTCCTGCAACTGCGTCGAAGAGGTCGTGACCTCCAGGCCGCCGAACTGCGGAAAGACATCTGCGGGAGCTTTGACGGGCTGAACAATCGCCCCGTTGTCAATCTCGCCGTAGGTAGCGAAGGCTTCGGTGGTCGCTGGCGTCCAGACGGGCAGACTTATCTCTGCTGCGTCTGCGAAGCGGCCCGCCGCTGCGCCGATTTGAAAGCGCGCCGTCCCCGCACGCGCCGCCGCCACCGGCAGCCGCACCTCTACGCGATCATTCGCGGGCACGCTCACCCGTCTTCCAGCGCCGTCCGTCAACTCAGCATTCGTCGCCCGCACAGCCACGTCAACGCTCATCGGCGCGTCCGTCTGGTTCTGCAAGACGACGGGCAATTCAAAGCGGTCGCCGAAGTTGAGAAAGCGCGGGGCGGAGGGGCGCACCATCAGCGGCATCCGCGCCGTCAAAGATGATTCGCCCGCGCCAAACTGCTTGCCGCCCGCGACCGAGACGGCCATGATGCGATAGCGCGTCAGGTTGTCTGGAACTTTGACGCTGACGACGGCACGGCCCTCTGCGTCCGTCGGAACGGCGGGCGAAAAAACGGCCAGCGCGTTGAAGTTCTCGCGGACGCGAATCGCTTCCTGTTGTTCCGGCTCGGCCATCTTGTAGGCAGCTTCACTTTCTAACTGCGCCACGCCACGCCGCCGTGGAGCAGCAGCAGCAACGGGAGGAGACGGTCTTGGCCTTCCCCCAAAAGCGCCCGTCACAGTCACCGTTTCCGACACCCCGTCCATCGCGTAATTGTTTACGCCCTGCTGCTGCAATTTTGAGGCTAAGGCTTCCGGGTCTGCGAGCAAGACGCTTGCGCGCGAGTGGTAATCTGAGGTGTCTTCGCCGCGATGCGCGTAGAAGACGTTGAGCGGGTCGTCTATCCGATAGCCGGTCAGCGCCAGCACTGATTCGTCAACGACGACCAACGCAACCTCGCTGCCTGCAACAGGACGGCCCGCCGCATCCTTCACAGTGACATCAACGCGCGTCTCTCCGTTCGGCTCAAGAGCCTTATCGCGCGGCGTTGCCGTCACCGCAAGCTTGCGTGAGAGCGGCGGAATCGAAAGATTAAGCTCGCCGCTCGCAAACGCAGGTCGCTTCGGCAGCTTCTCATTAGCTTCGCCCTTATCGTTAACGCGCACGGCCTCGCCGACCAGATCAACCTGCACGATCAGGTTCGGCGTGTAGCTCTCCGCAATCGGGACTTTCAAGGTCAAAGATGGCCCATCCATCTTGAAGCGCTCGGTCTTGACCATGCCGGAGCGACGTAAACTGAGCACGCCTTCCGCCGGATAGAAAGGCGACTGCACGAGGATTTCCGCCACGTCATTCGGCTGATAATCCTTGCGGTCAGGAATCAGGCTCACTGTCTCCTGCTCGACGCCGCGTTTGGGCGGCTGTTTGCCTCCGGCAACCCAGAGCGTCAATTCGCTTTCGTTGAAACGCTCGCGGTCGTCCATCACCGTCGCAGTGATGCGATACTGCCCGCCCTCTTTCGTTTCAAACTTACACTGCACGGCATCGTTGGCAGACGACACCGTGCAATCTTGCGAGCTAATCGCCTTCTGCTGCCACACGTCGTTTTCATAAACCCAGTCGAGCAGCTCTGCGCGCATCTTAATGTTGCGATTGACAACTGCTTTGCCGTCAATGTCCGTGACGATTGACTGCACGACGAGCGGTTCGCCCTGCTGTACGAACGTGCGCTCGCTCTTTAAGCCGACGTAAAGGTCAGCCGGATGAACGAGAAGATTCGCGCGCGAGCTAAGCGTCTGCCGGTTAACGTCCATCACGCTCGCTTCCGCCGTCACGCTCGAAGGGCGCGGCGGATTAACGCCGTCGAAATCAATGTGCAGGCGATGCTTGCCTGCGGCGTCCGTCTTGCCCGTGAAGGTCTCCGTGCGTGATTCGCTCTCTTCAGAGTTGCGTATCCACCACGGAATCCACTTGCCGAACGTGTAGTCCCAGCGATTCGGCGGCGTGTAGTTGGTCGGCTGCGCCGTCACGCGCCACGTCACTTCCGTATTGGGAAGGCCGCCGCCTGCGTAGTAAGCGGCGGTGACAAACGTGTCTGCGCTGCCGCCAACGAAGAACGGCCCTTCGCTCGTCGTCTGCGCTTTGACTTCAAACTCCGGACGACGAAACTCCTGCACCTGAAAATAGTGGAACGATTGCGTATTCGACGCGCTGCCATTGCCGCCAACCGTCAAGAGTTGAAGATTAGCCTGTCCCAGATTCATCGTGCCCGGCAACTTAAACGCCGTGTCGAAGCCGCCGAGCGCGTTAATCTTCATCGTGCCTTTGCCGACCTCGTTGCCGCGCGAGTCGTGCAGGATATAGTTAATGCTCTCCGCCGCACCGTCGAGTGGGCCAACGTCGCCCGTCTGCGTGCTGCCGACTTTTCGCAGCCAGCCCTTAATGTGTACTTCCTCGCCGGGCCTGTACATCTTGCGGTCATCGAAGACGTACCAGCGGAGGCTATCGCCCTCCACCCTCTTGAACCATCCGCCAGACGTGTAGTACCACTCCGTATGCTCCGGCAGAATGGCAATGTCGCGTCCGCGCCGCGCGACTAAAATGTCCGGCCCCGCCTTCGTCTTATCAATCAAAGCGATGCGAGCAACGCCGTCCGGGCCGCTCGTCGCCGTGTTGCCCTCCGGACGAATCATCATCTCGACGCCTTCGAGCGGGCGGCCATCCTTCAAAGACGTGGCCCACCCGACCAAATCCGTGCGGTCAACGAACGCGTCCAGGCCGATGTTCGTCACCTGCACCCAAGCCTTAATCTGTGTACGGTCGTCCTTCTTCCTGATGGGCGGC
The DNA here is from genome assembly GCA_036387475.1 of Pyrinomonadaceae bacterium. Classification (GTDB taxonomy): domain Bacteria; phylum Acidobacteriota; class Blastocatellia; order Pyrinomonadales; family Pyrinomonadaceae; genus DASVTR01. The sequence continues at coordinate 301,445 of DASVTR010000012.1, read as the reverse complement.
TCGACGACGACGATGACCTGCCCCGTGCCATCGTCGAGCGCCGCGCTCAAGTCAATCGGTGTTTCGACCATCTCGTCCGGCTTCGATTCAACGGTAATGGTCTTCGACGCGATGAGCTTTCCCGGTATGATGCGATTCCTCTTGGCGTTCTCGTCGGCGTAGCCCTGCGAGTAGCGCATGTGGTTGACAAACTGCGTCCAATGCTCTGGCCCAACCTTGTACAAAGTGACTTTCAGCTTGCTGTGATTGACGCTGAAAACGGAATAGCGCCCCGCAGCATTCGGGTCTAGGACGATGAAGCCTTCGCCCGCAGAGGTTAAAGACGGGTCTGCCGGGCCAACGTTGAAAACGAGCGTCCGGTTGCCTTCGAGAGTCTGGCCGAACTGGTCTTTGATTGATGAATCGAGCGTGACCCTGTAAGCCCTGCGCCCCGGCTTAACGCCTTCAATCGTCATGTAGCTGCCGTTGACGTTCACGCGCATCCCCGGAAACTCAGGCTCAACCCTCACCTGCGATTTCCGAAACGCCGCCGTGTCGAGCGGATTCGTAAACGTGATAGACCACGTATCGAAGGGCGAGCACTTTCCGTCATAACCGCAATCCTGCCGCACGATGCGCAGAGGGCCGTAGGTGCTGAAGGAGAAATTCTGCGGGGCGCTGGTCGTGCGCGGGCCTTCGGCTGAAGGCGTGCCTGGGCCAATCATGACGCTGATGCTGCTCGCGGGCGGCAGCGCCTTTTCCACGTCGCCCGTGGCCGCGTCAACGGCGCGAAACGCCAGCCAGCGCCCCTTCTGCGCCGCGTCCGAAAGCCTGCGCACAGTCTCTTCGGCCATGACCTCTGCTTCGGTCGCCAGGCGTATCTTCAAATCCCGCCCGCCCGCGTTGACGCGTATCGTCTGCAAGACTCTTACAGGGTCTATACGCTGGTCGAACTCTACGAACATGATGGCGTTGCGACGTTGCGGGCCGCTGCTGGGCCAACTCTGTTTGACGACGGGCGCGGGCGTGGCAAAGCTCCATGATTTCGCCGCCGAGAGCGCGCCGCCGTTGGCAGACTTCGTGCCAGCAGGGACGGTCACCGTATAGACAGTCGCCATCGGGAAACGCCCGTCGGGCACAAAAAGCAGCGTCTTCGTCCCGACCCACCGCCACTTGCCTGGCGGCTGTGGCGAGAGGCGCACGGGTGCTTCAGCGGTCGAGAGTTCGGCGTGCGAGGTGACGGCGACCATCGGCTGTGAAAAGGTGACGCTCAACTGCGGGGCGAGCGGAACTTCACCTTCCAACTGCGGGGCGAGCGGAACTTCACCTTCGGGCGCGCGGCGCAACACGTCCAGTGGCCCGGCGCTCTTTGTGTCCGGCTGTGGTCTGTCTTCAGCCGCGGGAAAACTCGTGTTGATGACTTTTCCCGTTCGCGGCGCTGGAAGCGAGCGCTCGCGCATTGCGAAGTCCTGCTCGTCTCCGCCCTCAAGATTGAGAACAGGCAGCCGCGCGAGCACTTTTTGAGTATCGCTCTCGCTCAGTTTGGCGGCTGGCGCGACTGCATTGGTCGTCGGGCGTTCGGGCTGTTCAGCGCCCTCGCTTAAGCGGAAACGCAAGCCCTTCGGCCCATCCTTCGCCACGTCATCGCGCGCGCGCGTTATTAATTCACTCTCGCCGCGAGCCAGAATCATCTGCCGGTCAAAAGGCAGCAAGCCAAAGAAGAGGGAGAGCATGACGAGTAGGGAAATCTTATTTTTGAGACGAATCATCGTAAGCCTTTGCACCTCGCTTAGGGGCTGAAAATAACAAACAACCTGGTACGCTAAGAATCGTTTTATCTGCGGCGGCACTGCCGCGCGCCGGGGTTAGAACGCTGCCATCCATGCTTTGTTGCATAGCCCGTCCGGGCTGAAATGGTATAAGCTATATCTGTTCACAAAGCGAGACAATTTGAGGGAGAGCATTCTACGATGCCTACAGAGCAACAGTCGGTTGCGGACATTTTCCGTCGCGCGCAGGCCATCCGGCGCGAGAATCCGCAGGCTTCCTATAAGGACACAAAAGCGCAACTCGTCAAGGAATACAAGGGTGCGCCCTTTCCGCCCGTCTACAATCTGGCGATTCCCGAACAGGACGCCCGCGCCCCCGAAGAGGATTGGTCTGCGGGCCTCTCGCTCGTCTTGCGCGGCATCCAGCAGGAAGACTGGCCGGAGATTATAAACGGTATCGTGCTTAGTTTGGAGCAGACGGAAAATTACGAGCGACAGCGCGGCGGCGACTCCAAACGTGACCAATGGCACGACCGCACCGTCGGCATCAACGAACAAACCGAAAAAGGCGTCAACAAGTGGATGCCGGAAGACTTGATGCGGATGGCCGAGGGGCAGACGAAAAAGTAGTGGTCGGTGGTCAGTGGTCAGTAAAAAGCGTCTGTTCTTAACTGACCACCGATCACCGACCACTGACCACTATAGAGGTAGCAATGAGCTTTTTAGGCAATCTATTTAACGACCCGCTCTATCAGAAGGGCGAGCCGCGCAGGCCGGAGGAAGTGGCGGATGAGGAAATCATCATCAGCCCTGACACGCGCCGGGAGAAGCGCATCCCGCCGGGGCAGACGCGCACGCGCAAGTGGCCCGTGCTCGATGCACACGGCGCGCCCGACATAGATTTGACGACGTGGACTTTTGAAGTAGATGGACAGGTAGAGAAAGCTCAAAGCTGGTCGCTCGACGAGTTTATGCAGTTGCCTGCCATTAAGGTCTACGCTGACTTTCACTGCGTCACGCGCTGGTCTCGGCTCGACAACGTGTGGGGCGGCGTCTCGACGCGCGAGTTGGCACAGCAGGTCGGCGTCCTAACGGACGCGAAATTCGTCCTCGCCTTCGGCTACGATCATGGCTGGTCTACGAATGTCCCGCTCGAATATTTCCTCGCCGAAGACTCGCTCTTCGCCTGGTCGCACGACGGCGCGCCCATCCCGCCCGAACACGGCGGCCCTGTGCGTCTTATCATCCCGCAACTCTACGCTTGGAAATCCGCCAAGTGGGTCAAGGGCGTACGTTTCCTGGCCGAAGACCGTGCCGGATTCTGGGAAGAGGGCGGCTATCACATGCGCGGCGTGCCTTGGAACGGGAACGACGGCGAGCGCTTTCGCTGGCAATCGTGAAAACAGAAGTCAGGAGTCAGAATCCAGAATTCAGAAGATAAGGCTGCAACTAGCTTTCCCTGATTTTCTTTTCTTCTGACTTCTGAACTTTGGATTCTGCTTTTAGTTATGAGCACAACTATCAATCAGACAACTGACGCTCAAAAGAACGCTGCCGCCGGAGCGACACCGAAAGACGCGGCGGCTGTCATATTGCTGCGCGATAAAACGGCAGCGTCCGACCCTGAAGTCTTCTGGGTGCGGCGTAGCTTACGGATGGCTTTCCTCGGCGGCTTTCATGCTTTTCCGGGAGGGCAGCGTGAAGCGTCGGATGCGGAAGTGCGCGTTGCTAACTGCGAGGATGATGAAACGGCGGCGATGATTGCTTGTGCGGCGCGCGAATTATTTGAAGAACTCGGCGTGCTCGTCGCGCGTGGGAGTGAGACGCTGACGAAAGGGCAGCGCGCATCCCTTCTTGACGACCTCGAATCAGGTCGCATGTCGTTTCCAGAACTTCTGGAACACTACGGACTGCATCTGGACGCGAGCGATTTCACATGCGCCGGGCGCTGGGTTACCCCGCCCTTTAGCCCGCGCCGTTTCGATACTTGGTTCTTTATGGTCAACTGTCCTACGAAGCAGGAACCCGTCTTGAAACACGAAGGCGAATTGGACGCGGGCGAGTGGACGACGGCGCGCGAGGCTTATAATCGCTGGCAGCGCTCGGAAGTACTGACAGCGCCGCCCGTACTGCACGCCCTAAAGACTCTCGCAGGCGGATTGACGGAAGACATTACGGAGCGTTTTCTCTCCCTCTCGCAAGCGCACGGGCTGCCCGTCCGCCGCATAGAGTTTCGTCCCGGCTTCATCTGCTTTCCGGTGCGCACGAAAACCTTGCCGCCCGCGACGCACACCAACTGCTACATCGTCGGCGACCGCGAAGTCGTTATCATTGACCCCGCATCGGACTTTGAAGAAGAGCAGGCAGCGCTCGCGGCTTGCGTTGACGATTTAGTGAAGGAAGGGCGCAAGATTCGTGAGATCATCCTGACACACTTGCACCCGGATCACGTCGGTGGAGTGAACGCGCTCTCGGAACACTTGCGGGGCAGCGTGCCGGTCGCTGCACATCAGTTGACGGCTGAAGCGCTGCGCGGGCAGATTAAAGTTGACCGCTTGATTGAAGACGAAGAGGTGATAGAACTAGCGGGCGAGCCGCAGATCAGCTTGCGAGCGCTGCACACGCCGGGACACGCGCGCGGCCATCTATGCTTTTACGAAGAGAGCACCGGCGCGCTCATCACGGGCGATAACATCGTCGGCCTCGGCTCTGTTCTGATTAATCCGCCTGAGGGCAACATGCGTGATTATCTTAATTCGCTCGAACGCATGCGCGCCTTGCCCAACCTGACCGTGCTCTTTGGCGCGCATGGGCCAGCGATGGGAAATCCGCTGGCGAAGATAGAAGAGTACATGGCGCATCGCATGGAACGCGAAGCGAATATTTTATTAGCTGTGCGCGCGGGCGCAAGCGAACCCGCAGAAATCGTCGCGCGCGTTTATACGGACGTTCATCCGAAAGCACATGCCTTGGCCGAGCGTGCCGTCCTTGCGCATCTGGAAAAGCTTGAAGCGGATAATTTGGTTTCGCGGCGCGGCGACGCTTACATCGCCAACGACGTTAATTCATCGGCCAGCTAGTGAAGGGATCAAGGAATGAAAGACGAGGAACATCACCTCATCACGCAATACGCGGTGACGCGCGCACTGGCCGAGTCTGCCTCGCTGGACGAGGCGACGCCGAAGATTCTGCAAGCCATCTGCGAGAGTCTCGGCTGGCAGGTGGGCGCGCTCTGGATTGTTGACCGCGAGGCCGATGTGCTGCGTTGTGTCAAGGCGTGGCATCAGCCTGCAATGGAAGTCGCGGAATTTGAAACGCTCAGCCGGGAACGCACCTTCACGCGCGGCGAGGGCTTGCCCGGTCGCGTCTGGGAAAGCAGCGCACCGGCCTGGATTTCGGATGTTGCCGCCAATGGCAGTTTTCCGCGCAGCGCCGCAGCAGCGAGCGCGGGTTTGCACGGAGCTTTCTGCTTCCCCATCCTGCTCGGCAGTCAGGCTCTCGGCGTGATGGAGTTTTTCAGCCGCGAAGTCCGCCCGCCCGAAGAATCGGTCTTGAAGATGATGGCAAGCCTCGGCAGCCAGATGGGTCAGTTTATCGAGCGCAAACTGGCGGAGGAAGCGCGGAGCGAATCCGAAGAGCGTTTTCGCACGCTCGCCGAAACCGCTTCAGACGCTATTATCACGATTGGCGAGGACAGCCGCATTATCTACGTCAACCGCGCCGGCCAGCATATCTTCGGCCACACCGTCGAGGAGATGACGGGCGCGGACTTGACGATGCTCATGCCGGATTATCTTCGTCAACTACACCGGGCAGGCTTGAAGCGTTACGTTGAGACAGGCACAAAGCACATCTCCTGGGACGGCGTTGAGCTTCAGGGCCTCCATAAAGACGGCCACGAGATTCCGGTTGAAATTTCTTTCAGCGAGTTTGCCAGAGGCGGCAAGCGCTACTTTACGGGGATCATCCGCGACATCAGGGAGAGAAGGCGCGTGGCCGAGGAGTTGGCCGAGAGCGCACGCCTGGCGAATCTCGGTGCTGACATCGGCGCGGCGCTGGTTCAAGGCGACAGCCTGCGCGATATACTACAGCGTTGCGCCGAAACGCTGGTTAATCACCTGGACGCCGCGTTTGCCCGCGTCTGGACACTCAACGCGGCGGAGAACATGCTGGAACTTCAGGCCAGCGCAGGGATGTACACGCATCTGGACGGCGCACACGCGCGCGTGCCCGTGGGCCGCTTCAAAATCGGCCTCATTGCCGAGGAGCGCCGGGCACATCTGACCAACTCTGTAGTGGGTGACCCGCGCGTCGGCGATCAGCAATGGGCGGCGCGTGAAGGCATGGTGGCCTTCGCCGGTTACCCGCTCGTTGTCGACAATCGGCTGACAGGAGTGATGGCGATGTTCGCACGCCACACGCTGACGGAGGCGGCGCTTGAGGCGATGGCGTCCGTCGCCAACGGTATTGCGCTTGGCATCGAGCGCAAGCGCGCCGAGCAACTACTGCGCGAGCAAAAGGATGCTCTCGCTCGTCTGAACGAAGAACGCGGGCGGATGATCGAAGAAGTCTCGACACCGGTTGTCCCCGTCTGGCGCGACGTGCTGGTGCTGCCCCTCATCGGCTCGCTCGATACGGAGCGGATGAATCGCGCGACGCAGGCCGCACTGGGTGAGGTGACGCGCACGGGCGCTCGCGCCTGCATCATTGATATTACCGGCGCACGCATCGTTGACTCTCACGCTATCGCCAACTTGAGCAACCTCGTCACCTCGCTCAAGCTGGTGGGCGCGGAGGCCATCGTTACGGGCGTCACAGCGCAGGCCGCGCAGAGCCTCATTGGCCTCGGCGTGGACTTTACGCGAATGCGCACACACCGCACGCTGGCCGAAGCGCTGGCGAGTTGGATTAAATCGACAGGGTTAACTAAACAGACTACACAGAACAGGGTTTCAAATAATGGCACTGGCAAAGAATCTAGGTGAACTTAAAGCAAGCGGTTATCGCGTCTCTTCTGTCAAAGACGAGATGCGAGCTAATCTCGTTCGTAAAATTCGCGCGGGTGAGAAACTTTTTCCCGGCATCGTCGGCTACGATGAAACGGTCATCCCGCAGATTACAAACGCTATCTTAGCGCGGCACAATCTAATCCTGCTCGGCTTGCGCGGGCAGGCCAAGAGCCGCATCATTCGTCAATTGACAGACCTCCTGGACGAGCGCGTTCCGGCAATCGCAGGCTCTGAAGTCAACGACAATCCCTTTCATCCAATCTCGGCTTATGGGCGACAGTTGATAGTAGCCGAAGGCGACCAGACGCCCATCACTTGGATTGGGCGCGACGCGCGTTTCGTCGAAAAGCTGGCGACGCCCGACGTGACCATCGCGGACATCATCGGCGACGTTGACCCCATCAAGGCGGCCAAAGGCGGACACCTTTTGTCAGACGAGTTGACGATTCACTACGGCCTTTTGCCGCGCGCCAATCGAGGCATCTTCGCCATCAACGAACTGCCAGACCTTGCGGGCAAAATTCAGGTCGGCCTCTTCAACATCATGCAGGAGGGCGACGTGCAGATTAAGGGCTACCCGGTGCGTCTGCCGCTCGACGTGATGCTCGTTTTCTCGGCCAACCCTGAAGACTATACTGCGCGCGGCAAAATCATCACGCCCCTGAAAGATCGCATCGGCGCGGAGATTTCAACGCACTATCCGACGGACTTGCAACTCGGCGTCGAGATTACAAAGCAGGAAGCATGGACGACGCGCGACGGACTCAGTGGTCAACTCTTTATCCCTGATTTCATCCGCGACATAGTCGAGCAGATAGCCTTCGAGGCGCGCGACGACCAGCGTATAGACAAGCGCTCCGGCGTCTCGCAGCGCCTGCCCATCAGCGTCATGGAAGCAATCGTCTCCAACGCCGAACGCCGCGCGCTCTTCACCGAAGAAGACGAAATCGTCCCGCGCATCTCCGACATTTATGCAGCCGTTCCTTCTATGAGCGGCAAAATGGAACTCGAATACGAAGGCGAGCAGATAGGCGCGACCAAGATCGCCAAAGACTTAATCAAGCGCGCCGCAGGCGTTATCTTTGAAGGCTATTTCGTCGGCATAGATTTTACGGACGCGATTCGCTGGTTTGACCAAGGCAACAATCTGCGTCTCGCCGATACTGCTTCAGCAGACGAATGCCTGAACCTGCTGCAAGCTGTGCCTGAGTTAATAGAGACGGCGACGATTCCCTTTGACTTCAAACGCGGGGACACGGGCGTGATTGTTTCAGCCTGTGAATTCGCGCTCGAAGGTCTCTACGCTCAGAACAAAATTAGCCGCAACGAAGAGGGGGGCTACACCGCCGCCACCAAAGCGAAGAAAGACAGGCGCGGCATGATTTATGATGACCTGACGGAGACTGGACGCTATAGCTAATTTTGGATTTATGATTTGGAATCCGAGATAAGAGTTTCAAAATACCGAAGGGAGGCTGACAAATCATGGCTACTCTTGAAACATACAGAGGCAGGTTTGCCGAAAGCGGCTGGCGGATTTTCGAGCGCGCAATTTCGGAAGCACGAGGGCGCGAGCAGAACCTTGTCGGAGTGGAACACGTCATCTACGCTCTCGCGCAGGAGAAAGCCGATCTCTTCAACAGTCTGCTCCGCAGCATCGCAGATAGCTCACAGGCGTTTGAGAAGCTGCTCGAATTGATTGAGCAGCGTCTCGAAGCAGCGCCCAAACATGAAGGAGCAGGCATTCGGCTGGCGACTGAAACTATCGCTCTCTTCAAGCGCACGCTCAATCTGGTTCGCTTCAACAGACGGAAGCTGATCGAGGCGACAGACCTTTTCATCGTGCTGTTGATGGATGAGGAAAGCCTGCTTCGTGAGTTGGTGCGGAAACTTCTGGCCGACTCGCGCGTTGAACCCAAGGACGTGCGCGATTTGATGGCCGTTGTCGAAAGCGCAAATGCAGCCCGCCCCTACCTCACGCAGCAGACGTATAAATTCCTCGCGGGAGAGACGGTGCGCATTAAAAGCGGCCCGTTCGCAAGCTTCAAGGGCACAATTGCAGAGGTCGACGAGGAAGCCGCGACGCTCAAAATCACATTCTTCATCATGGCCCGCGACATGCCGGTCGAGTTGAGGTTTTTCGATGTAGAGAATTTTCAATCCGAATAAACCGATCTTGAAGTCCGCTGTTTCAGATCACAGATCAAGGAAGCGATGAAGTTTACACGTTATTCAAAATTCAAGGGCCTCGATGTCTCGTCAATCAATCTCGGCGATTTGATGAATGCGCTCTCGGACTCTCTGCTCCAGTCCGGTTACGACGACGATTATTACTGGACGCGCGAGCGTAGAGAGCAGGACACCTCTCTTGATGCGCTCAGGCGTGCGCTCTTGCAGGCTTTGCTCGAACAGGGTTTGCTCGACGAGCAGCAGGTCAAAGAGATGCTCGCCGACAACGACGGCAAATTCAAGGGGTCGCTCCTCGAAGAGATGCTTAACCAGTTGATAGAGCGGCTGGTCGAAGAAGGCTATCTGAATTTGAAGGAGGAGCAATCGCAGCAGCAGCGACGCCCGCAGCAACGGGGCGGACGAGGCGAAGTGTCAGACCCCATGCCCCGCAACGTCCATTTTGAAGTGACGGAAAAGGGTTTGGATTTTCTAGGCTATAAGACGCTGCGGAATCTGTTGGGCAGTCTCGGCAAGAGTTCCGTCGGGCGTCACGACACCGCGCATCTTTCGACCGGCGTCGAAGCGGCGCAAGCGTCGAAGCTCTACGAGTTTGGCGACACAATCAATCTGGATGTCAACACGACGCTGCTCTCTGCCATCCAGCGCGAGGGACTCACTGTTCCGCTCAATCTCGAATACAGCGATTTGCACGTTCATCAATGCGATTATCAATCATCTTGCGCGACGGTCGTCATGCTCGACTGCTCGCACTCTATGATTCTCTACGGCGAAGACCGTTTCACCCCTGCGAAGAAGGTGGCGCTCGCCCTGGCCCACCTGATACGCACGCAATATCCGGGCGACTCGTTGAAAATAGTGCTCTTTCACGACAGCGCCGAAGAATTGCCGATGGCGAAGCTCGCCACCACGCAGGTTGGCCCATACCATACCAACACAGCGGAGGGCTTGCGTCTCGCGCGGCGTCTGCTGCAAGCGCAGCGTAAAGAGATGAAGCAGATTGTGATGGTGACGGACGGCAAGCCGACAGCCTGCTTCCTGGATGCTGCCGCAGCAACCAGCTACGGTCGGCGCGCCGCTTCCGCCTTGCGCGACGCAAATTCATCGGAGCGCAGGCTCTACAAAAACCCTATGGGCATGGACCCGTTTGTCATGGCCGAGACCTTCAAGGAAGTGCAGGCGTGTCGTAAGGCTGGCGTCATGATAAATACTTTCATGCTCGCCAGCGATTACTACCTCGTCGAGTTCGTCAAAGAGATGACCGCCATGACGAACGGCAAAGCCTACTTCGCCAATCCGAACAATCTATCTCAGTTTGTTCTCATGGATTTTCTGAAAAGAAGAACCAGCAGGGTTAAATGATAACGATGAACGCGGAACGCGGAATGATGAATGAAAGACAAGCTCTTAACAGTTCATCCTTCATCGTTCCGACTTCATCGTTTCAGAGAGGTGGCGATAGATTATGAAAAGCGCGAGGGTGCGTGGAATCGAAATGGCTTACGATGACGAAGGGTCAGGCCAGCCCGTCGTTTTGCTTCACGGCTATCCGTTCAATCGCTCGATGTGGCGTGAGCAGGTCGAAGTCTTGAGCGATAGCTACCGCGTCATCACACCTGACCTGCGTGGCTTGGGCGAAACGACAGCGGCGGGCGATGTGGCAGCGATGGATGAGATGGCGCGCGACGTGGCCGCGCTCCTTGATGAGCTTGAGATTCGGCGTGCAGTCGTCGGCGGTCTCTCGATGGGCGGCTACGTGACGTTCTCTTTCTATCGTCGCTTCCCCTTGCGCGTTCGCGCTCTCATCCTCGCGGACACGCGCCCGCAAGCCGATACGGACGAAGCCCGCCGCAGCCGTATGGAACAGGCGCAAACAATCCTGCGCGACGGGATGGAAGCAATCGCCGACTCCTTTTTAACGAAAGTGCTCGCACCCGCCACGCTTGCCGAGCAACCCAACACGGTCTCACGCGTCCGCCGTATGATAACGAGCACTAACCCGCAAGGCGCAGCAGCCGCGCTCCAAGGCATGGCTGCGCGCAGCGACCAGACAGACTTCCTGCCGGGCATTCTAGCGCCCACGCTTATCATCGTCGGAAGCCTTGATAAGCTGACGCCTCGGCAGGATGCAGAGCTAATGCGCCGCGAGATTCGCGGCTCGCGTCTTGAAGTCATCAGCGGCGCGGCGCACATCTCCAACATCGAGCGTCCCGCAGAATTCAACCGCTCGCTCGCAGACTTTCTTCAAACACTTCAACCATAGAAGATTGATTCATTGATTCATTGGCTCATTTAATCATTTGTCCATTGAATCAATGATTAAATGAATCAATGGATAAATTCTTAAAGTTTAGTATTGAAGAGCGCGTCCGCTGGGGTGACGTTGACGCGGCGCGGATCATTTTTTACGGCGCTTACATACGCTTTTTTGAATTCGCGGAGACCGAGCTTTTTCGCTCAGTCGGCTTGCCCTATAGCGTGATGTTCGATGAATTGGACATCTGGCTGCCGCGCGCGCATCTGGAATGCGACTTTCGCCACGCCGCGCAGTTGGACGATTTGCTGGAAGTCTCCGTCTACGTCGGACGCATCGGCACAAAATCGCTGCGGCTTAACTTTGAAGTGCGGCGCAAAGGCGCGGAAGAGATAATCGCAGAGGCACATTTCGTCCTCGTCGCCGTCCGCCGCGATACGTTTGAAACCGTCCCCGTTCCCGCAGAACTAAAGCGCCGCCTCGCGCCTTACACAAGGCCAAGCGATGAGCAGAGGTGAAGGCCGAAAGCCGCTGGCAAGACTCAGTGTGCAAAGCGCAAAGTCTCCGGCTGTATCGCGTCCAGATAAACGAGCCTGTAAAACTATTGGGAGCGAGCGATGATTGACGACACCAGCTTAGAATTTGATATGTTCGAGGACGCGCGGCAAAGGCTCGTCATGGTACTGATGGGCCAGGGACGCGACCGCCTTGAGGCAGAGAAAATCGCGCTCTACGTCGTACAGGGCCTGCGCGAAATGCCCAAGCTCCTGACCATGCTCTCCGAAGCACGCTCTCATCCGCCCGCAAAAATTCTACGCGCCCTCAACCTCGTCCTGGACAACGCCAGCGCGCTCGACAAGGCCAGAGCCTTATTGCTCGGACACGACGAAGACGAAAAACAACGATGAAGGAGGAACGCTGCAACGATGAATTGAAGTCAACTGCTTTCTAGTTCATCGTTCATCGTTCCTACTTCATCGTTTCCTTATCGCGGCCAGACGACGCTGCGGGCCAGTTTGCGTTTGAGATTGACGTAGCCCTGATCGCCTGCGACCAGTTCGCGCAGGACGCGCCGGATGCCGCTATGCGCGCGGCCCAGTTCAATCATTCTTTCCGTAAAGGGCGCTCCCCAGAAGCTTCCGTAAAAGCGGCGGCGCATCTCTGCGGCCCGCTTTAACTCGCGCCCGAAGTCATTACGCCAGAGATTCTCATAATCACAGGGTTGGCCCATCAGATAGGCTTTCGCGAAAAGCTCTGCCGAGCGGAGCGCATAGTAAATGCCCTCGCCCGTCACTGGGTCTGCAAAACCCGCCGCGTCGCCCAACAGCGCCCAACCCCTGCCTGCTGCGCGCCGCGTGTTCCAAGTCTCTGCCGCGAGTCCGGGAATGCGCGCCGCGTATTTTTCAACCGCACCTTGAAGCTTCTCTTTAATCAACTCGTCGCGCGCCTTGTCCTCGGCTCTTGCGGCCCAAAGCCCGGCAGTCTCGTCGGCGCGTGTGCGGTAATAGCCGACCATGAAATCCCAGAGCAGGCGGTCAAGCGCTTTGTGATCGAACGCGTCCTGTGATGTCGCAATGCCGAACGAGAGATGATCTACGCGCGGAAAGGCCCAGGCGTAACCGGCCCAGCCCGGCAGAAAAGCTATAACGGTCGGCGCATGTTCTTCCTTCGGCAGCGGCGCGCGGTAGCCGAAGGCGACTTCCATCTCGGCGGGCGGCAACGCGCCTGCCAGCCTTTTCGCAATCGGGCTGTTTGCGCCGTCAGCGGCGACGAGCAACGGCGCGCTCCAACGTTTGCCGCTTCTGTTTCTGACAATCCAATCATCTTCTTCGCTCGCCCGCGCTTGAAGCGAGACGCGCTCGTTGAAGATTCGCGCCCCGGCGTCGAGCGCACGCTCGCGCAGGTAGGAATCAAACGCCGTGCGCGAATAGATGGCAAACGGCTCTTCGAGTTTCAGCCGCAATTTTTTTCCAGCGGGCGAATACATCTCCACTTCATCAATCGTGCGCCCTACGGCTTTGAGCAGTTGCGGCCAAGCCTTCAAAGCCTTTGATGTGACGCCGCCGCCGCAAGCCTTCGGCTCGTTAGCGGGCCGCCCGTCAAAGAGCGCCACGCGCACACCGCTGCGCGCCAGATGTTCAGCCGCAAATGACCCGGCTGGCCCACAGCCGACAATCAATACCTCGAACTTTTTATCCGTCCCGGCCATTCAAAACTTCTCCGTCGCCGAAAACCCTGATAGCAATTTTCCAAATCTATTTTCTTCGGCGAAACATCATAGATGGATTTTCCATCGCGGCGCAATAAGAGGCTTGTGGGCTATGCTGCGGCGTGTGATAGAATGCGGCTGTTCCCCAAAATTTGTTTCCCTCATTGTCGTGGATGTCTGCGCTTTCAGGTGTCGCGCGACCTGAGGTCTTCGTCCTTTTTCGATGCGTTGATTTAAGAGCGTGCCTGTGCACACTTTCGGTTTGCTTTGGTCGAAAGATGAGTACGCATTCCATCGTCTTTGCGGGCATCGTGCCGCACCCGCCGATTATGGTTCCCGAAGTCGGGCGCGAGGCGGCTTCGGAAGTGCGCGGCTCGATTGATGCCATGCGCGATTTCACGTTGCGTCTCATTGAGAGCGGCGCTGAAACCGTCGTCATGATCTCGCCTCATGCGCCGCTCGACGCGCGCGCATTCGTTACCTATCAGGACTCAATTTTGTATGGCGACTTCGCCAACTTTCGCGCGCCTGAAACGAAAGTCGAAGCTCCGCTTGATGAAGAGTTGCTGCAATCAATCATGAGCGCCGCCGCCGAGCAGGGTTATGAAGTTGTTGGCATCAAGGGCTATGAGTTGGATCACGGCACAGCCGTCCCGCTCTATTTTCTGCAACGTAATGGCTGGCGCGGGCGGCTCGTCGCGCTCGGCTATAATTTTCTATCCAACGAAGACCACCTGCGCTTTGGCTCTTGCATACGACGCGCGGTAGAGGCCACAGGCAGGCCCGCAGCGCTCGTCGCCAGCGGCGATTTGAGCCACCGCTTGAAACCCGAAGCGCCCGCTGGATACCAACCGCAGGCGCATCTCTTTGACGAAGAAGTGGTCGCCAGCCTGCACGATTGCCAACCGGAACGAATTGTCAACATCGACCAGAATTTGCGAAAGCTGGCGGGTGAATGTGGCTACCGCTCGATGCTCGTCGCCTTTGGCGCAACGCGAGGGTTGAAAGCAAACTGTGATGTCCTGCACTACGAAGCCCCTTTCGGCGTCGGCTACATGGTCGCGCAACTCTTGCAGGCTCGCGGCTCAGATGAAGAGGCCGAAGTTGGTAGTGAGCGAATAACCGAATCTAATCAGGAAGCTACATCTAAACAGGAAGCCGCCAGTTCGGATGGCGAAGAGATGCCGGTGCTTGCACGCAGCGCCGTCGAAGCTTTTATTCGCGAAGGAATCATTATTGAGCCGCCGTCCACTTCTTCTGACTTGCTCAATCAACGCGCTGCCTGCTTCGTCTCTCTCAAAACTCTTACGGGAGACTTGCGCGGCTGCATCGGCACAATCGAGCCTGTCAAGAAAACTCTTGCCGAAGAGTTGATTGCCAATGCCATCAGCGCCGCCACGCGTGACCCGCGCTTTCAGCCCGTCGCGCCCTCCGAACTCTCCAATCTGCGTTACTCGGTTGACGTGCTTTACGCCCCCGAACCGGCGGAATTTGAAGACTTAGACCCGGCCATTTACGGAGTGATCGTCGAAGATGAAGAAGGCAGGCGGCGCGGGCTGCTGCTGCCGGACATACAGGGTGTCGAGACGGCGCGCCAGCAGGTTGACATCGCCGCGCGCAAAGCAGGAATCGTTCCCGGCACGCCGCTCAAGCTTTCCCGTTTCCGCGTCGAACGCTACCGCGAGTCGGCGCGTCCACTTACAACCTTAGAATCAAGGAGCACACATAATGGTAGATAATGATAATCAGAGAGACTCTTCACTTAATGACAGCAGCGCAGATGAGGGCTTGAAGCCGAAGACAGCGCCGACGGCCACGGAAGCGGTCAGCCCATCCCATGAACAACGCTCGCTGGACATCGGCGAATCAGGGCAGTTTGCGCCCGGCGGCTACTACAACCAGCAAGGGATTACAGAATCCGAGCGGATAGACCTGGACGAATATACGGCCACGCGCACGCCGGACGATGAAAAATAGCGACGGCTCTTGAGAATTATCTGATGAATCTGGCGGATTTTCCTGTTTTTGGGGACAAAAAATCCGCTGCATACTCCAGTATGCAGCGGCAAGATTCACAGGAGGAAAAGGAAGCCCAGTTTACACTGTGAAGCGTGGTGTGTCAAATCTCGCCTGCGAGCCTGACACGCCACGCTTCTGTTGTATCAAAAACTAGACATCCAGATTCTTCACGTCGAGCGCATTGTCTTCGATGAAGCGGCGGCGCGGCTCGACCGCATCGCCCATCAGCACCGTGAAGATTTCGTCCGTTTCCACGGCATCATCCACCCTCACTTCAAGGAGCGTACGCTTTTCAGGGTTCATAGTCGTCTCCCAAAGCTGTTCGGGATTCATCTCGCCTAAGCCCTTATAACGCTGGATGGTTAAATCCTTCTTGGCTGCTGCCAGCACGCGCTCAAGCAGAGCTTCGCGCGTCTCCAGGTGTTCGCTCGTCCCATTTTCTCCGGCCATGAAAGGCGCGGCCAGACGGTCTTCCAGCGTCTTGTAGAGTTCGACTGCCTTCTGAAACTCTACGTAGCTCGCCAGATTCCAGTCAATGCACACTGTGACACCGGAATCAGACGTGGTTTCTATCTCCCACATGCCGTGTTCTTCGTCTTCCGTGAGGTCTGTCTTGTAGCGCTTCGCGGCCAAAGCCCCTTCGAGCCTTGCCACATCGTCTTCGCTTTCAAAGACGTTGCGTAGCGTCACGTCCTCCCGTCGCAGGATACCCTTTCTTCCGGCGAGGGCTTCAAGAAGCGTGTCTAGCATACGGCTATCGCCGCCCAGACGGCGCGCGGTCTTTTCGCAGTAACGCTTGAATTCCACCATCTGCTCCAGAGCGCGAGCCAAATCTTTTCCTTCGATGACGGTATTCGAGCCTGCCGATTTAACCTTCATGTCGGCGGTCGCCTGCCGCATCATGTAGCGCACCATAGACCTTTCGTCCTTGATGTACTCCTCTTTCTTACCTCGCTTTACTTTAAACAACGGGGGTTGAGCGATGAAAATGTGGCCGTTTTCAACCAATTCCGGCATTTGCCGATAAAAGAAGGTCAGGAGCAGCGTGCGTATATGCGAGCCGTCAACGTCGGCGTCCGTCATCAAAATGATTTTGTGATAACGCAGCTTGCCGAGGTCGAAATCATCTTTGCCGATGCCTGTTCCGAGCGCCGTAATCAGCGTTTTTATCTCGCCGTGACCGAGCATTTTGTCGAAGCGGGCCTTCTCGACGTTCAAGATTTTACCTTTTAACGGGAGGATGGCCTGATTCTTACGGTCGCGCCCCTGTTTGGCAGAGCCGCCTGCGGAATCTCCTTCGACAATGTAAATCTCGCATAGCTGCGGGTCGCGTTCCTGGCAATCGGCCAGCTTGCCGGGGAGCATGGTCGAGCCAATTGCGCCTTTGCGGACTATCTCGCGGGCCTTGCGCGCGGCTTCACGCGCACGAGCCGCGTCTACGGCCT
This sequence comes from Pyrinomonadaceae bacterium, assembly GCA_036387475.1. Classification (GTDB taxonomy): domain Bacteria; phylum Acidobacteriota; class Blastocatellia; order Pyrinomonadales; family Pyrinomonadaceae; genus DASVTR01. The sequence continues at coordinate 284,574 of DASVTR010000012.1, read as the reverse complement.
TGCCGACGATTTTTCGTGCGACGGTCGGGTTCTGCTCAAAGAATTCCGTCAGGCGCTCGTTCAAGAACGATTCGACCGCCCCCTTCACGTCCGAATTGAGCTTGCCTTTGGTCTGTCCCTCAAACTGCGGCTGCGGCAACTTGACGGAGATGACGGCCACTAAACCTTCGCGCACGTCATCGCCTGAAAGCGAGCCTTTGAAATTCTTGGCTAGCCCGGATGATTGAGCATAGGCGTTGATGGTGCGGGTGAAGGCTGAACGAAAGCCTGAGAGGTGCGTGCCGCCGTCAACGGTGTTGATGTTGTTGGCGAAGGAGTAGACCTTCTCGTCGTAGCCATCGTTGTATTGAATCGCCACTTCGACGGAAAGCGCATCGCCGACGCGCTCGAAGTAGAGCGGCTTGTCATGGAGCGTCGTCTTATTCTTGTTCAGGTGCTTGACGAATTCTGCGATGCCGCCTTTGTAGTAAAACTCGTGCGAGCGCTCCGTCTCTTCGCGCTCATCCTTGATGGTGATACGAATGCCTTTGTTGAGAAAAGCTTTTTCGCGCAAGCGCTCTGACAGTTTATCGAAGCTGTAGACGGTCGTGTCGAAGATTTCAGTGTCGGGCTTGAAAGTAATCTTCGTGCCGCGCTTGCGTGTCTTGCCGGTTTGTTCGAGTTTGGTGACGGCGATGCCGCGAACGTATTCCTGCTCGTAAGTTTTGCCGTCGCGCCAGATTTCAAGGCGCAGTGTTTCGGAAAGAAAATTGACGCAGGAGACGCCGACGCCGTGCAGACCGCCGGAAACCTTGTAAGCATTGGAATCGAATTTGCCGCCAGCGTGCAGCTTGGTCATCACGACTTCGGCAGCAGACTTCTTTTCGCCCTTGTGATAGTCAACGGGAATGCCGCGACCGTTATCAACAACCGTAATGGAATTGTCTAAATGAATATTAACTTCGACCGTATCGCAGTATCCGGCGAGCGCTTCGTCTATGGAATTGTCCACCACTTCATAAACCAAGTGATGCAATCCCATATCGCCGGTCGAGCCGATGTACATGGCTGGACGCTTACGGACGGCTTCGCGTCCTTCCAGCACCGTAATCGAACTCGAATCATAGGCCATATTTTTTTTCTTCGTGATGGTTGATGTTGGTGTAGCCAAACTAATCTCCTCTTCAATACTTCTGCTCATAAAATAATCTTCCGAAAACGCATTGTAATCAGCACTAAAAAGCGCGCCGTTTTTGTCTAAACCTTAGATGCTCTCAAGGGCCTTTGCGGAGGTCTGAAATAACTCCGCCGAAGGGTCGCCGCCAGCGACCGTGCCGCCCTGAATCTGGTAAACGTGAGCGCGCGAGACGAACTGTTCCACGAGGCTCTCTTTGGAGGTCGTGATAAAGGTCTGTGTGCGCCCCTCAAGGTATTCCAGCAAGTATCCGATACGCTTTCGATCAAGCTCCGCATCCACATCATCGATGAGGAAAAGTGGATATTCCTGATGCCATGAATGATACACCGAAATCGCCGCTAAGTCAAGTATTATCAACGCGCTACGCTGCTGGCCGGAGCTTCCGAAAGCACGCATATCGTGGCCGTCGAAAAGAATCTCCAGGTCGTCGCGGTGCGGGCCGATGAGAGAGTAGCCGGAGGCGAGTTCGGCCTGTAAGCGTAGCTGCAAACGCTCCGCGATGAGCGCTTCGTAGTCCGTCAAATCGCCCTTGCCTTCGAGCGATGAGACGTAGCGGATGGTGATGTCTTCGCGCTCGAAAAGCCTTCGTTCCAGGCCCTGTTTTAAGCGTTCCACGTAGTCTGTGCGCGAGCGATGAATCTCGGCGCTGAGCGCGACGAGTTGTTCGTTCCAGGGAGCGATTTGTTCTTTGATTTCCTCGATGCTCAACTCTGAGTCGGCGGCATCCTGCAACAGACGGTTTTTCTGCTTGATGACGCGGTTGTAGTCGGCGAGCGTTTGGACGTAAGCGGGATGAAGAGCAACGACGCCACGGTCTAAAAACTTACGGCGCGCATCGGGCATCCCGCGCACGATGTTGAGTTCGTCGGCGGTAAAGGCGACGGTGTGCAGTTGGCCCAGGTAACGCGTGACGGCTTCGCGCTTACCGTTGACGGAGATGGATTTCGTGTTGCCCTGAAAGGTGACTTGCAGATCGCGCGAGACTTCAGTGCTCTGACGGACGCTCCCGCGCACGACCGCGAGGTCTTCACCGAAGCGTATGGTTTCCTGTAGGTGCGAAGTGCGAAAAGATTTAGTGGTGGCGAGAAGATAGATGGCTTCGAGCCAGTTAGTTTTGCCTTGGCCGTTGTCGCCGTAGATGATGTTGAGGCTATCGCCCCAGAAGATTTTGCCGCTCAGGTTCCTGAAATTGTGTACCTCAAGAGATTCGAGCAGCATGGGTTGAATTTTAACACACGAAGAGCTTTTATGCCGCTTATTGAGCACGGATGAGGATTGCTTTTTAAGTAATTTGAAATGCTAAGCGGCAGGCGTTCTGTTCGCGTAAAAGTCTATGACGCTTGAGGCCATCTGAATAACCTTCTCACGCAACGCGGGCGGCTCTAAAACTTCCAACTGCGGGCCGAAGCTGAGCGCGTACTCGCAGGCCATCTCTTCGGCGTCGAATCGCAGAGAGACGTGCAGCCATCCTTCCGTGTCGGTGTGGCCGGTCGGTTCAACGTGCGCGAATCTTCCGGCGTAGCGCAGGCGCGGAAAGATAGAAGGGTGAACGCGCGCCGTCGCTTGATAGCGCGGAACGTGCGCCTTGAACTTTTGCGAAGACTGCTCCCAGTGTGCGGCCAAATCGAAATCATTTGGACGAACGAACAATTGGTCTAAGAGCGTCACGTCCTGAATCCTTGAGACGCGATAACTGCGTATGTCGCCTTCGACGGCGGCCACCAAGTACCAGACGCTTCCCTTTGCCACAAGCCCAAGCGGGTCAGCCTGACGTTCGACCAAGCACTCTGCGCTCTGCCCGTAAGTGAAAAAGATTTTGCGCTCATGCCAGACCGCTTCCTGCAAAGTGTGCAGATGCGGGACGGATTCCGCCTCGCGATTCCAGCCCGTAACATCGACGTGTATGCGCTGGCGTGCGTACTCCGCGCTGTGACGCGAAAGCACTGGGAGCGACGCCAGAAGCTTGATGAGGGCCGCTTCGGAAGCTTTGTTCAAACCGAGGTCAGTTAGAAGCTTTGACGGCTTGAGCAGAAAGAGCGTCTGTGTCTCTGCGTCGTTCAGGCCCGTCAGGTTCGTGCGGTAGCCTTCCATCAGCATCCACCCGCCATTCATCCCGCGTTCCGCGACGACAGGCACGCCCGCAGTGCAAAGCGCTTCCATGTCCCTGTGGATGGTGCGCTCGCACACCTCCAACTTCTGCGCCAACTCGCGCGCCGTCAAACGACGGTGAACCTGCAAGTTCAACATGATGGAAAGCAAGCGGTCAGCACGCATAAAGCCTCCTCAACTCTCAAGCGACGCCCGATACCGCCCGCGAGTTTACAGCAGAAACATGACAAGGAGTGTCATGAATTGCACGGCGTTTCGGTCTGCTATCGAACGCGCGTTGCTTTATGCACGAAGTTTCAGGCTCAAAGGGTGAAGTTTCGAGTAAATAGCTCGGAGCGTCGGGCAAAAGCTCGGACGATTGACAAAAAAGGTCGGATGTTAGAGAAAAATCACCGACGAGTTCGAGAAAAAAGCCTGAAGATTCAAGAAAAAAGCTCGAACTTCCGACCTTTTTTGTCAGTCATTCGAGAAAATAACTCGAACCATCAAGAAAATAGCTGCAAAAGTCCGAGCTATTTTCTCGGCCATTCGAGTTCGGAACACGGAGTTTTGAGAAAATAGCTCGGACTTCCGACAAAATTTGTCAATCGTCCGGGAAAATAGCTCGGACATTCGAGAAAATATCCTCAGCGTCCGACATATTTTGTCGAAGGTTCGAGAAAATAGCTCGGACAATTGACAAAATATGTCGGATGACTGACAAATTTTGTCGGACGATTGACAAAATATGTCGGACGTTCGAGCAAATATCCTCAACGTTCGACAAAATTTGTCGAACGTTGAGGATATTTGCTCGAACCGCCGGGTTATTTTCTCGAATTTCAGTGTTTCAAATACGCATCGGCATGACGACGTACTTGTAATCGTAGTCGGCATCGCCCGCAGGGCTGAGTTGGGCCTGGGAGTTGCCGTCCTTGAACTCGAAGGAGATTTGGCCGTCGCCGACGACGTTGAGAAAATCCTGTAGATACTGCGCGTTGAAGCCGATGTCTGTTTCGTCGCCAGCGTATTCCGTCGTCACAACTTCCTGAGCCTCGCCCTCTTCCGCGTTTTGCGAGCTAATTTGCAGTTGATTGGGCGCGAGATGAAAGCGTATGGCGTGCGAGCGGTCGTCCGCCATCAGCGCGACGCGACGAATCGCCTGATTAAGTTGCGTACTGTCGAAGACGATAGACTTGTCGTTGCCCTTCGGCATGACCATTTCGTAGTTTGGAAACTGTCCGGTCAGCATTCTGGAAATCAAGAGGCGTGAGCCGACCTCGAAGTAGATGTGATTGTCGTCCGCGCCCAAACTAATCTCGCCCTCGTCGTTGGCCGTCAATTTGGTTAGCTCCGCCAGCGTCTTACGTGGAATGAGAGCGTCCAGCGTGGCTTGAGACTCGTTTTTATTCAAATCCTGACGTGCGACATAGGCCAGGCGGTGTCCGTCCGTTGTGACCATCTTAGCGCCCGTTTTGTCCAGTATGAATTTTGCGCCCGAAAGCGTGTAGCGCGATTCCTCCTGCGTGATGGCGAAGATGGTTTTGTCTATGAAGGATTTGAAGACTTCGGCAGGAAACTTCATCGGCGCGGATTTGAAGCTCGGCACTTCAGGAAACTGCTCGCGCGGCAAGCCCATCATCTTTGAACTAAAGCGCTCACACTTGACCGTCACCCAATCGTTAGCCTCCTTGCGAAAGCTCACAGTCGCGTCCGGCAAAAGGCGCGAGATGTCAAACAATTTGCGCGCCTGAACACATATTGCGCCGGGCGTTTTGATGTCGGCCTCCGTCTCGCAGCGTATGGTCACGTCGAGGTCTGTGCCGATGATGCGGATTGTGTTTTCGCCGACAGACTCGATCAGGATGTTGGAGAGCACGGGGATGGTGTTCTTTCTCTCGACAATGCCCTGAACGAATCCAAGCTCTCTCTGTAGAGCACTCTTGCTGATACTAAATTCCATCTATCAACTCCTCATAAAAAGAATGATTGCTTGTTTACTATAACCTGCTCGCTTCAGCTTCTAAAACACAACTCGCCTTTTACTATTAATACTATTTAAATAACTATATTTATATATAGTAGTAGTAGTAGGGCCTGTGGAAATGTGGAAAAGTCACTTTACTGTTGTCAGCAAAGAGATTGTTTTCCACAGGGGCTGTGGAAATCGCTGTGGAAATCTCAGAGCACCTGTGGAAATAACTGCCTGTCCTAAAGTTTTCCTCATTTTCCACAGGCTCTTTTCGACTGCTCCTGTGGAAATGTGGAAAACTCAAGATTAAATCTTAGATCCAAAGAACTTCTTCACTTTGCGTACTGTGGAAAACTTTTAACCCCGAAAGTGGGCTAATTACTTGCAAAGATTATCCATAAGGTCGCTCACGACCCTGTGGAAATTCGGGTCCTTCAAAACAAGGGCTTCAATTTTTTCCACACTGTGGATAACTGTCGTGTGATGCTTGCCGCCAAACTCTCGACCTATCTCCGGGAAACTGTGTTTCGTCAGGCGCTTACACAAATACATGGCAATCTGCCGGGGCACTGCTATCTGCCTTGCATTATTCTTTGATGACAACTCATCAACCCGCAGGCGATAGTGCGCGGCGACTGCCTGTTGAATCTGCTCAATGGTAATGCCCGCCGGTTGGTCGTCTTCGGCGATGTTGCGGATGGCGTCCTGCGCGAGCATCTTCGAGATCGGCACGCCGCGCAAACTGGAGATGGCGACGAGGCGTACGAGCGAGCCTTCGAGTTCGCGTATGTTGCTCTTGACTTTGCTGGCGATAAAGAAAGCCACGTCGTCCGGCAGCCCTACGCCGTCCAGGTCTGCCTTACGTTTGAGAATCGCCACCTTTGTTTCGAGGTCTGGCGGCTCCATGTCCGCGATTAAGCCCCACTCGAAACGTGAGTGAAGCCGCTCTTCCAGAGTCGGAATCTCGCGCGGCGGGCAGTCGGAGCTAATGACAATCTGCTTTTGCCCGTCGTAGAGCGCGTTGAAAGTATGGAAAAACTCTTCCTGCGTGCGCTCCTTGCCAGCCATGAACTGTATGTCGTCCATTAAGAGCACATCAATCGAGCGATATTTCTCACGGAAAGTCTGCGTCTTGTCGTAACGAATCGCGTTAATCAATTCGTTCATGAATTTCTCGGCTGAAATATAGGAGAGGCGCAGATGACGGTTACGCTCCTTGATGGCGTGACCGGCGGCGTGCATCAGGTGCGTTTTGCCCAAGCCCACTCCGCCATATATATATAAAGGATTGTAAGTCTTGCCGGGCGCTTCGGCGACAGCCAGCGAGGCCGCGTGAGCAAACTGGTTGCACGAGCCGACAACGAAAGTCTGAAACGTATATTTAGGATTGAGCGATAGCTCTATCGGTTCAATATCAACAAAAGTAGTAGCGCCGGGCGTCAATCCGTCGGATTCAGCCGCTTCGAGCAGGGTAAAGAGACTCGACGTTTTACCTTTTCCATTCGACGGAGGATTCTGCGGAAGATTGTAAATCTCCGCCTCCTCTTTATCTTCCGCAAGCTTTTCCGAAGCCGAGGGCTGGTCGTCGTCAATCAGCCAGTCTACCTGATAATCGTCAAGGTGGACTTCTTCGAGCGATTCGTCTAACACTTCAGAATAGTTTGAACTGACCCAGTCTTTAATGACCTGGTTGGGAGCGCGCAGGTGCAGGACGTGCTCGGAATTGTCGCAACCCTCAAAGCGTATGGGCCGAAACCACGTCTCGAAGCTCTGGCGATTGAGCCGTTTTTCGACGGCGTGTAGAATGTCGCTCCAAATCCTATTCTCTATGACAGTGCTCATGGCGTTTTCCTTATCGCGATCGCGTCTTCAATCTAAGACTTTCAGCCTCCTGGCCGGGTCTGTCAAGAAACGATACACAATCTCAACCTTTATCTCTCAAGCTGTTCCTTGAGTGACATTGCGGAAGTGTTGAAAATGCACCCGCTTGGTCAAATTTCCGGCCTCGCTTTGAGAGTTTTCCACAGGTTTTTCCACAGGCTTGTGGAAAACTTTAGGAAACCTAAAGTAATGCTTTAAGTAATTCTCTTTCAACAACTTACGGGCTTTTTCTGACTCCGAAACGGGGCGGAGACTAACATAATCCGAGCCGGGACGCAAGAGAAATCCACAGGCTTTGGAAATATTTTTTTGACTGCTAAAAGAGGCTGCAATTTTGTTAGGTTTTTATCGGGCAGCAAGAGTCGCGCAACGAGAAACGAATGATTTCAGAACACAATTGTCGAGTTGAGGTTTAAGGATAAAGCCTCAAGTTTAAAAAGTCTTGCCGGTTTAGACTCCTGACAAATAGGCTGATGAGACGCCGCCGATGCGCTCGTCTTCTTGACAGAAAGCGTTCTGGCCTTTAGTCTTACACTTTTCGTTTTAATGGAGAATTCTCAACTATGTCGAAACGAACCTTTCAACCGAACAATCGTCGCCGCGCTAAGACGCATGGCTTCCGCGCAAGAATGGCGACCAAGAATGGTCGCCTCGTGTTGAAGCGACGGCGCGCCAAGGGGCGCAAGCGCCTGACGCCGTCGCATTACTAAGCCGTGTGCGGGTTGTTTGTTTGTCTAAGCACACGCACTTGCGTACCAGCGACGAATTCCGGCGCGTCTATGCCTCCGGGCGGCGCTATGACGGACGCTTCTTGACGGCCTTCGTGCTCAGTAACGGTTTAGAGCATCATAGATTTGGTATTACGGCCTCGCGCAAAGCCATCGGCAACGCCGTCGAGCGGAATCGCTCAAAGCGCCTTCTGCGTGAGACGTTTCGGCTGAGCAACGAGGCTTTGGAAAGAATGCAGGGCAAGTATGACTGGGTCTTGAATGCGAAGCGGGCGCTGTTGCAAGTCAAGGTCGGTGTGCCGCTCGCAGAGTTTCAACAGATCGTCGCACGCGCCGCAAACGACGAAGCAAGTGGTCAGGCCGTGAAAGCTGAGCAGTGAAGGCAGTGAGGATTGTTCTCGTCTCACTTTTAAGATTCTACAAGGCAGCCGTCTCGCCTCTGCTTCCCCCTTCTTGCCGTTTCATCCCAACCTGTTCGGAGTACGCGCGTGAGGCCATAGAGCGCTACGGGGCCGTGCGCGGAAGCTGGATGGGAGCGCGGCGTATCTTGCGTTGCCATCCCTTTCATCCGGGCGGCTATGATCCCGTGAAATGATAATGGAAGATGGCGCAGCGCTTCGGCGCTTGTATTTATTCGAAAGACTGTTTATCGAAAGCGCAAACGTAGTCTAATACCAAATGCAAAATAGTCAGCGTTTCATTCTTGCTATTGTTCTCTCGCTGGCGATTCTGATTGGATGGAATATCCTTTTCCCCATCAAGAATCAGCCGACGAATAACTCCAACGCTAATGCCAACGCGAACGCCAACACAGGGCAGGCAGCGACGAGCACTCCGACTCCCGCGCCACAAGCTACTGCTTCGCCGGGCCAGCCAGCACCAACTGTCCCTGCCGCTCCAGACAACACGCCGCAGCGGACAGTTAACATCAAGACGCCGCTCTATGATGTCAAGTTGGATAGCCTCGGCGCTAAAGTGACGAGTTGGATTATCAAGAAGAATAAAGACCCACAGACCGACGAACCTGCGCGCGATATTTTTTCAGCCGGGATAGATCAGAACAAACAACACCTGCCGCTTGAGTTGATTTCGCAAGAGGGTTTGAAGCAGAACCAAGCACCTTTGCTTCTCATTACCGGCGACCAGAATCTTGATGCCGCGCTTGCTAACAAAAATTATAAAATCAATGGAGTCGCAAGCGAGGGCGCTGATGTCAATATCAATCTCAATCCCGGTCAGACGCAGTCACTGGAATTCGTCATGCGCGACGAGGCTACGGGACTTGACGTTTCAAAGACTATCTCTTTCAACGCCGACCGCTATACTTCTGAAGTCAAAGTTAATCTCAAGCACAACGCTCAGCCTGTGCCGCAGGCCAAGCTTTTAATTGGCCCAAGCATCGGCGATCAGGGTATTACTCATTTCACTTTTTATTCCGTTGCTCCCGAAGGCATTGCAGCCGTCGGTGAGGAAGTCCCACGTGGCTATGCACAGACCATCAACGATAGAACGGAGAATCCTGGAAAAGAGGTCGTCGGCGGGCAGATAGATTGGGCGGGAGTTGGCGACACCTATTTTGCGATGGTCGTCGTCCCGCCGAAGAAAATGGAAGGGCTTGAATACAGGACTGCGAAGTATGAACAGCCAATCGCCAACAGTCCTAACAAAGAGGCTCGATATTTGATTTCCGCACTTGTTCCGGTGCCGACCGATGGCGCTTCGGTAATTCTCTACACAGGCGCGAAGGATCACTATTTACTAACCAGCACGAGCCAGGAGATTAGCGGAATAGTCAATCGCCAGGTAGACCTCGAAGGTCTCATTGACTATGGTTTCCTCGGAAGTATCTCAAGGCCGCTGGCTATTCCAATTCTCTGGTCTATCAAGCATCTGCGCGATCTGACAGGCAGCTACGGCATCGCCATTATTCTCTTTACAATCTTTATCTATTCCCTTTTCTTCCCGCTCAAGTGGCGTTCTTCAAAGGCCATGAAGAAGGCGCAAAAGCTCGCGCCGCGCATGAAGGAGATTCAGGAAAAAATCAAGTCGCTGCAAGGCAAGAATGCTAAAGGGAATGAAGCGCAACTCAAAGAATTACAGTTAGAGCAACTGCGTTTGATGAAGGAAGGAAATCCGCTCGGCGGTTGTCTTCCGCTTCTGATTCAAATGCCCTTTCTCTTTGCGCTCTACAGGGCCATCACGATCTCTTTAGACTTTCGCCAGGCATCCTTTCTCTGGCTGCCAGACCTTTCCGCTGGCGACCCTTACCACATTATGGAAATCGCCATGGCGGGTTCGATGATGGTGCTGCAATTAATTACGCCCGCACCCTCAGCCGATCCTTTACAACGCAAGATGATGGCTGTCGGTATGCCGCTCCTGATGCTCTACATGTTGTGGGGAGCGCCATCCGGCCTGCTGGTCTACTGGTTGGTTGGAAACCTCGTCGGCTTTGGTCAGCAGTTCGTTATCAACCGCTTGACCAAATCATCAGACGACCCTGAGCCGCCCAGCGAGAAAAAAGTTGAAACGCATCCGACGAAAAAATTAAGACCGGCGCGCGTTTCCTAAACGCAAAGAGCACCGGTAGCAGATCGCTGTTGACGATAACGAAAGAAGGCTGGTCCAGTATGAACGAAACATGCACGCAAGCGCAGGAGTTTCTAGTCAATGTCTTGAGCGGCATTGGTTGTCAGCTTAACGTCAGCGTCGAAGAGTCTGGTAGCGGGTGTCTCTTGAATATTGACGGCCCTGATAATTTCCTGCTGCTCAACGAAGGCGGCGAACTGCTCGAAGCTCTTCAGCATTTGCTTAATCAAGCCTTCGGTCGAGTGCTGCCGAAAGGCGAGCGCATCGTCTGCGACGTTGAAAATTTTCGTGCGACGCGCGAAGCGGAGTTGCGTGCGATGGCTCGTCATGCCGCCGAGCGTGTTCGCTCAACGGGTGCTCCGTTCACCTTTGGGCCAATGGATGCCAGCGAACGACGCGTCATACATCTCTCACTTGCAGATGAAGCAGACCTGCACACCGAATCAATTGGCGACGGTGCTGCGCGTCGTTTGAAAGTAAGTTTGAAAGTCTGAGTTTTTACTTCTCCCACCGTGGGCCAACGCCCACACGTTCCCCTCGCGTGCTTCTCTCAACCAAAGTGCAAACTGCGGACACCATTGTCGCTCTTTCAACTCCATCTGGACGTAGCGGAATCGGTGTGATTCGCTTGAGCGGCCCACACTCTCTTTCCATCGCGCGGCGTCTGGTCCAGAACAAAGAGTTTACGCCGGAGCCGAATCAAGTCATCCTCAAATCCATACGTGATCCAGGGTCAGGTGGAGTTTTAGACCGCGCCCTCGTCACCTTCTTCAAGTCGCCACACTCTTTCACCGGCGAAGACGTAATAGAGCTTAGCTGTCATGGCTCACCTGTTCTGCTGCGGCAACTGATAGACGCTATCCTGAGCCTCGATGCGCGCCTCGCCGGGCCGGGTGAATTTACCCTTCGCGCTCTGGCTAACGGACGCCTGAATCTAAGTCAAGCGGAAGCCGTGCGTGATCTCATCGATGCACAGACCGGCGCAGCCGTCCGTCAGGCTGCACGCCAGATGAACGGGGAGCTATCCACGCTTCTTCAGCCACTTAAAGATGCGCTCATAGAGATAATCGTCCCGCTTGAGTCTTCGCTCGAATTCGTCGAGGATGACCTACCTGATGTTGCCGTTGACCAGATTTCTACAAAGCTTGCTGATTTAATCAGCCGCATTGAAAAACTCGCCGCCACTTTTCGTGCCGGGCGGCTTTTGCGCGATGGGCTAAAAGTAACTTTAGTAGGCCGCCCTAATGTAGGTAAGTCCAGTGTTTTCAATAGTTTACTTGTTGCAGATAGAGCTATCGTCACAGATGTGCCGGGAACAACGCGCGATACCTTGAGCGAAGTCATCAACATTCAGGGTATCCCGGTCTTACTGACTGATACGGCAGGCGTTCGGTCTTCTGAAGACCAAATTGAGGCTCTTGGTGTAGAGCGTACCCGCCGTGCCGTCGCCGACGCAGACCTGGTGCTCGTCGTCCTTGATAGCTCTCAACCTTTAACCTCGGAAGATAAAGGAGTTCTGGCTGAAGTCTCCGATTGTTTATCTCTGGTGGTATTCAACAAAAGCGACCTTGCGGCTGCCGTGAACGGCAACGATGATTCATCCATTACCGGCGTAGTTGTGTCCGCTAAAACCGGGGCGGGACTTGAAGACCTGCGTGCTGCTATAATTGAGCCGTTCGCTGCACATGATCTACAGGACATGGGATTGCTTATTACGGATGCGCGTCACTATGATTTGCTAAGGCGTGCTCAAAGCTCTCTGACGACATCCAGTGAGGCGCTCGGACAGCGTTTGAGCGAGGAACTAATTCTCGTCGGGCTATATAATGCTTTACGTTATCTTGGGGAAATTACCGGCGAGACGACCCCTGATGATGTACTGTCACAGATTTTCGCGACCTTCTGTATCGGCAAATAGTTATGGGATTTGATGAAGTCTTCGACGTAATAGTAATCGGAGCCGGTCATGCGGGCTGCGAGGCTGCTTCGGCTGCCGCGCGCATGGGTGCTGAGACCGCGCTTGTCACGCTCAATTTAGACTTAATCGGCCAGATGTCCTGCAATCCTGCCATCGGTGGAATCGCTAAAGGTCATCTCGTACGCGAAATGGATGCTTTGGGCGGCATTATGGGGCGGATTATTGATCGTACAGGCATACAGTTTCGCCTGCTGAATCGCTCTCGCGGGCCAGCCGTTCAATCGCCTCGCGCTCAGGCTGACCGCTCGCTGTATCGTACGGAGATGCGGCGTACTCTTGAAGCGACCCCTAATTTACACTTGCGACAGGGTCTTGTCGTTGATCTCATTGTCCATAACGGGCAAGTGCAGGGTGTCGAACTACAGGATACAAGGCAATTACGCGCTCAGGCTGTCGTTGTTGCAACTGGTACATTCCTCAATGGTTTAATTCATGCTGGGCGTCGTACCTTCTCCGCCGGGCGGGCGGGCGAGCCTGCTTCTATCGAACTTGCGGAGGCACTCAAGCGGCTGGGTTTCCCGGTCGGGCGTTTGAAGACTGGAACGCCGCCCCGGCTCGACGGGCGCACAATTGATTGGGATGCTTTTGTGCCACAACCGCCGGATGAGCGGCCCGTCCCATTCTCATTTGCGACCGATTCCATCGAGCAACCACAGATTAACTGTTATATCGGTTACACGACCCACGGTGTACATGAAGCGATTCGCGCAAATTTGCACGAATCACCGCTTTATTCCGGTAAAATTAAAGGTGTCGGCCCACGCTATTGCCCTTCAATTGAAGATAAGGTCGTTAAATTTGCTGATAAAGATCGTCATCAGCTTTTCCTTGAGCCGGAAGGACATCAGACCAACGAAGTCTATCTCAACGGTTTCTCTACTTCCCTTCCTGCCGAGCTTCAACAGGATTTGGTGCGAATGATTCCCGGCCTCGGAGAAGCGCGAATCATTCGCCCTGGCTATGCGATCGAATACGACTATGTTGATCCTCGTGAACTCACGCCTTATCTTCAAACCATCAGAATTAAAGGGCTTTTTCACGCAGGGCAGATAAACGGAACGACCGGTTATGAGGAGGCCGGCTGTCAGGGGCTTCTTGCCGGTATTAACGCCGCTCTGTTTGTTCAAGGGCGCGAGGGATTTAGGCTTCGACGCGATGAGTCGTACATTGGAGTTTTGATTGATGATTTAATCACGCAAGGCGTAGATGAGCCATATCGTATCTTTACGTCGCGTGCTGAATATCGGCTGGCGCTGCGTTATGACAATGCCGACGAGCGGCTTGAGCCTTACGGAAGAGCTTTGGAACTAATTGGCGATTCGGATTGGGAACGCTTTAACTCGCGCCGTGATCGTCTTGCTCGTATCAGGTCTGCGCTTAATGAAAATCGACTTAAACGCTCTGATGCTGCCTATTCATCCGTCAGTCGTATTCTAAGTGTGGATTTGGGCGATTCTTTGACCCTATCACAGCTTGCGCAACGTCAGAACGTTCAACCTGAACTGATCTGGCGGCTTTTACCAGCGGATTTACTCTCTGAGACTAGCTTTTCTGATTTAGAGTCTGCCTTGGCGGATTCTCTTTATAAAGGTTATATCGAGGCGCAGCGCTCTACTTTTGACCGCTTGCAGCATCACGACGGCCTTATTATTCCCCAAAACTTTGATTACAAAACCATCAACAGCCTTTCTCACGAAATGCTGGAAAGGCTTGAGCGAGCCTCTCCACAAACCTTTGGTCAGGCAAGGCGGATTCCTGGTTTGACGCCCGCTGCGCTCTCTACACTTCTTGTGCACCTTAATCTTAAGAAGCACGCTGCATAGCCTCTCGGATGTTTCACGTGTCCCAAAACGGATGGGGACACGTGAAACATCACGATGAATCAGCTAACTTTTACCTAAAATCGCTGAAACGCCGGTTTAGGCGTGAAAAAAGTAGCGCTAGGATGGTTGTGTGTGTTAGTTTACGCCTGCTAAAACATACTGCTGCCGTAAAATTCCCACTATGGCTAAAATTATCGCCATTGCTAACCAAAAGGGCGGAGTTGGGAAAACTACTACAGCGGTCAACCTGGCCGCTGGTTTAGCCGTCTCGGAAATGCGCGTTCTGTTGGTTGATGCTGACCCGCAAGCCAACGCCACTTCAGGAGTAGGGATTCAGCGCGGAAGTTTCCGGCGCAGCCTCTATCATGCTCTGGTTCTCGAAGAGCCTCCTTTCAATATAATTCAACCGACGGTTATTCCCTTCCTGAAAGTACTCCCGGCTGACAAAAATCTGACGGGGGCTGAAGTCGAATTGGTCGAGATTGACAAGCGCGAGTATGTTTTAAAAGAGGCGCTTAAAAGCGTCGAGAACGATTATGATTTCATAATCATTGACTGCCCTCCTTCGCTCGGCCTCTTGACGCTCAATGCGTTAACCGCTGCGGATTCCCTTTTAGTTCCAATCCAATGCGAATATTTTGCCCTTGAGGGAGTGACGGAGCTTTTTGACACGTTGGCGCGAATCAGGCGCGCGCTAAATCCGGCACTGACCATCGAAGGTCTTTTATTAACGATGTACGACGAGCGCACAAATCTTTCCGCGGCGGTGGCCGCAGACCTGCGAGATTTCTATGGAGGGCAGGTTCTGGAAACAGTAATTCCACGAAATGTGCGCCTCGCAGAGGCTCCGAGCTATGGCAAGCCGATCATTCTTTACGATGCACGGTCGCGCGGCGCAGAAAGCTATATTCAACTAGCAAAGGAGGTTATGGCTCATGACAAGAAGAGCGTTAGGCCGGGGGTTGAGCGCGCTGCTGTCGGATACGGCGGCGACGAGCAATGAAGAACTGCTTGAAGTTGATATAGACCTCATTGATCCAAATAATGCACAACCGCGTACAAACTTTAACGAGGAGCGCCTTGAAGAGTTAGCCCAGTCTATACGCTCTAACGGCATTGTTCAGCCTTTACTCGTCCGTCGGCGTGGCGCACGCTATCAACTCGTCGCAGGAGAGCGCAGATGGCGTGCAGCGCAGCGCGCCGGACTTCAACGCGTGCCTGCCGTTGTACGGGATATTCCAGACGATAAGCTCTTGGAATTAGCACTAATCGAGAATATACAACGCCAGGAATTAAATGCCATTGAGGAAGCTCATGCTTACAAAAGGCTGATCGAAACACTCGGCCTCACCCAAGAGGTCGTGGCGCAGAGAGTGGGACGTGACCGCTCTTTTGTAACAAATTATCTGCGTCTGCTACGGCTTCCAGAGGATATTCAACGTCTCGTCGAAGAAGACAAAATATCTATGGGGCATGCGAGAGCTTTATTAGGCGTTGACGATGCTGACATCCAGCGTCGCATTGCGCAAAATATCATCGAACAGTCTCTCTCCGTACGCGAAACCGAGCGTGCCATCAAGCGGGTAATAGCTGGAGCCACTCCGACAGCAGCCACACAACCTTCTCCCGTGCGAGATGATGCTAACATTCGCGCTGCCGAAAACAAGCTGCGACGACGTCTAGGAACACAAGTTCGAGTCACGCCAAGCCAGACGGGTGCCGGAGGCAAGATCGAAATCGAATATTACAACGAGAGCGATTTAGATCGTTTATATCAAATCCTGATTGGAGCACCACACCAAGCCTCTGTGACATAAAGCTAGAGTAGGATTATTGCCAAAATACCCATATTCTTATACGATTATTACCTGCGTTTTCTTAAACTGAAAAACACGCTCAAGCCTGCCTTAAATAGAAGGGCAGGCTAATTGTTAAGTGCATTTGTAAAACGGAATCGATTGATTCCGGGAATAGTCGGAGTAATAGTTAAAATGAAGAAGAGATTAACAGAGATGGTTTCGTGTGCCGGTTGAGTGGCTAAGCTCGCACCGCGCGATCTGGCCCAAGTTTTGGGTGCACTACCGGCACAACCTCTAAACAGGAACGTATTAGTTGGCTATGACATGGCTGATGATGCCGGGGTGTTTCAATTGCGGGACGATGTTGCATTAGTGCAAACAGTGGATTTCTTTACTCCGGTTGCCGATGACCCTGAAATATATGGTCGCGTGGCGGCTATCAATGCTCTTAACGACGTTTACGCAATGGGCGGTAAACCTATTTCGGCTTTAGCCATCGTTTGCTATCCGCAAAAAGAAGACTTGGAAGTGCTCGGTCAGATTTTGCGCGGTGGGCAAATGGCTATGAACGAGGCTGGCGTAATAGTGTTGGGCGGGCATTCAATTGATGACGCGGAGATTAAGTTCGGCTACGCTGTTACAGGAATAGTTCATCCGCAAAATGTAATTACTAATGGTGGAGCACAACCGGGGGATGCGCTGGTTTTGACTAAGCCTGTCGGCACGGGCGCAATCAGCACGGGAATCAAAAAGGGTTTAGCGAGTGAATCAACTATAAACGCGGCGATGAAAGCTATGACGACTTCAGCCGCGGAAGCAGCCGAAGTGATGCAGCAAATGAGAGCGCACGCCTGCACAGATATTACAGGTTTCGGCTTGCTCGGCCACGCGTATGAGATGGCGCGCGCCAGCAACGCTTGTTTGATTATTGAAGCGGAGAGCGTCCCGCTGTTGCCGGATGTTTTGAGTTTGATTGCTCAAGGGATGCTGACGCGAGGAGATAAGAACAATAGAGCCTACGTTGGCGAGGCAATAGAGATTGCTAAGCACGTTTCGAGCGAGATGCAAAGCGCACTTTACGACCCGCAAACTGCTGGCGGTCTTCTGATTAGCGTTGAGCGCTCAAAGGCTCAAGAATTAATTGACCGCGTCGAAGGGTCTGCCATCATTGGCGAAGTGCTTCCATTTACAGATTACCTGATAAAAGTTATTTGATTGTTCGGAAAACTCTCTCCGGCAAACGCTTTAACATCTGTGCTCAAACAGCTAGCTAGAAATCCTCTAAGGAGGCAGAGAGCTTAGCTCTCTTCGCGCGCCGAAGCTCACCTTGACTGCTTGTGAAAGTGCGTGCTAGACTCGCAAGCTTTTGATACGAGCGCATTTCCCTAATAGACAAGTTGAGGCATGACGACTCAGACGAGTGCGTCCTGGTAGAAATATGATTTTTCTGGCCTTCGCCGAAAACTCCATTCAACTGGTGCCGGACGGCACTCTTTTTCTACATATCGCCATCATTCTGGTGATGGTGTTTGTTTTAAACCAAACGCTATTCAAACCGATCAATCGAATTCTCGAAGAGCGCGAACGCCGCACGCGTGGACGTTCGGGCGAAGCGCGCGACATCTTGCAGCGGGTAGAAGAAGCGACGACGAATTACGAGCGCTCATTGCGCGAAGCTCGTGCAGAGGGCTATCGCTTGATGGAGCGCGAGCGTGCAGAGGCGATGAGTGAACGGCAGATTAAAATTAATACGCTGCGTGAAGAGATCAATCGCACGGTTGAAGAAGAAAAAGATTTGATTCGCAAGCAAATGGAAGATGCGCGCCAGACGCTTGAGGCAGACGCCCGAAGCATCGCCGTCGAGATCAGCTCGCAAATTCTGCACCGGCCAGTTGGAAATGTTTCTCCGTCAGGGCTTGTCTCCGGCGTATAAAAGTTATGTTATTCGCTCTCAATATATTCATTCTCATTTCTGAATCCGCCGAAGCAGGGGCTGCGCCGTGGTGGAATAAACCTGGCCTGGAAGTTTGGAAATTCCTCAATCTCTTCATCTTCGTTTTTGCGTTAGTTTATATACTGCGGCGTCCGATTAGTGAGGCGATGCGTGCGCGGCGTGAAGGCATCCGGCGCGATTTGATGCGGGCGCAGGAAGAGCGCAACGCTGCGCTGGCGAAGTTGGAAGAGGTAGAGGCGCGGCTGGCGCGGCTTGATGAAGAAGTGTCGAGCGTGCGTGAGCAGTCGCAAAGGGAAGCGGCGGAAGAACGCGAGCGGATTAAACGCGCAACAGAAGAGGAAGCGCAGAAACTGCGCGAACAGGCACGCAGAGAGATTGAGAGCGCCGGAAAAGCAGCACGGCAGGAGTTGCGGCAGTACACAGCCGAGCAGAGCGTGCGTCTGGCAGAAGAAGTGATTCGCCGCGAGATGCGCCCCGAGGACGACGCGCGTTTGGTTAGCTTACAGGTCGAAGAATTAGGAGGGGTCAAGCGTTGAGCGTGCAAACGGTAGCGCGCCGTTATGCTGCGGCGCTGGCGGACGTGGCGACGGAGCGCGGTGAAGCCAGGCAGGTGCAGGAAGAATTGGCAGGCTGGGAGTTGATGATTAGAAACAACGCGCAGCTTCAGGAAGTCTTCCGCAATCCGACGATTCCTTACGACCAAAAGCAAAAAGTGCTGAGCACGCTGATTGAGCGCACGCGCGTTCGCCCGCTGACAGCAAATTTTCTGCGGGTGCTTTTACAGAATCAGCGTTTGACGGAGTTGGGCGAAGTCAACAAACGCTTTGCGCATGTGTTGGACGAGCGTTCGGGGATAGTCTCGGCTGCGGTCACGACCGCGCGCCCCGTTCCTGAAAGCTCGCAGCAGGCTTTGCGCGATAAGCTCGCGGCACTGACGGGTAAGCAGGTGCGTTTGAGTTTTGCCACCGATGCAGACTTGATCGGCGGCATCGTCACGCGCATCGGCTCGACCGTTTACGACGGCTCTGTTCGCACGCAGCTACAACAGGTCAAAGAAAAAATGGCAGGGAAGTAATAAAGGATGAACGCAGAACGCGGAATGATGAACTGAAAACAGTTTGTCTTTTATTCATCGTTGCGGCGTTCCTACTTCATCGTTTGAGGATTATATGGAACCGATTAGAGCTAACGAAATCAACGACATCATTCGGCAGCAGATTGAGAATTTCGAGACGGGCGTGACTGTCACGGAAGTCGGCACGGTGATTAAGGTCGGCGACGGAATCGCTGAGATTCACGGGCTGGAAAAAGTGATGGCCGGTGAGTTATTGGATTTTCCGAACGAGGTGCGCGGGCTGGCTTTGAATCTTGAGGAAGACAAGGTTGGCGCGGTGCTCTTCGGAGATTTTCAGACCATCAAGGAAGGCGACATGGTCAAGCGCACGGGGCGCATCATGGAAGTGCCCGTCGGCGATGCAATGATCGGTCGCGTCGTCAACGCGCTGGGCCAACCCATTGACGAGCGTGGGCCAATCATCACAGACGCTTTCAATTCTATCGAACGCATCGCGCCCGGCATCATTGATCGCCAGCCGGTGAAAGAGCCTTTGCAGACGGGCTTGAAGGCGATTGACGCGATGGTGCCCATCGGGCGCGGCCAGCGCGAGTTGATTATCGGCGACCGTCAGACGGGCAAGACGGCTGTCGCAGTTGACACCATCATCAATCAAAAAGGGAAAGATGTTATCTGCATCTACGTCGCCATCGGGCAGAAGGCTTCGACGGTCGCGCAGGTCGTTAAGACTTTGCAGGACAACGGCGCGATGGAGTACACGATTGTCGTTAAGGCGACTGCGTCCGACCCCGCTGCGATGCAGTTTCTAGCACCTTATTCGGGCGTCGCCATCGGCGAATATTTTCGGGACAACGGACGCCACGCTCTGACGATTTACGATGACCTTTCAAAGCAGGCTGCGGCATATCGCGAAATCTCGCTGCTGCTCCGTCGCCCGCCGGGCCGCGAAGCGTATCCGGGCGACGTGTTCTATTTGCACTCGCGTCTCTTAGAGCGCGCGGCCAAAATGTCTGACGCGCAGGGCGGCGGATCGCTCACGAGCCTTCCGATTATCGAGACGCAAGCGGGCGACATCTCCGCCTACATCCCGACCAACGTCATCTCCATTACCGACGGGCAAATCTTTCTCGAAGCAGACCTCTTTAATAGCGGTATTCGCCCGGCCATCAACGTCGGTAATTCTGTTTCGCGCGTCGGCGGTTCAGCACAGATTAAGGCTATGAAGGCTGTGGCGGGAACTCTGCGCATTGACCTCGCGCAGTTTCGCGAGTTGCAGGCGTTTGCTCAGTTCGGCTCTGACCTAGACCAGGCGACGCAGAACCAGATTGCGCGCGGCCAGCGTCTGACGGAAGTCTTGAAGCAGCCGCAATATCAACCTATGGACGTTGAGAAGCAGGTGCTCATCATCTGGGCTGCGACGAACGGTAAGGTTGACGACGTGCCTGTAGAAAACGTTCGTCGCTTTGAGACTGAACTCTTACGCTTCGTAGAGAACTCGCATCCAGGCGTGCTGCAAAACCTGCGCGAGAAGAAGAGCTTGACTGACGAAATCAAAGCTGACCTTAATCAGGTGGTCAACGACTTCAAGGAGCGTTGGACAGAAGAAACCAAAGTCGCCTCGCGTCCGGCTGACACGGCAGCGACCGCCACCGCAGGAGCATAGATGAGTTTTCAGTTTTTAGCTGAAAACTGAAAACTGAAAACTGAAAACTGTTATGGCAAATCTCTTAGACATCCGCCGCCGTATCAAGTCTGTGAAGAATACGCAGCAGATTACGAAGGCTATGAAGATGCTGTCTGCGGCGAAGTTGAAGCGCGCGCAGGACACGGTTGTCGCGGCGCGTCCCTTCGCGAATAAGATGATGCAGGTGCTCGGCGAACTCGCTTCTCACACGGACGAAAATTTTCATCATCCATTGTTGGATGCGCGCGGTGACGAGCGTTATTTGATTGTGCTCGTGACGGCGGACAAGGGACTGGCGGGCGCGTTCAATTCAAATTTGATTAAGGCGGCGCAGGCGTTCATGCGCGAGAATGAAGGCAAAGAGTTTGTGATGATGCCGGTGGGGCGCAAGGGCAGAGATTTCTTTCGCCGCCGCAATGTGGAATTCTTGCAGGAGTATGTCGGGCTGACGGGCAAGGGGCGTGTCAACTATTCCGAAGCGGTGGATGTCGCGCGCGAGGTCATCAAGCGCTTTACGGAAGATGAGTCGCTCGACAAAGCGTTTTTAATCTACAACGAGTTTAAGTCAGTGCTGCATCAGCGCGTCATCATAGAGCAATTGTTGCCCGTCTCGCGTGCTACAGAGGGCGGCGATGAGGCGGCGGCTACGACTGATGCGGCTCGCCCCGTCGATCTGACGGATTACATCTACGAACAACCGCCCGCAGAGATTTTCAGTCGGCTACTGCCGCGCCTCGTCGAGACGCAAATCTTTCGCGCGCTGCTTGAGTCTGTCGCCTCAGAACACGGCGCGCGAATGACGGCGATGGATTCGGCGACGAAGAACGCGGGCGAATTAATCGGCACGCTCACCCTCAACATGAACCGCATACGCCAGGCCGCCATCACCAACGAGATTATCGAAGTGGTTTCGGGCGCAGCCGCTTTGTAGAAGGCAAAAGTAAAAAGGTAAAAGGCAGGAAGGGAAGCGGCGCGCGTGCGGCTTCCCTTTTTGATTTAGATAAAAGCTGACTGTTGATGACTGATTGCTTTTAACGAATGATAGCGCAAAGCGAGAAGGCGGCTACTGTGTCTGGAGAGCGAGGGTGGCGAGGGCGCTTGTGGCGCTACGGGCCGCTGCTGCTCTGGATGACGTTTATCTGGTTTGCTTCGACCGGAGAGTTTTCGGCGGCTAATACTTCTCGCATTATCGGCCCGCTGCTCGTCTGGCTCTTTCCAGATATGAGTCAGGAGGCGATTGCTCACGTACACTTTCTTGTTCGCAAGGCCGCGCATTTCACAGAGTACGCTATCCTCGCTTTGCTCGCCGCGCGTGCTTCAGTCGCTTCATCTCAACATGCTTTGCGGCGCGGCTGGTTTTTAATCTCGCTTTTTCTGGTCGTCTCTTACGCGCTCCTTGACGAATATCATCAAAGCTTTGTGGCGACGCGCACCTCTTCTGTTTACGATAGCCTGATTGATATATCGGGCGGACTGACAGCGCTCCTGATTTATGCGCTCTGGCGGAGAAGAAATGCAAAAGTAAAAAAGTAAAAGGCAAAAGTTAGAAGAAGCCGTTAGACATACAAATGGCTTCCCCAAACTTTCGCCTTTTCACTTTTACCTTTTACCTTATTTGTGCAATATTCTGTGCATGAATTCGTCCCCGTAGAGGCTTGAACCTGACATCCTGTTCCAACGTATAATACCGGGCGGCCAGACTTGGGTTAACCGAACGCGCCGCATAAAGGAGAAAGAAAAGCGACATGGGAATATTTGACGCCATCCGCTCGCAGTTTATTGAAGTCATCGAGTGGCTCGACGATTCGGGCAACACGATGCTCTACCGCTTTCCCGTACACCAGCAGGAGATTAAGAACGGCGCGAAATTGACCGTGCGGGAATCGCAGGTCGCCGTCTTTGTTTTCCAGGGACAGATTGCAGACGTGTTTGGCCCCGGCCTGCACACGATTGACGGCGGCAACACGCCCATCCTGTCCAAACTCGGCGCATGGAAATACGGGTTTGACTCGCCGTTCAAATCCGAAGTTTATTTCGTCAACACCAAACAGTTTACAGACCTCAAGTGGGGCACGATGAACCCCATCATGATGCGCGACACGGATTTCGGAATGGTGCGCCTGCGCGCCTTCGGCATCTACTCGATTCGCGTCGTAGACCCGCGCGCTTTCATCAAGGAAGCAGCCGGAACAAACGGGCGCTTCGAGACCGAAGACATCGAAGGCCAGTTGAAGCGAACGCTCGTCAGCGGCTTTACGGACGCGCTCGGCGAATCGAAGATAGCGGCGCTTGACTTGGCGTCGAACTACGACGAGTTGAGCACGTTTGCGCGCAAGAAGTTGAACGAGGAGTTCAAAACGTTCGGCCTTGAGTTGACCAAGTTCTTCGTCGAAAACATCTCGCTGCCGCCGGAGGTCGAAGCCGCTATGGACAAGCGCACTTCGATGGGCGTCATCGGCGATGTCAACCGCTATGCGCAGTTTCAGGCGGCGGACGCCATGCGCGACGCGGCGCAGAATCCTTCGGGCGGCGCTGGCATGGGCGCAGGATTAGGCGCTGGCTTCGCCATCGGCAACCAGATGATGGGGCAGATGGCCGGAGCTATGAACCCGCAACAGCAACACCAGCAGAATACGCAGGGCGGCGCTCAGACAGGTTCTGCCACCATCAAGTGTCCGAAATGCGGCGCGGCAAATGTTGGCCCATCAAAGTTCTGCAACGAGTGTGGCGCGAAGTTGGAGGTTGCGAGTGCGACCGTGCCGTGCGTGCAGTGCGGAGCGCAGCTTAATGAGGGCGCGAAGTTCTGCAACGAGTGCGGGGCGAAACAGGAAAAGCCGAAGTGCCCTAATTGCCAGGCCGAAGCCGCGCCCGGTGCGAAGTTCTGCAACGAGTGCGGCACGAAGATAGAAGCGGGTGGCCCTTCGCAGCCCACTCCATAAACAGTTTGGTTTAACGGCTAAAGATAAGGACACGGAGGAGCAATCCTGGCGACTTCGTGTCCTTAGTTTTTCTA
Source organism: Pyrinomonadaceae bacterium (assembly GCA_036387475.1). Classification (GTDB taxonomy): domain Bacteria; phylum Acidobacteriota; class Blastocatellia; order Pyrinomonadales; family Pyrinomonadaceae; genus DASVTR01. Next base: position 260,813 of record DASVTR010000012.1, on the reverse strand, counting down.
CCTTTCGGCGGTCGCGCACGCGTTTCCGCTTCGTTAGCTGTTAAAGCGCATGCGATGCTATGCTTTGGACATCTCCCCTGAGAGTGCTCTGCAATCAAGAGGTACAATCGAATCGCTATGCTGAGAAGTTTGCGAAGCGTGCGCCGCGTTGTGATTACAGGAATGGGATGTGTGACGCCTATTGGCATTGGGCGCAAACAGTTTTGGCGTGCGCTCGTTGCGGGCGAGAGCGGCGTGCGGCGAATCGAAAGCTTTAACTTACCTGATGATGCGCCGGTAAAGATCGCGGCGGAAGTACGCGATTTTGATTGGGAAGCGCAGTTGAATCCGAAGGATCGCAAGCACGTTCCGCGCACCGTGCCGCTGGCGCTCGCCGCCGCGCGCGAAGCCCTCAATGATGCTGGCGTTCAGCCCTGTGATTTGAGCCTCGAAGAACGGCGCGCGATTGGCGTCGTGCTCGGCACGGGCGGCGGCGGACTCAGTTTCACCGAACAGCAATACGAATACTTTTATACACAACAGACGCAGAGGTGCAGCGTCTACACTATTCCTTCTTCGACACACGGCGGCCTCTCTTCAGAGCTTTCAATGGCGTTTGGCCTGCGTGGCCTCTCGCACATCATCTCTACGGGCTGCACCAGTTCGACAGACGCCATCGCCTATGCTGCCGAGCACATTGCTCTGGGACGGCAGGATGCGATGTTAACAGGCGGCGTCGATGCGCCGATTGCGCCCGGCATTCTCGCTGGATTCAATTTGATGACCGTGCTGACAAGCGAGTGGAACGACGAGCCTGCTCGCGCTTCGCGTCCCTTCTCGCGTGACCGTTCAGGCATAGTGCTTGGCGAGGGCGCATGGATTTACCTGCTCGAAGAGAGGGAGCGTGCCATCGCGCGCGGAGCTAGTTTCTACGCAGAGGTGACTGGCTACGGCGCGACCTGCGACGCACATCATCGCGTCCGCCTTGAAGAATCCGGCGACGAGCCTGCGCGAGCGATGACGCTTGCGATGCAGGACGCAGGACGCACGCCCGATGAGATTGATTACGTCAACCTGCACGGCACTTCCACCCTGCTCAACGACCGCATCGAAACACACGCGCTCAAGCTCGCCTTTCGTGAACGCGCAAAGAAGATTCCGATGTCTGCCACCAAATCGCAACTCGGCCATCCGCAGGGAGCGAGCGGCGCAGCAGGTCTGGGCGCAACGCTTTGCGCCATGCAGACGAACGTGATTCCCCCGACTATCAATCTGGACGAACCAGACCCCGCTTGCGATCTCGATTACGTCCCGAACAGCGCCCGCGAAGCGCGCGTCCGCGTCGCGCTCTGCAACTGCATCGGCTTTGGCTCAAAGAACAGCGCCCTCGTTATCGAAAAACAGTGATTCAGAAAGGCAGAATCCAGAATCCAGAATTCAGGAGTCAGAAGAAGAGAAGAACAGGCTAAAAGCGGTTGCAGCCTTATCTTCTGGCTTCTGACTCCTGAATTCTGCTTTTCCGATTTTATGTTTGACCATCGAAGCCTTGAGCTTGAGCATCTGGACAAGGGAGACTATACGCCGGAGGAGTATGAGGGGTGTCTGGTCGAGTTGCGTCGTGTGAACCGTTATCTGGGCGATACGAGCGCGCTCAGGCGCTCTTTGCTGACGGAGATTGAGCGTACGGGCTTGAAGAGTTTTTCGGTGCTTGATGTCGGGGCAGGCTCTGGCGAGTTGCTGCGCGCGATTGCTGGCTGGGCGCGCTCGACCAACAGGCAAACGCATCTGGTTGGACTCGAACTCAACGCACGCTCGGCTGCTGCCATCCTCGAAGAATCAAAGGATGTTTCTGAGATTAGCTCGGTGCGCGGCGATGCGCTGCGGCTGCCCTTTAAGAACGACAGTTTTGATTATGCTATGTGCTCGCTGTTTACGCATCATTTCAAAGATGATGGGGTAATTACTATCTTCCGCGAATTAAACCGCGTCTCTCGTCGCGGCATCTTCGTGATAGACCTGCATCGCCACGCGGTCGCTTATTATTTCTACACAACGCTTGGCCGCCTACTCTTTCACAACCGTTTGATTCGTGAAGATGGAGCGCTCTCTATTCTGCGCAGCTTTCGCCCCCGTGAGTTGCTTCGATTGGCCCAACTGGCTCAACTCGTGAATGCCAAAGTGCAGCGCCGCTTTCCGTTCCGTTTGGTTTTGAGCGGAAACAAGGCTGAGAAACTTTGAACGGATGAGCAAGTCTGCGAACAGTTACGACGTGGCAATTATCGGCGGCGGGCCTGCGGGCGCTGCGGCGGCGATTCATCTGGCGGCGCGCGGCGCGCATGTGTTGCTGGCCGAACAAAAGAAGTTTCCGCGCGCCAAGTTGTGCGGAGAATTTATTTCGCCGGAGTGCCTGACACACTTCGAGCGGCTGGGTGTCGCAGAGCAGATGAGAGAAGCGGGCGGCGCGAGCTTAACCGAGACTATCTTTTATTCGCGAAGCGGAACAGGCATCAACGTGCCGAGCGAATGGTTTGGCGCAGGAGGTGTTGCGGCGCTGGGCCTCAGCCGCGCCGAGATGGATGCGCGGCTGCTCCGGCGCGTGCGTGAGACGGGAGTCGAAGTGCTGGAAGAAGCGCAAGCCGTCGGGCTGTTGATGTCGGAGAGGGGCGTGCGCGGCGTGCGTTTGAAGACGAATGAGGGCGTGCGTTTGGTTGAGGCATCTGTCTCGATAGACGCGACGGGACGCTCGCGCATTCTCGCGCGGCGCGTTGAAACAGACAAGCGGAACTCTTCTGAGGAGAAAAAGCGTGCGCGTCTAGTCGCTTTCAAGGCGCATCTCGAAGGGGCGAAAAATGAAGCGGGCCACTGCGAAATCTATTTTTATCGCGGCGGCTACGGCGGGTTGAGCAGTATTGAGAATGGGTTGAGCAATCTCTGCTTCATCGCTTCGGCGCGGGATGTGCGCGCTTGCGGCGGCGATCCTGAAAGAGTGATGCGCGAGATTATTGCGACGAACCGGCGGGCCGCAGAGACGCTCTCCGCGTCTCGCGTCTGTTCTGGGTGGCTTGCCGTCTCGCTCGATGGCTTTGGCCGTCGGCGTTTGATTCCGGCGGCTGGACTGCTGGCAATCGGGGATGCCGCGTCGTTTATTGACCCGTTTACAGGCAGCGGGATGTTGATGGCTTTGGAGAGCGGCGAACTGGCGGCTGAGGTTATCAGCCGTCATTTGCATGGGCTGCGATTGGCCCAGAACGGAAGCGCTCAGTTATTCCGATTGCTGGCGGAAGATTATCGCGCCGGTTACGCGGAGCGCTTCAATTCGCGCCTGCGCGTTTGTCAGCTTTTGCGGCGTGCCGTTTTCGTCCCGCGCCTGGCCGAAGCTGGAATTCGCGTCTTGAGCGCCAGCCGCCGCGCGCGTCGCCATCTGGCGCGCGCCACGCGAAAAGCAAGGGTGAAGGTAGAAGGATGAAAGAGAAGCTATTTATCCTGAAAGATTGTTCTTTCCGCCTTCCTAACTTGCTTTTGAACAATCCGCTTGCCACGAGCGTATGTTTTGGGGTACAAAGGCGGCGCGTTCGTTGATAAGTTTGCTCCCGGCGCTTGACTAACCGCGACACGCTAATCAGTTTAGTCTGTTCGCTTCACTCCCGAATGCGCCGCGAGCCTCCTGTAGCTTAAAAACATACTGCTGTTTCGGTTTTCGCGTCGGCGCGCTCCGAGGATGCTCATGTCCGAACCTTGCAACCCGAGGCGGCCTGTCTGACAGCGGCGAAACTTCCAAGACTTATACTTTTTGGTCCCGGTTAAGGAGAATACCATGAACGTTGCGTTCCCTACGCGATGGCTGAGAGAGTCTCTTCGATTTGTCTTTTTATGCGCGGCGCTGCTCGTTTCGACGAGCGTTGCGTTTGCGCAGGCACAATCCACTGCGGCTGACTTGCAGGGCTTTGTCCGCGACCCGTCGGGCGCTGTCGTCGTCGGCGCAACCGTAACGGCGCGCAACCCCGCGACCAACCTTTCGCGCGATGCTGTGACGAATGACGAGGGCTTTTATCAAATTGTCAATCTCCCGCCGGGCGATTACGAAGTGACTGTCGAAGCCTCCAATTTCAAGCGCGCCGTGCTTACTGATGTTAAGCTCACGGTCGGGCAGCGCGCGGATTTGGACATCCCGTTGGAAATCGGACAGGTCGGCGAGAGCGTCACCATCTCAGGTGCGACCGCAGACATAGTAGAGACTTCGCGCACCGCTGTTGCCAACACCATCGAGCAGCAACGAATCGAGAATCTGCCGATTAACGAACGGAGCGCCACCGGATTCGCCCTGACCATCTCAACCGTCGGGCGCGACAACGGTCGTCCCATTGGCCCAGCGCCGACATCAGGCCTCAACATCGGCGGCCAGCGCGGGCGCTCTACGCTCGTGCAGGTTGACGGCGCAGATTACACGGACAACTCCGTCAACGCCGCTCGCTCGACCGTCAGCCAGGAGGCTGTGCAGGAGTATCAGGTAGCGACCAACTCTTACGCGGCTGAGTTCGGGCGTGCCACCGGCGGCATCGTCAACGTCGTCACCAAGGGCGGCACAAACGATTTTCGCGGCAACGTCTTCGGCTTTATCCGGCACAAGTCAATTCAGGCACGCAACCCTTTCGCTCCACTCATTGACAACGACCCGGATAAAAAACCGCCCTTCACGCGCGGGCAATACGGCGCGACCTTTGGTGGGCCAATTAAGAAAGACCGCACCTTCTTCTTCGCCAGCTTTGAGCAGCGTCGTCGTCAAGAGTCCAGCTTCTTTACAAGCGATGTCGTGGGGAACTTGACCAGCAGCCTGACTATCCCGGTGGGTGCGCTCGGCAATCAGACGTTCACGAATATTACAGCGGCACAACGCGCCTTCATTCTTGGTGAGTTGGCGAGCGGCGACCCGGCACGCCAACAGCGCGCCATCACCTACGCCTACTTCGCATCATCCGGCGGGCAGATTGGCCTCAACGGCTTCAGCACGCTACGCAGTCCGGGTGGCGGGGTTCCGGCGGGACAGATTATCGGCCCGCGTTTCTTCATCTCCGGCGCACCCGTGCCGTCGCTGGCGAACAATAACCGCTTCCCCAACTTCATCACGGTTAACGGAAACGGTGACCCCATCGCATTTCGCCCGCTCAATAGTCTGGCGCGCATCTTCCCTATCTCGGAAGCGACGACGTTCTTTTCGCTGCGCGGCGATCATCAATTCAACAGCAACAACATCATGACGCTGCGCTTCGGCTACAACCCGAGCGAGATTACGGGCATTCAGGACGAGTCGCAGAATCAAACCTTCGGACAAAATGATTTCTCGCGCACTGGCATACAGGATTTGAAAGACCTCTCGTTTGTCGCTTCCCTGGCGTCAACGCTCTCGTCGTCGGTCGTCAACGAAGCGCGCTTTAACTTCGGACGCCGCCAGGCGAAGTTCGATTCGCAAGTTCCCGGCACGGCCATTCAAATCATCGGCGCGGCCTTCCTTGGCTCGAATCCCTTTTCGCCGGTTGACCGCGAAGAAAGACGCTTTCAATTCACAGACAACGTTAACTACATTCGCGGCAACCACTCTTTCAAATTCGGCGCGGACATCAACTTCATAGACATTACCGCGCGGTTCGATTTGAACTTCCCCGGACTTTTCAACTTCGGCGGAGTGTCGCGCGGCACTCTAGCCGCCGGGTTCATTCCGGGGCTGCCCGCCAACGCGCCCGACATCACGCCTGTGCAATCCTATGGCCTTGGCTTCCCCAGCGTGTTCATTGAGGGCTTCGGCAATCCGAACAGCGCGATCAAGAATCGTCCGCTCGGCTTCTTCGCGCAGGATTCATGGAAACTGCGCCCGAACCTGACGTTGAATTACGGTGTGCGTTACGACGTTGAGTTGACCGACACGATTGCGCCGGTCGGCTTCACAGACCCGCTGACGGGCATCGCGCTTTCGCCAGCCGCTCTGCAAACAGCGCAGGACGTACTTGGCGTGCAGCAGGGATTCCCGCGTGATAAGAACAACTTCGCGCCGCGCTTTGGCCTCGCTTGGGATATTAACAACGACGGCAAGACGGTCGTGCGCGCCGCTTACGGCATCTTCTACGACCACCCGCTGTTGGCCGTCGCTTTCAACTCGGACATCGCCGACGCCGCGCAGCAGCAGCAATACACAAACGTCCTACCGGGCAGCCCCGCTCCAAACCAACTCTTGAATCTCTTGCAGATATTTCAAGGGACGGTCTGCTCTCCGGCGAGCAACAATCCTTTGTGTGCCGCTTTACCGCCGACATTTACAACGCCGGGCGTCGCACCGAGCGCGCAATACCTGCCCGGACGAGTTCGCTTCAACGATCAAACGTTCGTCGGCTTTGGGCCTATCCTGCCTTTCACGTTGGCCGTCGGTAAGGACTTTGAATACGCCTACGCCAATCAAGCTAATTTCACCATTGAACGCCAGTTGACGAAAGATATGTCGTTTTCGGCCAGCTACATCTTCGTCGGCGCGCATCATCTCCCGCACCCGCAGGACATCAACGCGCCGCGCACGGATTTTCTGACTGAAAACTTCCGTCGCTTTGCCTTCCGCAATCCGGCGTCGAACGCCGAAGCCCTGTTCTTCCAGTTACCGACAGCTTGTCCGGGCGCAGGATGTCCTCCGGGCTTCACGGTCATCATTCCCGGCCTCGTCGGTCGCAACGCCTTAGGTCAGGGCGTCGTTAATCCGATTGCCGCTAATTTCTTCCGTCCCTCCGCGCCTAACTATTTCTTTATCGCGTCGGTGACGGGTGGCCTTGTCAATAAAGCTGCCTTCGATGCGGCGTTGGCAGTGGCAAACAGCCTGCGCACGCCCGGCGCAATCTCGCCCTTCGGCGACGTGAGCGCGCAGCTATCGGACGGCAACTCCAACTACAACGCGATGAATCTGGAAGTGAAGCGCCGCTTCTCAAACAACTTCCAGTTTCTAGCCTCCTACACTTGGTCGCACTCAATTGACGATTCCTCCGACTTGCAGACGCTTCTCAAGCCGCAGGATAATCGCAACTTCCGTGGTGAGCGTGCGGATTCGCTGTTCGACCAGCGTCATCGTTTCGTCTTCAGCGGCGTCTTGACCTCGCCCGGATCGTGGCGCGGCTCAGATAGTTTCATGCAGCGCTTCCTGGCTGATTTCACGCTCGCGCCGATTATCGAAATCTCTTCAGGTCGCCCATTCAACATCCTAACTGGCTCGGATACCAACGGCGACTTGCAAAGCTCGAATGACCGCCCGAGCGTGGCGAGCGACGGCACGCTGTTTCAGCCCACGACGCCATTTACGAGCGGAAGCCTTGGGCGCAATCGGGGCATCACGCACAGCTACGCTTCCTTCGACCTACGCGTTTCGCGCATCATCCGCCTCGGCGAGCGCGTGCGTCTCAACATCATCGCGGAAGGCTTCAATCTCTTTAACCGCTTCAACGAAGCCGCCGCTTCACCCTTCTTCCAGGACGTGCGCGCCTTCGGCCAGCGTGACGGCGCAGGACGCTACTTCAGCCGTTCGACCGCCGCGTTTGACCCGCGACAATTCCAGTTCGGTTTGAAGATTGATTTCTAAGCCGTGACTGGAAGCATCAGTTTGCGGATTCCGCAAACTGATGCTTCCAAAAACTTTCCGCAAACTTATACTCCCTGAAAGCGGAAACATACACAAACTAAAAGGGCGGAAGTGCTTGATGAAGAAGTATTTTCCGCCCTTTTAGTTTGCGCTAATAGAAAAGTATTTTTCTGGAGAAAATTTCAGTCAGCCGTGGAACGCGCGTGACGGCTGGAGGGGTAGGGCTTGTCCCTGCCCGTGGCCGCATCTCCCGCGACACATCGAGCGAAGCAAGGAGCCAGCCCTGCCTCTACAACTTCATCCACGTCGCACACTCATTTGAAAACCGCTCTAGTGCTAAACTTCCAATCAATACACGAAAGCCAAATTCTTCCCTCGCTTGCAAAACCGTAGACCAAACTTCAGCGCGTTTCAGGTAGCCCCTAGCATATACGTTCACAACCGCCGTCATCGATGGAAATACTCCACGTTTGATGAGGTCTTGGAGAATATCTCGGATTTTACTTTTGATTCTGATCCTTCAATTCTTCACTTTGATTATGCTGGCTATTCTTCGGGCAGTATTCAGTTCTGGAACCAAAAAATATTCCGAGAAAGTAGGGTGTTGATCTTCCATATGTTATAGATTCTTCACCAGCCTGGGCCTCTGCAAGGGTGTCTAGAATACGCGCCCTGACAGCGTTCACGCTTTCGGGGGGGAGTTCGAGTATGAATGAGTCGACGAAAGAACCAGTGTCAGACCATTCTGTATTCAGTGGCTTCTGCTGAAGTGTCTTCCCGACTTCGCGGAGAGCGAAGGCACGCTTTAGCTTTTTGGCCTCTTCCGTCAATGGCAAACGGGAAATCACCGCTTTGCGCCTGAGTTGCCACCCACCCGGTTTTGTCAATTCTCCCTCTAGTAGTGCCATCCCCGTAGTGGCAAACATCTCCGCTACTTTTTCCGGCGAATCAGGAATCGAGTTTTGGTCAAGTACTGAAGCAAGTTGCTCTGCCGTCGCAAATTCTATGGCATACAGGAAATGCAAAACAGGCATAAGATCAATCCGTTCCAGCAACAAATGAACTGCATCTTCTGACAGAACATAGGTCTCTGATAACATAGACTTGGCGAATGCCTCACGGTAGATAGTCTTGTCCCGCTCAAGAAGAGCTTGGCGCTCTTCTAAACTCGAAAAAGTATCGTCCGCAATGGGCTTTATCAACTTCTCGACTATATCTGCTGGCAGAAGGTCACGCATCAAGTGGAAATAGAAGACGTGTCGGTCAGTATGTAGAGCGTGGCAAAGCCGATCAGCAGTTTCGAGGCTAACGATCTTTGCACCAGACTCCACATCACGGTAATAAACATCGCTGATTGGTAACTCGTACTTACGTAAATAATCGCTAATGTTAGCAAAACCTCGCTGAATTCTGATGGAGTACAGGTATCTCCCTAGATTTGTCTCTTTTTTCTTTTTCATGTTTCTGGACAACGGACTAAAAGCGATTTGGCTCTGTTGACATCCTCACTCTTAGAAACGGCTTCATGTGCCGAAGGTGTCAGGAGAGGCGACACCACTAAGTGAGGATGTCAACAGAGCCAAGCAACCTCAAAAATTAGCAACGAAATAAAATTTTGATGCGACCGAGAGACACGAAGCCAAGATAGTTACCCGTGTAGCAGCCTAAGCGCCTCGTCACGCGACGGAAATTTCGAAATCACCTCCGCGGTCGCTCACGAGTGAACCGCGCCTGAAAAGTGATTTAGATAAGGACACTTTCGTGCGGCGAAATACCTTACATGCTGACGGCACGTAAGCTATAACACGAGTGGCTGATATCATTAGCATCGCGTTCAATGCACCCTAAGTAACATCAACTCGCATCACTTTTTTGCAACAATGAATGTGCTGTTGGTTAAGAATTCCGATAGGCCCTGATTATCATGCGCGCGTATGACCTTGACCAAGCTTTGAGCAAGAGCCAAGAGTAGATATTCCGGACCCGTTGAGGGAACAGCTAAAACAGGCACGACTCAATGCAAGCTGGACAGATTTGTCCAGCATCGCGCCGGGGCATAGACTCTTCGAAACAGCGTTTATCCACTAACGCTCAGCACATCCTATCCTAAGCATTGTTCGTCGACCAGTTCTTCACTTTTTCCCACTAGTGTAGCATAAGCACTTGTGAAATTGTTTTAGGCGAGCCGGAACTGAACCTTGGTCTTCCCCTTCTTTGTACTCAAGGTTGCTGAAATGGGACCAACCTCCGAAGTGCTATGGGGGTGAGTGCCACCACAGGGGATGACAACGTCTTCGCACTTCCAGTACCGGTAAGTAGGCTTTTGTGGATCAGGATCAGGATACGTCGTAATTTCATGACCAGCAGCTAAGAACTCGTTCATATTCGAAACGACCTTCGGCATATCTTCAGGTTTGATGTCCAGAACGGTCTCGTAGACGTTGAGGCCGTAATCCTCAAGAATGTCAGAAATTCTGGGAGGTGGAAGAGTTCGTCCGACCAACCGCTCCATGAAGATATGAATGAGATGGGAACTGCTGTGCAGCCGCATCTGTGTGTATCGGAAGTCCCAGTTAAGCTGCAGCGTGACCTTTGTGCCCGGCAGTTTCAGCATTGCCTCATCTCCGAGATTGCGGTCGATGATGTGCCTGATCGTTCCACCTTTCTCCCCGCGTGTGTCGGTAATATTCAACTCCGAAGGGCACTCGCCAAATGGCTGCTCGTGAAAAAACACTCTCCCTCGATCACCCTTCTGCCCTCCGCCATGTGGATGGAAGATCGTGCGATTGAACACGAGAAAGGGGCCGAACTTCTCGTCAGAACCGTACTCGACAACATCAGCGTCCATCTCCCTGGCATAGACATCATCGTAGAAATACATCTCAGAAGGTTGCATGATAATTCTCCTCGTCTTTTGTTTAGAGTGCTTTCAATACCTACATCTTGAGCATATTGACGAATCAAGTGTGACAGATTCATTACATGTAAATATGCCCACCCTGTATGTACCTAGTGCGTTCAGTGCCTCCTAACATCTTCCCAGGATTAAGAAGATTCTTAGGGTCTAGCGCGCGCTTGATGACACGCATAGTATCAATGGAGCTTCCGTGCTCAATGGCCGCGTAGTCGATTTTCCCTTGCCCGACGCCGTGCTCACCAGTGCAGGTGCCGCCCATGTCAATCGCCATCTGGTTCAGATTGGAAATTAACTCTTCGGCCTTGGCTATCTCTATGCTGTCGTCCATGTTCAGCATGATTAGGACATGAAAGTTTCCATCACCGACATGCCCGACTATCGGCGCATCAAGACCAAGACGGCTAACGTCCGATTGAGCGCGGGCGATACAATCAGATAGTCGTGAGATTGGCACGCAAATGTCGGTGGTGACGCCCTTTTTACCAGAAAACAACTCGTGGATAGCCCACCATGCATTATGACGCGCTTCCCATAGCTTTGAGCGTTCTTCTTGGTTTATTGCCCAATCAAAGGAGCAGCCTCTATCGGAGACGATCTTCCGAAATTTCTCGGCTTCCCTTTTTATATGTTGGGTATCACCATGAAACTCTACAAATAACGTCGGCGTCTCTTTAAGCTCCAGTTGTGAGTAACGGTTACATGCCCTGACGCAGAGACTATCCAGCAATTCGATCCGCGCCAGATCGATTCTGTTTTTTAGTGCCGCGATAACAGCGTCCGCCGCTTGTGCGATTGTTTCGAACGTGCATCTCCCTCCAGCAATTTCCTCCGGTATTGGATAAAGCCGCAATGTGAGTTCCGTGATTATCCCTAGCGTACCTTCGGCGCCAACAAACAGGCGCGTCAAATCGTAGCCTGAGGCCGACTTCCTCGCCTTGGTTCCAGTACGAATAACTTCACCGCTTGCGAGCACTACTTCTAACGCTTGCGTATTTTCACGCATGGTGCCATAGCGCACTGCGTTCGTCCCTGAAGCGCGCGTCGAGGCCATACCACCGAGGGTCGCGTTTGCTCCGGGATCGACTGGAAAAAACAGTCCAGAAGTTCGTATTAATTCGTTAAGCCTCTCATGCGTCATGCCGGGCTGGACTACAACATACATATCATCAGCACCGAGTTCGAGTAATTCATCCATCTTAGAAAGATCGAGAGAAATGCCTCCATGCGGTGCATTCACCTGACCCTCCAGAGATGTACCTGCGCCGAATGGTATGATTGGGACATCGTAACGATTACAGATTCGAATAGCGTCGCGTACGCCCTCCCTTTGCTGGCAAAACACAACGCCATCTGGAGATTGACTAGGCAGCCACGTCAGAGTTTGTGCATGCGCCTGACAAACATCCACCCCCGTCTGAAAGTGTTCGCCGAAGCGCTCCCGCAATGCTCTAACCGCATCAGCAGGTAGGGTGAAACTATCATTAGTGCTTTGATATGACATTGTTTATCTCCGGTAAATTTCTGACCGACTCATGCATAATTCAATCTGAGCGATTGCGCTGGGTCTATATGACGCTCGAGTGAAACAAACTCTTCAAGACTTTGGAGTAGTAGTTCGTTGTCGCTATTAGTGCCGATGGTGATGCGCAGGCAGTGCGGCAGCATGTAATCACGAAGTTGACGGGTAAGAACGCCGCGCGCGCGAAGATAGTGATACGCGCGGTTAGCTGTTTCAGGGTCTGGGAATATCGTCATAATGAAGTTTCCACCGCTGGGCACAAAGCGAAGTCCTATACGTGTAAACACCGATGCTATGCGGTCATGCCACCGCCGGTTGTGATCACGCACCATCTTTATATGAGCCTCATCCTCAAGCGCTGCAACGGCGGCGGCCTGTGCGGGGCCGGATATATTGTAAGGGCCTCTAAGGCGCTCAAGCCCGTCAACAATCGAACGCGACGCGCAGCACCAGCCTATCCGCAACGAAGCAAGACCAAAAATTTTTGAGAATGAGCGCAGTACAATAAGGTTAGGAAACTCATCTATCAGCTCCAGTCCATCCGAGTAATCGTGACAGCCCATATACTCAGAGTATGCTCCATCCAATATCAACGGGATGTGAGAGGGAATTTCAGATACCAGGCGACGGACATCGTTACGTGCGAGGTACGTACCTGTTGGATTATTGGGGCTGGCGACGAACACGGCGCGCGTGCGATCAGTTATGCACGCCAACAGGCTATCAACTAACGGGGCAAAGCCTGCGGTCTTGGCCTCAACCGGCAACGCGCCGATCCTGAGAGCGTTCAAAGAGAACATAATGAAACTGAACTCAGGAAATACAATCTCATCTCCAGCGCCTGCCAATAGGCGTGTCAGAAGCGTTATGAGTTCATCAGCCCCGGCACCGCATACGATTCGATTCGGGTCTACCTTGAAGCGACCTGCTACCGCCTCCTTCAATCGGGAGTGTGAACCGTCGGGGTATCGCCAAAGAGTTGAGCGCGCGTCGCTGAAAGCACTGACGGCGAATTCAGATGGGCCAAGGCGGCTCTCATTCAAGGAAAGATCCGAGATAATAGGCTCGTCGCCTGAGTGCTGAATGCCAGCGAGATATTGCGGAACATCTTGTAGCTTTGATTCATTCCTTTTTGTCATGGTGCTACTTCCACCTCACTGAGCGCGAACTCGCTCGCGCTTGTCGCCTGCAGAACATTTGCGACGATCCCTTCCAGATAATCTGTCAAAGTAATGTCGTAACTAAGGTACGGAACGACGCTGCGTGTTTTCTCGTACAACGCGCGGCCACTGGAACTCATCCGGTCAGCACCGCGGATGTCAATAGCCTGGCAGGCGCACAACAACTCAAACGCGACGACATAACGTGTGTTGCGCAAGACCTCGCGGGCACGCCGAGCTGCCACGAAACCTAGAGATACGATATCTTGGAAGTCCCCTGTTGACGTTAATGATTGAATTGAGATCGGCACGGTCAGTGCGCGGTTCTCAGCGGTCACGGACGCTGCCATGAACTGTCCGCCCATTAAGCCCAGACGCAGGCCCGGGTCTTCCCGACACAAGAAAGGCGGCAGACCGTTGCTGTTGCTTTGAGTGAGGAACCGATCAATACGACGATCCGACAAGTTGCAGAGTGTGACCAGCCCGATAACGAGGTGATCCATGGCCATGGCCACATACTGGCCGTGGAAATGACCGTTATGAAACACTTCATCCTCCTCAGGGATTATTAAAGGGTTATCATTGGAAGAGTTCAGTTCATTCTCAATGACGTTCTCGATGTAAGCCATCGAGTCTAGAACCGGGCCGAGCACCTGAGGCGTGCAACGTATAGAATAGGCGTCCTCAATCGGTTGATCGCCGGCTTGAAGATCAGAGTTCATCTTTGCCGCCAACAGCTTTTCTACCTCGTGCTCGTCAACGGCGAGTTTGGAGTCATGCAACCTCTCCCAAAGAGCCTCCGCAACCTTTTGTTGTCCGGGATGGGGCTTAAGGCGGTGAACACGGGGATCAAAAGGTTTCGTTTTAGCCGCTAGACCTTCACAGGAAAGAGCCGAGACTGCAACGTAATCCTCAAATAAGCGCTTCGCTTCAGTAAGAACCGTAGCGCCCAAACCCACCATACCTGATGTGCCGTTGATGAGTGCCAGTCCTTCTTTATAGGAGAGGCGCATCGGTTCGATGTTGGCACGCTTCAGAGCCTCAGACGCAGGCATCACTTGGCCGTCAAGTCTAGCCCTCCACTGTCCGGTCGCCACGAGAGCCACCGCCGCAAGCGGCCCTAGATCACCGCTAGTCCCCAAAGATCCTTTTTCCGGGATGCACGGTATGACTCCAGCATTGAACATCTCAACAAGCTTCAGGAAGTTCTCAACAGAAATCCCTGAATTCCCTCGCGAGAGCGACTTGATGCGGGCCAGCATGATTGCACGCGTCACCTGGTCATCGAGATAAGGGCCTACGTTTGTGGCCACAGCGTTGATTAGGTTGTTTTGCAAGGTGGCAGTCTTATCAATCGGTACAAGCATATGCACAAGGCCGCCGAGACTCGTGTTCACACCATAGATCACACGACCATCGCGAACAAAATCATCAAGTTTAGCTCGAGCGCGACCGATGCGCTCAAGGGTTGCGTCATCAACTACGATCTGTTTCCCAGGCTGCGACAAATCGACTAATTCTTCAACTGACATTCCGGCATTGCCGTGTAATCTGAACTTCATGGTAAATCTCCTTCAGCATTCACCCCTCGTGTGTTAACGCTGTATCAGAACGTATTCGTTAAGCGGTCTTACCGCCATTGTTATCTGCAAGCGCGACGAGTATGTTGCGCTCGCCGAAGAAGGCCGTGCGTCCATGGGCTAAGATAAGATTGTCAAGCATGAGAATATCTCCTCGCTTCAACTGGATCGGACGCTCGAGTGCGCGTAAAACTTGATAGACGTGCAGCGCATCATCATCGGGAACAGGCTCGCCATTCCCAAAAAGTATCTCGTCCAACATTTCTGGATTCACCGCGCGAGCCTTGGCGATAGCGTCGTAATCTGAAATCCGATCATCCTCTTGCGCCCATCTCATCATGCAAGCTGGAGAGAAAAAATGTGCTTGATTGCACCAGAGCGCCTCCCCAGTCACGGGGTGGTACTTAATGGCTGGCAGAATATCCTGCCATAACTGAAGTGCATCGCCATTCAGCCATTCGGCACGCCAGCCGTTTGCAGCAACAATGCCCTCTACGATCGTTGGGTCGTCGGAGTCAAATACCTCTGGCCACGCCTTCTGAACTCCAGGCTTCAGGTGTAATGTCTGTCGCGATGGAAGTGTGCGACGCAACTGCAGCCCGAATCGATCAAACTTACGGCGGATGACTGGATTAATCTTGTTCAGCGCTATGCGCATGTCGCCAATCATCGAGTAACCGCCGGACGTTGCTGGACGCTCACAGAAAAAGGTGATGCGATCCGGCGGAGTTCGCGTATAGGCCATCTCCTGGTGAAGTGGGATGGACCAATTGGGCGGCACGTACGTCGCCGTCATGATCTTGCCGTGCACCGCCATACGTGGCGACGTTCCGCCAACATAATCACGCAAGATTGGTGTAACCTGCAGGACGGCATGTTCGAAATCCTCGGCTGTTATCAGTTGATCACAGCCACGCACGAGGAGACCGCCATGTTTGTAGAGTATGGCGTCGATCTCTGCTCGCTTAGAGGCGAGTGCTTCGCATACCTCTTCGCGGGTAACATTGCGGCCATTAGCTACATTCCACGTAATTGGCATACCAGCCTGAGCTTTATCTGCGACGAATGTGACTTCATTGATAATCATTGCCCATTTCCTCCAGAGGATAATTCGCATCCTCCAACTCCTATATACGCCTGATTCTGTGTTTTGTCAACTAAGAAATTAAAAAATCTCCTAGATGTTTAATCAGCAAGATCGAAGATCTAAATTATGGCAATAACTCATTCAAATATATAGTTTTAAGCCATTATTTTCGTACGCCACGAGATTCATGGAAATCAAATAGCGTACCTATAAGAAACCTCAAGAGCGACCAGCCTCTTCGCTTTACAGTACTTCTCCAAGGGCTATTGATTAGGCAGGCCGCGAGGCGTTGACTTTACCGTCCGAGCTAACGTATAAACTGGCTCGCCTATCCGGTTACTTGCCTTGGCTATCCCTGCAGCCTTTCAAGTCCATTAAAAATTTAAGAGAGGTATCGTGATGAAACGAGATGGACGTTCATTATTAGTCTTTGCCCTTAGTGTGCTTTTGGTAGGTTCATTCCTGCCGCAGCCCGTTGGAAGAGTCGCCAGCGCCCAGCAGCGACTCCACGAGGAGATGGTCGTCGCGCGCATCAGTGTTAACAGCCAGCAGGAACTCGAACGACTCGTCGCCCTCGGACTTGATCTGCTGGAGACGCGCGAGGGCGACGACCTGTTCGTCCTGACCTCGGCTGAGCAAGTCCATCGCCTGCGCGCGCAGGGCTGGAGGGCCAGCGTGGACGAGCGGAAGACCGCGCTTCTGCGCAAGCAGCGGCCCGACCTCAGACAATCGCGCGTCCAGACTATCCAGCCAGGCACAACCGTGGCGACCAGCGACGCGTTTATGGGCGGCTACCTGACCGTCCCCGAAATGCGCACCTTCCTCGACGACAGGGCAGCGCAGTATCCGAATCTCGCGGAGGTCTTCGTCTACGGCCACAGTTGGAAGTGGCTCAACGAAGGTCCAGAATCCGGGCACGAACTCTTCGGCATCAAGTTGACCAACAAGCAGCGCGGCGGCGAGAAGCCGACCTTCTTCCTGATGGCCTCGATCCACGCCCGCGAGTTGTCCACATCGGAACTTGCCCTACGCTTCGTGGATCACCTGCTCGCAGGCTACGGCGTGGACGCAGACGCGACGTGGCTCCTCGACGAGCACACGGTCGTCGTCGTGCCCGTCGCCAACCCCGACGGGCGGCGGCTGGCCGAGCAGGGCCTCATGCAGCGCAAGAACATGAACAACACCAGGGGAGACTGCCTCCAACCGCCCGACGCCTTCAATCAGTTCGGCATCGACCTCAACCGCAACCACGACTTCAAGTGGGGGACAGTTGACTTGCCCACCGTAGACCACTGCTGACACAGACGCCGCGCTGCCCACGACGACCGGATTGCTTATCTCGCTGCACTCCTACGCCAACCTGGTGATGTGGCCGTGGGGTCACACCGCGACCGCGCCGCCCAACGGGGCAGAACTGGCACTCATCGGGCCGAAGTTTGCGGGCTACAACGGCTACACGCCGCAGCAGGCTAATCAACTTTACCCGTCATCAGGAAAGACCGACGAGTGGGCCTACGGTGAGCTTGGCATCCCTTCATACGTCTTTGAGGTTGGCATCGGCGAGGGCGAGTGCGGCGGCTTCATGCCTCCTTACAGTTGTCTCGATAGCGGCTATGAGGGTTCGTTCTGGCCGCGCAACCTACCCACCTTCCTCTACGCGGCGCGGATTGCACGCGCGCCCTGTGCCCGCGAGCGTCACCGTCGCGGCGGGCGCGACCAGTCAGACCTTCAACGTCGCGACGCAGGCCGTGGCCGCCAACTCGACCGTCAACATCTCGGCTGCTTACGCCGGGGCGATGCGGACGGTCGCGTTAACAATCACGCCAGCCGCGACGGCCCCAAGCAATCTGACGGCCTCGACGGGCAGCGTCAATCGCATTGATCTGAAGTGGACAGACAACTCGAACAATGAAAGCGGTTTCCGCATTGAGCGTTGTCAGGGCGCGACCTGCACGAACTATACGCTGCTCGTCACCGTCAACCCGAACACTACCACTTACCGAAACTCTGGCCTTCCCGCTGGCACGACTTACAGGTATCGCGTGCGTGCGAACACTTCCGTCGGCTATTCCGTCTACTCCAACGTCGCCAACGGGCGAACAAAGTAGCGGCCCGTGCGGGCTAAGACTCCTGGGCGTCGGGGCGGCCTCGCCCCGGCGAACCGCTTACATGAGCGACCGGCTAAAATTTGGGTCAAACGAAACTCAAGAGTCATCTCGGCTTTGAACTGAACCAAATCGTTTCCAGTTTGGCTTCAAAATAGATTTCTAAGACGAGAGGCCAGGCGCGCCTTGAACCCTCCGGTTGCCATCACAGGTAATCGGAGGGTTCAGTTCTTTATCTGATGAATCCAGATGACAGTTTTATGATACTTACATCATCATCCAAAAAAGTTGACATCTCATTTGGCGGAGTATATTTTCAGCTTGCTTTTGCGGCCATGGCGGTTCTAATTTTTCCTCGTAGACAGACTCTCTAATCCGGTTGGCGAGCCTCTCTAAAGGCGTCCGTCCCGCCGACAGCAAATCTTCAAGGGGCTTACATCATAAATAACAATCGTCTCGCCAAAACGGTGAAGCAGTGATGAGCAGTGTCTCTACGATAGGTGTTCTCGGTGGAATGGGGCCTGAGGCTACTAACAGGCTCTGTGCGCTGATAACTAACTTGACGCCCGCCCGCACAGACCAGGAGCACATTCCGGTTATCACCTTTAACAATTCACTGATCCCGCCCAGAGTTGAGGCGATGAACGGTGAAGCGCAAAGCCCCGTGCCCGAAATGATTCGGACGGCGCAAGTACTGGAACAGGCCGGAGCAGACCTGCTCGTCATGCCCTGCAATCTCGCACATTATTTTATCAAGGAGGTTCAAAGCGGAGTCCGTGTGCCGATTCTGAATATGATTGAAGAGACGATCAATTTCGCAATCGAGAAATATCCCGGCTTTCGCACGGCGGGCCTGCTCGCTTCCACTCCGACCATCAACTACGGCCTCTATCATGATTCGTTCGCCAGACACCAGCGAAGAATCATTTCGCCCGCCGCGATTGAGCAGGAATCGAAAGTCATGTTGGCAATCTACGGCGAGCAGGGAATCAAGTCTGGCTATAAGACAGAGCCGCGTGCTCTCTTGACGGATGCCGCGCGTCAACTCGTAACAGAAGGCGCGGAACTCATCATCGCCGGTTGCACGGAGGTTTCCCTTGTCTTGGAACGAAAGAGCGTTCCCTGTCCGGTGATAGACCCTCTGGAAGTGATCGCGCGCGTCGCCATTGAACGAGCCATGTCGGGCGATGGTAGTTGTGAGCGCATAGCTGGCCCGGACAATCACGCGCTTCAGCAGTCGCCCGCGAGCTTGCTTCATCCACAACGAGGAGGTGAACAGGATGAGCAACATCTTGTTGACGTTGGCTGAAGAGAGAGAAGAAACGACCGCCTCGCATTTCGCCGTTAAGTATAAAGTGGACGAATACGATTGCTTCGATTTTTCCAGAGGGTTGCAAGAGTTAAAGCATCAAGTCTTCTTCGCCAACTGGGACGATTTGCGCGAACGGCAATTCACACGGATGTTTCATGACAATAGAAAGAAGTTTATCCAGCCGCTCGCTCTGAAAGAGATGGACTTAATCTTCGTCTATAAGATGGAGGGCTTCTATTTTAATATTCCGCGATTTTTCCAGATGGTCGAGACCTTTGCCGCTGCCTCCCCGATGGTCGTCAATCATCCCGCTACCATCAAACACAATATTGATAAAAGATACCTGTGGGAGCTTGAGAAAAAAGGCGTCCGCATTATTCCGACTCGTTATGTTGACAATCAGGTTCGCAGCCGCCTCAGCGCAGGCGAGTCTTTTGTGCTCAAGCCCATACGCGGCGAGCGTGGGAGGAACGTGATGCTCGCCAAATCGGTGAACGATCTGGCGGCAATCGAAGGCCGCGAGGATGAATACCTCGCGCAAAATTTCATGCCCTCGATTCGTGCTGGTGAAAGGAGTCTGGTTTATTTAGGATTTGAGTATCAACATGCGGTATTGAAGAGACCATCGGCGAGTAACCAACAGGAGTTTCGCTGCAACGAATCGCTGGGCGGCACGGTCGCCGTCTACGAGCCAACAGCGGAGGAGCTAAGCTTTTCGCGACAAGTTCTCGAAGCCTACGAATCTCTGCATTGTCCGATTCACTACAGTCGCATAGACCTCATTCAAACAGACGATGGGCCAACCTTAATCGAAGCGGAATTAATCAACCCGTCAATCTTCGCCAACTATTCAAACAAAGGCCCACAGTTTGGCCGAAGTATCGCGCGCTATTTTGATGGCTTGTTGAAAGGCTTGAACAGCAGCGTACGCTAAGGTTCGACGCGAATGGTAGCTGTGCTCTGAAGCCTCCAACCGGGGCTTCAGAGCACAAACGCCTTATGTCAAACTCGGCTTAGAGTAAAGCCCTCTGCGTTTCCCTTGAGCTACCTGAGCGCCCTGGAACTGCTGGCGATCATTAGCTTCCAGTCCTTAATTGGAGTCCAATTCTTGTTAGGATTGGTCACGTCTGGATTATAAGCGGAATAGAGCAGTTTCCAATTCTTATCCATCGTGCTCGTGACATCCAGATTATTGACGTAGTACATCAGCGATCTGGTGAAGACTCCGGTCGGAGCGTGGTCGCGGCGCTGTTCCAGGTAGTACGGCGGGATGGTTTGATAATAAACGGTCGCCGTCACCGTCACCTGCTGGCCGGGCCTGAGCCTTAAGTCTTTGAGCGGCACTTCGTAGGTCACTATGTCCGAGCCTGTGCCGTTAAAGTAACCTGCGGAGTTTGGGTTGGTTCGCGGGTTGTCTGGCACACCGTGCGGCGCAGTGCCTCCGCACGGCTCACCGTCGTTCTTGCCATCGGGCTGCTCAATACACTTCCAGCCCTGCGGCATGAGGCGATTGTCCTTGACCGGATTGGCAAGGCTCAGAAAGCTGGTCGTGAAATTCCCGTTCGAGTCCTTGATTAACTCCTCGTAGATTTGCACCTTCTTCTCGTCGTCTATGACCTCGTAGTGAGGTTGATAAACTTGCTGCGGATTCTTCTTCAGGTTGAAGGATTCGCTGACGAGCGGCGTGAAGGTCGTGCCGGAATAAGTTCCGATCATGCCCTTGCCGTCCGTCGCGCCCGAAGCCCAGCGCGTCACTCCTCCGACCTCAACCTTGAATTCGATAAAGGCGCGCCGAAAGCTCACGCCCGAAGGAAACTTATGACCGGCCAGATTAGTGACCTTGACCTGCGCGGTCAGCTTCTGTGCGGTTTTTCTGACGGAGAGCAACTCGACCTGAGCCGTTTCGTTGCGAGCCAGATCAAGGGCCGATTTTTTCGCCAAGACGAGTCCGGGCGTGTAGGGCGGCATCCCCGCCGAGGGCGGATTGTTCCAGAAGGCCGTCATCGGGTCGTAGGAGACAAGGCCCAGTTTATCGTAGAACTGTGTGAACATCTCCAGCGCAAAAATGTTTATGCCGAGCAGCGTGTGGCGCGAGTATGGCTCGTTTGGGTCGCCGCCGCGCACCTGTAGATGAATGTCTTTATCCGCCGCGCGATTATCCGTCGCCGCAAAGATGTCCTCTTCGATGCTGGCGATCTTGGATAGTATCTGAGTGCCGTTATTGCTCGGATACTTGTTCGGCATGTGGCAATCCTGACAGGTCTTCACGCTCTTCTGGTCGATGGGCGGATTCTCATTCTGATATTTGCTGTTGCGCCATTCCAGATATGTATTCTGCTCGTGCTCGTTCTTGATCTTGGGATTATCAAAAACGTTGCCGCTATATTTCTCTCCGATGTTGAGCACGGGCAGCACGACCGTGTGGCACGAGCCGCAGAGCGCAGACTTCCTGATCTGGTTTTCCTTGGTCTTGCGCGGCGTCAAACCAATGGCGTTCTCCATCGGCAGCTCGACCACATCCTCGTAGGGGCCGAAGATTTCGTCCGGTTTTCCCACTTTGAATTTGCCGGTATAGGTGGCCGGTGTGCCGAGTCCTTCGTCGGAGATGCGGTGGCAGACGGTGCAGGAAACGCCGTCGCGTGCGAGCGCTCCGTATTTCGTATACTGCGTATTGGCTGTCGGCCATGTCTCATACAAATCAAGATACTCAAGCTTGAACGGCCCTTTTTTATCCTGTTCAATCTGGCGTTGGCCCATGACGCCGTGACAACTGAGACAAGTGCCGACGATGTTATCTGCCTGTTCAGGATGCAGATTGAGTTCTGTTTCCAGTTGGGCGTAGAAGATGGGGTCGCGTCCTGAGAGTCCCATCATGGATGCGCGCCATTCGCTGTAGGGCGAGAGATTCAAGTCAAGCTCGGTTGTCTGGTTGCCGGGAGGAGTAGTGTAGATTTGGGGGTAAATCATGTTGGGTTGCGAGTCGTTGTTCTGAGTCGCGTCGTGACAACCGAGGCACTGGTTGGAAGTTAAAAAACTGTCGCGCACTTTCGGACGCGGCCCCTGCGTGATGCTGTCAAAGTACTCCATAATCATCTGCTTGGGTATGGAGGCCGTGGCAACGGATTCGGCGATGGCGGCATTGCCGGCGGGCTTGGCTGCGGGCGTAGATTTTGGCGGCGGCTCGTTCGCGCTCTGGCGCGAGTCTCTTTTTTCGTGGACGCTGGGGTTGAACTTTCGCGGGACTCGCAGCGCTTCCGGCGTCTGTTGCATGCGCAGATTGGCTGCCCCGCGTCGCGCCGCTGCCTCGATTGTGATTTGATTCGATGCCATTGGCGGGTTGAAAACTATCGGGTCGCCGAGGATGTTTCTCATGGCTGAGAAAGTGAGATCGGTTTTGGCGGTGGAGGCGTGGCAGTTCATGCAGTAGAGGCCATAGCCTGAACTCGGATAGTTATATGCATAGCTGATGGTATTGCCCCCATCGCTCCAGAACCAGCCGTCCCAGGAGGCCTTGCTGTCTCGAACCATAATGGCCCAGCCCGTCCGGTCGTTGTTCGTATAACTCTGGCTGGCAGGCATCGGATACATCTCTTTAATGATCGCTGCGCCGTCGGGAATCTTGCCTTCAGGCTCGCCTTTCTTCATCCACTCGTACATCTCCGGCGAATAGTAAACGCGCACGGAATTGTGTGTGCCGAGTTTTTTGTCGGCGATGAAAAAGCCTGTGTCGCGGTATGCTGCGTCGCGCTGCCATCTCCGATCTTGCTGGTAACAGTTGTCATTCACAAACTGGCCCAGCTTCGCTTCAAAATCGACTGGGCCAATCTTGCTGGGCAGAGGCAGCGGCCAGGGGGGACACAAACCCATCGGCTTATCTTGCGCATGAGTCTGCGGAGCGAGGCCGACGAGTCCGAACCCACTGAGCATGAGCACAATAATGGTCAACAAAATGCTGAAGCTAAAGACCCAACTCTTTGTGGCTCTCATTCTGATCTCCTTCACATGGAAACGAGCGACGCTCTTTCGAGCCAGGCGTTGCCAACACAGGTGGCCGCACTGAGCTTTCCCTTTGACTGATGCTAACAGCAAGGAGCAAAGACCATTTTGTAACCTGATGGATATAAAGATTAACGTGGGTAAAAGTGACGGGCCTTAATGTATGACAGACCGAGGCGAATTAGCAATCTTTTTCTCGCCTTCTACGAGACCACTACAGCGCATTCAATAAGCTCAGAAAGTATTCGAGGTAGGCGGGCCGCGTATCAATAATCATCTTTCGATAACGGTAGGTCGTGAGCACCGTCCCGCCGCCGTTGACCTCATTTATTCTGCCGCCGATGAAATCAACAGCGCCGACGGTGATGCCCGACTGCTCTAATAAACATTGGGCCGCCGCTAAATCGCGGGCGAAGGATTTTGAAGAATCCTGACGGTAAGCCTCCACACGAAAATCATCGGCGTCACCAGACCAGGGAGTCTCGCGGCCATGAATGATTCGCGCGCCCAGACACTCGCCGCCCGCGAACCAGAATCGCTTTTCGTCGCCATGACAATAGACCTGAAAGCAATAGTCGCTCAAATCTCTGTCCGCATAGCGGGCGAGCTTGTTTTGAAACTCTCGCACGGATGCCTCGCTGTGCAGCCGCTCGACTCCTTCGCTCGCGCCGCCCCAGTTGAGCTTGGCGACTATCGTTCCTCTCTCACGTTGAAAATCGTAGACCTCCGCGATATTGGAAAAAAGATAGGTGGGAACGATGCGAAACTTTTGAAAATCCAGCGTCGCCAGCCAGCTTTTCAACGTCTTCGCTTCAGCTTCGGGCGAATTAATGAGGAGATGGACACGCCCCATCTGCAAATGCTTTTGATGAAAGTCCAGTTGCGCGTTGAAGTAATCACGCCGCAGCCTGAAGCCGAAGGCGCGTTGATTGAGATAGAAACCGTCGCTATAAATTATCCATAAATCAGCACGCGGCGCGACCATCCCAGCCTTTGCGAAGCTTCCATCTTGCCTGCGCCTGTAGGCTGCCACCTCTCCGCGCTTGAAATCGTAGCCGCTGACGGGGACGAGCAGCAGGTCGCAGCAAGCGTCGAGCAACCTCACCAGCCGCCGCATGGTCGAAAAGCACCTGCCTTCGATCACCAGCGGATTGAGCGTCAGGAGAACTTTTCTCTTCATCGGACGTTCGAGGCGAAGTAGAAGAAAAACATCTCAACACGAAGAGACAGGGAAGATGAAGAACAGCATAACCTTTCCCTACGGTTCGTTGTGCCTTCATGTTTGGAAAATTGCTTTTCACTGACCGAGCATTACGTTCAGACCGGCGCAAATTGAAAATCCAACAAGCTCCGGCAAACGTCAAGCTTGGCGTTTAATTCTTCGTCGGAGTCAGCGCCGATATTAATTAGGCCGTAACGATAGCTCTTACCATCCTGCATCCCATCGGAGAGAAGCTGCCCATTGAAGGCGCAAACCTCTATGCGGGCGTCCGCGAATCTGGCGAGCAGATTATCAATCTGCTGTGATGACGGCACAGCGAGCACGCGCTTGTTCTCAAAAGTCCGCAACACACAGCTTGCAGCCATCTTGAACTCACCCTGTCTTCGCGGAAAGACCGGCTCGTCTCCGGCTGCTATCTGAAGCAGCGGCGCATAGGTGCTCGTGCCATCCACTTTTTCAAACAAGTCCGTAAACTGTGAAGCTATTTTCGGATTGACCTCGATGATAGAGATGCGGTCACTCATTGGATTGTACATCATTTCGACGTTGAAAAAAGCGTTATCGTATCCGATGCCGTTGATGAACGCTTCCGCTATGTCTGCCATTCTGCGCTGCACGTCTTCGCTCAGGCGAGAGGGATAGACGAAGCGCTCGAAAGAGATCGTGCCCGGATACATCAACGCGTCAACGATGCCGATGATGTGAGCTTTGCCTTTGTACGCGTAGCCTTCCAGAGAAACCTGTGTGCCTTCGAGTAGCGTCTCGGCTAAAAGATGAGAGGCATCGTATTGATAATCCGTGTAGGCTGCGAGCAGATCGTTAAACGGCTTGAGAAAACGCTCCAGCAATGAGCAGGGGCGTAAAGTGCGTCGAAGCTTATCCTCTGTCGAAACGCGTCCGGCGTTAATCGAAAAGTTTGCTTTGACAGGCTTGACGAATAATGGAAACTCTCCGAGTTGGTTTAACTGCCCCTGAGCTTTCCCGTCGAGAATCTGAAACGATGGCGTCGCCGCTGGGACTAAAGCCTTCTGGGCAAGTCTGGAATAATACTTGTGCTCGCAAAGCAGAATGCAATTAATGGACGGGCCGGGCAGGCCGAGCCGCTGCGCCGCAATGCTCGCCACGGACATGCCCGGATAGCCGACCGCCGATGCCACGCCTGACAATCCGGCAGCTTCGTAGCGCTTAACGAGGTCTTCGATTAACGCCAGCACGTCCATGTCCGGCGTGTGCTCGGAATCGTTTTCCGCCAGAGGATTGTCGAAATAATCGCCGCCAAACTCGTCGAAGAGGAGCTTGTAATTCAACTTTTGGGCGATTGCCGGGAGGTATCTGTATTCTCGCTGGGTCGGACAAACGACGAGGACTCTTTTCATTGTTCCTTCTTCTCTGATTTCGGTTGTACTACCGCCGGAGCAGCGTCTATCTTAGCAGTCGTGTAAAGGGCTGCTGGCAGACGTTTCAGGCGAACGGCGTCGCCGGATGTCTTTGCCCTTTGAGCGGTGTCTCTTTAAGGAAAGCGAACCTTAAAGGCAAACGTCGCATCGCAAGCTTGTGCTGCGCTAAGACTCGCGCGGGCCGTGGTTAAAGCAAGTTGCCGGAATTTGAAAGAAGCCGAAAGTATGAAGAGAAAATATCTGTCGTTTATCAGCGCTCTGGTGGGCGCGGTCTTGATTTTCACCGCTACCGCCTCCGCGCAGTCTGGCTCAACCAGACCCCGACGCGTTAACCCGCAGCCCGCTCCCAGCTCAAGCGCCGAAGATAATCGTCCAACCACTCAGGTTGAGACTGAGTCTCCTGCCGTCACCTCTCAACCCGTCGCCAGAACCAACAGGCCGCGCGCTGGCGGCGCAAGCGATGTCGCCGATACCTCGCGCGCTTTCTCGCTCTTGCAGCAGAAACAGTATGCAGCAGCCGCACGGGAAGCCAAGCAACTCGCCGCCAGCTACCCCAACGATTCTGAAACGTGGAAGATCGCTGGCTTTGCCGAGATGAATCTGAAGCAGTATGCGGAAGCCGCCGCAGACCTTCAGCGAGCACTCGATTTACAACGCGCCGCCGGAAAAGAAGACCCCTTCACCGTAGACATGCTCGCGCAGGCTTACGTGCTGACGGAAAAGTTTGATTTGGCTTTACCCTTACTCAAACTCGCAACGACGCGCACCGGTCAGAAAGCGGATGCAGGATTGCTCTACTATCGTGGCCTCGCAGAATTTCGCACCGGCCAGAAAGCTGAGGCCGAACGCACCTTCACTGCGGTCGTCAAAGATAATCCGCGCGACGCCGCCTCGCTCTACTTTCTGGGCCAACTCGCTTACGAAAGAAACGATTTGGACGCAGCCATCTCCGCGCTCAACCGCGCGACCCTTAGCGATGCGCGCTCGGCTTCCGCATGGTCTTTACTGACGACCGCTTATCTTCGCCGCGCGGCCATGAACGCCGCGAATCCGACGAAGGCTGATGCCG
Organism: Pyrinomonadaceae bacterium; assembly: GCA_036387475.1. Classification (GTDB taxonomy): domain Bacteria; phylum Acidobacteriota; class Blastocatellia; order Pyrinomonadales; family Pyrinomonadaceae; genus DASVTR01. The sequence goes on along the minus strand of DASVTR010000012.1, from coordinate 233,864 downwards.
ATTATCTCAACGCAGTGCGCGCGGGCGAAGGATTAACGCGCATCAAGACAGACCAGCTTGCGATGCTGCTTTTCGGTCAGGCATTGGTCGGAGCAAAGCAGTTTGCGCGTGCGGCGACGACGCTTGAGCGTGCGGCGGCGGGCGCAGATGCAAACGGCGCTGTGCTCTACTGGCTCGGCATCGCTCATTCGCGCGCCAAGAATTTTCCGAAAGCCATCGCCGCGCTCGAACGTGCTTCGGCGAGCACGCCCGATGATGTCAACATCTACCGCGAACTTGGCTACGCCTACGAGGTTTCAAAACAGTATGCCAAGGCGCTCGGCGCATATCAGAAAGGCGCGGAGTTAGCGCCCGGCGATGCAGACTTTCAGGCATCCGTCGAACGCGTCAAGCCCTACGCACAATAATGTCAGGAGTCCAAAGTCTAATGTCCAGAGTCAAGACATAGGTTCTTGACTCTGGACATTAGACTTTGGACTTTGGACTGAAATCAGAGTAGCATTTCCGCATGAAAAACCCGATACACTTTTGCCCGCGTGTGCGGCGCGTGCGGGCCGCGACTCTCGCCGTTTTCGCCGCTCTCTTTCTCTTCGCGCAGGCTACGGCCTTTGCTACTTCCTGGAACAACATAGAGCCTTTGAAGTCCAGACGCGCTGATGTCGAGCGCGCGTTGGGGAAACCGCTCAGAGACCAGCCGGGCGGAGAAGGCACTCTGCAATTCAAAGTCATGGGCGGAACGGTCACGGTCGCCTTCGTCAGCGCCCGCTTCGTCGCCAACAAAAAGCTGTCTCGTGACGTGGAAGGCACGGTCTTACAGATTATCCTGCAGCACGATAATTCAAACGACACGCCGGAATCGCTCGGCCTGCCCGACAAACGCGGCTTCGAGCGCGAGCAACGACAGGGCGCAACCATCTACAGCAATCTCAAAGAAGGCATCATCTATACCTTCTACGACGGCAAGCTGAAGACCACTCGCTATATGCCTTCAGCCGAACAACTCGGACTAGCAAGAAGAGGATAAAAACAGTTTTCAGTTTTCGGTTTTCAGTTTTCAGTTAAATTCTTTTTTGACTGAAGCTGGAAACTGAAAACCGAAAACTGAAAACTGCTCTTATGCTTTATCCTACTCTTTTGACGAAGGCGCTGGAAGATAAGCGCGCGGACTTCACGAGCTTTGATCGTGTCTGGCGCGAGGATGTGCGCGATTATGCGTTGCGGCTGCGTCGGCTGGGTGAGCGAACCTCTGCCGAAGTGCGTCTTGAGACGGAGGCTGTGCCTGCGCCGGGTGCTTTGCCTTCCGTTGAGTTGGAGCAGGCGGCTTCGATGGTCATTCCGTTTCGTGAGCGTTGGCGCAATCACGAAGAGGCACGCGCGTGGGCCATCAGAGCGCTGGTTGATCGCGTGACCTTTGCGGCTGACGGCAGCCAGCTTTTGCCGGGCAGGGAAATCTCCATGCCTGTCGCCGCCGTGCAGGTCGCATGGTTTGAGAATCCGCACACGCGCGAGGGGCTGTATCGCAAGCAGGCGGATTTTTCCATCATCTCGCCCGCAGAGTTTCTTGAGGGGACGGAAAACAGCATCGGCGCGGAGACGGTGGTTGGCTTTCGTCGCTTCAAACTTGAGATAGAAGCTGTCAGTCGTTTTCTTGAAAGTCAGCGAGGCTGGCGCAAGAAGCGCGGCACGCGAACGCCCGTGGCTTTTTTTGATGGCTCACTCCTGATCTCCTTCGGCTTACCGCAGACGAAATTAGACGAGGCTTATGGCGGCGTGGTGAAAGAGTTGGTGCGGCTCTCGCGCGAGACGGAAGTGCCCGTCATCGGCTTTATAGATCAATCTTACGCGCGCGACCTGATTAAGCTGCTCGAAGCATTGGAGGGAGGGGGCGCGCGCCGCAGCCGCTCGCTGTATGACGCACAACTGCTCCATGCGGACGTGGAAGGCGAGCCGCCGCTGCTGCCAGACTGGGGAGCGCGCACCTCTTTCTGCTATTGCCTGCGCGAAGGGTTGAGCAATTATTTTGTTGACGAGCAAGGTCATCCTTTGATCGGCTTCACTTACCTGCAAACAACAAGCGACGGCCCGCCCGCGCGCCTTGATATTCCGGCCTGGATTTACGAGGCCGGTTTGCTGGAAGATGTGCTCGATGCCGTGAGGGGCGAATGTATCAGCGGCCTTGGCTATCCTTATGCGATTGAGACGGCGGATGCGGCAGCCGTTATCACCGCGCGCGACCGCGAGCAATTCCTGCGGCTCTTACAGGAATTCGCTGACAAGGAGAGCTTCGCCTTTCGCGTCTCGCGCAAAGCGGCCAGCAAAGTTAGACGCCGCTAATTAACTCTGGTAAATTCGCGTGTGAGTTTTTATGCAGAGCATCACGGAACAGCCCGAAAAGCCTGTCATGCCAGTGCCGGAGTTGCAAGCTGAGCGCGAGTGTCCGGCCTGCGGTGCGTCGGCGCGACGCGCGGCGGCGCGTTTCTGTGCAACCTGCGGGCGCACACTCGACGAAAGTTATCTTCCTGCCGATGCGCTGCGTGCGTCCTACTATCTGCAACAGCAGCGACTCGGCAGGCAAGGGCAGCAGAGCGTTGGTCGTCCAGTTGGAACAGCGATGCGAGAGCAGCGACGTGTAATTGCTCCGCCGGTTTCCAGCGCGCCCGGCGTCAACGGCGCTTCGACAACCGCACTCGCGTTCGTCACTTATTCGCTTGTTCCTTACCTCGGCATACTTTTCTGTCCCGGCGCAATTGTGATGGGTGGCCTTGGCCTGCTGAACTGGCATCGCTCGCCGCGACGCGGCGGTCGCAGCGCTTCCTACGCGAGCGTCATCCTCGGCCTCTTCATCCTCTGCATACAGATTCTCTTATGGTGGATTCTCTACAAAGTGCCGCAGTGGGCCGGGCAATTTTAGATTTTGGATTTTAGATTTTGGATTAGCAATCCAAGTCAGTGACGCTCGGCAATCTGTCTTTTAATCTAAAATCCAAAATCTAAAATCTAAAATATGATAAAGCTTGCCAAGATCGTTAAATCGAATTCGCACGTTGATTATATTGGGCGTGTGATTGACCCTTTGGACGCGAATGCTCCGCCTGCGGCTGCTGATTATGGCTTCGCGCAGTTTGTCTCCATGCCGCTCGAAGATGAAGAAGTAATCGGCGTCATTTATAACTCGCAGCTTGCCAATCCTGATTACGGCAATTACGGCCCGCGCCTTTCGCCGCTGCCGGATTTGTCTGTCCTTAGCCCGGACTATCTGAACGAGCAGGGATTGATGATAGGCATTCTGCTGCTCGGCTGGAGGGAGCGCGCGAGCGACGTGAATCATCAGGGTGTGCCGCGCAGAGTAATTCCAGTTAATCAGGAAGTCTATCGCCTGGCGGACGAAGATGTCCTGCGCTTTCACAAGGGCGCGGACGGTCGCGTGCATCTGCACTACTACTCGCAGATTATCACCCACGCAGGCCCGTTCAGCGTGCCCCTCATCGAAGCCATCATCGAGCAACTCGAACCGGCCTGCGAGGATGATGAGCGGCAGCGGCTCTGCGTCTTAAAACAGGCGCTCATCTGGCAACGCACCGTCGGCGGAATGCGTCTGTAATATAGCTGAAAACCGTTGACAGCCATCTTTTCAGCTACCAGCGCTCAAAAACCTTGAAAACAACAGACAACTGAGCGTTTCCCGAAGTCGCACGTCTACAGTTACAATTTGCGATAACCGGCTACTGTTCGGCTCAAAGCTGACCGCTGATTGTTATTGACCGCTATTTTTTTTGAGGGGAGAGATTAAATGAAAAAGCTCTATCACATTCTCAGTCTATCGCTGCTCTTGCTGCTGCTGGCAGCGTCGGCCTCCGCGCAGAGGCCGCGCGTGACGGATGATTCGCCGCAGAAGGATGAGACGACGGCGAAGACAATGCCCACGCCCGCGCCCGCGCCCAAGTTTGCCAAGGCGAAGTATATGGGCGGCTACTTCGGCTTAAAGCAGAAGCAGGAAGGCTCGCTCAGTTTCGACGACCGTAACCAGCGCCTCGTCTTCCGCGACAAGCAGGAGCGAGAAATAATCTCCATCTCTTACGAGGCTGTGATGGCGACCTTTGCCGATACGGAAGAACGCAGGGCGATGGGAGACGGAACGAAGACAGTCGTGATGAGCACGGCTGGCGTGCTCGGCCTGCCCGCTCTTTTATTTAAGAAGAAGTTTGAGTACTTTACCATCCAGTACAAAGACCCGGATACGGGAGTGGACGGCACGACCCAGTTCAAGATGAAAGACAAGCAACTGGTCAGTTCGATGGCCCACACGCTCGCAGAGAAAGCCGGACTCTTGCAGCGCGGCGCAATCTACGTCCGCCGCAAAGATGCCACTTCCAAGAGCGAAAACAAAGAGACAGAGCCGTAAGCGCTCGACGGAAATAATGAAAACGGCGCGACCGCTCTTCTCTCCTTGGCGGTCGCGCCGTTTTTCTTAAGTGTGCCGGGCCGAATCAGTGTTCCCGCGTCGCGCCCTGTGGCAACTCTCCCTGATAAACCTCGCCGCCCGCTGCGATAAACTCCGCCGCCTTCTTTTCCATTCCTTTGTGCAACGCCGCCTCTTCGTCGAGTCCCTGTTCGGCGGCATACTCGCGCACGTCCTGTGTGATTTTCATTGAGCAGAAATGCGGCCCGCACATGGAGCAGAAGTGGGCCAGCTTTGCGCCTTCCTGCGGCAGCGTCTCGTCGTGATACTCGCGCGCAACCTCCGGGTCGAGCGCGAGGTTAAACTGGTCTTCCCAGCGAAACTCGAAGCGCGCCTTCGAGAGCGCGTTGTCACGAAGTTGCGCGCCCCTGTGGCCCTTCGCTAAATCGGCGGCGTGCGCCGCCAGCTTGTAAGTTATCACGCCCTCCTTGACATCCTTTTTGTTCGGCAGCCCCAGATGTTCCTTCGGCGTCACATAACAGAGCATGGCCGTGCCAAACCAGCCGATCATCGCCGCACCGATGCCGGAAGTGATGTGATCGTAGCCGGGCGCGATGTCCGTCGTTAATGGGCCGAGCGTGTAGAACGGCGCTTCATGACAAATTTCGAGTTGCTTGTCCATGTTCTCCTTGATGAGGTGCAGAGGCACATGGCCCGGCCCTTCAATCATCACCTGACAGTCGTACTCCCATGCAATCTTCGTCAATTCGCCGAGCGTTTCAAGTTCCGCAAACTGCGCACGGTCGTTGGCGTCTGCGATAGAGCCTGGGCGCAGGCCGTCGCCCAGAGAGAAAGACACGTCGTAGGCAGCCATAATCTCGCAGATGTCTCGGAAGCGCGTGTAAAGAAAACTCTCCTCGTGGTGGGCCAGACACCACTTAGCCATGATTGAGCCGCCGCGCGAGACGATGCCCGTCGTTCTTCTGGCCGTCAACGGAATGTAAGGCAGTCGCACGCCAGCGTGAATCGTAAAATAATCAACGCCCTGTTCGCACTGCTCTATGAGCGTGTCGCGATAAACTTCCCACGTTAACTCTTCCGCCTTGCCTCCGACTTTTTCCAGCGCTTGATAGATGGGCACAGTCCCAATCGGCACAGACGAATTACGCAGAATCCATTCGCGCGTGGCGTGTATGTTCTTGCCCGTTGATAAGTCCATCACGGTGTCTGCGCCCCACAGGGTCGCCCAGCGCATCTTCTCCACCTCTTCTTCAATCGAAGAAGCGACGGCAGAGTTTCCGATGTTGGCGTTGATTTTGACGAGGAAGTTGCGCCCAATAATCATTGGCTCGGATTCCGGATGATTGATGTTGGCGGGGATAATCGCACGCCCGCGCGCCACCTCGTCGCACACAAATTCGGGCGTCACGTAAGAGGGAAGCTGTGCGCCGAAGCTTTCGCCGCTATGTTGGTGATTGAGCGAACTACGGTCATCGGTCGTCGCTAAGGCCGCTTCGCGCCCCAAGTTTTCACGAATGGCGATGAACTCCATCTCAGGCGTGATGATTCCAAGGCGCGCATAGTGCATCTGCGTCACGCATCGTCCGGGCTTCGCACGCAGCGGCGCGCGGCGCAATCCGGGAAACTCTTCGAGCCGTCCCCTTTCTTTCACGCGCGCATACTCTTCCGCGCCCGCCGTCAGATAGCCATTGTCTTCCGGCTTTACCACGCGCCCGTCGTATTCTTCCACATCATCGCGCCCTGTAATCCACTCGCGCCTGAGCGCGGGCAATCCTTCGCGCACATCGCACCTGAGCGAGGGGTCATCCCAAGGCCCGCTCGTGTCGTAGACTCGGACGGGCGGGTTCTCTTCCATTGTGCCGTTGAAATTCTTCGTCAAAGCTTGCGTGATCTCACGAAAGGGCACGCGCACGCCCCGCCCTTGCCCCTCGACGTAAACCTTACGCGAGTTTGGCAGCCGCACTTCAGAACTATGTTTCTCTGCTATCTCATTTGTTGTGCTCATAGCTTTCCAAGCTTTCTGGCTGTACGGGATACAGCCCGAAAAAGAAAGACCGCTCCACCGCGAACGAGATGGAACGGCCTCTCCGTTGTTTCTCCCTTCGACGGTACTAACCGTATCAGGTTCAAGGGGTCTCGCTTACTTGCGACTCTCAGCCTCGACCCACGATGAGCGAAGCTCCCCCGAAAACTTTCTGCTTTTCAATCAGCCAAGCCTGCAACTACTCTGCCGGAAAAAGATCATCAACCGGCATCGTCCAGCCGGGCACGGCTGGTTCTGCTTCAGCCGTTTCGCCACGACGATAAATAGTGGGATTCTCCGTCTCGCCCGCACGATAAACACGCACCACATCATCGCTCAACAAATCAACATCCCACACGACCCGCGTTCCGGCAGAGAAATAATCGGCGCGCTTCTGCGCCATAGCTCTTTCAGCGCGCGTCCCGTAATCGCCTTCGCTTCTAACCTCAGCCGCAAACACCGGTGCGCCCTCGAAAAACTTCATAGTGATGCGACCTTGATAAAAAGCAGCGTCAGGGCTGAATGACTTACGATTCGGAAGGTCAACTACGAAGGCTGCGTTATCCGAGACTGCGCGTCCTGACTTTGTTTGTCTGGCATGGTAGCGTAATGAAATGAAAATTTCTGCCGCCGCGTAATTAGGGAAGCCTCCGGTCGGTGACATCAGCACAATCTCCCCGTTGACAAGCTCTGCCTTGCCCTCAACTTTGTATAGGTCTTCGATTGTTGCTTCAACCTTTGTGCTCATCAAAACACCTCGCAACTTAACCGCCGATAAAGCTCATCGTTCGCGCGGGCTGCATGAATTCGGGATCGTTGATGTAGTGGCGTGCTTCTTTCTTCATGACGATTGATTCGATGTATTCGATAATCTCTGCGCGCGTAGCACCGCTTCTCAGGACATCGCGCAAGCTGTGCTCGACGGTTGAGAAGAGACAGGTTCGCAGTTGCCCATCGGCGGTCAGGCGGATGCGCGAGCAAGCGCCGCAGAAGGGTTCTGTGACGGGTGCGATGATGCCTATTTCGCCGGGAGCATTGTCAGCAAAACGATAGCGGGCGGACGTTTCCGAGCCGCGCCCTGCCGCGACGGGCACGAGCGGAAAACGCTCGTTGATGCGCCGGAAAATCTCTCGGCCCGGCACTACATCTTCGCGCGACCAATCGTGGCCGGAATCAAGCGGCATGAATTCGATAAAGCGCATCTGGATGCTGTTCTCGCGGGCAAACTGTGCGAAGTCCACAACTTCCACATCATTGTGCCCGCGCACGATGACGGCGTTGACCTTGACAGGTGTTAACCCTGCGCGCTTTGCCTCTTCGATTCCATTGAGCACACGCGGCAGCACGTCTACGCCGGTCGTCCTTTTGAATTTTTCGGGCTTCAGGCTGTCGAGGCTCACGGTCACACGGTCAAGCCCGGCTTCTTTCAAGACGAGAGCGCGGTCGGGCAGAAAATAGCCGTTGGTCGTCAGCGCCAGATCGCGTAGTCGCGGCTTAAACGCAGAGAGCTTGCGGATGATCGTCTCGATGTCGCGACGCATCATCGGCTCGCCGCCCGTCAGTCGAATCTTTTCGATGCCGAGCGAGACGAAGATTTCGCCCAGGTATTCAATCTCCTCGTAGGAGAGCATCTGCTCCCTGGGCGCAATCGGCGGCTCGCCGTGCGGCAGGCAATAGAAGCAGCGAAAATTACAACGGTCGGTTAAAGACACGCGGAGGTCGCGTATCGCTCGCCCGTATGAATCTTTGAGTAGACCGGTCACTTCGGATTCTTTACCCGCAGCACGCTTCCGTCAGAAGCAAAGAGATTTCAGCACCTGTAATCATACGCCGTTTATGATTTACCTCCAAACGACGCCTGGAATGAATGAGAGGCGGCACTGCTGCTATGTGCGCTCAGGCTCTTGCGGCAATTAAACTTACTCGGCTGTGAGCCTGGCAAGAACCACTTCGACGCGGCGAGCGCGGGTTTCTGGACGTTTCGCAGACTCTATCCACTCGGCATACTCTTTCCGATGCGTGTAGGAGAGACTATCGAAACGCGTTCTGGCGGCTTTCGATTTCGAGAGCGCCTTGTCCAAATCAGGCGGGACATTGACGGTGCGCGGCGCTGTGTCTGTTTCCATCACGATTTTCACGCGGTCACCGACCGCGACTTTCGCTCCCTCACGCACAGTCTTGTTGACGGCCATGTAGTGTGTGCCGTCGCCGATGGGGAAGATGGAGGAACGAAAGGCGTAGCCGTTGATCGTTCCTGTGACGGGCACGCGACCGCGCACGCCGAATTTCGAGCTTTCCTTGAGCGGCAGCGTGAAATAGACGCCTCCATCTCCGCCTGATTCCAAAGTGGCGTTGAACTGAATCTTCGGCATAGCTTTCTCCTCATTAAATATAGAGATTAGAGGTCAGAGGTTAGTAAAGCAATCCTTTCTGACCTCTGACCTCTAGCCTCTAATCTCTAATAGTTGGCCCATCAATCCGGTTGCGGCTCGCTTTCGTCTCGAACGAGCGCGCGGGCGTTGCGTTGAAGTCCCGTGAGTTTGGCTCGCTTGATGGCGCTGCGACGAAAGCGTTCGGCATAAGTATCGGGCGTGAGCTTCAGTATATCCGTAATGCTCGCCATAACATTGCCGGGGCGCGGCTCAAAGCGGGCTTCATCCGTCTCCTTCTCGAAACGATTCCAGGGGCACACGTCCTGGCAAACATCGCAGCCGTAGAGCCAGCCGTCCAGATTGGCTGTTATCTGCTGCGGCATCTCCGGCGCGCGTAGCTCAATTGTGGCGTAGGAGATGCACTTGTTGGAATCAACGACGTAAGGTTCTGTGATCGCACTGGTCGGGCAAGCTTCTATGCAGAGCGTACACGTCCCGCAGTGATCTTCAACAGGCACGGCGTCTGCTTCGAGTTCGAGATTGAGCAGCAACTCGCCGAGGAAGACCCAGGAGCCGTAGTCGCGCGTAATCAGATTCGTGTGCTTGCCAAGCCAGCCTAATCCGGCACGCGCGGCCCAGGCCTTGTCCATAACGGGCTGTATATCGACGCAAGCCTTGCCTTCCGCGTCCGGCCATTCTTCCTTAATCCAATTGAGCAGCGATTTCAAACGGCTGCCGACGACATCGTGATAATCGTCGCCCCAGGCGTAGCGCGAAATCTTGCCTGTGCCGGGAGCTTCCGTGTGCGCGTGCGGCGTGTAGTAGTTGAGCGCGACGACGACTACGAAGCGCGCTTCCGGGAAAAGCAGTCGCGGGTCTGCGCGCTGCATGGGGTCGCGCTCCATCCAGCGCATCTCGCCGTGAAAGCCGCGCCCCAGCCATTCCTGCAAGCGCTCGCCTTCCGCGCGTAAAGCGTCCGCCCGCACGATGCCCACCATGTGGAAACCTTCGGCCAGCGCTCGCTCCCTGATTCTTTGAGACCGCCCAGCCGCGTTCTCCGCTTTGTTCAGCGACTCGCTCACAATTAAGAGCCTCTTCAGTGAACTCCGAACATAAAATAGTAAGGCCGCCGGGGAACAAGGGCAAGGAAGAAAGAATTGATTCGTTTACTCATTGGTTCGTTGAATCAATGAGTCAATCAATCAATGAATCAATTACCACTGTTCTTGCAAACAACAGTCTGACCCGTTACTCTCATCTCAGTGCTTTTGAGCACAAAAACTCTCCCTCGAATGATTGACGATGCGGCGCGCGGGCCGAAAGAGCCTGAAAGTGTGCGCTCTGATTAAAGGAAAAGAGTCATCATTGGACGTATGGCAAGGGGGAGGGAGATTTTGCAGGGGATGTCGGTAGCCGAAAACAAACAGGCCGGAGAGAGCGTTTCAATCAAGCGCAAGGCTGGACGCCTGCTCTTCATAGGCTTTCCGGGAACGCGGCTGGATCGCGCCACCCGCAAACATCTAACTGAAGTGCAGCCGGGCGGCGTCGTCCTCTTCGGGCGCAATATCGAATCAGCAGAGCAGGTCGCATTGCTGACGGCGCAGATTCGTGATGCAGTGGAGCATCCCGTTCTGATTGGCGTTGACCAGGAGGGCGGGCTGGTTGACCGCTTCCGCGACATCTGCGAGCCGATGCCCTCGGCCAAAGCCGTGCGCAACGCAGGGCAGACCGACCTCGCCAGAAAATTCGGTGCTTTAAGCGCACGCGTCCTGCGCCTGCTCGGCTTCAACATCAACTTCGCTCCGGTGCTAGACCTCTCCGGCGATAATCAGGATAACGGGCTGCGCGGCAGAACCTTCGGCGCCAACGCGGCGACCGTTTCGCGTCTGGCGGGCGCTTATCTGGACGGGCTGCAAGAAGGTCACATCATCGGCTGCGGCAAACATTTTCCAGGTCTCGGCGGCTCGACCGTAGATTCGCACCGACGCCTCCCCATCGTCACACATTCATGGGATGAAATCTTAGAGCGCGACCTTGTGCCCTTCATGGACTTGATGTTTCATCGTCCGGGCGAGCGCCTGCATTCGTTGATGGTCAGCCACGCAGCGTTTCCGGAAGTCTCTGAATTCTTGCAGGCGTGGTTTCGTCGGACGGGGCAGTTGCCGCCCCTTGAGAGTCTGCATCAACTCCCGGCAACAATCAGCGGCAACATCGTCATGCGGCTCTTGCGTCAGGCTTTGAAGTTTGAAGGGCTAGTGATAACTGATGATATGGAGATGGGCGCGGTCGTGCAAACGCTCTCGGTCGCCGAAGCATCTCTGCGCGCGATTCAGGCAGGCTCGGACATGATTCTGATTTGCGAACAGGCGGCCAACTTCGTCGCCGCGCGCGATGCCATTGTCGAGGCCGTAGAGAAGAATGAACTGCCCGTCGAAAGTTTAGAGCGCGCCAGCCAGAGGATTGACCGCGTGCTCTCCGTCGCAGGCGAATGCGAACCGTTCGACCCGGCGGAATTTGAAACGGTCTGCCGCGACATCGCCGAACTCAAACGCGAATTGAAGGCGGCGGAAAACGACGAAGAGTATGCGCCGCGCTATGGCACGCCCGAAGGCAAGGAGAGGAAGTCTTCGAATTTTTAAAGCTCATGGCTTACCCATCAAAGTCAGCAGCAAGCGATGAGCGTTTAAAGCAGGCTGGCTATTGACTCGCCGCGCGATTTGGCATAGAAGCACTACGCTCGACCCATTCCCCTCGGTAGGAGTTTCTGTGCTATGAAACGAGTGCTGATCGTAACTGTTCTGCTCTTTGTCGCCTCGGCCTGCGCCACACAGGGGCCAGCCAACTCTACGACGCCATCCAATACAACTGCCAATACCAACACTAGCAACATGCAAGCGTCGAAACCGTCCGAAGCAATCACGGAGGCAGACTTGATTGCCCGCGAGAAACAGGTCTGGGAGGCAATTAAAAAGAAGGATTGGGACGGCTTCTCAGCCTTACTCGCAGACGATCAGGTGTATGTCGGCGGTCAAGGCCCGCAGGATAAAAAGTCTTCCGTCGAAGGTCTCAGAAAAGCTATGGCGGATGCGACCGTCACAGACATTTCGTACAGCGATTTCAAGAGCATTACTCTCGACAAAGACGCAGCCATCGTGACTTACACTGCGACTGCAAAAGGCACAATGAACGGAAAAGAAATGCCTTCAACGCCGCAGCGTAACACCTCCGTCTGGGCCAATCGCGGCGGAAAGTGGATGATAGTCTTTCATCAGGACACGGATGTAGCTAAAGACAACCAACCGGCCCGCACAGGCGCGCCTTCCACTGCGAAGCCTGCCACAGGCTCAACAGAAGCCGACCCCGTTGCCAGAGAGAAGCAAGTGTGGGAAGCAATCAAAAAGAAAGACTGGGACGCCTTCGGCAGCATGCTGGCCGACGACCAAATCGAGGTCAACGCCAGCGGCGTCTATGACAAGGCTGGAACGATCAACGGGCTGAGCCAATCTAACCTGCCGGAGATGTCGCTGAGTGATTTCAAAACAACGAAGATTGATGACGACGCAGCTATCGTTACTTACACCGTCAAAGCGGCGGGCGAACAAGCAAACGCGCAGGTAGAACACTCCAGCACCGTCTGGGTTAATCGGGGCGGGAAATGGTTCGCCGTCTTTCATCAAGGCACAGAGGCCCAGTCAACGCCTGCCAGGTAAAACAAAGAGAGGGCAGCAGACAGTCGCTTCGAGCGAAATCTCTGCTGTCCTCTCGTCTCTGCGGTCAAGACCAAACGCCCGGAATCGAGGCCGAGCACGACGGACATCGGCCTGCGGGCGTCACTTTCATCTTCCTTATAATGTAGCCGTAGCGCTCAATTAGTAGCTCGTCGCAAGAGGGGCAGTAGGTGTTCTCCCAACGCCCGACCCTTCCCGGCAGATTGCCTGCGTAGATGTAGCGCAGGCCCGCCGCGCGCCCTATTTCGCAGGCGCGTATCAATTGCTCTGCGGTCGTATTGGCGTTAGCTGTCATGTTGTAGTCTTGATGAAAAGCCGTCACGTGCCAGGGAATGTCCGGCGAGACGGAAGCGATAAAGTCTGCCGCGCTTTTTAATTCGTCCTCCGAATCGTTGAAGCCGGGCACGATGAGCGTCACAATCTCTTCCCAGAATCCGCGCTCGTGCACCATCTTGACGGTGTCCCAGATGTTGTCAACCACTCCGCCCAGTTGGCGATAGTTGCGGTCGTTCATGGATTTCAAATCTATCTTGTAACAATCCGTCCAAGGGCGTATGTAATCCAGCACCTGCGGCGTCGCGTTACCGTTTGAGATAAAGGCCGTCTTGAAACCGGCGGGCTTCGCTTTCTTGAAGACCTCGATGGCCCACTCCGCCGTAATCAAAGGCTCGTTATAACTCGAACCAACAAGCGCCGCACCATAAGCCTTCGCCAACGCGACGAGCCTCTCAGCCGTCACCATGTTCGGTGCAACTCCAGCCGCATCGTCGCGCAGAGCCTGCGAAGTCAACCAGTTTTGGCAATTGGAAACCAAGAAGAAGCCCGCCAAGTAATTGTGCTCTTCCTCGACCTCCATGTTGTAAACATCACCTTCATAGTCAATAAAGCTGATGTCTCGCAGCGGAACAAAGTAAAAGCTTTCCGTTTCAACCACCTTGCGCACGGCCTCGCGGGTCTCATACCAGACGACCGTGTATTGATGCGGCGAGCGTTTCACCGCGCGTTGTTGTATCAAACCTGCTTCAGGCACCGGCTTATCATAAATTGATGGCAGATAGCCGAGCTTCAAGGCCAGCCACGCTATTCCCTCGGCCAGGGAGCGGGAAATAGTGGTCACGCTGACTTTCCCGTTCGCGTACCGATGCCCGTCTCCTGTCACGTAGGCATCAAGAAACGCTTGAACCATAGGCCGGTGCGCGTCAAAGAGTATTTGAGGAACGCACTTTTCGCCCGAACACTTTCCGGCCAGTGCTTTGAAAAGGAGCGCGGCGGACGACTTGTTGACTGCTACGGCTAACGTAGTGTCACGGTAGACTCGCGCGGCCCGAACCCCCAGGCACGTGCGAAGCAAAGCGATTACTTCATCAACCAATTCGACTTCCGTGTGTGCGAAGCTAAAGTTGAGGACGTGGCTGTTCGGGCGGCTCTTGTCGCTGCTGACAGAGCCTTCGGCGCAATAGAAGCCGAGCAGCCGCGCCATGTTCACGTCGAGCGGGATAGAAAGAGGTATCCCCGGACGATGCTCGTTAGGGAAGCGAAGGGTGTCGGCCTCTACAATTGGCCCGCTCGTCCGCACGTCCTGCGCGCGACCGCGTGCTATCTTGCTGCGCACGTGCCGTATGTAAGACGCGTCTTTACCCAGTGCCGCGCCGATTTCTCTTGATGTCTCTCCGCGCTCTGTCGCCTCCCTAATGCTTTCGCGCAGAGCCGCAGACAAACCCCAGGGGATACGGTAAGTGGTTTCAAAACCGCTTAATTCCTTTACCACGTCGACGGCCTGCGGAGCGGAGAAAGCGTAATGGCGCGGGATTGCCAGATAATGCTTGTTTGTGAGCCGCTGAGCTTGAATAGGTTTGGGAGCGCTGGTCAAATCATCCGTTGCGTAGACGCGATGATCCGGCGTGCAGCGCAACGCTGGGAGATAGTAGGGACGCAACACAGCGAGCCTTCCGCGATAGTGATGTTTGAAAACCCCGCGCACCTGACGAAGCTTCCCCGAAGCCGCCACAGCACGAAGATTCTCATGAAAAGCAATCTCGGCGTCCGTGTGCTGCTCTACTCGTGAGGCTGAGCGAAATGCTTCTGCGAAACTCATCGGCCCACGATTTGTGATAATGGTGGTATCCCCTGTGAAGCAGTAGCCGCAGTGCAGGTCGCAACCGAGCATGCCAAAGGTCAGGGTGTCTGAGCCGGGCAGCGCGTGAAAGAAGGGCTTCTTCTCGGTCGGGTCGCAGGCGAGCGCGGCGACGTAGTTTGTGGGGACGAGCAGTTGTCCGCCCTCGTTGTAACGCACTTTGCAGATGCCGCGCTTGCCTTCACGAATCAGGCAGCGATGCCCGCAGGCGTAGCAGCGCAGGTCTTTGTCATTTAAATGCTCAGTCAGTTCAGCCGCGCCGACGGCTGTCATCTCATCTAAAACTTCGGCAAGAGAACTCGCCTTTGAACTCATTGGCATCGTCTTAAAACCTCATCCGAACTTTAAGCTTACTTTAATTTGTTGACGCGAGAAAAGGAGGAAAAATAGCGCCAAAAGCTTTTTCACATTTGGATGCGGCAGGCGAAATCCCGGTTCGCTGAACAAGAGCGGCTGGAAGCGTGCAGGGGAGTTGATGTTGAGCAATTGGAAGAAAAGCAATCTATCCGAGGTTCATGCGCCGCAGCAGGTCTTTGAATCTATCGTCTGAACGAAGGCTCTCGAATCTGGGGTCAACGTTGAGGAAAACCATCCAGTCGGCGCGTTCAGTAAACGCTTTTTCCAGCCAGTCAAAAGCGCGGTCTCGATCTTTGAGGGCGACGTAGATGGTCGCGATATGATAGGCGGAGAGATAACGCTGCTTTGACATCTCCTGCAATTCTTTCAGTTCTGTTCGCGCCTTCTCCACATCTTCGGAATCGTCCGAGCGCGCAAGCACGCTGGCGCGCTCAATTCTCATCAACGCCGAATTTTTAGACAGCGCCAGTGCTTTGTCATACTGTTCGAGCGCTTGTTTGTACATCCCCTTCTGCGCGTAGGCGAGGCCCAGATACCTGCGCGCGACGAAGAAGTTCGGGTCGAGCTTAAGGGTGTCCTGGCACGCCGCTATGGCATCGTCGAAGCGGCGGGCGAAAAAGTATGTGAGACCGAAATGAGAGTTGATGATGAGCGAAGTTTTGTCTAAGTCCTGTGTGCGACGAGTCTCTGCGATGGCTTCGTCGGAGCGACCCATGGCCGACAAATAGCTGGCGTACCATTGGTGCGCGGAAGCATTCTTCTCATTAAGGCGGATGGATTCTTTAAACTCCTGCTCGGCCTGCCGCCAGTTCCACTCGCCGCGAAATTTAGCGTAGGCCAGCGCGGCATGAGCCTCCGCCAGATTGTTGTCTAGACGCAGCGCCGCTTCCGCCTCGCTGATTGCTTTGGGGAAGGCTTCTTTGGGCGCGCTCACGCCGTAGGTGGCGAGCATGTTGTAGCAATCAGCAAGACCAGCGCGAGCAGGTGCATAATTCGGGTCCAGCTTGAGAGCTTCGGAAAAATAGCCGGAGGCTTCCTTTATAGCGTCGCCGGTTCGCTTGTTCCAGGCGTTGCGTCCCTTCATGTAAAGAGATTCGGCCTGTCTTTTCTTCTCATCCTCGACGCTGAGCTTGAGGTCTATGTGTTTGGAGACGGCTTCGACGATGTTGCCAGAGACCAGTGTAATATCGGAGAAGGTTGTCGGAAGATTGACGGACAAGAGGTTGCTGCCATCCCTTGTATTCACCAGCCAGACTTGAATGATGTAGCTATCGCCGCGCTTGGTAATCCGTCCGGTTAAGATGGCGCGGACGTTTAGGTCGCGCCCGACCTGCTGCGGGTCAGGCTGCTGCCCCTTGTAGCGTGTGACGGAATTAAACGACTTCACGGTCAGGTTCGGCAGCCCTGTGAAGCGGTCGATGACTTGCGCTGTGATGTCATCGCTGAGTTGTTCGGTGCCCGGCTCTGGATTGACCACACTGAAAGGCAGGACTGCTATGGAATCTATCGGGCGCGTCATGACGTAGTAATAATAAGCAACGATGGCGACGACGAAGACTCCGACAAGGATGAAGGCGACTTTCTTGTGTTGCTTGATGCCGTTGACGATGTATTCTGCGCTCGACAAAGTTGGCGTAGTCATTACTGGCGCAGTCGTCGGCGCAAGGTTCAAGGATGGCTGCTGTTGCCCGAAGGATTGTTGCTGCTGTTGGCCGGAAGAAGCTCTCGCGACATCGCCGCTACGCAACAGTCGAGGCGATGTCTCCGTCTCTAAATCATCAACATCTATCTCCTCTTCGGTCTCCAGACGGCGCTTCAACCTCTTCAGGTCGATGAGCATGTCCTTGACTGTTTGATAGCGTTCCTCTTTGTTCTTGTTGAGCGCTTTATCGACAATGCGCTCCATCTCCTGAGGCATATCCGGCGCGAAGCGCGCCATGGGCCTCGGCCTCTTTTGAACGATTGAGATGATGACTTCGCTCGCGCTTGTGCCTTCAAAGGGCTGGCGTCCGGTCAGCATCTCGTAGAGGAGAATGCCAAGAGAGAAGATGTCCGAGCGCGCATCGACGTGTTGGCCGCGCGCCTGCTCCGGCGACATGTAGCTGACCGTTCCCATGACCGCCCCCGGATTCGTGTTGACGAAGGGTTGTGTCGCCGCATCGGGGTCGCTGGCGGACAAACCCAGCAGGCGCTTTTCGATGAACTTAGCCAGCCCGAAATCCAAAACCTTGACGTAGCCGTCAGCGCGCAGCATGACGTTTTCCGGCTTGATGTCTCGATGAACAATCCCGGCCTCGTGCGCCGTCGCCAGCGCTGTCGCTACCTGGATGGCAACGTCGAGCGCATCGCGCAGCGTCATCACGTTATGTTTCAAGTGCTGGCGAAGGGTCTGCCCGTCTATAAATTCCGTGCTGATAAAATGCGAGCCGTCCGATTGCCCGACCTCGTAAATCGTGATGATGTTCGGATGGTTTAAGCTTGACGTGGCACGCGCTTCCTGCTCAAAGCGTCGCACCCAATCTTCGCCCTGCTTGACATCCTCGTAGAGCAGCTTGAGCGCCACCTTGCGGCCCAGACGCACGTCCTGCGCCAGGTAGACCTCGCCCATGCCGCCTGAACCCAGACGGGAGATAACCTTGTACTGATTGATGTTAGTTCCAGCAGCTACGGCCAAGGTGTTTGGCCTCCGGTGATAGGGAGACTAGAAGATACAAAGAAACGCACATCAAGAGGTGACCGCTGAGAAAAGCTCAGGCACGTTTTTAGCGAGCGAAGCTTAACACTAGACCAAAGGATAATGCAATGCTCGTCTGCCAGCGGTAGTGGGCCAGCTTCATTGTTGAACAGCGAGTCTTGATTCAACAGAAGTACACACTTGCCACTTCAATCTGTCCTCTGTGGTAGACACCTTCATCAGCCCGCCGAACCGCAAACTCTCTTTCTGCGCCTAAAAGAGACTAGAGGAGAACGGCGTCGCACTTGGTACGAGTATTGCTCTCTTATTACTCCTGCAACACCTCGTTTCCCGCTGATATGCGCAGACACCCTCTGCGGCATCATCAGCAATAGCCCAACATCTGGCGAGAATTAGCGACTCCCTCCTTATGTCATAGAGCTAAACTTGAACGTTTCTATGTGTGCAACATTGAAAGTTGCCCACTACCACTAAAGGAGATGACTCATGAGAGCCGAAAACGTCAAACTTACTTTGAACAAAGCGAATCCGACGGGTACGGATATAGAAATCGCAGTTGCGTACGACATCACTTTCAACAGGCTGGAAAGAAATCTGGCTCAACTTGGGATGAACTTCCGGGACGTAGTCGAAGCATTCGGCATTGACCCGCCGGGAAGTACGACCGGGACACGGCTACACCTCGTAGGCGAAGGAAAACTTGACGTGCCGGCTGTCAGCAGCAGTGCAAAACTACACCGCGAACACAAGTTAATCGTCTCCAGAGCCTCGCTCAATGAAGACCCCGGTACGCTTATCCCGGATGATGATGAGATTCGTTGCAGGATTCGATTCCTGGCATCCGGCTTTCCGCCTGCATCCACTGAGGTCTTTACTAATCAGGAGATATTGCGCGAGATTGGAGACACCACACCCATAGGCCAGTCCAAGCAGCAGGCCGCAGGTTAGTAGGCTGACCAAGCTAATCTGACACTTAACAACAAGCTCAGTCTTGGAAGTTGTGAGTCAGGCTTTGCACACGGCGTCCTCACCAGCGCCGTGTGCCTGCGCGTTATACGCCTTCAGTCAGCGCAATCAAGTGAAACGAAAACTAACTATTCGTTTCTGTTCCGGGCGAAGCGTCATCGCGGGCGAAGCTGGCTAGGCTGCGGCGTTTTTCATGTCACTAAATTCTGCGGACGGCCCGCAACGAAGGCTTCGATGTTGGCGATGAGTTGGTCTGCGAGCGTTTGCATGGCTTCGTTGCTGGCCCATGCGATGTGTGGCGTCAGGATAAAGTTCGGCAGATTCAACTCAAGGAGCGGATTGCCGTCGCGTGGCGGCTCGCGGCTTAAGACATCAAAGCCAGCGCCCGCGATTGTGCCTGAGCGGAGGGCTGCGGCCAGCGCCACTTCGTCTACCAGCCCGCCGCGCGCAGCGTTGATTAAGAGCGCGTGGCGCGGCATCTTTCCGAGTTCCTCTGCGCCAATCAGATTGCGCGTCTCTTCTGTCAGTGGGCAATGCAGGGTCAGTATGTCGCTCGTGCACAGAGTCTCTTCAAAGCTTGTGCGACCGGGCCGAATCCTTTCAGCGCCTTTGTGCTCGGAGATACGGACGCGCATTCCGAAACTGCGCGCCAGTTTCTCGACCGCCTGGCCCAGAGCACCGTGGCCGACGATGCCGAGCTTGCTTTCATATAATTCACGAATCGGATAATCAAGCAGGCAGAAGGTATTGGCACGCTGCCAGGCGCCGCCGAGAATCTCCTCACGATAGCTAAAGAGATTGCGGCGCAGCGCAAGGATTAACGCGAAGACGTGTTCGGGGACAGCGTGCGGCGCATAGTTGCGCACGTTTGAGACTGGAAGGTTGCGCCTGCGGCAGTAATCAAGGTCAACGATGTCCACGCCCGTCGCGGCCACGGCGATAAATTTCAAGTCGGGCAATTGCGCCAACTCCGTCTCACGCAAAGCGACTTTGTTGGTAATCGCAATGGTCGCCGCGCGCAATCGCCCAAAAACTTCATCGCGGCCAGTCTCCGCATACTCGCGCCACTCATGCTCAAACGCGGGCCGCCTGATATTCGCCCGCAAAGTATTTCTATCAAGGAAAACAATCCGCTCCATACATTAAACGAGGAAGTATGAACGATGAACGCGGAATGAAAAGCACAACTGCTCTACAGTTCATCGTTCATCGTTCCTACTTGCTTTCTCATCCTTTCAGAGTCGTGTAAAGAAAACCGGCGAAGATCAGGCCGACGCCGCCGACCTCGCCGAGTATCAGCAGGTACATGAACCAAGTGGTGGTAAAATTGCGCTCGTTGAAGATGTTGTTGGTGTGGTCTCTCAGGCCGTATGCGACGTAACCGGCGATGGTCACGGCGAAGAGAGCGAGCGGCACGGCTGCGGCCAACACCTGCACGCCCGGCGAGAGCGGGCTGTTTTCAAGCAGCCGCGCGATGACAAGCGCGGCAAAGCTATAGAGCAATGCCGCGCGGTGCGCTATGTCCACGTAATGGGGCGCGCGATGCGTCAGGCTGGTCATGATTCGCTGGTACTTCAGGATGCCGGTCAGCAGTCCCGCTAACAGGAAAAGGCCGGAAGCGATAAGGCTGATTTTAATAGCAGTCGTCATGAAAACTCCTTAGAGGGCGCGCGGCAGACAGCATCACGCGAAAAGATTTCTTCTCGCCTTCGTCAATTGACTTGTGGTATTGCATCATTCTCAAAAGGTTTTGTCTACATGCCCCGGCGGTAAAAGATAAAGAGCGGCGAGTGAAAGCCTGGCCGCGCCGCCTGCTTTAGCTGCGAGAGTCAGCCGAGGGGTTCTCAGCCACAGGGCTAACAAAATGCTCGGCGCAAAAGTTTAATCCTCAAAGCGTCGGGCCACAGGCGAAAGACGGCAGGGCGCGCGCCGCTTTGTCACATACTACTTCGGCTCGATTTGTCTTAACGGAAGAAAAGCTCAAAGGAGATTGAATGAAACATCGAAAATTTTGCGGGCGACTAGGCTTCTACATCTTAACAACGATAGTCGTCTCGCTCTTGTTCATCGTTGCGCCATTGACGGGGAGCGCACAGCGCAGAGGCAGACAGCGTGCGCCGCAGCGTGCGCCCCAGCAGCCAGAGACAGTTATCTTCGTCGTCTCAGGCCAAGAAGGTGAGGCGGGCCAGCCGCAACAGTACAGCATGGATTCGTTGGCCGTGCTGCGCGGAGGAAAATTCGTCAGTCCAGTGGACGAGTATGACGAAAAAGCAGAGCGCCGCTTCGCAGACAAATTTTACAAGGCGGGGCAGAAGTATCGCCTGCTCTTCGGCGGCGGCGAAGTCGGGACGGCAACTGTCGAAGGCTGGCAGGAAGGCTGCAACGCGATTCACTCTTCAATCAAGGTTGAGAGTTCAGCCAGCATACGCGGGCGTATTTACGGGCTGGCGACCAACTCCGATTCGCTGGGGAAAAAAGAGACCTCACGGCGCGCGTTGACGAGCGCGGAACGCGAAGCCGTGATGACGCTGGTCAAGAGCATTTACCGCCGGAATAGAACGTCGAACGCTCTGCTGCGCTCTTTGAAAGTCGGCAACCTGACGGCCACAGACCTCAACAATGATGGTCAGTTTGAGGTCATCGGAGATTTTCAAATCGCGTCCCCGTCGGATTCGATTACCGGGGCGCGCCGCGACCTCTTCCTCATCGCCACGCCAAACGGCGCAGGAGGCTACAGGGCGGAGTTCGCTAACTTCCAGTCTTACAAGATGGACAGCGGCTTTGGCAGAGGCTTTGGCTTCGCGGATCAACTGGACATGGACGGCGACGGCATCGCCGAAGTCGTCACCATAGACGAAGGCTTCGACGGCTACGGCTACTCGATTTATAAGAAACAAAGAGGCACATGGCGCAGAGTCTACTCCGGTACCGGCGACGCGTGTTAGAGCAAGAATGAAAACCGCAAGGCTAAGAGAAAGACCACTCAAAAGGATGAAAGAAAGGCTACTCAAAGTTGAGTAGCCTTTCTTTCATCCCTTATCCTCATCCACATTCTTGCTCGTCCAGTTTTACTGGATAGTAACGACTGTATCAGTGCGGCTCAAAGCGCCGCTGGCTGTAGTGACGACGACGGGGACTGTGCCGGTGACGCCTGCTGGGAGGCGGACGTTGATTTGGTCTAGACCGGGAAAGCCGCCGGATGGGCCAGCGTATTCGATGGTCGCGGCTTGCCCGCCGATGCGTACGGTGACGGGCAGGGAGTTACGCCAGCCCGTGCCGAAGAGGGCGATGACGGAAGGCTGCGAATTAAATTTGGATGGGAACGGGCTTTTCGTGTAGCGCATCCCTGAGGTGAGCAGCGCAATGCTCTCGCCCGCGCCCGTCTGCGGCACGGTGAAGATGCCGGGATTGGCGTTTGTGACTGATACATCGTCGGCGGCGGTGACGTTGCCGCTCACCGAGACGACGATTGAGCCAACGCCCATTCCGGCGGCGTCTGGAACGTGTATGTTGATCTTCGAGTCGTTGAAGGAAAGCACAGGAACGTTGCGCCCTTCGATGGTCACGCGCACGCCGCGCGCCAACGCATCAGACTCGCTCGCGCCCTGCGCGCCGCGCGTCAGATTTGTCCCCGAAATCGTAGCGAGTCCGTTGCGCGTAGCCTGACCACGCAGACTCGCGCTGTTGGTCATCGTCAGACGCCCGACCGGGCCGAAGATAGTGTCAACGCCAAAAGACAAACCCGAAAGCGCCTGCAAATTCGGCGAGTCGGCTTCCGCGTAGATTGAGCCGTCGCGCAGGATGCCGTTGAGCGCCGGGTCTGGAAAAGCGAGGATGCGCGGCGTGCCAAGATTGCCGCCGTCCGCTATAAGGTCGGCTGCGCCGGAAGCATCTTCGATAATGTAGACAGTTCCCTCGCGGTCAATGGTCAGGCCGTGAAAGACCAGATTGTTGTCGAGCGAGAGACCACCGCCTTCAAATGAGATGACTTCTTCACGGTCAGCAACGCCGTTGTTATTATCGTCGTAGAGCGCAAGCATGATGGCGTCGTTGCCGACGGAGTGAGAGAAGACGACGCCGCGCGAGTTGGCAGCGATGTCGAGCGGCGCATCGTCTGAGAATTGATAAGAATAAAAGGGCACGGGGTCGAGCGTGTCAGGCACGCCGTCGGCGTTCGTATCGCGCACGATTCGCAATTCGTTGGAAGCGAAATCAGCAATCAACAGATCGTTGTTCGGAAGCAGCGCCAGCGCGTTCGCGTTGTTCAGTTGGTTGCTGCCGACGCTGACGAGCGCACGCGAGCGCGAAATGTCTATGCCGCCGGTCGCGGCGTCGCGCGTGAGCAGGACGACGCCCGCCGAAGGCTCATTCTCTGGGTCGTTCGGGTTGTCAAAGTTGTAGTAACCACTCGATGAGACGATGACGAACTCGCGTCCAGCCTTCGATGTGCCGGAGACAGCAGCTATCGCCGAGGGCAGATTAAAGTGGCGCTCAAGGTCGTAGCTGGTCGAAGAATCACGCACGTAATCGCCGTTCGTATCGTTCGCTACGACCACCACTCCGATTGAGAAATCATCGTTGAGATTGTTCGGAGTACCGTTATCGTTGATGGCGGTGTAGACCTCGTAGCGAGTGCCAGAGCGCCCGATCGTAATGTCAAAGGAGCCGCCTTGTGGCGTTCCGTCGCCCGCATCGAACGTTGTGCGCTCGTCCGCCGTCAAGTCACCGTTGCGGTCAACGTACTGCTCGTTTGACCCAGCCGAAGAGGTCAGGCTCAACTGCGCTGTGTGCAGCACGCGGCTGAGCGGTGTGCCCGCGCGGATGCGCGTCGAAAGCTGCGTCGCGACTTCGCTCGTCATCGTGCTCGCCGCACTGAAATCCTTCTTCGCGATGCGCACCGGACGACGGGCCACAGACTGACTGGATTCGTCGGGCTTGACGCGAGAACGAACAGCAAGCGTGCCAGGGTTGCGTTGCGGCGCGTAGCCGCCCGGTCGCGGTATCACTGCGCTTCGGGTACGCATTCTTTGCGCGCCGCGCACGTCCGGCTTGAATTCGCGTCCGCTCAGGGTTTGTGCGCTGCTGACCACGGCCAAGAAATACGCGCCGAGCGTCAGCGCGGCCACGAGCAGGATAATGTTGAGACAAAGGCGTATGACGTGCATATCTGAAATCCAGTTTTCAGTTTTGAGTTTTCAGTTTTCAGTTAAAGACAAATTGCCTTTTCTGAAAACTGAAAACTGAAAACTCAATTAGTTAAGGGTTTCTCAGGCGCTTGTCATCGCGTTCCATTTTCTGCCTGAGATTTTTGGCGAGGTGTTCAGCAGTGCTCTTCTTGCCGTTCCAGGCGTCAACCTTGTAGGAGGCGACGGCATAGGCGACGACGCTGGTTTTGAGGTTGACGACCTGTATGCTGGCTTCGGATTCGGGCCGACCGCTGCCGAAGATAATCTTGGCCCACCCGGCCTTCTGATTCTCTGCATAGCCGTTGATTTCAAAATCGGCCTGCGACCGATCCGTGACGAGCAGCAGCGCGACCTTCTTCTTCTTAAAGGCGGCAGCCAGATTATTCTCAAAGCCGGGCATCCCCTGAATATGGTTGACGTAGACTTTCGACCCGGCGGGAATGTAAGACGGGTCGAGGGCGGCGTTGGAAATCACGGTTGTCGTGTTGTGAGAGGCGCTGACCGTGCGCATTCGATCCTGTGCCGCCGCGAGAGTCGTACACAACACAAAGAGCGAGACTAACAACGGGCTTCCGATTAAAAATCGTTTCATGGCGCTTCCTTTCCGGTTGTCTGAGAGAGCCGCGCCGCTACACGCTGAAAGCTTAGCTGTGCGACTGGCGGCCCTCCCTTTGATTGCAGGACAGTCAATGCTCATTAACGGCACTAAACTTTATCTTCCATCTCCGCGTCCAGGGCGTGCGGGCCTCTCCTCACGCGGCTCTGGCTTTGATTCCTGCCGGGGCGGCGCTTCCTGACGCGGTGCTTCCTGTCGCGGCTCTGGTCGAGGCTCAGGCCGGGATTCCTGTCGTGGCTCAGGGCGTGACTCCTGACGCGGTTCAGGTCTGGGCGCGGGGCGCGGCTCCTCTCTACGAGGCGGCGGCTGCTCTTCTCTACGCGGCTCAGGACGAGATTCCTCGCGTTGTACGGGTTTGGGCGCGGGCCTCGCTTCGGGCCGGGGTTCGGGTCGCGGCACGTACTGCGGTTCAGGTCTCGGCGCGGGCGATTCATCGCGAGGCGGCTGGATGGGTCGCGGGCGCGGACGCGGTGCAGGCTCGCCGTCACGCATTCTGGGAGTGGGCGAATCGTCCAGGTCGGGCGCTCCGGTGCGCGTGTCTGGATTTACGCGCGGCGGCCTCGTGGGTCGCCCGTAGCCGGGCGCACCTGTGTTTGTATCGTCATCGCTTCGCCTGTCTTCGCGCGCGGGTGGCTGACGCTCGCCCGCACGGACGCGCGGTGGTCTCGCGACTGCTCCCGTGCCGCCTCCGCTACCGTCGCCCGAATTGCTGCCGCCGCCGCTGCGCTCGCCAGTGCCAGACACCGGGCGCGGCTCACGATTATTGTAAAGACGCGTGCGACGCAACTCATTATCGAGCGGAGCGCCGGGCGTGCGCGTCGCTGCTCCGGTGGGGCGCTCTTGCAGACTTGCGGCCCGTGCGGGTGCTGTTGGACGAGCGGCGACGGCACGCGTCCGCCTATCAAGGCCGCCTGTGTTCGTCCCGTCTGTGCCGCCTCCGTCCGTGGGCAAGATCGGCAAGCGCCCGCGCACAGGCTCGCCCGTCACGGCGCGCCGCGCAACGTCCTCTGTCGCCGGTTGCAGGCGCGCTCTTTGCTGACCGAAGGTGCGCGCGGGCTGCGTCGTCACGGCGCGTAAGAAGGCAGGGTTGGAGCGTTCCAGTCTCGCCAATTCGCCACGACGGAGAGGCGCAAGCAACTGGCGCTGCTGCCGGTAGTGACGACTGCGCGGGTCACGATGGCCGTGGCCGAGCGGATACCAGGCGACGTGCTCGCCGTAAGAAGTTGGAATGTAGACGAAGGCGACGAGCGCTGGCCGCCACCAACTGCGGCGATATTTGTAGCCGTAGCCGCGCGGCGCCCAGCACCAATTGTTGTTGTAATAAACCCAGCGGCCATAGTGATACGGCGCCCAGCCCCAAGGCTCGTCGCCCACCCAAGTCCAGCCGTAAGGCGGACACCAAATCCAGTGGCCGTGGCGATAGGGCGCCCAGTTGTAATAGTTGTTGATGACGGTCGTGTGCGGACGCCAGACCCAGCCGTAATCACCCGCGTAAGACCACTCGCCGTAGGCGTCCAGCTCTTCAGCGCCCCAGACTTCGCGGTCGTAGTAACGGTCGCGCTCGTCATAGCGCAACTGCTTCGCCAGATACTGCTCGCGCTCCGTTACCCATAAATCCCAGGTGTCGAAAGTGGTCGCGGAGGCAAGCTGCCAATCGCCAGCCTCCGAGCCTTCGTAAACGAGTTCTGCCGCCCGCCCGTCGCGCACTGTAAAGCCGGAGGTGTCGGAATAAACGCGAGCGCGTCCGCCGTCGCGCACCGTCAGGCGCACTCTGTTGCTATTGGGTTCAACGTCCAGACGGTAGACGCCCTGCTTCTCTGCGGCAAAGGTCGTGCGCGGCGCGTCCACTTCAAAATATTCGCGCTCGCGGTCAAAGCGCGCGAGGCGCAAGGTCATTGTTCCTTCCGACAGGCTGAGCGCCACGCCTTCGTCGCGCAACGTGACGATGCGCAGCACAGAGTTTTCGTCAATGCGAACAAAGTTGCGCGCGTCAATCTGTATTTCGACGCGCGCGTCTCTGCTGGTCGCCAACGTATCACCCTCGACGAGCGGAAAGTTGAGCTTGGCCTGTTCCCAATCCGTGCTGCCATTGCGGCGCAAACTGACCTCGCCGCGAATCAGGCTGACGCGCACGACGCGAGACGTTTCGTCATACTCGTCCGGGTAATCATCGTCGTCGGCGCGCGCATTTGTAGCGACGGTCATGGCGAGCAGGACAAACAGGAAAAGAGAGAGAAACTTCGGAGAGAGAATTCTGTTAGGACGCATGACGCTGAACGCTCCTTTGCTGTGAAAGGTCAAAAGAAGAAGGCTGCTCGCCTGAGACACGCAGGGGGCAAAACCCGTATGGGACGGCTGCGTGCTCTGAAGAGAGTTGCAAACTTGTGCGAGAGCTTCGCTCTGTTATTTGGCCCAAAGAGCAAAAGGTGTGCCCGCCATTGAATAAGAGAGGCCGCTCAACTGTTTTCTTATATTTTTATTGCAGCGGCAGGAGCGAGCGCGCAGATTTTTATGCGAGATGGTGCAGGCTAAGCACTAAACGGTGCGCGGTAGTAGTTGCAGTTAAGCGAATGGATAACGAAATCGGATGAATAGCCGTAGACGCATGGAGAAGAAACGATGAAGTCGGAACGACGAAGGATGAATGAAAGACTTGCTCTTAACAGTTCATCGTTCATCGTTCCGCCTTCATCGTTTCTTCATTGCCGCTTTCTTAGTCGCGACCGACGCCGAGCGCGTCTGCGACGCGGTTGATATAGTTGAACCAGGAGGCGATGAGGGTGATTTGCAGAATTCCACGGTCGTCGAAGCCTGCGGCGCGCAGGCGCGCGTGGTCTTCGCGGGAAATGCGGGTGGCATCAAGCGTTAACTGCACTACGTAGTCGAGCATGACGCGCTCCTGCTCCGTGACGGGCGCGCTTTTGTAATCCGTTTGCAGCGCTTGAACCAATTCTTCGTCCAGCGTGACTCGACGCAGAAACTCTGCGTGGGATTCGATTCAATAATGGCAGCGATTATTGACCGAGACGACCGTCGTAATCATCTCGTGCTGACGACGCGTCAGGGGCAACTCCGGCGACATCAACGCGCCGAAGGTAGCGAAAGCATGAAAGAGCGCATCTGGAATCAGGCTATGCGAAGCGACGATTTGAGACGCGTCGCCGTCGGCAGTCGGGTGAACCGGCGTGGCATATTCCACCGGATACAACTCGCGCTGCGCTTCCATCGCGCGCCGCAGTTTCTCGTCTGCTTCGTCCATCGGAATCGTCCGAATCCACGTCATCGTTTCTTCCCTTTCTCTGTTGATAATGTAGGTGTAAAGGAAAATGCCCGCCATCGGGACGAGCATCTCTTCCGGCTGATTGCACCTTTGAGCAGATTCAAACTTTGATTTCTGCCTACTAATAGCCCGTACGAGATTTGAACTCGTGTTTTAGCCTTGAGAGGGCTACGTCCTAACCCCTAGACGAACGGGCCTTAAAATTTCTTCCTCCCCACGTGGGGGTTAACGCATGACAATTAGGACAGAGAACACGCAAATTTTCTATCCGGTTATCACTTCTAATACCATTTATGTGATCGAGTTGTAAAGGAATCTCATTGCCCATCCATCGAGTGTTTGAACAATGCTCGCAACGCTTTTCTTTTAATCCAGACTTGAATAAGCGCCGCTTTAAATCTTTTGAGCTGGTGTATCGTGATTTCTCCACCAGGATTTCATTCAAAGGAATAGTCTGAGGAGGGGAGGGCATATTGCTCATGCCTTTACTCCAACCGTGTCCCTTGAAATGAGAAACATCCAGGCCGAGTTTATGAGTTGAGGTCTTTACAACCTTGACACTATTACCCGCCACTGCTAAACCCAAACGTCGCATTACGCCTGACCATGAACTGGAAACTCTGACAGCTTCCCTTAGCTGCTGCTCACTCCATCCTCTTTTAAGCATACTTTTATTGCAAGGCAGCGTCTTAACCGACTACACCATAGCGCCACAATTTGAAGCTCCGCGATTATAAAATTACACTCGCGGGCTGACAAGCGACCGCAGGGAAAGTTATTGACGCCGCCTTGATGCTTATAGAATGATGTCAGGGCGAAGATTTGCCTCACGCTCAATGTTCTTTTGCAGGCTATAGTGTTGCAGTCCCGTTTGGTGGCCGAAGGAGAAGAGGATGCGGATTGTGTTGTTGCGGGAAACAGAGGCGCTTGATGCGCGCGTGGCGCTGGTGCCCGAATCGGTGCGAAAGCTCGTCGCTTTGAAAGCGGCGGTGGCGGTTGAAAGCGGCGCTGGCCTGGGCGCGGGCGCGACGGATGATGATTACAGGAGCGCCGGGGCGGAAGTCTCAACGGAACGCGCGGCGCTGCTCTCGTCGGCGGATGTGCTGGCGGCGATTAACCGTCCGGCGGCGGAAGATTTTCAAAGTCTCAAAACGGGCGCGGTCGTTATAGGATTCCTGCGCCCTCTGGACGAGCCTGCGGCCCTCGAACCACTCATCAAACAGCACATCACGGCCTTTGCGATGGAGCTTATCCCGCGCACGACTCGCGCGCAGGCGATGGATGCGCTCTCTTCGATGGCGACTGTGGTCGGCTACAAGGCAGTGCTCCTGGCCGCAGCACAATTGCCGCGCATGTTTCCGCTCTTGATGACAGCCGCCGGAACAGTCCCACCGGCGCGCGTGCTGGTTTTGGGCGCAGGCGTGGCTGGCCTGCAAGCCATCGCCACCGCGCGACGCCTCGGCGCGGTTGTAGAGGCTTACGACGTGCGCGCCGCTGCCGGAGAGCAGGTGCGCTCGCTCGGCGCGACCTTCCTCGAAGTCGATCTCGGCGGCATACAGACAGAAGACGCCGGGGGCTACGCTAAAGAATTAACGGAGGAAGCGATGAATCGTGGCCGCGAGTTGATTGCCAAACACGCTCGGAGCGCAGATGTCATCATTACTACGGCGCAGGTTCCGGGCCGCCGCGCGCCGCTGCTTGTCACGGAAGAGGCCGTCGGTGGAATGAAGCGCGGCGCGATTATCGTTGACCTCGCGGGAGCATCCGGCGGCAACTGCGCCCTGAGCCGTCCAGATGAAGTGTTGGAGAGCGGCGGCGTGACCATTATGGCTCCGCTCAATCTGGCCGCGACCATCCCCGTCCACGCCAGCCAGCTTTACTCGCGCAACGTCACGGCCTTTCTGAGCCTGTTGATTAAAGACGGCGAGTTGAATCTTGATATGACGGACGACGTGGTTGGCCCATCCTGTGTGACGCATCAGGGCGCTTACGCGAATCCGCGCGTGGCCGCCGCTTTGGAAGCCGTCACAGGCAAGTGACGCGCAAGGCTTGATAAGTGGCTGCTACTGGTCATACGAATTGCTGAAGGCGAGGTTGATGTTTAAGGGAGGAATCAATTCTTGAAATCGGAAACACTCATTGCCGCGCTCTACGTCTTCGCGCTCGCGGCCTTTCTAGGCTATCAGGTCATCTCGCGCGTGCCGCCGCTTCTGCACACGCCTTTGATGTCTGCGACGAACGCCATCTCGGGCATCTCGCTGGTCGGCTCAATCGTGACCGCCGGGGCGCAGTACAACCGCATCAGCACTATTCTCGGCTTTACGGCTGTCACGTGCGCGACGATTAACGTCGTCGGCGGATTCATGATTACAGACCGGATGCTCAAGATGTTTAAGCGCAAGCCGCAGGTCAAGTCGGACGCGAATCGCGAACTGGCGGCGAAGGAGAAGGGCCAACTGAAGCCATGAGGAACTACTTCATCGAGTTCACCTACCTGGCGGCTTCAATCCTCTTCATTCTCGGATTGAAAGGGATGAGCCATCCCGAATCCGCCAAGCGCGGGATGCACCTGGCGGAGACGGGGATGCTGCTGGCAATCATCGGCACGCTGCTCCATCAGGAGATTATCAGCTACGAATGGATTATCGCGGGGCTTGTTATCGGCGGTGGCATTGGCGCGGCGATGGCCTACTGGGTTCCGATGACGGCGATGCCGCAGCGCACGGCGCTTTCGCACGCCTTCGGTGCGTTCGCCGCAGCGCTCGTCGGCATCTCGGAATACTATCGTCACGGCGCGGAGTTGGGCCACTTCAAGATGGGAGCCATCGGCTTTGAAGTGATGCTCGGCGCTTTGACGACGACGGGCAGCCTCGTCGCCTTCGCCAAATTGCAGGGCCTAGTGCGCGGCACGCCCGTCACCTACAAGGGGCAGAACGTCTTTAACATGACGCTGCTGGCGACAACCATCGGGTGCTTTATCTATCTCATCTTCGTGCCGACGACTGCGGTCGCGTTTTACGTGATGACGGGCCTCGCTTTCGTCTTCGGCGTGCTCCTGGTGATGCCGATTGGCGCGGCGGACATGCCGGTCGTGATGTCGCTCCTTAATTCTTACGCGGGACTGGCGGCAGCGGCGACAGGCTTTGCGCTCTCCAATAACGTGCTCATCATCGCGGGCACGCTCGACGGTTTTTCGGGCTTCATTCTCTCGGTCTTGATGTGCCGGGCGATGAATCGTTCGATGACAAACGTGCTGTTCGGCGCGTTTGGCAGCGTTGCGGACGAGACGGCGGCAGCAGATGGTGAGCAGGGCACGATGCGCGAGGTCAGTCTAGAAGATGTAGCAGTCCAACTCGCTTATGCCAAGCAGGTCGTCTTCGTTCCCGGCTATGGGATGGCGACGGCGCAGGCGCAGCACATCGTACGCGAACTGGCGAATATCCTTGAGCAGAAAGGTGTCGCCGTCAAGTATGCGATTCATCCCGTTGCTGGCCGCATGCCCGGACACATGAACGTGCTGCTCGCGGAAGCCAACGTGCCTTACTCGTCTTTGTATGAGTTGGAACAGATCAATCCTGAATTTCCGGCGACGGACGTGGCGGTCGTCATCGGCGCAAACGATGTCGTCAATCCGGACGCGCGCGATAATCCGAAAAGCCCGATTGCCGGAATGCCGATTCTCGAAGTTGACCGCGCACGCTCTGTCATAGTGCTCAAGCGGGGCAAGGGCAAAGGCTTCGCCGGAATCGAGAATCCACTCTTCTTCAAGCCCGCCACGGGGATGCTCTATGGCGACGCGAAGGATTCGCTGACGAAGCTGGTGCAGGCCGTCCAGCACGCATAAGATAGAGTGTCACTTTACAAAGTCAGACTTTGTTTCTGATGATGTCTGTACAATCTCTCAGAAAGGAGTAGCGTATGTCTCGCCAAAGAATAACGGCTGTCGGACATTCGGCGACGCTGGAATTGCCGCAGGAGCTATTGGAAGAATTGGGCGTGGTCGTCGGCGATGAAGTTGATCTTTCCGTCGTCAACCGAACTTTGATTCTGCGACCGCTGGATGAAGCGGAACGCGCGCGAACCATCGAGGCTGCGACCAAAGCAACATTTGAGCGTCGCCACAGCGCTTACGAAGAACTGGCTAAAGGAGCAGACTGAAAGAGTGCCTTTTCTGTTTCTGCGCCAGCAAGAGGTGCTGAACATTCACGTTCAAGTCATAGAAGCTTTCGGCGGCTCTCCCAACACAAGCAACTTTACTTTCCTTCTCTGCGTATCAGCTTAAAGTCGGGCATCAAAATTCATCCGCTGGCAACCTGTGTGGGATGTGAGCGACTGTCGAATGCCTGCACTGTGTTAGATTCTCTCCACAGATAAGAAATCAAGATTACCGGAGGATACATGCGTAGATTCGTCATTATATTTGTGCTGTTCTATTCGCTGTGTGTGCCGTTGCCTGCGGCGCTGGCGCAGCGAAAGGGCGGCAAGGCAACGGCGACGGCGGCGGCAACTTCGTCGCGCCATGGTGCGGAGCAGATTACGGCGGAACAGTTGAGGGCGTATCTCACCTTCATCGCCTCGGATGAGATGGAGGGACGCGATACGCCTTCGCGCGGGCTGGATATAACGGCCAAGTTTATCGCCACGCATCTCTCGCGTTGGGGCTTTAAGCCTGCGGGTGATGCGGGGACGTTCTTTCAAAAAATCGCGCTCCGCCGCGAGCGCGTGGATATGTCTCAATCGCGCGTAGAGATCGGCGGGCAGCAGTTTGCGCCCGGCGAGGATTTCATTGCGTTCACTCCCGGCGGCACAGTCAACTTAAGCGCTCCAATCGTCTATGGCGGCAACGGCTGGTACATCAAGTCTAAGAACATAGACCCGTATCAGGGCATGGACGTGAAGGATAAGATTGTCGTTATCGCCAGCGGTGACGGGTTGCCGAAGGGATTGAAACGTACAGACCTGGTGGGCCGTCGCGGCGTTGATTGGGACGACCCTGCGGCTCACGCGCAGAAGCGCGGCGCGCGGGCGCTCTTTGCGATACCGGATTTTCAAATCATCTCCAACTGGAACGCCTTTCGCCAGCGCGTCATGGAACGCACGCAGGCGACCGTCGAAAAGTTTAGCGCCACGGAGAATAAGATGGCGCGCATGATTATGTCGCCGCGCATGGCCGCCGCGCTCTTTCAGGGCGAGGCGCACTCTGCGGAAGAGGTTTTCGATGCGGCCAGCGCGGGCAGCCCGCTTGCGTCGTTTGAGTTGAGGGCGGACAAGCGCGCGAGTCTCAATCTCGTCGCCAGGCCCGACACCATCAATACGCAGAACGTCGTGGCGATCTTTGAAGGCTCTGACCCCGTGTTGAAGAACGAGTATGTCGCCATCGGCGCGCACTACGACCACGTCGGCATCGGTGCTCCCGTGAACGGCGATGCTATTTACAACGGCGCGGACGATGACGGCTCAGGCACGACCGCCGTGCTGGCGATGGCCGAAGCTCTGGCTAAGACAAACCCGCGTCCCAGGCGCTCTGTCCTGCTCGTCTGGCACTGCGGCGAAGAAAAAGGCTTGTGGGGTTCAAAATACTTCGTGCAGTATCCGACCGTCCCGCTCTCTTCAATTGTTACCCAACTCAACATAGACATGATTGGCAGAAGCCGTCAGGAGGGAGACACCAACGCTGCGAACAGAAATCTGACGGGGCCGAACGAGGTCTACGTGATCGGCTCGAAGATGATGAGCACAGAGCTTAGCGAATTGAGCGAGCGCGTTAATCGCTCATATCTCAATCTCACTTTAAATTACAAGTACGACGACCCGGCTGACCCTGAGCGTTTCTTCTTCCGCTCTGACCATTACAACTACGCGCAGAAGGGCATCCCCATCATCTTCTACTTCGACGGCGTACACGAAGACTATCACCGACCCGATGACGAAGCTGAGAAGATTGACTATCAAAAGATGGAGAGGATAACGCGCACCATCTACATGACGCTGTGGGAAATCGCCAACGCGAAAGAGCGCCCACGCGTTGACAATCAGTTGCCGGGCGCATTGACGGGACAATAAAAGAAAGGGGAAAAGAGGTAAGAGGGTAAAAGGAAGACGAGCTTGAGAGCGATGTAACTCAATCGATTTGCCTTTCCCCTCTTAACCCTTTACCCTTTTTCCCTTTGTAAAAAGAGGCGGGAGTGGGAAACGTTTAGTCTCCCACTCCCGCCTTCGTGTCTTTAGTTGTTACTGCTCAGGAAGCGGCTTAGTAGCCCCTGTAGCCTTCTGTGTAACCGTTGACGAATGCTTCGCGGAAATACCGGCGATAGGCTTCGCGGTCACCCAGACGTGAGCTGTAATCCTTCGTGGCTTCACGATAGACGCTCTCGTCCGTGTAATCAAAGCGCTCGCCGCGCTCGCGGTCTCTGCGGCCTTCCTTGACGCCTTCGTTCGCGCCCGCGTTCAGGGCCGTCTGGCGAAGCTGGAACGAGCCGCCGTAGTTGCCGTAACCATCGTTGCCGCGACCATTGTTGCCATAGTAGCCGCCGTTATTACCGTAACCACCGTTGTTGCCGTAATACCCGCCGTTGTTACCGTAGTAACCGTTGTTGCGACGCGCTTCACGCGCACGACGCCTTTGCTCACGTTCTATCTCGCGTTGACGACGCCTCTGTTCTCGCTCGTACTGCCGCTGCTGGCGGCTGTACTGGTCGTTACCCCACTGTGCCTGTGCAGTGGTGTTCGACGCTATCCCGATACCAAATAAAATAGCGAGCGACAGCAGCGCGCTTCCGAGTTTGTTTCTCATCTGAATTGTTTTCATTACCTGACCTCCCTTTCACAAACAACACCCTACAACTACCATGCCGTAGGCCGTAGCCGTGGGAGATTGGCGAGATTACAGGCAAATCATCTGGGAGCGGTCTTTTTGACAACACCATATCGTATTAAGTTAGACGACATCCGTAGATAAACGTGTTTTAATCTAATACTTTCCAACGCCACCCGCCAGCAACTCAAACCCCGTAACGCTCGATTTCCGGCCTGCAACGCTCGATTATCCCCGTGCAACCATCGATTTTAGCCGTGCAAGGGTCGATTATCTTCATGCAAGGGTCGATTATGTCGATGCCAGGGCCGATTGTGCGCGTGCAAGGATCGATTTTGGTCTTGTTAGGGTCGATTTTAGTGTTGTTAGGGTCGATTTTAGTCTTGCGAGGGTCGATTTTGTTCGTGCAAGAGTCGATTATACGCTTGCGAGGGTCGATTATGATGATGCAAGGGTCGATTATATGCTTGCAAGGGTCGATTATAAGCGTGCAACCATTAAATATATTGATGTTAGGGTCGATTATGAGCGTGCAATAATAATGTCTACGGTTGCGACGGTCGATTATGTGCGTGCAATGGCAATGTTTAGGCGTGCGACGCTCATTCTATCAGCCTGCAACGCTCGCCTGTCAGCCTGCGACCGTCATCGTTTAAGACGTGACGCTGGCCTGCACGCGTGCAAAGAGCACCTGCACGCGTGCGGTGGTCGATTGTCAGCGTGCGGCGGTCGATTGTGAGCGTGTCGCGGTTGACTATCCGCGTGTCGCGTTCGTCTATGAGCGTGTCC
Organism: Pyrinomonadaceae bacterium; assembly: GCA_036387475.1. Taxonomy (GTDB): domain Bacteria; phylum Acidobacteriota; class Blastocatellia; order Pyrinomonadales; family Pyrinomonadaceae; genus DASVTR01. Next base: position 198,484 of record DASVTR010000012.1, on the reverse strand, counting down.
CGTTCATTTGTGAGCGCATCACAGTCGTCTCTCGGCGGGTTGGGGTCATCTCTTGGTGCTTAGGGGCTGCCTCTCAACGCGTCCTGAGAATTTTGGCAGTGGCCTTCGGCTACTTCCTCGGCAACATGCTCGCCAGCATCTCGAACGAATCGTGTACGGCGTTGTACGACTGCTCCAAACGCGCGTTCGACTTCTTCCGCGCATCTGTTCTGAACTTCATCAGCGCCTTCTCAAACTGTTTAAGCTCCTGCCGGAAAGCTTCTGTCTCCTGCACGCCAGCCGGAACGCCAAGGCGTACGAGCGCGCGTCCTCTCGTCACCAACTCTGCTGCGCGTGCGCGAATTGTTTTGAAATCCTTCTTCGGCAACGCCTCGTGCTGCAAAGGGTGCAGCACGTCATGAAAGAGATTGTATTCCCTGACGCTGAAATGCTCGTCCGCACGCACCTTTGCCGCAACGCCCACGCCGCCCTCTGCAAACGCCGCCGACAACACAAACGCCGCCAACATCATCGCCACACATCTCTGCCAACGCTTCATCGAATCATTCCCCTTCGTCTCTTTCGTCTGATGGATAATAACAATCGCCGTTAAGAAAAAACGATGAACGCGGAACGATGAACGATGAAGTAAAGACAAAAGCTCTTAACAGTTCATCGTTCATCGTTCCTCCTTCATCGTTTTCTTCATCGCTCTTAGCTCCACTGCTCGAAACTCTCACGCGCCTGCGCGCCGCGCTCTTGCAGGCGTCGGCGCATCAGCAATAATTGTTCACGACGATACTCGAAGATGCCCCAGACGACGATTATCAGCACCCCCGCCGTAATCAGATAGACCCACACCGGCACTTGCAGCCAGCGCACGCTCGTCAGCGCCAGCGCCACGAGTTCTAACAGCAGCGTGATTGTGCCTATGATGACCGGCGCACGCAGTCTGCCGAGCACGCCGAAGAACACCAGCACCAGCGACACGCCCAGCACGCTCATGTCTCTCCATTGCGCAGGCAAATCAAGCAGCAGACGGAATTGCAGCGCGCGTATCAACAGCGGCCCGCACAGCAGCAGCGCCCCCGTCCACATCAGCAAGCCCGTATCACGCGCGTACTCGTCCCACTCGCCCCGCATCATTACGTACGAGACAATCAGCAGCAACACTGCGACCGGCGACGTGTACATCTCCACGTCTATGATGGGGTCAAACCCCGCACGCAATACCAACAGGACGAACGCCAACACCGCCGCGCCCAGTCCCACCCGAAAATATCCCACACGCTCACGCCCCTCCGAAAAGAGACTCGCCGCAAGCGTCGCCGCACAGAGCACGCCCGCCGTCAACATAGGTGCTAGCAACAGTTCATTCCCCGTTTGTAGCAACGGCGCAGCTTGCACTATCAGCGCCAGCGAAATCAGCAACGCCAACACCGCCGCGCCCCTCCCAGCAGAGACGGCCACCCACCCTGCACCACGCGCACGCGCCAGGCGGCCAAGCGCAAACAGCAACGGAAAGAGCACGAGCGCGAAAAAGAGCGCGAACCAACGCTCCTCAATGTGCAGCGCGATGAGCTTCGCCAGTAGAAACGCGCCCGCGTGCGCGCTCGACAAATACACAAACAACGCGCGCCGCCCCTGCAACGCCCGCGCAATCCAGTAGACGAGCGCCAGCAGAAACACTAACGCCGCGCTCCATCCATCCTCACCTGCGAACAAGAGCAATCGAGTCAGCCACAGCGACACACAGACAACCGCCGCGCTATCCGTCACCAACCGAATCACCGCGTCCAGCGAATTAAACATGACGACAGGCACACGCGTCCCTTTATCATCCGCCGCCGCCTTCTCCGTTACTGCTCTCCTTTCCTCTATTGCCGCTTTCGCTGTCTCTGTTGCTGCTTTCAACGTTGGCCGCAGCCATCGCAGAGAGAACAATTGCAGCAGCAAAGCCGCGCCGACCACGCCCGCAGCGATGGGCCAGGATTCCGGCAATACTCCCGCCGCCATCAGCGCATCCGACAGCGTCGCGACTAGTATTAGTGCAGCGACAGTCGCCAGTCCCGCACCGTAAATCGAGCGCTGATGATTACGACTCGGTCGCAGCGCGCCAAACAGCATAGTTGCAAGGAGCACGAAGAACAGTGAGGGCCGCCAGGACGCATCAAGCTCGCTCGCGTCAATGTGAAAGAGCAGCGCGATAATGCTTGCAATCAACAAGAGCAGCGTCAACACCATCGCGCTCGCTCTATGCAGCGCCTCCGCCAGTATCCTCTCAGCCACGAAGCGCGTGGCGGAAGCCACGATGAGCGCCGTCGCCGCGAGCGCCGCCAGGCGTATCTGCCCGCTCACTCGCAGGCCGTCAAACAGCAGAAACTCCGTCCACACGAGCGCCAGCACGCTCGTCGTGTAAAGCACTGCACGGCGCTTCGTGTAGATGAAACGTGCTGTGAACCATGCGACCCAAGCGAGCGCCACAAAGAGCAGCATGGCGATCGACGCATCGTAATCGCTCGCGCGCAAACGAAGGATTCCATCGTAAAGCGAGAGCGATGAGTCTTGCGGCAGCAGCCTGTAGAGCAGCGCCGCAACGCTCGCGCCAAAGAGCGCCACGCGCACCAGCGGCCTTCCCCACAGTTCGTAACTATTGCCGGATAGCTCCGCTACTTTGTCGTCCTTCGCTTTTACTTTGTTATCCTTCGCACTCTTATCATCAGTCGTTTCTTCTACGGCAACGCTTGCATCTCTTTCCTTCTCAAGCGGGCGCGACGCGCGCGGAAAGACCCGCGAGAGATGTAGAAAGACGAGCGAAGCCGTCATCAACGTCAACGCATAAAGGCCGTAGGCTTCTGGCGTCGAACGAAACACCAGCGCCCAAAAGGTAGCAATGCTCGCCGCGCAAGCCAGATAAACATAGAGCCGCTCGCGCAGCAGCACCGCCGTCGCCGCGTAGAGCGCAGCACACAGCGCACACACCATCCACGCACGCCCGTTGTCGCTGATAAGGCCGGAGCGCACCAGAAACCAGAAGTTGACGGGCACAAGCACAGAGCCTATCAGCGTCAGCGCACGCCCCGTCAGCAACAGCCTCGTGCGCAGCGTCGTCACCCACCCGATGATTGTGACCGCGATTGTGCCGCACACGAGCAACACAGCCTGCACCAGCGGCTCTTGCAACTTCAGATAGAGCACATCGCGCAGCCAGATGACGATGCCGACGACGAGCATCGCCGCGCCCGTATAGAGCAGCAGCCGCAGCGTGTAGGGATCGGCCAACGTCTCAAACAACGGTCGCCGCTCCGCGCGTCTCTTCGTCGTGCCTGCTGCCGCCGCCGCGCGCTTGCCTGCCGCTAGCCTCGGCGCTTCATGCGCTAAACTATCGGAAGCGTTCGGCGACGAAGCTTCGTCGACGGGCGACGCAAAGCCTTTCGCCTGCTCAGCGTTTGAAGCGACCTGCGCGCGTAATTCTTCGCGCCGCGACTCGTACCTACGGCGCAAACGTGCGGCCTCTTCGACGTTAATCAATCCTTGCGCTTCCCAACTCGCTAGCTCCGACAGCAGGTAAGCGACGCTGCGTAATTCCCCTGCGAGAGTCTCATCAAGCCGCGCTCCGCAATTGGCGCACACGCGCGCATCAGCCGTCACCGCAGCCTGACAGATGAAACATTGCGAGAGAGAAAGCATAAAAAGCAGGAGTCAGGAGTCAGAAGTCAGGAGTCAGAAGAAAAGAAAGAATAAAACAGAATGGTTGCAGCCGCTTATTCTGAATTCTGGATTCTGTCTCCTGAATTCTGCTTTTACGCATTACTTTGTTTTCCGTTCTGCCGTCAGGCGGCGATAGGCTTCCGCACGGTTGAGGCCGGTTTCACGCGCGACCCGCTTGAGGGCAGCGCGGGCGTCAAGCCCTTCGCGTTCGAGCGCCTCGACGCGCGCAGTGATGCTCAAGCGTGAATCCGCATCGCCCGCTTCGCTTTCGATGACGGCGCGGTCTATTAACAATACTATCTCGCCGCGCACAGCCGTCTCCGACGCGAAACGCTGGGCCAACTCGCTCAAACGACCGCGCGCAATCTCTTCGTGAAGCTTCGTTAGCTCGCGCGCAACGGCTGCCTGCCTTTCGCCCAGGATTTCGCGCGCGTCTGCGAGCGATTGTGCGAGGCGATGCGGCGCTTCGTAAAAAATCAGGGTTGATGGAAGCGTGCGGACTTCTGCCAGACGCGCGCGGCGCTGCGTGGTGCGCGCTGGCAGAAAGCCGCCGAAGAAAAACTGGTCGGTCGGCAAGCCCGATGCGACGAGCGCCGCGACAAACGCTGTCGCACCCGGCACGGGCACAACCTCCGCTCCGCGCTTAATGGCTTCGTTGATGAGACGAAAGCCCGGATCGTTGATGCCGGGCGTGCCCGCATCTGAGACGACGGCGATTTTCGCGCCGTTCTCAAGGAGCGCGCCCAACTCAATTGCGCGCTCGCGCTCGTTGTGCTCGTGGTAGCTGAGCGTTCTGGTCTTGATGCCGTAGTGATTGAGCAGAGTGCGCGTGTGACGCGTGTCTTCGCAGGCGATTACGTCAACCTCGGCGAGCAGGCGCAGCGCACGCGCTGTGATGTCTTCGAGATTGCCGATGGGCGTCGCCACCAGATAGAGCGTGCCTGTCATAAACGTATTCTGTCATCAGGCAGCCGAAAAAGCGAAAGCCCCGGCTCGCTTCAGTTTCAGTTGAAGCATGAGCCGGAGCTTTCACCCTCAGCGCGCAGCCCGAATTGAGACGCGCTCATGAGAGGTTAAGGAATACGCTGCCACCACGGAGCATTACGGCGGCGATTGCGGTCGTTGCGGCGGTAGTCGTCGTCGCGGCCATAATAGCCGTCGTTGTAGCTGTAGTTGTAAGCGTTCGAGATGATGCGTAAGTCCTGACGAATCTGCGCCCAGTCCGAAGCGGAACGCGAATCCAGACGGACGCGAGAGACGAAGCGGTCAATCTGCGAACCGAGCCGCAAGAGTCTTTGCGCTTCGTTTGCAGCCTGATTGCGCCCGTCGCCAACTTCATCTTTGAAATCGCTCGCAGCGTTACGGAATTCTCTGGCTACTTCGTTGATGCGGTCTTCACGGCGGGTGTCGTCATAACGGCTGCGGTCGAGCGCCTCATCCACATGCCGCTGGAAATCCTTGCTGCGCTCATGCACGCGTCTCGCTACATCGCGCAGGTTGCGTTGGTTGTAACGTCCATAATCGTTGTCGCGCCGTCGTCCATAAGGGCCATACACGCCCTGTGCTGAGACGAGCACGGGCAGGAAAAGCGCGACGAGAGCGGTTGCTATCACTGTCAAGATTGTGCGTCGGTTATTCATTGCTTTTTTTACTCCTCGCTGGAATTCTTGGTGGTGGCGACCGAGCGTCTCACAGCATGGGAAGTTGTTGGGGGTTCGGTCTGCCATTTTTTTTACGCTTCATCCGGGAAGACTCATAAGATAGGGAGCGTCTTTTCTGCACGCGCTCACGGCAAGCACCGTGCCGCGCTCCACGTTGGCGGGCTGATTGGCGAGAGATAGTAAAAAGCCCTTGAAAAGCAGCGCTTTCGTTGACTAAGCACGCGAGATAGATAGACGTTCGCCGCCCCTCAAGCTGTCAACGATAACGTGCACGCCATATCGCATATCGTCAAAAGCAACGATGAACGATGAACGATGAACGCTGAATAAAAGACAAACTGCTTTACAGTTCATCGTTCATCGTTCCTACTTCATCGTTTCTATTTTGGGCCGATGAATTTTTCCAGGTGGCGGCGCATTCGTGCTTCGGTTAATGGCGAGCGAGCGCCCGTCTGTTCGAGGACGAACCACTGCGGCGCTTCGCTGCCCCGACGGACGAGGAGCAGTTCTTCATCCGCACCGCGCAGGCCGAAGTGCTTGATGTTGCCGCAGGCAAGGCCGCCGCCGCGCACGAACCCGTCGCGCGGCTCTCGCGGCCAGCCCGCTTCAACGAGGAGTTGCCGCACGCCCGCGCGCAAGGTTAGGAGCGTGCCGACCATCGTCGCGCTGCCGACCGCAAAGCGGTGTGCGTCCGCGTGCGTCAGTTGAACGCTTGCTCCGGCGCGATTGGCTTCGCCCGCCATGACAGTGAAGGTGGAGAGCAGCCAGTCAAGGCCCGCGCTGCGCGCCAAATCATTCGAGGCACGCAAGGACAGATACTCCGCCACGTCGCCGCGCCCCGCGACGCGCGCCCGCCGCTGTGCCTCGGCCAACGCCATCTCCCATGCTTCATCAAGTTCGCTCAACGGAAAATCCCTCGAAAGGAGAAAGTGAAAAAGGGACACGAAGACGTTGCGACGCGGTGACGCGTTGAAAGAGCGAGACGATAACAGTTTCTCTCGCCGCATCTCCCCAATCGCACACTCTGCGCGTCTCTCTTCACTTTCGCCTTTTACCTTTTTCCTTTTGTCTTTGTATTGATGTTATCATGCCCGCACGATTTAGCACCCGTGAGCTTGCGAGTCTATCCCGACTAAACTCGACCGTGAGGATACTTCCACAAACATGATGCCTGCGCGCCGTTTCAAACTTTCAACCGTCGCTTTCACGCTTTCCTTCATTATCGTTTTCCTGTCGCTAAGTGGTAGCCCGGCGACCTCGCAGCAGCGCCGCGCGCGCGAACAGGCATCCACGCCGCCGCCTGCACGGCAGACGCAAGCCATAAGCGCTGCGACGCTCACAACGTCGCGCCCGCGCCTTGTCCTGCTCATCGTCGTTGACCAGTTTCGCTACGATTACCTTGAGCGCTTCGGCGATCTCTTCGTCCAGAATGGTCTCAAGCGACTGATGCGCGAGGGCGCTTCCTGGGCCGAAGCGAACTACGATCACATGCCGACCTACACAGCGCCGGGCCATGCGACGACGATGACCGGCACATGGCCTGCGGAAAACGGCATCATCGCCAACGATTGGTACGACCGCAAGGCCAAGGGGCTGGTTTCAAATGTCTCAGACCCGGATGACAAACCCGGCCAGCCTGCGTATCAACTCTTCGGCGGAGGCCCTGTTGAGAGAGCCTCGACTCCTCGTCGCCTGATGGCATCAACGCTCGGCGACGAGTTGCGCATTGCGACGAATAATCGGTCGAAGGTCATCGGCATCTCCGTTAAAGATCGCGGAGCTATCCTGCCCGCCGGGCGTCACGCGACGGCAGCTTACTGGTTCAGCGCGCAGACCGGCAACATGGTCTCGACCAGCTACTACTTCACGCAGTTGCCCGCGTGGGTTCAAACGTTTAATCAGGCGCGCAAGGCTGACAGTTTCATGGGCAAGCAGTGGACGCGGCTGCTCGATAGCGAGGCCGAATATCTGAAGCGCGCGGGCGCGGACGCACCCGTGTGGGAGAAGTTTAATAATGCTACTGACGCGGCTGTCAGCTTTCCGCATACCATCGCTAAGGGTCAGCCGGAGACAGGTGGGATTTATCTCCCGCTCGATGCTTCGCCTTTTTCAAACGAACTCCTGCTGGACTTTGCGCAGCAGGCGATTATTAACGAGGGTCTGGGCCAGGATGCGGATACGGACGTGCTGACGTTGAGCTTTTCGGCCAACGACTACGTGGGCCATTACTATGGGCCGTACAGCCAGGAGGCAATGGACATCACGCTGCGGACAGACCGCCAGATTGCGGCGCTGCTCGATTTCGTTGATAGCCGCACGGGGTTGCACAATGCGCTCGTCGCCTTTACCGCCGACCACGGCGTCGCGCCCATCCCGGAACACGCGACGGCGATGGGCCTTCCCGGCGGGCGGCTCTCCAGCGCGCAGGTGCTCGACGCCGTTAAGCTTGCTATCAGGCAGCGCTATGACCGCAAGGACAATGACAAGGATTCGACCGCCGACTACATTCTTTCTCTCTCAAACGGCAACATCTTTTTTAACTACGACGCGCTCAGGCGCGACCGTATCAATAACGAGGAGATAGAGCGCGTGGCGGGCGACGCGGCGCTGCAAGTCGCAGGCATCAGCCGCTACTTTACGCGCACGCAGCTACAGCAGGCAGCGATTCCGCCCGACGACCCCATCGCGCGTCGCGTGCTGCACGGCTTCAACGCACGCAGCAGCGGCGATGTCATCCTGCTGGCAGAGCCTTTCAAATATCTGGAAGCCGGAATCGCGGCCACACACGGCTCGCCTTATTCTTACGACACGCACGTTCCCTTAATCATCATGGGGCGCTCGCTCTTTCCCGGACGCTACGCACAGGCTGCAACGCCCGCCGACATCGCCCCGACGCTCGCTTTCATCCTCGGCGTTCAAGCGCCCAGCAATGCGACGGGACGAGTGCTCACGGAAGCCCTCTCAACATCAGTCAGGGCAAAACCGTAGCAGCGTTACTTAAAAGCTCATCGAGCGGATTCTTCAAATGAAAAAAGCAATCTACATTTCGACATTCTCTTTGTTGTTAGTGCTGGCGATTATCTGGCCGTGCGTTGTGCGAGCACAGGAGCGTCCCGCCGGGACTGTGCAGAGCACTGAACCTGCGGCGCAGACGACAAACGATACTTCCGGCAACGACCCTTTAAGAGCCGAGTTGAAAGCAATCACGGAATTGCCGCCGCCGGAGCGCATCGCGAAGCTCAAGGCTTTCATCGAAGCCAATCCGCTCTCGGCCTTAAAGACGCGCGCGCAGGAATTGATTGTCAGCGCCCATGCCGCGCTCGGCGAAGAGAAATTGAGGGCGGGCGATGCTGCGGGCGGGATAGAGCAGTTTCGCCGCTCTGTTGCGGAAAGCCGCGCCAGCCTCTCAGACAAACTATTTGCAGACGTGCTGGCAAGGATTCCGCTCAATTTGTACTTACGCAATGAGCGCGCGGCGGCGCTTGAGATAGCGCGGCTCATCGAAGAGAGAGTCAAGGATAATCCGCAACGCCTGCTCACACTTGTAGGCTTTTATCTCAACGTCGAAGAGGCAGATGAAGCGGCGCGTGTGGCGTCGATGGTCATTAAGCTCGCGCCGGAAATGCCTGCGGCTCATCAGGCTCTCGGCGCTGCCAGGCACATCGCGCTCAAACTCGATGATGCAATGACGGCTTACGCGCGTGCGCTCGAACTCGATGCGAAATCAGGGCGCTCTCGCCGCAGCCTCGCAGACTTGCGTCGGGCAACCGGCAAAGCGGAAGCAGCGCTCACGCTCTATCGCGAGTTGCTGCAAGCCGAGCCGGGAGACAAGCTCGCGCGCTCCGGCATCGTGCTTTCGCTCTTTGACCTTGGTAGAAAAGATGAAGCCGAGCGCGAGTTGGAAGCGGCGTTGAAGGAGGAGCCGCGTAATCTATCGCTGCTGACGGGCGCGGCCTACTGGTATGCGGCGCATAAGGACGGCGCTCGTGCGCTTGAGTTGGCCCAGCGCGCCGTCGAAATCGAGCCGCGTTATACATGGGCACACATCGCGCTGGCGCGAGCGCTGGTTGCGCAGAAGCGCCCGCTCGATGCAGAGCAAGCGCTCCGGTTCGCGCGCCAGTACGGGCGTTTCCCCACACTTGAATACGAACTCGCCAGCGCGCTTGCCGCCGCAGGGCTTTACGAAGAAGCCGCAAACACTCTTTCGGGGACGTTCACTCTCAAGGGCGATCAATTGGAAACGCTACTGGCGGGTCGCACGCTGGCGCGCGCCGCGAGCTTTATCGAACTGCTCGCGCCGGAGCGCCGCGCCGGAATCTTTCAACCGGCGGTCGCCGACACGGAAGAGAACGCGCGGCTGCTCAAAGCGCTGCTCGCTTTTCGCAGCGCTCTGAATCCTGCGGGAGGTCGTGCGGCGCTCAAAGAAGCTGAGGCCACGAGCGCCGCGCGTGAATGGACTGCGGGGCAGGATGCGATGCGTCTTTACAGGCAATTGTACGCTGCGAGCCGCCTGCTACAGCGTAGAGTTGGATGGCAGGCGGCGCTAGACTTAAGCGAGGCGGCCAAGAGCGGCCTTGAAGAAGCGCTCGATGTGCCCGCCGCTACTGTCGCCGTGATGGCCGACGAATTAACTGATGCGCGCGCGCGTGCCATCAACTACGGCGGGAGTCTGGCCGTGCCGGATGTGCCGCGCAATGTTCTCTCAAGCATTCTTCGCGGGCGCATAGAAGACCTCGCGGGCGTGGCTCTCTATAATCAGGACAAAGCGGCGGAAGCTGTCGTCCGCCTGCGTCGCGCCATCGGCGTGTTGCCGGAAAACTCCGCCTACTGGCGCGCGGCCCAGTGGCATCTGGGCGAAGCACACTTTGCCAGCGGCAACCAGCAGGAGGCGCTGGCAGCGTACTTGCGAAGCTATGACCGCAACGCGCCAGACCCCGTTCGTCGCGCCGTCATCGAAGGTCTCTACCGCAAAGTCAACGGCTCACTGGAAGGCTTAGAGGCCAGGCTCGGCGCTGCCGCTCCGGTCACGACCGCGCTGAATACGACTCCGACAACGACTCCGGCGGCGACACCCGACACGCCCGTCGCCGAAACAACGGCCACTGCACGTAATACTCCCGAAGCCGCTCCGGTCGGAACTGTAACGCCCGCGCCTACTCCCGCGACATCTCAGCCAACGCCTGAGCCGACGCCCGCCGAAGCGAGCGCCCGTGAGCAGCCCTCTGACACAACGTCGCAGCCAGCAACAGGAGAACCCCGGCCCGCTGCAACAGAACCTCAGCCAACAACAACAAGCGACCCGCAGCCTACTGCTGCCGAACCGCAGCCCACGCCCACGCCCGACACGGCTCCCAGCCAACGGCCACGAACAACAGAGCGCCCTGCGGAGAAGGCTGCTGGCAGCGACGAGTGCATCTTCAACCTCAGCGAAGAGCCTTTGACGCTCCGCAACAACGGCGGCTCAATCATCATCCCCGTCAGCTTCAACGGCGCAGGCGGCGCGGCCAGCATAACGGCCAGCACGCCCAACTGGGCCGACATCGCCGTCTTCTCAGAGACGAAAACCAACATCGAGAGCGGCGTCTACAACTATTCTATTACCTCCGTCAGCAAACGCACCGGCACGTACACAGTCATCTTCAAATCCCCCTGCGGCACGAAGAAGCTCACGGTCATCGTCAAATAAAGGCAAAAGGGACACGGCGACGCGGCGACGCAGTGAAAAAGCAGGACGACGGCAGTTTTTCTCGCCGCGTCGCCGCGTCTCCCACTCTCCGTGTCTCTTCTTCACTTTTACCTTTTACCTTTTTACTTTTACCTTTATTTGCAACCGCCCCGCCCCCTCAAACATCAAAAACCCGACCGCACAGGAAGCTTTTAGGAGATATTTCTCGCTCGGTCTCGGACACCGTAAAAAACAGTCTTTCGAGAGGTGGCGACCCGCTCCGGCGCGGTCGCTTAGGCTTCACTTGCGTCTTCGGTCGTGGAGACTGTTGGGCGGCTGCGTGTATAATCAAAAACCAATTAACCCGAATTAACTATTTCTGCCAAAAGAGTTCGATGATGAAAAACAGATTCCGCATCTCCCTGAAAATCGCGGCGCTCGGCTTTGCGATTCTCTGCTTCGTTAGTACGGCGCTTGCGCAGCAGGCGGGACGCGCACGCTTCGACGTGACCAACTACCGTATTGAAGCTCAGCTTTTTCCCGCAGAGCACATGCTGCGTGCTGCCGCAGACATAACGTTCACGCCGCTTGATGCAACGCGCTCCGTCGTCTTTGAACTAAACGGCTCGCTCAAGGTGGACGGCATTGAGTTGAAGGGCAAGCCCTTGACGAACTTTGTGCAGGACTCTGTGGGCGTCGGCGATTTAGGGCCGAGCGTGCGGATTGACCTCGGAGAAGTGCTTCCGGCGAATCAGCCTGTGACCTTGCGCTTTCGCTGGAGCGGCGCGCTGCAATCGCCAGAAGGCGGGCCGTTGGCGACGAGGCGGCTGGCTTATGTCGGCACGGAAGGCTCATACCTGATGTATGCCGCGCGTTGGTTTCCGTTCCACGATTATGCTGCTGACCGCGCGACGGGCGAAATCGGTGTCACAGTTCCGACGGGCACGCAGGTGGCTGGCTACAGCGACGAAGTAGTTGCGCCGCAGGTGATTGCCAAAGACAATGCGACGCGCTTTCGTTTCGTCTACAAGCAGCCCGCGCTCATCGGCAACATCGCCGCTGGCCCTTACATCATCAGGTCTCTGCGCTTCGGCAACTACGAGATACAGTTTTACGCCAAGCCCGGCAGCGAAGGCCGCGTTGAGAATTATGCAGAGTTGATGGGTAACGCTTTGCAGTTTTACACGAAGCAATACGGCCAGCCAGCCTTCGGCACGAAATTCGTCGTCGCGCAGATTGACGACGAGAGCCTTGACGCCTACAGCGCACCCGGAATGGAGTTTCTCGCCGCGAAGCTTTTCGACCCCTCGCGTCCCGCGCCCGAAGATAGGCTGCAACGCGAAGTCGCCTATCAGTGGTGGGGTCAGACTGTCGGCTTGAAGTCTTTCGACGACGCCTGGATTTCGCAGGGGTTGGCGGAATGGAGCGGCTTTGCTCTGCGCGAGCAGTCGCTTACGGGCGGCCCACTCGATGCAGCGCAGCGCGAGATGCAGGAACGCGCTCTGACCTTCGAGCAGACGGCTTCGATTGCACGCGCGCCCTCTGCGCTCGACGATCAATCGGCGGCTTATCAATCCATCGTCTTCTACAAAGGCGCGATGGTCTTTCGTATGCTCCGCGAAGCAATCGGCACGGAGCAGTTCGATAGATTGCTACGCACCTTCTTTGAGCAGTATCGCGGCAAGAGCGCTTCGATTGACGATTTCGAGAAATTGACTTCTCAGGTCGTGGGCCAGAACATGCGCTACTTCTTCGCGCAGTGGGTAGAGGGTACGGGCGTGCCGGAGTTTTCGGTCGAGTACCAGATCATTCGCACGCGCGGCGGCAAATTCCGTTCGCGCGGAACTATCAAGCAGAACTTCGAGACGCTCAGGATGCCCGTCGAAGTCATGCTTCGCTCGGAAGGCGGTAATCAGACGACGACGCTGCGGATGGAAGACAAGAGCGAGGATTTCAACTTTGAATCCAACGGCCAACCGCTCGAAGTAGTCATTGACCCGAACAACAAAATCCTGCGTATGTCGGACGATTTGCGCGTCGCGGTGGTCGCGCGTCGCGGCATCGAACAGTTTAAGGAAGGGCAGTACGCGGAAGCGCAGCAGCAACTCGAAGCCGCGCTCAAGTTGGATAAGTCAAACTCCTGGGTCTACTACAATCTGGGCCTGCTCTTTCTCGAACAGCGCAACTGGAATCTGGCGCTCGACAACTTCGCCGCAGCACTCGACGGCAACCTCAAGCCCTCATGGATAGAAGCATGGGCACACATCCGTCGCGGCAATACCTACGACGCCAAGGGCGACCGCGCACGCGCTGTCTCCGAATACAACAAGGCGATTGACACAGGGATTTCCTACGACAACGCGCAGGCGGTGGCGAAAAGGTATCTAGCCACACCCTTTGACCCGAAGAACCCGCAGACACAAGCCTCTACGCAGGGAAACCCGGAATAGACGAGAGCGAATTTTTCGACGCTCAGACAAAAAGAGCACAAGGAACAATTGAGTTTTCCTTGTGCTCTTTGTTTTATTTCTTCCTGATAACAAGTTAAGCGGCGGGAACAGCGACCACGGCAATACGCTTTTCATCGGCCAGCCGCAGCATCTCTTCGCGATCGAACATCAAGGTCTTGCCTGCTGTGATGCAAAGACAGGTTGCGCCTGCTTCAATCATCGTTTGAATTGTGGGAATGCCGACGACCGGAACGTCGAAGCGCATGTCCTGAGAAGGCTTGGCGACCTTGACGACCGTGAGGCGGCCTCGCGCCAGTTCGCCAGCGCGACGGACTGTTGCGTCCGTGCCTTCCATCGCTTCGATGGCGACGCAGGCACGCGCGCGGACGACGATGGTTTGGCCCAAGTCGAGCCGCGCAATCTCGTGTGCGACTTCCAAACCGTATTCGATGTCGCCACGCTCACGTTCTGTCGGCGCACGGCGCGAAAGTTGGCCCGCCTGCGGCAGCAGGTCTTGCAGAAAGAAAGTCGAGTCAATCAACTCTATCCCTTCGCTCGCCAATTCCTGTGCCACTCCGCCGATGAGCGCATCCGTGTTGCGGCGCGGCAGCCTCATCAGCATCTTCAGCATACGCACGTCTGGCAGCGCCCCGCTGAAAATCTGCACGTGCTTGACTTGGCCCGCCATGATCGCTTTCTCCACTCCCTCGCGCTTGAAAAAGCGAATCATCTTTCCCAACTGACCTATGCCGACCCACACGAAGCGCTCAGCCTCGCGCTCAATCGCGGGGTCAGTCTCCTCGCGTATCGCTGCGACCGAAAGCTGCACGCCCGCGCGCCGCGCCCCTTCGAGCACCAGAAAGGGAAATCGTCCATTACCCGCAATCAGACCGTAACGCATAAGGAAACGATGAAGTCGGAACGCCGCAGCGATGAACGATAAATGAAAGACAAGCTCTTAACAGTTCATCCTTCATCGTTCTGCGTTCATACTTTATTTGATGACTCCGCGTTCGGAAGTTTCGATAAAGCGGACGAGTTCGTCCACTTCAGTTGAATTTTTAATCTCCTGACGAATTGCCTGAAGCGCCTGTGAAGTATTGAGACGTGCGTTGAGCAGTAGATGAAAAGCGTGATGAAGAGTCTTGATAACGTCTTTCGCATAGCCGCGTCGCTTCATGCCCGTGATGTTCAATCCGTAGCAGCGCGCGTGATTGCCGACCGAGAGCGCAAACGGCAGCGCGTCTTTGACGATGACGGAATAGCCGCCGATGTAAGCCTCGCGCCCGACCCGGCAGAATTGGTGAACGCCGGAGTATGCGCCGATGTTCGCGCCGTCTTCGATGGCGACGTGGCCCGCGAGGGTCGCTCCGTTTGCCATGATAACGCGGTTGCCGATGATGCAATCGTGTGCGACGTGTGCCTGGGCCATCAGCAGGCAATCGTCGCCGATTTCGGTCAGCATCCCGCCGCCCTCCGTGCCGCGATGGACGGTGACGAATTCGCGTATCGTCGAGCGCCGACCAATGCGCGTCTCTGCGGGTTCGCCTTTGTACTTCAAATCCTGCGAGGCCAGCCCGATAGAGACGAACGGATAGACGTGTGTGCCGTCGCCAATCTCTGTGCGCCCGTCAATGACGCAATGCGCTTCGAGCCGCACGCCTTCGCCTAAAATCACTTCGCTGCCGATGATTGCATACGGGCCAATGTAGCAGTCGCGGCCCACTTGCGCCTGCGGATGGACGATTGCTGTCGGGTGAATGTTCTGCGTCAGGGCAAGGGTCATTAGAAGTAAAAAGGTAAAAGGTAAAAGGCAAAAGGTTGGGGAAGCCGAGTTAAGTAACAGATGGTTTCCGCAGGGCCTTTGCGTTTTACCTTTTTACTTTTGCCTTTCATCCGGTAGCGTTTTTGTCGGCGATGACGCTCATAATCTCGGCCTCAGCGGCCAGTTGGTTATCGACGCTGGCGCGGCCTCGCATGCGTTGAACGCGCGAGCCGACGCGAATCGGCGTGACTTCGATAATCAGCGTATCGCCGGGAACGACGGGACGGCGAAAGCGCGCGTTATCAATGCCGCTAAAGAGCGGCAGCTTGTCCCCGCCGTCCGTCATCTGCGAGAGCGCATAGACTGCTCCCACTTGGGCCATCGCCTCGACAATCAGCACGCCCGGCATGACGGGCATCCCCGGATAGTGGCCCTGAAAGAAATGCTCGCCTATCGTCACCTGCTTGAGTCCGACGATGCGTTCGCCCGGCACAAGTTCGATGATGCGGTCTACGAGCAGGAAGGGATAGCGATGCGGCAGGATGCGTTGAATCGCGCGGGCGTCGAGAGGCATCTCCATGGCTGTTGCGAAAGAGTCTCTTGCCTGGCAAGAGAGACGAAAGGCGAGCCGCGCCAAAGCTTTCTTTAACCGACTCCGCTGGAAATGCAGAGTGCGGACGAGCAGAAGCCGAATACTTCCGCTCCTCCGCACCTGTCGAAAAGAGACGCGCTCTCGCGGCTTACTGGGCTGAAGCGGTCGCCGGATGCGTCCGGTTGTACTCAGCGATGAAAGCCTGCGTCAAGTCCATCGCCGGATTGGCCGTCAGGACTGCGGGCGCGAGCTTGCTGATGTCGAACATCATCGTGATGCCGCGCGAGGTGGCGAATTCACCGAGCGACTTAACGATGTCCTGCGAGATCGGGCTGACGACCGTTTCGTAGCGCTTCTGGAAAGCGGCGTCCGCATCCTCTTTCTTACGCTTGATGTCGCGCTGTAGCTGCTCGGCTTCATCCTGCTTGGTTCGAATCGTATTCGGGTCAACGACGTTCGCCCCGCTCAGCTTCTGTATATCGTCGGCGAGGGTTTTCAGTCGCGACTGCATGTTGTTGAGTTCTGTCTGGCGCGGCTGAAACTCTCTTTCCAGCGACTTGATGGCGTTAACAAAGCGTGTAATCCCGGCCTTTTCATCGCCGAAGTATTCGGTGTTGACGTAAGCGATTTTGGTGTCGGGCACGTTGACGGCGGCAGAGGTGGCTGCCGGTGTCGCCGCCGGTCTGGCTGGCGTTGAACGAGCCGGAGCCTGCGCGAAGGCTGATAGGGCGGTGATGGCCGCTAAGGTAATTGACGCGGCGATCAGACGAAATATTCTCATGACTTTCTTGTAATACTCCTTACGGTAAAAGGCGATGCTTAGGTTGGCAAATCGTGAATAGTGGAAAGGTGGTTTTTTATCTCTTTACCATTCACGATTCACGTCAGTTGTGATGTCTGCGCCGCCTGTATAGTTGACCTGAGACCGATTAAAAAGTGCGACCGACGCTAAAGCGAAAGACGCTCTTCTTCTCATTAAAGTTAAACGGAAAACCATCAATCACCTGAGGGCCGCGCGCATTTGGATTATACGCGTAAATCAATCGAAACGGCACGTTGATGACGGGCACTTGAAAGCGTATTTCGGCTCCGATGCTGGAACGCACGTCGCTGAACTTCGAGAACAATCCCTGGCTCAGCCGGACGACCGTATTGGTCTGCGCTTCGCCGCGCAGGAAGACCTGCTGGAAGCCGACGGGCAGCAGCGTGTTCGGGTCAATCGGCCCGACGCGTTGAGCGGCGCTGAATTCGTCCTGCGAGACGAGCCGGTTGTCGCGCAAGACGAGGCCGCCCAGGAACGAGATTGCGAGCGGCGAGTTGCAGACGACCAGCGAGTTCAGGGACACAGGCAGGCTGCCGCCGCGACAGGGAATACTGCCGGTGGACGGCAAAAAGCCCGTCGCGTCCACAAAGTTGCTGGAAAAAATCTGGTCGCTGCCTGATCTCAGGTTAAAAGCCGAGCCAACGTCGGCGAAGGCCGCGAGGCTGACCGGGCCAAAGAGCGGAATCCGGTATTCGAAGTTACCCAGAAGCTGCGTGTCACCGCCGACGGCAGTAAAGCCGCGCGGAAGCTGCACGGAGTTGTTGCCTGTCGGGCCTGTGAAAGTGCCGACCGCCGCCAGGTTTTGTACTCCCGGAACGGGAACAACCGTGCCATTCGGAGCGGTCGCCACAACGATGTTACGCGAAGTGATAAACGTGTCGAGCGGAACAATCGGGCTAATGGAGCGGACATTGTAGCCGCGAATCGTAAACTCGTCGCCGAGGAAGAAACGCTCGTAAATCGGGATGCCGTTAATGAAGGCGAGCGAACCGGAATTCCTGATCTTCTCGCTGGTGGCGAAGCTGCCGACGTGGCCCATCACCAGGCGGAAGCCGAAGACTTCGGGCTGCTGGTCGCGCCCTTTACGGCGCACCGGGATGAACTGCGTATAAGAGAGCGTCGGGGCGTAGGTGCGAACGTCGCCGCCCGCTCCGGCGAACGCCAGCGAAGCGGAAATCTGCTGGCCGCGCACAGGGTCTGTCGGGTCTTTAGCGAAGCCGCGCGAGTCGTAGACGAAAGAGGGCGTGATGCGGCTCGTGATGATATTGGGCTGCGCGTAAATGACCGGGATAAACTGCGTCGGGTTAGCAGCGTCAGTGTTGACCTCCGGGTCTTTGACGCTCGTCTGCGAAAATTGATAGGAGAGGCCGACGCGCGTCAACTGTGTAAACGGGCGCTTGCGATAAAACTCCGAGAGCAGGGAACTGGCGAAGATGGACGCGCCGATGGAGTTGCGCGTAAACAGATTCTCGTCGCTGACGTTAAAGAAATCGAGAGACGAGCCGAAGAGTCCCTGCTGCGCAGCGGTGTTCTGCGAGAGGAACGTGCCCTCGCCGAAGAATTTCTGGCTGTAGGCGAAGATGGAGAAGCCGACCGTGATGGGCCTATCGCGGAAATACGGCTCGGTAAAAGAGAACTGGAACGAGCGTTGGCGATTACCGGCGGCCAAATTGAAAGAGAGCGTTTCGCCTCGTCCGAGCAGGTTATTGGTCGAATACTCCAGACCAAAGAAAGAGCCGCCGATGCCGGAGAGGCCGCCGTTAAAAGAGATTTGCTGTCGTCCGCGCTCCTGAACTTTCAGGTTGATGTCAACTTCAGCCGTCTCTTCGTTGGTGCGGAAGTCTGCGTCCTTTTCATTGTCAATCGGCTCAAAGAAGCCGAGTTGGTTCAGTCGCAGCACAGAGATGTCAAACGCACGCTGGTTATAGGTGTCGCCTTCGTTCAGGAGCACTTCGCGGCGCAGCACACGGTCGCGCGTAAACGTATTGCCCAGGAATTCAAGGCGGCGCAACGTAAACTGCTTGCCTTCGATAATCGTGAAGGTGAAATCGGCGATGCCCTCTTTCGGGTTTGCCGGATTGTCTTTGAACGTAGGGTTTACTTCATACTCATACTGAATAAAGCCCTGCGAGCCGTAAGCCTTACGCAAATCTTCCTGCAACGCTTTACCGATGCGCTCGCCGTCTGCAACATCGCCCGAATTGAGGCCGACGACCGAACGAATCTGTTGCTCGGAAAAAATAGAGTTCCCCTCGACTTTCAATTCGCCAATGCGGTAGAGCTTGCCTTCCGAAATGGGAACGGTCACGCGCAGCGCCTCGTCCGTAGAGGAAAGAAGCGGCAGCGGAATGAAGAAGCCGGTCGTACGGCGACCCAATCCCTCGACGCGCGGCTCGCCCGTGCGCGCTTGAAGATAGCCCTTCGAGCGCATGTAGAAAGTGACGCGCCGCAGGTCATACTCAAGCTTCTCGCGATCCAGGATGTCTTTGCCCTGAAAACGCGAAATCAGCCCAGCCTCTTTGACAAGATTCATCTGCGAGCGCAGCTTGCCGTCGCTGAAGACCTGATTGCCTTCAAAATCAATTTCGACGACGCGAACCCTCTCGCCTTCGTTGACGACGAAGGTGAGAGCGGTCGAGGTGGCCGAAACCTCGTCTGTGCGTACTTCTACTGTCGCGTTCGGACGCCCGCGCGAGGCGAGCAATTCACGAATCACGCGCGAAGCGTTGCGAATCTTGACGGGATCAAAAATGGATTCCTTGGAAACGCCGATGCGCTGCTCGCGGAAAGCCTTGAGCACGTCGGATTCGGGCACGGACTTGAGGCCCTCAAACTGAATGTCACGAAGGATCGGCAGTTCTTTGACTTCAAAAATAACATCGACGCCGCCGCGCGCGCCTTCCTGCGTCAAAACGCGCGTCTCCGTTTTATCGAAGAAGCCGAGCGCGAGAATCGCCAGCAGGTCGCGCTGCACCTGATCCGGGTTGTAAGCGTCGCCTGCGCGCGTCTGCACGTAATAGAGAATGTCCTCATCGCGCAGGCGGCGGTTGCCCTGAATATCAACCGACTCGACGAGGCGCTGCCCGGCGGCTTGTGCCCGTGCGCGCAAAGGGTTGATAAAAAGAGTGCTGATTCCAATGATGGCACAGAAAAAGATGAGCCAGGAGGCACGACGAGTGTGCATAAGTGCTATTTCCCTCAGCGGTTCTTGAACAGACTTTAGGGAGCGAAAAATTAAAGGTAAAAGTAAAAGGTAATGGCAAAAATGCCCTGCTTGAACCGAGAAGACTTCCGTAGAAGCACTTGGATTCGGACGCTTCGTGCGCCGTTGCCAAATTCCCGTCCAGCAAAGTTGCGCATTATACAGGCAAAATCAGTCCAAAGTCCAAAGTCCAACGTCCAAAGTCAAAGGCCGATTGGCCGACTCTGGGCATTGGACAGTGAACTTTGGACTAAATAATCAGCGGCGCTAATCAGTCTTAGCGCTTCCAGTGTCTTGCCTTTTAGTTTGACACCGAAAAACAGAAAAGGTTGGCCTTCTCAGCTTGACCGAAACTGAAAATATCAAAATACCTGAGACGGAAGACCAGAGCCAACAATTGAAACTCAGTGAATCAAGAGCGCGTCGCCCGGTTCTTCGACGCCCGCCGGGCGATAATTCAATTCGTTTCCGTCCAGAAAAACTTCAACCAGCGTCGCTTCGCTCAGGTGGCCTTGAATCAAGGCTTCGGAGAGCGGGTCTTCGACGTGCTTTTGCAGTGCGCGACGAAGCGGGCGCGCACCATAGGAGCGGTCAGCGCAGGTCTTTTGCACAATCCAGCGCTTCGCCTCAAGGGTCAGGCGCACCTCCAGGCCGCGATTGTTGAGCGTCTTGTTCATCTGCTCAATTTGAAGCTGCACGACTTCGAGCAGGTCTTCATCATTGAGTTGATCGAAAATAATAATCTCGTCCAGACGATTGATGAACTCAGGATTAAAGGTCTGCCTGACAGACGACATGACCATCTCTTCCAGCTTCTCGCGCGAGGCATCCGTGTTGGCCTGAAAGCCCATCGTGCCCTTCTTTTGAATGAAGCGCGCGCCGATGTTGGAGGTCATGATGATGATGGCGTTTTTGAAATCGACGGTGTTGCCGAGCGCGTCCGTCAAAATCCCGTCCTCGAAGACTTGCAAGAGGACGTTGAAGATGTCCGGGTGCGCTTTTTCGATTTCGTCAAAGAGCAAAACGGAGTAGGGCGAGCGTTTGATGCGTTCCGTCAGTTGCCCGCCTTCCTCATGGCCGACGTAGCCGGGCGGGCTGCCGATCATCTTGGAGACCGAATGCTTCTCCATAAACTCTGACATATCAAAACGAATCATCGCGCGTTCCGAGCCGAAGAGAAACTCTGCCAGGCTTCTCGCCACTTCCGTCTTGCCCACGCCCGTTGGGCCAAGAAAGAGAAACGAGCCGACGGGCCTTTGCGGATTCTTTAGCCCGGCGCGCGAACGGCGGATTGCACGCGACAGCGCAGAGATGGCCGGACGCTGAGAGATAACGCGCTCGTGAAGGCTCACCTCGATGCGCAAGAGCTTCTGCGTCTCTTCTTCCTTGAGCGACATGATGGGAATGCCCGTCCAACGAGCGATAACCTCTTCAATGTCGTCCTTCGTCACACAGGCTTCGACAATCGCGTCTTCGTCCGCCTCGTTAATTCGCAAGCCGCTGCCCAGAGGTCTTTCCGGCGAATAGGACGAGCGCGGCCAATCGCTGACGGGCGGCCAATCCGCCTCCAGATTGCCCTGTTCACGGCGCACGCGCAGTTTGACGCGCGCTCCGGCCTCGTCAATCACGTCAATGGCCTTGTCCGGCAGAAAGCGATCCGGGATATAACGATTGGATTGATAAACGGCGGCTTCGAGCGCATCCTCCGTGTAACGCACCTGATGAAAACTTTCGTAGCGCTCACGCACGCCGTCGAGAATCTGCACGGTCTCGGATTCCGAGGGGGGCGGAACTTTCACAGCCTGAAAGCGGCGCTCAAGAGAGCGGTCTTTCTCTATGGATTTACGAAACTCTGCGGGCGTCGTCGCGCCGATACACTGGACTTCGCCGCGCGAGAGCGCAGGCTTCAAAATGTTTGCGGCATCGAGCGAGCCTTCCGCGCTGCCTGCGCCGACCAGCGTATGCAGTTCGTCAATGAAGACGATGTAGTGCGGGTTTTCCACCAATTCGCGCATGATCTGCTTTAAGCGCTCTTCAAACTGCCCGCGATATTTCGTGCCCGCGACGATGAGCGACAAGTCAAGCGAAAGTATCCGCTTGTTTTCCAGAAACGACGGCACGTCTCCGGTCACTATACGCTGGGCCAATCCTTCGACGATGGCCGTCTTGCCGACACCCGGCTCGCCTATGAGCACGGGATTGTTCTTCGTCCGGCGGCAGAGTATTTGAATGACGCGCTCAATCTCGGCTTCGCGTCCGACGAGCGGGTCGAGCTTATCCGAGGCCGCGTCGTCCGTCAGGTCGCGCGAGAACTCTACTAGGTGCGGCGTGTCCTTCTTCTGCGAAGCGCGTGCGTCCGCGCCCGTTTGGCGCGCGATCTCATCACGGACGGCGTTTAAGCGCAGTCCCCGTTCATAGAGAATCTCTGCGGCCATCGAACGCTCTTCGCGCAGGAGGCCAAGAAGCAAGTGCTCTGTCCCGATGTGACGATGCTGTAAGCGGTCGGATTCTTCGTGAGCGTAGGCCAGCACGCGCTTGGTTTCGGGCGCGAGCGGCAATTCGACGGAGGTTGAAATTTTCTCTCTGAGCAGCGTGCGCCCTTCGATCTCTTTACGCACGGCTTCGATGGAAACCTGCGCGCGTGGAAAGAAGCGGCTGGTGAGAGTTTTGTCTTCACGCATCAGCCCCAGAAGCAGGTGTTCTGGCTCGATAGCAGGTGCGCCAAACTGTGATGCTTCGTAGCGCGCAAAGAAGATGACGCGCCGCGCTTTTTCCGTGTAGCGTTCGAACATGATTGGCCTTTACCGCCGGATAACTTTGTAATGATGGCTTGACCGAAGCGAAAGACTGAACTTTGCCGGGCGCTTCAGTCCGCGAGGCATTATAACCCAATGATACGAAAGGCAGAAGCGACTTATTTGTAAAAGTTGTCGGAGGGCCGCTCGCTCAAGCGCCCATCCTGCAAAACGAGCACGCGGTCGCACGCCCGCGCGAGGCGTTCGTTATGCGTGGCGACGACGACAGTCGCCTGCTGCGTGCGGCAGTATTCGGCCAGAATCGCGCCTATTTCATCAGTGTTGGCGGCGTCCAGATTTCCCGTCGGCTCGTCGGCCAACACGAGGCGCGGCCCGTGTACGAGCGCACGCGCGACGGCGACCCGCTGCTGCTCGCCGCCGGAGAGTTGACCGACACTGTGCGTCGCGCGCTCCGTGAGGCCGACTGTTTCCAGAGAAATAAGCGCGCGCCGTAGACTTTCGTTTCGCGCCTGCCGATTGATAAGGAGCGGCAGCGCGACGTTCTCGGCGGCAGTCAAATCCGGCAGCAAATGATGAGACTGGAAGACCAGCCCCAAATCGCACTCACGAAATCGAGCCAGTTTCGCATCGTCAGCATTCATCAAGCTAAACTCTCCGAACTTGACGCAGCCAGCGTCCGCAGCTTCGAGTCCGCCGAGAATGTGCAGCAGAGTTGATTTGCCGGAGCCGGACGCGCCCGTAATCGCCGCCATCTCGCCCGCTTCAACCTCAAACGAAGCACCCCGCAACACTTCCAGCCGAGCGCCCGCTGGCGTGCGGAAAGCTTTGTTTAACTCAGACACGACGAGCCGATTCTGGATTTTAGATTTTGGATTCTGGATTACGGACACAAACTCTCCGGGTTGAAATCTCAAAAATCAAATTTGCAAATCTGAAATTTGGAAAAGAAATAAGCTTTGACGCCAGGCGCTAATCTAAAATCCAAAACTAAAATTCACTGGTCTCTCAATGCCTCTGCCGGTCGCACGCGCGCCGCCGCACGCGCCGGGTAAAGGGTCGCAAGCAAACTCAGGATGAGCGCGACGAGCGCGGCAAGAGCGACATCACGCGCCTGCGGGTGAAAGGGCACGCTGCTCAAAGAGTAGACATCTGCCGGGAGACTGACCAGCTTATAGCGGTCGCCGATAAGACATAGAACAAGGCCGAGCGCGACGCCTGAGAGCGCGCCGATGATGCCTATGCACGCTCCTTCGATGATGAAGATGTACATGATGCTGCGCGCACGCGCTCCCATTGCGCCGAGGATAGCGATGTCCGAGCGACGCTCGACGACGACTAGGACGAGAGTGGTCGTAATGTTGAGCGCGGCGACCAGAATGATGAGCGCGAGGATAATGAGTCCCATCCGTCGCTCAAGCGCGAGCGCCGTGAAGAGTTGTCGATTGGCTTCCTGCCAGTCAACGGTCGTGAAGCCGTCGCCCATCTGTTCGCGTAACCGTGCATTGACTTCTCCGACCGCGTAAATGTCCGCGACCTCGATGCTGATAACGGAGGCGGCGGGCGCAGGTTGGCCCAGGAAATCGGCTGCTGCCGGAAGCGAGACGTAAACCCACGCTGCGTCATACTCGTAGAGGCCGGAACGAAAGACACCCGCGATGCGCACGCGCCGGTAACGCGGAGCAAGCCCCAGAGGCGTCAGCGTCGCCTCGCCGGAAATAATCTGCGCGACATCATTTGTCTGTAACCCCGTGCGCTCCGCCAGTTCTGCGCCAAGGATAACGGAGGGCAGCCGAGCCTCGCTCGGCACTTCGTCAAACGACGTAATCGCGGGCGCAACGTCTTTCGTCTTCTTCTCGCCGCCGTGCTCGTCAGCGTTCTTCTCATCTCGCTTCGGCTCTTGCTCAACGGATGAAGGATTGCCCTCGAATGATGTGCTCGATTCACTTTTGGCGGGCGCATCATTCAGAAGCGGCTCAAGCGAACCCTTTGTTAATGTCCGGCGCAGTTCGGCGACGGCGCTTGTTGATTCGCGGTCAAGCCCTCGCAGCACTGCGTAGGCAGACGCCTTCGGGCCGCTCAGGAGCGCGCCTTCGTAAGTCGTCGCCGTCGCGTCCGTCACACCGCTGATGCCGCGCACGCGAGAAAGCACGGCCCGCCAGTCCGTCATCATCTGCCCGTCGCGCCGCATGAGCGTGATGTGCGCCGTGCCCTTCAGGATTTTGTCGCGCATCTCATCGCGGAAACCGTTACCGAGCGCGAGCGCTACGATCAGCGCGGCGACGCCAAACGCGATGCCGACGACGGCTGCCAGCGCCGTCACGCGCGCCAGAGGTCGCCTGCGACGCGAATAGAGATAACGAAGCGCTAGAAAGAGTTCGTAGGGCATGAAGTTTCCAGTGAGGAATAATGCAAACTTGAGGACGAGGCGGTGGCAATGTCACATCTCGGCAGAGAGCGGTTGATGCGAATTTATGCTCTGAAGCCTGTGTACGATGAAACGGGTCGTCGTTGCGGACGAAAAGTTTTAAGGCTCAGCTTCGGGATACTGGAATGGCTCGGCCTCGCGATTTTTCGTTAGCGTGCTTCGACGCTTGCGTGCTTCTTCACCCTTTCGCCAGAATCTCCTTGCTTTCTTCAGCTTTCCTTCCATCTCGGCCAGTTTTCTGGCTTCGTACAACAGAGCGGCTTTGTAGCCCCAGGCCTTTTCGTCGTTGGGATTGAGCTTGATAGCCGTCTCTACTTTTTCTAATCCTCTGTTGGCACAGAGGATTGCTTTGTCGAAGTCCTCACGTTTTTGCGGCATCTTGAAACGGACTGTTTTTTCACCCTTAGCTCCTACCAATGTGTACTGGTTCTCTTTTTCTTCAGTGATGCGAAAGGAGCAATCCCAATCTTTGCTGGCGAGAAAGACGTGAGCTTCGGCACGCTTTTCCGCTGAGACTATAGAATCAAGCGCGCGGCGTTTGACCCATTCAAGCTGTTTCTCATCTTCTTTGATTGCGCCGTAGAGAAAAGCGATGGCCTTGAATGCTTCTTCGTTGTCCGGCCAACGGTCGAGGACTCTTTGATAAGCGGCGATGGCTTCGCGCGCTTTACTGATGTTCGACGGAGTGAAGATTCCCACGCGATACTGCGCGTGAATAGAACGCGCGATAAAGAAGGGTGCGGTGGGCTGCGCTCCATCAATCTCCAGAGCGCGCTCCGAATGTTTTTGCGCTCCGGCGAAATCACCGTTCCTGTAAAGGCGCGCGGCTTCCTGTAATTCTTCGAAAGCGCTTCGTCTTCTCTCTGCGTCTTCCTGCGCCGGTTGGCTGCCTGAGCCTCGCTGCGTGTTAATCGTTTGGCCCAACGCGAGAGAGACAAATGCTGGCAATAGCAGCACGGTGAAAAATAGCTTCTTCATCACTTAAACTCTACGGCGTCTTCTCACTCCCGCTCGGCTCGTTAAAGCTTTGGCGGCTTCTTCGCCCGTTACAACTGCGCCCTCCATGAAGCCCTGCCAGTCTGCCAGATGTTCTCCGGCGAAGAGCACCTCTCCGTGCGGACGTTGCAGGGTGGCTCTAACGGTGAACCACTGGCCCGGACGATAAATGGCATAAGCGCCTTCTGTGTAGCGGTCGCGCTGCCAGGCATAGGATTTGATATTCCTTGCCAGAGACTGTGCGCGCTCGTTAAAGGGCAAAAGATCGCGCGTTACTATCTCCATTCGTCTGCGGTCGTCCTGCGAGGCGAGCACGTCCGCCTTCTCGCCAATAGCGTAGGAGCAGAGAATGCCCTGCCGCCCCGGTTGATTCTTCGTGCTGTGAAAATAGTAGTGGGAAGTCACATCCGAGACGAGAGAGAAATCGTCCGCGCCCCAGAAACGCTCGTCGAAGAGGACGGAGTTTTTGATAATGCGCGCGTACTGCAATTGGTCTGCGGCTGCCGATTGCGCGGCTGAAAGCGGCGGGTCGAAGCGAATTTTATCGAGGCCGCGCGCCGGCACTGTGCAGATGCAGGCGTCCGCCGTGAAGCGCTCTCGCCCGGCTGTGACGTAGATGCGCCCGGCGCGTTGGCGTATCTCTTCGACCGGCATGTTAAGACGAATGTTCTCCCCGCCGACGCGCTGGGCCAACGCGCGAACGAGGCTTGAATTGCCGCCCTCCATCTTAAAGTCCATCTCATTATTCGGACTCGATTCGAGATACTCGGAAGCGGCGGCGTAGGCCGAGACGTGACGGATGGATTCGCCGAAGTCTGTGCTGTCTTGCAAATCGCGCAACAGCAAATCGTCTTCCGTATAGCCCATCTCTTCGAGCCACGTCCACCAATCATAACGATCCAGCCGCTCGCGTTCGCGCTGTGTATACTTTTGATAACTCTGCTTGAATTTCTCAAAGCCAGCCTTCGCCTTCGTTGAGAAATCCCACTGGCCGGGTCGCCGGACGACGCCATTACGCATCAGCGAAGCGGCGAAGACGTGCTCCTTCAGCGCGATGCCAAACTCTGCGCAGAGCGCCTGCATGCGCTCGTGGCTCTTTCCCACCCACTCGCCGCCGAGTTCGCAAATGAGCGACGAATTCTCCTGAAAGCTATAGGAAAGGATGCGCCCGCCGATGCGCTCTCTGGCTTCGAGGACGGTGACGTTCCAATCGGCGCGCTTTAAAGCGTAGGCCGCCGCCAGCCCTGAAAGACCTGAGCCGATGATGACGCAGGACGGTTTTTGTAAAAGAAAAGAGACGCTCGGAATAAGCGGAGCGCCGACGGCTGCAAGAGCGGCGCTCTTTAGAAAATCACGACGACTCGGCGATAACAAAGCCTTGCTGGCTTGATTGATTGAGGTGTCCGCCTCATTCTGGAGCGTGAGCGTTGAAGGTTTATTTCGCATCGTTAACTGTGCCCTCTGGTCTTGGGTTTCGGAAGCTATCAACTGACGATGTTGATGCGCGTGCGTGTGCTTCCGGCTTCCGTGAGCTTGACAGTGCAGCGGCGCTTTCCTTTAGTCGCATCAATGCGGTCTTCGCGGCTGTGCTTGTCATCAATCCGCCAGCCGTTCTTCTTTAACTCTTCTTTGTAATACATCGCAACTCTAAAGAGCGCATCGGGCGTCGTCAGCGTGGCGCTCACGTTTCCGCCCGTTGACGGAACGTGTTCGACAGTCGCGCCCGGATAGATGGGGATGTCCGCGGGAAAATCTGCCGGAAGCTGCGAGCGTGCTTCCGTGAGGTCGACTGCATTGTTGTTGCGCTCCGCCGCGCTGCTCTCCGACGTATTCGGCTCGCCAAACTTAGCTTTAATCCAGCGCAGGCCGCCCTCAGACCTGAGAAACCCGCTGACCAACCCTACGAGCGAGGCGATAACGAACATCTTGATGAACCAGGAGAAGCCCAAGTGGCGGTGGCCGTATTGTTGATAGGCTGGTGTGTTCATCAAGAGTTGGCGGGCCTGTGCTCTTTTCCGGCTGATGACGACGGCGATGATGATGGCGACGAGGGCCGAAGCCCCTGCGATGCTGAACGCCACCTCGTTGGAGAGATAACTCATCGAACTGATGCCGATGGTCCAACCCGCGACGAGCAGCAAGACGGGCAGCCCGTACCACTGTCGGCTTGGGCGTATCTCTTCCTCCATCCGCGCCCAATCGCGCAAATTCGGGTCTTGCTGTTTAGTCTGCTCCCATTCGCGCTTTACCTTTTGCTGCTGTCGCCTTGAATAGATAAACACGGCGGCCAGCATCACGACCGGAATAATGATCGTCAAGATTCCCGGAAAGAGTTGCTTGGAGAAATCCATATCCATCAGGCAGCCTTTCGTGAAAATTAGAGAGCGCCGCGCTTTCTGCCGCTGCGGCAATTAACCAAAGATGAGGTGCAAGGCTTCTATGATAATTCCGGCGTTAAGTCAACAAAAGAAAACGATGAACGCTGAACGCCGCAACGATGAATGACAGACTTGCTCTTACTAGTTCATCGCTGCTGCGTTCCTACTTCATCGTTTAATTGAGCGCTTGTTGGCCCGCGCACTTTTTAACGTCGGTGGGCCTTTGCTCCGGCAAAAGACTTTGCAGGTCAGGAACGTCGCGCGCCGTCTCATCAGTGGCTGGCCTGATTTCGTAAATGCTGTCGGAGAAGTGACGGAAACGAAAGCTGGAGGCAAGGCTGGCGATGGCGCGCGTCTCTTCCAGTTGCCAGCCGCAGGGCGACCAGAGGCGCGGGTCTGTGTCCAAGAAAACGCGGCGGCCTCTGGTTAAATAATCCTCTATAATGGGCACGAGCCTTTCGCCGGGCCAACCGCCGCCCGTGCCAATCGCTTCCCATTGGCCCAGGCCCAGCCCGCGCCAGTAAGTGACGGCAATGGTCTGCCCGCCCGCCAGCAACACGCCGTCCGGCGGCACGCGTTCGAGCCGCACGAGATAAGAGCGCGTCAGAGCGTGCTTTTCGACAAACCTCGCGTGCGACGGCTTCAGCAATAATCCGAGCACAACAGCCACAAACGCCACACCTGCGATTGCGCTCCAGAAAGAGCGACGCGCGTCTCCCAACTTTAACGTCTGCGAGCGAATAAAATAATCGCCGACGAGCGGCACGAGCGCGGGCAGCCCCGTCAATAAATAACGCCAGTTGATGGTCGTGCTGTAGTTGAAAAAGAGCAGCAGGTTTGCACAGAGTCCGACAACGGCGAGCGCCAGCAGCGGCGAGAGTTTGTGCCTGCGCCACTCTTGCCAGGCGGCGGCGGGCAGCGCGACGAAGCAGAGCGGCGCGACCAGAAAAAAATAGACCGCAAGCGATAGCACATTGCGAAAGGCGACAGGATGCCGCGCCGTCTCCTGTCGCATGGATTCGAGCCAGCCATACCATCCGGCACGATAACCGCCCGTGTCCGTCAAAAACCAGAAGGCAAAGCCGCCGAGCGCGAGCGCTAGAAACACCGTACAGCAGAGCGCGATGCTCAAGGCTTCGCGTCGGCCTAATTTCCACCCGCAAACGAGGGGCGCGATGACGAGCCACGGCGCGTAAAAAGCGACGGTCTCCCGCAGATTAACGCCCGCGCCCAGAAGCGCTGCGCCCAGAAGCATCAGCCACAGCCTACGGCTTCGCACTCCACGCAGGTGAATTATCAAAGCGATGGTCAGCCAGAGCAGCGACGGAATCTCCGTCATCACCTGCCCGCTGTAGATGACGAAGGCTGGCGAGAGAGCGACGAGCAGCGCGGCAATCGTGGCGGCTTGCGTTGAGCGCGTCAGGTCGCGCGTTAGTTGCCAGCAAGCAATGATGACTAAGGGCGACTGCGCTATGACGGCGTACTTAAAGAGCAGGTAGGCTTGCGCCGCCGTAAGGTTAAAGAGTGCGTGCGCGATGCGATAAAGCGCGTGATTAGAGAAGATGAAAAGCGTGCGGCCCAGCGCCATCGTTGACGGATGGCCCTGCACTGAATTGACAGTGTAGTCGAGGCCATCCCAATCGCCGATGAACGGGTCTTGATAGAGAAGCGCCAAAAGGAGCGCGAGCGCCGCCGGGCCAAGCCACCAGCGCCACGCCGCTAGAAAGCCTGGCGCTACGGAGTCGGCAATCGCCCGGCTTTCATCAGGGCTTCGTATCTTCCGGCGCGGGCGGTTCACTCCGGCTGAGTACCTCTTTCAAAGAGATAGAGTTCGACCCCAGGGTCGATGCGATGCTCGGTTATCTTGTACCACTCGCTGAGTTGTTTCGTAATTAAAGAAGTCTCATCAATCGGGTGCGAGACGACGAGCCAGACGCGATTATGTCCTCCGATGAACTCTCTGAGGGCAGCGGCGACGTTCTCCTTTGTCACTTGCCGGATTTTGTCGCCGGGGAAGCGGTATCCCTGCACGTCCTCGCGCTTCGAGTAGTATTGAAACGGAACCTGACCGGAGTCCTGATGAAAGAGCACGATGTCGCCTGCGCGCGCCGTCCGGTCAAAGTAGCTGGCCGATTCGCGCCAGAAATCTTTGTGCGGCCCGCCCCAGTAAATTCTCATGTTGACGAACGAGAGGCCGAGCAGCACGGCCACTATCAGAATGCGCGCCTGGTCAAGGCGTATGCTCATCACACCTCTGGCCGCCAGAATCAGGAAGGCTGCGGAGGCCGCGATGGTGTACTTCGGCAAATAGATCGAAGTCAAAACCCGCGACAGCGCAAACGGAATCAGAATCGGCGAGAGAAACCAGAGCAGCAGAAAAAGGATTCTCTCTCGCTCCGTTAAGCGCAGCTTTCGCCCCGCAGAGGGCAGCAGGCTCAGGCGCTCTTCTGTGCTGTGATGCTCGCGCTCTCTCCGGCGCGGCAGAAGACCGAGCGCGACGAGCGGAATAAAGAGAAACGAGAGCAGCGTCGAGCCTGCGTAAATCATCCACGTCAAACGCAGGAAATTAAGCGTCGGCTGCGGAATCCAGAAGTTATCCTGCACGCGCTCAAATTGCCTGACCATCACGGAGAGCCACGGCAGAAACAGCACGACCAGCGCCGCCTGCAAGACGAGCCAGCGCGCAAGCAATCGCTTGAACAAATCCCGACTGCTGAAATAGAGCGAGAAGAAAAAAAGATTTTCCGCGATGATGATAAAGAAGCCGTAGACGTGCGTGTGCATCAAGAGGCTGGTGCAGATAAGGTAGCCGACGAGGGTGAGCGCACGCACCTCTGCAAACAGTTTGAGAAAAAAGTAGAGCGAGCAGAGCGCCAGAAAAGCCAGTAGCGTATACATGCGCGCTTCCTGCGCAAACTCTATGTGAAAGAGCGAGAGCGCCAGCAGTAGAGCGCTGAGCAGACCCGTAGCCCTGTCAAACAAAAGAGCCGCGATTGGGTAGATGACGAGGATGCTGAAGAGGCCGAACAAAACGGAGAGCAGTCGCGCGGCTGCTTCCGAATCGCCAAAGAGCATCATCCAGTAATGCAGCAGCAGATAATAGAGCGGAGGATGAACGTCGCTCGAAGCCGTCTTACTGAGAAGCTCCAGGATAGGCAGATGCGCGAATTGAATCGAATATGCTTCGTCGAGCCAGATGCTATCCGAGCCGAGGTTGACGATTCTGAGCACCGCGCCGAGAGCAAGAATCAATAACAGTAACAGCCCTATGAATCTGGCCTGTGAGCTACGGGCTGATTTAACCTCTTGCATATGCTGGCTGCTGGAAATCAAGCGATGCGGCCAAAGCCGCGAGCACAAGAATAGACACGAACTCTTTGAGAGTATCGCTTGCTTACACGACGAGGGCAAGGAGGCGAGAAAACAAGTCCGGCGAAAGAGATTGGCTTAATTGTGAGTCTGGTTGGCGCTGTCGGGCGTGAGGGATTCGATGAGTTCGTTTTCTAAGGTTTCTTCGGGGCGCTTGACCATCGTCAGGCAATTGCCGCGCTCGTTGTAGTAAACCTCGTCCATGATGTTGCAGATGAGGAGCACGCCCCGGCCCGATGTCTTGAAGAGATTTTCGGGGTCGCGCGGGTCTGGTATCTCCTGAACGTTGAAGCCTTCGCCTTCGTCTTCGACCGTAAAGCGTGCTTCTTTGGGGGAAAGCTCGGCGGTGATGCGAACGAGTTTGCCGGGGTCGTTTTTGTTGCCGTGCTTGACGGCGTTGACGAACGCTTCGTCAAGGGCGACGAAGAGGTTGGAGCGTTCGGGCTTAATGACGCCGAGCTTGGCTAGACGTTCGACCAGATATTGCAGCACGCCGTTCATCAGGGTCACATCCGACGGCAACTCGAAATCTATCTTCTCGCGCACGTAGGGCAGAACCTTGAGGTCGTCTATAAAGCGCAGCTTGTAAGAGAGCGTCTTGTCAACGATGCTTCGCAACTCTTCTTTATTGTAGGGCTGGCGCAGGAAATTGGCCGCGCCCATCTTGAAGGCTTTGACGAGGCCCGGCTGCTGCGCTTCATCCGAAGAAACGACGACGGGAACGAGCAATCGTTTACGCTTGAGTTCGCTGACGAGTTGAACACCCGAATCGGCGTCTTCGGTTAAATCGCTGATGATGAGGTCAAACTCTTCCAAATCCTCGCGCTCAAGAGCCACGGCGCGATCACCCGTCGCCACTACGTCGTGGCCGAGTTCGCGCAAGACCTGTTCGAGCATGGCACGCAACTCATCGTTGTTATCAACGATAAGGATTCGTCGTTTTTCCATCGAACCCCGAAAGTTCTAGCACTGACCTTGATAAAAACGAGGAAGGGGAGAGGCGCACACATCGAAAGAAGCGCTTTCCGCTTGCGCTATACGAAGAACGCGCCGCCCGCGTTCCGCATAATATCACCGGAGAAAGACAAAAGGTAAAAGTAAAAAGGCAAAGTGAAAGTAAAAAGGCAAAAGGTAGAAGGTAAAAGTCAGGGAAAGACCTTTTAATTAAAAGTGGTTTGCGGCTTTACTTGTGCCTTCTACCTTTTACCTTTTGCCTTCTTTAGATTACTTTTGCCTTGTTCATGCAGGCTTCCGTCAAACACAGAGAGAACGGGCGCGGCGCACAAGGGGCGAACGAGAGCGCCCTGGAGCGCGTCGAACGCGCCTACAAATTCGCAGACCTTTCTGCCTATCCGCTCAAAAAGCGGCTGCTGATTCGCGCCGCAGACCTTCTCTTTTACCTGCTCATACACCTCATCGGGCGCACCGCGCGCTTTGAAGTCGAGGGCTGGGAGCATCACGAGCAGGTGACGCAAAGCGACAAACTCCCGATTTATAACTTCTGGCACGACCGCATTTTTCTGACCACTTACTGGTGGCGCAAGCGACGCATCGTCGTCATGACTTCGCGCAGCTTCGATGGCGAATACATCGCGCGCTTCATACAGCGTTTCGGCTACGGCGCGGTGCGTGGCTCTTCAACGCGCGGCGGCGTCGGCGCAATCATTGAGATGGCACGGCTGATGCGCGCAGGGTGTACGACGGCCTTCACGATTGATGGGCCAAAGGGGCCGCCGCGCATCGCCAAGATGGGGTCCGTCTTGCTCGCCAAAAAGACGGGCCATCCCGTGCTGCCCGTCACGATGGCGCTTCATCGTTACTGGACAGTGCCCAGTTGGGACAGCTTTCAGATTCCGAAACCCTTCACCCGCGCACGAGTCTACGTCGCCCCGCCCATCTACGTCGCGGCGGACGCCGACGAAGCACAACTCGAAGCCAAGCGCGACGAACTGCAACACGCGCTCGATGAACTCAACCGGCGGGGCGACGAATGGCGTGCCTCGATTTCATAGCGCACGCACAGGCTGGTGTAGTACGATGACCAAAAAGCAGTAACGAAGTGATGAGCGATGAGTGATGAGTGATGAGCGAGAAGACCAACGCTTTCACTCATCACCAATCACTCATCACTCATCACTTTTTCTTGCGGAGGCGAAATGATTAATCAGGAACGCATCAAAAATCTTCTACTCGAACTCGTACAGATTGACAGCCACTCGCGCAAGGAGCGCGACATAGCCGAGCGCATTAAGAAATACTGCGAAGAGATGGGAGCGGAGGTCGAGATAGACGATGCCGGGAGCAAGGTCGGCGGCAATTCCGGCAACGTCATCGCTCACTTTCGCGGCACTATTCCTGATGCCGAGCCGATCATGATGTCTGCTCACATGGACACGGTTGTGCCCGGCGAAGGCGTCAAGCCCATCATCGAAGGCGACATCATACGCACGGACGGCACGACCGTCCTCGGCGGCGACGACAAGAGCGGCTGCGCCGTCATCATCGAAACCATCCGCTGTCTACAGGAACAGAACATCCCGCACACAGGAATCGAAGCCGTCTTTTCCATCTGCGAGGAAGTTGGCCTGCTCGGCGCAAAGCATCTGGATGTCTCGAAGATCAAAGCGAAGTACGGCATCGTCTTCGATTCCGACGACCCCGGCTTTCTCTTCACGAAAGGCCCATCGGCCAATCATCTGGAGTTCAAAGTCTACGGCCTCGAAGCTCACGCCGGAGTCGCGCCCGAACAGGGCATCTCCGCCATCAAGATTGCCGCCGAAGCCATTTCAGGGATGAACCTCTTTCGCATAGACGAAGAGACCACCGCCAACATCGGCGTCATCGAAGGCGGCAAGGCCACCAACATCATCACCAACCTCGTCTATCTCAAAGGCGAAGCCCGCTCGCTTAACGAAGATAAACTCAAACAGCAATGCGACCACATGGTCAAATGTTTTGAAGACGCCGCCGCGAAATACGAAGTGACCGTCGAGGGCCGGACAACGAAGGCCCGCGTCGAGGCAAACGTCACGCCCGAATACTACGCGATGAACGTGCCCGATGATTCCCGCGTCGTCCAACTCGTCCTCGGCGCAGCCTCCCGCATGGGCCTCCATGTCGAAACGATGGCATCAGGCGGCGGCTGCGACGCCAACATCTTCAACCGCAAAGGCATCGAATGCGCCAACCTCGGCACAGGCATGCGCGCCATCCACACCGTCAACGAATGGCTCGACGTGAAGGATATGTACGCCTCAGCAGAGATGACCCTAGAGATTATGAAGCTCAACGGCGAGATGGCGACGAGGAGCAACACTTAAGAATCAAGAATCAACGTCGTTAATGCCTGACATTTCTCAAGATAATTCTTACCGTAGCGGCTATGTCGCATTGATTGGACGGCCTAATGCGGGGAAGTCTACGCTGCTCAACCGTGTCGTTGGAGAGAAGATAGCGGCGGTGTCGGATAAGCCGCAGACGACGCGGCATAGGATTCAGGGCGTTATCACGCGTGAGGACGGGCAGATTGTGTTGGTTGATACGCCGGGCGTGCATAAGCCTGGTTATCTGCTTAATCGCCGGATGATGGCGGCGGTGCATGATGCGCTCGAAGGCGTTGACCTCGTGTGTTTGATACGCGACGCTTCCGCGCCGACGGGCAACGGCGACCGCTTTGTTCTTGATTTAGTTAAGCAGTCAAAGAAGCCCGCGCTGCTGTTGCTGAATAAGACTGACAAGCTGGCGGATAAATCAAGGCTGCTGCCTTTGATGGAGTGGTATGGGCAGGAGTATGACTGGCGCGAAGTGATTCCGATTTCGGCGCTCAAGGGCGACATGGTGGAAGTCCTCTTGAAAGAGATCATCAAGCATTTGCCGCAGGGCGAGCCGCTCTTTGATGAAGATGAATTAACGGATCAACCGATGCGCGCCATTGTCGCAGAGATTGTCCGCGAGAAGATTTTGCAGACGACGGGCGAGGAGATTCCATACGTGACGGCGGTCGTGACGGAGAAGTTTGACGAAGCGCGCGCAGACCTGACGGTGATTCACTGCGCCATCTTCGTCGAGCGTTCCGGCCAGAAGAGCATCATTATCGGCAAGGGTGCGGAGCAGTTGAAGGAGATAGGCACGCGCGCCCGCCACGACATCGAAAAGCTTCTGGGCCATCGCTGCCATCTGGAACTCTTCGTCAAAGTCGAAGCGGGCTGGCGCGACAAGACCAACTTGCTCGATTCACTCGGTATCAAGGAATAATACTTGCGCGCCGATAGGCCATTAAAAGAAAGGGAAACCACAAATTATGCTGCTACTGCTGGGAGGTATGCTCTTCTCCGCGCTCGCACTTCTTTTGCTCGTCGCTTATTTCGTCACTAAAAAAACAATCCTGATGCGGCTCGCCGGAGCGTCCGCCATCATCGCCAGCCTGATCTGGATATTCAGAACTAATAATACTCGTTGACAGCTTCAGAGCCTGTGGTCTTATGAGCGTTGAGGCAAGAGCAGGGCGCATCTGGTATGCGCTCCGATTGACGATAGAGTCGGCGGCGCGCGAGGCCGTCGAGTATGCTTTGATGGAAGCCGGAGCGCTCGGCACGGAGAGCAGCGATGAAGATAGCGCGATGATGCGCGTGGTCGGCTATTTCGATCAGTCGCCGCAGCGTGAACATGTGCGCGCAAAGCTATTGGAAGCCTTCGGCGTGTATGCTCTGCCCTCGTCTTCGGTGCGCGAGATGGTGTTGCAGGAGGTCGCAGACCGCGACTGGCTCGGCGAGTGGAAAAAGAGCTGGCAACCAATCGCTGTCGGCCAAAAATTCATCATCGCGCCGCCGTGGAGCAAGATCACGGATGAGCGCGAGCGCCACGTTATACGCATCGAACCCGGCATGGCCTTCGGCACAGGCACACATGAAACGACACGGCTGTGCCTCTCGGCCATAGAGAAATATTCCGTCGGCGGAAGCTTTCTGGATGTCGGCACGGGCACGGGCATTCTAGCCATCGCCGCCGCGCTGCTCCACCCACGCGCACGCATCGAAGCCTGCGACACGGACGCCGATGCCGTCTCAATCGCGCGCGAGAACGCACAGCTAAACAACGTCGCCGCGCGCATCAATTTCCGCGTCGGCACTGTTGAAGAAACCATGACCGCTTCCGCAGACCTCGTCTGCGCGAATTTGACGGCTGACGTGATCGTGCCGCTTTTGCCCGCGCTCATCAATGCGACGTGTGGCCGCTTGATTCTCTCCGGCATCCTCGATTCGCAAACAGCATGGGTCACAGAGCGCCTGCATGAACTCGGTGTCACTAACCCGCTCGAAGTCGCCAGCGATGGAGAGTGGGTGGCGATAATCGTTTGAAAGCAGAGGTCAGAGGTTAGAGGTCAGTCGTTAGCTTTTTACTAATCTCTGACCTCTAACCTCTGACCTTTAATCTTATGTCTCGTAGAAGATTCTATGCGCCGCCAGAGGCATTCGCGCTAGCGAGCGGGAGCGTCGTGCTTGAGGCGGACGAGGCGCGGCATCTGCGTGACGTGTTGCGTTTGGAGCGTGGCGCTGAAGTGTTCGTGTTCGATGGTGTGGGCCAGGAGTATCGCTGTGAGGTAAAGGAGAGTGCGCGCGGGCTGGTGCGGCTCAATGTTGTGGAAGAGGTCGAGGCGGCGCGTCCCGAATCGCCGCTCGACTTAGAGTTAGCGGTGGCCTTACTGAAGGGCGAGAAGTTTGACTTGGTCGTACAGAAGGCGACGGAGTTGGGCGCACGGGGAATCGTGCCGTTGATAACGAAGCAGGCGGACGTGCGCTTGCGCGATGAGCGGGACGGCGAGCGTCGCGTTGCACGCTGGCAACGCATCGCGCTCGAAGCCTCTAAACAATCTGGCCGCGCAGTCGTCCCTGTAGTCAGTGCGCCGCGCCTCTTTGCTTCGCTGGTTGAAGCGAACGTTGGCGGCGAACGTTGGCGCGTGATGTTTTCCGAGCGGGAGGGGCAAGAATTATTGGAGACAATCAAAAATGTGCCCGCAAGCGCAGCCGCAGTGACAGCGCTCGTCGGCCCGGAAGGCGGCTGGACGGATGAAGAGATTCGTCAGGCGCGCGACGCGGGCTGGAACATCGTCACACTCGGTGGGCGCACCCTACGCGCAGAGACGGCAGCCATCGCCGTCACAGCGTTGCTGCAACACCTGCTCGGCGACTTCAGATAAAGAAAGTCTGGAGTCAGGAGTCTAGAGTCTGGAGTCAAAAACATATTCAGACTCTAGACTCCTGACTCCAGACTGTTCCTGAGCATTGCTTGAGCGAGGCGGCGGTCGCGCTTGATCTCGAAGGCCCAGGTGGGGTCGAAGGGTGCGCCGAGAAGCGCTTGAAGTTCGCTGTGTGCGCGCGCTTCGTCGCCTGCTTCGATGAGCAGTTCTGCAAAGTAGAGTCGGGTGACGGTGTTGGCGGGCGCGAGCGCGAGCGCTTGCTCGAAATGGGCTTGGGCGCGGGCGCGGCCTCCGCCGAGCCAGACGGGCAGCTTTGCTTCGAGACGGGCCAACACGCGCAAGGGGCCAGCGGCGTGATAGGCTGCGTCGAGGTTGATAGCGCGGCGAAGCGAGCGGCGCGCTCTGAGAGCTTGGCCGAGCGCTGTGAGAGGTTTTTCGAGCGCGGCCAGCAGCGCGCGGTTAACGCCCAGCCAGAAATGTCCCTCGACGCGCGACTGTTCACGGCGCGTAGCCATCTCACATATCCTGACGGCGCGTAGATGAAAGGCGCGGGCCACAGCTTTGTCCTGTGCTTCCTGTCCGAGAAAGAAGAGGGCGCGGCCCAATCGCCATGCAAGCTCGTAGTCAAACTCGCGCTCAAGCGCAGCTTCAAGCAATTCCACGCTCAGGCTAACGCCTTGTGCATCCTCACGCGTGGCGTAGAGCGCGTCGGCGCGTTCTATCATTTCGACGACGGAAATTTTCATCTTAAGGTCAGGCGCTCCGGCGTGCGAAAAGCTTTGACGAAGCGCCCCGTGCAGGCGCAGAATACCAGAGCAGGGAGCATCGCGGACAAGTCGGGTGGACACATGCTGGCCCAGAGCCTTAGACGCGAGGCGAGGATGCCGTAGGGTTGTTGGACGAAGGAGCGATAAACTGAATGGCTGTAACAAAAGATGA
This sequence comes from Pyrinomonadaceae bacterium, assembly GCA_036387475.1. GTDB lineage: Bacteria > Acidobacteriota > Blastocatellia > Pyrinomonadales > Pyrinomonadaceae > DASVTR01. The sequence continues at coordinate 159,577 of DASVTR010000012.1, read as the reverse complement.
TGCCCTCAGGCGCGCGCGCGTGGATTTGGCGAAGCGCCTCGGCGTCTCGGAAGATGAGATTGAAGAAGGCTCGATTGAGGAAACGGATTTCCCAGACCTGGCGCTCGGTGCGCCCATCGAAGACGAGATGAGCGGGCAGATGATGACGAAAGGCTGGCGTATACGCCTGCGTGCCAAGGGCAGCGAGCATGAGTACAGAGCCAACAAGGATCAGGTTCGGCTCTATAATTACAAGGGCGATAATTACCGTATTTGAAAAAGTCAGGAGTCAGAAGTCACGGGTCAGATAGTCAAAAGCTTTTGTCTTTGACTTGAGACTCCAGACTCTAGACTCCAGACTTGAATTAGAGGTGAAACGATGAACCGACAGAACTTTTTCGGACATCTGGCGCTGGCGTTGACGTTGATCGCGCTGGCCGGGTTTGCAGGGCAGATGAGGCGCTGGCGCAATCAGTCTACAAGCGTTCCTCCAAGGCCGTATGTAACTCAGAAAGAGTCTGAGCGTGTCATGCCGAAAGCGGCGAAACCGGAAATCCTCGTGCGCTTTCGTGCGGGCACGCCGCTCGTCAGGATGAAGGAGATTGCCGCGCGCTTAAACGACAGCTTCGAGGACAAGTTTGAGAACATCGGCAATCTGGCTGTGATTGAGGACGAAGACGGCTACAACGTGCAAACCATGCTGGCGCAGTATCGTGCGCTCGAAGAAGTTGAGTATGCGGAGGCCAACGAAGAAATTCGTCTTGAGCCTGATATTCGAGGGCGTTACTTTTCCGACCGCGCGCCGGGCTACCCGGATGTCGCGTTGCCGTTCAAGTCTTCAAACGACCCGAAGTTGAGCGAGCAGTGGTCGCTGCACAACGAGGGGCAGCGCGGCGGCAAGCGTGATTCGGACATACGGGCGCTCAGCGCCTGGGCCAGAACGACCGGCTCGGATCGCGTCGTCGTCGCAGTCATTGACAGCGGCGTCGATTACACGCATCCAGACCTGCACAGTAACATCTGGGTTCGTCCGGCGAACATCAACGAATATACAGACGACGAACTGGGCACGATTAACGACGAGCAGGGCTACAACGCCGTCGATAATAACGGCGACCCGATGGACGACAACGGCCACGGCACGCACTGCTCCGGCATCATCGGCGCGGTGGGCGATAATAACGAAGGCATCGCTGGCATCAACTGGAAAGTTGAAATCATGCCCTTGAAGTTTATCTCTGCTAATGGTTCGGGCACGACCAAAGACGCGATTGAGGCCATCAACTACGTGATAGACCGCAAGCGCGCGGGCGTCAACGTTCGCATCATCAGCGCCAGTTGGGGTTCGACCGCAAAGTCGAGCGCTTTGCGAGAAGCCATCAAGCGCGCAAACGACGAAGGTATTCTGTTCATCGCCGCCGCAGGTAATAGCAGCGCGGATTCCGACCGGATGCCACATTATCCAGCGGGCTACGATTTGCCGAACATGGTCAGCGTCGCTGCTTCCGACCGCAACGACCGGCTCGCTTCGTTCTCAAATTACGGCGCGAAGAGTGTTCACATCGCCGCGCCCGGAGCGGAAATCCTGAGCACGTGGCTCAATAACCAGTATGAAGAGCATTCGGGGACTTCGATGGCGACGCCGGAGGTCGCGGGCGTGGCGGCGCTCGTCCTCTCTATTGAGCCGAAGCTGTCAGTCAAAGAGTTGCGCGAGCGTCTCTTCAATTCGGTTGATAAGCTTGATGCACTGAAAGGTAAAGTTTCAACGGGCGGTCGTCTTAACGCGGCGCGCGCTGTTGGAGCGGAATAATCCCCCGCCGCACCATTCCTGAGCGCTGCGAGCCGGAGAGCCTTCTCGATTGTAGTCGAGAAGGCTCTCCGGCTTTTGAGCTAGATGTGCGCCGTGTCGTCTGTTTTCTGCATGGAATTGTCGCTTGCCTTGCCGTCGCTTGCGCGTGCGTTGCGAATATGTGATTATCCTTAGTTTGAGAGAGTCTTCGCTTATTCTTTATACACGGTCTTTTTAGGAGAGCAAGAGAGTGAAAGCGGAATTAGAGCAGTTGGTCGCTTTGCAGAAAACGGACACCAGCATACGCAGACTACAGGCAGACATCCAGGCCATTCCACAAAGGCGCGCTGAAATCGAAAAAGAGTTCGATCAGCGCGCCTTTGAAATTCGCGCCATCGAAGCGCGCCGCGACGAGGCACGCTCTGAAAGAACGCGACTCGAAACCGAGTTGGCAGAGCAGCGCTTAAAGGCCGAGCGCGCCGACCGTAATCTGATGTCTTCCCAAAACGAGCACGAGTATACGGCGGCCATCCGCGAGGCAGACGCTGCGCGCAAGGCCGCCTCGCAGCTTGAGACGCAGATACTTGAAAAGATGGAAACGCTCGAACAATCTGAAAAAGAGCTTCAGGAGCGTGCGCCCGAAGTCGAGCGGCTGCGCGGTGAAATGGAAACCCGCCTCAAAGAGTTTGAAGAACAGACGCGCAGGCAGGAAGAAGAATTAACCGCAGCGCGAAAGGAGCGCGAGCGCCTGTTGGCGACGCTGCCTAAGCCCATGAGCGCGCTCTACAATCGTATCAGCGCGCGCATACGCGATGGCATCGCGGTCGCCGAAGCGCGCAACGGCTCATGCACGGCCTGCTTCATGGCCCTGCGCCCGCAGATGATGGCCGAAGTCCGGCGCGGCGACGACATCATTACCTGCGATAATTGCAACCGCATTCTCTATTACGTCCCCGCAGAATCAGCGCATAAAGCCCCGGCGGCGGTCTAAAGACAAACGATGAAGTAGGAACGCTGAACGAGGAATGAAAGACAAGCTGCTCTTCATTCCTCGTTCAGCGTTCCTACTTTATCCTTATGTCTGCGGCATTACGACTTCGCTCATGGCTTCGTGTTATCATTAAGCCGCTTTCAAACTCTTAAGACAAAATGAATGGTTGCGGGCAGAATGTGCGTCTGTTCGGATGCTCTTGTCCGCGCCGGAGGATTAAATATCATGCGGGTGATGGTCACGGGTGGGGGCGGTTATATCGGCAGTGTCGTGGCGGAGGAATTGGTTAAAGACGATCACGAGGTCATCGTCTACGACAGTCTGTATAAGGGACACCGCGCGGCCATCGCGCCGGAAGCGAAATTCGTCGAAGCCGATTTGATGGACGGTGAGCGGCTGCGGCAGACGCTCGAAGAGAATCGGATTGAAGCGGTGATACACATGGCTGCGGACTCGCTGGTCGGTGAGTCGGTCGGGAATCCTGCGAAGTATTATCGTAATAACATGCTGGCCGGACTCGCGCTCCTGGACGCGATGCGTGAGGCAGAAGTGCGGCGCATCGTCTTCTCCTCGACGGCAGCCGTCTACGGTGAACCGGAAAAGCAACCCGTCGAAGAAACAGACCCGACCGTTCCCACCAATCCTTACGGCGAAACGAAGCTCGCCTTCGAGCACGCGCTCAGATGGTACGACGAGGCTTACAATCTGCGTTATGCCAGCCTACGCTACTTCAATGCTGCCGGGGCGACAGAGCGTTGCGGCGAATCGCACGACCCGGAGACACACCTCATCCCAATTATCTTGCAGGTCGCCGCCGGAAAAAGAGCGGCGGTCGAAATCTACGGCGACGATTACCCGACGCGCGACGGCACGTGCGTGCGCGATTACATACACGTCGTTGATCTGGCGCGGGCGCACATCGCAGCGCTCGACGTGCTTAATGATGGCAGTCGTATTTACAACCTCGGTTGCGGCGGCGAAGGCTACACGGTGCGCGAAGTTATAGAGACGGCACGCGCCGTAACGGGGCGCGACATCAACGTTCGCACAGGAGCGCGACGGCCTGGCGACCCCGCGCTTCTCGTCGCCAGCTCCGACAGAATCAGACGCGAACTCGGCTGGAAGCCAACAATGCAGGACTTGCGCTCCATCATCGAATCGGCCTGGAACTGGATGCAGGCGCACCCGAACGGATATGAAGAATAGAGGCGGGAACGCGGTAACGCGGTGAAATGGAGACGTGGAGAGATAGGGATGCAGCGACGCGCAGATAAAGAAGGATTAAGCATGATTGTTGTCGTTGTCTGTTGTTGCGCTTCGTTCCCCGCGTCGCCGTGTCCCCGCGGCTCAATTTCATCGCGTCTCCGCGTTCCCTATCTTTGGCCTGAAGTTTGACTGTCATCCTTGAAAGGTCACGAGGGCGAGACGTTTTCGAACAGTTTTGAAGTGGTATCGGCAAAAATTGAGGTCAGAATGTCCGTAAATCGAGTAGCACAATTGTGAGGAGATAAAGCAATGGCAGAATCATTGGCAGAAGCAATGCAGAACGCAGGCATCGCAAATAGCGCTGAAACAGGCGGCGGCGTACAGCAGAGCGGCATAGGAGGAGGCGGCTCGAATGTAAACGTCGGCGAGATTGAGCGCTGGGCATCTACTATCGGCGGCGGCGCGCTGGCCGTCTACGGCATCACGCGGCTTGTGCAGGGCAACTGGCTCGGCGCTGTCCTGGGGCTGGTCGGCGGCAGTCTCATCTATCGCGGCACGACGGGCCACTGCCAGATGTACGAGTCACTCGGCATCAGCACCGCCGAGGGAACGCAGAATCCAAACGTCAGCGTTCCGGCTCATCGCGGCATCAAGGTCGAAAAGAGCGTGACGGTAAACAAGTCGCCGGAAGAACTCTATCGCTTCTGGCGCAACTTCGAGAACCTTCCGCGCTTTATGGATCATCTGGAATCCGTCCATGTCGAGGGCGATGGCGGACGCTCGCACTGGGTAGCGAAAGCTCCAGCGGGCACGACCGTCGAATGGGACGCGGAAATCTACAACGAGAAAGAGAACGAGTTGATCGCATGGCGCTCGCTCGAAGGAGCGGACGTTGACAACGCCGGCAGCGTGCGCTTTGAGCCTGCGCCGGAAGGACGCGGCACAACGGTGCGTGTCTCGCTCAAGTATGACCCGCCGGGCGGCGTCATCGGCTCGACCTTCGCCAAGCTCTTCGGCGAAGAGCCGTCGCAGCAGATCGAAGAAGACCTGCGCCGCTTCAAACAGGTAATGGAAGCGGGCGAGACGCCGACAACCGAGGGCCAGCCTTCGGGACGCAGCGCGTCCGCTTAGAAGAACATCAATAGTCAGTAGTCAGTAATCAGTTGTTCATCGTTTGCGTCGGAGCATGGCTCGTTAAAGACGAGAACTCAAAGGCTCAATAACAAATGAAAACAACTGACTGCTGACTACTGATTACTAATAACTGGCAACGAACAGGGAACGTAGATGAAAGCTCTATGCTGGTTTGGCAAAAACGACGTGCGCGTCGAGACCGTGCCCGACCCGAAGATTCTCAACCCGCGCGATGCCATCATACGCATCACGCGCACGGCCATCTGCGGCTCGGATTTGCATCTCTACGACGGCTATATTCCGACGATGGAGAAGGGCGACATTCTCGGCCACGAATTTATGGGCGAGGTCGTCGCGGTCGGCAAAGAGAACAAGAAACTGAAAGTGGGCGACCGTGTCGTCGTGCCCTTCACTATCTCCTGCGGCCACTGCTTTTTCTGTCAAAGAGAACTGTGGTCATTGTGTGATAACTCGAACCCGAACGCATGGATGGCAGAGAAGCTCTACGGCTTTTCGCCTGCGGGCCTCTTCGGCTATTCACACATGATGGGCGGCTACGCTGGCGGGCAGGCGGAGTATGCACGCGTGCCCTTCGCAGATGTTGGCCCAATGCGTGTTCCGGAAGAGTTAGACGACGAGCAGGTCTTGTTCTTGTCTGACATCTTTCCGACGGGCTACATGGCTGCGGAGAATTGCAACATCCAATCGGGCGATACGATTGCCGTCTGGGGCTGCGGCCCTGTCGGACAGTTTGCCATCAAGAGCGCGTACCTTTTGGGAGCAGCGCGCGTCATCGCCATTGACAGCGTGCCGGAGCGCCTGCGACTGGCGCGCGACGAGGGCAAAGCGGAAACGCTCGATTTCAACGACGAGGATATTTTCGAGAAGCTCAAGGAGATGACGGGCGGGCGTGGGCCTGATGCCTGCATTGACGCCGTTGGCATGGAAGCGCACGGCACAAGCCCGGACGCCATTTATGATCGCGTCAAGGCGGCGATGTTTCTCGCAACGGATCGTCCGCACGCGCTACGTCAGGCCATCAACGCCTGCCGCAAAGGCGGCACGGTTTCCATTCCCGGCGTTTACGGCGGCTTCCTGGACAAGATACCCTTCGGCGCAGCCTTCAATAAGGGGTTGACGATTAAGATGGGGCAGACGCACATGCAGAAGTACATGCGTCCGCTGTTGGAGCGTGTTCAGCGAGGCGAGATTGACCCCTCTTTTATCATCACGCACCGGATGCGCTTAACGGACGCACCCGGCGGCTACGAGACGTTCAAACATAGAGCGGACAACTGCATCAAGGTCGTGCTCAAACCATAAAGCATTGGGGGGAAAATAATGGCAGAAGATAACAAGAGCGAGAATCAATCGGGCGGGCAGAGCAGTTCGTCACAATCGGGAAATGAAACTAATCAATCGGGCGACCCAGGCAGAACGCCCGGCTCAGCCGAGGGAGAACGAGAGACAGTCGAAGCAGACCTCCGCGATAAAACAGGCGACGAGCAGAAGTAGCGTGTCGAGCAGTAGTCGTGGGAGCTTACTCGAATCACGCTGCAACGAAACGAATAATTTCACGCAAAGGCGCAAAGTAAAGAAAAACCGCAAGGCGCAAAGAAAACAGCCAGACTTCTTCTTTGCGAGCTTATGTTTTTCTTTTCTTTGCGCCTTTGCGTAAAGCTTCTCGACGTTCCCTGTCCGTGCCACTGCGTCTTCCCTATTGTTCGAGAGTTTGATTAAGCGAGGCTTCAAGCATTAGGATACGCTTATAGACAAACACAGTCAGGAAAATTCTCTCGGGATTAATCCGGCCAGTTAGCTTTGCCTTCCCGCAACAGAGTTTACTGCCACACCAGGAGATAAAGGAGCAAGGCAGATGGAGAGCGAATCAGGACAGACAATTTCAATCTGGATGGCGACCGCCGAGACGCCAGACACAGACGCGCTCGTGGAAGATACGCGGGCTGATGTCTGTATCGTCGGCGCAGGCATCGCTGGAATGACGACCGCTTATTTGCTGGCGCGCGAAGGCAAGTCGGTCGTCGTGCTCGACGATGGGCCAATCGGCGGCGGGATGACACAAAGGACGACGGCGCATCTCGTTAACGCGCTCGATGATCGTTATTACGAACTGGAACGCCTGCACGGAGAGCGCGGCGCGCGCCTCGCTGCCGAGAGTCATACGGCAGCCATTGACCGTGTTGAGAAAATCGTCAATGAAGAAAAGATTGATTGTGAATTTGAGAGGCTCGACGGCTACCTCTTCGTGCCGCCGGGCGATTCAAAACAGCAACTCGAAGATGAATTGAAGGCGGCGCATCGCGCTGGCCTGACCGAAATCGAGATGGTCGAGCGTGCGCCCATCAAGGACTTCGATACAGGCTCTTGTTTACGTTTTCCGCGACAGGCGCAGTTTCATCCTCTGAAGTATCTGACGGGATTGGCCGAGGCGATTGTGCGCGACGGCGGTCGTATTTATACCGGCACACACGCGAGCAAAATCGAGGGAGGAGAACAAGCGCGCGTCGAGACGGAGAGCGGGCATGTCGTCACAGCCGGCGCAATCGTCGTGGCTACAAATACGCCGGTCAACGACCGCGTTGCCATTCATACGAAGCAAGCGCCCTATATCACGTATGTCATCGGCGCGCGCGTGCCGCGCGGTTCTGTCGAGCGTGCGCTCTACTGGGACACGCCCGACCCATACCATTATGTACGCATCGAGAGCGGAAGCAGTGTTGATGATAAAGGAAAGAAAAGAGACTATGACATCCTGATTGTCGGCGGCGAAGACCACAAGACGGGGCAGGCAGACGACGCCAATAAGCGTTACGCTTATCTGGAAAGATGGACGCGCACGCGTTGGCCCATGATTGAGGACGTTGAGTTTCGCTGGTCAGGGCAGGTGATGGAGCCTGTTGACGGACTCGCCTTCATCGGTCGTAATCCGATGGATGCGGACAACGTGTTTATCGCGACCGGCGATTCCGGTAACGGCATGACGCACGGCACGATTGCCGGAATCCTTCTGACAGATTTGATTCAGGGGCGCGCGAACGAGTGGGAGACAATCTATGAGCCGTCGCGCAAGACGCTCAAGGCGCTGCCTGAGTTTGCCAAAGAAAATCTGAACGTCGCCGCGCAGTATGCGGATTTAGTGACGCCCGGCGACGTTGATTCGACAGCCGAGATAAAGCAGGGCGAAGGCGCGATTATCCGTCGCGGCCTCTCGAAGGTGGCCGCTTATCGTGACGAAGAGGGCACGATTCACGAGCGTTCGGCAGTCTGCGTACACTTGGGCTGCATCGTTGATTGGAACTCGAAAGAGAAGACCTGGGACTGCCCCTGTCATGGCTCGCGTTATGATGCTTACGGCAAAGTTTTTCAAGGCCCGGCCAATAAAGACCTCAATCCGGCGGGTGATGCGGACGAGCAGGATAAGGCTTGAAAGTTAAGCGATGACAAAGAAGGTGGGCCAACCTCGCTTCGTCGTGCAGGAGCATCACGCGAGCATCCTGCACTGGGACTTTCGTCTTGAGATTGCTGGCACGCTCAAGAGTTGGTCTGTGCCGAAGGGGCCGTCGCTCGACCCGACAGTCAAACGATTGGCGGTGCAAGTTCCAGACCATGCCGTCTCGTATCTGACCTTCACGGGCGAGTTACCAGAAGGCAGTTACGGAGCGGGGCAGGTTTATCGTTGGGACATCGGCACTTTCAGCGGGTTGGCGGGAGATGCGCTCAAAGGTTGGGAGAAAGGCTCTTTAAGATTTGAGCTTCACGGCGAGCGTTTGAAGGGCCGTTGGCTGCTCTTCAAAATGAAGGGGCGCAAGGAGGGCGGCAAACCGCTCTGGCTCTTGCAGAAGCTCAGGGATGAGCACGCCGTGAGCGGCCATACGGCGGAAGTGATCGGGGAAAAGAGCAAACGAGGGGGCACGTCTGTTTCTCTGTAGAGGTGAGCAAACTTTTGGCCGAACTCTTTGCGAGACTTTTCGGAACGTTGAAGTACGCGCCCGGCGTCGAAGAACAAGAGCCGATTCGCGGCGAGCTATACAGCGTCGAGCGGCTCGAACAGACCGCCGCGCTGCTGGCCGCAGAACACGCGGTCGTCGCTGGACGCTGGCGCGGCAAATCTCTCTTGCCGCGCCTCGAAGAGAATGGCCGCCGACTCGTCATCGCCTATCACGCGCTGGCCGACGCGGTGCGCAAAGAACGCGCCATCTCGCCCGCCGCCGAATGGCTGGTCGATAATTTTCACATCGTCGAAGAGCAACTGCGCGAGATTCGCGAAGACTTGCCGAAGGGTTACTACTACGAACTGCCGAAGCTGGCCGAAGGCGAACACGCCGGTTATCCGCGCATCTACGCCATCGCCCACACCCTCATCGCTCACACAGACAGCCGCCTTGACACTGAAACACTGAGACGCTTCATACGCGCTTATCAGCACGTCGCGCCGCTCAACATCGGCGAACTCTGGGCCGTCGCCATCACTCTCAGGCTCGCGCTCGTCGAAAACCTGCGACGGCTGGCGACGCGCATCGTCGCTGCGCGCGAAGAGCGCGAGGAAGCAGACCAACTGGCAGACAAGCTGTTGGCGCTGGCCGAACGACAGCCCGAAGCAGTCGGCTCGTTTATCAATGAACGCTGGGCCAGGCGCGAGCCGCTGCCGAGCGCGCTCGTCGTGCAATTGACCGGGCGCTTGCGCGAGCAAGACCCGGCGGTGATGCCCGCCCTCGACTGGTTGGAACGCTATCTAGCGCGACAGGGACAGAGCACAGAGCAGGTCGTTCATCTCGAACACCAAAGGCAGGCCGCAGCGCAGGTCACTGTCGGCAACATTATCACCAGCATGCGCTTTCTCTCGACGCTCGACTGGCGCGATTTCTTTGAGAGCGTCAGTCTTGTCGAGCCGTTGCTGGCGCGTGACCCCCTCGGCGTTTACCCGAAAATGGACTTTGCGACGCGCGACCGCTATCGCCACGTCATCGAGCGCATCAGCAAGCGAACACAGACGAGCGAATTGGAGATAGCGGAAACGGCGGCGCAGTTGGCCCAAAGCGCCTACGAGTCTGCGCCGCACACGTCGGCCAGCGCACACGTCGGCTTTTACCTGATTGATGACGGACTCGCTCAACTGGAAAAGGCGTTCGCTTATCGCACGAAGATTGGCGAGCGTGTGCGCCGCTGGGTGCTGCGCCACCCGACGCTCTCCTACCTCGGAACGCTCTTGTTTCTCACCGCGCTCATCATCGCAACGCTCGTTTTCTACGGCGTCTATTCCGGCGCACGTGGCTGGCTGCTCGCCTTGCTCGCCGTACTCTCTTTGATTCCGGCGAGCGATCTCGCGCTCGGTGTGCTCAACTGGGACGTGACACACCTGCTGCCGCCGCGAGTCTTGCCGAAGATGGATACCTCGAAGAGTGTTCCGGAAGAGGGCTGCACAATGGTCGTCGTGCCGACGCTCTTTACGAGCGAAGCGGTCGTCAAAGAGTTGGTAGATAAGCTGGAGGTTCACTTTCTCGCCAATCAGGATGAGCAGTTTTATTTCGCCTTGCTCGGAGACTTCGCGGACGCCGACGCCGAGGAGATGCCGTCTGATGCGCCGCTTCTCGAAAAAGCTTTGGACGGCATAGAACAGTTGAACGAGCGTTACGGCAAGAGCAACAAAGAACAGCCGCGCTTTCATCTTTTTCATCGTCGCCGCCAGTGGAATGAGGGCGAAGGTAAATGGCTCGGCTGGGAGCGCAAGCGCGGCAAGCTGCAAGAGTTCAATCGCCTCCTGCGCGGCGCACGCGATACGAGTTTCATCGTCGCCACAGCCGAGGGCGCGCTCCTCTCTCGCGTCGCTTACGTCATCACGCTCGATTCCGACACGCAACTGCCGCGCGAGTCGGCACGCAAACTCGTCGGCATCGCTTTGCACCCGCTCAATCGCGCGCAACTAGACGCGCGCACACGCGCTGTCACGCGCGGCTACGGCATCCTCCAACCACGCGTCTCTGTAACGCTTGAGAGCGCCTCTCGTTCTACGTTCGCGCGCATCTTTAGTGGCAACGCGGGCATTGACCCCTACACGACCGCCGCTTCGGACGTTTATCAAGACCTCTTCGCCGAAGGCAGCTTTACGGGCAAGGGTTTGTACGACGTTGATGTCTTTGAAGCGGCGCTCGCGGGCCGCGTCCCTGACAACTCTCTTTTGAGCCACGACCTTTTCGAGGGCTTATACGCTCGTTGTGCGCTCGTCACGGACGTGGAGCTTTTGGACGACTATCCTTCGCGCTACGACACTTACGCTAAAAGGCAGCATCGCTGGACGCGCGGTGATTGGCAGATTGCGCGCTGGCTCACCGGGCGCGTGCCCGACGCCGATGGGCACAAGGTACGTAACACCTTGCCGCTCATCTCACGCTGGAAAATCTTCGATAACCTGCGACGCAGCCTCGTTGCGCCCTCGATTGTGCTGTGGCTTGCAGCGGCTCTGGCTTTGTTTCCCGGTTCGCCCTTCGTCTGGATGCTCTTCGTCGTGCTCACGCTCGCCTTTCCAGTCTACGCGCACTTAACGACAAGCTTATTTACACACCCGCGCGGCATCCCCTGGTCGAGCCACGTCTGGAACATTCTGGGCGACATGCGAGCCAACACGGCGCAGGTCGCGCTCCTCTTCTGCTGGTTGGCCCACCAATCTTATTTGATGGTTGACGCCGTCTCGCGCACGCTCTACCGCAAGCTCATCTCGCGCAAGCGACTGCTCGAATGGATGACTGCGGCGCAGGCCGAAACCGGGAGCAGCCACGACCTCGCGGCCTTCGTGCGCTTCATGTGGCCCGCCGAATTGATTGCCGCATTGATTGCCGCGCTTGTTTTGTGGATGCGTCCTTCTGCCCTGCCTGTGGCCGCGCCCTTCCTGCTGGCGTGGGCCGTCTCGCCGCTTATTGCTTACCTCGTCAGCCGTCGCACCGTTGCGGCGCGTCCATCTCTGGACGAGACTGACACGCGTGACGCGCGCCTGATCGCACGTCGCACGTGGCGCTTCTTTGAAACCTTCGTCGGCGAGGAAGACCACTGGCTGCCGCCGGACAATTATCAGGAAGACCCGCAGCTAGTCATCGCTCATCGTACCAGCCCGACCAACATGGGGCTGCTGCTGCTCTCGACCGTCGCGGCGCACGACTTTGGATACCTCTCGACGCTTGAGACGACGGAGCGGCTGGAACTGACTTTCGCGACGCTGCAAAAGCTACAAAAGTTTCGCGGCCACTGTTTCAACTGGTACGACACGCTCACGCTTGAACCACTCCCGCCGCAGTACATCTCAACCGTTGACAGCGGCAATCTCGCCGGACATCTGCTCGCCACAAAGCAGGCGGCCATTGACTTGCCTGATAGCCCGCTCGTCGGTGAGCGCATTATCGATGGACTCTCTGACACGATTTCCCTCATGCGCGATGAAGCGACGCGGCTCGCCGCCATCAGGCAGCGCACGGAGGTCGTCACCGTCAAGCATCTGCGCGAAGAGATAGAAGCGTGCGCTAAGCTCGTCGATGGGGAAGATATGCCGCAGACTCTCGGCGCGTGGAACAAACTGCTTGACGCTCTCTTGCGCCGCGCGGAAGTAATCACAGACATCCTCGGTGCGCTCTCGCAGGAGCACGGCAACGAAAGCTACGAAGAGTTGCGCTTCTGGGTAAATGCGTTGATGCAACAGTCGCGCGCCTGTCTCCGCGACCTGCACACGCTCGCGCCGTGGGGCAATGCGCTGACCGAACACCTTGGGCCAATTGTCATTCCTTGCTCGGCGGAAGCGGGCGCGCAGTGGCAAGCGATGACAGATTCGCTCGCAGGCGTTCCCGTGCCAGCGCAGATTCCGGCGACCTGCGATGCGATGCTCTTACAACTCAGTGCGCTCCGCGCGCAGATCGAAGAGTGTCTGCCGGAAGGAAGCCGCGACCGCACCGCCGCTCTGGGCGGTCTGGATGTCCTGACGACCGCGATTGAGAATGCGGCAGACGCGGCGAAGCGATTGCTCGCGCGTCTCGTTGAAGTGGCGAGACTGAGCGACCGTCTCTTTGAAGAGATGGATTTTAGTTTTCTCATTGACGAGGAGCGCAAGGTTTTCCGTATCGGCTACAACGTCGCGGCAGGGCGTGCTGATAATTCTTACTATGACCTGCTGGCTTCGGAAGCACGGCTCGCCAGCTTCGTCGCCATCGCAAAGAACGACGCACCGCAGGAGCACTGGTTTCGTATGGGTCGCGGGCTGACTCCCGTGAACGGTCATCGCGCGCTGATTTCATGGAGCGCGACGATGTTTGAATACCTGATGCCGCTCTTGGTGATGCGCAACTACGAAGGCACGCTGCTCGACCAGACATACACGGCAATCGTCAAGCGCCAGATTGAGTACGGGCAGGAGCACAACGTCCCCTGGGGCGTCTCCGAGTCTGCCTACAACGCGCGCGACATACATCTCAACTACCAATATGGGCCGTTCGGTGTTCCCGGCCTCGGCCTCAAGCGCGGCCTGAGTGAAGATTTAGTGATAGCGCCCTACGCTACGCTGCTGGCCGCGCCCTACGCGCCGCGCGCCGCGTTCAATAACCTGCGCCGCCTTGAACGCGAAGGCGCGCTCGCACGCTACGGCTTCTACGAGAGCGTAGACTATACGCCCGAACGTCTGCCGCAGAATCAAACGCGCGTCATCATCCGCGCCTTCATGGCCCACCATCAGGGAATGAGCCTCGTAGCGCTCGACAATCTGCTCAACAACGAGTTGATGCAACGACGCTTTCACTCGGAGCCGCTTGTGCAGGCGACGGAATTGTTGCTGCAAGAGCGCATCCCGCGAAGCGCAGCCGCCGCACACCCGCGCGCCGAAGAAGTCTTGTCGGGCCGCGTCGTGCGCGTGGTCGCGCCCGTGGCCTCAAGGCGCTACGATTCCGCCGATTTGCCGACGCCGCGCACACAGATTCTCTCCAACGGCACTTATTCCGTCATGCTGACGACAGCCGGGGCTGGCTATTCCGTGTGCGGCAAGTTGAGTGTCACTCGCTGGCGTGAGGACGCCACGCGCGACAACTGGGGCAGCTTCGTTTACCTGCGCGACGTGAGAAGCGGTGCGGTCTGGTCTGCTGGTTATCAACCGACGGCGCGCGAGCCGCAAAGTTATGAGGTCGCGTTTGCGGAAGACAAGGCCGATTTTCGTCGGACGGATGCCGGAATCACAACGCAGACGGAAATTATCGTTTCACCCGAAGACAACGCCGAAGTGCGCCGCATTAAGCTCAGGAATAATTCGACGCGAGTACGCGAAATCGAATTAACGAGCTACTCGGAAGTCGTGCTTGCACCGGCAGCAGCCGACGCCGCGCATCCTGCGTTCAGCAACCTTTTCATCGAAACGGAATTCATCGCCGCAGAGAATGCGCTCGTCGCGCGCCGTCGCCCGCGCTCGTCTAAAGATGCTCCCGTCTGGGGCGTGCATGTCGTGGTGGTCGAAGGCGAAGCAATCGGCGCTGTGCAGTATGAGACTGATCGCGGTCGCTTTTTGGGGCGCGGTCATCACGCGGGCGCACCGCTGGCGGTGATGGAAGACCGCCCGCTCTCAAACACGACGGGCGCGGTGCTTGACCCCGTTTTCTCTTTGCGCCGCCGTGTGCGCCTTCAGCCCGGCGAGACGGCGCGCATTACTTTCTCAACCGCCGTCGCGCAGACGCGTGAGGAAGCCTTAATGCTGGCAGACAAGTATCACGACGCTGCAATCTTCGAGCGCGAGGCGCGGCTCGCATGGACGAAATCGCAGGTCGAGATGCGCCACCTCAACATGGACGCCGAAGAGGCGCATCTCTTTCAACGCCTCGCCGGGCGCGTGCTCTACTCCGATCCCTCTTTGCGCCCACGCCCACACGTCCTTGCGCTCAACACGAAAGCGCAAAGCGGGCTGTGGCCTTACGGCATCAGCGGCGATTTGCCGATTGTCCTGGTGCGCATCAGCAATCCTGAAGACCTGAGCATGGTCAGGCAGGTCTTGCGCGGCCACGAATATCTGCACTTCAAAGGCTTAGCGATTGACCTCATTATTTTGAACGACCATCCGCCGAGCTATATCCAATCGCTGCAAGACGAGCTACAGATGATGGTGCGCACGAGCGGCCTACAGGCTTTACAGGACAAGCCGGGCGGCGTCTTTCTACGGCGCGCAGACGTGATGCCCGAAGCCGACCGTATCCTGCTCCACGCCGTCGCGCGCGTCGTCATCGTCACAGAGCGCGGCACGCTCGAAGACCAGCTTGTGCGTCGCCCCGTCGAGAATGATTTGCCCGCGCGCTTTGAGCCTCGCCAGCCTTCGCGCTCATACCCTGAGCCGAGCGTTGCGCTGCCTGAGCTTTCATTCTTTAACGGACTCGGCGGCTTCAATAATGGCGGGCGCGAGTATGTGACAATTCTCGGTGAAGGACAGTGGACGCCCGCCCCCTGGGCCAACGTCATCGCCAACGCTCACGACTTCGGTTTTCAAGTGACGGAAACGGGCGCGGGCTACAGTTGGGCCAGCAACAGCCGCGAGAATCGCCTGACGCCTTGGTCTAACGATGCCGTCGCAGACCCGCCCGGCGAGATGATTTACCTGCGCGACGAAGAGACTGGCACCGTCTGGACACCGACGCCCCTGCCCGTACGCGAGCCTGAGCCTTACACCGTCCGGCACGGGCAGGGCTACACGGTCTTCGAGCACACGAGCCACGGCATCTCGCAGGAGTTGTTGTTATTCGTCCCGCTCGATGCGCCTGTAAAAATCTCTCTCTTGCGCCTGCGTAATCGCACCCTGCGCGTGCGACGCCTCTCTGTGACGAGCTACAACGAATGGGTGCTCGGCGTCCAGCGCGGAGCAAGCGCCCCATACATCATCACAGAGATAGACGAAGAGACCGGAACAATCTTTGCGCGCAACCCTTATAACAACGAGTTCGCACACCGCGTTGCGTTTGCAGATGCAAGCGAGCAGCAACGCACTTGGACGTGCGACCGCAAAGAATTCCTGGGCCGCAACGGCACGCTGGAGCGCCCCGCCGCCCTGCGCCGCCGCAATCTTTCGGGCCGCACGGGAGCAGGTCTTGACCCCTGCGCCGCGCTGCAAACAACGCTTGAACTTGCGCCGGGAGAAGTGCGCGAACTTGTCTTTGTGCTGGGCCAGGGCGAAACAATCGAAGAGGCGCGCACGGTCGCCGTTCGCTATCGTCAGCAGGCAATAGTCAACGAAGAGTTTGAGCGCGTCGTACACTTCTGGGACGAACTGCTCAGCACCGTCGAAGTCGAAACCCCAGACCATGCGATGAATACGATTCTCAATCGCTGGCTGCCTTACCAGACTTTGGTCTGCCGCGTCTGGGCGCGCTCGGCTTTTTATCAATCGGGCGGCGCTTACGGCTTTCGCGATCAGTTGCAGGACGTGATGGCGCTCGTCTACTGCCGACCGGAAATCGCGCGCGAGCAGATAGTGCGCGCCGCCTCGCGGCAGTTTAAGGAGGGAGACGTACAGCATTGGTGGCATCCGCCGACGGGGCGCGGCGTGCGTACACGCTTCTCGGACGATCTTCTCTGGCTGCCCTACGTGACGAGCTTTTACATCCAGACGACGGGTGACGCGAGCGTGTTGGAAGAGAGCGTGCCCTTTATCGAAGCGCCGCTTTTGGCCGAAGGCGAAGACGAATCTTACACGCAGCCCATCGTCTCCGAAGAGACTGGAAGCGTCTACGAGCATTGCCTGCGCACGCTGGAACGCAGCCTCGCCGTTGGCCCACACGGGCTGCCGCTGATGGGTTCGGGCGATTGGAACGATGGAATGAACCGCGTTGGGAATCTTGGCCGGGGCGAGAGCGTGTGGGTCGGTTGGTTTCTCTACAACACGCTCGAATGGTTTGCGCCCTTCTGCGAAGCGCGCGGTGACGGAGAGCGAGCGCGCCGCTATCGTGAGCACATGTTGAAGCTCAAAGCGGCGCTCGAAGAACACGCCTGGGACGGCGATTGGTACAGGCGCGCCTACTTCGACGACGGCACGCCGCTCGGCTCCGTGCAGAATGAAGAATGCCGGATTGATTCCATAGTGCAATCGTGGGGCGTCATCTCCGGCGCGGCTTCTCAGCATCGCGCGGCGCGTGCGCTGGCGGCGGTCGAAGAGTATTTAATACGGCGCGGCGATGGTCTCGTCATTCTCTTCACGCCGCCTTTCGATAAAAGCGCGATTGATCCCGGCTACATCAAAGGCTACGTGCCGGGCGTGCGCGAAAACGGCGGGCAGTACACGCACGCGGCGCTCTGGACGTTAATCGCCTACGCGCGCCTCAATGACGGCGACCGCGCGGGCGAGCTTTTCACGCTTCTTAATCCGATCAGCCATTCTTCGACGCGCGCAGGGCTGCACAAATATCGCGTCGAGCCATACGTAGCGGCGGGCGACGTGTATGCCGTCTGGCCGCACACGGGGCGCGGCGGCTGGACTTGGTACACGGGAAGCTCTGGTTGGATGTATCGCGCCGGGCTGGAATCCATTCTCGGCTTCGAGTTGCGTGGCGAGCGCCTGTCGATTGCGCCGTGCATTCCGCGTAGCTGGCGTGAATTCAAGATTCATTACAGGCATCATGGCGAGACGCCCTATCACATCACAATTGAAAATCCTCTCGGCGTCAGTCACGGCGTAGCGAGCGTCGAAGTGGACGGACAACTACAGAGCGCGGATGAAATTTTGTTGGCCCAAGACCGCAAGCCGCATCACGTCCGCATAGTGCTCGGCGAGAAGCCTCAAGCGACGGATGCGCAAGATATGACGGCAGCGCAGAGTCAATCGAATGGATAAGCTAAGAAGCGCCAAAGGCTCTGCTGAAAACTTCCGAACGTGACGCCGCTTGCGGCCAACCATCCAGACGTTCAATAACGTACAGACATCTCGCCCGCGCATCATTAAAATATATGACCATGAGAGAAGTTAAATATGAGAAGCAGTATGAGACACATTGGGGACGTGCGTTTCTCGTCATCCTGCTCTTAAGCATGGTCGTCGGCCTACTGCTCTGTTGGTTGGAATCGCATTGATAGTTTCAGGTGGGACTCTTACTTCACGCTCAGGCGAATATCCCTAAAGTCACGCTAAAAAAGGTACGCGAACGTACAGACATTTGGCTTCATATTAGCTATTATCTTCAACCCCAGCTGTTAAGTAATCTGCTTGAGACGAGCAGTAGCAGTAGATGTTGCTACTTTGTCCGTATCAAGCGAAAATCCCCCGAATTGGCCGCGAACTTTCCCTCATTTTGATTAAACGTTCGCTGTGCTGACATACAGTGTTGAGCCTTGTTAGTTGCTCGTCAGAGAGACTTACATCAACGATTTGCGCGAGCGTTCAAACGCTCAAGCTTCCCCCAAACTTTAACGGAGGTTAAATCGAAAATTATTAACTTACTATCAAGTCGGTGGTTCATTATTATCTTTAACAAAATCGTCAATCATAAAACACATAATGTTGGTATAAAGAGACTTCGCTCAAAGCAGTCAGCTCCAGAGAGTTCCTGACAAAGCACTGACCTGTGAGCTTCACCTACAGGTCACACCGCAAGTCTTTACACCGTAAGTCTGAAGGCCATGCCTGTGCAGCTTAAAACGGTTGCTCGAAGCTAATGCTTTGTCCAAATGAAGATTGGGCCAGCGGTGCTGATGACGACGTAGCGCAAACTGAGTTGATGAAAAATTTTCGGTCACAAGCAAATAGAGAAAAAGCGATGAAAAATAGAGAAAACAAAACAAATGTTTTAGCCTTCGGGCGGCAATGGTCGAGCGAAGATATGGGCGTTGCGCGCTCAGGCGATTTTGACCTGGTGTGTTTGTCGCACCTGCGCTGGGATTTCGTTTACCAGCGGCCACAGCATCTCTTAAGCCGCTCGGCGAAACAGCGCCGCACGTTCTTTATCGAAGAACCGATTTTCGATGACGGCCCGGCTCGGCTCGATGTCAGTACGCGCGAAGACGGCGTGTGTGTCGTCATTCCGCACTTGCCGACGGGAGAGATCAGCGAGGTGACGCGCGACGCCGTATTGCAGGGATTAATAGATAGCCTTTTTGAAAAGCACGCTATTAAGAACTATGTGCTCTGGTATTACACACCGATGGCGATGGCCTTTACGCGGCATCTCAAACCGTTGGCGGTCGTCTACGATTGCATGGATGAACTGTCTGCGTTCAAGGGAGCGCCGCCTGCTTTAAGAGAACGCGAGGCCGAACTCTTCAAGCGCGCCGATCTGGTCTTTACCGGGGGTCAAAGCCTGTATGAAGCCAAGCGCCACCAGCATTCGCGTGTCTACGCTTTTCCGTCGAGCATCGACGCAGCACACTTCGCGCAGGCCAGAGAGATTACGGAAGACCCGGCGGATCAAGCACACATTGCGCACCCGCGTCTCGGTTTCTTCGGCGTCATAGACGAACGCTTTGACATAGAACTTTTAGACGGCGTGGCCCAGGCGCAGCCTGACTGGCAATTGGTAATGATTGGCCCAGTCGTCAAGATTGACCCCAATGATTTGCCGCGCCGGGCCAACATTCATTATCTCGGCGGCAAGTCTTACAAAGAATTACCGGCTTATCTGGCTGGCTGGGACGTGGCTCTGCTGCTGTTTGCGCGCAACGAATCGACGCGATACATCAGCCCGACTAAGACTCCTGAATACTTGGCGGCGGGCAAGCCTGTCGTGTCCACTTCGATACGCGATGTCGTGCGCCCCTACGGGCAGCAAGGATTAGTGCATATCGCGGATACGGTCACGGATTTCGTCGCAGCAATCGAGGCGGCGATGAACGAGGATGAACAGAAGCGCTTGCGTCAGGTTGATGCCTTCCTCGCGCAGACTTCCTGGGATCGCACGTGGGCCAACATGTATGAATTGATCGCGGGCGTCGTCTCTGCTCATCGTGTTACACAGGCGGCGGAACAAGCGGCGAGCGTCGCCCCCGCGAGGGCAAAGGTTGCTGTCGGCGCAGCTTCGTAATCTCGGATTTATAAATAAGAGTGAACAATGGGAGAAAGTGATGTTTGATTATTTAATTGTCGGCGCAGGGTTTGCCGGAAGCGTGATTGCGGAGCGGCTGGCGAGTCAGTTAGACCAGAAGGTCTTGATTGTTGACAAGCGTCCGCACATCGGCGGCAACGCTTACGATCATTACAACAACGACGGGATTCTTGTTCATAAATATGGCCCGCACATCTTTCATACCAACTCGCGCGAGGTCTTCGAGTATCTCTCGCGGTTTACGGAGTGGCGCTCCTACCAGCATCGCGTGCTGGCGAGCGTTGATGGGCAATTGCTGCCAATCCCGATTAACTTAGACACCATCAATAAGCTCTACGGCCTGAACCTGACATCGTTTCAGGTGGAAGATTTCTTCGCCTCTGTCGCAGAGCACCGAGAGGAGATACGCACCAGCGAGGATGTCGTCGTCAACCGCGTCGGGCGCGAGTTGTATGAAAAGTTTTTCCGTAACTACACGCGCAAGCAGTGGGGGCTTGACCCTTCGGAGTTGGACGCTTCTGTGACGGCGCGCGTGCCGACCCGCAACAATCGCGACGACCGCTATTTCACGGACACTTATCAGGCGATGCCGCTGCATGGCTACACGCGCATGTTCGAGAATATGCTCGATCACCCGAACATCAAGATTATGCTCAATTGCGATTACCGCGAGATCGAGAGCGCGATTCCTCACCGGCAAATGGTCTTCACCGGCCCAATCGATGAATACTTCGATTATCGTTACGGCAAGCTTCCCTATCGGAGTCTTGAATTCAAGCACGAGACAGTAAATGCGCCGCTCTATCAGCCTGCGCCGGTCGTCAACTACCCGAACGATAATCTGTACACGCGCATCACTGAGTTTAAGTATCTGACCGGACAGGAGCACAATAAGACGAGCATCGTTTACGAATTTCCGCGCGCAGAGGGTGACCCCTATTACCCAGTGCCGCGCAGAGAAAACGCAGACCTGTATGCGAAGTACAAAAAGCTGGCCGATGAAACCGAAGACGTTTATTTCGTCGGGCGGCTAGCGACCTACAAGTATTACAATATGGATCAGGTAGTGGCCCAAGCTCTGACGACGTTTGCCAAGATCAGCGGCGCGCGTGCGGCGAAAAGCTGGCGGGGGGCGAAGTATGAGTCCGAACTTGAGCCGTCAATCGCTTGAACTCTGGGCGGGCGTCGAATGCACAGTCAATCGCGTCCGTTCTCAATACTTCGATCAGCTTGAGCGCAGCGGTCATGCGTCGCGGCTTAGTGATTTAGACCTCTTTGCCAATATCGGCGTGCGCGCGATGCGCTATCCTGTACTCTGGGAGCGCACCGCGCCCGGTGAGTTGCAGCAGGCTGATTGGTCTTGGCCGGACGAGCGCCTTGCAAGGCTGCGCGAACTTGAGATTCGCCCCATCGTCGGCCTTCTGCATCACGGCAGCGGCCCACGTCATACGAGCCTGGTCGATCCGGCCTTTCCCGAAAAGCTGGCCGCCTACGCACGCGCCGTCGCACGGCGCTACCCCTGGGTCGAGAGCTACACGCCAATCAATGAGCCTTTAACAACCGCGCGCTTTAGCGGACTCTACGGCCACTGGTATCCGCATGGCCGCGACGCGCTCGTGTTCATACGTGCGCTGCTCATGCAGTGCCGCGCCACAGTGCTGGCGATGCGCGCTATTCGTGAAATTAATGGGAACGCTCAACTCATACAAACAGAAGACCTCGGCAAGACATACAGCACGCGCACTCTTTCATATCAAGCCGATTTTGAAAACGAGCGACGATGGTTGAGCTTTGACTTGCTCTGCGGTCGCGTTTGTCCTGAGCATCCGTTGTGGGACTACCTGACTTGGCTCGGCATTGAAGAAGCAGAGCTTGAGTGGTTCGTTGGAAACCCTTGCGCTCCAGACCTCATCGGCATCAATCACTATCTGACCAGCGAGCGATTTCTGGACGAGCGGCTTGAGCGTTATCCGTCGTGCACGCACGGCGGCAACAATCGGCATAGATACGCGGACGTGGAAGCCGTGCGCGTTTGTGCCGAAGGGACAGCCGGGCCGCGTGCTCTGTTGCGCGAAACGTGGGAGCGCTATGGTCTGCCGATGGCCGTCACGGAGGTTCACTTAGGCTGTACGCGTGAGGAGCAGCTTCGTTGGATAAAGGAGGTCTGGGACGCAGCGCGCGCCTTGAGCGAAGACGGCGTGGAGATGCGCGCCGTCACAGCCTGGTCTCTGCTCGGCGCTTACGACTGGCATAACCTTTTGACCTGCGAGAGCAATCATTACGAGCCAGGAATCTTTGATTTGCGTGGGCCAACCCCACGCCCGACAGCGCTGGCGCGGATGCTCACAGACCTCGCTGCCGGACGCGAGCACGAACATCCTCTGCTGGCTACGCCCGGTTGGTGGCGCAGGTTGACGCGCCTCATTTACCCGCCCGTGCGGCGCGAGCCGCAGCGTGCAATCAGCGACGGGAAAAGAATCAACATGAGCGCTGGCACGTCAAGACCAATTTTAATCACTGGAGCAACGGGAACTCTCGGTCGTGCTTTCGCGCGGCTCTGTGATGTGCGCGGCCTTTCCTATCAGCTACTCACGCGCAGGCAATTGGACATCGCCGACGCAGCTTCAATCGAAGCGGCGCTGGAAGAGTACGAGCCGTGGGCGCTGGTGAACACCGCCGGGTATGTTCGAGTTGACGACGCAGAGCGTGAGCCTGACTTATGCTTTCGGGAAAACACGATTGGGCCGGAGTTGCTCGCTAAGATTTGCGCGCGGCGGGCAATCAAGTTAGCCACCTTTTCAACAGACCTCGTCTTCGACGGTCAGCAGCCGAGGCCGTATGTTGA
The DNA here is from genome assembly GCA_036387475.1 of Pyrinomonadaceae bacterium. GTDB lineage: Bacteria > Acidobacteriota > Blastocatellia > Pyrinomonadales > Pyrinomonadaceae > DASVTR01. The sequence goes on along the minus strand of DASVTR010000012.1, from coordinate 136,586 downwards.
GAGCGATGCGGTCGCTCCGCTCAACGTCTACGGGCAAAGCAAAGCCCAGGCAGAAGCGCGCGTCATGGAAGCATATCCGGCCACGCTTGTGGTTCGCACCAGCGCCTTCTTCGGCCCGTGGGACGAGTATAATTTTGTGTTCGCAGCGCTTCGCGCGCTGAGCGCCGGGGAAGAATTCGTCGCCGCCAGTGATGCGATTATCTCGCCGACCTACGTGCCCGATCTGGTCAACGCCTGCCTCGATTTGTTGATTGACGATGAGCGTGGATTGTGGCATCTGGCTAACGACGGCGCGATGACGTGGTTTGACCTGGCGCGGCGCGCTTCGGAACTCGCCGGCCTTGATTCAAATGGCGTCGAGGCGCGCACGACCGCCGGGTTGCAGCTTGCGGCGCGGCGTCCCCTCTACAGCGTGCTCGGCAGCGAACGCGGGATGCTGCTGCCCTCGCTCGAAGATGCGCTCTCAAGGTATCTGCGCGATTGCGAAATCAAGTGGGCCGAGCTTGCGGCGGACAACCGACGCAAAAACGCGCGTGCCGTCACGGCTTCCGCGCGCTCTTAAATTGATCTGGGTTTGAGCTAAAGAGAACGCATCGAGATAATAATTCTTCCGTCCACGAAGTTACACCAAACAGCACGAAGTAGACTCTGCTCTTCGTGCTGTTTCGTATAACTTCGTGGACTGCTTAGCTGTTAACACTTGTGGCGGGCGCTAAATTATTTGCTTCAGTTTTATCATCTGAAAGCCTTGTGCCCGCCAGATGCTCGATCATATCGCGGAGCATAATCGCGGCCACCGGATGATGGGCTAGATGCTCAAGCAAACGAAATGTAGAGATGAGTAAGCGCCCGTTGCCGAAGCGCCGCTCGGCCACCAGCGCGACGGCATGATGAAGCCAGCCGACGAAGAGGCCCGCATGAACATCGCCTGCGAAGTCGCGCGGGCTTAAGCCGTTGATGATGTGATCGGGCGTTAAATCGGCGAAGGCAAAGTCAACGACGCCGCCCGTAGGGATTTCGGCGAACATGCGATCCTGCCGTATCCAGTTCATGTTGCTGGCCCAATCGCCCTGCCATTTGCGTCCCCTTCGCGGCAGGATTTCCAACGTGCCGAGAAAGGTTTGCTGCGCGTCGTCACGGTCTGCCAGCCAGAGCACGCGCCCGCCCTTCTGAATATACCAGCGCAACTCGTCCGTCAAACGATTAACGATAACGAGGTCGGCCAAAGCCATTTCGTCTATGACGCGATAGCCGAGGGCGCGCAGCCGCTCCATCAGTTCAGGCTCGGCAAAGATTTGTGCAGACAATTGCCGCTCGCTTCGCGGAAAGAAATAGAGTTCCTGATGATTGCTGGTCACGAGTTGGCCCAACGCATCAAACAGATGAAACTCTATGTGCGTGCGAGTACTCTCTGAAAGCTGCGGAACGTCGAAAGAGATTGTGCCTATGTCTGTAATCTGCGCCCGCTGCGGATGCAGGTTGTCGAACGTACCCCCCACTTGCGGGAAATGGTCTAAATGCCATTTGAGCTTGCAGGCTGCAAGCTCAATCGTCGAAAAGTGTGAGAGGGCGAGGCGGATTTCGCAGCGCTCGCCATCTCGGAAGCTGATGCGCTCCCAGTCTGGAACGATGGCGTCAGCGCCGTTGATGTGGGCCATCGCGTCGTAGAAAGTCTTCGGGTTGCGGCACATGTCCAGCAGCCCGTTGCATTCCCAGTGAACGTCCGTAAACTCCGTGATGATGTAGCCGACGATTGAGGGATGGCGGCGCATCTGCTCTATCTGATATTTGAGCGCGCAGAACTGCATGTGCTGGCTGGCCGCGGCAAGAGCCTTGAAGGTGGGGAAAACTTTGTCGAGATGCCACGTCTTGAAGCGCTGCTCGACGCCATGCGGATAGACCGTGCCCTCGCCCCACTCGATGCCTGTCTCGAACCACCAGGGGTCGCGCCCGCCGTAGCACTCGCGCAGCTTCTCAACGTCTGGCAATCCCCAGTTGCCGAATTCAGAGACGACAATCGGCTCGCTGCCGCGACGACGCACTTCGGGCGCGGGCGTGCGCGACGATGCAGGATTCCACGGGTCGCTCATGAATTCGCGCCACGCAGCAATGTTCTCGTAGTTGTGTGCGAAGCTCCAGGGGGGACGCGCCGCGAAGCTTTCGACCCACGCGCGCCACTGCCGGTAATGGTCTGGAATCGAATAGTAGTTGTGAAAATCCTCTATGTCCGTGACGACGTGAAAGTTTGTGAAGCAGGCAGAGTTGCCGACGACCAATCGATGCGGGTCAAGCTGCTTGAGATAATCGTAAGTCTCGCTGAGCCACGCGCGGTGCTCAGGATTGACGGCCAGGTCAACGCCCCAGCCTTCGTTGACAATCGTCCAGATAACGATTGACGGGTGATTCCAGTCGCGCTCGACCATGCCCAACAAGGTTTCCCGCGCACGCTCCTTAACGGCGGGCGTCAAATTCTGCCAATTCGGTAGCTCAGTCCAGATGAGCAGCCCTGCGCGGTCGGCGGCGTCGTAGTAACGCGGGTCTGTAATCTTGATGTGAGTGCGCAGGCAGTTGAGGCCCATGTGCTTGGCCTTGGCAAACTGCTCGTTTAGTTGTTCGTCGCTAAAGGGCGTGTAAACGAGTTCGGGGTAGTAGTCCTGATCGAGCGCGCCGCGCAGATAGAGAATGCGCCCGTTGAGCATCAGGTGGCCTTCGGGCGAAGCAGCGATGCTGCGCATACCAAAGTTTGATGCCGTCTCGTCCACAGGTTGAAGGGCGTTGTCGGCTTCATACAACACAGCCTTCAGGTGATAAAGGTTCGGGCTGACCGTGTCCCACAAAAGCGGATGCGGGATTGCTAGATTAGTCTGAAAGCTTTCTTCGCCCTGCGCAATCTGAAAGTCGTGCTCGACGGTCGCCTCCTTGCGCGGGTCAGTCAGGACGAGGCTTAAGGCTAGAGGGCGCGGAGCGGGCTGATTGAGCCGCAAGTTAACTTGTGCCTGCTCGCCTGCCACGTCCGGCGTAATGTGCAGGCGCACGAAATGTGTCTGATGCCGCGCTTCCAGATAGACGCTCTGCCAGATGCCGCCGATTGGCCCATACCAGCTTTGCTTGCCGTGCGGGATTTCGCTAAACGCGAAGCCGAAGCGACGGCTAATGTCTGCATCGTCGCCGGGGTCTATGACGCGTATGACAAGTTCGTTCGGCCCGTCGTGGCGCAAACTTTCGCCCAACTCGACATCGAAAGGCAGATAGCCGCCCTCGTGCACGCCGACCAGCTTGCCGTTGAGCCAGACGGAGGTAAAGTAATCGACCGCACCGAAGTGTAGAAAGTAAGCGGCATCAGGGATGGTCTTGGCAAAGAAGCCGGGTGGAAACTCGAAGCGATGGCGATACCAGGCCACGCCGCTGTAATCACGCAGGTCTTCAAACTGCGCCTGCCAGGGGCCGGGGACGCGTATGCGTCGCGCTCTGTCGGCGCTCTCTAAATTACCCGGATGGAGACGTTGTTGCGGGTCTGTAAAAAAATCCCAGAGGCCGTCGAGGCTGATGCGAACGCGGATCAAAACGTCTTTTCTTATCCTCTCTGTTCAGCGCGCGAGGAACACACGCCGGTGAGTTTCAATGCCGTGCCGGTAAACATCCGAAAGAGATAGCAAGCATACAATCTCGAATCTCTCGCAAACATCTTGTTGACCTTACACAGTGAGATGAACAGGCGTCAAGAGAGAAGGGCGGCAGGCGCTCATCAACTTTATAGACGAACGACGACGCATGCTGAAGCTGGAAATTCGAGGGTGATGATTGGGGCTTCGAAGCAAGGGCTGCGCTTAAGCTTTTGTGACGCTGACGAGCACCAGCTTTCCGTTGCTTGAGTGTTGTTGCTGGCTAATCTGTGCCAGCATAATCCGCGCGTGAACGCTCTCGTGGCTGTCTTTGAACTTGAGATTAAAGACCTCTGTCGGGAGCGGACTCTGCACGAAGACCTGAAAGCGGTCTCGAAACTCTTTGACCTCGGCGATGGGCGCAACGTCTGTGAAGAGATTGCAGCCGACGAGATCGAGCGTCGAATCGTTCATCTCTTTTCCTTCGGCGGCAGGGCTGTATTGAGTGACAGTCCCGGCGTCGTCCAACTCCATCCAGCCAAACGGCAGCGCATTAAAACTCTTTACATCTCTCATAGCACCAGATTCCTTCATCTTTTGGAAACTAAAAATATAAGGAAACGGGACGCCGATTGTCTGTTCGTTTGCGTACCGATTTAGGGCTAGAGCCGAAGCGCTCATGATTGCACCGACGCAGAAGCGGTTGTGCTTTGCGACAGTTTCTCAAGAAGTCGGCCTTAACATACACTTGAAGTTTGGGAGGTCAAAGCAGGGAGGGCGGAAGTGGCAAGTCCAGCGGGTGCGATAGCAGCGGTCAAGCCTGAGCAGAGCGCGCTTGAGACTATCGAGCGTGGCAGGCGTGCGCGCTGGTGGCGCAGGCGCGGAACGAAGCGGCGCGGCTTCTGGTATGAAGACCGCGAGGGCCGCCGCATCACAAACGCAGAAGACATAGCGCGCATCAATTCGCTCGTCATTCCCCCGGCCTGGACGTTTGTGCGCATCTCGCCATCAGCGCGCAGCAGCCTACAGGCCATCGGACTCGACACGAGCGACCGCGTACAGTATCTCTACCACCCGCAATTTGCTGCACGGCAGCAGCGCAAGAAGTTTGAGAAGATAGAGCGCTTCGGCGAATACCTGCCGCGTTTGCGGCGCAAGACCAACGAGGACATTGCCGTTGATGGGCTTTCGCGCGAACGCGTGCTGGCCGTCATCGTGCGCCTTATCAACGAACTCTACTTTCGCGTCGGCTCGGAACAGAGCGTCAAGCGCTATCGTACCTACGGCATCACGACCTTGCGCAATCGCCATCTGGAAATCAAGCGCGGCGGGCGTCTCATCTTCAGCTTCGTCGGCAAGCATCACATACGCCATCGCCACATCGTCGTTGACGAAGAGTTGGCCCTTCTGATGAACGACATCAAAAAGATCGGCGGCTCAAAACTCTTCAACTACATGGGCGAGGACGGACGTGCGCGCCCCATCAAGCCGCGCGACGTTAACGATTACATCAAGGCTGCGACCGGCGCTGAATTTTCCGCAAAAGATTTTCGCACCTGGGGCGGCACACTTCTGGCCGCAATCGAACTGGCAGAAGCGGGCAAGGCGGAAGACGAGCGACAGGCTAAACGCAATCTCGTGCAAGCAGTCAAGCGAGTGGCCGAACGCCTCGGCAACACTCCGACCGTCTGCCGCAACTGCTACATACACCCCCTTGTCCTCGAACGCTACCAGGCGGGCCAAACCCTCGCAGAGTTTCGCCGCCCCGTCGAGCGCTCAATCCGCCGCATCCAGCCCGAATACGAAGTCGAAGAACTGGCCCTGCTCAAGCTACTCAAAAACGGAAAACCGTAGTAAGGCTTAGTGATAACTGATGAGTAAAAGCAGGAGTCTGAAGTCAGAGGTCAAGAGCTAGCAGAACAGGAAAGCAGATAAAGCGGGTTGCCACCGATGTTTACGTTGGCAGTACTTGAACGTTACCTCACGGGCCAATCGTTGATTGATAGCACCTCTGTCAACAAGTGTAGACATGCGTGCGCGCTTGTGTCTCTAATAGTAGACACTTTCGTTGGCCCACCCGTAGCCGGCCCATGTTTAAGCGGCAAAAATTGCCCGCCAATATCATCTCAAGAGATGTGGCACGTCTGTTGCGATGCAGGCGGTTATGTGTACGCGAACGAATGCACGCTTCGATAATTCCACGAAGAGAATTCTGACTCTTCCTGGCAGCCGCCAGACCAGCCCGACTCTTCAGGCCAACGCTTACTTTGGCCCCTCTACTTCCCTAATCAGTCTGAGTAAGGCATTCGTTAACACATAACTGATTCCTCGTATGGGAAGTCCCACTCAACTCAATTCTTCCGCCATGTGGCGGAAAGGAGAAACCTCCATGAACTATCTTTTCAGAGGGCAGCTTTGCGGGTACATCTGTGATGAGTGCCCGGAGCCGCTCGCAAATGTCAAGGTCAGGCTCTATCGTATTCAACAGGGGCGAGATGTCACGTCGCTCGCCGTCGCCAACCCGAAAAACACCTTCGCCATTCTCTCCGACGATGAAGTGAAAGCCAAAGAGTCTTCATTGCTGGCCGAAGCCGACACGGATGAGAACGGCAACTTCACGTTTGAATTAAGCGAGAGGCAACGCTATGACGGGGAAGCTTTCGAGGTCGACGTGTACTGCGGAAACGTGCCCCGCACGCAGATTCCACGCGACCCGCCGCCACCCCTTCAGTTTTCCATCACCGTCGTCCAGCCGATGTGGCATCAGTCGGAAAGAGGATTGGTTGCGGTGTGGGACTATTGCGTGCCCCATCGCTACTGGTGCGGCATCAAGGCTCGGCGCGGCCTCTGGACTATCTGTGGCCGCGTCGTAGATTGCGAAAGAAAAGCTCCCATCGCGGGCGTCAAAGTGCGCGCCTTCGACGTTGATTGGTGGCAGCACGACGAACTCGGCTCAGCCATCACAGACGTGACGGGCAGATTCCGCATCGACTACATGCCCATCAACTTCAAGCAGACGCCGTTTTCGCCGTGGGGCATCAACGTCGAATGGTTCGGCGGGCCGGACGTGTATTTCAGAGTTGAAAATCCATTCACGGGCGCTCCGCTCCTCGAAGAGCCGCGCTGGCGCGGCGAAACTCCGGGCCGTGCAAACAGGGGAAGCTGTTTCTGCGTCGAGCTATGTATCGACCCGGATAAAGTGCCGGACGGTGAACATCAGGACACGATTCCGCAGTTCACAAACGTCGGCGTCTACGTCGTTAATCCGGGTGATGCCGACTTCGCCACGAACGGCTTTACTCCTGACGGCACGACCATCGTCGGCGGCTACGCCTTCACAGGGACTATCCCGCTGCGCGGCCTGCTGCCTGACGGCGATAGCGCAGACGCGCTGGAATATCATTTCCGTGTCGGCGAGTACAACGAGGACGGAACAATCCTGGGCGCGGTGTCAGATATTGAGGCCGACAAGATTGCGCCGACCATCATCGGCAAGCTTCAGTATTACTACTGGAACGGCATCGGTTGGTCTACGGCTGCGACCGACTACTACGCGAACAATCCCGGCGCTGGGCCTGTGACGATTCCGCAGCCAGCCGGGCCGTCGCTGAGCGTGCCGCGCAATGTCAACGTCAAGCCCGGCGGCTGGATCGAAGTGCCGCGCATCAACGAACTGTTCCTCGGCGGAAGAGGCCGCTTCATCGGCGGCAGCGTCAACCTGATTAACCTCAATACGACGACGCTCACCAATGAATCGTTCGACCTCATTGCGCCGCCGCCCGTCATAGATGCTGGAGAGTCTATCCCCGCGGGCAAAAAGTCGCGCAAGCATCGCTTCCGTATCTTCTACGAAGCGCGGAAAGTGTCTGACGGCACTGGCGTCTCCAGCAACGACCGCGAAAAGATTGCGATTAGCAACACGAGCTATCTACAGCGCCGCCACACGAACTGGGCTGGCGGAGATGTGTCGCTGCCCGCAGTCGTTTCGTTGAACGTTGACGAGTTGGTGGGAGAAGGATGCAAGGAGGTGGATAATGAGGTGCATGCGCTCTTTACCGTCTACCATCCGTTTGTCGGAAGCGGGCGCATCTTTATCGAAGGCCCAGGGCCAGCCTCCGTTCCGCCGCAAATCAACCTGGCTTTTTCCGCTGACGGAGAGGCCGTCTCGCCGGCAGGCGGAGCGGCCTTCGACATCACGGCCAAGCCGCCCTGTGCCTACATCATGTGGCTCAAGGTAGACTTGCTGCTGACATCCGGCTACGGCGCAGCCTACGGAACGTTCGACGACCACATAGCATTCTGTAAAGGAATGCCGATGCCGTAAATACCCTTCATGGGTATTAACAAGCGAAGCGTGGAGAGTGACTGTCAATCACTCTCCACTCTTCTCTTTTCATGCGAACGCTGATAACCACGGGCACATGCGCTTTGTCATGTAAGGCGTAAGGCGAGACGCACGGTGCGGCGCACGGTGCGGCGTCAAGCAATGGTTGCGGCGTTCGTCAATAATGCTTGCTCGTTTTTTTAACGCCCTTTCTTCGCTTGCCCTTTCTTTCCTCAGTGCCCTTGAGCGAGGCCAGCGGCCAGAGCTTGTGTACGACTTCGGCCAGACCCGCTTCCGTCACGGCGCGCGTCACTTCCTCAGCGGATTTGTAGCACGGCGCGGCTTCGTCCAAGGGAACGCGCCCGTCCATGTTAACCAGAATCCCTGCGGCAGCATACTCGTCATCCATCTGTCTTTGCGATAACTCACGCGTCGCCGCGCCGCGTGAAAGGCGGCGGCCTGCGCCGTGATTGACCGAAAAGCCGCTTCGCTCAGCACCGGCCAGCGGGCGCAGGATGTAGCTGAAATCCTTGTTGCTGCCGGGAATCAAAACGGGATGGCCCGTCTCTTCCCAGAACGTACCCTGTAAGGCCGGATGCCCGGCAGGAAACGCACGCGTCGCTCCCTTGCGATGCACCCACACCTCACCGAAACTGGGATGCCACTCTCGCTGCACCAAGTTGTGGCTAATCTCGTAAATCAATTCGAGCTTGTCGCCGAAGACTTCCGCGAAAGCTTCCGCCACCTGCTCGAAGATAATCAAGCGATTGAGAATCGCGTAGTTGCCGCCAGCGGCCACCGCGTTGAGGTAGTCGCGGTAGTGAACGGATTCCGGCGTGAAATAGCCAAGGTCAATATCGGTAATTGCGTCGGGCCGTTCCTCGCGCGCCAACTCGAAATAGTTCGATGCCAACCCGTGACCGAACCCGCGACTGCCCGTGTGCACTTGCAGAAAGAGCGTGCCTAGATTCTCCTCGCGCTGTAGCTCTATGAAATGGTTGCCGCCGCCGAGGCTGCCCAACTGGTCAAGGCCGCGTTCGGGCCTGCCCTTCCCGCCCCAGGGAATCTCCCAATCATCATCCACAGGGATGCGATGGCGCTCCGCACGGCTGCGGTCAAACTTCGCGCCATACTTCTCGACGTAATACTCCGCCCCGCCCCGCACCAGATGATTAAACTCCCCCTTCGACACACTCCCCAGCCTGTGACTCTTACCGCCCGCGCCCATCGCCACACGCTCCATCACCGCACGATTAAACTGAAGCTTCCTCTCCGGCGTCGCAGCTTCGGCAGGCACTTCCGAACGCGCGCTCATCATCCCGCAATTGTGAACGAAGACGCCCGCATCAAGCGCGAAGTTTCCGTATTCGGGAACAGTCAGGCAATACACATCTTCGGTTTCTTCTAAAATCTCGACGGAGACTACTTTGTGATTATAGCCATGCTGCCAGCGACGATGATTATGAATGCCGAAACCGCCCGTTAGCACTTCGTCGCACGTCTCGCAAACATACTTGCGATGCGCAACCTCTGAAGATTTACTCCGTCCTTCGGGACTCTTGTTGTAGGCTTGCAGATATTTCTTACCGCGTTCGCCGTTACCCGCAACTGCGGCTCGGAAGTGCTCCGGGTTGTTCGTCATGTATGCGAGGATGTTCTTTGTTCCGCGCGCCGCAAAGTAAGCGTGCCCCTCCGGTGTGCGTGCCTTAGCTGCGAGCGCTGCGCACCGTCGCTGCTCAAAATCCGCCGTTCTGAGCTTAAGATTTCGTCGGCCATTAGCGTGATGGTAGCGCGCATGGTCGCGGTCGCCCATGAAGCTTAGATTTTCAGGGCGATTATCCGCAGGTCGGAAGTTTTTGTGATGAATGATAGTTCGCTGCCCATCGAAAGCCGGAATCTCACCGAGCAGTCCGCAACGCGCGACAAGCCAATGCACACGCTGGCTGCGCCCCGCCGCCGGATGCTGCACCATGTTATAGCCATCCTTATCTATGTAGGCATAAAACGGCATCAGCGAAGTTTGTGGCGCGAGGTGCTGTGCCTGACGGTAACTGCCATCGCGCAGCATAAACTCGTGGTCGGGTGTGCAGCGAATATCGCGACCGTTATCAAGCGTGACTCTGACGAGCGATGCAGCCGTGCGCGTCTTCTTTACCGTCGCGCGGGCGATAACGACTTTCTGCTCAGGCGAAAGCGCGTAAATCAGCAACTCTTCATCACGTTCCGCTAATTCGCCGATTGGATAAGCGTTGCCGTCAATTGTCGGGATAAGCGTATCAGCCGTGAAGCAGCCAATATCGAAGCCCACTGGGCCCATCGCCACCGCACCGCTTTCCACGTCAGTTAGAATTACGCAGCCGACGGGGACGCCGTAGCCGTAGTGTGTGTCGGGCGTGATGATGACCATTTTGACGCCGGGAAAGCGCGTTGCGTTGACAATCTGCCGGTAGAGAATATCTTCGGCCTCTTGAAAAAGCGTCGGCGTCAGAAAGAGACGCACAGGCACGTCCCCTATGTCTTCGGTTTGCAGGTCGTAGTAGCCCTCGCCGTTCCAGCGCGCGAGGTGTTTCCAGTTGTCCGCGTTCTTTAGCTGTTTGGCTACCTTCAGCGCTTTCGCATCTGTTCTTTTCTCACTCATCTCTTAAAACCCCTTGCTTGATAAATGATGAACGCGGAACGATGAACGATGAACTAAAAAGCAGCTTGTCTTTCATTCACCGCTGCTGCGTTCCTCGTTCCTCGTTCCTCGTTTCCTCTAAATTCTTCATCCTCGCTGCAACGCTTGAATAATTTCTAACGCCACATCATCTGCGCTTTTGTCTTCGTTAACGCTGACGTGCAAAGCGGCCAACTCATAGAGCGGGCGGCGCTCGTCGTAGAGCTTGTGTGCGCTCCCGTGGTCGCGCGCCAACGGGCGCTCATCCTTTGCGCTAATGATTCTATGCCAGCAGAGTTCAAAGGGCGCGTCGAGCCAGACCGTCAGGCAATCATGCTCCTGTAGGAGCGCGCGATTTCGCTCAAGCGTCCAAGCGCCGCCGCCGAGCGCGATAATACTCGCCGTTTTATTCTCTAACACAACGCGCAGGACGCGTGTTTCGGTCGCGCGAAAGTGCGCCTCCCCTGCCCCGTCGATAAGCGCGGGCACGCTTTGCCTTTCATGTTGCGAGATAATCTCGTCCAGATCAATCGCACGGCAGTTTAACCGCCGCGCGAGTGCGGCGGCAACAGTCGACTTGCCCGCGCCCATGAAGCCGGTCAAAACTACGCGTTGCTGCCTTTGGACGCTCATCGCTCAATCACGGATTCCAGCGACTCGAAAAACCCAGGAAAGGAGATACGAACGCACCCGGCATCATCCAATTCAGATTCGCCTTCGGCAAGGAGCGCCGCGACCGCGAAGGCCATCGCGATGCGGTGGTCGCCGTGCGTCCTTATCTGTGCGCCGCGCAGTCTTACGTGACCGCCGACGCGCAGCCCGTCCGCAAACTCTTCGACCGAAGCGCCCATCGCACGCAGATTCTCAACGGTCGCCGCAATCCGGTCACTTTCTTTGACGCGCAACTCCGACGCATCACGAATCTCTATCCCGCCCGGAAGCTGCGAGCCGACGACCGCCAGCACGGGCAATTCGTCAATCAAACGCGCGATTGATTGACCGCGCAGGGTGTTCGCTTTCTTGCCGCTCGATACAGAGAAGCTGCTGCTGTCGCCTGTGCTCACCTCAATATCGCCGACGGGTTCGTTGCACTGTTCACGCAGGTTTGTCGTGCGGACATTCATGCCTAGAGATTGGAGCGTTGATAAGATTTGCGCTCGCGTCGGGTTAAGGCCGACGGTCTCAAGCAACAATTCTGAGCCGGGCAAAAGCGCGGCTGCTGCCATGAAGAAGGCCGCAGAAGAGATGTCGCCAGGAATGTTGATGTCGCGCGCGGCAAATTGCGCTGGCCCATCAATCGCCAGAATGCTTTTGTTCGCGCTGGTGGCATGTGTCTCGGTTCGGGCCTCGATTGTGACGCCGAGCCAACGCAGCATGCGCTCCGTGTGATCGCGTGTGACATCGGCTTCTTCTATGACCGTCGTGCGGCCCGCTGCGCTTAGGCCCGCGAGCAGAATGCAAGACTTGACCTGCGCGCTGGCAAACGGCATTTCATACTTGACGGGGACGAGCGGATGTCGGCCAGCAATCCGTAGCGGTGCGTTTCCCGCTATGGAACTAATGCGAGCGCCCATCAATTCAAGCGGCTCAATAATCCTCTTCATCGGGCGCGAGCGCAGAGAGTCGTCGCCGGTCAGGCAGGACTCGAAAGCTTGCCCGGCCAACACGCCCGCAAGCAATCGCATCGTCGAGCCGCTGTTGCCGCAATCGAGCGTTGCGCTGGAAGAGCGCAAGCCCTGAGCGCCCACGCCCTTGACGCGCGCCTCTGTTCCCTCAAGCTCTATCGAGACTCCCAACTGACGCAGGCAATCCAGAGTCGAGGCGCAATCCGCGCTCGTCGAAAAATTCGTGAGCCGCGCCGAGCCTTCGGCCAACGCCGAGAGCAGCGCGGCGCGGTGTGAAATGGATTTATCACCCGGCAGGCGCAGGCGTCCGCGAATCCTGCGCGCTGGCTGAATCTTCATTTCGTAATCTTACGACAACAGGAGTCAGGAGTCAGAAGTCAGGAGTCAAAATAATCGGCTGAGACCGCTTTTATTTTGTTTTTCATTTCTACTGACTCCTGCCTTCTGGCTTCTGACTCCTGCCTTTCTTGACATGCGGGCGGCGCGCGTGTTACACGTCCTGTCCCTGGTTCGATTTACCGAAAGTCTATGCTGGTAGCCTTGCCTCGACGGATGGCTCTACTGGAGAGACCACGCCTTGTGACCGAAGAGACGACCGAACTCGCATTTCCGAGCCGCATCGAGGCCATAGAGGACGCCGCCGCTGCTGCCGCCGAGTTCGTCAGCCGTTCAGGCGTCGGGCAGGAGGCCGCCTTCGGCATCGACATGGCCGTGCGCGAGGCCGTCACCAACGCTGTGCTGCACGGCAATCGTCAGGATGAATCGAAGGTCATCGAAATCCAGTTTAAGAGTTCGGGCAGCGCCGTCGAGATCACCGTGCGCGACGAAGGACGGGGCTTCAACCCCGAAAGCGTGCCCGACCCGACCGAAGCGCAGAATTTGTTGAAGACTTCGGGGCGCGGCATCCTCTTTATGCGGACATTCATGGATGAAGTCGAATGGACGCGCCACGCGGAAGGCGGAACGGTGGTGCGGATGGTTAAGAAGCGATAACTAAGCGAGGAGAAGCAATGGCAGAACTGAATATCCAAGAGCGTGAACAAGGCGACGTGACGATTCTGGACATGAGCGGCAAGGTCACGATTGGCGAAGGCAGCGTCGCATTGCGCAGCGCCATTCGCGGGCTGCTGGAGAAGGGCAGAAAAAAGATTCTCTTGAATCTCTCCGGCGTCGGTTATATTGATTCGAGCGGCATCGGCGAGTTGGTGGCAAGCTTCACCGCCATCAACAAGGAGGGAGGACAGCTCAAGCTCCTTAATCTGACACAGAAGCTTCAGGACTTGTTGGCGATCACCAAACTGCTGACGGTCTTTGACGTTTATGAAGACGAGGCTACGGCGCTCGAAGGCTACAAGCCTGACGAAGAATAGCAGCAGCCGCGCTGCCCGCTGTACAGCATTTATCCGAAGAACACAAATTATCAAAGGAGACATCCGCGATGGCTCAGCTTGAAATTCAAGAGCGTCAGGCCGGAGACGTAACCATCCTCGACATGAACGGCAGGGTTTCGATTGGCGAAAGCAGCCAGGCGCTGCGCAGTGCGATTCGCCGCCTCGGCAAAGAAGGGAAAAAGAAGATTCTGCTGAATCTGGAAAAGGTCGGCAACATGGATTCGACGGGCCTCGGCGAATTAATCGCCAGCTACACCAGCATCAGCCGCGACGGCGGCCAACTCAAGCTGCTGCACCTGACCGGAAAGCTGCAAGACCTGCTGGTCATCACCAAACTGCTGACCGTCTTCGACGTTTACGAAAGCGAATCGGACGCGCTCGGCAGTTTCAAATAAGTGATGAGGGATTCGGAACAGCAGGAGTCAGGAGTCAGAATTCAGAATTCAGAATAATCGGCTGCGACCAGCTTTTATTCTGATTTTCTTTTCTACTGACTCCTGCCTTCTGGCTTCTGACTCCGGCTCTTACTCATCACTGCACTTATGCTTCGCGCCACCCTCCGTCGTCTGCTCGCGATTGACGATCCGCCAGAGCGGACGGCGCTTGCTTTCTCCATCGGCATCTTCATCGCGTTCTCGCCGTTTCTGGGTCTGCACACAATCATGGCGACGGTGCTCGCCTTCGCTTTCCGCTTTAACAAAATTGCCATCTACGCAGGGACGTTCGTCAACAATCCCTTTCTGACGCTCGTGCCGATCATCCTGGCCTCGTACGCCGTCGGCGCATTCCTGATGGGGAAGCCCATCATGCCTCCGGCTGAAGGGTTGGAGCTGCTGAAACACCCGCAGCTTTTGACCGGCGAGTGGTGGGGGCGGCTCTTTAAGCAAACAGGGGACGTGCTCATTCCGTTTACCATCGGCGGGATGGTGCTCTCCATCGTTTGTTCCATCGCTGCCTATCCATTAACATTACGCTTTCTGCGAGCACGGAAGAAAAGCAAGGATGAAGTAGAAGCAATGAACGATGAACGACGAAGTAAGAACGACGAAGGATGAACTGTCAAGAGCTTATGCTTTAATTCCGCGTTCATCGTTCCTACTTCTGCCTTGCTTTTGCTGGCATCCTTGATATGGTGGAAAGCATCTCTACAATTCACATGAGCGAATCCGCCCGAAGAAGATATTCGCTTTCTCTCGCTCGGCTTGACGCGCCGCTCTGATTTCATCTTTATGGGTAGATATTATTTCGTTATCGCTATCCTTGTTCTGTGCGGCAGTCCTGCGCTGGCGCAAAATAAACCTGCGCCGGAAACGCCACCGCGCATGAAGCAGACTGCGCCGCCGGGCCAGCAGTCCTCTTTCGATTTGTCGGAGTACGGCGTGAAAATCCAGCCGGACGTGCGAGTGCTCGTGATGATGGCCGCGCTCGACGCTGCCGGATTCGACCCCGTGCCTGAGGGACAGAAGCCCAGCCCTTTCCGCGCGCAGTTGAGAAGAGAGCAGGCTGATTTGGACGCAGACCTCCGCGCGCGCCTTCGTCGCTTTTACGAAGGCCACCGCCTGCATCAGGAAAACAGCACACCGCCGACGGCTGCCGAACAGGCTTCGCGCTATGTCTCGCTCGCCTACGCGCTCGGCCCGTCTCCCACTTTTGAAGCGCCCGCGCGCACAGACGATTTGCCCGCAGGCTTGCTCGAAGTCCTGGACTTTGCGCCGCTCCTGCGCGAGTTTTATCGCAAGTCCGGCATTGAAGAGAGAATACCGGGCTATATGCGCTCGTATGTGGCGGCGGGCGACGAGTTGCGGCAGGGAACGGCGGAGATGGTGCGCAAGGTGCTCTCTTATCTGCACACGCGGCCACAGACGAACATCATCGAGCGTGTGCAGGTCAAACCAAAGGCAGGCGAAGAGCAGAAGAAGAACACGCCGATGCTCTATACAACGCGCGACCGTGAACGCCGCTTCTTTATCGTTCCAGATTTGTTGGCCGTGCCCGGCTCAATCAACTTCCGCATCATCGGCGACGATTACTACGTAGTCGTCCCAGCGGGGATGAATCCTTCTTCTTCCGAGTTGCGCCGCGCTTATTTGCAGTACGTCATAGACCCTTTCATCCTGCGTTATAACCGCGAGATTACCGAACGCCGCCCCGCGCTCAGGAAATTAATCGACGATGTGTCGAAGGCAAGCTCGCGCACTCTTTCGCCGGACATTTACCTGACAGTAGCACGCTCGTTCGTTGCGGCAGCGGAAACGCGTCTGGACGAACTATCACGACTCGACGTGCTCTCGCGACAGACGCAGGCGCAACTGGCGCGAACGACCGATGCTACGAGACGCGCCGTCATCATTAAGGAATCGCAAGCCGAGCAGGCGCGCATCAGCGATGAAGCGATTACGCAACTCAGTGATGCTTACGAACGTGGCGCTGTCCTTGCTTTCTACTTCACAGAGCAGTTGCGCGGCACAGAGACTTCGGGCTTTGACATCACCAGTTCGTTTGCAGACATGATTGCCTCTTTCGACCCTGCGCGCGAGGCGCGCCGTCTGGCGGAAAACGCGGAGGCTCGAACGCGCGGCCTCGCAGCACAAAAAGCGCGGCGCGACTCTCAGAAAGCAACGCCGGGCGAAGGCGTCGAAACAGACGACCATTCTCCGCGCGCCGTCCTCTTGAAGAATTTGATAGAGGTTGACGAATTGCTGCGGCAGCGAAATTATACGGAAGCGGAGTCGCGCCTGCGCGCTCTCTTAAGAGACTTTCCCGGCGAGCCGCGCATCTTCTTTGCGCTCGGCGAAACGGCGAGCCTCTCTGCGCGCGAGGCGACGGATGAAGAGGTGCGTGACCAGAGGTTGAACGCAGCGCTCTCGAACTATCGTCTGGCCGTTAATTCCGCCTCGATGGAGACGGAACCCGGCCTGCTCTCACGCGCACACGAAGCGATTGGAAGCATCCTCGCTTTTCTGGAGCGTAACGACGAAGCGTTGCAGGCGTTTGACGCCGCCATCAAGATCGGTCGCGACGTTCCAAACAACGCTTACGATAAGGCCGTCGAAGGCAAGAAGAGATTGACGCAGCCGCAATAGCAAAGGCTGGCGGAAAAGCTCAAAAGGAGAGAGACGAAAATTCATCAATCGCCTCTCTCCTTTTGTCTTAGAGCGTCTTTCAGATGAACGTCTGGAAAGAAGCGCTCGCCGCAGAATAGCTTAAGCTAACTCGCAAAGGCGACGCAGAAAGCCTTCTGAAGCGACTCAAACTCTCTCGCGGTGAACTGCTCTCTACAGAACACTCAATCGAAAATTGCTCCAAGCCACCGGGGAATTCCGTTTAAAGAGGTGTTGACGGAAGCGTCAGCACCTTTGGCGCAACATTGACGCGAATGGCTGGCACGACGACCTTCGGCACAATCGGCATCTGGACTTTCGGCATGGCCGGAATAACGATCTTCGGCATCTCAACTTCAATCTTCGGTAGCGCTATCTGCATGGCCTGCGGCGCGTGAAAAACTTCGGGCATCACAGCATCGAAAGCCTTGCTGCGTTCCGGCGTCAGCCGGATAGTGCGTTGCGACTTATCGCGCGTAATCGTCAGCGTGATTTCTCCCTCTTCCTTACTGCTGAGAGCGCGCATCAGGTCTGCCACCGTCCCCGTCGATTGGCCGTCGGCCTCCGTAATCACATCGCCTGCGCGAAGTCCGGCTTTTGCCGCCGGGCTGTTTTCGCGCACGGACGTAATGAGCAAGCCTTTGCCGCCAGCGATGCCGAAATAGTCTGCGAGTTGTTTGGTCAACTGCGTCGTCGTCACACCGATGCGGCGATTATTGCCGTAGACGAAGGTGAAATTGTTCTTGTCGTCAAAGTTGAAGTCCTTCATTTTGTCTTTCAACTTATCGAAGTCTTCCAGCCGAAAGCTGGGTGTGACGGTCGCAGTATTGAAGTCGCTACGCTTGCCGAGCGTGGCCGTCAACTCTTTCTCGTCGCCATCACGTATGATCGTGAGACGCACGGTATGTTCCGGCGCGACTTCGCTGATTAAGCGATTCAATTTACGCACGCTCGTCACAGGCTCTTTCTCAAACCTGAGGATAACGTCACGCTCACGCAGCCCGGCGCGCTCCGCCGGACTATTCGGAACAACTTTCTTGACACCGACGCCGCGCGGCTCGCGCTGCAAGCCGTAGCTGCCCATGTTCTCAGTATTGATGTCTTCTGTGTGGACGCCGAGAAAACCATTGCTCTCAATGAAGAAACTGAAAGCGGCTGGCGTATCTGGCGCTTTTGGTGCAGTCGGAGCGGTCGGAGCTTGCTGGGCCAACGCGCTTGCTCCCGACAGTAAAAGCAGAGAAACAAAGAGCAGTTTCAGACTTCTCAGGGTCATCATGGAAAATCCTCCCGGAAAGATTTTGGAGCATTAACGTCGCACGCGCCCGCCAGTTCCAAAAAAATTCGGAGGATTTTTCAGCGGTTAAGCCTGACGGTAAACCTCGCGCTCTCCAGAAAGCTCGACGGCGAGTTTGCCTTCCGAGTGGGCCAAGTCCAGATGCGCGACAGCCTCTGAGACGGCTAGGAAGCGATGCACGTCATCCGTGCCGGGGAAAAGCTCGCGCGCTACGTCCCAGGCGGTCGCGCCCGATTTCGGCACGATGCGAATTACCTCCGCCTGCCGCTCGCGAATGGCGCGCAGATAGCGATTAAAGAGTTCTTCAAAGTCCGTTACAGGGTCGCCATGTCCGCCGTGTACGAGCGTCGGCGCGAAAGAGCGCAGGCGCGCAAGGCTCACCATGTATTCGGCCAGCGAATGAAAACGGCGCGACGGGTCAACTGGGTCGGGCGAGAGAATCGGATTCGGCGTGATGCGCTTCAAGACGCAATCGCCGGCGATGATAGTGCGGTCGGCCTCGCGTATGAACGAGCATGAGCCGGGCGTGTGCCCCGGCGTATGCACGACGCGCAAAGAGCCGCTCGCAAACTCCAACTCTTCATCGTCCACCATCTCCCGATACTGCCCATCAGCGAGAGAGTCAGCGTAAGCGCGCACGCCTTCATACATACGCCGCAACGCCACTATCTCTTCATCAGAGACACCTGCGCGCACGAGCAGCCGCCTGTGTTCGTCATATTCCAGGCGACCCGCGCGATGGCCTGTCTCCCAGCCGTGAACCAGCACCTCCGCGTCTTTCGCTTCATCCCGAAGGGAGCGCGCCAGCCCGCAGTGATCCTCGTGCGCGTGCGTTAACACGATGCGCCGGATATCCGAGACGCGGACACGCGCACGCCGCAATCCTTCGCGTAGCGCTTCGATTGCCTCCTTCGTCTTCGGCCCCGTATCAATCAACGTCAAGGGGTCTTCCGCGATAAGATAACAATTGACTGGCCCAACATAAAACGGCGTCGGGACGATGATGGGAACGATGCGCATGGCATGAATATAAGGGGTAAAAGGTAAAAAGGGTAAAAGGGGAAAGGGCAAAAAAGAAAGGCTGAGGCCGTGCGCGACGTTGCTTCCTTTTACCCTCTTACCCTTTACCCTTTCCCCAGAGTTTTAATAAACGTAACGATTCGCCTTAATCATCTCGTCGGCGATGCGCTGGCGCGCAGCGACGGTGTTGAGCGGCGTGAGCTTCGTAAAGCGACGGAGCGCGGCCAACAGCGTACGCAGTTCGTCGCCTTCGGCCATCGCGGCAAGCGTGTTCTTGGCGTTGGCGTCTATCCGCTCGACCGCGTCGTTGCAGAAAACCTGCGTCACGTCCAGGAATCTGGCCGCAGCCTCTTCGCCTTGCGACGCCGCGAGCTTCTGCGCACGCAGAATGGCCGACTCCATCGCGTAAGCGTCGATGATGATGTCAGCGACGCCCATCAGCACTTCCTGCTGGTCTGCGAGCGCCATCATGTACTTCTGCGCCGCCGTCCCCAACGTCATCAGCGCGACCTTCTTAGCGTTGCGCGCAAGCTTCAACTCTGCTGCGAGCACCGTTTCATCTTCGTCAAGGCCGCCCAGAGAGGGCGAGAGCACTTCGTCCATCAACCTTTGCGCGGCGGGCAGGAGCGCCAGCTTGCCCGTCATCGCACGCTTCATCAGCATACCGGGAATGAGCATCCGGTTGATTTCGTTTGTGCCCTCGAAGATGCGGTTGATGCGCGAATCGCGGTAGGCGCGCTCAGCCGGATAGTCAGCCGAATAGCCGTAGCCGCCGTAAATCTGCACCATCTCGTCAACGACGAAATTGCAGTATTCCGAAAGAGCAACTTTGATGATCGAGCACTCCGCCGCATACTCTTCAATGGCTCTCAACTTCGCATCAGGGTCATGCTCGTCGCCGATGGCCGTTTCGATGAGGCCGAGCGTGCGATAGACCATCGCCTCGCCGACCCAAGTGCGAATGGCCTGCTCCGCAAGCTTCGCCTTGATCGCGCCGAATGAAGAGATTGACTTGCCAAACTGCTGGCGCTCGTTGGCATAGCGCACGGATTGCGTAATGCCGAGCTTCATTCCACCAACGCACATCGCGCCCAGTTTGAAGCGACCGATGTTCAAGATGTTGAAAGCTATCTTCGCACCCTTGCCGACTTCGCCGAGCAGATTCTCGACGGGCGTTTTAACGTCAGCGAGCACGAGCGCCGTCGTGCTCGAACCCTTAATGCCCATCTTGTGCTCTTCCGCGCCACTGGTTAACCCCTCCTGCCGCTCGACGATAAAGCCACTGAATTTGTCTCCGTCAACTTTGGCGAAGACGATAAAGAGGTCTGCGAAGCCGCCGTTGGTAATCCACATCTTTTCGCCGTTTAAGATGTAGTGCGTTTTGTCCTCGCTCAGTCGCGCCGTCGCTTTCGCGGCGAGCGCGTCTGAGCCTGAGCCTGCTTCCGTCAGCGCGTAGGCCGTGATGAGTTCGCCAGACGCAATCTTGGGCAGATACTTCTGCTTCGCCTCTTCCGTGCCAAAGTAGATAATCGGCAAAAGACCGATGCCGCTCTGCGCTCCGAGCGTGGTGGCGAAACTCGCCGCGCGCCCGACGCCCTCGCCGACGAGCGCGCTGCTCGTTTGGTCGAGTCCGAGGCCGCCGTATTCTTCCGGGATGTTTGCGCCGATTAAGCCCAACTCGGCAGACTTCCTGATTAACTCGCGCGCCAACGCCCAATCATGTTTTTCCAACTCGTCAATGCGCGGAACAACTTCGTTATCGACAAACTCGCGCGTCGTCTCCGCGATCATGCGATGCTCTTCGGTAAAATCCTCCGGCGTAAAAATTCCTTCGGGCGTGCTCTCTTCAATCAGAAAACTTCCGCCCGCGACAATCTGTTTCTCTTCAACTACGGCTGACATAATTTGCTCCTTTCAGTCGTAAGTAATCAGCAGTCAGTAATCAGTAATCGGTAAAAGCAAATTATCTTTGCTAATTACTAACTACTGTTTACTGATTACTTTTAGATTCTTTCAAAAATTCCCGCTGCGCCCATGCCGCCGCCGACGCACATCGTCACCATCCCATAGCGTCCTTCTCTTCGTTCGAGTTCGCGCAGGATGGTTGCCGTCAGCTTCGCGCCGGTGCAGCCTAAGGGGTGGCCCAATGCGATTGCGCCGCCATTGACATTGACCCGTTCGGGGTCTAGTCCCAACTCTTTAATGACGGCTAAAGACTGCGCAGCGAAGGCTTCGTTTAACTCTATGACATCAATCTGGTCGAGCGTGAGGCCCGCCATCTTCAAGACTTTCGGAATCGCAAAGACAGGCCCAATGCCCATCTCTTCGGGCGGGCATCCGGCGGTCGCGTAGGCGACAAAGCGCGCCATCGGCTTTAGGTTCAACTCGCGCGCACGCGCATCCGACATCACGATGGCAGCCGCCGCGCCGTCAGACATCTGCGAGGCGTTGCCCGCCGTAATCGTGCCCTTGACGTGAAAGGCGGGCTTGAGCTTCGCCAGGCCTTCCATAGAACTATCGCGACGCACGCCTTCGTCTTCCTTAAAAACAATCTCACGCTGAGTTTTGTGTCCCTTTTCATCTAACTCTTCGATTGTGACGTTGAGCGGCACAGTTTCGTCTTCAAACTTCTGCTCAACCAACGCTGCTGCGGCGCGCTGGTGAGAGCGCAAAGCGAACTCGTCCTGCTCTTCACGCGAAATCTCATACTTGCGCGCGACGTTTTCGGTCGCCAATCCCATGTTGAGATAAAAGTCAGGGTAATGCTCGACCAGATAGGGGTTCGGGCGAATGATGTGGCCGCCCATCGGAATCATGGACATCGTTTCGAGGCCACCCGCGACGACCACCTCTGCGCCGCCCACGCGGATGCGGTCAGCCGCCAGCGCGATTGATTGCAACCCCGATGAGCAGAAGCGGTTAATCGTCATCGCACTCGTCGAAACAGGCAGTCCGGCGCGAATCGCCGCAGCACGCGCCGTATTCATTCCCTGCTCCGCCTCCGGCATCGCGCAACCCATAATCACATCTTCAATCTCAGACGCCTCCAAGCCTTCGCAGCGCGCGATGGCTTCGCGTATGACCGCCGCGCCCATCTCGTCGGGCCGCGTATTCTTCAGAATGCCCTTCGGCGCTTTACCCACCGCCGTGCGCACGGCGGAGACAACAACTGCTTCTCTCATTTTCAAATTTCTCCATTGATTCATTGACTCATTGACTCATTGAATGTTCATGCTGTCTCTATTGAGACAATGAACAAATCAATCAATGAATCAATTTCTTAAAGGCTTGCCCGTCTTGAGCATGTGTGCGAGGCGCTCCTGCGTCTTGCGCTGGCTCACGAGCGACAGAAACGCCTCGCGCTCAAGATCGAGCAGGTATTGCTCTGAAACGCGCGTCGGGTGGTTCAAATCGCCGCCTGTCAAAATGTGCGCCAGCTTTTCGCCGATCAATGCGTCGTGCTCGGAGATAAATCCGCCGCGCTTCATTTGATGAATGCCGAGCTTCAGGGTTGAAAGCGCCGGTTGGCCCATCGCCAGAATGTCCGTGCGCGGCTGCGGCTTCGTGTATCCGGTCGCGGCCAGCGCCAGCACTTCCTGCTTCGCATCCGCAATCAAGCGATCTCGATTCATCGAAATCGTATCGTCGTCGTCGAGAAAGCCGAGCGTGCGCGCCTCTTCGGCTGAAGTCGCAACTTTGGCTAAAGCGATAGTCTCAAACGCGCGCTTGACGAAGGGAAACGGGTCAACGTCGTTTGTGTTCTTCGGAATTGAATCAAGAGCGCGCACCAGCATCTCTTTCGTCCCGCCGCCCGCCGGAATAATGCCGACACCGACTTCGACCAGACCGATGTAAGTCTCCGCCGCAGCACGCACGCGGTCTGCGTGCAAGACCATCTCGCAGCCGCCGCCAAAAACCATTTGAAACGGCGCGACGACCACAGGCTTTGCAGAATAGCGTAGGCTCATGGTGGCGTTTTGAAAAACACGCACCATCATGTCCAGGTCTTCCCAGTTCTCCTCCTGCGCTTCGAGCAGCATCAACATGATGTTAGCGCCGACGCAGAAATTCGTGCCTTGATTGCCGACCACCAGCCCGACGAAATTCTTTTCGACTTCGGCCAAGCTGTGCTTGAGCATCTGCAACGTATCGCCGCCGATAGCGTTCATCTTCGAGTGAAATTCGAGACACGCAACGCCATCGCCGATGTCCAGCAGCGACGCGCCCGCGTTCTTCTTAATAACACCCGTGCGATCTTTAACTGACTTGAGAACGATGACTCCCGGCGTCTCATTGACCGGCGCGTAACTGTTTGAGGCGAAGTCGAAGTAAAACTTTTGCCCTTTCTCATCTTTGTAGAAGGAGGTCGCGCCCGCGTCCAACATCGCCTGCACGTTGGCCGGAACAGCTTGTCCTTCTTCCTTCATCCGCGCGACAGATTTTTCGACGCCGATGGCGTCCCACGCTTCAAAGACGCCCAACTCCCAACCGAAGCCCCACTTCATCGCGCGGTCGATTTCGACCACAGTGTCTGCGATTTCGGGAATGCGGTTGGCAGCGTAGCGCAGCGTGTGCGAAAAGGTCTTCCAGAGAAACGCACCCACGCGGTCTTTGCCCCAGACCAATGCCTTGATGCGCTCAGGCGTCTGCTCAATGTTCTTCGCCATGTCGAGCGCGGGCAGCTTTATTTTCTGCGCGGGCTTGTATTCGAGCGATGCGTAATCGAGCGTCCAGATTTCCTGCTTTTCGCCCTCGCCCTTCTGCCTTTTGTAAAAACCGCCCTTCGTCTTGTTTCCCAAAATTCCGCGCCCGATCATCTGCTTTAAGAATTCCGGCGCGACGAAGGTTTCGCGTTCTTCGTCTTCGGGCAGCGCGTCGTAAAGATTCCCGACGACGTGCGTGAAGACATCCAGGCCGACCAAATCGAATGTGCGGAAGGTCGCAGACTTGGGCCGCCCGACGGCCTGCCCCGTCATCTTGTCAACTTCCTCAATCGAGTAGTTGTCTTCCAGCATAGTCCTGATTGTGTCCATCGCTCCGAACGTGCCGATGCGATTGGCGATGAAGTTCGGACGGTCTTTCGCCGGAACGACGCCCTTGCCGAGCCTCTGGTCCAGAAAGCCGTAAATCGCGCACGCGACTTCCGGCTTCGTCCATTCTGTGCGAATCAGTTCGACGAGTTGCAGGTAACGCGGCGGATTGAAAAAGTGCATGCCGAGGAAATGCGCCTTGAAATCGTCGGAGCGCCCCTCGGCCAACTGCCCGATCGGAATGCCGCTCGTGTTTGAAGCGACGACAGCACCGGCGCGCCTATGCTCTTCGACACGCTCGTAGAGCCTGCGCTTGATTTCCAGATTTTCAACGACCGCCTCGATAATCAGGTCGCAATCCTTCAGCTTCGACATGTCGTCGTCAAAATTACCGATGGTCACAAGCTCGGCCAACTCAGGCGTGAAGAAGGCAGCGGGCCTCGCCTTCTTGGCCGCTTCAAGCCCGGCGCGCGCAATGCGATTGCGGACTTCTCTGGATTCGAGCGACAAGCCTCTGGCCTGTTCATCTGCGCTCAACTCGCGCGGCGCAATGTCGAGCAGAACCGTAGGAACGCCAGCGTTCGCCAGATGCGCGGCGATCTGCGCGCCCATCGTGCCCGCGCCGAGAACAGCGGCCTTTTCAATTCGCAGCATACGTTCGGTGTAGCCTTTCAAAAGGGGTAAGTCATTCGAGGCGAAAGCCTATCATAACTGAATGAGCATTCATTCAGCAAGGGTGCGGAGGATGTTGATGGCGATAAGTTTGGCTGTAGGTTCGTTCATAAAGTGACATTTGTCAGAGATAAAATGAAATTTTGCGGGCATAAAGTTAAATCGCCAAGGCAATGTTGCGCGGTACAGGTTTACGCTGGGTTTCCACATTATGTAAACTACTCTCGCACGATTCAGATTGACCTTGAGCGGATAAAAACTGTTCTGATGATGAAAGGGTTTGCCTATGCTTCGTAAGCTGTCTCAAAAATTCAGCGTCTCCCTGCTTCTTCTTTTCCTGGTGTTGCTGGCCGTGCTCCAAGCACCCTCCTTTACGTCTGAAGCGCGGACTGTTGACGATGACCTGTTTCTCGTTTTCAACCCTGAGCAGACCAGCGCACAGCAATCCTGCTTCACGGCGGAAGCGCGTGCGCAAGCCGAAGCTAAAGCGAAAGTGTGGCAGGAGCCTGATCCAGACTACGACCCTGTTCTCGGTCACAATCGCACGAGCGGCCCAAGGCTCGGCGCTCCGACGGTTGACGCCGCGGGGCTAGCAGCGCCAATCAACTGCGTCGCGAACAAGGACCCGACTAAAGGCGCAGGTACAACGCCGAAATTCCACTGCTCCGTTCCAGGCGTCGTCGAAGAAGACGGCGATCTGATCCGTTATAAAGTGAAACCACACTTCAAAGGGCAGTCGAGGGACAAGAGGAACGGCGAAATCTATGGCGAGTTTCTCTCTTCGCGCTTCTCTAAGGCGCTGGGCTTCTTCGCCGACGACGAATGGGTCGCTGACGTGACCTGCCCCGACTGCGAGAAGAGTTTGACGAGCGGCTTTCAGGGAGCAAGCTTCACGCCCTTTCAACCGGCTGCGGGCATAGAGCTTCCCTTGGGCAAGGGCATTGACGTGAACTGCAATAACAAGGACGCAGCAGGAATCTCCGGGGCGCTCGCAAAGCTTCTTCAGAACGGTGCTCCGCGCGCAGAGATAGATGCGTTCAAGCTCTGGCTGGCCTTCATAGACCACGGCGATACCAAGACCGACAATCAGAAGTTCGCCTGTCTTAAGTGGACGAAGAACGCAGACAATACCATGACCTGCGAGCCGGGCCAGGCGGTGTTCTACGTCAGCGACATGGGTTCGACGTGGGGCTATTCAAGTTCCAGCGAGAGCAAAGCGCGGCTCGACAGGTGGAGGGGCAAAGACCCGATCAAGGTGAGCAATGGTCGCTGCACCACGACCGCCAAGAGCGTCGGGGACACAAGCATCAGTGAAGCAGGTCGCCAACTTCTTGCCAACGGCCTTCAACGGCTTCTCGATGCAGAGAAAAGCGACGGCTTGATTACGAAGGTGTTTCGCGCCTCGCGCAATCATGAGCGCGACCAATCGCCGGAAGCGTGGGCCGCTGAATTCACGCGCAAGGCTCGGACGATCATCGACGCGCGCTGCTCAAACTAAGTAGCTGACGAGATTTGATGAAAGAAGACCTTGCAGACTCTAGTCCGCAAGGTCTTTGCGCTTTCAAGGCTTTGATAGCTGAAGGCTGTGCTCAATAATTGGTCAGAATCGCTTCCGGCGCGAAGCCTATTTGTTGAAGACGGTCGCGTGTTTGTTCGATCATCTCGCGCGAGCCGCAGATGAGTGCGACGGGAGCAGGCAGGTCTGGAACAATATGGTCGAGCAGCGATTGGACGTAGCCGGTCGGGCCTGACCAATCGTGGCCGTCCGGGCGCGAGATGACCTGTCGCAGTTCGACGCCCGACGCTTCCCACTCTTCTATCTCGTCGCGGTAGCAGAAATCGTCTGGCGTGCGCGCACCGTAGAGGACAACGCACTGTCCGTAATCCTGCTTGTGCTTAAGGACGTGACGCAGGGCGGAGCGCAACGGAGCAACACCCGTCCCCATCGCTACGAAAACTAAATCTTTCCCTTTCTCTTCATGCAGGGGAAAGCCCTTCCCGACAATCTCCATCAATTCGACGCGGTCACCCGCACGCATCTCGAAGAGCGCGCCGCTCGCCCCTTTTCCCTGCTTGACCAGAAACTCCAGCTCTGTGTCGTCGGGCGCGCTGGCGAAGGCGAAGTATGACGTGCCAGCCGAGCCTGCGCGCAGGACAGCCACCTGACCGGGCAGAAACGCTAGGCCGTGCGCGCCTTCGGTTTCTTCCGGCAGCATGTCGAATGAACGAATGCTGCGTCCTTCGTCGCGGACGCGCTTGATGACGAGTGTGCGCCCCTCTTGTTCTTTCATAACGGTTTCTTGCAATTTACGGCTCTCTTTTGAAACGGTCTGTGTCTTTACGCACCTTCATAGAGGCGCTCAATCAGGTCACGATATTTTTCGTCAATGACGCGACGTTTGACTTTGAGCGTCGGCGTCAGTTCGCCACCGTCAATGGTGAATTCATGTTCGAGCAGGGCGATGCGCTTGACGCGCTCGTACTGGGCCAACTCTGAGGTGAACTGTGCGACCTGCCGCTCGAAGAGGTCAATGATGCGCGGGTGCTGGCAGAGTTCGGCTGGTGTGGTGGCATCAATGTTTTTCAGTGCGACGTATGAACGAATCTGTTCCCAGTCGGGCACAATCAGCGCGGCGGGGAATTTGCGCCTGTCGCCGACAAGCACGACCTGATTGACGAAGCGCGAAGCTTTGATGAGTTGTTCGACGTGCTGCGGCGCAATGTATTTGCCGCCGGAGGTTTTGAACAATTCCTTTTTGCGGTCTGTAATGCTCAGGAATCCTTGATCGTCGAGCTTTCCGATGTCGCCGGTCTTAAACCAACCGTCTTCGGTAAAGACCTCGCGTGTCGCTTCAGGCTTGTTGTAATAGCCCTGCATCACGTTTGGCCCACGCGTTTCAATCTCGCCGTCCGCTGCAATTCTCACTTCGACATTTCTAATGGGTCGTCCCACAGTGCCGACGGCGTTCTCTTGCAGAGTGCAGCCGGAGATGACGGGCGAGGTTTCGGTGAGGCCGTAGCCCTGTATGATCTGCATGCCTGCGCCAGCGAAGATATAACCGATCTCTTCCGGCAAAGCAGCGCCGCCCGCGATGAAGAAGCGTATCCGCCCGCCGAGTCCTTCGCGCCATTTACTGAAGACGATGCGCGAGGCAAGCCGATGCTTGAAGGCTAGAAGAGGCGGAATCCTTTGGTGCGCAAGCGCAAGTTGTGCGTGAGCCTTGCCGATGGCAACGGCCCACGCGAGCATCGAGGCTTTCGCTCGTCCGCCTTCGGATGCCTTCTCTTTGATGCGCTGGTAAATCTTTTCAAAGAGGCGGGGCACGCCGATGAAAATTGTCGGATGCACTTCACGAAAATTCTCGCCGAGCTTCTCCATCGATTCGGCGTAGAAGACGCGCATCCCGTTATGTATGTACATGTACATCGCCAAGCGCTCAAGCACGTGCGAGAGCGGAAGCACAGAGAGCGCAACATCCGTTTTGTGGTAAACAAAGTGCTCGCCGCAATCAATCAGGTTGGAGACGAGGTTCGAGTGCGTGAGCATGACGCCCTTCGGCTCGCCCGTCGTGCCCGAAGTGTAGATGATGGTGGCGATGTCTTCGGGTTTGACAGCGCGTGCGAGTTCTTCTCCCAATTGAGGCTGCTCAGCCTTGAATGCGCGCCCGCGCTCTTCCAATTGCGCGAGCGTGATGCCGTTTGTTTCCTCTACGCCGCGCTCGTTGAAAAAGATAACGTGCTCAAGTTGCGGACAATCAGAAAGCACAGACTTAAGCTGTTCAAATTTTTCGCGCGTTTGGATAAACAGCGCACGCGCTCCGGAATCCTTGAGGATGTAGATGACTTGCGCGGGCGTCAGCGTCGAATAGATGGGCACGTCTATCACGCCCGCGAATTGACAGCCCGCATCACTGAGCGTCCACTCGACGCAGTTGTCGGAAAGCAACGCGACGCGATCATTCTGCCGGATGCCCAGGCTATAAAGACCAAGCGCTATGCCGCGCGCACGCTCCAGCATTTCGGCGGACGAGAGCGCGTGCCACGCGCCGTCTCTTTTGTAGTTAAGCGTGTCCGGCTTCGGATGCTCGCGCGCGGTGTGCTCGAACATCTCAACGAGCGTCGTGGGTTCGTTCGGGTAGAGCGGAATGCGCTGCGGCCTTGAGATAAAGACCTGCTGCGCGGGGGGCTGCTGCGTGGTTGTCTTCATCCGGCGCTCACTCCGTTGAGGAAAATATCGAGCACCTGATCGGCCAGCGGCGCAAGACGATAGCGCCGCTTCGAGAGAATCCAGTTTGTCGCCATCTCATCGAGCGCGCCGAAGAAGACCTTCGCCGCCACCTTCGCATTCAAAGTGGAGCGAAAGACGCCCGCGCTCTGTCCCTCGGCGATAACGTTGTGAATCAAGCCCAGATATTCTGCGAAACCGGCGGCGGAAAACTCTTCCATGAACTTGGTCGAGCCGCGCAACTCCACTTGAAAGACGACGGCCAGAGAGCGGTCAGCGCCCATCCTTTCAAGATGAAGGAGCGCGATGCGGCGCAGCTTCTCGCGCGGGTCGCTGACAGACTCTAACTGCTTACGCCCTTCGGCGATGGCTTCTTCCATCGTTCGGTCGAAGATGGAATGAAGAATCTCTTCTTTGCTTTTGAAGTAGAGGTAGACCGTGCCGTCGGCCACGCCCGCCTCGCGCGCGATGTCTGCCACCTTCGAGTTGAAGTAACCGTTTCCGGCAAAGACGCTCGTCGCGGCGCGCAGGATTGCCTCGCGCTTATCGGCGACGGGGGGGCGAACAGACGAGAGGGAACGAACCATGATTCGATTTCGGGTTTTAGATTTTGGATTTTAGATTGGCACGCCGCTTACGGTCGTGCAGCAGGATTTTGAAAAGCTTAGCTTTCGTTTGTTCGCTTAATCCAAAATCCAAAATCTAAAATCCACAATTGATAATGAATGAATCATCACTCATTGGACGAGTTTAGCCTAAACCCAACGACGTGCTTTTGTCCAACCGGACGAGGGAAAGTTTTAGCCTCGCAGGCTTTGCGGCGTCTCCGCTTCTTCTTCCCGTAGATCGTCGTGCTCTTCGGGCGGCAGGGCTTCGTCGCGCGCGATTTGCAGCGCGCCGCCACGCAAACGAAATTCGCTCTGCGGAAATGGAATCTCGATGCCAGCTTCGTTGAAGAGGCGCTGAATACGATAGTTAATGTCGCTCTTAATCTGCGGGTGACGACGCGGGCGGTCAGTCCAGATGAGCAAGCGGAAATTGAGCGAATAGTCGCCGAAGTCCAGAAACTGCACGCTCGGCTTCGGCTCTGTGAGAACGTAGTTGACGCCCTCTGCGGCGCGCAGGAGCGTCTCTGTCACAAGATTAACGTCGGAATCGTAAGCGACGCCCACCGGAACCGAAATGCGCGAGCGGCGTTCGCCGTAAGACCAATTAATCAAGTTCTGGTTGACGAGCTTGGAGTTTGGCACGATGGCTGCGATGTGGTCGTTGGTCATCACAATAGTCGTGCGCAGGTTAATGCTCTGCACGCGGCCTTCCGTCAGAGTGCTGTCGGGGCCGGTGATGGTGATAAAGTCGCCGACGCGCACAGGGCGCTCGAAGAGAAGGATGAAGCCGGAAGCGATGTCGCCAGCGATGTATTGCAAGCCGAAGCCGATGCCGACCGAGAGCGCCGTAAAGACGACGGCCAGCGTTGTCAGGTCAGCGTTGAAAGCAGTCCTGAACGCGACGAGCGCACCGATGACGACGATGAAGTAATGGATCAGGCGCAGGAGCGTGTATTGCAGGCCGGGGTCAATCCGCTTGCGCCCCTCCATCCGCCGTTGCAGAAACGAGCGCAACGAGCGGGAAATAATCATCGCAATCAAGAACGCGGCGACGCCAATCACGACACTCGACAGCGAAATCTCAAAGTTACCGAAGGTGAATTTGTGATTGATGTATGACCAGATGCGCCGCAAGTAGTCCTGCGTGTTTTGCAGCCACAGCCCGAAACTGACGGCCTGCGCCCATGCGCTGCCCGCCGCAATGAGATTGCTCAAACTCTCAGTCAACACTCTATAGTTACTCCTCCCGGCTGACAGGCGTGCTGCGCTAAATCAAGGCGCGCCCATCAGAGCGCCTCTAAATTGCTCAAGCCGTCACGTGCTCTCCAAGGTGGCGCGCGTACGGCTTGTCGGGAAACGCTCTCAATAAATTTAGTGGCGGAGGGGACAGGACTCGAACCTGCAAGCCCGCAAGGGCGGCGGTTTTCAAGACCGCTGCATTACCAATTATGCTACCCCTCCGCTTTCGTCACACTATAACGCACGCTTTCATTCAGACTCAACCGACGAACAGAACTTGAATTGGATAAAACCTGCGCCGAAGTCAGGGAGACGGACGCAAAGCCTTCGGCTCAATCTTTGCTAACGCGCCCATTGCTTGAGGAGCGGCAGCAACTTCGGAAAACATATTTTCTGGCCGCGAAAGGCATAATCGCGCAGGCCGTCAATGGCCGTGTAGGTCGGGTGATAGCGTTGATAGACATCTTCGGACTCCGCATCGCCCCAACTGCCGTCATCGTTCTGCTGTGAGATGACGTACTCGACGCCTTGACGGATGAGCGGGTGCTTGTCCGTCAGCCCGAACGCTTTCAGCGTGTCCAGAAATTCTCCCATCATCTCAGGGTCTTCGCCTGCGACGGCCTCTTTCAGATTCGTTTGCAGAAACTCAAACTCGTCGGGCAGCCAGCGAGGCGAGAGCTTGTAGGTGTTGTAATCGTTCAGTGTGTAAATGATGTGCGTGATGGCGTAGACTGTCCAGTAGAAGTCCGGGTTGTTTCCGTTTTCTGCTCCGCGATACGGACGCATAAGGGGCACCCACTTAATCACTTCACTGTAAGGAGCGCCGAGCACGACGCCATAGCGCTCGCCGATGTAGCTTCTAATCAGCGCGTCAATCCAGACACCGTAGCGGCCCAGCATCGTCAAGCGCCTCTTACATTCGCGGCAGGTCTTACGCCCGCGCGGATTTTCAGCGCCGCAAGGGCAAACTTCAGGAACATCTTCGGGCGGAGCTTCAATCGAAGGGTCAAACCCCAAGTAGTCCTCCGGCGGGAAACGTGCCGCTGCTCGCCGGATTTGCGGTTTGAGCGCTTTGTCGCGCACACCCAGTTGATCTGCCGCGTAACTGCCGAAAGCAAAGTGAACGACATCGTTAGCATCAACATCAATCGGCACTGTCTGGTGCTCGCGCCGCCAGTGTTGTGCGCGCTCGCGTCCCATCTTTCGCGCTTCGACGCTCAACTTCTTGTCCTCAGACGTAGAAGAGATGCAGTAAAAGCAGAAAAGCAAATCGTATCCGTAGATGTCAAAGTATTCCGGGTCGCAAGAGGCGCGGTAGAGAAATTCCAACCCGCGCAGGACGGCCTGATCGCGTTCTGCGGCCATAAATTTTTTCATGGGCCAACACCTCTGAAGGGCAACGTAAATTTAGAAATTGGGCAGTCGTACATACGGCTTGGGCCACTTGATTATTTAGCCCACGTCGTTTGCTAAGCCTGTTCGACTTCAAGATAACCTGCGCCCATAAAATAGCACTGTCCGCTCACAGTCACGCGTGTAATCTCGCCCGCCGTTTGCTCGATGCCGATTTTGATAAAGCTCGGACGATTCATCTCTATGCCCTGCTCGCTGATGAGTTCGACGCGCGGCTCAGCGCGCACGATTCCGTGACGGACTAGATAGCAACCGAGCGGGCCGCTGGCTGCGCCCGTCGCAGGGTCTTCGCCGATGCCTAAGGCAGGGGCAAACATTCGGCTGTGAACGCGAGAGCCTGCCGTTTCGACCTCTTCGGTAAAGACGAAGACCTCCATTGGCACGCCCGCGTTGCGCAGAGCTTTTTCCCACACATCCAGGCGGAAGCGAATTTTCCGGATACTCTCCAGATTCCTGAGCGGCACAAAGAGAAAGGGGACGCCGCAGGAGACGACTTCGAGTGGAAGGCTCGTCGCCTTGATTGCTTCCGCATCCAGCGAGAGCATCTGTGCGACCGCCTCGACATCCGTTATGCGTGGGCCAAAAGTTGGTGACGGTTGCTGCATCTCAATCCAGTCCGGCACGCCGTCTCTAAAGTTGATGGTCACGGGAATCGTGCCGACGCCCTCTTCAAAGTTGACCTTCGTCGCCGTTTCAGAGCGCTCGATCATTCCTTCACGGGCGAGCACGTAGGCCGTGCCGACGGTCGGGTGTCCGGCCATCGGCAACTCCGACGCGGGAGTGAAGATGCGTACGCGAAAATCATGTTGTGCGTCGCGCGCGGGTGTGACAAAGGTCGTCTCGGACAAATTCAGTTCTTTGGCAATCGACTGCATCAGGTTCAGGGGCAACTCTCCCGCATCGGGAAAAACGGCGAGCGGATTGCCGCCAAACGCACGGTTCGTGAAGACATCAACTATGCGGTAATGAAGTTTTCTCATCCAGTTTTTTTCTCTCACTTGGCTACGGATTTCTTTGGGCCTTGCCGCTAATCGTCGCCGGAATGTTGAGAGACGAGCGATACAGCGGTTTCAAGTTTTAAGTTTTCAGGTCTTAAATCTCGAACCTCAAACTTGAAACCTTAAAGCCGAAAGCTTAATAGCCGTTCGTTCCTTTAGCTGTCTCTGCGACAATCAAATCAACTACGTCTTCGTAGCGGCCTGCCTGCGCGTAGGCCGCGCGCTGGCGTGTTGCGCCCGTACCGCGCGCGATTGTTTCGCGCACCAGCGTTTGCACTTCGTCCCACTCCTCATGCTCTTCGAGCGCCGGACGCAAAGCGGCGAGCAATTTTTCGACCGCCTCCCGCGCCGGGACTGCACACCTGCCCCGAAAGTCAATCAAATCCGCGTCCAGCCCGTAGCGGGCCGCACGCCACTTGGCTGCGCGCAGTAGTTCAGGGCGAGGGTGCTCGACCGCCGCGCCGCGCATGGCGTCTGCATAGCAGGTGCGTGCCAGTGCGCGCACCAGCCCCGCCACCATCACCGCCTCGTCAATCGTCATGCAAACATCCGTGACGCGAAACTCTAACGTCTCAAAGCGAGCGCTGGGGCGTGCGTCCCAGTAAATCTTTGTCCCATCCTCGATGCTTTCAGTTGCGACGAGGGCCTTGACCAGTTCGTCATACTCGGCGCGAGAGGCGAAGAGGTGCGGTGTGCCAGCCATCGGCCAGCGCCGCCAGAGTTGCGTGCGAAAGCTAGCGTAGCCGGTATCTGCGCCGAGCCAGAAAGGTGAATTCGCGCTCAGTGCCAGCAGCACCGCGAGCCATGAGCGCGAGCGATTCATCACTTCGATGGCAGCATCGCGGTCGCTTATGCCGACGTGTACGTGGCAGCCGAAGATCAACTGCTCGCGCGCCAGTTGCTGGTACTCCTGTTCGATGCCGACGTAGCGTGCCTTTGGAGTAACTTCCTGATCTTCCCAGTGTGAGAAAGGATGCGTGCCGGCGGCGGCAATCCAATTGCCCTGATTCTGCGCCGCCGCGATCACTGCGCGCCGCAGCCGCACGATCTCCGCGCGCACGTCCGAGAGGGTTTGGCAAACGGGCGTGCCAATCTCAATCTGCGACAGGTAAAGCTCCGGCGTCACACTATCACCGACACGTTCCTGCGCCTCCGGCAGAATACGTTCCTGCCGCGAATGCAACTCGCGCGTGTGCGCGTCGATGATTTGATATTCTTCTTCGACCCCGATGGTGAATTGTTCCAACATACCTGATTGATGCTCCCGCCTGTTCTACTACTTGAATCAAGCCAGTATACCCACAGTCCATCCGCGACTACGAAAGCCAGCGCTTCAGTGTGTCGGCCCTGCATGGCTGCTTTACAGCGCCCGGCCTGCTTTCCTGAGCGTCTTTTCCACACGCGGATTTTCGTTCGCCAAGAGTTCGCCGTAGCGCCCAACAGCTACGACTAAATCAAGAAAGCGTTAGCCTTAGCTTGACAGCGCAGATTAAAAATAATTCTTTACAGAAAGCGGAGCGAGGTGCTAGTTTCTCCCTGCCTTCGAGGCGAACTCGTTGGCTGGTAAGGACTTAGCTTTTCTCCAACCACATTCTGTAGTAGCTTTCATAACAGTTTACACACTATCTTGAGCTTTTAACCCTGAAAGCTCAGGACGGGCTTAACTTCCGACCGCTTCGCTATCTTTCCAATAGGTTACATGTGGAGAAGGGTCATTCTAAATCTATCTGTCACGTCGAAGAGGTGAAGAACATGGTCAAGCTGATGAGTTCAATTGCCGGACGCGCCTACAAGCTTCTGGGCGCTTACGTTCATGCTCGACGCCATAATGTGCGCTTGCCGCTGAGTGTTTCGCTCCTCGATGCCAGGACAATGACTGTCAGCGACCCTTACTCCCCCGCGATGGCAGGTTACTTGCGCGATATTAGCAAGACAGGACTCTCCTTAGTTGTGCCATCTATTCGCTTCGGCGACCGCTTCCTCCTGAGCGGGCACGACCCTTTGCGAGTCAGAGTCGAACTTCCAAACGGAGCGGTTAATATTCAAGTCGCGCCTGTGCGCTACGATAGATTAGAGGAAGAACAAAGCGAGCGTAGATACCTGATCGGCGCGCGTATTATGGAAATGACCGCTTCAGACCGCGAACATCTCACACGCTACATACAACAATTGAAAAAGAGCAAGGCGGCGTCCTTCGCGTTTGCGCGCGACGCAAAGCCGGTCTAGCTTTCTTCATCGTCGCCAGCGAGAGTTGGCCCATCTCAGGAAGCAATTCTCCTTCCCCTTCTTTGTGCCTCTATCAATGGGGCTTTTCGCAAGGCGCTTTCAACTTAAATCAATCTGAGACGCGCCGGTCTTCCGGTAAAAGCGATTTGTGTATGTGAATGGCGGCCATCGCGCCTTCGGCGGCGGCGACGACGGCGAGTTGGGAGTTGGGCGTCAGGTCACCGGCGGCGTAAACGCCGCGCACGCTCGTCTGCTGCTCTTCGTCCACCCACACCAGCCCGCATTCTTCATCCAGCTTGCAGCCCAGTTGCTCATGCAAATCGGACGCGGGCACTGTGCCGAAATTGAAGAAGAGCGCGTCCGCTTCGAGCGTGCTGCCATCATCGAATCGCACGCGTTCAAGACGACACGCTTCTTTGTCACCTTCCAGTTGCTTGATGATGCGGTTTGTGATGGGGATGTCAAAGCGTGCTAGTTGCGCGCGATGCTCCTCCGTCATATCACCGTCATCGCCATCAGTGATGAGCGTCAGTTGATTCGTCCACGTCAGAAGGTTCAATGTGAAACCGACAATCTCCCGCCCGCTACCGAAGACGGCGACGCGCTTGCCTGTCACTTCAAAACCGTCGCAATCCGGGCAGTGATGCACGGTCGCGCCGTAGAAGTCACGAAAGCCGGGGCAGTCGGGCATCAAATCACGCAGACCCGTAGCGAGCACCAACCGGCGCGCTTCAAACGCATGTTCGGTTGCTTCTCCGTCGCCCGCCGTAACGCGAAAATGATTGTCAGCAATGCGCTCAACTTTCGTTACGCAGGCTTCCATAATTAATCCGCCGTGCTGCGTCACTTCGTCGCGCCCGCGCGCAAGGAGTTCGGTGGGAAGGATACCGTGATGCCCCAGAAAACCATGTACACCGTGCGAGTAGAGATTGCGCGGGCTATTGTGATGAAACACGAGGACGCGGTGGCGGTAACGCGCCAGAAAGAGCGCGCACGAAAGTCCGGCTGGCCCAGCGCCGATCACTATGCAATCGTAAAATCTCTCTTCACCCACACGCATCCCCTTGTACTCTTTTCCAGTGCCTGCCTTAAGCGAAGGCTGATAATCTTAAAACAGGCTACAGCGAAGGTTAGTAGACAATGTCACGAAAGGGTTGTTAATTGGCGTTTGAGCGGTTAGTAAAAGGACGACTGCGTTAGCGAACGTTAAAGCTCAGGTCGTCAGCCGACGATAGATTCCCGGCATTCGTTCCGGCAAGGTGAGAACGTCGTCAATAATCGTGTAGCCTATCTCGCCGTAGAGGTCGCGGAGTTCGGTTTCGGATTCGCGGTCAATTGTGATGCAGAAGGGAATGATGCCCTGCGTCTTGGCCTGCCGGAGTGCTTCGCGCGTGTCTTCGCGGGCATAGCGTGCATCGCCGTAGTCGTGATCGTAGGGGCGACCATCGGAGAGCACGATGAGGAGATGCGTGCGCGCTTGCTGCCGGATGAGGCGCGCGGCGGCGTGGCGAATGGCTGCACCTAACCGTGTGTTGTTCTGGTAAGTGATGCCGCCAATGCGCCGCTCGACCTCTTCCGTGTAGTGCTCATCGAAATCCTTGACGACGTAAAACTTGACGTTGCGGCGACCCTCGGAGGTGAAGCCGTTGATCGAGTAAACGTCGCCGACCGCTTCGAGCGCCTCACTCATTAACACCAAACCCTCTTTTTCAATTTCAATGATACGTCTTCCGGGATGTGTGTAAGGCTGAAGCGGATGCCGACCGATGGTGCGCGCCGTCGAGGAAGATTGATCGAGCAGAAACGAGACGGCGACATCCCGCTGGCGTCGAAGGCGCTTCGTATAGATGCGCTCGGATTGCTGGCCGTCGGCGCGACGGTCAATGACGTAATCAATCACGGCGTTCAAATCATAATCGTCGCCGTCCAGTTCGTTTGCCACGCGCAGCAGATTCTCAGGCTTCATCAACTGAAACTGGTGGCGAATTGAAGAGATGACGCCCCGGTAACGTTCGCGCGTATTTTCAACGAACTCACGCTGCCCGCGCCGCACGCGCTTTTCAATGACGCGACACCAGCCGACGCGATGATCCGTCAAGTCACGATCCCACTCGTCATAGCTATACGCCACCTCGCCCAACTCTAATTCCTGTTCTGCAATCTCGCCCTGCGTCCACATCTCCGCGCCTTCAAGCTCGTCCGGGTCGCCTTGCGGTTCCATGCTCGTCCAGGCGTTGAAGAGTTCGCGTGCATCGCGCGGGCGAGACTTTTGTTCAGGAGTTTTCGCGGCGGGTTGTTGTTCCTGCGAGGCTGCGCCCTCATCACCGGCGTCCGCATTCTCGGCGCTGGCCTCGGCCTCTGCTTGCGCTTCGTCTGGCGTGATTGATTGAAAGAGCGTGTAGACGCGGCTCGTCGCCATCAACGTGTCAGCGACGGAAGCCTGTGGGCCAGCGAGATAATCCGCGACGATGCCTTCAAGCTCGGAAACAATCTGGCCGTAGAAATTGCGCGCATCGTCAAGCGCGCCGCCGCAGAGCGTGATTTGAAAGAGCAACTCGAAGGGCACAAGCGTCGCAGGCAAATCAATGATGCGCGGGCGCGAGTTGCGCAGGTGCGTGCGCGTCCAATCGAGGTCGCGCGCTAAGCCTCTGTAAGTGTGGCGCAGGCGACGATCAATCCGACCGTTTTCAAGTGTGCCGAAGACGCGGCGGGCCAACGAAGCGTGCGGAAAGAGCTTGAGCGCGTCTCTGTAGTCTGCGTCGGGCGGCAATGTGCGGCGCTCTTCGCGTTGTCGTCGCGCTTCCTCTTCGGGTGCGAGCGCCGCTTCGCCTTTCGAGGGATCGTTGATGTAACCATCGAGCGCGAAAGCATCGCGCGCATCAACGTTTTCCGGCGCGTAAAGATCGGCGATTGATGTGTAAGCCGCGCGCAAATCCGGCGATTCGCGCTCGTGCGTGCCAAACTCTATCTGCCCGGCAGCGTGCGCTGCCAGCACTTTGTAGAGACGAAAATCCGACGCTTCGTCGTCAAACTCTGCGACGAGCGACGGCAGGTGGATCGTGCGGCCATCGCCTATGCGCGACTCTGCGGGGACGGCGGCGAGAGGCTGAATCTCGACGGCGCGTCCCGTCAAGCCTTCGATATAGAGACGCAGGAGATGTTGTACTTTTTCCAACGCCAGCCCGCCGTGCGTTGCGCTGGTGTGTAGCGCATCATTGCTGCGCGAGGTTTCAAGCGCGTAGTAGCTGCGGCGCGCACGCGCGTCCATTTTATTGCGCTCGTTTGACAAGCCTTCGCGCGCCCACTGCTCAAATTGTTCGATTGAAACCGCGTGCAGCGCTTTCACGCTCGAACGAAAACAGGCGAGCGCCGCTTCGCCGTCCACCTGCGCGACCTCACGTGTAATGTTGATAATGCGTAGCGAGAGCGCGGCTGCTTGCCCGCGTTCTATCTCGCCCGCCAGCGTTTGAAAGAAGCCGGGGCTTGAGCGCACAAAGGCGACAAGGCCAGCGTTGCCGTGCTCGGCAATGGCCCACAGCAAATCGAGCCAGGCGTCGAAGGCTTCGGGCACGACGCGCAGAACATGGCTGCCCGCCTCCAACACGTGCAGAGCGGCGCTGCCGCCACGCTCAAGAAACGCGACCGTGCATCTGAGCAATCGCAACGCATTTTCGCTTGTCTGTCCTGCCAACGCTTCAGGCAGCGCCGCCCACACATCCGCCGCGATGCCGCCCGCGCGTGCCGCAAACGAGAAGGCCAGCACGACGGAGGCGGAGACGATTGTTGAAAAATCGTCTTTGAAGCTGCGCAGGCTCTCGAAGACGCGCGGCGTCGCCTGCAAAAAGTCTGCGCTGTGCTTGGCGGAGCGGCGCGAAATTTCCGCCGCCACTTCAAAGATAGAGCGAAGCTGTTCGGCGTCTGTAATCTCCAGCGCAAGCTGCGGCGCGTGGCGAAAAGTCTCGACGGCGACTGAACTGGAAAGCGTCATCTGCCGCGAACAGATTTGGAAGATAAGCGGGCGCGCTTCAATCGGAACTTGCCTTAACTCTTCGACGCCCGCTGCGAAAAACGTACAGGCCGTCTC
The DNA here is from genome assembly GCA_036387475.1 of Pyrinomonadaceae bacterium. Taxonomy (GTDB): domain Bacteria; phylum Acidobacteriota; class Blastocatellia; order Pyrinomonadales; family Pyrinomonadaceae; genus DASVTR01. The sequence continues at coordinate 97,078 of DASVTR010000012.1, read as the reverse complement.
CACGTCGCCCATCGCGAGGCGTCGTCCGATCTCGCCCCAGGCGCGCAGCTCTGCTGCTTCCAGCACGCGCGCGGCTTCGGGCGCGGCGCGCAAAAATTCCATGCTCGCTCGCAGGCTGACGCCCGCAACGGCAGCGCTCGTCTCAAGCGCCGCGCGGGCCGCCTCGCCCGGCAACTTGCCAAGCTCACGCGCTAGCCCGGCGAGCGTGCGACGTTCCGTCACGCTCTTGACCGAGCGCAGCCGCTCGCGGAAGGCTGTTTCCAGCGGCTCGCCTTTCACGTCGTCCGCCGTCTCGCTTGCTTCAGTCGCCTTTATCTCAGATTTTTCCCGGCTGCTCATCACACACTTTACGCTCTTACAATCAGTTGTCTTCAGCTTAGAAAATTTATGTGGAAAGAGCAATCAACCACTGCGCTGTGAAGTAGGTGCTGAGAATCGAAAACTGCGCGAAGCGCGTGCGCCCTTTAAAGCGGTTGACGGCGAGAAACGAATCCGAAGCGACGAAAAGGAGCGCACCGAGAAACGCTAGCTGCCGTCCGTCATCTGCGCTCGCCAGCCAACGCGTCAAAGCCAGCCATGCCATCAACGAAATCGCCAGCGTGTAAACGACGACCGGGACTTTCATCTTCTTAAGTCTAGGCCAGAGCAGACGCAGCATCACGATTCCGTAAAGCAGAAAAGGCAGCGCGCTCCACAGTGGCGTCGCGCGCCCGCCATCGTAAGCGAAGGCCACGATGTAGCAGAGGTGCGCGCAGAGAAAGCAGAGTAGCCCCTGAATGAAACGGTCGCGCGGGAGCATCAGGAACACGTCGCCCGCGAGCGAAAATAAAAGCCCGACGAGGATTATCCTCTGGTAAAAGACGGAAACGGGTTGCTTCGTTTGAAGCGCAATCAGGATGAGGAGCGTGATGGTGAGAGGCTTGCAGAGATAGACGGCGCGGCGTGGCCCGAAGTATTCGGCCAAGATGGTCAGGCTCGCCGAACAGATGACCAACGCTGTCAGAATAATTATCAGCATCTGCCGCTGCGAATCGTTTCCCTCATCATCAAACGTTGCTCTTACAGCTACTCATCGTGTTAAGACCTCTTCTTCGAGAAGGTGCCCGCATAGCTTAAGCGCCGCACCCGCACGAAGTCATCTCTTCAACCTTGTTTCCCTTGATGCTGTAAACAGTGCTTCCGCCTCCTTCGTAGTAATTGCTCTCTACGATGACCTCCATCGCGCCGTCTCCATCAACGTCGCCGACGGCGGAAACAATATACTGGCTGGGCGGATTGCCTTTATCACCTTCGAGCGGATAGAACTCGCCCGCGACGACTATGTTTTGCACCTTGCCGCTCATCAGCTTACGCAGGAAGACCACGGAGTAATCACCGCCCCGAGCGCGGATAGCCATTGGCCCGGTGTCTGAACCTAAGCCCCCTGCGTAGTGCGAGGCGCTGACCAGCACTTCTTCAATTCCATCGCCGTCCACGTCTATGCGTAGCACCCGCGTGATGTTGATTCGCGGCTTGGAGAAGCGCTTACTTTTCAACACGTCGGCGACGGCTGCCTTGTATACCTGCTCGTTGTTAGAGAGCACCTGCGGCGCTCTCGGCAGAGCGTTCCACTGGCCGCCGATGGCGAAGACAACGCCTTCGGTCGGCTTCGGCGAAAGTTCAATCTCCATCGTCTCAGGGCAATAGTCCGCCATTCTTTTCGGTTTGTCGCCAATGCTTTCGCCCGCGCGAGCAGTTAAAGTATAGAAGTTATACTTCTCTCCGCCCTGAAGCTTTGGCGCAACCTCTCCCGCTGCCATCCACTTGCCGCTGACTGTGCCGCCGATAAGGCAACTATTAACCAGCACCGGATGGACTTCTTCAGCACGGCTTCCGCCGCCATTGGATGGAACATGCGGCAGCATCATTGCTGCCACTATCGCCAACATGATTGCCTTGAAGGTAGACATGGATTATCCCTTTTTCTGAGTTTACCGAAGTCGCTTGCGGTCAGAAGAGTAGAACGCAAGACCGCTGTTATGCTTTTTGCGTCTACGGCGGGTTTTTAGATGACGGTCGTGACAATCTCGCGGATGCTGCGCTGAAGGTCACGGTCGTCTGTAATCGGCGAGCAGAGCGCCACGTCTGCGGCGTTGACGGGTGGAATGCCGCGCGCAATCATCTGCGCGGCGTAAATCAGGAGGCGCGTCGAGACGCCTTCCTCAAGGCCATGCCCGCGCAGGTTTCTGACCTTCTGCCCGATCAGAACGAGGTCGCGCGCCGTGCCAACGTCAACGCCGCCCTCGCGCGCGACGATCTCTGTTTCCATCTCCGGCGGCGGGTAATCGAATTCGAGCGCGACGAAACGCTGCCGCGTAGATTGTTTGAGGTCTTTCAGGATTGATTGATAGCCGGGATTGTAGGAAACGACGAGCATGAAATCCGGCGGCGCGTCCAGGACTGTGCCGCGCTTTTCAATCGGCAGGCGGCGGCGGTCGTCAGTCAGCGGATGAATGATGACGATGGTGTCCTTGCGCGCTTCCACAACTTCGTCCAGATAGCAGATCGCGCCGTTGCGGACGGCCTTGGTGAGCGGCCCGTCGTGCCAGACGGTCTCAACGCCTTCGAGCAGGAAACGCCCGACCAGATCGGTCGCAGACAAATCTTCGTGGCAGGCCACAGTTATCAGCGGACGCTGAAGCCGCCACGCCATGTGCTCGACAAAGCGGGTCTTGCCGCTGCCCGTCGGGCCTTTCAACATCACGGGCAGGCGCGTCGCATACGCCGCCTCGAACAATTCAACCTCGCGCGCGACCGCCAGATAATAAGGCTCTTCGGCGACCCTGTATTCTTCGATGGCTCTTTCCATAGTTCAAAAGTCTGGAGTCTAAAGTCTGGAGTCCGTTGTTTCAAGTTCGACTTGAGACGCCGGACTTTAAGACTCAGGACTGTTTGACAGGCTGACGTTTCCGCCTCTTTCGGGTATCCTAAACAGTTGATTTCAGGCTACTGGTGCTGACAGTGTGGCATCTTAGCACTCGCCGCGAAGGGGCGGCAAACGGACGGTCAAGTGAAAAGTAATAGGCGATAGGTGATAGGAAGTAGCTTTTCTCTTATCACCTATCGCTTATCACCCATCGCTTGCTTTTGAGAGTTATGAAGATAGCGGTAGCCATGAGCGGCGGCGTGGATTCGAGCGCGGCGGCGGCGATTCTGAAGGCCGAGGGGCACGAACTGGTCGGCTTCTCTATGCAATTGTGGAATCAGCGGCGGGGCATCAATGTGGACGAAGCGGGCGAGCCTTTGCCTTCACGCTGCTGCTCGCTCGACGACGTGTATGACGCGCGCCGCGTGGCAGAAGAATTGGGCTTTCCCTTTTACGTCTTAAACCTTGAGAGCGATTTCGAGCGCGACGTTGTGCAGCCGTTCGTCACAAGCTATTTGAACGGCGAGACGCCGATTCCGTGCGTCGCTTGCAACAGTCGTCTGAAGTTCGCTTCGCTCGACCGTCTTGCAGCGAGTTTGGGGTGCGATAAGGTAGCGACGGGCCATTACGCGCGCGTCGAATTTGATGCGGAGGAGAATCGCTATCGTCTCTTTCGCGGGCGCAATCTGGCGAAAGACCAATCTTACTTTCTCTGGGAACTAACGCAGGAACAACTCGCGCGCTCGCTCTTTCCGCTGGGCGAGATGTCTAAGCCGGAAGTGCGCGACGTTGCGCGTGCGCGCAATCTGCCGGTAGCGGAAAAGGCAGAGTCGCAGGAGATTTGTTTTGTCCCGGACGGCAAGTATGCTGCTTTCATCGACCGCTATCTTGATGCCGTAAATGAAAGCGAGCGGATTCCCGGCACAGGTGAAATCGTCAACACTCGCGGCGAAGTCCTGGCCCAGCACGACGGCATACATCGTTACACCGTCGGGCAGCGGCGCGGAATTGGTCTGGCGAGCGAGCGCCCGCTCTACGTCGTCTCGATTGACGCGGAGCAAAACCGCGTCGTCGTCGGTCATCAGGAAGAACTATTGAGCGAGGATTTTACTGCGGCGGGCGTCAACTGGATTGCCTTCGATAATCCGACCGAGCCGGTCTTGGCCGAAGTGCGCGTTCGCTATCGTCATCAACCTGCCGAAGCCATTATCACGCCGCTCGGAGATAATCGCGTGCGCGTCCATTTTCATGAACCCCAGCGCGCTATCACGCCCGGACAGGCCACGGTCTTTTATCGCGGCGATGAAGTGATCGGCGGCGGATGGATCATAAAGCAAGGATGAACGCGGAACGATGAACGATGAACTGAAAAGCAACTGCCTTCGCTTCATCGTTCACCGTTCCGCGTTCATCGTTTCGGAAAACCTTTCCTCGCCTGTTTGCGTATCATAGACGCTCTCGCCGGTCGTCCAATGAGGGCCGTTTCTTTAATGTTTTAGTCAATCTGGAAAAATAATTATGGCAATGTCGCGTACTCGTAAAATCGTTATCGTGATTGTTGGTTTGGTGCTGGCGGTCATGCTGGCTGTGGTCGTCGGTATCATGCTGCTGCTCTCCATGTTTCGCAAGAGCGAACCGATTGTTCGTGATAACAGCGTGCTTGTTTTGAAGGTCAGCGGCTCGATGCCCGACTACGCTCCCGAAAATCTGTTTCGACGCATGTTTCGCGGCGACGAGATAACGATGGAGAAGTTGCTCGAACAACTAAGGAAAGCGAAGACGGACAAACGCATCGGCGCAATCCTGCTCGACATCAACATGTCGGGTGCGGGCTGGGCCAAGGCCGAAGAGATACGCGAGGCGATTGCGGATTTTCGCACTTCCGGCAAACCCATTTACGCTTACATGGAACTGGGGATGAACAAGGAGTACTACATCGCGCTCGCCTGCGAGAAGGTCTTCGTCGCGCCTCCCGGTGACCTCTTCATCAACGGGTTTGCGGCGGACGTAATGTTCTTTCGCGGCTCGCTCGATAAACTCGGCATCTATCCGGACGTTTACCAGATAGGCAAGTACAAGAACGCGCCAGATTCGTTTACGCGCAAGGAGATGTCCGAAGGCCACCGCGAAGTCGTCAACGCCATCCTCGACGACCTCTTTAATCGTTTTATTAACACGGTCGCCACGACGCGTAAGAAATCCGCTGACGACGTTCGCGCCATCATTGACAATGCGCCATACAGCGCGCCGGAAGCGCAGAAAATTGGTTTGATTGACGGCGCGAGCTACCGCGATGAAGTCGAGAAGGAATTAAAGGGACGGCTCGGCTACAAAGAGTCGGACGAATTGCGCCTCACGCGCGGCGAAGAGTATCGAGAAGTCGAACCGGAATCGTTGGGCCTCAACCGTGGCGAGCGCATCGCCGTCATCTATGGCACAGGCTCTATCGGCTCCGGCAAATCCGAAGATAGCCCCTTCGGCGGCCAGTCCATCGGCTCAGACACGATGGTCAAAGCCATTGACGACGCGCGCAAGGATGAAACGATTAAAGCCATCGTGATTCGCGTTGATAGTCCGGGCGGCTCGTCCTACGCGTCCGACGTTATCTGGCGCGCAATCGAACTGGCGAAGCTGAAGAAGCCCGTCGTCATTTCGATGGGTGATGTCGCGGCTTCCGGCGGCTACTACATCGCCTGCAACGCCAACAAGATTGTCGCAGAGCCTTCGACCTATACAGGCTCCATCGGCATCTTTGCGGGCAAGCCCGTGATGAAAGAGTTCTATAACTGGCTGGGAGTGACGAACGAGTACGTGCTGCGCGGCAAGAACGCTGGACTCTTCCGCGAGACGGAAAAGTTTACGCCCGAAGAACGCGACAAATTCTTTGGCATCATCAAGAGCACTTACTACGATGAGTTTGTGCCCAAGGTCGCCAAGGGGCGCGGGCGCGATCCCGAATACATTGACTCCATCGGGCAGGGCCGCGTCTGGACAGGCGCGCAAGCCAAAGAGAAGGGTCTCGTTGATGAATTCGGCGGATTAGACAAGGCCGTCGAAATCGCCAAGCAACTCGCCGGAATCCCCGCCGATAAGAGCATCAAGCGCGTCATCCTGCCTTACCCGCGCAGCTTCTTCGATGGCTTCTTCGGCAGCGACGATGCGGAAACCGTCAAGCTGCAACAACAACGCGCAGCCTTTGAAGCCCTCCCCGAAGACGTGCGCCGAACCCTTCAATACGCCACCCTCCTCAACCGCATGAAACGCGGCGAAGCGATGGCGATGATGCCCTTTGATTTGAGAATCAAGTAACCGGTTTACAGTTTTGAGTTTTCAGTTTTCAGCAATAAGGCAAATGCTTTTACTGAAAACTGAAAACTGACTACTGTTTACTGATTACTTCTTCCCCATTCATATACGGTCTGAGCGCTTCGGGAATGACGATTGAGCCGTCCTGTTGCTGGTAATTTTCGAGGATGGCGACCCATGTGCGCCCGACTGCGAGGCCGGAGCCGTTGAGCGTGTGAACGAATTCGGGCTTTGCGCCTCCCGTGCGACGAAAGCGAATCTGCGCGCGTCTGGCCTGAAAAGCTTCGTAATTCGAGCAAGAGGAAATCTCGCGGAAAGTATTCTGCGAGGGCAGCCAGACTTCTATGTCGTAGGTCTTCGCCGGGCCAAAGCCGATGTCGCCCGTCGAGAGCGTGACGACACGGTAATGTAGCCCCAGCTTTTGCAGCACCGCTTCGGCGTTGCGGGTCAATGCTTCCAACTCATTATAAGAATCCTCAGGCAGCGTGAGTTTCACCAACTCCACTTTCTCAAACTGATGTTGCCGGATGATGCCACGCGTGTCGCGCCCGTAAGAGCCTGCTTCGGCGCGAAAGCACGGCGTATAGGCGACCATGTGCATGGGCAACTGCGCGGCGTCCAATATCTCTTCACGATGATAGTTGGTGACGGGGACTTCCGCTGTCGGAATTAGATAAAGCTCGCGCTCGTCCGTCAGCTTAAAGAGATCGTCCTTGAACTTCGGAAGCTGCGTTGTGCCGAACAGCGCATCACTATTAACAATAAACGGCGGCAGTGTTTCCGTGTAGCCGTGCTCTCGCGTGTGCAGGTCAAGCATGAAATTGATGAGAGCACGGCTCAAACGTGCGCCCACGCCATTCAGGATGGCAAAGCGAGCGGCGGCAATCTTCGCTGCGCGTTCTAGGTCCAGGATGCCGAGCGCTGTGCCTAAGTCAACGTGATCCTGCGGCTCGAAATCAAAAGTGGGCGGCGTGCCCCAACGTCGCACTTCCGTGTTGGCCGTCTCGTCTGCGCCAAGGGGGACGCTCTCGTGCGGAATGTTCGGAATCGTTGAGAGTATCTCTCGCATGCGCGCTTCCGCCGCGTCACGCGCGCCGTCAAGCTCCGCGATGCGCTCCTTTAGTTGGCCCACTGCGCTGCGGCGCGACTCTGCTTCATCGCGTTTGCCCTCCTTCATCAACGCGCCAATCTCGCGGCTCGCAGTGTTGCGCTCGGCGTTCAGTTGGTCGGATTCCGCGATGACGCGGCGGCGCTCCGTGTCAGCCGCCGCAAAATCATCAAGGGCTGCAACGGGGAAGCCGCGCGCTTCCAACGCAGCACGCACCCTGTCTAGATTGTCGCGGACGAAGGTTAAATCAAGCATTCTGCCGGTGTCCTTTTCAGAGAGAGCGTTTGCCGTGGCGCTTTATCGTATGATATGAAAGACGACTTTACATAGGTCGCAAACGAAAAGCGTCAAGCTATCCGACGCCGCACGCAAGTGTCAAGCAGGACGCGCCTGAGGCCGTCTCGCTTGAGCTAAGAGCAGCCGGGCGCGCGCGGGTTTATCTTTATGTTCAAGGGAAGGGTCGCTGAATTTTTATGCCACAGAAGATTCGTAAAGCTGTTTTTCCGGCGGCGGGGTTGGGCACACGTTTTCTGCCCGCCACCAAGTCTTCGCCCAAAGAGATGCTCTCGCTTGTTGACAAGCCGCTGATTCAGTATGTCGTCGAAGAAGCGGTCGCCTCCGGCATAGAGTCCGTGATTATCGTCACGGGTCGCGGCAAGAGCGCCATCGAAGACCATTTTGATATTTCCTTCGAGCTTGAGCATTTATTGCGCGAGCGCGGCAAAGTCAAAGAGCTTGAGCAGACGCATGCTATTTCTGAGATGGCGCGCATCAGCTACGTCCGGCAGCGCGAGGCGCTCGGCCTCGGTCATGCCATCTTTCAGGCGCGCGACCTCGTTGGAGATGAACCCTTCGCCGTCATGCTCAGCGACGATATTGTTGACGCGGAGCGGCCCGCGCTCAGGCAGATGCTGGACGTTTACGAAAAGTATGATGCGCCCGTGCTCGGCACGATGCAGGTGGCGGGCGAAGCCATCTCGCGCTTCGGCGTGATTGATGCTGAAGAGGTAAGCGACGGCGTCTATCGCATCAAAGACATGATTGAAAAACCGCCGTTTGCAGAAGCTCCTTCAGACCTCGCCATCATCGGTCGCTACATCCTGACGCCGGACATCTTCCCTGAGATCGAGCGGACGCGTCCCGGCGCAGGAGGCGAAATCCAAATCACCGACGCGATGCGCCAACTACTGAAAAAGCGTCCCTTCTACGCGGTGCGTTTTCATGGCACACGTCACGACGCGGGCGACAAACTCGGCTTTCTCATCGCCACCGTCGAGTTTGCACTCAAGCGTCCAGACCTCGCGCCGGAGTTTATCCAGTATCTACGCTCGTTGAAATTATAAAGAAGATGTCAGATGTTAGATGGCAGTCTCTCTTTGTTAGTAATATCTGGTATCTAATCACTGGCATTTGAGTTGTTTTTGGAGGAAAGATTGTGAGTGATTCAACGAAACCTTTCTCAGGCAAGGCGGCGATTGTGACGGGCGCGACGCGCGGCATCGGTCGTGCGATTGCATTGGAGTTGGCGCGGCGCGGCGCTCACGTCGCTTTCAACTACGCAAAGAGCGCGGAGGCCGCGGAGACGCTCAAGGAGGAAATCCAAGCGATGAACGTAAGCACGCTGGCGATGCAATGTGATGTGGCTAATACAGAAGCCGCCGCCGAGATGGTTAAGCAAACCAAGGAGGCTTTCGGGCGAATAGATTTTCTGGTCAACAACGCTGGCATCGTGCGCGACCAGTTAATCCTGCGCATGAAGGAAGACGACTGGGATGCTGTGATTGACACTAATCTCAAGGGCGCTTGGAATTTCGCAAAGGCTGCGTTGCGCGTGATGATGAGACAGGAGGAGGGCGGCTCTATCTTGAATATCTCTTCCATCAGCGGGCGCGTCGGGATGGCAGGCCAATCAAACTACTCCGCCTCGAAGGCTGGCATGATCGGCTTGACGAAGGCTCTGGCGAAAGAGGTAGCCAGCCGCAAGGTCACGGTCAACGCGCTCGCCCTCGGCCTCGTTTCAACAGAGATGGCGGGCGCACTCAACGAGGATTATCAATCAAAGCTGCTCGAACAGATTCCGCTCGGACGTTTCGCCGAAGCGGACGAAGTCGCACGCATCGCCTGCTTTCTGCTTTCAACAGATGCTCGTTATATCACGGGGCAGGTGCTTCAGGTTGACGGAGGGCTGGCGATGTGACCCGTTTGTGATTTTAGATTCGCGATTCCTGATTGGAAGCAACCAAACTAAAATCAATACTAAAGGAGGAAGCCCCGTCAATCTTTCGACTGACGGGGCAAAACTTTTGGGGCAGGCTCGGAGATTCAGGGTGGCGTTGGCAATGAACTGAGAATCGTCACATACGTTCGATTCCGTGATTTATAGGCGGTGCGTGTGTTACGGGCGAGATAATTCCGCGTGGCTTCTGAAAAAAGCTACCCGAGCCTGCAAACCTACGCACCTCAAAACGGGGTTCCGGCCAAGAGCAACAAACCACTTTTTCAACCATCTATAAAATCGCCAAAAGCAAGTCCACTCGGATCGTTGTGCCTTAGGATGTGAGGAATTATACCGAAGTTTTGTGAGTTGTCAAGAACAATTTTTACTAAATCACAATATTTTTGTGACAAAGTGGTGGGCAAAACATCAAAAAGCACGAAATATCGTTAAAAATCCGACTTAATGCACGGATTTTAATGTTGAAAAAATTGCAATACCGCTGCTGCAAAACCGGGTTACGAAGCCGTTTTTCCCTGGTTTGAGTAGAAATTTGCTTCTCCGTCCGGGCGTGTGTTCCAGCGTTTGTGTATCCAGAGCCATTGATCCGGATACAGGCGGACGTATTTTTCAATCACGTTTGTAAAAAGCGCCGTCAACTGCCGTACGTCTTCCTGCTCGTCTCCCGTTCGCGTAATTTCCAGAGGCGGCTCAATGCGCATCAGAAAGCGCTGGCGTTGTTCGTCCCAGGGCACAAAGATTGGCAGAACAGCAGCATCCGTGCGCAAAGCCATAGTCGCCAGCCCAACCGTCGTTGAAGCAGGGATGCCGAAGAAGTCTACGAAGACTCCTTCATGCGGCTGAGTGTTAAGGTCAACGAGGATGCCGAGCGTTTCGCCCGCGCGCAGCGTACGCAGCATTGGTCGCGCGGCGGCGCGCTTGTCAATCGAGCGATTGCCAAAGCGCGTGCGAGTTTTATCAATTAACTGTTCGACCAGCGGATTATCAATGCGGCGAACGAGGAAGCTCATCGGATAACCAAGAGCCGAAAGCGCGAAGCTGGACAACTCCCATGCGCCCAGATGGCCTGTGAACATGATGACGCCGCGCCCGCGTGCCCGCGCCGCTTCCAGATGCTCCAAACCCTCACATTCGAGGATGCCTCGCAGGCTTTCAGGCGTGGCTCGTGGAAAGTGGCTGACTTCGCCGAGCAGTCGGCCCAGATTGAGAAAGCAGCCGCGCAAGATACGCGCGCGCTCCTGCTCGCTCATGTTCGGAAAAGCGAGTTCCAGATTGCGGGAGCCTGTGCGCCCAAGCCTGCCCCCGACTCTATAAGCTATGCGTCCCAGTCCACGGCCCGTTGCAACCGCCAGCGGGCGCGGCAGCCAGCGCAAACCCGTCAGCACCGTGCGCGCCGCCGCGTACTCCAATGCCGTTCTCACTTTTCCCTGCTTTCCCATTTGCAATCAATTCATGCGCGTTCAGTGTAATGTGCGCTAGCGACAACTGGCAAATACGTACTTTTGCCTTGGCCCAAAGCAAACATTGGCAGGAGCCAGCGTGCAAAGGCCGTAGGAAAAGTAGAACAAAATAACAGCGGCTGTAGCTTTTCCAGAAGCGGGGCGATTGATTGAGCTTTCTGTTTATCTCAAACGCGTCTATACGGTAGAATCCGCCTTCTTGCCTTCGCGCGATTCAGAACGGCAAGGCCGCGTTCTCAAGAAACTGCTCCGGCTTCTGACGTTAGATTCTAATTCTAAGGAGACTCATCAAGTGCGCTTCATAATTAACGGGACAAACAAGCTTCGCTGGCCTTTACTACTTTGCGGGTTGGCGGTGTCGGCGCTTTTATCGCTGCCGGTGTTCGGGCAAAGCGCGCCATATTATCAATCGCATTTTCCACCCGAAGAGTTTAAAGCGCGGTGGCAAAAAATGTTCGAACGCATCGGCGATAATGCCATCGCAATTGTTCAGGGCGCTCCCAAAGCCAGAGGCTTCAACATGCCTCGTCAATCGAATGAGTTTTACTATCTCTCCGGCATTGAGACGCCTCACTCGTATCTGTTGCTCGACGGAAGAAATCGCAAAGTGACATTGTACTTGCCGCCGAGAGATGAGCGCCTTGAAAGAAGCGAAGGGCGGATTCTATCAGCAGATGATGCTGAGCTGGTGAAACGGTTAACCGGCGTGGACGCCGTATCAAGCACACAATTGATGACCGAAGGATGGATGCGTGACCTCTTGAAGGGTTCACCGCCGCCCTTGATTTACACACTGTTTACGCCAGCAGAAGGGTCAGCGGAAAGCCGTCATGAGCTACAGAGCGCGGATGCCAGCATCGCTGCGGATTACTGGGACGGGCGCGTCTCAAGGGAAGCTCATTTCATACAACTCCTGCGGACGCGATTCCCGCGAGCGGAAGTCCGCGATCTGACTCCTATTCTCGATGAGTTAAGAAGCGTCAAGAGTCAGCGCGAGATAGCGCTCATTCGCCGCGCCTCACAACTCTCCGGCCTCGGCCTGCTCGAAGCTATTCGCAATACGAAACCGGGCATCTTCGAATATCAGCTTGATGCTGTCGCTCGCTATATATTTTTGGCCCACGGCGCGCGTCTGGAAGGCTATCGTTCAATCACCGCTTCGGGAACAAAAAATATCTGGAACGCACACTATTATCGCAATTCCGATCAACTGAAAGCCGGTGATCTGGTGCTGATGGATTTCGCTCCAGACTATGGATACTACACGAGTGATGTCGCGCGGATGTGGCCGGTCAATGGGAAATTTAATAGAGAGCAGAGAGAGTTGCTTCAGTTCGTGTTGGATTACCGAAACGAAATCATGAAGCGCATCCGTCCGGGCGTGACGCCGAAATCCATCCGGGAAGAAGCGAGAGCGGCGATGGAAGATGTGTTTCGGAAAACAAAGTTTTCAAAGCCGATTTACGAACAGGCCGCGCGGAAATTGGTGGAAACAGGCGGAGGCGTTTTTTCGCATCCGGTTGGGATGGCTGTGCATGACGACGGGGATTATTCAAAGGGAGTGCTGCAAGCGGGTCATGTCTTCTCAGTAGACCCTCAGCTCTGGGTTCCGGAAGAGAATCTATACATGCGCTACGAGGATGTCATCGTCGTGACCGAAAAAGGCATAGAAAACTTCACGGATTTCTTACCGACCGAACTCGATGAGATAGAGAAACTGGTGGGACAGGGAGGAATCTTGCAGAGCCTGCCGCCGCTCCCGCAGGCAAAGAAATAGATGAGTCACAGCCCTTGCTTGCAGGCCACGACGTTAATCAATAAAAACGAAAGGCCAGTGTCCTCACCCCACTGGCCTTTCCTTCACAATCATTTTGGGGATTGTGAGGGGCGGAGACGTTCAGCCTCTAATCCGTTGTGTCCTCACACCACAACGGAGACGCCCTAGTTGGGCGACATTTTACTCGTTTTGAGCTTGATGTCAAGACAAACAAAATCCGGCTTGAAGCCCAATGTTGTGTATGATGCAGTGGTCGCATTGATTGCGACGCGACTTGAGATAGTTAAGAGTTGGAATTAGTGTGGAAGAGGACGGGTCAATGCCTTCAGGAAAAACCCACGACGCGATTACGTTTATTCTCGCCGCTCCGACTTTTCTCGCGGCGTGGGGATTGACGGGCAATCCGGCGCTCGCGGCGCTGGCGACCGTTGCGATGCTCTTTGGCGGTTTGATGTTCGGGCCAGACCTGGATATTCAATCGCGGCAGTACACGCGCTGGGGAGTGTTTCGTTTTCTCTGGTGGCCTTACAAGGCTCTGTTTCGCCACCGTTCCAGATGGTCGCACGGCATTATCTTCGGCACGTTGATTCGCGTCATCTACTTTGCAATGGTGCTCGCGCTGGTCGTATTGGGGGCCGTCTACTTACGCGCGACCCTGATGGGTGGAGCCGCACCGGGGTTCGACGATCTGGCGCGAGCATGGCAGACGATAGAAGGAAGCGTCCGGCAAAACATCGGACAGCATTGGGTGTGGGCCATATTGGCGGGGCTATGGTGGGGCGCGGCAAGCCACACGCTGACGGATGTCGCTTGGTCTGTGCTGCGCAAGAGTTCGGAGATTTTCTAGCGACCGTCGTAGCGCGCTCAAGACGCAAAGGCCGGAGACGACGCTCTTCTTGAAAGAGCAGCGTCTCCGGCCTTTGATTAATCGCAGTGGGCTATAGAACAGTCTGGGCCGTCTCAGGCGCGTTTTCTGCCGACGAGTAAATGATAAATCACCAGTAGAATGACCGCGCCGAGAACGGCGAAGGCCAGTCCGGCGAAGAATCTGCCCTCGAACAGGGGTTCGCCTTCCACGCCACCCATGCCGAGCGCGCGTGCGATAAAGCCGCCCAAGATAGCGCCCGCAATTCCAATCAGCATCGTCACGATACAGCCGCCGGGGTCACGTCCAGGCGTCAAGAGCTTGGCAATCGCTCCGGCAATCAATCCGAATATCAGCCACGTGATTAAATGTCTAGGCATCGCATTCCCTCTCCTGGTAAGCGCACTCTACACTTGTGCGCGCTGTGATTAACGAATGCTCGTCTCGGCTCTGGCCTGTCTTTCGCAGAGAAAAGCGAGCGCCTTGAAAGCGAATCAGGGCGTCCGCTTCCGTTTGACTATTTCAAAGGGGAATCAGTAGCGCGAATTCTACGGAGCGCAGCGCCGTGTGTCAATTAAATTTCAGTGTCCGCTGCGCGTGGACAAGAGACGATAGGCCTGACGGCGGACGGCTTCCGAGACGTTGCGGTTTTGTGTGATCTGTTGCAGGTCTTTGGTGCGGATGCGCGGCAGGATGGTGATGGCGGTGGCGATGGGCGTGCGCGGGTTGCGCGCGAGGTTGTGAATAATCGGGTACGAACGCGCCCATGCGCGATTCAGAGAGATGAGCCGCAGCACCTCGTCGGAGACAGTACGCATCGCCGCGATGGCTTCAATTTCATTCTCCGTCACGCGCGGGTTGTGAACGACAGCCGAGGCGACGACCTTGTTAGAGTCGCGGATGAGAATTGTGCGCGCCTCGCGGTCGCCCTTAATCGCGAGCTTGACGCGATCCTTGACGGTCATCAACATGATGCGACGGATGAGCGCGACGCGTTCGGGCGGCAAGTCTTTGTTTTCCGTCTGCGTTTCATTGATAACGCGTTCGGCATTGGCGGCGCGCTGCTCGAAGGTTTCCTCGAAGAATTCTTCAAGACGCTCAAGGCCCAACCATGAATCATCTATGTCTGCGTCCGCGACTTCGATGTGCGAAGCGATGAGCCACGCATCTTCGACGGTGAAGGTCTCGTCAGTGCTGACGGTTTCCGAAGCTTCTAAAAATTCGGCTGCTGCGGGCAGGCCGCGAGCGCGTAGCTCTCCGATAATCTGCTGCGCGCCGCGCTCTTTCTCGAAAAACTCAAGCCGCGTTTCGCGTGCACGGCGTTCGGCTTCCGGCGTACGCGCTGGATTACTGATGATGGCTTCGATAATGGCGGGAGCGCGAATCAGACGTTGCTGGTTGATAGAGATGAGTTCGAGCAGCGGGCCGTCCGCTGTTGCGCTTGCGAGCAGGGCGATGCCTTCATCTGGCGTGTTGGCGTTGAGCGTGACGGCTTCGTGGACTGAGCGACCTGCGCCGGGGTGTGCGGCCAGATAGCCCAGCACCGTCGGGGAAGTCTCGTTCGATGATGCGACCGCCAGCAGAGACTCCGGTTGTTGCGCCTCAAGCGTGGCCGCAGCGGCAGAAGCAATCTCTGTCTCATCGCTCGCGCGCAAAACGACCAACACTTCCAGCAAGTCTGCCTGCGCGAGCGGCAGCATGCCACGCGCAGCCGCCATCCGCGCCGCCTGCGGAGCAGTTCCAGCGATAATGGCTTGCACGATTGGATTCGTCGATGTGACGTTACTGCTCATCTAAAGGAAAGCACAGGTGCAGGGTCGGTTAATCAAGGATGCAAGTGTGATTGGGCTAATAGAGATTAAAATTGTATTCCATCTGAAGGAGCGTCGAGACGGGTTGACCATTTTTAATGGCGGGAGTGAATTCAGTACGGCGAGCGGCCTCAAGGCACGCTTCCGTCAGCCCATAGCCCATCGGTTCAATGACCATCAAATGCCTGATCGTTCCGTCTTTATCCAGCACGCCTAAGAGCACGACCGCTCCCTGCGCCCCTGCCTCACGCGCCTTTTCCGGCATGCTCGGCATCGGCCTATGGCGAATACGTGCTTTAGTGTCAACCTCTGCCGGTCGAAAGAGGGTGCGCGAAGGTTCATCCGCTTCGGCCAGTTGCCCGTAAATCAGCAGAGCAGAATACGCCTCCCTCATTGCCTCCGCATCTGGCGCAGCAGGAACTAATCGTATGTAACGCCCAAGGCTGTCGGCGGCTTCTTTCAGTCGCAGAAAAGCTTTTTGATTGTTCTTATTTGGCCCGGAGTTCTTCTTGTACTCCTGTTTGAAGAGTCCGACCAGAGCATTGCTCTTCAAGAGCCATGCGGGCGCAAAGTCGCGGTCAACCTGAAACGCCGACTCGGCTTGTTCGAGGGCTTTCCGATACGACTCTTCCTTCAACAGCTTCAGCCCGGCCTCGTAATACTCTTGCGCGGCTGGCCTGTTGTATTGCTGCGCGAAAGCTTGACTGCGCGTGCCTATGATGAGCAGGCACGCGCAGAAGAGCAGAACCGTCGGAAGTGAAACCAAAGCTGTACGGGATTTCAGCATCACACCTGCTCCTGAAGCCGAACACCTTTTACGCGCCGCAGCACTTCTTGTATTTCTTGCCGGAGCCGCACGGGCAAGGCTTGTTTGGCCCAACCTTCGGCTGATCGCGCGTGATGGTCTTGACCTTGCCCGCTTCCTCACCGGCTGCTGCCGCCGATTGGTTCGGGCCGGTGAAGCTCAAGCTGGACGGGCGACGCTGTGCGCGGCGCTGCTGCAATTGTTCGGGCGCTTGCTCGGAGACAACCTGCAGGTTAAAGAGAGAGCGAATCGTCGTCTTGTCAATGCGGTCGAGCATCTCCTGGAAGAGATCGAACGATTGCTTCTTGTATTCAACGAGCGGGTCTTTCTGCCCGTAGCCGACGAGACCGATGCCCTGCTTGAGATGGTCAATCGAGAGCAGGTGGTCTTTCCACTGCGCGTCGATGATGTTGAGCATGATGATACGCTCGTAGGTGCGCATCGCCTCGACGCCGATCTGCTGCTCTTTCTCTGCATACTTCGCCTTGAGTTTTTCCCAGATGGTGTCTTCTATCTCCTGCGAAGTCGAATTCTCGAAATCTATTCCTTCGGCGTCAACGTCGAAGTCGTAGATGGCGTTGAGTTGCACAGCGTAGTTCTCAACGTCCCAATCGTCGGGCGAGACCTCCGGGTTCAAGTACTGCTTTGTCAAATCCGAGAGCAGGTCGTGGGCCACGCCTGTTTCGCCGAGCAGGTAATCACGCTGATCCGGTTCTTCCAAAAGCTGTCGGCGCAAGCCGTAAATCGTCTCGCGCTGCTTGTTCATCACGTCGTCGTATTCAAGCAGGTGCTTGCGCGCCTCAAAGTTGCGGCCTTCGACGGATTTCTGCGCGCCTTCGATGCGTTTTGAGACCATCTTGGATTCGATGGCGACGCCCTTCTCCATCCCAAGGCGCTCCATCAGGGCACGCACTTTGTCGCCCGCGAAAATACGCATTAAATCGTCTTCGAGTGAAAGAAAGAAGCGGGAGGAGCCTGGGTCGCCCTGTCGTCCGGCGCGACCGCGCAACTGATTATCAATGCGGCGCGATTCGTGGCGCTCAGTGCCTATGATGTGCAGTCCGCCCGCCGCGACCACTTCCTTGTGCTCCGCTTCGACGACGCGCTTGGCTTCGCTGACGGCCTCTTCCCATTGCTCGTCCGTTACTTCGTCAGGGTCAATCTCCTGTTTTTTCAGCGCCTCGCGCGCGAGAAACTCAGGATTGCCGCCGAGCAGGATGTCCGTGCCGCGCCCGGCCATGTTGGTCGCAATGGTAACTGCGCCCTTACGGCCCGCTTGCGCGACAATCTCCGCTTCTCGCTCGTGATACTTCGCGTTGAGGACGTTGTGCGGAATACCTTCCTTTTGTAATTTACGCGAAATCAACTCTGAGTTTTCCACCGAGACGGTGCCGACCAGCGTGGGCTGTCCCTTCTCGTGACACTCTTTAATCTCTTCGATGACGGCATCCCATTTTTCCGGCAGCGTGCGATAGATCATGTCGGAAGCGTCTTCGCGCACCATCGGCATGTTGGTTGGAATGACAACCACGTCGAGCTTGTAGGTCGAATGAAACTCTGCTGCTTCGGTCTCCGCCGTGCCGGTCATGCCGGAGAGCTTTTCGTAGAGGCGGAAGTAGTTTTGCAGCGTGATAGTGGCGAGCGTTTGATTCTCTTTCTCGATCTTGACGCCTTCTTTGGCTTCGACCGCCTGATGCAAGCCGTCAGACCAGCGGCGGCCCTTCATCAAGCGCCCCGTGAAGTCGTCAACGATGATGACTTCGCCGTCCTGCACGACGTATTGATGATCGAGTTTATAGAGCGTGTGCGCCTTCAGAGCCTGCTCGACGCAGTGCAGCATCTCCATGTTCGACGGGTCGTAGAGATTACCGACGGCGAGCAGCCGCTCTGCCTTGTCAACGCCGTCTTCGGTCAGAACGGCTGTGTGCTGTTTTTCGTCAACGATGTAATCGCCGGTCTTCTTGCCGTCAACCTCTTCGCCTTTTTTAAGCTGCGGGATGATGGCATCGGCCTTGTAATACTTGTCTGTCGCTTCGTCCGATGCGCCGGAGATGATGAGCGGGGTGCGCGCCTCGTCAATCAAGATAGAGTCAACCTCGTCAACGATGGCGAAGTAATGCCCGCGCTGAACACAGGTGGCGAGGTCAAACTTCATGTTGTCGCGCAGGTAATCGAAGCCGAACTCGTTGTTCGTGCCGTAGGTGATGTCTGCGGCGTAGGCGTCCTTGCGCTCAAAGTCGTCCATGTCGTTTTGGATACATCCGACTTCGAGGCCGAGAAAGCGGTGAATCTGGCCCATCCATTCGGCGTCGCGCGAGGCCAGGTAATCGTTGACCGTGACGACGTGAACGCCGCCGCGACCCGTCAGGGCATTAAGGTAAGCGGGCAAGGTGGCGACGAGCGTTTTACCTTCCCCGGTGCGCATCTCTGCGATCTTGCCTTGATGCAGCACTATGCCGCCGATAAGCTGCACGTCGAAGTGGCGCATCCCCGTCGAGCGCACGCTCGCTTCACGAACAACAGCAAACGCTTCGGGCAGCAATTCGTCCAGGATAGCGCGCTCTTTACGCCTGAGGTCTTCAGGGTCGCGCGCATCGGCGACGGCGCGCGCGACGCGCTCTTTAAACTCTGCGGTGCGGCCACGCAGTTCATCATCCGAGAGCCGCTTGATGCTCGGCTCAAGCTCGTTGATGCGTGCGACGCTGGGTTGAATGGTCTTGAGATAACGCTGGTTGCTGCTGCCGAAAACTTTGGTCAAAAACTTATCAATCATGATCTTTTAGTCCTGATGAAAAACGAACCCCTACAAGGTTCGGACACCTATTTGAAGCGCTCTAGAGCGCAACGTGCGATTGTAATTGAGCGATGGAAGTGGTGGCAAGCGAGTCGCCGAAAGCGACTGGCTCGCGCGTCGGCAGTTCAGCTTAAGGAAAGGTATTTTGAGAGCAGCGCGCAGAAAGTCTCTTGCGGTAGTGCCACGCTGGCGACCGCTTTTTCGTCTTGAGAGGACAGCTTAACGCTTTTGGCGGCGGCTTGCTCAAGCGGGCGCTCAATCTGTGTGGGCGCTGCGGGCGCGTTCAGCGTCGGGTTCGTGCTTTTCCTGAGTTGCGTTTGCGCGGCCACAATCGTCGACGACCTCTGCGCGAGCGCCTGCGTGTCTGCCACGAGTAGGCACACGTAAACGCTCATCGCCGCCGCGAGCAGAGAAGAAATGTTTGTAGCGCGAGAACTGAGCATTAAAGTTAACTTAATCAAACGCGGGACGCCGAAAGAGTCAAGCTCAAACGATTGCTATTATAACTCAAGTTGAAGGAAGTTGCTTCTTCAGCATGTCACCGGCAGCCTGACGCGGCATCGAGAAGTTGACGACGATTTGTTTGCCACGGGCAGAAATCCGCGTGTTCTGGTAAATGATGGCCTCGTCTTTGCCCTTACGCGCGGCCTTTCCCATCAACAGCATGATGCTATATCCCGATGCCATCTTCTTTGCCAACTCTGCCGTCTCGACATCGGATTCCACGCTGGCCGTCACCTGCGCCTGATCCATTCTGACAAAGAAACGTACCTCGCCTTCGCCGGTGCCCTTAAGGAAATAGAGAGCGTTGCTATCGTTGATGGCGGCGACCAGTTTTTTAGCGACGGCGATTAGTTGCGGGTCGCCGGACTTATGCACGACCTGAGTATTATAGAGCCTGCCCTCCGCGTCGCGCTGAGCGACGATATCCACCGCGACCATGCCGCTCAAATCCAGTTCGCCCTTCGTCTTCAACTCGTTGGCGTACGCCAGCCAATCTTTCAACGGGCGCTTGTTAATCTTTCCCTCGTCTGGACGGACGATGCCGTTTTTCTGCGCTGCCTCGTCCATCGCCTTCTCCGCTTCCTCTTTCGTCTGTGGCTCGCCTGCGCCTGCTACCTCGCTCGCTTTGTCAACGTCAGCGGGCGACGCCGAAGGCTGCGGCGAAGGGCTTGGAGTGGGCGTCGGTGTCGGCGTTGGTTTGGGCTTGGGCGTCGGCTTGGCTTCCGCTACGACTTGCGCTGCGGGCGGCGCGGGCTGTTTGTTCGCGGCAAAATAGCCGGGCGGATAATGCAGTTTCCCGTCGGGTGAGACGCCAATCAAGGTCGCGCGCTCGCCGATATTCGTCGCGTTGTAATCCTCGTCAACGTATTCCGCGCCGGAGATTAACTGCACGAGACTGAGCGCATTACGCAGCGCGGGGATGAAAATAAATGCTGCGATGAGCGCCGCGTGCAGTATGACAGAAAAACCCGTCAACCGGGCCAGAAGCCGCCAGCGAGGCGTGCTGTTAATCTCGAAATTTTCGAACAATTCTTTCAATTTCTTTACCCGTAAGCGCAAGCGCCCTAAAAAGCCGCGCACTTCCGTCAAGCTTAGACGCTTTTTGCCCCGGCAGCGTTGCGAGACTGATGCTAATAAGTTACCACCTGAAGAGCAGCTTTCTCAAAGACTTTAGGGCGAAAGCGGACGCATCAAGTGGCTGCGGCGTCCACATAGCAGACCCTTCATCTCTAACCTCCCGGCGCTGCCCTGAGTTAGAATGACGCCATGCCACGCTCAGATGTTAACAACCGCCGCCGTAAACGTGTCGCTGAAGACAAGAAACGCAAAGCGGAAGGGCGTCGAAAAGAGGGAGCGCGAGAGAAGGCGTCTGGCTTAAGTGCGGAGGAAACTCGGCTCGCGCCGCCGCGCCGTACAATTGCGCAGCCGCGCGAGTTGCGACGCCTGCTCGAAGGCATCGGCACGCCCGCTCCCGCGCCCTTCAAGCCAGACCCTTTTCAACTCGAAGCGCTCTCGGCGCTCGAACACGAAGACGTGCTTGTGACAGCACCGACGGGCAGCGGCAAGACCTGGATTGCGCGCGAGGAAATACGCCGCCTGCTCGACGCCGGTCGCCGCGCATGGTACACCAGCCCGCTCAAGGCGCTGACCAATTCCAAGTATCAGGAATTTACGGAAGAGTTTGGCGCAGAGCGCGTCGGCATCCTGACAGGCGACCGCAAAGAGAACGGGGACGCGCCGCTCATCGTCGGCACAACAGAAATCTATCGCAACCAGTTGTTTGATAGTTTACGCAGCGGTAGCAATATCCGCGCAGACCTCGTTGTGCTGGACGAAGCTCATTATCTGGCCGACGAAGAACGCGGGCACGTCTGGGAAGAAGCCATTATCCTGTCGCCGCCGCGCGTCAGATTGCTTCTGCTGTCGGCGACCATCGGCAACGCAGAGGAGTTTGCCGCATGGATTTCAGAGGTACGCGGTGTGCCTTGCGGCGTTGTCGCGCGTCCGGGCGCGCGGCCCGTTCCTCTTCGCGCAGCCTTTCTGCTGCCGGACGGCCAATTGCTGCCGCTCCTTAACGAAGCGGGCGGATTGAATTCGGAGATAGTGCGGTTGGGCGAGCGAGAAAATCAGGAACGGCGTGAACGCTCGCCGCGCCCGTTTTGGAGAAGGAGAGGCGGCCCGCGTTGAGCCTGACAGTTCCGAATAGCAGGATTATGCGCGTCAGGATTTCACGCAAAGACGCAAAGGCGCAAAAACAAGAAAGCCAAAGAAAGCAAAGAAGAATCCTGAAGCAAAACAGTCGCCCTCTTCTTAGCGCCTTTGCGTCTTTGCGTGAAACAATCTTTCTTTTCCTATCGCTTGGAGAGACAGCTTGAAACTGAAGATGCCGGAGATGCCGCCCGCGCAATTGCTGGCGGCGCTGAAGTCTTACGATCTGCTGCCCGCGATTGTCTTTTTACCGACGAGGCGGCGCTGCGACGAGGCCGCCTCAGAGGCTGCGCTCCAGCGGCGCGACGACCGCGCCGAGAGACGCGACGCGCGGCGTGCCATCATGCGCGAATTTGTCGCGGAGCACCCGGAGGTGCGCGGGCATCGCCATTGGGACACGATCATCAAGGGCGGCGTCGCCGCGCATCACGCCGGTCACATCCCCGCATGGAAACTGGCTATCGAGCGATTGATGACGAGAGGCTTGCTCGACGCCATCTTTGCGACGGCGACGGTCGCGGCGGGCGTTGATTTTCCGGCGCGTACGGTTGTCATCACCAACGTTGATGCGCGCACGGGCAGCGGTTGGCGTCTGCTCTCGGCCTCTGAGTTGCAGCAGATGACTGGGCGCGCAGGGCGGCGCGGGCGCGACCGCGTGGGCTTCATCGTTGCCGCGCCGGGCCTGCATCAAGACCCTGAGCGCATCGCGGAGCTTTTGGAATCTCCGCCCGACCCCTTACAGAGCCAGTTTCGTGCCACCTACTCGACCTTGCTCAATTTGCTCGACGCTTACAAAGGGTTTGGACAGGTGCGCGAGATTGCCGAGCGGAGCTTTGCCTACCGCGAGACGGCGCGGCGCATCACGCGCATGGAGCGCGAGCGCGAAATGAACGAGCTGCGCATACGCGAGAAACTGGACAAGGCCGGATGCAATTTGCCGACGGCGGTCGCGCGCGGGCTTGAAAGATTAGCGAGCGCGCGCGCGCGCCTGCTCGAAACTCTGCCACAGACGCGAGCCGAACTCTTTTATCGCTGGTTGGACGAAGTAGTCGTCCCCGGTCGCATCGTCGGCATCGGGCGCAACAGTCGGCGGTTGATGCTGGTGATGCGCAGGCGCGGCGGCAACATGGTTGGAATGCGCGAGGACGGGCGCGGCGCGAATCTCTCGCTTGATCGCGTCGGCAGAGTCTACGAGAAAATCTATCCGCTGACGGAAGACGCAATCGAGGTGGCCTTCACGGAGGTGCGCGCTCAGGGCAGTGAGCTTGCGCTCAGCGAGCCGCGCCTGCGCGACGCGCGGGCCGAAGAAGACGACGCCGTCAATATCATCAACGACATGATTGACCGCATTGCCGCAGGCCATCTGAGCGACAGTGAAAAATCGATCTGCGCCGAAGCGCTATGGTCTGTCATCGAAGATGCCGAAGCGGTCGAGCGCTCCGAAAGACGCATCGAAGCGCTGCGAGCAGAAGTCTGGCAACCGTTTGAGAGGCGTGCGCGCGTGTTAGACCGATTCGGTTATCTGGATTTCGCTGCGGAGAAGGTAACGGAGCGTGGAGCATGGCTCGCGGATTTGCACGTTGACCGACCGCTCCTGGTCGGCGAGGCGTTGGAGAATGGACTTTTCGCTTCGCTCGACTCGGTGCGAGCGGCGGCGTTGATGGCGGCGCTCGCGGCAGACGCCGAACGTGATTACGGCGAGCTTGAACTAGACGATGCGCTCATCAGTGTGCTTGCGTGTTTCGAGGAAGTCGCCTATAAGGTTGCCACCGAGGAATGGCAGCAGGGAATCGAGCCAGCGCCGGAGATCAACTTTTCGGCGGCGGCGGCCAGTGCGCGTTGGGCCAATGGCGCGGAGTGGGCCGAGTTGGTGAAAGAGACGCGCGCCGAGGAAGGCGATCTGGTTCGCATGCTCTCGCGCACAGGCGAATCCTTGCTCCAAATCGCCGGACTCCGCACCTCTCAGCCAGCGGCAGCAAGCACAGCCGCCCGCGCTGCCGAAGTCATCTTGCGCGAGCCTGTTCGTTAGTCATGATTTTTCAAAACCCTCAAGCCTTCAATGTAAAAGAAGCGGTAGCGTGTTGAGCTAAACCGAACCAATTAAAGGATAATTAAAATGTCGAAAGTAGTGCTTAAGCGAGTGGGAATTCTATCCGTCGCTAAATGGCAGGCTTTGGTCGGGGCGGCCACTGGCTTTTTTATGGGAATACTTTATAGCTATTCTTATGGTGAGGGCCGCGGAGGGGCTATTCTTTATTACTTGATAAGCACGCCGATTTTTTATGGTGTCATAAGCTTTCTGGCGACTGCCCTATGCGGCCTCATATACAATGCTGCGGCTGGAACAGTGGGTGGAATATTATTAGAGTTTGAGGACGCAACGAGCGCTCGCTTGCCGCCTTTGCCACCTGACTTTGAATAATTGCCGCCAAGTTAAGCCATTGGTTCGTTAAAGGATATTAGGCCATTAACGAGCAAGAGGAATCAGGCAGGATATGAAGCTCAACAGACGTAGGCGCGTTCTCGCGCTTCTCATGCCGTCGCTCATCTTGGTGATCGCCGCCTGCGGACCTCGCACCTCTTCAAACACGGGGAATGAAAACAACACGATGATGACGAATGATAAAAAAGATGCTCAGGTCACTTACGTGGCTGTCGGAGATTCTACGGGTGTCGGCGTCGGAGCAGAGAAAGGCGGCTATCCTGCACGTCTGCTTAAGCGCATCAAGGAGGGGAGACGAAGCGCACGGCTCGTCAATCTCTGCGTCAGCGGCGCGACGACCGAAGACCTCCTGCGCGAGCAACTCAAGCAGGCAATCGCCGCTCGACCGACGCTCATCACCGTCGGCATAGGCATTAACGACCTGGGCCATTACGTCGCGGTCGAAAAGTTTGCGCGCAACTTTGAAGAGATCGTCAAGCGTTTAAAAACAGAGACGAGCGCAGCAATAGTCGTCAGCAATCTGCCTGACATCTCACTTGCGCCCGTTGTGCCAGCAGACCAACGCGAGCAGACGCGCAGCCAGATTAATCTCTTTAACGCGCGCATCGCCGAAATCGCCGCGCGCTACAAACTCTCTTTAGTTGACGCCTACACGGAAACGCACGCCATCATCCCGTCGCATCCTGAGTTCTTCTCCGACGATGGCTTTCATCCATCGGATGAAGGCTATGAATACTGGGCCAAGACGATGTGGCCCGCCGTCAGGAGCGCGCTCGGCGAATAGGCTCGAAAGGGCCTAAAGAGATAGACAGGATTTCATAGCCGCCGCTTCCGGCTTGCTGTACAATTAGCGCTGACTCTGAAACTTT
The DNA here is from genome assembly GCA_036387475.1 of Pyrinomonadaceae bacterium. Taxonomy (GTDB): domain Bacteria; phylum Acidobacteriota; class Blastocatellia; order Pyrinomonadales; family Pyrinomonadaceae; genus DASVTR01. The sequence goes on along the minus strand of DASVTR010000012.1, from coordinate 71,987 downwards.
CCGCGAGAAGCGCGGACGCCCCTGATTTCCTGCCCAGAAAAGACGGAGAACGAGAGCCTGTGAAGCCCCCTGCTTTTGTCGTCGCAGCAGCCCTGCTCTTTCTCTTAAGTGTGCCGCCGCTTGCCTCGCGCGCGGAAGATGTCGGCGGCAGCGCCTGGATTAAAATTCGTTCGCGGAATTTTCTGCTCGTCGGCAATGCCGCTGAGCCAGAGGTTCGTCTGGTCGCAACAAGGCTCGAACAATTCCGTGAAGTCTTCAAACGACTGTTGCCTGCCGGAAACCAGTTTGAGACGCGCGTGCCGACGACCGTCATCGTCTTCCGCGACGATTTGGCTTACAGGCCGTTTGAGCCGCTCTATCAGGGCCGACCGAGCGAGGTGGCGGGCTATTTTCAAGCAAGCCCGGACGTAAACTACATCACCCTCTCGGCGGACGGGCAACACGCCAGAAGCGCTGATGCCGTGGCCTTTCACGAATACGTTCACCTGCTCGTCAAAAATAGTTTCGAGCACGCGCCGCTCTGGTTCAACGAAGGGCTGGCCGAATTCTACAGCACCCTTGAAATCACGAGCGGCAATCGCAAGGTCAAGCTCGGCAAGGCGATTAAGAATCGAGTTCTGAGCCTGCGCCGACGCGAATTGCTGCCGCTCTCAACGCTCTTCGACGTTGACGACCGCTCTCCCTTTTATCAAGAGCCGGGCAAGCGCGAAATCTTTTACGCGCAATCGTGGGCCTTAGTGCATTACCTGCTCAATGGGAACGAAAGCTTGCGCCGCCCGCAACTCTTGCGTTACCTGAACCTCTTAGCTTCGGGCCAAAAACACGACGATGCCTTTCGTCAAGCTTTTCAGACGGATTTAATAACTCTGGAAGAGGAGTTGCGGCAGTACGTTAAGCGTGGAAAGTATGCGGAGCAGTCCGTCACTTTCGAGCAGCCTTTAGAGTTTGACACAAGTGTGCAGAGCGCGTCGCTGGCGGAAGCCGAGGCGCAGTTTTATCTTGGCGATTTGCTGCTGCACGCCGACCGCCTCGAAGCCGCCGAAGCCTATCTGCTCAATGCGCTTAAGCTTGACGAAAATCTAGCTTTGGCCCACACCGCTCTGGGCAGGTTGCGCCTGCGGCAAAATCGCTTCGCGGAAGCCGTAAGCTCCTTGGAACGCGCCGTCGCGCTCGACTCGCAAAATTATCTGGCCCATTACTCTTACGCAGACGCTCTGAGCCGCACGGGCGCTGCCTCGGAAGACCCGCTCGAAGGCTATTACACGCCGGAAGCCCTGCGGCAAGTCCGCGCCGAGTTAAAGCAGGCGATTGCGTTGGCTCCGCATTTTGTCGAATCCTATCGCCTGCTCGCGTTTACTAATCTTGTTGCTAACGAGCAACTGGACGAGGCGCGCGCGTTGCTCATAGAGGCCATCCGGCTTGCGCCGCGACGAAGGGAATTGACTTTCCTGCTCGCGCAGGTACATCTCAGGCAGGACGATTTCCAACAAGCGCGCGAGCTGCTCTCTGCGCTTCTGCAAACTACGGATGCTTCGACACACCTGCGCACGCAGGCACAAAAGATGCTCGACACTGTGGCGGCGCGTGAAGACCTCGCGCGGCGTCTGAAGCTCGCCGCCGCTCAAGCGGAATTGGCCGAACAACCGACCGCAGAGATTCAGCCCTGCGACGCGCCGCAGCCCGGCCCGCAGAAAAAGCCTCTACGTTTTAACGGCGAGCAAATCTGCGGACTGCTCGTGCGGGTCGAATGCGACGAAGGAAACGTGGCGCTCGTAGTCGAAGCAGGCTCGCGCACGCTCAGGCTGCGCAGCGACGCGCTCAATCGCATACGCTTTGTGACGTACACTTCGGATGTCAGAGGGCAGATGAGTTGTGGATTGCGCCAGCCCGCCACACCTGTGCTCGTCACCTACCGCTCGGCCAGAGTTGGGCGCGAAGAGGTTGACGGCGAAGTCCTCGCCGTCGAATTCATCCCTAAAGAGTGGAATCCGCAGCACGCGCCCGCCGCACAGTGAGCCTTCCTTTTAAGTTTTAATGATGGATGCCGGGCAGACCTTTTTCCCTGTCGTGCGCCGCGCGAAGATGTAACGATGAAAGATGCGCTCGAAGATTTTCAGAACGTTCTCAAACGAGCAGAGGCGCGTCTATTAGCGTTGAGCGAAGACGAGAGCGAAGCTCGCAGCGCGCCGGGCAGGTGGTCGTCGAAGGAAATCATCGGCCACCTCATTGACTCTGCGTCCAATAATCACCAACGCTTTGTCAGGGCGCAGTTCACAGATGAATTGGTCTTTCCCGGCTATGAACAGCAGGACTGGGTCGCCGTCCAGCATTACCAGCAAGAGTCTTGGCCGTCGCTCGTCAAGTTGTGGCTCTTATACAACCAACACCTGCTGCATCTCGTCTCGCATATTCCCGAACAGAAACTCAAGCAATCGCGACGCGAGCACAATCTGGACAGAATTGCATGGCAGGTCGTCAGCAAGTCTGAGTTGGTGACGCTAGAATATTTTATCCGTGATTACATCGAGCATCTGAAGCATCATCTGCAACAAATCTTCGGCGGGGATGAGGACGCGCGAGTATCCGGCGAGAGAGTTTGAAGCTAAACAGAAGATGGGAGAGACACAGACACAATTGCTCAGGCTCAACGGCTTCACTAGAACGTCACGCCATCAGATGATTCCGCTCGTGCGAGACGCGATTCTCAAAACGGGCGGCGATATTCTGGACGCTTATTTCTTCTCCAACATCTCGCTCTGCGTTAACTTTGAATTGTCCGCGCAGCGAATTGAGCATCTTCAAACAGCGCTCGCGGACATTAATTTACAGTTGAGTATAGAGAGCCTTGAGGCGCTGGCAACTTTCGGCACGCCAGCAAAACGCGAGAAGAGCGAAACATACATCCCCGGAACTTTGCAGATTACTTTCATCCACAACGAACCCGACCTCAGAATCGAAGTCCCGCCAATTCCCGGCTAAAATCATCGTCGAGCATCTAGTCCAGATAATGTTCACCGAGCTTCGTCTGCAAAGCGGTCGGCACGGCTTGCCATCGCGCGACGCATAATGCCCTGAGCATTGCGTCAGGCGGATGCACGCGAGAGAACTGCCAGTGTCCGCTCTGCTCTTCATAGTGCCAGCGATAATATGGGCCGTTCCCGCGCCGACTATAGAACACGCTTTCTCTGCAAAGCGCGTTTATGCCTGCCGGGTTATTGTAAATTCGCAGTCCGTTCATCCGAAAGTGATTCTGCTAATCAAAAGCCATCATTAAATCGGTCGCCGATACGGCTCTTCTGCTGCACTTTATCCATCAGTGTGAAAGGGACTAAGCCTTGCTTGACTTCTTCCAAAGCGATGCTCGTGTTCTTGCGCTTTGAGGCGTCGGCCTCGATGCGCGGTGTCGCTCCATGCAGCAACTGTTTGTTCCTTAGCGACGCCACTACGATGAGCCGGTACGTCGAATCTATCCCAGGCCATTGCTCATCATGTCCGTTCTTGTCGGGGCTGGGACTTGTCGTATTCTTTGTTTCAATCATTAGTTACTTCCATTTCCACTTTCTCTTGTCAATGGTTGCAATCTTTTACAAACCCGCTCAAGTGGCTAATAAAGAATCTTGAGCAGGTAAAAGGCGGCGGTGACGCCAACGGCAACGAGAACGATGCGATGCAGCCAACCGACCGCCGATTGACGACAGTAATTACATTTCAATTGCAGCAGCCCTAATCGGTTGCGACAGTGCCAGCAATATCTTTTCATTTCCGAGCCTCGCTCTTAAGCGTGCAATGGTTCCGCCTGTTCTTGAATTAACAAGAGCAGTTGCGCGTGCTCGACGGGACGACTGCGATTGAGATTAACAAGCGGGTTATCCACCAACCAGAAGCAGGCCGTGCCGTCATCGGTAGAGGCGATGTCTGAGAGCGCCAGTTCATCGAGCAGAGCGGGCTTGAAGAGCAGCATGCCCATATTACGTGCACGGGCTTGCATCGCCTCAGTGCTGCTGCGAAAGAGGGGCAGCCGCAAGCGTCCCTGATCTTTAACGGCGAACCAATCCCCGTTGGCCCGCTTCATTCCATACATATTCTTCAAATGCACATCTCCTTATTCTTCCAGTAGCTTTTAACAAAACTTTTTATGCTCTCATCTCACGTCGAGATCGCAGTTCTCTTTAATTTTGACCGAAGACACGTCCCCACCCCGTGCCCACACAAGTCAGACACGTCCTGTCGGCATTACGCCTGCCGGAGCCTGCGCATTGCCGACATTGGCCCGCTGGCTGCGCAACCATGACCTGGCCCTTGCCCCCGCAAACCAGACAAGAAATAACGTAGGCTGACGAAACCGCACGCTTTCCTGTCCCCGTGCACCAGGCGCATTTTTCCGGCGAATGGCTTGCCAGAGCGCGGCTCATCTTTCACCGCCCATTAAAAAGTAAGCTGACGCGGGCAAGCTGGATGAAGCGCGACAGACGAGGCCGCTGCTTTGCGTCCCATCGAGGCGAACGGATAAAAGCCGATTTTCGATTAAGCTTTGAGGTGTTACTGATGCGTGCATCAGGTCTCTCCTTAGTGGTCGTGTTTGGAAAAACAACAGACGGCACAAGGAGAAGAGCGCATCGCGCAAATCCTGATGTCGAGAGTAGAGTTTCTAAAGAACAGCCGTTGACTGACAACACAGAGTATAACACACAGCCGCCCGCGAAAGCCTTAGCCAGACGGCGTGCCTTCTGTTTTAGAAAGTTTGTTATCGTTTGAGAAGACGAAATATTCTTCGCGGTGCGCTTCTATTTTACAGTTGCTGTGAAGGAAAGCCGCTAGTAACTACAGAAACGTCGGGTTAGCTAAGAGTTAACCTGCCCTTTTTCTCAAGATTCAACAGCGCACGCGTCTAGCATATTATCGCTGCACATCAAGACGTTCGAGGTGGGCCATGATATTATCGCGTAGAAAAAAGGAATAAGCACGGCTGTGCCTGCCTATAGACAATCTCATGCGATTACATGTCGCTGTATAATTTTTTAGCATTTTAGTAACATTTCCCTATAACTCACCATTTTGTTAAGGAGATTTACCGGGATGACATTTACTCCTGAAACAGGAGGCGCAACAACCCAGGAGGGAATATACTTTCAGAACTGCCTGACTGTTCTACGTTTAGCCCAAATGCTCGCCGGTGAAGACGAGGCATATCCATCGCTTGGTAACATTGTTGCGGTACGTGTCGAAGCCCCTACAGAGGTGGACGATATTGTGGTGACATACTCTGGCGGGAGCAAAGAGTATATACAGGCAAAGATTTCAGTGGCTCCGAATACGCCAGCGTGGGCCGCACTCTGGCAGCACATACATAGTCAATACAAACAGTCTGTCGAAGCCGGTCGTGTGCAAGCGGAAATCATTACGCTGGCAGTAAGATGGTCGCCACAGATGAATCAGCTTGCAAACCTCCTGGAGCGTGCGACAACCGCTGATTCGGCTGAGGAATTGATTGAGCATCGGCTGACGCAGCCGCAACAGAAACTCCTTCAGAGCATCAGGGATGTGTTGAATCTCGACGATGTTACTCTTTTGAATCTCTTCCGCTCTGTAAAAATATGGCAATTAAGATTTGAGGGAGACCCCCTGGGAAGCGACAGTTTCGAAAATGAAGTCAGGAGAATTTTACGGGGGACGGTTGAGCCGTTGGAGAACGTCTTCTCTGAACTGCTGAGAGTGACAGCCGATGCAGCACGCCGCAGGGGCACACTCGAACGCGCAGGGGTCATCAGTCAGTTGAAGCAGCGCGGCTTCCGTATTCCGCCTGGCCCGGTCGAGACTTTGTCCGAGGCCCAGCGCCGTATCCTCGAACAAGAACTTGCGGGATTGAAAGAGATAGCTGACCAAATGGCTACGAAGTTAAAAAGACTTCGCAGAGCACTCGCCTTCGAAGCATCAGAGGCCATGAAAATACAGTTGGAATATCAAATTCAGGAAGCCGAAAAGATGTCTGCCGACTACACCGAAAGGATTGGCGAGATTGAGTCGAAACTAAAATGAGCGGAGGGTGACTGTTCGATGCCAACAACGCGAGTCCTCCAAGACAGGAAGGTCGAACTCGACAAACTGCTGGATGCACTGAGCCAAAAGATAACGAGATTGGAAAGGGCCAGAGTCCATGAAGCGGTCGAGGTGAGGCTCATCGAATTGGAATATCATATAGAGGAAGCGAAGAAAGCGCGCTTCGCCGCCGTTGAAGAACTCCAGGATGTTGAACGCCAGATAGGGGATGGCCTCTGGGTTTCCAACCCGCACCCGCTGCCGGAGGATGCGCTCCCGCCGACGAAATTGACCATCCTCACCTGTGACCGCACAGCGCAGGAAAAAAGGTTCACGGGCCACTTCACGTCGCTCGCTGACAGCAGACGACAGACACCACAGTTTTACTTCATACATGGCGATCAGTGGGACAGCCCCGATAGCCTTGTCTTCAGGTTCAGAGACACAACGATCCGCAAGTATATTGATGATCTTCCCGATGAGTCGAAGCCAACCATCGAATATCGTGAACTCGATTGGTCGTACCTGGATAGCCTGGTTGATGGCAAAAGAGATTTGTCTAATGCTCTGTTTAGCTGCCTTGGCAATTCGTATAAAGAGAAAGATTACTCCGCAACTGCTTTGAGCCGCCTGCTGTCTACCAGATTCCGGAACAAGCTCTTGATCGTCCATCACAAAATCCGTGCAGAGGATTGGGGGCGGACGGCGCGGAGGGTGCTGCAATGGTATCAGAGCTACTGGGACGAGGTTAAAGGCGACGCTGAGCTGCCGCTGTGCGTCCTGTTTGTGTCTATTATCTACCCACCTGAGCAGGCGGATTCCACAACTGGAGACCAACTACAGCGGCGGCTTGGGCGGGAGCTGCCGCGTCTCCGTCGTAAGCTCTGGAAGAAGCGGTTTATCTTTATGCTAAAGCATTATTTCGATTGGCCGGAGCGGAGCGTCAAACCGCGTTCCGCAACGCATTGCTGTTCCAGTATTGTGCTGGATGAACTTGGCTGCATCACGATGGACGACTTCCTCACTTGGCTCAAGCGCGCAGACATTAAGCATAATGCGAACCTGCTGGCGCAGTGGTGCAAGGGCGTCTTCGGCACAGACGATCCACTGCGCTCCGAATGCAAGAAGATGTTTCACATAGAGGCTAAGCTTGACAAGCTGCGCCAGGATATGGGTGATTTATGGATTAGCAGAGAGGGGGGGACACTTGGGCGAGATAAAACATTTTGAAGTTTATACGGGACAAGGTAAAAGGATAGACGAGCGTGGCGTCGCGTTCCCTGACTATTCCGAGATTGATGAACGTCCTGAGGGTTACGAGGCTGACCCCGGCCTGAAAGACGCGGTCAATGTGGCACTGCTGCTGGGACAGCCTCTGCTCGTGATGGGCGAGCCAGGCACGGGCAAGACGCAGCTAGCCTACAGCGTCGCCTATGAACTGGGCTTGCCCAAAGGACTCTTCCCGCTCGTCTTTCACACTAAATCCACTTCGACCGCCAAAGACCTTTTCTACCGCTACGATGCGCTGGGACACTTCAGCGCCTCTCGCTTTGGCACAGAACTAGTTCCGGCAGATTCTTTCATCACCTTTGAGGCGCTCGGCCTTGCCATCCTCCTGTCATTGCCAATTACCGACCCACATCGCCAAAGGGTCAACAACCTTCTCCCGGAAAAACTTCGCTCAATCGAGAAAAAGCGCTCCGTCGTCCTCATTGATGAGATTGACAAAGCCCCACGGGATTTGCCCAACGACATCTTGAATGAGATTGTGGAGATGACTTTCAAGGTTTCTGAACTGGGGGAAGAGTTTAAGTCCGTGGCGCATTATCGTCCGATCCTCGTGTTAACGAGCAATTCCGAAAGGGATTTGCCAGACGCCTTCCTCCGCCGCTGTGTTTTCTACCATATAGACTTCCCTGACAAAGACCCGGAGCGCTTAGAAAAGATCGTCCGTCAACGATTGTCGCTCGGCGACGGGTTCACCGAGCAGATGCTAAAGAACGCGCTCCAACACTTTATTCGGATACGGAGGATGAATCTGCACAAGCCGCCTGCCACCGCCGAACTGCTCGGCTGGTTACGCGTACTTGAGGAGAAGCAACTCGACGTGAACGACCCGAAGAGCAAAGATGATGTGGCCGCGTCGTACTCCGTACTCGTCAAGCACACCGCCGACGTAGAGAAGGTGCGCAAGCAAATGAGCATTGGTCAGATTCAATGAGTGATGATGCTTCTACAGGCCGCGTCACAGCGCTTACCGGATTCCTCTTTTACCTGCGGGAGCAGGGCTTCGAGGTCGGCGTTACTCACTACGTCAGTGTCCAAAGACTGCTGGACAAGGTAGAGATAGAGCACCTCTCCACCCCCGAAAGATTAGAGACTTTGCTCTGCCCTATCTTTGCGACTACTAAAGAACAGCAGGCACAGTTCTACAAGGCTTTCAGGAATTACGCCGAAACCATCTCTGGGGATAAGATCAATGGAAGGGGTGACCCAGACCCCCGGACTGACCCTCCCCCAACATCTCGGAAGAAGCAACTGCTTGCTATCGGCGCAGCGCTAATATCGGTATCGCTGATTTCCTATGTTATCTACAAGGTGACGCGCCCTCAGTCCTCGACAAACATCAACGCTAACCGGAACACCTCGCCATCACCGCCAGGCGGCAACGCGGAGGCGAACACCAGCGTTCCAGCGAATAACAATCCGGGGGTCGTCGGAGCTAATAGCACGGGCGCTAATACGAGCATCAAGCCTGCTAACATCAACAGACCTCCCGCTAGCAATGATGGCAACACGAACAGCGCGCCGCAAAGCGCACAGCCGCCGCCGCCGCAACAGCATTCATGGATGGCCTTCTTTCTATTCATGTTCCTGGTGCTGCTTTGCTTTTTCCTGCTGTACGAGTTTTACCGACGCATCCGTCGCTGGCGAAGTCTGAAAAGGCAGCGTCGCAAGTTTCTGCCACACACCTGGCCGCTTGCGGTGACGCGCCCGCTCCCCGCCCTCTACGATACGGAAGAATTCCGCAAGGCCGCACGATACCTACGGCGGCGGCAGGTGAGCGAGTTTCATCGTCTTGACATCAAAGCCACAGTCGCCGCGACAATTAAAGCCCTTGGCCTGCTCGTTATTCGCGACAGTCCCGACAGCAAACCGCCCGAATACCTTATCCTCATCGAGCGCGTCTCAGAGCACGACCATCAGGCACGCCTCTTTGAGGAACTGGCCCACGCCCTGAAACGCGAAAACGTCTTTGTTACCTACTACTTCTATGAAACAGACCCAAGGGTCTGCTCCGACCAGAGCGGTGATGTGACCGTCCGCCTCACCGAATTGCTGTCCAAATATAGCGACCACCGCCTGCTCATCTTCGCCGATGGCGGCGCGTTGATTAACCCTCAGACCGGAGAGCTTGAGAGTTGGACAAAAAGTTTCCTTAACTGGCACGAGCGTTCGCTGCTTACCCCGTCGCAGGTGTGGGGTGTGCGTGAGTTCAAGTTAAGAGAGCGTTTCATCCTGCTGCCTGCCACAACGCGCGGACTCTTGGCGCTGGCGGATCACTTCGATACTGCCTTGATGCAGGGGCCGGACAGTCGGCAGCCCCCGTCCGGAATGAATATCCCTCTAAGCACCGACGAACTCCTCTCGCCCGACCCGCTTCAAGTGGTCAACAAGGTGCGTTGGCATCTTGGTGAGGGCTTCCGCTGGCTCTGCGCGTGCGCGGTCTATGCCCGGCTTCAGTGGGACTTGACGCTCTACCTCGCCTCGCTCAGCTTCTTTAAAGAGGGCGTTATCAATGAGGAGACAGTTCTGCGGCTTGTCAGTTTGCCCTGGTTCCGCCGTGGAGAGATTCCGGACGACATTCGTTGGCAACTAGTGCGGGAGTTAAAGACCGAAGAGGAGAAGGAGGTGCGCGCGGCACTCGTTCACTTTCTGGAGTCTCCCGAAAGCCAGCCGCCCGCCGAGACGCTCGCTGCCGACACACATCTCGTCCAACTCCTGACACAGATATGGCTCTACCGTCATGACCGTCGCGGCTTCCGAGAACTCGTCAGGCTGCTCAAGAAGCTGCCGCTGAGCTACCTCTACCGCGACCGGACGCTCGTCCGATTTATCCGGCACGTTCCGAATTCAATTCTGGCGGAGCGCCTCTCGCCCCGGCTGCGAACGCTCTTTTACCGTCGTGGTCTCCCAGGCTTCGGTCCCAGCCGTGCATTTATCTCTATCCTCACTTTGTTGTTGAGCATTGGCCTCACGGCTATGCTCTACCCCATGTTGAAAGACAAGGAAATCCCGCTCCTGAACGCCTTCAGCTATACGCCACCCTTGCTCAGCAGGCTTTTCCCCCTCACCACACCAGTCTTGCCCCCTTCGCCTGCCCCTGAAATTGCTATGAGCACCCCGACGCCTCCGCCACCTGACACTCCGCCAGGAGAACCGGCAGTTGGGCCAACTGCTGTGCCGACCATCTCGCCCACGGCTACAACGACAGTCACTACGCCGCCTGCTACGCCTACCGCTACGCCTCCCGTTCAGCCATTACAGAGGAGAACCCCTGTGTCACCGACACAAACCTTACCTCCGGGCACAGTAACCGTGAGTCAGTACGGAATGGCCGAAGGCTATGCTACAGCGGGTTATGTGGCACAGGCTCGGGAGGAGGAGGCGGAAGCCATGAAAGAGTTAAAGAAAGCATTAGACGCAGACCCTCAAGCAAAAGCCTTCATCGTCATTACCGAGCCTGAAAATGAAGATGGTAAGTTAGAGTTCATTTACCCGCCTGATTCGTCGTTCGTAGAAGATGCTCTTGATAATGCCAAGATTGATTCGAGCCGTGTCAAAATTATTGACGGCGGGACTGTTAAAGATAAAGACAAAAGCGGAGTCACGATCAGCATCATACCGGGCGACGCGATGAGGGAATTTGACGCGAATAGGATATTTGACCAGTACGGTGATATCACATGGGGAGATGAGACAACACGTCTCGACAACTTTTTGATTCAATTGCAAAACGACCCGCAGTCACAGGGTTACATCATCGTTTACGCTGGCCGCGTGGCTAGAGCTAATGAAGCTCAGTCGCGTCTAGATCGCGCGAAAGATTACCTTGTCAATATACGAGGCATTGATCCCGGACGACTTATAACCATTGATGGTGGTTACAAAGACGACGTGACGGTTGAGCTTTGGGTCGTTCCGCCTGACGGGACTCCGCCGGCAGTTACGCCGACCGTGAATCCCAGCGACGTACAGATCATCACCCGTCCTAGGAGTAGGCGAAGCAGCCGCAGAGGAACTTAACAATAGTAGTCTGTGAAGGGCCTATCAATCCTCTCCTATGGAACTGGCGAGGCCGCAGAGAGCGCGAGACTTCGTGGCACAGTGCTTAAAGGCTCGGCCATCTCCGGCAGGATGCTCTGCTTAAAAAGGTCTGAGATTTCTGTCTCTGAAATGTTTTTATCACCAATGGCATATTGATTCAGAAGAGCTGCGGGAGAGACGAGCGACATGATTACCTATCGTACTATTTGATTTAATTCGCTTCCGGCCACGCCTCGCTTAGCCTATGCTTAGTCATATTGCTAACCAATATCCTTCGGTGTTAAATTCGGCGCGGCTTGAAAGATTCAAGGTCGGTCTTCGGCTTTCCTGGGAAGTATTATTTCTTCACCCGCTTTGGCAGCTAACGAGTTGCGCGGCCTAAGCTCGCGGATGTTTGGGTGTTATCTAAAAACGTCTCTCACGCAATCAGCTAGAAAGAAGGAAGGCTTCATGTTTCTTCAGAAACTCGTGCTTAAGAATGTCAGGTCGATCGAGGAGTTGGAACTCCCGTTTCTTGATGCTGACGGTAACACGCGCAAGTGGACGATGCTGCTGGGAGAAAACGGTTGTGGCAAGAGCACTGTGCTGCGCGCCATCGCACTGCTCATGGCCGGTAGCGAGTCGCTTCCGGAACTATTGGATAACCCCGACAGTTGGATTCGTTTGGGCAAGGATGAGTGCCTTATCAGCGCCGATCTGGTGACGGCGCGCGGAGAGTCGCGACACATTGAGTTGATCCTCCATCGCGGGGACAAGGTTAAAGAGGTCTTCGAGCGCAATAAGGATACGCTCGAAGCTTTGGATCGCGCTGTGGAGCATGCCTCACGTAGTTACCTGACGATTGGCTACGGCGTGTCGCGTCGGCTGGGGGGCGTCAAAAGTCCTTCGCCTTCAAATGAAGTTTTTACTAAGACGCGCGCACAGTGTGTTGGCACGATGTTTTCCCCGGACGCCATCCTCAATCCGCTGGAAAGCTGGGCGATGGACCTGCATTACCGGCGCGGCTCAAAAGGCTTGCAACTCGTCAAGCAATCCTTATCCGATCTCCTGCCGGGCGTCGAGTTTAAGGGCATTGACAAAAAAAATAGGCAGCTCACCTTCAACACCGCCGACGGCGAAATCCCGCTCTCTCAGCTCAGCGACGGATACCAGAACGTCGCCGGCTGGTGCGGTGACCTGCTCTACCGCGTGACGGAAATTTTCGCCGATTATAAGAACCCGTTTGATGCGCGCGGCCTGCTGTTGATAGACGAGCTTGACCTGCATCTGCACCCGATCTGGAAGCGTCAGTTGGTCTCGTTCCTCAATGAGAAGTTGCGTAATTTCCAGGTCATCGCCACCACGCATTCGGCTTTGACCGTACATCAAGCGGGTGAGGGAGAATTGTTTGTCATGCGTCGTCCCAAACCAAATAGCTCTCCTGAACTCATCCGCTATGAGGGTGCGCCGCGCAATCTGATGCTGCATCAATTGCTGCTCAGCCCGCTCTTCAATCTACAGACGGTGGACTCTCCGGTTGTCGAGGCCCAGAAGAAAGAGTTTAAGCAATTGAGATCCAAACCAAAATCTAAAACTTCGCAACGGGACAAGCATCGCCTCACAGAGTTGCGCGGAGAATTGGCAGATTTGCCGGATTGGAGTACGGAGACGCCACAGGATCGCAAAAAGATCGCGCTGCTTGAAGAGATTCAGCAAGCCTTACAGTCGAAGACAATCGTGTCGGCCACAGCTACAAAGCGTGTTGCGCCCAAGCGAGCCGCTAAAAAGGGGAGATCATAAGCAGAAGAATGATCCGGGGAGAGTAATACGATGATTAGGCTCACACGTGACCGTACGAAAGTTCCAGCCGGATTCACCGGCAAGAAAAGAATCGAGAAGATGTTGCTCCTTGTGGAGGCCATGCGCAACAACGCTATGGCCTTCAACTCAGGCATCTGGAAGGCCGCCAAGCCGCAACTGAAGGCCGAGAGCCATGATAAGTGTGCTTACTGCGAAGCCCCCGTCGCAACCGTCGCTCATGGAGATGTCGAGCACTTCCGTCCCAAGAGCGTCTATTGGTGGCTGGCCTACTGCTATGACAATTACCTGTACTCGTGCCAGATTTGCAATCAAAGCTATAAAGGCAACGAGTTTCCTTTCTTTGCCCAAAAGCGTCACGAGCTTAATCCACCTTTCCCGACTGTGTTCGATCCCGGCATCACGCAAGCGGAACTCGAAGCCCTCGGCGCACGCTTTGCCCCAGACCCGGTTGACATCACGTCCGGCTACACGCTCGACAAATTCCTCAAAGATTTGGCGAAGGAAAAGGCCGCGCTGCTTGACCCTTACGTGTCTGACCCGGAGAAGTTTTTTAAGTGGGAGGCTGACCCCATACTTAAGGAAGTGCTTCTCCAGCCGCTCAACAGCAAGGTCTCATCCAAAAGGGCTTTCGAGGCAGCGGAAAAGTATTACGGACTGAATCGCGACGAACTCAAGAAATGGCGATGGAGAGTCTACAAAGAAGCAGAAACCCTAAAGGATGTGCTACAAGTTGGGCTGCCCGCCTCGACAGAGACAAAAGTCAAAGATCAACTCAGGACGATGATGGCCCCCGAAGCGGAGTTCTCCGGGATGGTGAGGTATTTCGTCAAGCAGGTATGGAAGCTGACCCTGTAGCCGCCGCTCAATAGGTAATAAATAATATATTGCCTGAGCGTTCGCGGTGCCGCACAATTATAATTCCGGGCAAATCATGCGCTGTGAATTTCAAAATGCGCGCGAACCTACGATGGATAATGACGAGAGCGCTTGCGTCTCTCAATCTTCGTCGTGTTCCTGGCCGTCGTAGTGCAGGCGGACGCGCTCGTCGTCAACGACGGTTTCGAGATGAACGGGGCGACCCCAGAGCGTGTAGACGTGTTCGAGCGCCTTGCGCGCGTAGCGGGCATCGAGTTCCGCTCCTTCGTAAGCGTGCCGCAAATAGAGTTCGCGGTTGCCGTTGTAATCGCCGTCGACCACTTCGATATAGGGAAAGCCGAAGTTGGTCATATTCGCCACCAGTTGGTCGCGGACGCGCTCCCAACGCTTTTCCGTAATCGTCCATTCCTCTTCTTCGACTAGCTCGTAGACAAACAAATCAAGCTCTTCGCAGAGTCCTTCCGTCAGGTAGTTGCGCAGGAAAGAGACATCCGATTCAAGCTCGCGCACCTCGAAAATCTTCGCCCGCCCGCCGCCCAGAAGGTGACCGCGCTGCTCCTGCTCTTCGGCGGTCGGGTTATCCCAGCGCCGCTCTATGTCTTCAAAAATCTTGTAGCCTAGATAGTAAGGATTCAGTTGCCCTTTGTGCGGCGAGACGACGCCCGAATGAAGCTCCGCAAACTCAAGATGCTCGTTGTCCGTCAAATCCAATTCACGCATGATGCGAGAATGCCAGAACGAATTATGATTGATGAATCCATTGGCAACATAAGCGTGCTTTTCGTCAACCGTTATGTCATAGACATCCGCGCATCCGTACTCGATAGAGATAACCTCATCGCTCATCACTTCTTTCCTGAACCAGCGATGACCTTGAGCGCACTCTCGCAAAGAGCGTTGCTTGCGCTCAAGACTGAAGCCGATTTCATATAGAAAGCGTGCCGCCGAAGCGCCTGCAATCTCAAGCTGCAAGATGTCGTAGAGATGCTGTCGCTGCCGCGAGAGAATTCCGTAGTTGAGCAGAATGATTTGTACCGTGCTAATCAATTCTGCGCTCGAAGATGAAAGCCTGATTCCTTCCGGCCCGGCGTAGGCATCAGCATCGAAGTAGCCGCGCAGAAAAGCTGACATCACAGTTTTCGGTGAGCGCAAAATCAGCGCCGGAATCTTCTTGCGTCGAGCTTTATCTGCGAGGTTAATGCCGACGTATTCGAGCCACCTTAAAAGTTCACGTGAATGAACGACGACGCGCCAGCGGCTTCCACCTTCGCTAGTGTCAAGTTTAATTTTAGCGTTTAGTCCGAATGATGAATTGATAACCGCCTTCAGCCTTTCAACCATTTGCTTGTCGCCGGTTGTTAAGCAAATTCCTGACTTTGTTCTGCAGCCATCGCCAACAAAGTAACCAAGAAACCATGCAAGGTCTTCATCCAGGAACTTCGGTAAATGCAAAACTGAGCGAGTAGGAAGTACTTTCCCTGTCATCCCCCGCTGATAAGCGGTCTCGGCCAAAGCCTCGTCAATTAACTCTCCGTTGAGTGTTCTTCGACCCTTCAAATGACGCAGGACAGTCCAGACTGAAGTCTCTGAGAGTAAAGCCACAGTTTCCAAAGTCGTGCTGGGCGCTGATTCTGAAAAGCTCAAAGAGCGCTTGGTTTCGGGCCAGATATTTGTGCCGCAAGCCAGCGAGATTTTATCCCCAAGGCCAATGTCCTTGAGATAAGACCAGCTTCCGTCAGCTAGTTGAATCCGGTGCTTATATGCTCCTTCGATTTTCAAGCCGCGACGGGTACGAAGGCAAATAGTCGGAACTTTTTTCTCTTCGTGGAAATCCGTAATTCGGTTCGACTGCTCCTCACCACCGCTGGCAACTTTAATTTTTTGACGCGCTTCGTATAACTCATCAAATCGGACAAAACCGTTTTCAGTGATGAGCAAGGAATCTCCGGTGGCACACGCCCAGCCCTCATTCATCGTCTTGGTCTGCATCTGTGGAATGAAGTATTCCATCTCTTCGTGCATCATCGCCATCACGTCGCGCTGCCAGTGTTCGAGGTGCGGGGCGTTGCGCATGATATAGCTGATGATGTCCTTCTCCGGCAGAGGCTCTGCGGGCGCGGGCTTCGTTATCTCTTCGCTCACGGGTGCGGCTTGCTTCTCGCCGAGTTTCCAGAGGTCGTCGTAGCGGCCTTCGGGTATAGGGCGCGGCGGAGCGTCGGGGTCGCGGCGAGTTTCGCGTTTGATGAAAAAGTTAGGGTCAATATGTTCTTCGATGGCGAGCACGGCGTCCAGGAATTTTTCGACGGTCTTGCGTCCGTACTTAAACTCGTATTCCATCATCCGGCCCGAATGTGTCGAGACGGATTCGACCATCCGCCGGTTGGTCTTCGAGAAGTAAATGTTGTTCTTGAAAAAATCCACGTGGCCGAGCACGTGCGCCATCACCAGCTTGTTTTGAATGGGGCTGTTGGTTTCGAGCAAAAAACCGTAAGACGGATTGGTGTTGATGACGACCTCGTAAATCTTCGAGAGGCCAAAGTCGTACATCGTCTTCATCCGGTGATAAGCCTTGCCGAACGTCCAGTGAGAATAACGGCCCGGCAGCGCGTATGAGCCGACCTCGTACATGACGGTCGCGGGCACAATCTCGAAGCGCGTCGGGAAAGGGTCGAGGCCGAAGCTGTGGGCCGCTTCCCAGATTTGTTCGAGGGCTTTTTCGAGGTCTTTGATTTCGCGGTCGTGCATGGCTTCCTTTACCGCTTGGCTTCGAGGCGGATATACGTGTCTTTGAATTCCTTGTCAGCAGCGCCGTCGACAGTAACCTTCAAGGCCCTTTCTTCACCTGATTCAGTCTCCTTATAGGTCGCCGAGTAGTTTGTTGTCTTCATCGTACGCGCTAGCGTCTTACCGTCTCTCGAAAGCTCCCAGCGCATTGTTAAATCCGAATTGACAGTCACCGCGCCTTGATGATCTACCATTCGATGCACGACGACCAGAGCCTCGCCATCCCATTTTGTTGTGGACTTGACTACCTCTTCGTTCGACGGTTTTTGATTGGTAATAACCATGTAGTAGACAGTCCCGGTATTGGTTTCGCCGCGCCCGTCTGTGTAGAAGGTGAAATTCAGTCGGCGCGTTGTTTTGCCGTCCGGGTTCGGGTGGACGAGTGTGAATTTCAATTCAGGGCCATGCTGCTCGATAATCATGTTAGTCCACCCACGCGGCCCTGCGTCCGGCTTGCGTTCTTTCTCCACAGACGGAATCCACGTCCCGTTAAAATCCAGCCGCTTTTGAGCCGTCACCTGCTCGCTACCGTGCGCGAACGCGATTGTTGCGCTGAGCAAGAGGAGCGCGCAAAAGACGAGTAGTTTTTGCATCGTCAATAAATCCTCTGCGGCTGTTACGCCTCGACCCCGCGTTTCCCAAAGAATTGCTTCAGCGCCGGATAGACGTCTTCCTTATCGTCAATGCGAACGCCGACGAAGCGTTCCTTGCCTTTGAGCCTGTCGTTGAAGATGGAGAGCAGCGCGCCGGACGAGCGGCGATAGCTTGATGCGCCCTCCTCGCCGATCTCGCCATAGCCGAAGAGATTGCAGGTCGAGATTAACTGGTCGGCCAGCCTGACCGCCTCTTCGTTATCAGAGTAGTAGTTGTCGCCGTCCGAAAAATGAAACGGGTAGACGTTCCAGTCCGCAGGGCGATAGCGCTGCTCTATGATTTCGAGCGCGAGTTGATAGGCTGAAGAGACGACCGTGCCGCCGGATTCGCCCTGCGTGAAAAACTGCTCCTCAGAGACTTCGCGTGCTTCCGTGTGATGCGAGATGAAAACTATCTCAACGTTGTCATACTTCGTGCGCAGGAAACGCACCATCCAGAAGAAGAACGAGCGAGCGATGTATTTTTTAAACTCGCCCATCGAACCCGATACGTCCATCATAGAGATAACCACGGCGTTCGATTCATAGCGCAGATTCTCTTCCCATGTCTTAAACCGCAGGTCTTCTTTTCTGACGCTGCCGAAGCGCGCCTTGCCTTCCTCGCGCGCGTTGCGCTTGATGTTTTCCAGAATCATCCGTCGCTTGTCCAGATTAGCCATGACGCCCGTGCGGCGAATCTCGTTAAAGCGCGTAGTCTTTGACTGGACGGCCTTTTTGGCCTTTTCTTCGAGGAAGGGGAGTTGTAAATCTTCAAAGATGAGGGCGGCGATTTCGTCTATGTTGACTTCCGCCTCGTAATACTCGCCGCCGCCTTCTTGTCCGCCCTGTCCCGTGCCTTGCCCTTGAGCCTGCTGGCCTTCGCGCCCGATGACATCGCCGACGCGCGTCTTGCCGTCGCCCTGCCCGACGTGCTTTCGTTTTCGATAATCAAAGCGAAACTTGTACTCATCGAGCGCACGAATAGGCACTTTGACGGTGCGTTTACCGTCAGACAAAATGATGGCTTCGTTTGAGACGATAGAGCCGAGATTCTTTTTAATCGCCTCTTTGACGCGCTCTTTATGACGATCCTGGTCGATGATGCCTTTACGCTGCAAAGACCAGTCGTTGCGTTGAATAGACATCTTTAGTTCTCGTCAATCGTAAACGTTAAATCGTGGGTGGCTGATTGCTTTCGTGCTTTCACCATTCACGAATTTGACAATTCAAGTGGCTGCGGCGCTCAGTTTCAAATTCTCCTGCCTGTTGCTCGTCGCGCTGCAAAACTCCGTGACCAACTTCGTGAACTCTTGCGGGTATTCTTCCTGCGGCAGATGCCCGCAGCGACGAAAAACGATGAGCCGTGCATTGGGAATCGCTTCAAACATTCGCCGCCCATGAGCAAGCGGAATATCCGCATCGTCTTCGCCCCAGATGAGAAGCGTGGGCTGCCCGATGCGATGCGCTTCCTGTTCGATGCGCGAAGCGTTCCAGCGGCGTAGCGTGCGAATGACTGCCCTGTGAGCGCTCGCAGCCCGCAGCGGGCGATGATGCGCGCGCATCCTCTCGTCTTCCAGCAACCACGTAGCATTCTTTCCGTAAACCTTCCGCATCCGCCAGCGCGTCAATTTGTACGTGCTCAAAAGCACAGGCGAGATGACCTCTCCCATCAGGGGCGCGGCGGCCAATTGCAGGAGCGGCTGACGTTTCGCGTCATCGTTAATCACAGCATCAACGAGAACAAGGCGCTCGACGCGCTCGCTATAATCCAGCGCGCAGACGCTCGCAACCGCACCGCCGTATGAACTTCCGACCAACACCGCCCGCTCGATTCCCAGTTTATCCATCAAGCCGATAACAAGGCGCGCCTGCGCATCAATCGTGTATTCGCCACGGCGCGGCTTTTCCGAAAAGCCGAAGCCAGCCAAATCCGGCGCGATGACGCGAAAGCCAGCTTCCGCTATCGGCAGCAGGACATCGCTCCACACAAACGTCGAAGCACAAAAGCCATGAATGAGAATAACGGGCGGCGCGCTTGTTTCGCCCGCCTCCTGATAATGCACGCGCACGCCCTCAACCTCTACGAACCGCGAATGCTCCGCGTGCGGCAACTCACCCCTGTAGTCTTCCCACTCGACATCATCAGGGCGGCTCAACAGCTTTGCCGCCAGCGCCGCGCCCGCCAATCCGTATGCTCCCGCAATCCAGTAACGTTTTTTCATAATCACTAACGATGAGACTAACGCCCGCGCCTTTCCCTCTGAAAAGCGCGGGCGTTACTGCTGCTGTCACCTATGCGACCAAAGCCCTCGCGGCCCGCGCGTTGTTAACGCGAAAGCAGCGTACCGACGTAAGTCAATAGCTCGTTGGCGCAGACCGGACAGTAGCCGTGGTCTTTGACGAGGCGGTCAACCACGTCGTTGATGCGGCGCGTCTGGTCCGGGTCGGGCGTCTTCGAGGAAGTAGTAATTTTCACCACGTCCTTCAAATCGGCGAAGATTTTCTTTTCAATCGCTTCTTTCAGACGCTCGTGCGAATTGTACTCAAAGGAACGACCCTTGCGCGCATAGGAAGAGATGCGAATTAGAATTTCCTGGCGGAAAGTGTTCTTGGCGTTTTCCGAAATTCCGATCTGCTCTTCAATGGAGCGCATCAACTGCTCGTCAGGCTCCATCTCTTCTTCCGTTATCGGGTCTTTGATGCGTTCCTTATTGCAGTAGGCTTCAACGTTGTCCAGGTAGTTGTTGCACATCGTTCGCGCCATCTCTTCAAAGGAATAGACGAAGGCGCGCTGGACTTCGATCTTCGCTAGTTCGTCGTATTCCTTTCGCGACGCCGAGATGAGATTCAGGTAGCGCTCGCGCTGGTCTGGACTAATGCCTGTGTGCTGCTCGAAGCCGTCCTTGATGGCGCGCAAGGCATCAATCGGGTTGATGCAGGTCACGCCGTCGCGCACGAGAGCGCTGGAGAGACGATTGATGATGTAGCGAGGAGAGATGCCGTCCATGCCTTCGCGCACGGTTTCGTCTTTCAGTTCGCGCACGTCCTTAGACTTGTAGCCCTCAACGTCCTCGCCGTCGTAGAGCTTCATCTTCTTAACGATGTCAACGTTCTGGCGCTTCGGCTCTTCGAGGCGCGTCATGACGGCGAACATCGCTGCGACGCGCAGGGTGTTCGGCGCGATGTGGACGTTGCGCAGGACTTCCGACTGATTGAGAAGCTTGTAATAAATGCGTTCTTCCTGCGAGACGCGCAAATTGTAGGGCACGCGCACGAGGATGATACGATCCTGTAAGGCTTCAGATTTACGATTGCCAGCGAAAGAGATGTACTCGTTTTCGTTCGAGTGCGAGAGAATTACCTCGTCTGCGTAGATCATCGCAAAGCGCCCGGTCTTGATGTTCTGCTCCTGCGAAAGCGTCAAGAGCGAGTAGAGAAACTTCTCGTCGACCTTCAGCATCTCTACGAACTCCATCAAGCCGCGATTGGCGATGTTCAATTCGCCGTCAAAGCGATAGGCGCGCGGGTCTGATTCGACGCCGACCTCGCCGATGGTCGAAAGATCAATCGAGCCGGTTAGCTCCGTAATATCCTGTGATTTCGGGTCGGAAGGCGCGAACGTCCCGATGCCGACGCGCTCCTTTTCGGAGAAGAGGATGCGCTGCACGCGCACGTCTTCGTGGCGTCCCTGATAGGTGTGCTCAAGCGCATAGCGGCACTGGGGACAAAGGTCGCCTTCGATGTAGATGCCGTAATGCTTCTCGATTTCGGGGCGTAGCTCATGCGGGATAAGATGCAGCGGCTCTTCGTGCATCGGGCAATCCTTGATGGCGAAGACCGCGCCCGCTTCATTGCGCGTCCATTCTTCGAGACCGCGCTTGAGCATTGTGACGATGGTTGATTTGCCGCCGCCGACAGGCCCCATCAACAGCAGTATGCGCTTGCGGACTTCGAGGCGCTGCGCCGCCGACTTGAAATATTCGACGATGCGCGCAATCGGCTCTTCAATGCCGAAGAGTTCGGCGGCAAAGAAATTATAGCGTGCTATCTCATCGCGCGTCCCTTCGTTGACCTTCTCAATTCCGGCGGCGTGAATCATATCGTTGATACGCGCGTGCGAGAGTTGAGCAATACGGGGATTCTGCGAAACTAATTCAAAGTAATCGCGGAAAGAACCTTCCCAGCGCAGCAGTTCGCGTTCGCGGCGCAAGCCTTCGAGCCGCTCGCTGATATTAAATTGATTGTTGCCATCCTGCTCTTGCATAGCCTTTTTTCAGTACCTCATTCGGCTTCGCGCTCGGGACGGCGTGTGGGAAATTCACGCCCTAAATTTATGGCCCGGCCCGCGTCGAAGTTTTTTGTAAACCTCGAACGGGTTCGGCCTCTCTGGAATAAACTCTCGATATACGCAGGCGTCACGCGCGCGACAAAGCGTGCGGCGTATCGTCGAGGCCGTTCCATAAAATAGCTGCCAGCCTTCAGCGGTCAGCTTTCAGCGCAGAAGAAACCGACCGCTGAAGGCTAACGGCTGAACACTTATCAATGATCTCGGTTGCCAATTGAGCGGGAGGGAGAATCTGTCGGGCTGAGCGGGAAGCGTTCCGCTCGCGCGCTTCCGTCGCTGACTGCCCCAAGTATAACACAGCCAAGTGGGCAGTAAGTCAATCCTTAATTTTTACGCCGCGATGACCACACGCGGGCGCACGCTGCCAGCTTCGGCGTCGTAAATTCCGACGGCGATCAAAGCTCCCTGCTCGTCGCGCAGACGAATAAACGCGCCGTCGCTGAACTTCGTTGCCTCCGCAGGGGCGCATTGGACGGCAACGCCCTGACAGGCCCGGCGTGCCTCGCCTTCGCTTAGATGCACAAAAGGCATGGACGAGAGCGCCGCATCGGGCGGAAGAAGAATGTCGCGGGCTTCTCTTTCTTGCAGTTCGTCCAAAGGAAGCGCTTCCGCGATGCTAAATTGCCCGGCGCGCGTTCGCCTGAGGCTTGCGAGATGCGCGCCCGTTCCCAAACGCTCGCCGATTTCTTCGGCCAGCACGCGAATGTAAGTCCCGGCGGAGCAGACCACACGCATGGAAAGATCGCATGTCCCATCCTCGTTTTGCCTTAACAAATCATTTCCTCTCATCCGAATAACTTCGAGCTGGTGAATCACGATTGGCACTGCTGTGCGCTCAATCTCAAGCCCACGCCGGGCCAACTCGTAGAGCTTTCGCCCCTGCACTTTCTTGGCGGAATACATCGGCGGCACTTGCACGCGTTCTCCGCGCAAACCGCAGAGCGCCGCCTCAATCTCAGCACTCGTCCAAGGTTTCGGACTCTTGACTTCAGACTCCTGACTCCAGACTTCTTTTTTCGGCCTGCCCGTCACATCGCCCGTATCGGTCGCGTAGCCAAGGCGTATGACTGCCTCGTATTCTTTATCAGCGCCGCTGAGAAACTGTGCAAGCCTCGTCGCGCGCCCGACGAGCGCGACCAGCACGCCCGTCGCAAACGGGTCGAGCGTGCCCGTATGGCCCACGCGCTTCTCGCTGAGAGCGCGCCGCACGCGCGCCACTACGTCGTGCGAAGTTAAGCCCGCAGGCTTGTCTATGATGAGTATTCCGTCCATGAGGCGGATTGTAGGCTTTGGATTGTTGAATTGAAAACGTTGAAGGGTTTGCCAGCCGCCAAAGCATTGCGCTAGAGTTTTTCGTGAACATGCAAAAACGCAGGTGGAAAGCTAAGAGAGCGCGTTCGACTGAAGAGAGCGCAGAGCACGAGCGTCGCCCGCTCGATCCTGAAAAGGCCAGAGAGCGGACGATGCAGCGCGCCGTCAAGCTGCTGGCGGCGAAGCCGCGCTCAATTGAGGAGTTGCGCGAGCGCCTGCTCGAAAAAGAGTGGGCGACCGCAGAGATTGTTGACGGGGTGCTCGCCAAACTGCGTGAGTACGGCTATCTGGATGATGAAAGGTTCGCTTTCGGTTATGCATCATTCAAGGTGCGGCAGAAGCCCGTTGGCCGCCAGCGCCTCGAACGCGCGCTCAAGCTCAAGAAGGTTGATAAAGAGACGGCTGACGAAGCCTTAAAGCTGGTCTTCGAGCAGACGCCGGAAGAAGAGTTGATTGAGCGTGCGATTGAGAAGCGCTTGCGCCTGCGCGGTCGCCCACAGACGCGCGCAGAAACCAAGAGCCTCTTCGATCACCTGCTACGACAGGGTTTCTCTTACGAGTTGGTCATTCGCAAGGTGCGCGCCGTTTCCGAGATGAACCTTGATGAAGAAAACGCTTAGCTGCTTACTTTCCCTGAAGCTTCTTTAATATCTCAATCCCGTTTTCATTCTGCGGATTTAGCTCGACGGACTTTTGATAGTTTTTGATGGCGAGTTCTTTGTCGCCGCTTATCATATAGGCTTCGCCGAGGCTGTCGTAAACATTGAAGGATTCGGGGAATCGTTCGACGTTCCATTTGAAGACTGCTATCGCTTCCTTCACCTTCTGCCTTTGAAGCAACTGGTAGCCCAGCCTGTTAATCTGCCTTTCGTCCAAGGCATCCGCCGCGTCACGACTCCGCTCGCGGTAATTGGTAATCGCCGCCTCGCCGCGCGCCAGGATGTCTTTAAGTAGCTGTCTGGCAGGCGAGTCGTAAGATTCGTAGCTCAACCACGCGAGGGCGGGCTGACGGCCTCCGATGGCTTCGTTGATTATTCGGGGAATAATCGAATGGCCGTTGCCGCTGTCTGTGAAGATGATGATGCCAAGCTTCTGCTTAGGGTACGCAACGACGTAGCACTGCACGTCATTGTTGCTATCGCCCCAGTGCCAGAAAGAGTCTCCGTCCAAGGTCTGTTGCAGCCCCCATCCCAATCCCCAGGAGGTGTCAGGCAAGAGACGGCCCGTGCCGGGATTGTTGACGCAGTTCTGGCAGCCTTCCTGAACCTTGATTTGAGGGGTCAGCATCAATCGGGCCGTCTCACGCTTTAGCCCTGTCCCGTTCATTACTGCGATAACGAACCGTGCATAATCGGCGGAGGTTGTGTGAAGACTCGCCGCCGCGTTGGCCTCGGTCGGTTGCCGCCTTTCGGTCACGCCTCCGGCCTGATTGTGTCCGAAGGCTTTGAGCGATTGATAGCGCTCCTGCCAGACATAACTGCTGCTCGTCATTCCCAAAGGCTCGAAGACAGTTCTTTTCATCAAGGCGTCAAGGGACAGGCCCGTCATGTGTTCGAGCACCTTTTGCAGATAGACGAAGCCTTCGCCCGAATAACTGAACTTCTCTCCCGGCGTAAAATGGATTTTGAGCGCTCCGCCGCGCGGCCTCCAATTCGGAAAGCCAGTCCGGTGGCTCAACACCATGCGCGCTGTAATCTGATTCAACCGCTCGTCGTCTTCGACGTAAGCGCCCGGCAGATATTTGACGAGTGGAGTATCAAGGTCGAGTTTGCCGCTGTCGGCCAGGCGAAGCACGGCGTAGGCGAAGACGGGCTTGCTCAAAGACGCCGCCTCAAAGACGGTCGTGTCGTTGACAGGCTCTTTTGTCTCGGCATTCTTGACGCCGAACGCTCGCTGCCAGAAGACTTTTCCATCGCGTATGAGCAGCACGGAAAGCCCTGGCACGTCACCCTCCTTCATCAATTGCGGGATAACGCTTTCCAGCCTCGCGGCCAATTCCTTCTTCTTCACGCGCGTCTTGAGCGCAGCATCCGTCGGCGCGGCCTGCACCGACTTGGATTGCGCTATGGCTATCTCTCGCACGCCTGTCGACAGTGACAGTAAAAGTATCAACAGCCCTACGGCGACGGGCCTGTGAGGTGTTTTCATCTTCAATCTCCTTTGTGCATTCGAGCGCTGCTTGACCTTCATGATGGCGAGCGGGCGGCAATCCCCTGCCAGTTTCGATTCGACGAAAGGCTTTATAGTAGCAGCAGACACAATTTTACCGCTCAATACATAAACACCGCGAGCGCCATCTTCATGGCACATTTTTCATTTTCACGCTGCTTTTCCTTCAAACTCAATCGAGGCTGAGAGGTTAGATTGTCAAGACTGAGGGCTGTTTCGTACAGGTGCGCCGCACGTGCTACACTTGTCATTTACACAACACAGACGGGACTTACACTGCTATGACCGGAAACGAGATACGACAGAAATTCTTAGACTACTTTGAGAGCAAAGGGCATCGCGTCGTGCGCAGTAGCCCGCTTTTGCCCGCCAATGATCCGACGCTGCTTTTCACCAACGCCGGGATGAATCAGTTCAAGGATGTCTTCACGGGCGCGGAGCAGCGCGACTATCAGCGCGCCGTATCGTCACAGAAATGCGTTCGCGCTGGCGGCAAGCATAACGATTTGGATGAAGTCGGCAAGACCGCACGCCATCACACCTTCTTCGAGATGCTCGGCAATTTTTCGTTCGGCGATTACTTCAAGGAAGACGCCATCCGGTTCGCCTGGGATTTACTGGTCAACGAGTACGGGCTTGACCCGCAGCGCTTATGGTTCTCAGTGTTTGAGGGTGACGAGGAAGTTCCGGCGGACGTTGAGGCCGAAAGTCTCTGGGAAAAGGTCGGCGCGCCCCGCGAGCGCATTCTGCGCTTCGGGCGCAAAGACAACTTCTGGCAAATGGGCGACACAGGCCCCTGCGGCCCTTGCAGCGAGATTCACTACTACATGGGCGATAGCCCCGAAGACCCTGCGAAGAATCGCGCTGAGTTAGTCAACGGCCCCGGCGATACGACAATGGAAATCTGGAATCTGGTCTTCATGCAGTATGAACGCACGAAGAACGAGAGCGGAGAGATTCAACAAACGCCGCTGCCGAAGCCCTCTGTCGATACGGGCGCAGGATTAGAACGCCTCGCAGTCGTTCTGCAAAACGTGAAGTCGAACTATGACACAGACCTGATTCGCCCCATCATAGATTTCACAGCGCAACTCTGTGACAGGAATTACGAGCCGGAGACTCAGGAAGGCTTCAGCATGCGCGTCATCGCAGACCACGCGCGCACCACCGCGTTTGCCATCGCCGACGGCATCCTCCCCGGCAACGAGGGGCGCAACTACGTTCTGCGTAAAATCATGCGCCGCGCCATCTATCATGGCCGCCACGCGCTTCAGTTGGAAGATTCGTTCTTCTACAAGGTAGCGGATTTTGTCTGCGAACAGATGCGCGCAGCCTACCCTGAACTGGAAGCTTCGCGCGAGTTTATCGAGCGGATGGTCAAGCTCGAAGAAGAGCGTTTTAACTCGACGCTCACCATCGGCCTGCAAAAGCTCGACGCCCTTTTCGCTGTCAACAACGACGGCGCAATGCCGGACTACAAAGAACTCGCGCGCCTCTACGATACCTTCGGCACGCCGCGCGACCTGATTCGCGTCAGCATGGAAGAGCGCGGCTTTCGTCTCGAAGAGGAAGCCTTCAACGAGCGCTTCGATGCGGCGCTCAAAGAAATTCAGCAAAAGAGCGTGCGCGAGCAGGCGGCGGCGCACACCAAAACCAAAGCGGTCTACACCAGCATCGCCGAACGCATCGGGCGCACAGAGTTTACAGGCTACGAAGGCACGCGGCTCGACGGCGCACGCGTGCTTGCGCTCATCGTCAACGAAGATGAAGTGAAGGAATTAAAGGAAGGCGAAGACGGCGAAGTTATCCTCGAACGCACGCCCTTCTACGCCGAAGCGGGCGGACAGGTCGGTGATACGGGCACGCTCGCCAGCGGCCATACACACGTCGTCGTCAACGATACCGTCTCGCCTGCGAGCGGCCTCGTCGTCCATCGCGTCACAGTCGAACGCGGAACGTTGCACACTAATGATGAAGTCACCGCACAGGTTGATACGGAAAAGCGCGACGCGACACGCCGCAATCATACGGCGACGCACCTGCTTCATGCTGCGCTGCGCGAAGTCTTGGGCGCGCACGTCAAGCAGGCAGGCTCGGTTGTCGCGCCCAACTACCTGCGCTTCGACTTTACGCACTTTCAGCCCTTGACGCGCGACGAGATAGCCGAGCTTGAACGTCTCGTCAATTACCAAATCATACGCAACGAGCGCGTGCAGACGGATGTTCTCTCGCTCGAAGAAGCTATGCGCTCCGGCGCGATGGCTCTCTTCGGCGAGAAGTACGCAGAGCAGGTGAGGGTTTTGACCGTGCCCGGCTTCTCCAAAGAACTCTGCGGCGGCACACACGTACGCGCCACCGGCGACATCGGCCTGTTCAAAATCACCAGCGATGAATCTATCGCTTCCGGCACGCGCCGCATACGCGCCGTCACAGGAGCAGACGCTTTCACGCGCTTTCAGGAAACGGAAGCTTTGGTAGATCAGGTGGCGTCTGACCTTCGCGCCTCGCGCACGGAACTTCCGGCGGCTGTCAGCCGTCTTCAGGAAGAATTGAAGAAGGCGCGGCGCGAGGCAGACGAGTTACGTTTGAAGATTGTGACCGGCGCGGTCGGCGCTTCGTCCGCTAACGGCAGCGAAGCGCGTGAAGTAGCGGGCGGCGTGAAAGTTCTGTCAAGGGAAACGAGCGGCCTCGACGCCGCAGGGATGCGGCAACTCTCAGACACTCTGCTGGCGCGTATCAACTCCGGCGTCGTCGTCCTTGGTCGCAGCAGCGATGACGGCAAAGTCTCGCTCATCGTTCGCACCTCGCCCGATTTGACGAAGCGCGTTCCGGCAGGACAGGTCATTAAAGAACTCGCGCCGATTGTCGGCGGGCGCGGCGGTGGCAAGCCAGACATGGCGGAAGGCGGCGGTAGCCAGCCCGAAAAGCTGGCAGAGGCGCTCGAAGCAAGCTATAGCATCGTTGAACGACTGCTCGGATAAATTTTCCGAACTAAAAGCAAAGGCACAAAGGTCAGCGCGGATTTCATCGCAGAAATCCGAACTGGCCTTTGTGCTTTACGCGCCTTGGCTTTCGCCCCGTGAAAGCAAGGCGGGCAACTACATCGCCTTCTGCTTGTCGGTCAGCGTGATGTTCATTTTTTCGAGCGTTATTTTATTGAGCGTGCCCGTGACCTTAATCTTCTCAGCCGCCTGAAACAGCTTCAAACCGGCGCGCGTGTCGGGGTCGAGCTTGCCCGTCTCCTCGCCAGAATAAAAGCCGCGCTGCTTGAGAAGCGCCTGCGCCTGTTTGATCTGGTCTTTGTTGGCGCGGAAGATAGGGCCGCGTTTCTTCTTGGTGCTCTCGTTAGCGTTGGAAGAATTGCTGGCATTGGTATTCTCGTTTTGATTTTGCGCGACTGAGCTCAGGGAGAGAGTCATCAACAGCAACAGGGTCAATAACCCCGTGAGGATTTTATTCATTGTTTGCACTCCTTTTCGGTTCTGAGTTGATGTGAGACGCGCTCTTGCGGCGTGCCTCTAAGTTGAGACGCGAAGGGATCGGGTTAAAGCGGCTTCATTTTATCTTCGCTGTCAAGACCTTTAAGCCTAAATTTCCCCGCGAGCCTGAAAAAACCTGTCATAACCCGCAAGTATTGTTGCAAACCCGACCCCTCAACATCCCCGTTTCGGATGTTTTTCAGAAGTTTTGTGCCTTTTGCATCGAATAATGGCCTTCGGTTGGCAATTGTACAGAAGTGTTGTTATATCTTAAACGACGTGATATTATTGTTTCGCGGTGCTGAAAACAGGTGTTTCAGCACTGCTCCCAGTTAAACTTTAACTCTTGCTCTTCATTGCCAGCACAATCCCGCCAGGGCATCTGCCCTCCCAATCGTTGAATCCGGGGTAAGTAAAATGAAAAAGTTCCCCTTTATCTCCCTGCTAATGCTGTTTTGCGCTGTTCCGGCTCTGGCTCAGAACGGTTATCGCTTCGATAATTTCGATACGCCCAATGGCGTCCGCATTGAAGGCGTGCAGACAACAGCCGCGCTTCCGCCAGCAAAGACCGTGCGCCCGCTCATGAAGGAAATCAAGGCGGGGGGAAAAGCCGAAGTCAGACCCACCGCTTTAGTTTATACGCGTCCGCGCGGAGTGGCAATGGCGGGCAGCAAATCGCTCGATGGCTACACGACAGGCGATACGAAGATTGACGCTTTCATCGCCGAATCGGGCGCGCGTAATGGAGTTGACCCGGTGCTCTTGTACGCACAGATGCACCAGGAGTCTTCTTTCAAGAAAACGGCGGTGTCCTACAAGGGAGCGCGAGGGCTGATGCAGTTGATGCCGTTTACGGCGGCGCGCTTCGGCGTGAAAGACATTTTCGACCCGCGCCAGAATATAGAAGGCGGCGCGCGTTACATGCGTTACCTGCTGGATTATTTTGGCGGCGATGTGTCGCTGGCCTTGGCCGGATACAACGCTGGCGAGGGTGCTGTCATGAAGTTTGGCCGCCGCATTCCGCCCTACCGCGAGACACAGGAATATGTGCGCCGCATCACAGCGCGCTATCGTTTGATGCGTGACCCGCAAACGGCGCACGAGGCCAAGCCCGCGACGACGACAGAAGTAGCCGCCGCTGCTGAGCAGTTACCCCTGACCACTTACGAGCGGCAAGTCTTCGCCGTACGCACGCCTGACGGCAGGCTGCAACTCGTCAGCCAGTAAGAAGGTAAAAGTAAAAAGCTAAAAGGTAAAAGTCAGGGGAAGCTCATTTAATAAAAGTGGGTTTCCGCCTGACTTTTGCCTTTTAGCTTTTGCCCTTTGCCTTACCTCCGCGCTTTTCTATTTCAGTGCGCACCTTATTTTTTGTATGATGAACGGCGTTCTGTGATAGCTGAGCGTGTACTCGTGCCGAGGAGGCCCAACGTAGTTTGTCCAACATCGTTTCAACTGATCTCACGCAAGCGGGCGCTGCAAGACAACGCCGCGCTCTGATTATCGCGGAGATGGAAGCCGCGAGCGACTTGTCTGAGCGGCTTGAGGCTGCCGGTTATGAAACTTTGCTAACAACGCACGCGGCTGCGCTGCGTTCCATCAGCTTATTTAACCCGGACGTTTGCCTGATGATTCTGGGGACGGATAACGCCAGCGTTGAGAACGATAGCATTGCGCTGGCCCGTCGCTTGCGCGCCGAACCCGCCACCTACGCTCTGCCGTTAGTTCTTCTCTGGAAGGAGAATGAGCAATCCGCACGCAACTCTGCGTTGAACATAGGGGCTGATGATTATTTCAGCCTTGAGACTGTGCCAGCCGAAATGCTGGCGCGGCTGGATGCGCTCTTCTGGCGCGTCGAAGCTGGCCGCCGCGCTGCTTCCGTCGTCGGCGACCAGCGGCTTGAGATAGACAACTTCATGTTGATGCTTTCCTCCGTGCGCGAACAGATGCGCGCCGGGGCAAAGGGCACGCTGGCACTTATCTACGCGATAGCGCACGAGGGCGACGATTCGTTTGACAGGGAAACGCGCGACCGTGTGTTGGCGGAAGCGCACGGTTTCCTTAAACTTCACCTGCGCCGGATTGACGCGGTGGCGTTCTATGGCCCGACAACGCTGCTCGTCTATTTGCCGCGTATGGAAGCAAGAGCGGCAACCGAAGCGCTCTCCAAACTACGCAATGAATTCATGCTCGACCGCGCGGACGGGCAGATAGTCGTCGGCCTCGCATCGTTTCCGGCAGACGGCGCGGAGGTCGAAAGCCTCATTGAGAAAGCAGAGCAGGCGGTCAGCCTCGCGCGTCTCGGCAACTCTGCGGCGGGTCGTCTCGTCGCCTACAACGCACAGGAAGTTACTGACGCTCTGTCATCGGTTGCAACCTCAAGCGCAAGCGTGCCGCCATCCAAGCCTGAGATGCCCGTGCGCAGGGAAGCCGTAGCAACTGAAAGTAAGCCGATTGCGACTCTTCAACCAGCCGCGAGTAGCTTCAATCCGCAGGCAACGCGAGAGACGGCGACGGCGAGAGCGGGCAATGCAACAAAAGCAACAAGCGCTCCGGCGAAAGGCAACGGCGCGGCGATGAGTGCTACGGATTTCGCCCGCGCTGCTAACGAAGCGGCGGCTCAAGAGCGCGAGCGGCGAGCACAGGGAGTAGTGATGCCGCGCCGATTGCTGCTTACCGTTTCCGATGCCGCGCGAATGGCCCAGTTGAATTCCCTCATTCGCTCGGCGGGCTACGAAGCGCGTGCAGCCTTCGACGGCCAGCAGGCGCTCGACCTTCTGCGCATAGAGCGTCCCGACTTGCTCCTGCTAGACTATGAGTTGCACGGCATCAACGGCGTTGAGATGTTGCGCCGACTGCGCAAACAGAACGGCGGACGACTGACGCTGCCCGTCGTCCTGCTGCTTTCTCCCGATAATGAGAGCGCGCGATTGGAAGCGCTTGAGCTTGGCGCGCGTCGCATCGTTCCAACCCCTTATGACCCGGCAGACCTGCTCGCCAGCGTGCGCCAGGCTGGCAGCGCCGAATGAGGTAGCTAAAAGATGCACTGTGTAAATTGTGGCACTCACATTCCCCAGGGGCAGCGTTTCTGCGGCAGTTGCGGAGCGCCCGCCATTGACCCGGAAGCGACGCGCATTGCCCGTCCCGTTCAGAACGTTGCACCGTCGTCGCCTCCTGCGCGTCGCGAAAGCTCAACCGACGTCGAGCGCACGATTTTCACAACGCGTCCGACGATGCTCTTTATCAAGATCGGCTACGCAGCGGCGGCGCTCGGCGGCATCCTGCTGGCGGCACTCTTCGCTCTGATTCCGTACATAGAGATTCGCTGGTACATCTGGTTGCCCATTGCTTTGGGCCTACTCCTGATTCCGGCTTATTACCATCTGCGGCGCAACATGATTCGCTACACCCTGACCGATTCCAAGATTGAGATTGACGAAGGATTGATCGCGCGCACGACGCGCAACATCCCCTTGCGCAACATTCAGGACGTGACCGTTTCGGCCAATATCCCGCAACGACTGCTCGGCTACGGCAATCTTGTGATAGACAACGCCAGCGAGTACGGCGGGACGACTATCCTGCGCAACATACACGACCCGCGCCATCACGCTGATTTGCTGTTGCGTGAGTTGCGCCGCTGGCAGCACTAAACTACCTAGAGACTGCCATTGACGGCGCAACTGAGACTCTGGACGGAACATCCAATTGGTTTCCGGGGTCTAAAGGCCCGTAGTTTTCGATTGTTATTGAAAGGTCTTTCAGCTTTGCGAGTTTCGTTTTCGTCAAAATTGCTATCAATCGCCGCTTTTCTGGCGTTTTTCTTCGTGCCCGCGTTTGCCGAGCAAGCCTTGATAGCTGAGGAGTCAGCAGGGGTGATGCCCGACAAGATTGGTGATTTTCGCGCGACGGGAAAGGCTGTGCCCTCTGAACTCGGCCTGCCCGGAATAAAAGCTCTGTTGGATTCAAGCGATTATTCTACGGCCACGCGCACTTACGTTTCAGCCAAAGGCGGCACTTTTGTTTTCACGCTCGCCCGCGCTCGTACAGAACCCGCCGCCTATGCACTGCTCACGCGCTACGCTGCGGAGATGAAAAGCAAAGGCACGTCGCTCTTGAAAACGGATGGAGTCGGAACCACCGGATACTCCACGCCGCAACAAATCGTCTTCTTCAAAGGCACGGCGCTCGTCAGCATTACGGCCCAGGCGTCGCGCAAAGGGCAAGATCAACTGACTGACTTTGCACGCTCAATCGCAGCAACCCTGCCGAGCGAAGAAAACGACATCCCTGCGCTCGTCAAGCATCTTCCAGATTGGGAGACGGCGCAGGAACGTGCTGTCTTCGCCGTCAGCAAGCAAGCTTTGCAGGAGGCTGCGGGAAATCAGCTAGTGCTCGATGCTGTTGATTTCACCGGCGGGACGGAGGCCGTTACCGCCACTTACGACTCGTCGCGCCTGGTCATCGTAGAATTCAGCACGCCGCAACTCTCGATAGACAACGATGCGCGAATAGAGGCACGAATAGAAAAGCTTGAAGAGTCAGGTCTACCTATTCCGTCTGCGTATCGCCGCGTCGGTAACTATTCGGTCTTCGTCTTCGGAGCGCAGGACAAGCAAGCGGCGGGTCAACTAATTGATCGCATCAGTTATGAGAAGGTCGTGCAGTGGCTCGGCGATAATCCGCGCGCGTGGGACAGGCTTGAGAAGGAATTCAACGAGACGACCGGCGGACTGATTGTCGGCGTCATCAAAGCGTCCGGCTTCGCCGCATTGTTAAGTCTGGCTGTCGGCACTGTCCTGGGCGGTCTTGTCTTCATGCGCCGTCGCGCGCAACAGGCAACGACAGACAAGTATTCAGACGCAGGAGGAATGCTCCGACTCAACATGGACGACCTGACTCCGCAGACCGACCCGTCCAGATTGTTAGGCAAGGGCGATAGCTAGAACGCCACCTTTGACAGAACGAGTTGGAGACAAAAAAAGCGGCTCCGGAGTGCGAAACTCCGGAGCCGCTTTTTTAATCGGTCGAATTATCTACGCCCTAAAGAAGTTTGCGGGCTGCTGGTCTTCCTGTAAGGCTCCCCCAAGCCTGTCCAAGACGCCGACCAGCAGCCCAGCAACTTATGCTCATTGACCGCTTAGCTTTCGATGACCCCGTTCCCCCGAAAGAGTCACCGCTTGCTTTTCAAAGTGAGAGAACGCCTCCCCCAAAGCCTTCACTCACTGCCGTCTCCGAGCCTGACCCGATTTACCCTATTATGTACCCTTCTATATTTTAACCACAGCCCATTAGAGCAATGGCCGTGCCATTTTTACCTTCTGCACCGAAATATTTTGCGAAAGTCATTCCACGCCTTTATTTATAGGCTTTAGAGCGCTTTACGGATTATTGAGGCAACTTACCGGAAGCACCTTACCAAGCGAAATGCTGTCTGAAAATATTACAAAATGATTGTACGATTGTCTTAAATTAATCCAACAGGCAGAAACACGATGCACCCGGAGTTTCCCGCAAATGAGCCTTCACAGACATTTGAAGCCAATCGGCCGATTTCATCCAGAAGATGCTACAAAAGCTGTAAATTTAGCTTTTGCGAGGGTTTAATTGAAAAGGGAACGACCAACTCGAAGCAAAATGCGCCTCAGATGAGACTCATCTCACATGAGATGAGAGCCGTGTTATCTATGATGAGAGTCATCTGATATCAGATGAGTGTCGAATTAGATTAGGGCCGTTTGATGTCAGATGACTCTCATCTGACATCAGATAAGAGTCATCTGGCTTTAGATAACTCTTATCTGAGCGCAGTTGAAGCCGGAAGAGCGGTGGGCGGTGTTGGATTTCAAGACACCGGCTGCTCAGGGAAGCGCGTTGACCAGAGTTTCTATCTCTTCCGTGAGATTATAGAAGTGGGGCGCGATGCGTAGGCGGTCGCCGCGCGGGGCGACAACGATGTTCTGCCGCTTGAGATGCGAGTAGAGCGCCACAGGAGTCTGTCCGCCCCTATGACGGATGCAGACGATTTGCGACTTTTCGCCCGCACGCCTTGAACTAACAATCTCGTAGTCGCGCCACTGAATGCGCTCGCACAGGTAATCCGTCAATTCGTTCAAATAAACGCTGATGCGCTCGACGCCCGTTTCGTGCAGGAGTTTCAGGCTCGCTTCGAGGCCGTGAAGCAGGGCTGTCGGCCCTGTGCCTGTTTCCCAGGCGAGTGCGCCGTGCTGCCAATCCTGCTCGAAATTAGCGTAAGCCTCCGGGTCTGGCACGCTCGTCCAGCCAACGAGCGTGGGCTGGATTCGTTCGCGCGCCCTGTCCGAGAGGTAGAGCAGCCCTACGCCTTCGGGCGTCAACAGCCATTTATGACACGCTCCGGCGGCGGCGTCTATCAACTCGCTTTCAACATCAATCGGCAAGACGCCCATTGACTGAATCACATCCACGACGAGCAGCGCATTGCGTGCGCGTGCGGCGCGACCCAATTGTTCCAGGTCGGCGCGAAAGCCTGAGCCGTACTGTACGTGGCTGATGGCGACGAGGCGCGTGCGTTCATCAATCAGGTTGATGAGTTCCGAGATGTCAACGCGCCCGTCTAGCTCCTCGCACATACGCACCTCTACGCCGTAGGCTTCGCGCAGGCGCAGCCAGGGGTAGACGTTCGAGGGAAACTCGCGCCGGAAGGTGACGATGTTGTCGCCCGCACGCCAGCGCAGGCCGTTCGCAATGGTCGAGAGGCCGTCGGACGTGTTACGCATGAAGGCTATCTGTTCGGGTCGTGCGCCAATCATCGCGGCGGCGAGTTTTCGGGCATTCTCTCTGACAGCGACCCAACGGCGGTAATGCAGCGAGCCGTTTATGGACACGTCACGCATCTGCGCTTCGACAGCCGCGATTGCTGACACGGGCGGCGGGCTGACCGCTGCGTGATTCAAGTAGACTGTGTGCTGCGTGTGCGGAAAGAGCGCGCGTAAATCCCCGTTCATAAATCAACCCTGCTGAAAAGACCTGAATCAATCCTGCTTGAGAGACGTGCTACCGAAAATTGTCCGGGTGGAAAATCCTGCCGTACATTTCCTGATAGAGCCAGCCGAGCACGCGCGCCTCCGCCGTGCAGAGAGCTTCGAGCCAGCAGTAAGTCAGGTAGACTGTGCGACCGCTCGCCGTTGGAATCTTCGCTGCCTCTGTGACGGGCGAAGTCTCATCAGTCTGTAGCTTGAAGGCCGTGGAAATCTCCTCGTTAGCTTTGGCCGCTTCGTCGAGCGTCTGTAAAAGCTGGCTAATCCAATCGTACAACTCGCGCTCCGTGGAGTGCTCCGTGACGGCCTGAACGATGCCGATGGCGAGGCGGTCTTCGGCATGATTGAACGTGTATAGATTCTCGTTGACGAGTTTGTCTTCCGCTTGCTTCCACTGAAAAAGCTCTTCGACGTTCGGGTGTTTGATAATCGCCGTCCGCTCGTCGTAATCCAGAAACCACTGAATCACATCCGCCAGCGAATTATTATCAACGCGCCCTTTTTTATCGCGCCGCAATGGCGGTGGGCGATGCGACGAAGTCGCCACGGAATCTGTCTTTTGACCTGACATAAGAAAACTTACGGCTGAAGCTTGCCAGCCTTTATTCGCGGATTAACTCGTGCTTCGAGCGGACACTATGCTTCATCCTTGGGCACGGTCGTACGCTCCTGCTCCGCAATCGAAGGACTGGAATCGCTCGTCGAATGACGGCTCAGATTCTTTTCCTCTTCCTCAACGGGCTGGCTTGTGCGTGTGTCGGTCTCCACATTATCGTCAGCTTGATTCGTGTTCGCATCTTCGCGTTCCGCAGACATGATTGCTTCCTCCTCTTTATCGAGTGCCGATTAGTTTCAACTCGAAGGACGCGCGGACTTCGCCAACCGTATCGCCACGATGATTGTAGACAATAAAGTTACTGTAAGGTTTAACGGCTTCGTAGGCTTCCTGCGTCAACACGCCGAGCTGTCGCAGGCTTTCGATGACGGCGACGGGACGCGCGCGGCGGTCTTCGCCGTCTTCAATCTTGAGCGCAAGGCCAAGCCCGCGCGGCCAACGCTCCTGTGGCAGCACGCCCACCGTATAGACTCCTTCCGCGCCGACCTTAGAGATGAGCGCGCCTTCGGTCGCACGCATCATTTCAGTATCGAGCCGCTCGACAGTGCCGCCGACCATCCCTGGATGCGAAGTCATCGCGCCGACAATTCGTTTGCAGGCCGCGCGCGTCTCTGCGTCCCAATCAAGCGGCGGCGCGACGAGGCGCGCATACATCAACGCCATCGCGCGCACAGTGACGCCGAAGACAGGAACGCCGCAGCCGTCAATTCCGACCGCTATGTCTTCAAGCGAAACGCCGGAGAATTGCTCTATGATGCGACCGATTAAAAGTTGGACGGGATTATCGGGCTGGTCGTAGGTTTCAATGGGAGCATCGAGGTGTCTTGCGAGCGCGAGCATGCCTGTGTGCTTGCCCGAACAATTATTTTGCAGCACGTTCGGCTTCTCTCCGCTCGCACGCAACCGCCTCGTCTCTTCGCTGCTGAAAGGCTCGTGCGTCCCACACTTCAGAGCGCTCTTGTCCAGCCCTATCTTTTCGAGCATCTTTGCGACCGTCTCGACGTGAACGGGTTCGCCGCTGTGCGAAGCGCAGGCGACCGCAATCTCGCGGTCATCGAAGCCGTACCTCTCGGCAGCGCCGGAAGTGATGAGCGGAACAGCCTGATGCGGCTTGGCAGACGAGCGCAGATAAGTGAGCGTCTCCGGCGCGCCGAGTTGAGCGACGACAGGGCCGTCGCCGTCCACAACCGCGATGTGCCCTCTATGACGCGACTCCGTAATCGCGCCGCGCCTGACCTCCACCAGCGGCGCTGGCTCTGGAATATCTTCGTTCATTCTATTTTCATTCATCGGCAATTATTTTCCGGCAAAGTGTAGAGCATTCTTAACAGCGCGGCGGGCGCACACCGTTGCGCTCGTAAAGCTTGCGACCCTTCCATGTGACGCCGCTGCCGGTAGCGATCCTGAACGCGGAGTTGAAGAGAATCGCGACGAACAGAGCGTGTCCGAGAGGGACAGTCAAAGCGTAAGCAATCGGCGTTTTCCATGTAGCGTTGACAATGGCAAAGGTCGTGACCTGTATCGCCCACACTAGCAGCAAAGGCACGAGCAGGCTCGACTGCCCGTCCCTTTCACCTGTCCATAAACCAATCACGCAAACGACCACCGCGACAAACGGCCCGACTCCGAAGAGCAGCACACTGATTCCGCCCATCACTGTCTGAAAGAGGCTGAACTTCGTACCGGCGAAAAGGTTTTTGGTAAAGCCTTCCCAGATTTCACCGAACGTTGGCTGCATACGCGTGCTGATGAGAGTTGGCGCGAATTCTATTCGCAGCCGTGCGCCCGCCTGCTTGAGCAACTCGCCCGTCCTCAAGTCTTCCGCCACCTCCGCGCGCACAACTCTATACTCGCCTATGCGCCT
Source organism: Pyrinomonadaceae bacterium (assembly GCA_036387475.1). Taxonomy (GTDB): domain Bacteria; phylum Acidobacteriota; class Blastocatellia; order Pyrinomonadales; family Pyrinomonadaceae; genus DASVTR01. Next base: position 33,731 of record DASVTR010000012.1, on the reverse strand, counting down.
CAGCCACTCGCGCCTTATTAGAAAAAAACCGCCAACGCCCATCGCCTCTCTCTTGCGCGGGTCATTGACGCGATGCACGGGCGCAACCATCAACATAAACCAGCCGAAGACAGGCAAAAAGACGCGTTCCCAGAACGTCAGGCAGACGATGTGCGGAATCAACGTGACAGCGTCGTAGTTGTGTTCAAAGGCGTGGACGATTGCCGTGCGTAGAGCCGCTCTTTCAAAAATCATATCGGCGTCGGTCGCCAGCACCCATTCGCCCTGTGAAAGGTCTAGCGCCTGCTGCAAAGCGTGCGGCTTACCGAGCCAGCCCGGCGGAGGCTCCGTGCCGTCTATCACGCGCAGTCGCGCATCGGCCTTTGCTATCGCGTGCAGAATTGCACCCGTAGCATCCGTCGAGCGGTCGTTGACCGCTATGACTTCAAAGCGCTCATAATCCTGCGACAGAATCGAGCCGATGCAGGCTGAAAGCACGCGCCCCTCTTCGTTGCGCGCGGGCACGAGCACGGAGACGAGCGGCGCACGCTCCGTCATCAAGGACGCTTCCGCCTCCGCTTTATCCAGCGGTCTCTGCAAACGCAGTGCGCGCAACGTCAGGTATGCGCCGACGAGCCACAGCAAGACAGTCGCCCATGCGACGAGCAAGAGCACGTTGTGCGCGTTAATTATGAACATCACCGCCGAATCAATTGCCGGATAAATCTCGTCCCTGCATCTTACAAAGGCATACTACAGAAGGCAAAGGTGAGCGGTAGATTCAACAATAGAGTTAGACGGGAAGCTTGATTGGTTGAAGGCTCAGGCAGGCTGTTTGAACTGTGCACGGGTTTCCCGAAAATCTGCTCGGAGGGTAAGCATTTCCGCGCGAGTTTGGTTAGTCATACTTTCGATGCGGTCTAGGCGAATGTCCAGTTCTTCACGGAAAGTATTGAACTCGGTGCGGAAACTATTTATTTCTTCGGGTAAAGTGTGCAACTCTTCGCGGAAATCATTCTGCTCTTCGCGGGAAGTATTAAACTCGGTTCGGAGAGAAACTATCTCGCCGCGCAGGTCATTAATCCGCTCAAGAACGGTTTCGATAGTGGGTTTGGTAATGGCCTCGTCGCTCATCAAGCATCAGTGTACGCCACTGATTTTTGCAGCACAAGCATAAAGTTAACTTGCAAATTTAATGACAGTTTGGTCGAAGGTGAAAGGCAAAGTGACGACAGGGGAAGAAGTTGAAAAGACTTCTTCCCCTGCGCTTTTTATATATTCAGTTGTCTCTGTTTACTACTTCCTGCGTCTGCCTCCGTAGCTCAGCACAGACAATTTCACATTGCGGCGGCCAAAGCGGCAGGCTTCGCGATACGAGGGAATCCAAACGTCTATCTTGTTGCCCTTGATGGCCGAGCCTGTGTCTGTGACGACGTATTCGCCGCTGTACTGGCCTGCGTCCAGACGCACGCGCGTCCCGAAGGGCAGAACGCGTGTGTCTGCGGCAATTGTTCCTGAGCGAACGCCCATGCCGCTTGCGCCGCGTCCTTTGCGGCTGTAAGCGGTCGCCACGTAAGTCTGCGGGGCGGTCAGCGGTGCTCGGTTCGTTTCTGCCAACGGCGCTTTCGCGGCATGGTCGGCGGCAGCCAGCGTTTTATTCTGCTCCTGCTTTTGAGCTACTTCCGCCGGTTTGTTTTTCTGCTCTTGCTGTTGGGTTAGTGATTGCTGCGAGAGAAGTGTTTCTGCGGATAAGGGGTGGGCATAGAAGCCCAGGGAAACTGCGACGAGCGCGGCGGCAATCGCCACACTCCCGCCAAAGAAAGATTTCATGTTGTCGGTTCTCCTGTCCGAGGTTGTTGTCAAAATTTTTCGGCTAAAGCGCCGCGCGAGTCCTTTCTTTCCCAAGACTCGTCCCCCGGCTCTAGGAGTCAAACGAAGACAGTCAGCCGGAGTTGGGGGCTTGCATCCTTGATGCGGTGCGCCGAAAAGTTACGTCCAAAAAGAAAAACAAGCGAACATCAACTGTCCGCTTGTCCCTTGAATGACAGAGAGGCTAACACACGTTTGACAAACTGTCGAGCGGGGAAGAGGTGTGATGTGGTCTAAAGCGCTGAAGGATGAAAGCTGCGGCGAGCAATGTTCAATGACACTTCTTTCATCATTCCCTGTTCATCTTTTGTAAGAGAATTAGCGCGGAAAGATTCTTGACGCCCTTAGCTTACGCGCATAGAATTACCGCCACCAAAAGGAGGGTCATCCATAATGAAACTCAAAGTCCGTGTTAACCGCACCAAACCGGAGTCAATGACCAAACAAATCACCAGCCAGTTGACCGGCTTGATTGAAACGGGCGCGCTGGCTGCCGGTGAATTGCTACCGTCCGAACGCACGCTGGCAGACACTCTCGGTGTAGCGCGTAACGTTGTTCGCCGCAGCTATGATTATCTAACTTCCGGCGGACACGTCGAATCAGAGGGACGCAAAGGCAGACGCATCAGAGCGAAATCTTCGAGCCGGAAAAGCGGCGGAGCAGCAAAAGCAGCCTCTTCATCCAAAACGAGCAAGACCGGCGCTAAGACTGCCAAGAAAACAGGGACAAAGCGCAGCAAAGCAAAAGCCGCTTCGGTCACTGTGCGGGTCGGAACGAAGAAACGTAGATAGCCCGTGTCTCTTTGATTGAAACCTAGCGGGCGAGTGCCACCTGCTTTCGCAATTCGATAACGCAACTCTATCCCGTCGCGTTATCACTCTGCCTTTTTCACGACGCGCCGCCCGGCTATCTCGTAATCCCCCCGCACGAGAGACGCGAGCGCCTCTGCATAAAGGCAATGCTCTTCGACGAGGATGCGCGCCGAAAGCGTCTCTACCGTATCGTTGTCATCAACGGGCACGACCGCTTGTGCGATGATGGGGCCGCCGTCTAGAGTTTCATCAACGAAGTGAACGGTGCAGCCCGTCCATTTGACGCCGTACTCAAGCGCCTGCTGCTGCGCTTCGAGGCCGGGGAAAGATGGCAAGAGGCTCGGATGAATGTTGACGATGCGCCCGGCGTAGGCTTCGATAAACTGTGGCGATAACAGTCGCATGTAGCCTGCCAGACAGACAAGCTCAGCACCGTGCTCGCGTAGAGCTTCAAGCATCTCCGCGTCGTGCTCAACGCGCGTGCGCCCTCGCCGCTCGATTGCGCGCGTCTCAAGCCCGCGCTCCGCCGCGCGTTTGAGTCCAGCCGCGTCCGCATGATCGCTGATGACGACGACAATCAACGCGCCGGGAATCCGCCCCTCGCGCACGGCGTCCGCCAGCGCCAGCATGTTCGAGCCGCGACCGGAAATCAGAATGCCAATTTTCATCAGTTTTCAGTTTTCAGTTTTCGGTTTTCAGCTAAGAAGTTGTTTTGAACTCAAAACTGGAGACTGAAAAACTGAAAACTCGAAGTTAAGCGATGTTGACTTCGCGGCTGCCTGCCTCGACGCGCCCGATTTCGTAGCACTTTTCGCCCTGCTCGGACAGGTGCGCTTTGATGGCGTCTGCGTCGGCGTCGGCGCAGATGATGACCATGCCGACGCCCATGTTGAAGGTGCGATACATCTCATCGTCGGGGACGCTGCCGATCTCCTGCATAAGTTTGAAAATTGGCAGGACGGGCCACGTCTCGCGCGCGATGAGCACGCTCGTGCCTTGGGGCAGAATGCGCGGGATGTTTTCAGTCAGCCCGCCGCCCGTGATGTGGGCCAACCCTTTGATGAGGCCGGAATCGAGCAAGCCTTCGAGCGCTGAAAGATAGCTCGTGTGCGGCGCGAGGAGAGCCGCGCCAACGTTTGAGTTAAGCTCTGGAATTTCCGTTTCCGGCGCGTAGCCAGCGACCTCGAAAAAGAGCTTTCGTGCCAGCGAGTAGCCGTTGGTGTGCAGGCCCACGGAAGGCAGCGCGAGCACACGGTCGCCAGCAGCGATAGCATGGCCGTCAATCACCTTTCCACGATCAACCAGCCCGACGATAAAGCCAGCGACATCGTATTCGCCCTCGCTGTAAAAGCCCGGCATCTCTGCCGTCTCGCCGCCCAACAGCACGCACTTGTTTTCACTACAGCCCGCCGCCACGCCTTCGACGATTGCGGCCACCGTGTCGGGCGTTAATTTTCCGGTCGCGATATAATCCAGAAAAAAGAGCGGGCGCGCACCCTGCACTAGAATGTCGTTGACGCAGTGATTGACCAGATCGCGCCCGATGGTATTGTGTACGCCAGTCAGGAAAGCCACCTTGAGTTTCGTCCCAACGCCGTCAGCCGAAGCGACGAGCACGGGCGCGCTCATCTGCGGAAAACTGGCGTCGAACATTCCACCGAAGCTGCCTATCTCCGAGAGCGTACGCTCGTTGAAGGTCTTCCGCGCCAGCAGCTTAATCCGCTCCTTCGCGTCATTCGCCGCGTCAATATCAACGCCCGCATCTCGATAACTAATATTCATATCTCGAAAAGCAGAATTCAGGAGTCAGAATCCAGAATAAGCGGCTGCAACCATTCTGTTTTATTCTTTCTTTTCTTCTGACTCCTGACTTCTGGCCTCTGACTCCTGCTCTTTTGAATTACTTCTTTTGAGTCGTTCGCTGTCGTGGCGGCGGGCCGAAGTCGCCGTAGGTGACGAAGCCTGAGCGTGAAGAGTCGTCCTTTTGCGCTTCGCGCCCGGCCCACAAATCGCTCTTGGTTTCTTTGGCCGCCTTAATCTCGTAGAGCTTGCCGTCCTTGATGTTGCCGGTGGTAGTGATAGTTATTTCGCCCTGTAAGTCTGTGCGGTAAAGCTGACGGACGCCCGTTGCCTTTAATCGTTCGAGGACGGCGGGCGCTGGATGACCATAACGATTGAACTCGCTGGTTGAGATGATGGCTGCTTCCGGCTGAACGCGTTTCAGGAAATTTTCCGACGACGCGTACTTAGAGCCGTGATGCGCGACCTTCAAGACTTTGGCCGCGAGATTCAATTCCTTGTTCGTCAAGCGGTCTTCGGTCTGTGCCTCTGCGTCGCCCGCGAGCAGCAACGAAAACTCGCCGTAGTCCAGCCGCATGACGATAGAGTTGGCGTTCATCTCATTGCCGCCCGCCTTCATTTGCTCTCGCGTGAACAGGGGCGGCTGCGGGGCAATCACGGTCAGGATAGCTCCGCCGCCAAGGTCAATCTTCTCGTCCGGCCCTATCTTTTTGAATTGCGCGCCACTCTGCTCGACCGTGCTTTTATATTCGTTGTAAGCCTTGACGGTCGGCAATTCCGTAGACTTGCCCTGCTTCTTCGGCGCAGGCTTTTTGGCTGCGGCTGTCTTTTGTCCTTGCTTCTTGGCGTCGCCTTCAGTTTTGGCCGCCTCGCTCGTCGCGGCTTCGGGCGGCGGGATGTCGTTGTGCAATACGTTGAGGACTTTCGTGCTCTTGATGACATCATCCATGCCGCCGATGTGGTCTGGGTGCGCGTGTGTGGCGATGAGGTAATCAATCTGCTGTACGTTGTAACGCTTGAGGGCTTCGACGACCGATTTGCCCTTCGTTTGATCTCCGGCGTCAATGAGCGCCACCTTGCCTTCAGGCGAGATAATCAGAATCGAATCGCCCTGGCCCACGTCCAGAACGTGGACACGCATCTCTTTACCCGAAGCCGGAGGCGGCTGCTTGCGCCACCACGGCAGGACAAATTTATAACCGACAAAGCCCAGCCCGCCGAGCATCACAACCAGCACGGCAACCGCGCATCCACATCCCTGTCTAGTTTGCGCCACTTCTGAAAAGCCTCTCCAGTTAAGTTCACAAAATCAGCCATCAAGAAAACGATGAACGATGAACGATGAGCGAGGAACGAAAGACAAGCTGATAATAGTTCATCCTTCATCGTTCCAACTTCATCGTTTCCCGTTACTCGTTCACAGCTTGAAATCCTTCTGCTCCTGCGCGCCGCCAGATTGAGTCAATCGTTCCTGAAGCTTCTTGATGCGGTCTTCGGCTGCGGCTCGCAGTTCGCGCTCGCGCGTGATGGTGATGCGTAGATGGTCACCGTCGCTCGCGCCCTCTGGCAACAGTCGCAACGGAAAATCAATCTGCGTCTTTTCATCATCGTCAACCAGCAAGACTGCTACTTCGCCATCCTCTATGCGGTCAATCACGGCTTGAATCGGCTTGGCCTTTGCGCGCTTCTTATCATCATCTGCCTTCGGCATCGCGTTGAGTCCTCCTCGTTTACCGGCCTTCCGTCGGTCTTCGTGATTGTCTGGACGCTGGCACTGAATCCCCTGCGGTGTCAACGCCTGTGCGCGCGGGTTCGTCTCTTTGCGGCACACGCCCGACCCAGAGGTCGCCGGAAGCTGGTCGCTCGGTCTTAATCTCGTAGCCGCTGCCGCGAGAGATAATTGTTATCTCGCCTTCAAGGTCTGTGCGATGAAGCCTGATGTTGAGCTTTCGTAAACGATCCAGCGCTTCCTGGCTCGGATGACCGTATTTGTTGCTCTCGCCGTCGGAGATGATGGCCGCCTCGAAATTGCCCTGCCGCAAAAACTTTTCCGATGATGCGTACTTCGAGCCATGATGGCCCACTTTAAGAATTTTGGCCGTGACGTTAGCGCCGCTTTTCATCAAACGCTCTTCGGTCTCGGCCTCTGCGTCGCCCGTCAGGAGCATTGAAAAGTCGCCGTAATCAAGTCGCGTCACGACCGAGTTGGCGTTCGGCTCGTTGCCGCCGGAGCGCAGCTCGCTCTGCTTGAAAAGGGGCTGAATAGGAGCGAGCACGGTCAATTGGGCGTTCCCGCCGAGGTCAAACTTTTGGCTCGGCGCAGCACCGACATACTGCGCTCCGGTCTGTTGAATCGCTTTGAGGAAATCCTCGTAATTCTTCGTCGTGTTCGGAACACGGCTGTCGAGCACCGTCGCTACTTTAACCGCTTTCAAAACTTCGTCCGCGCCGCCGATGTGATCCGCGTGCGCGTGCGTGGCGACCATTAAGTCAATCTGCTTAACGCCGTAGCGCTGCAATGCGGCCATCACAATTTTGCCGCTGCCGGGGACGCCCGCGTCAACGAGCACGCTTTTTCCGCCCGGCGCAATTATCAGAATCGAATCGCCCTGTCCGACGTTTAGCACATGCACCCGAAGCTCATCGCCCGATGGCGGCGGGGGCGCTTCCCTTTTTTTCCACCAGCGCAGGAAAAAATATCCGCCGATGATGGCGACAATGAGAAGCAGGGCCAGCCCAATCAGACACCCGCGCCCGCTCTGAGCCATCAAGCGCTGCTGCCTTGGAGCTTCAGGCAAACGCTCTTCAGGTCTCATCTAACGGTCGCCTCACTCTCGTCCGCCAAAGCATTATCCGAAGGGACAGGCTCGTGCTCGCGCCCGTACTGCGTTTCGGCCTCGCGCGTAATTTCCGTCGGATAGTGCGCCGTCCAGCAGGCGACGCATGACGAATCCTTGCTGATGCCCGTTGCTTGAAGCATTCCTTCGAGCGAGAGATAGCCGAGCGAGTCCGCTTCGATGAAGCGGCGTATCTCTTCGGTGGACATCTGCGCGGCAATCAGGTCTGACTTGTTCGGCGTATCAACGCCGTAATAGCAGGGGCTAATGGTCGGCGGGCAACTGATACGCAAATGCACCTCGCGCGCTCCCGCTTCTCTGACCATGCGCACGATTTTTTTGGAAGTCGTGCCGCGCACAATCGAATCGTCAATCAGGACGACGCGACGGCCTTCAATCAAATCGCGCACGGGGTTGAGCTTGATGCGGACGCCGAAGCTACGTATGGATTGCTTCGGCTCAATGAAGGTGCGCCCGACGTAATGATTACGCACAAGGCCCTGGCGATAGTTGATGCCGCTTTGCGCCGCGTAGCCGATGGCCGCCGCCACGCCCGAATCCGGCACGGGCACAACGATGTCTGCATCAGCGGGATGCTCAACTGCGAGCCGCTTGCCCATCTTGTGACGAGACTCGTTAACCGAGTGGCCGTAAATCAGAGAGTCGGGCCGAGCGAAATAAACGTGCTCGAAGATGCACATTGAATGCGGGCGTGCGGGCAAAGGGAACGACGAGCGCAGGCCGTCCGCGTCAATCACGATCATCTCGCCCGGCAGGATGTCTCGTTCGTAGCGCGCGTCTATCAAATCGAAGGCGCAGGTTTCGGAGGCGACGACCCAGGAGTCGTTGAGCCGTCCGAGCGCGAGCGGGCGAAAGCCACGCGGGTCACGAATTGCGACGAGCGCTTGCGGCGTCAAAAAGAGCATTGAGAACGCGCCTTCGGTTTCCCGTAGAACTTCCGGGATGGCTTCGACAATGCCCGCTGCGCGCGAGCGTGCGACGCCGTGCAGGATGACTTCCGTGTCAGATGTCGAAGAGAAGATAGCGCCCTCGCGTTCCAGTTTTTTTCGCTCTTCGGTGGCGAAGGGGAGATTGCCGTTGTGACAGACGGCGACCTGCCCGTGCTGGCAGGCGACGAGAAAGGGCTGCGCTTCGCGGATAGAGACTTCACCCGCGGTCGAGTAGCGGACGTGACCGATGGCGCAGCCGCCCGGCAGTTTGTCTAGACGCTCTTTGTCGAAGACATCGGAGACGAGTCCCATCGCCCGCTCGCTGCGTAGTTCCGCGCCGTCGCTTGAGACGATGCCGCAGGATTCCTGCCCGCGATGCTGAAGCGCGTAGAGGCCAAGATAGGTCATCCGTGCGGCTTCCGCGTGATTGTAGATGCCGAAGACGCCGCACTCGTCGCGGAATTTATCTGTGTTGATTATGCTCAAGAAACTACGCTTTCCGCCCTGCTCGATTTCCGAAATACTGTCAACAACCTTTGATGCTTGAAGCTTAGTAGAACAAACGGCGCGCGGCAAGCCGAAGGGCACACTCTTTCAGTCCTGTAGAAACTGACCGCGAAAAACCTTCTGGTCGCCAAGCGAAGTGTAGAAGCCGTAAGAGGCCAGCGCAACGAGCATGAAGAGCGCCAGCACGAAGTCTCCCGCATACCAGGCGGAAAACTCCGTCGTGATGGGAAAGAAAACCCAGATGTGAAAAAAGAACATGGAGGAGAGCAGAGCCAGCAGCCCGTAGCGGTACAACAAGATGACGTAGAGCGCCGCACTGACGGGCGCGAGTATCATACTGATAGCAGCATTATTGCTGAGCGCCAAACCCAACATTGCAGTCAGGACGAGTCCGCCCGCCAGCGCCGCCAGCCATCTTTTGCGTAGAATGATGTAGAGCGAAAGCATGACGAAGAGCAGGATGAAGCCGATGAAGAAAGAAGCGAAAATTATGCCCACCAGACCGGACACGAAATAGCGTAGGCCGAGCAGTTTCGTCCCCGTATCCATAAACGGAACGGGCGGTGGCAGGCCAACCCATTTCGGCAGCAACTCTCCCATGTAGTTGCACAGAATCAGCAGCGCGCCGAAGACCGCGCCAATCAGGATGTCTCGCCCGACCAGCGGGTCACGAAATTCTCCGACCAGCAGCCGATTCCATGAAATGCTGAGGTCCGGCCAACGCCGCCTGACAAATGGCTCAAGCGCGATATAGAGCAGCCAGACGAATCCAGCCATAAAGAGCGCCCACTGGACATAGCCGATGAAAGAGTAGATTTCCTCAAATGTCGGCTCGTGATGGCCGTCGAAGAGCCACATCAGCAGCAACACGGCAAACAGAAAAAAGCCCACCCGGAAAGCGCCCCTGCGGTCTCCGAGGCCGAGGCGCAGGCTGCGCCGCGCGAGCAGCACGCCGCCGATGAGCACGACGACGAACACGCAGAGAAGCGCGATGTCTAAAATCCTTCCCATCCGATTCCCGGTGTGTTCTACCTGACGCCGCGGTTCATCCCAACTGTTGATAATCTCAAAGTACACGGGTCGGCCACGATAGCTGGCCGCTTCGACGTGTATTTTGAACTGCGGCTGGTCTGGATAAACGCCGTCCCACGCTGCTCGTGTGTCATACGCGTGCGGCGGAATCCAGATGGCGGCGGCGGGCTGAAAATTTGCCGGGTTGAATCCTGCCGCCGCGAATAAAGCAGACCAATCTGGCGCTGGCGGTTCGACTCCCGGTTGCGCTTCATGCCTTTGCGGCGGCACGGCGTTAAAAGAGAGCAGCCGCCCACGCGTGTCGAGCGTCAAACTCGTCATCCCTGAAACATCCTGCGCCGGTTCGTCCGAAGAGATGTCCCGCGCGCCGAAGGTTCGCAGGTATCGCGGGCTTTGCCTGTACCAGAAAAAGAGCGCCGCTGGTTGCCCGCTTCTCAACTTATCCCAGCGCGTGCGCGACAAGTCATGCTCGGCGACATAGCGTAGATAATCAAAATTACGGCCGATGCCATAAGCACTATCGAGCGCCGGTTCCGTATAGCCCAACTGCTTCGTAATCTCGCGCGCACGCTCCTGCAAAATTTCCGGCGACTTTTCCAGCGGAACCATTCTGTAGAGCGCCACGTCTTTCGAGAAGTAGCAGAGCAGCGCCATAACGCCGAGATAGGCGACGAGCAGGCCGAGCGCCACTGCGGGACGCAGGACGCCCGCCGCCGGAGCAGCCGCGACCATTGCGGGAGACGGCGTTTCACCAGCCGCCAGCGCCGCCTGTAGGGGGTCGCCGCCCGGCAGCGCCGCCGCGACCTGCAAGGCCGAAGACGGACGATTGCGCGGGTCTTTCTCAAGACAGCGCAGGATGACGCGCTCGACAAGCGGGTCAATCTCCTTGACGAGGCTCGAAGGATTAGTGGGCGTCGTATCGCTTCGGCGCAGGCGCAACAACTCCTCAAAGGTTTCGGCTGCAAACGCGCGCTTGCCTGTGAAGACTTCGTAGAGCACAAGGCCGAGCGAATAGATGTCGCTTTTGATTGTGACCTCTTCGCCCGACAATTGTTCGGGAGCCATGTAGGCCGGAGTGCCCGCGCGCAGTTCTTCGTCGCGAAATTCTTCGGCCAGGCCCGCCAGCCCAAAATCAGTGATACGCACGTTGCCGTCCGCGTCAATCATCACGTTGGCGGGCTTCAAATCGCGGTGCAGCACCCCATTGTCGTGCGCCGCCGCCAGCCCCGCGCACAACTGGCGCGCAATCTCTATAGCCTTATCGGCAGGCAAGCGACCGATGCGTCGCAAGAGCGAAGCCAACTCTTCGCCCTTGATGAACTCCATAGAGAGAAAGTGCTGGCCCGCGACTTCGCCGATGTCGTAAACACGGCAGACGTTGCGATGCGAGACTTGACGCGCGACGCGGACTTCGCGGTGAAAGCGTGCGAGCGTCGCTCCGTCCGTTTGCAGAGATTCGGGCAGAAACTTAAGCGCGACGGGTTGGCCCAGCTTGAGATCATCGGCGCGATAAACTTCGCCCATCCCGCCGCGTCCCAAGAGGCTGACGATGCGATAACGCCCGGCGACGGTCGTGCCCGGCGTAAAGCGCGCATTGTCGATTGAGTCGTAGGAGAGCGATGTGCGCGGCGAGCGCGCGGTTGAAGGACGACGGTGTGCCTTGTTCTCTTCTTTATTCTCAGAGGATGGATTATCGGGGAGCAACTGTGTCGGCGTTATTGAATCGCCGAACGCCGTTCCGCACGCCGGGCAGGAATTGCGACCTTCGGGAATGTCTCTGGCGCAGGCAACACACTTCGTCATCGGCGGCGGATTGTATCACCTTCGAGAGAGATTGACAGGATAAAGAAACAGACGCGGCGAATGGGAGACGCGGTGACGCGGCGATAAAGAAAGGCCGAACACTCTGGTTCTTATACTTTATCGCCGCGTCACCGCGTCTTCGTATCTTCTTATTCGCTGCGTCTCTGTCAAGGCGCTTTCAGGATGAGTACGGAGTTGGTGTTTCCACTGCCGTCGTCTTCCGTGTCTGGATTGCCGGGGTCTGTCATCCACTCTCCGTCAACGATAAACTTGTAAGTGTGTTTACCCGGAGCGAGGTCAATGCGGCTGACCCATTCATCGCCTTCTCTGGCAAAAAGCGTCTGCGACTGACTCCAGTTATTAAAGCTTCCGGCCAAGACGACTATCTGCGCGTCCTTAAAACCCTTGAGACGAAAAGTGGTGTTGCCCTTGACGCTCGGCTCAGGCAGCACGACTTTGCGCGCCGTTAAGTCCTTCGGCCCTGCATTCTTTAAGACCAGAGATGTCACCTGTCCCTGCGCGTCTTTGCTGAAGATGGCGCGCACGTCCTTGTATTCTTCATCGAAAAATTCTGTTTCCGAAAGCGGTAGAAACTTGTGACGGCCTCCGCTCACCAGCAGCCAGATGTTGTTGTCCTTCAGTATCACGTCAATCATGCCCGGAGGCTTCGGCTCAGTTGTCGGCTCATAGCGGCCCGCGTATTTTTTCAGAACCTCTGGAGAGAGCTTGACGGCCTGCTGGATGGGTACGCCCGTTAGCAAATCGCCAACGCGTTCGGCGACGCGCGAGGCCGTCGGCGGGTCATAGTTCGCCATTACCGCCACCGTATAGCCAAGCTCCGGGTATATCTGTAACTCCGAGTTGATGCCGGGAAAGCCGCCGCCGTGTCCGATGCGACGTTGATTGTTAATTTTTTCCTCCTGAAAGCCGTAAGCGTATTTCGCCTCGCCGCCGCCACGCGGCAGATCAACTTTGCCGGTCGTGATGAGGTCCGTGTATTTCTGGCTGAGCAGCTTGTGTTCTTTGAGCGCGACGGCGAAGCGGTGTAAATCCTCGACCGTGGAGAAGCCGCCGCCCGCCGGGCCGCCCTTAAACGAGTGCAGGAAAAGATTAGTCCGGCGCGGGGCATCGGGCACGGGGCCGTTTGGCCCCATCCTGGTGTAGCCAATCGCCATGTTCGGCGTGTCGCTGTCCATCTCGTAGGCGTCCGTGTTAATCATTCCGGCGGGCTTATAGATATGGTCTCTGACGTAATCAAAATAATTCTGGCCCGAAACTTTTTCGACGATTGCGCCGAGCACGATAAAGCCAGCGTTGCTGTACTGCCAGCGCGCACCCGGCTCAAACTGCAAGGGATCGCTCGTGAACAACGGGAGAAAATCTTTGATCGTCCTGAACCTGTCTTTCGAGGTCTCCATAAACTTGTTATTAAAATAATTGCCGAGGCCGGAGGTGTGCGTCAGCAGATGATGAACCGTTATCTTCGCGGCTACCTCTTGATTAGGATAGTCTGGAAGGAGCTTGGCTACGGTGTCCGTGTAGGCGAACTTGCCCTGCTCTACAAGCTGCGCGATGGCGACGCTCGTAAACATCTTGTTCATCGAGCCGAGGTTAAACTTGGTATCAAGGCGGTTCGGCACGTTGTAGCCCTTGCTTGCCAGCCCGTAAGCTTTCTTGAAAAACGGCACGCCGTCTTTAGCCAGCAGGATTGTCCCCGAAAAGTTATCCTGTGCGGCCAACTGGTCAAGGTAAGATTCGATTTCGCGGCTTAGCTCGGCGGTAGACATTGTTTTAGCTGTGCTCGTGACCGCCGGACGCGTTTGTTGCCCGTAAGTCCAGGCGGCTGCTGTCAAAGTGAGCATGATAATCGTCAAGATTCTTTTCATTGTGTGAAACCTCTGTGTTGAAGTTAGCGGTTATGGATTAGACGCAAGACTCTATTTAATTCTATTTCGCCTGAAAGCGACAAACAGTTCCACAAATCTTCTAAACAAACGCGCGCCCCAATCTGTATGTTCCGTCTCATTGGACGGCTTTGGCTGACAAATCAAGCGAAACCACGAAAGGGAAGCAGCGGCGAGCGTTGCAGCCAGTTGTCTGCGCTGTAATGACAGTCACCCTCGATGACGTGCAGCGTGTAAGCGTGGCGGGAGCGCGGCGAAAAATTAATGCGGCTCAGGTGTGGAAGCTGCCCGTGCAAAACGATTAGAGCGCCTTCGGGCACTTCCAGCGGCACGAGTCCTTCTTGTTGCCAAGGAGTATCGTCGAAGACTAGAAAGCGCGTGCCGCCGCCGCCGGGAGCGCGCAGGAAACGTGATTTGAGTCCCGCTTTGTGTCCACCGGGCAGCGCCCACAAGCAACCGTTCTCGCGCGTCGCTTCTTCGAGCGCGAACCAGAGTCCGACGACGCTCATTGGCTCTGTGTAAAGAAACGTGCTGTCTTGATGACACGCCACTTCGCCGCCGATGTTCGGCTGCTTGAAGATGTACATGGATTGGACGAGCAAGGGGCGCTTAAAGTTCAGGTCTGCAATTAGCGCCGCGAGTTTTGGCGTGCGCGAGAAGCGATTAAAAACAGGATCAAGGTCGTGCAGGGCGTGGCCGATTTTGTTAATCGAGCGCTCCTTGCTTTGACGCAGTTGACCATCATCGTCAAAAGCTTGCTCCTCGAAGAAGAAGCTGATGCGGTCGCTTGATTCGAGAAAGTAATCATCGCTGGTGCGCGTCTGTTCGTTGGTGGAAAAGATGTGGACAACACCGCTTGGGTCAAACTCCGCCACCAACGCGGCTGCGCGCTCGCGTAAACGTGCACAGGCGGCGCGGCTGACGAAATCTTCGAGCACGAGAAAGCCGTCATGGTCAAAGCGCTTTAGTTGTTCGGGCGTAAGCTGTGCCATACAAATCTCGCCTCCTACTATTACACAAAAGCGCTTCAGTTCGTTATGATGGTTGAAAAGTTTCGGCAAGCAAGGGGTGAAGAACAGAATGGAGAAGGTGAAAGTTTACGGCGCGGATTGGTGCGGTGATACGCAGCGCTCGCTGAAGTGTCTGGATTCGCTGGGCGTGGCTTACGATTACGTCGATGTCGAACAGAACGAGGAGGCTTCCCGCTGGGTCAAAGAGCAGAACGATGGAAGAGAACGGAAGCCGACGATTAAGGTGGGCGAGCAGGTGCTCTGTGTGCCGAGCGATCAGCAATTGGAAAGCGCGCTGCGCACAAGCGGCCTCGTCAGTTGAGTTGAATTGAGGAGGGTGTCTGCGTTGTTGAAACCGGACGCAAAGGGAAAGCGCCAAAGCGCGTCCCTCAAGAGGCTCTAAGCAGTGAAGACGCATAGCGCAGCTTCGTTTGACGGTGTGAACAGGAAAGGTCTGGCCTACAGCCTGCTCGAAGGAATCTTGCGCCTCGCGCTCGTCGTGTCGCTGATTTTCGCGGGGCTGAGCATCTATCGCAGGTTGCCCGATGATGCGGGCGGGACGGGCGGCCCGAACGCGGAAGGACAAACGGCGCTGCTGATTATGCTGCAACTCGCGCCGGATGATAACGGGCTGGCGATGAATATTCCGGTTGAGCTATATCCGATTGACCTTTCGGCGGTGCAGCGTGAGTATCTTTCCGAGCCGCGGCCAGGCGTAAGCTCTCATGATTTTCTAACGCGGCGGATGAGCGGCAAATCACGAATCGAAGCGCAACTGGACGAGCGCGGGCAGGCGACTGTGATGGTGACACCCGGCAAGTGGTGGGTGCATGCTCGTCTCTCCGGCGCGCACAGCGTCGAATGGCGCTTGCCCGTCAACGTCGCCGGTATCAAGCAAACAATCCAACTCACGCCGGACAACGCCTACGCGAGAATGAAAAGCTTTTGAAAGAAGTAATGAGTGATGAGTAATGAGTAATGAGTAAAAGAAAGAGGTCTTAGCTTCTCACTCATCACTCATTACTCATCCCTCATCACTTATTACTGTTTTTATGCTTGCCTTACGTTACGAGAATAATAGGGTGGCGGTCGCGGATGTTCCGCAGCCGCGCGATGCGGGCGAGGCTGTAGTGCGCGTGACGTTGAGCGGCATTTGTAATACGGATGTCGAGATCGTGCGCGGCTACGCGGGTTTCACGGGTACGCTCGGCCACGAATTTGTCGGCGTGGTGGAGAGCGCGCCCGGCGCGGATGAACTTGTGGGCCAACGCGTCGTCGGGGAGATTAACGCGGGTTGCGGGATGTGCGCTCTGTGCGTCAGCGGCGATTCGCGCCACTGCCCGCAGCGGACAGTGCTCGGCATCGTCGGGCGCGACGGCGCTCACGCAGAATTTTTACAGTTGCCAATTGTTAACCTGCTGCCCGTTCCAGATGATGTACCTGATACGCGCGCTGTCTTCGTAGAGCCTCTGGCAGCCGCCTGGGGAATCACAGAGCGCGTCGCGATTTCAGAAGAGACGCACGTGGCCGTCATTGGCGACGGCAAACTGGGGCTGCTCTGCGCGCAGACGCTTCGGCTCACGGGTGCGCCCGTGCTGCTCGTCGGCAAGCATCAGGAAAAATTACAGATTGCCGAGAGGCGCGGCATTGAGACGTTGCTGCTTGAGAGGGTGGCTAATCGAGGGAGGGAGTTTGATGTAGTCGTCGAGGCGTCGGGCGGTGAGCAGGGCTTTCAGCTAGCGCTTAGTCTTCTCAGACCTCGCGGCGTGCTCGTGCTCAAATCAACTTTTCATGGCGCGACCGCCATTGATGCTGCGAGAATAGTCGTTGACGAGATGAGCGTCGTCGGCTCACGCTGCGGGCGTTTTAGTCCCGCGCTTGACCTGCTCAAGCAGCAGGCTGTGGACGTTGAGAGCCTGATTAGCGAAGAATACGCGCTCTCAGAAGGCGTTCACGCCATCAAGCGCGCGACCGAGAAAGGTATCTTGAAAGTGCTGCTTAGACCGTAAAGGCAGAAGTCAGGAGTCAGAATCCAGAAGTCAGAATAAGAGGCGGCAACCCGCTTTTATCTGATTTCTTTTCTTCTGACTTCTGACTCCTGACTTCTGGGTTCTGACTTCTGCTCTTACTTCAATTTCCACTCGCCATCTTCTTTGACGAAGTTGATGGTTTCCCATTCGTCCTTTTCGTTTTTGACTTGCAGCGTTGCCTTGTCGCCGCTAATCTTTTCGTCTTTCGATTCATTAGACTTCGGCAGCGGGATGGCGTTTATTACGTCTTTGAGCATATCGTCAGAAGATTTGCCCGCTTTCTTCGCCGTCTCCTCTATGTCCTGCAAGTCTTTCTTCGTCATCAGCTTCTTAAAGGCGGCGGTGTCCTTGTTTTTCATCGCATCGTAGGCGGCCTTATAAGAGGCGGTCGGCGATGAGCCTCCGCCTTTATTACAGCCGACTGCGGCGAGCGTAGTCAGGGCAAGCGCCAGCGTAAGCGCCAGAAGCGAGCGTGTATTCATCAGAGATTCTCCTTTAAAGTTATTCGAGACTAATTAACGGTGTGTCGCGCTCACCAGCCCCGGCTCGGAGAGTAATTGGCGCGCCCCGTGGTGGACTAAGTTGAAAAAGCTGCGAGAGTGTACACCAATCAAAAGCAAGTAGGAAGTCGGAACGATGAACGATGAAGTATAAGCAGCTTGCCTTTCATTCATCGTTCATCGTTCCGCGTTCATCGTTTCTCTCTCTGCCTTGCTCTTTGCGGCGCGCCCTTCGTTTCGTTATACTGAAAGCCTTCTCTGGTGCTCCGGCTAACAAACCTTATGAGCACGGCTGTTGGCGGCGTTTCGATAGTGCAACCGCCGCATGATTTCAGGCACGATTGAAAGTGGTGTTTTATGTACGAGTTTCCCAAGAAGGATCAAATGACTAATACGGAACAGGCCATTCTGCGCAAATTGCGCGTCTGGATAGTGGCGTTGGGCGTTGCATGTCTGGTAGCCGGAGTCGGCATCGGCGCGATGCTGTCGGGCCGCCCCGCCGTTGCACAGAACGACACGCAACAGCAGATCGCGCGCACGCCCGAAGCCCTCTCCGCTTCGTTTGCGGAGATTGCCAAGCGCGTCGAACCGGCGGTCGTCAATATCGATACCGTCACCGCCGCCCCCGAAGTGGCCGAGCGCGATGAAGACGAAAGAGACGACCCGTCGTCCAATAATCCGCTGCTCGACATGTTTCGCAGGCAGGCGCGGCGTCCCTCGCGCGGCGTCGGCAGCGGCTTTATCGTTGACCCGAAGGGCTACATCCTGACCAACCAGCATGTCGTGCAGGGCGCGACGCGCATCACCGTCCGGCTGCAATCGGGCGAAGAGTTTCGCGGCGTCGTCAAGGGCGTGGACGAAGAGACAGACCTTGCGGTCGTCAAGGTTGAAACGGCGCGCGATTTGCCGACCGTCAAGCTCGGCGATTCAAACACGGCTCAGGTCGGCGATTGGGTGCTCGCCATCGGCTCGCCCTTCGGTCTCGACCAGACCGTGACCGCCGGAATCATCTCGACCAAAGAGAGGCAGACGCCGCTCTTTACCAGCTTCCAGCAATTCCTGCAAACAGACGCGGCCATCAATCGTGGCAACAGCGGCGGGCCGCTCGTCAATATGCGCGGCGAAGTAATCGGCGTCAATTCGCAGATCGCTACCTCCACCGGAGACTACAACGGCATCGGGTTTGCCCTGCCTTCAAACGAAGCGGCGTTTGTCTATCAACAAATCGTCTCGCAGGGACGCGTGCGGCGCGGTTACCTGGGCATCTTCCTCGAATCCGTGAAGGCAGAGTTTGCTCGCGTCTATGGACTTGCGGAAGCAAAGGGCGCGGTCGTCACGGACGTGCGCGACCAGCAAGGCCCGGCGGGCAAAGCCGGTATTCTGGCTAATGACATCATCGTCGAGTTCAACGGTCAGCCCATCACGAGCGCGCAGGATTTGATTGGCAAAGTCGCCGCCACGGCTGTCGGCTCAAACGTCACGATTACGTACCTGCGCGACGTAAACGGTAAGCTCGAACGGCGCACAGCCAACGTGACCATCGGCGAGCGTCCATCTTCACTCGCTCCGAGCGACGAAGACACAACGACGCAGCCGAAAGAGAAGGAGACGCCGCAAGCGAATCGCCCGCGCCTCGGCATCACGCTGATGGAGCTTACTCCGCAGCTTGCCAAGGAGAAGAATTTGACGAGCGTGCGCGGCCTGCTCGTCAAAGAGGTAGACCCAAACGGGATTGCGGCAGATACAGGCCCGCGCGCCGTCCGCGAAGGCGAAGTCATACAACGCATCAACCGCGTGCCGGTCACAACCCTCGCCGAATTTCAGCGCGTCGTTGATAATCTCAAGCCGGGCGATGCTATCGTCCTCAACGTCGCGAGCTACAACAAAGACTCCGACCGCGTTATTCAACGCATCGTGCAGTTTACTTATCAATAACACGCAGTAATCAGTAGTCAGTAATCAGTTATCAGCCAAAAGCTTTTACTGACTATTGACTACTGATTACTGACTACTCTTTTATGGCTCAAGCGAAAAAAGCTCTCAGTAAAAACGGCAAGAAGAATAATGGCCGCAGTAGTAGTAGCAGCGCTGCGCTCTCTGCCGTCAAGACTTACAGTAACTACATCGGAGGCCGTTGGCTGCCAAGCCGGAGCGGTGAATTCTTCGAAAACATTAATCCGGCGGACACGCGCGATGTCTTGGGCCGCTTCCCCGTCTCGACGAAAGAGGACGTGGACGCGGCGGTCGAAGCCGCGCGCAATGCTTTTGACCGCTGGCGTCGAACGCCCGCGCCGCGCCGCGCCGAAATCCTCTTTCGCCTCGGCGAGATTCTGATTCGCAACAAAGAGCGATACGCCGCCGACATGACGCGCGAGATGGGAAAGGTGCTCAAGGAAACGGGCGGCGACGTGCAGGAAGCGATTGACTGCACGTACTACACGGCGGGCGAGGGCCGTCGTCTACACGGATTCACGACCCCTGCGGAGATGCCCGACAAGTTTGCGATGTGCGTGCGTCAGCCCGTCGGCTCGTGCGGCCTTATTACGCCCTGGAATTTCCCGATGGCGATTCCCTCCTGGAAACTCATCCCGGCCCTCGTCTGCGGCAACACAGTCGTCATCAAACCAGCGGAAGACACGCCACTCTCGACCTATAATCTGGTCAAAGCCTGCGAGGAAGCGGGCGTGCCAGCGGGCGTCGTCAATCTCGTTACAGGCTATGGCGAAACGGCGGGCGCGGCGATTACCAATAATCCGGCCCTGCGTTTGATTTCATTTACGGGTTCGACCGAGACTGGGCGCATCGTCGCCTCAGCCTGCGCTGAGCGCAACGCCATCTGCTCGCTTGAGATGGGCGGCAAGAACGTCATCATCGTGATGGATGATGCAGACGTTGACCTCGCAATCGAAGGCGCTGTCTGGGGCGCGTTCGGCACTTCGGGACAGCGCTGCACGGCTTCATCCCGCCTCGTCGTCCATAAGAAACTCTACAAGCAGTTTACGAGAAAACTGATTGAGCGCGCAGAGGGTTTGCGCGTCGGCAACGGCGCTGATGCCAAAACGGATATGGGGCCGGTCATCAACGCAGATGCCGTTCACAAGATCATGGGCTACATCGAAATCGGCGAGCGAGAGGATAAAGCTAAGCTGGCGGTGGGCGGAAAGCGTTTGACGCGCGGCGCGCACGAGCACGGCTACTTTATCGAGCCGACCGTTTTTACGGACGTGCAGCCCGAAATGCGTATTGCGCAGGAAGAAATCTTCGGGCCGGTCACAGCGGTTATTCCGACCAACTCGCTCGAAGAAGCGGTTGAGATTGCCAACGGTGTGCGCTATGGATTGTCCGCTGCCATCTACACGCAGGATGTCAACCGCGCTTTCCGCGCGATGAACGAAATGTACACGGGCATCTTCTACGTTAACTCGTCAACCATCGGCGCGGAAGTTCATCTCCCCTTCGGCGGCACAAAGGCCACAGGCAACGGCCACCGCGAAGCGGGCACGCAAGTCTTAGACATCTTCACCGAATGGAAATCCGTCTACGTTGATTACAGCGGCAAGCTGCAACGCGCGCAGATTGACGAAGTGAGCTTTGAGTAATAATTGGTACGTGAGTTCCTGGAAGCAACATTCAGTTTTCAACTCTTCCCGACTGATTGGAGAACAGCAACGTGATTGTCGGACTGCCGAAAGAGATTAAAGATAACGAATATCGTGTGGGCCTGACGCCTGCGGGTGTGCGTGCGTTGACGGATGCCGGGCATAAAGTAGTGGTCGAGCGCGATGCGGGCGCAGGCTCAGGATTTGAGAACGAGTTGTACGAGCGCGCTGGCGCAACCTTGCTCGATTCGCCGGATGAAGTGTGGGCGCAGGGCGAGATGATCGTTAAAGTTAAAGAGCCGATTGCGCCCGAATACCCGCGCATGCGCGAGGGCCAACTGCTGTTTACTTATCTGCACCTCGCGCCCGACCGTGAACTGACGAGGCAACTGCTGGAACGCAAAGTGACGGGCGTCGCCTACGAGACGATTACGGACAAGAAGGGAACGCTGCCGCTTTTGACGCCGATGTCGGAAGTCGCCGGGCGCATGGCGATTCAGGTTGGCGCGACCTATCTTGAGAAGATGATGGGCGGGCGCGGTATTCTGCTGGGCGGCGTGCCGGGCGTGCCCGCCGCGCGCGTTGTCATTATCGGCGGCGGCGTGGTCGGAACGAACGCAGCAAAGATTGCAGTCGGGATGGGCGCGCACGTCACGATTATTGACAATAATCTGGATCGCCTGCGCGAGTTGGACGACATCTTTCTCTCTAAAATCTCGACGCTCGCATCCAGTGCTTACATGATTCACGACGCCATCTCCGAGGCCGACTTGATTGTCGGGGCGGTGCTTGTTCCGGGCGCGGCTGCGCCTAAGCTGGTGACGCGCGGGATGCTCAAGGACGTGCCGAACGGTGCGGTCATCGTCGACGTGGCGGTTGACCAGGGCGGCTGCATCGAGACCACACATCCGACGACGCATTCCGAGCCGACTTACTACGTCGAGGGCGTGCTCCATTACTGCGTCGCCAACATGCCCGGCGCAGTGCCGCGCACCTCAACGTTTGCTCTGACCAACGCGACGCTGCCCTACGCTTTGAAGCTCGCTAACCGCGGATTCATGCAGGCCATCAGCAGCAACCCCGGCCTCAAAGCAGGCGTCAACACTTATGCAGGGCGATTGACCTACGAGGCGGTCGCCACCGCACAGGAACTCGAATACACTCCTCTCGATGAAATGATCGGCGGCACGACCGCCGCTAAAGCGTAAGGCAAAGGTAAAAGGCAAAAGTAGACGGGAAGCCAACTTCTAATAAAAGTTGGCTTCCCGTCTGCTTTTGCCTTTTTGCTTTTGCCTTTTTACCTTTTCAGAGCAATCGTTCGAGACAGTTAATCAATTCGTTCGGGATGACGGGCTTGCTCATGTAAAAGTCTGCGCCGTCTTCTTGGCCTGTCGTCGCGGCATTATCTTCGAGACCGCTGAGCAGGATGATAGGCAGGCGCGCGCGCTTGGGCTGGCGACGCAGGAAGCGGCACAGTTCGTGGCCGTTGATGTGGGGCATGATGGCATCCGTGACGACGGCGTCAACCGTTGTCGTCAGCGCGACTTTCATCGCCTCCAATCCGTCGCTGGCCGTGATGACGGTGTAGCCTGCTTTTTGCAGGATGATTTCCAGATAGCGGCGCAAGCTTCGGTCGTCTTCGACAAGCAGGATAGTTTGCCGGGGCGCGCTTTCTTCGGGCGCAGACTGCTGGCTAGTGGGCGCAAACGGCGGAGCAGCGGTCTTCTGTTGGTCAGGCGTCTTCATCAAAACTCTATGCTTAAATCACAGGAAAGCTTTCGCGGTTTCCGAAGAGAGAGGTTTGAGCGGGGCGTCCGGCCCAAAATCAACCGGACACTAGCAGATTAAACCGGCGCTCACAGGCTTGTCAATAATCTTTCGAGTTGAGCATTGGGAGCGGCCAAAGTTTGAGCGACTTGCCTTGCGGCCAACTCAACAAAAGAGGCTTGCTCTGTTATATTAGCTCATTGCTTTACGCGCTCGGAAAATCGTCTGTGCGTGCTATCAGAATGAAGATATTATTTGACGCGTTCCGTTTGGTCTCCGAATCGCGAAGCGCGTTTCTAGTTGAGTTTTACGATGTATGAATTTGCCGTCGCTCCGGCGGTCACACAAATCCGCCGCCGGGGAGTCGAGATAACAGAGGTCACGCCCTCAAGCCTTGCTGCCGAGATGGAGTTGGAGGCGGGCGACCGTATTATCAAAGTCAATGGTCGCATTGTGCGCGACTATCTGGACTTTCGCTTTCAGACGGGCGGCGAAACAGAACTCGTCATCGAAGTTCGCAAACAGAACGGCGAAGAGTGGGAGTTGGACATAGAGCGCGCGGAAGGCGAAGACTTCGGCCTCGGCTTCGAGGCGATTGTGCCCCGGCAGTGCGCCAACGAGTGTCTGTTCTGCTTCTGCAAGGGCAACCCCGAAGAAGCGCGCCCCTCGCTCTTCGTCCGCGACGAAGACATACGACTCTCCTTCCTTTATGGCAATTACACTACGCTCACCTCTATTACCGAAGACGAGATGCGCCGCGTCATCGAGCAGAGACTGACGCCGCAGTATGTCTCCGTGCACGTGACGGATTTAAAGATACGCGCCTTTTTGCTCGGCGTTGACGAAAAGCGCGCAGACATTTCCGGGAAAATGCAACGGATGCTCGACGCGGGGATTGAGATTCACGCGCAGGTCGTGTTGTGCCCTGAGATTAACGACGGCCCCGTCTTGCGCCGCACCGTCGAAGACCTGGCGGCGCTCTACCCGAAGGTTAAGAGCGTGGCGATTGTCCCCCTGGGCCTGACGCGCTACAACACGGACGAGCGTTTGACGGCTGTGACGCCGGAGTTTTGTCGCCGGACAATTCAGGAAATCACAATCCTCCAACGCGAGTTGCGCGAGCGGCTGGGGACGACCTTTGCCTTTCTCGGAGACGAGATTTATCTGCGCGCCGGGCGCAGCGTTCCTTCACGCCGTCATTACGGCGATTACCCGCAGATCGAAGACGGCATCGGCATGGTGCGCAGCTTTCAAAACGATTTCGCCGCCCTCTGGCGCAGGCTCGAACGCCGCCCGCCCGCGCATCCATTCCTGCTCGACGGAACTGTCGTGACGGGCACACTCTTCGCGCCGATTTTAAAAAGCCTGCTGGAACGCTTGAACCTGCGCTTCGGCACTCGTCTACGTGTTGCCCCAATTGAGAATCGCTACTTCGGCGGCGACGTTTCCGTGGCAGGCTTGCTGACGGGCGGGGATGTGCTGGCGGCGCGCTCCATGATTCGTGGAAACTTTGTGATTATTCCCGGCTCGATGCTAAAAAGCGGCGACACCGTGATGTTAGACGGAATGACGTTGAGCGAAGTCGAACAGAAACTCGGCCTCCCCGTCCACGCACAGGACTTCGCGGCCTTCACGCGAATGATTGAACAGCAGAAGTGAGAGGCTAGAGGTTAGTGAAGAGCTTAAAGCGCTTTGCTCTTCACTAATCTCTAGCCTCTAACCTCTGACCTCTGCGATTTGCCCTCCATCCAAAATAAACTAACCGAAATTCAAACAAAAAAAGGGCGGCCTTGCGGGCCGCCCTTCAGGTTCAACCAATTATAGTTGAACTGAGTGTAATTAGAAGCTGTACCGAATCTGGATGCGACCGGTACGGGCCGTACCTTCGTTCTCACGCGGCTGGGCAAAGTCTGAGTTAAAGACGTTACCATCAGCCCAGGTCAGATCGTAGGTGAAGCTTGGGCGATTGAGCACGTTGAAGAACTCAATGCGGAACTCCAGACGATCACTCTCCCAGGGAGTGAACGGGATTTTGAACGAGCGACCGAGGCTCATGTCCAGACGATCAACGAACGGCGAGCGCAGAATGTTACGTCCTGCGAGGCCGGTGGTGATGTTCGGGTCAACGATAAAGCGGACAGCGTTCGGGTCAATGTCATTACCGAAGAGATCCGAGTATCCGGTCGGCGAGTTCGTGCCGTTGAAATCGTTCGAGAAGGCCACCGTGTCTTCCGGCGCATTCGGATTGCTGATCGCCGGACGGTCGTTAAAGGCGTTCAAGTCGCCGTTTAAGTCAGCGCCGCCGATATACGGAGTCTCAAGGTTGCCGGACTGAATGCGGTAAATCGCGCTCAGCGTAAAGCCGCCCAGAAGCCTGCCAGACCAGCCCTCTTTGAACATGCTCGAAGTATCTAAGAGTCCCACAAAGGAGAAGCGATGCGGAACATCGTAGCTCGCCCGCGAGTAGTCAGTGCGGCGGTTGAAAGGATCAGAACCGACGCTGGTGCCGCCCGTGGTGGCGAACACCTCGCTGTTCGTGTTGTCCATAGCCTTCGAGAAGGTGTAGGCCGCACGATACAGGAAGCCGTTGCTGAAGCCGCGCTCAAAACGCGCTTGCAGCGAGTGGTAGTTCGAGTCGCCGCCGTTGGTACGGACGGTGATAGAACCCTTCGCCGGGTTAACGCGCACGCCGTTGATGCCGGGGTTCGCCTGCTCGTTGATGAACAGGTGAGTTCCGCGCGAACCAACGTAGGCAACGTCAAGAATGTTACGACCGGGAAGCTCGCGCTGAATGCCGAAGTTCCAGACGTAGGTCATCGGGTTGACCAAATTACGGTCAACGGTATTAACAGTCGCGCGCGGGTTGATGGTCGGCGTGGTCGGCAGCGTCTGAGCGCCGAAGTTGGGCAGTCCGCGACCCGTGTTGGGGGCCGTGGTCGTGCCGCCGATTGAGTTCGGGAATGTTCCGACCGTGTTGCTCAGAATGTTGTTGAAGAACACGTCGTAGTTGACCGCGAAACCACCGCGAATGACGGTGCGGTTTTCGCCGAACAGGCTTTCCATAAAGCGCGGCGTATAAGCGAAGCTGAAGCGCGGGCCGAAGTTGTTGTTGTCTCTATTGACTTCGACGCGCGTCAGCGCGGGTTCAAAGAGGCCAGGGAAGGCCGGGAAATTAGCATTGTTCGACACAACGCCGAAGTTCTCGTAACGCAGACCGAGGTTCAGGCTCAGATTGTCACGAACGCGCCATTGGTCGTTGATGAAATAGGCCTGGTTGGTCACGTCCGACACTTCAGAGCCGTCGCCAAAGACTTTGCTGGCCGAGCCTGCTGGCCCGGAGAAGCCCTGAACGAAGTTGCCGAGCGCCGTGAAGCCGCCGCCCGAAGTAAAGGACAGCGAACCACGCGTGTTGATGGGCACAAGCTGCGTGCCGCGTTGCGCGAGAATGTCAGCACCGGCACGGAAAGTGTGATTTCCGATGGTGTGCGTGATCGTATCCTGGAACTGATAGTTAACGAAATTACGTCCCTGCGGGAAGACCGCATTCAGACCGACGGTCGAAATGCTGCCGGTGTTGATGGTGATCGTCGGGCCTCCGGTTGAGAGCGACTCGTCACGAGGCGCAAAGAGCACGTCGAAGGCTGCGCGACCGAAGCGAAACTCGTTGGTCGTACTCGCCGAGAAGTTGCGCGTATAGGCAGCGTAGAAGCTATCTGCGATGCCGGGAACGTCAACCTCGAAACCAGGGAACTGATTTCCGGCGATTCCCGACGGAAACTGGTTGTTGAAGACCTGATCGTTGCGCAGGTAGCGGAACGAGAGGCTGTCGCGTGAAGTCGGCGTCCAGTCAACACGTGTGATGTAGTCGTAGGTGTTAACCGGCTGCGCGCTCTGGCGCGTGGCCGTACCGAACGGAATCAGCGTGCGGTTCGGCGTACCGGCAGCCTCGATACCGATGTTACGGTCGGCGGTCGGTGCAAGGAACGTGCTGACGATTGCCAGATATTGATCCAGCGCGGGGTTCTGGCCCACTGGGACGAGAGCGCGAAGAGCGGCAGCGCCAGCGGCGGTCGGCGTGATAGCCGTGCTGGTTTCGCCACCTGCGCGGAACAGATCGGCCTGGAACGTGCCGAAGAAGAAGAGCTTGTTCTTCTTGATCGGGCCGCCCAGGCTAAAGCCGAACGTGTTCTGGTTGAACTTCGGCGTCTCTTCTAATAGGTCGATGGCTTTCTCTTGCGGAGTGCGCGCCGCGAGGAAAGAATTCTGGTTGATGTCGTAAACCGAGCCGTGGAACTCGTTCGTTCCAGAGCGGGTGATAACGTTGACGACCGCGCCACCGGCACGACCGTACTCGGCTGAAAAGTTGCTGCCGAGGATGGTCACTTCCGAGTAACCATCGCGAACCGTCGGCTGATACGACTGGCCCGTGATCGAGTTGTCGTTGTTCTCAAGGCCATCGATCAACTGGTTGTTGGCGCGCGGGCGCAGACCGTTGACCGAAAACTCCGTGCCCTGCACGAAGCCGCCAGCCAAGCCACCCGGATCGACAACGCCCGGAAGCGTGAAGACGAGGTTGACGGGATTGAGGCCCGCGACCGGCAGTTCTGTAATCTCGCGCGAGTTAAGCGTGTTGACGCGCGTTCCGTCCGTGGTCTGTAATTCGATAAGGTCGCTGGAACTAATGTTGACGGTTTCCGTCGGATTACCGACTTCCAGCGCGCTTGAAATATCGCTGTTCTGCGCAGCGGCGACGACGAAGCTATCGCGCGTCGCGGTTTTGAAACCGGAGGCGGTGATTTCCGCACGGTATGTGCCGGGGTCAACCGCGTCCAGACGAAAGCTTCCGTCCGTCTGCGTGACGGTGTCACGAACGACGCCCGTCTCTAGATTTGTGATTTTGACCGTGGCCCCGGCGACAGCAGCGCCGTTCTGGTCAACGATGGTTCCCAGCACGAACCCTTTACTGGTCTGGCCGAGAGCGACTACGCTCAGCGCCAACAGCATCAGGATTGTGCTGATTATAAATTTAGGTCTTGCCATTCTGCGTCTCCTTAAAAATTCGTTAAGTTTTAAGCAATGGGGCAGTGACGCCACATATCTCATAACCTATGCTTGGGGGTTGTGAGATAACTAAAGCAAGCAAATCCTGCGCCACGCGTTTTGGCCGGTTTATTTGACCAAAATCTAATTATTTAGCGCCCGGCCATCGGAAATTTGTGAAGATTCTCTCCTCATATTTGGATAAATCCGTAAAATTGGATTGAGCGCTTATTCCACACTCGTTTATCATCCACGGCAGCAAGCGGCTGGTTTTGGCTGCGAAGCGGTTCGGCTCATCCCCTGCCCTGTGCAGTGGCCGTGTACGAGCGGGCGCTAAGCTTCGCCATTGGTGGTAAGATGTAAGTTGTTCGACCGCTAGTAGACATGCAGGGAGAGCCGCCCTTATTCCAGATGGCTGCATTTAACCAATTGTCATTGGCTCCGCTCGGCGCAGGCGATCTCATTGACCGCGCCGTCCGGCTCTACCGCCGTCACTTCATGACGCTGATTCGCATTGCCGCGCCGCCCGTCATCGTCTCGACCGTCGGCTCTATGCTCTCGACTATTGGCTGGCGCGGCGTCGTCCTGACGGGGAACGAATCGGAGGTGGCGCTCTACGGGTTGCTGGTTGCGGCGGGCATAATCCTGACGATTGGGGGATGGCTCTCAAGCCTGATGGTCATTGGCGGCGCAACGCGCAATCTCGTGACGCATTTGCTGTGGAATGAACCCGTCACGGCCCGCATGACCTACAGCAACGTGCGTGCGCGCTTCTGGGGCTTGCTGGGCGCATCAATGGTCATCGGCATCTTTTTTGTTTTGTCGGGCATTCTGGCTTTCATCGCGTGGTTCATAGCTTATCTGGTTGTTATCCTGGGAGTGATAGCGATGGCGCAGATTGCCGTCTGGCTGGCGGCGCTGGTCGGCGTCATCGGGGGCTTAACAATTACGCTCTTTGCGTTTGGGGTCTTCTTCTTTATCGCCGGGCGCGTGGCCTACGTGCCGCAGGTTATGCTGGTCGAAGGCAAAGGTGTGGGGCAGGCTTTGACGCGCAGCTTTCAGCTTGCGCGCGGCAACACGCGGCGGCTTCTGGCAATGTTTCTCTTCACCTCGTTTGCTACCTACTCGGCGTTGATGATTCTGATTATTCCGCTCGGCTGGTATGGCTACCTGAACGGCGTTGACCTGAATCCGATGAGTTCAGCCGATTGGCCGACGTGGTACGCTATCGCCTACAGCGTCGTCAGCCAGTTAAGCTACATTCTTTTGCTGCCGGTCTGGATGCTCGGACTCTCGCTGCTCTACGTGGACGAGCGCGTGCGTCACGAAGGCTACGACATTGAACTGCTGGCGGCGCGGCAGATGGGGGCGATGCCGCCGCAGTGGGCCGCTGCGACCAGCTACACGCCAGCCATCGTCACACAGCAACAGCCCTTAGCGCAGCCCTCGGCCCGCGCGCAGGGCTTCGGCTCTCCCGGCTCGACGCTCGGCCTGCGCTGAAGACGAAAAATCGACAACGTGAACGCTTTCTTCCGACATCTTCGACCAAAAGCTAAGGCGCGCGGCCTGCGCGGCGGCATACCGCTATTTTGTCAAAGCACTTCGCGCATGATCTTCGCAATGTTGTTCGTCCTGTTCTCTGCGAGCGCTACATTAGCGGCGGCGACGCCGCTGCAAACCTACCGCGATGAAGTGCGCCGCGCCGTCTCTTTGTTGGACGCGCTGCCGGAGTGGAAAAAGGTTGAGAGCGAAGCTCTTCATGCGCGTCGGGTCGTGGCCGCCGTCCAGCAATTGCGCGAAACTTTGTTGCAGATTAAGACGATCGAATGGAACGGCGCGACCTTCAACGTCGATAATAAGTGGCTGGCCGAAGCGCTCGCGCGCTTTGACCAGTTACCCGCTTCCGACGCGCGCCGCACAACTGAACTCGCGCAGATGAAGGAGCGTTTGAAAGCGCTCGATGAGCGCCTCACGGAGATGGGCGGGCAGGCGGAAGGCGCGAGTAAGGATGAAGAGAAGCGAAAGCTGGACGGCATCTTGCGGCGTCCGGAGTACAACGAGAAGATTGACGAAGGCGGCGCGCTGTCGCGCATCTGGCGGCGTTTTGTAGAATGGCTGCGCAGTCTCTTTCCACGCCGCGAAGGCTTAGAGCCGGGCACGGCGGGAGCGCTCTCCAACTTTGCGCAGATTATCGTCATCGCGCTTGCCCTGGCCGTCATCGCATATGTCTTCTGGAAATTCATGCCGATGTTCAGGCGCAGCCGCGGCGGGCGCACCCGCGATACGCAGGAGGCGCGCGTCGTGCTCGGCGAGCGTTTAGAGCCGGGGCAAACCTCCGCTGATTTGTTGGCCGAAGCCGAGGCGCTGGCACGCGCGGGCGACCTGCGCGCTGCCATCCGCAAGGGCTACATCGCGCTCCTTTGCGAACTCGGCGACCGCAAAATCATCGGCCTCGCGCAGCACAAAACCAATCACGATTACCTGCGCGCCGTGCGCCAGATAGAGCCGCTGCACCAGCACATGCAACAGCTCACACGAAGCTTTGAAAATCACTGGTACGGGTTTGTACCCGCAACCGAAACGGACTGGAACGCCTTCCGTTCAGGCTTTCAAAGGATAACAACGAATCAGTAAGAGCAGGCGTCAGGAGTCAGAATTCAGAATAATCAGCTGAAGCCCGTTTTTATTCTTCTTTCTTTTCTTCCTGTTTTTCTTTTCTCCTGACTCCTGACTTCTGGCTTCTGACTCTTGCAAGTTATGCGTAGCCGCTTAGCCATCATCATCACCATCGCCGTCGTGCTCGTAGTGCTCGTGCTGTTGAACGCTGCGAGCTACGTGAGCGTCAAGCAGGAGCCTGACTCTGAACTAAGCCCGGATCGCTCGACGTATAATGCTGGCCCGACTGGCACGCGTGCGCTCTATGATTTGCTCGGCGAGACGAACCGGCAGGTCGTGCGCTGGCGCGAGACGCCGGAAGCGCTCTTGAAAAATGTTGAAGGCGCGGCGCAGCCCAGAACGTTCGTCGTCATTGGAGAGACGCGCGTCGG
Organism: Pyrinomonadaceae bacterium; assembly: GCA_036387475.1. Taxonomy (GTDB): domain Bacteria; phylum Acidobacteriota; class Blastocatellia; order Pyrinomonadales; family Pyrinomonadaceae; genus DASVTR01. Next base: position 3,244 of record DASVTR010000012.1, on the reverse strand, counting down.
TTTTGATGGCAAAGAGGTTGAAGATTTGTTGCGCTGGGTAGCGCGCGGAAATCGCCTTGTCCTCATTGACCGCCAGCCGGACGTGCGGCTGCTGCCCTCGTCCGGCAACTGGTACGTCTCGACACAACTCATCAAGCTTCCGGCATACGATGCGTCGCTCGGTAACCCTGACGAAATGACAAAGGGAGTCGCGCCCGTCTCGCCTGCGCAGCCGACCGCTTTGACACAGGGCGTCGAAAAAGTGCTGCCCTCGAATTACGCAGCCCTCATCAAAATAGCCGCCGCCGAAGCGAAGCCTTCGCCTTCGCCAAACACTTCTCCCTCAGCCCGCGTCAGAGTCACGGCCAATGCTCCCGCGCAACGCGCGCCGTCGCCCTCCGCTTCTCCCACTAGAACGTCCAGGCCAACCGTCAGGGAGGAAGTTACGATTGACGAAGATGATTCGCCGCCGCCGCCCGTGACGGGAGAGCCAACGCCGGGCCGGGGGTCGGGCGGCAGAGTCGAGTACGTGCCGCCGCCCGAAGCGCCGCCTTCGCCCGCCAATATCGTTTCGCCAGCGCCCGTCGTTCATCTATCGGATTATAGAGGCGCGCTGCTGGTTGACTACGCGCACGGGCAGGGACGCATCATCATCCTGAGCGACCCCTTCATCGTTGCCAATCAAGGCATCAACAAAGAAGACAATCTACGGCTTGCCGTTAATCTTCTGGCGAGCGGCGGCGGCCTTATTGCTTTCGACGAATATCATCAGGGCCACGCGACATCACAGAACGAACTGTTTACCTACTTCGCGGGGACGCCCGTGCTGGCGATGTTGGCCCAGCTTGGAGTGTTAGTGCTGGCGGTGTTGTGGACGAGCGGGCTGCGGTTCGCGCGTCCGCTTCCTGTGCCGCAGGTTGACCGTCGTTCGAGTTTGGAATTCGTCGCCTCGATGGCCGAACTGCAACAGCGCGCGCGTGCCTATGACCTCGCCATCGAAAATATCTACCTGCGCATACGCCGCGTGCTGGCGCGCTACGGGGGCGTAGACAACAGTAGTCCGCGCGCGTTGATTGCCGAACGCGTCGCCGCGCGCTCGTCAAAGCTTGACCGCCAGCAACTCGAAACGCTGATGTTTGAATGCGAAGAGGCAATCAACGGCGCGCCCGTCGATGCGAAGAAATCCCTGGCCCTCATCGCACAGCTACGCGAAGTGGAACGCACACTCGGCCTACGCATGCGCCACCGCGACATACGGCAAGCGAAAGAACAGAAGGGATAAAAGGGTCAAGGGGGAGATGTGTAAATGTGTAAAACAGACCGTGCGGCTTGTGTCTCTTCTTTTACCCTCTTCCGCTTTTACCCTTATCCCTCTTTTAGTTTTATCCCTGCTCTTTTTCGTGACGAGCGTCGTCGGGGTGGTGACGGGAAGCAACTCGCTGATTACCGTGCCCGCCATGTTTCTGTTCGGGATTGACCCGCGCGTGGCCGTTGCGACGAACATGTTCGGGCTGACCTTCATGGCCGTTGGCGGGACGCTGCCGTTTCTAGGCAAGGGCACGATTGATCGCCGCCGCCTGCCCGCGCTCGTCCTGCTGACGCTCGCAGGCTCTGTCTTAGGCGCGCTGCTCGTGCTGATTGTCTCCAGCCGACAACTGCCGCTCATCATCTCTATCTCGATGATTGCGGTGGCGGCCTTTACGCTTTTCAAGCGCGATGCGGGCGTCATCCCGCCGGAGACGCCGCAGACGCGCGCCATGGAAGTTGCGGCCTACGCGCTGACTTTCGCGCTCGGCATTTACGGCGGCTTCTTCAGCGGCGGCTATGTGACGATGCTGACCGCCGTCTTCGTCGCGCTCTTTCGCATGACCTTTGTCGAGGCGGTCGCAACGACGAAAATCGTCAACGTTTTTTCATCGCTCATCGCCACGCTGGTCTTCATGTGGCGCGGGCTGGTGGACTATAAACTCGGCGTGCTCCTGGGCGTCAGTATGTTTGCCGGAGCATTCTTCGGCGCGCGCGTCGCGCTCAAATTAAATAACCTCTGGCTGCGCCGCGTCTTTCTCGCCACGGTTATCTTGCTCGCATTGAAGATACTGCTCTACGATTTTCTCTGGAAAAGTTTGATTCAGTGACGAGAAAAGTTTGCGCGTCTGTTGGCCGTGCCTTAATATCTTCGCGCTTTTTCACAAAACCTGACCTGGTGAGCAAACTCAACTTTTTATAAGAGGCCAAGTTCACCCACGAATTATCACAGACAACGGATAACACTTTTCGCTCATGCCACTAGAATACGTCGCTTCAACCATCGCACATATCGTCACGGAACTCCGCAAGGTCATCGTCGGACAAGACGAACCCATAGAGCAGATTCTCGTCGCTCTATTGGCCGAAGGGCACGCGCTGATTGAGGGCGTGCCGGGAACGGCGAAGACTTTGACCGTTAAAACGCTCGCCCGCATCATCGGCGCAGATTTTGGGCGCATACAGTTTACGCCCGACCTGATGCCCTCGGACATTACGGGAACGAACGTCTTCAACGTTGCCACGTCTGACTTCACCCTGCGCCGTGGGCCAATTTTTACAGACATCATGCTGGCCGACGAAATCAACCGGACACCGCCGAAGACGCAGGCCGCGCTCCTCGAAGCGATGGAGGAGCGGCAGGTAACGATTGACGGCGAACAGCACAAGCTCTCGCCGCTCTTTACCGTGCTGGCGACCGAGAATCCGATTGAGTATGAAGGCACATACCCGCTGCCCGAAGCGCAGCTTGACCGCTTTCTCCTGAAAATCCTGCTCGACTATCCTTCCGAGCAGGCCGAGCAGCAGGTCGTCGCCAACTGGGACGCGGGCTTTAACGCGCGCCAACTCGAACGCGTTGATCTCGTTCCGCTCGCAGATGCGGACGCCATTTCGCGTTGCCGCGCCGAAGTGCGCGCCGCACGGATGGAGCCGGGCGTCCAACACTACATCGTGGAGATTGTGCGCCGCACGCGCTCGCACCCGTCCGTGCTCTACGGAGCCAGTCCACGCGCAGCGGTCGCGCTCCTTCTCTGCGCCAAAGCGCTCTCGGCCCTGCGCGAACGCCAATTCTCAACGCCCGACGACGTGCGCGACATCGCGCGCCCCGTCCTGCGTCACCGCCTCAGCCTTCGCGCCGAAGCCGAACTCGACGGCGCGACGACCGATGCCGTCATTACAGACATCTTGCAGAATGCCGTAGTACCGAGATAGTGGTCAGTGGTCGGTGGTCGGTGGTCAG
>DASVTR010000011.1:0-30794 GCA_036387475.1 Pyrinomonadaceae bacterium | reverse complement strand
AGTTAAAAACGACTGGCTTCTTACTGACCACCGACCACTGACCACTGACCACTAATGAAGATTGTCCGCATCATCGCCCGTTTGAATGTCGGTGGGCCAGCGCGGCATGTCGTGTGGCTGACCGAAGGGTTGCAGCCCCCTGAGTATGAATCGCTGCTGGTGGCGGGAACTGTGCCGCCGGGCGAGGACGACATGAATTATTTCGCTGCCGAGAATAATGTAGTGCCGCACATTATTCCGCAGATGAGCCGCGAGATTTCGTTGAAGGACGCGCTGACCGTCTGGAAACTATATCGCCTTCTCAGGCGCGAGCGCCCCGATGTTGTACACACGCACACGGCGAAGGCGGGCACGGTCGGGCGCATCAGTGGAATGCTCTATCGTTGGCTAACGCCCCGCGCGCTAATGGGCCAACCGCGCCGCTGCCGCTTCGTCCACACTTATCACGGGCACATCTTTCATAGCTATTACGGGCCATTGAAGACGCGTATCTTTCTTGGCATTGAAAAAACTTTAGCGCGGCTGGCGACCGATAGCATCGTCGTTATCAGCGCGCAGCAGTACAGAGAGATACACGAAGAGTACGGCGTGGGTCGCGCGGCGCAGTTCAGTGTTATCCCGCTTGGCTTAGACCTTGGCGTCTTCGCCGACTGGCAAAAAAGGCGACACTTGCTGCGCGAAGAGTTGGGCGCAAGCAGCGGGGACGTGCTGGTCGGCATCGTCGGGCGGTTGACGGAAATCAAGAATCACTCGTTGTTCCTGCGCGTCGTGGCGCGCTACAAGCAGACGCGCGGGTTAACATTGGACGGCGGCGGGCGCGTGCGCTTCGTCATCATCGGCGACGGGCATCTGCGCGGCGCGCTGGAAGCTGAGGCGCGTGAGGCGGGGTTAACAGAGGACGTGACATTCCTGGGCACGCGCGCTGACCCGGAGAATTTTTATCCGGCGCTCGATGTGGTCGCCCTGACCTCTCTTAACGAGGGCACGCCTTTGACTTTGATTGAAGCGATGGCGAATGCGCGGGCGGTGATAGCGACGGCGGTCGGCGGCGTCGTTGATTTGCTCGGAGCGCCTCTCCCAAATTCACCGGAGGATGAGAGCGATGCTGGCACGCATAAGGGCGGCGCTTTCGTTGTGTGTGAGCGGGGAGTGCGCGTTTCTCCGAACGACGAGGAAGCTTTCTGCGAAGGGTTGGCTCGATTAGTGAGCGCGCAGGATTTGCGGCGGGAGTTGGGCGAGCGCGGGCGTCACTTCGTCGAGCAGCAATATTCTAAGGAGCGGCTTCTGGCTGACGTGAAGAAACTCTATGAAGAGTTGGCGCAAGAGGCGAGGACGGCTACAGCGCCGTCGCGTCCGCCGGAGGTTCACAAGCGGGGCGAAAGAGGAGTAGTCTCCTAGAGAGCACAAAAGTTTAAGCGCTTGTTCGGAAAATCGAAATTCTTGAGTTTGAAAATTTCGTGTTTAAAATTGTAGAAGCGAATCTGTTACTGAATCCATTACAGGGAGCATAAAAAGTTTGCGAGTTTTGATTACAGGTGGGGCGGGGTTTATCGGGTCGCATCTCTCGGACGCTTATCTTGAGCGCGGCGACGAAGTCTACATGATTGACGACCTCTCGACCGGCAGCATAGAGAACATACAGCATCTCAAGTCTCACCCGCGCTATCATTACACGATCGACTCGGTGCATAACACGCCGGTCGTCGCCGAACTGGTAGACCAGTGCGACGTGATTTTTCATCTGGCGGCGGCGGTCGGCGTCAAGCTGATAGTGGAAAGCCCCGTGCGCACGATTGAGACGAACGTGCGCGGCACGGAGGTCGTGCTTAGCTTGGCGAACAAGAAGAAGAAGAAAGTGCTGGTCGCTTCGACTTCGGAAGTCTACGGGCTGAGCACGGAAGTGCCGTTTCGTGAGGACGGCAATCTGGTGATGGGCGCGACGACAAAGGGACGCTGGTCTTACGCCTGCTCAAAGGCGATTGACGAATTTCTGGCGCTCGCCTACTGGCGCGAGAAGAAGCTGCCGACCATCGTCGTGCGCCTCTTCAATACGGTTGGCCCACGCCAGACGGGCCAGTACGGAATGGTCATCCCGACCTTTGTTAGACAAGCTCTGGCGGGGCGACCGATTACGGTTTACGGCGATGGCACACAGTCGCGCTGCTTCGGCTACGTCGGTGATGTTGTGGAAGCGCTGATTAACTTGATGGATCACCCGGCGGCGGTGGGACAGGTCTTCAACATCGGCTCAAGCGAGGAAGTATCTATCCTGCAACTCGCCGAGCGGGTCAAGCAGTTGACGCAATCAGAATCCGAGATCGTGCTCGTCCCCTACGACGAAGCTTACGAGGAAGGCTTTGAAGACATGCCGCGCCGCGTGCCGGATGTCTCAAAGGTGAGAGACCTCGTCGGCTTTCGTCCCAAGATGTCGCTCGAAGGGATTCTTCAGAGCGTTATCAATTATCAAAGTGGGCGCGCACCGGCAGCCGTCAGCCAGCCGGCAGCGGTGCGCGGGCAGTCTTCTTCTTAGATCGCGCAGTCGAAAGCAGCGCCGGACAAATTATCTGTGTTCGGCCAGGAGGGTTCGCTATGCTCAGTTGTACCTTGAGGTTCTTAGCACCGAGCGCCATCGCCGTCCTCCTGCTCTGTGCTGGCCTGCCGTGCCGTGCCTTCTCTCAGTCTGCGGATAATTCAGAGCGAGCGCAGAAAGAAGAGCAGGCAGCGCGCAAGTTTGACGAGTTTGAAGAGCTTCGCGGGCAGTGTGATCTGGGAGCGCGGCTTGATAATCTGGCTATTCAGTTGCAGGCTGAGCCGGGGAGCAAGGGCTTCATTATCGTTTACAGCGGCAAATACAATCTGCCCGAAAGAGTTTCGTACTACCGCAAATACATGGGCGATTATCTGGTCAATTCGCGCGGGATAGATGCCGAACGCCTTGTCATCTTAGACGGCGGTCACAGGCAAGTCTTGACGACGCAGCTTTGGATTGCCGCCAAGGGCGCGTCTGCTCCTGAACCGATAGATACAATTGACGTCAAGCAGGAACTCGACAGGGCTTTTAAGTTTGAAGAGTATCAAATGTATCTGACGGACAACTCGGAGCAGTTTAGCGAAGAAACCGAGACGGTTGACGAGGCTGAGGCGGAAGCGGTCGCAGGAGAAGTCCCGGCGGAGCAGCCCGTCGAAGCTCAGGAAGAAACCGCCGAGGCTCATGCTCAGCCGGAAGAAGCTCAGCCGGAAGAGACGCAGGAAGCGTCCGCAGAGTCGAAGGAACTGGAAGAGGCGTTTGAATCAAACGTGTGGTGGGCCTCGAAAGAGTACGCCAGAGCGCTGGAGGTGGAAGCAAAGGCGGGCGGGCTGATTATCTTTTATGCTGATCGAGAGTATGCGGATTTTAGCAGGATGAAGGAGATCGTCGAGCGCGGGAAGACTCGGCTCATCGAAAAATACGGCGTCAAAGCTGAGCGCCTGACGATGACCTTTGGTGGTTACCGCGAATCGGCGGCGGTGGAGTTATGGCTCGTTCCCGCGAATGCTTCTCTACCCCTGCCGACCCCTGACCCTGAGAAGCAGGAGAAGACAAACGAGCAGGCGAAGGCAGACGGGCAAGCGAACTAACTCAAATGGGCCAACCCCGTTTGGCTCTGAGCGCCTGCGCGACTCTCCCTGCTTCCGCCCCGCGTTGATTCTCCATTGAGCGCGAGAGGCCAAGGCCACCTCAAGTAGGTTCACGCGCTCGGCGCTCGGCGCTTGATTTGTCGCGTTCAATCGTCTAGGGTTTCACTCATCCTGGCCCGCTAAATTCCTGTTGGTTTCTGGTTAAGCATGCAGGTTAATTCGTTGCATTTAATGACGGTGGCGGCTGCGCTCGTGCTGGCGCTGGTGCTGACGCCGATTGTCCGCAGCCTGGCGCGGCGGCGTAACGCCGTTGCCAAGCCGAAAGATGATCGCTGGCATAAAGAGCCGACGCCGATGTTTGGCGGCATAGCCATCTGGCTCTCCGTTAGCCTCGTGATGGCCGCATACCTGCTCTTCGTGCCGCACGATACGCCCTACGGCTGGGTTGTGCTCGGAGCTAGCTCCTTTCTCTTCCTCGTCGGGCTGGCCGACGACCTCTTTAACGCCAAGCCATATCAAAAGCTCATCGGCCAGGTGATGGGCGCAGCCTTCGTCATCTACTACGGCCTGAGCCTGCCTTGGACAAGCAGCGCGCCAGTCAACATGGTTATCACTATCTTCTGGCTAATAGGGATTACCAACGCCATCAACCTGCTCGACAACATGGACGGGCTAGCCGCCGGAATCGCTGCCATCGCTTCTTCCTTTCTCGCCGTCAGTTTTATTACGACCGGGCAGATGACCGAAGCGTTGATGCTGGCCGTCTTTGCCGCCGCCCTGCTCGGCTTTCTCATCTACAACTCGAATCCCGCTTCCATCTTCATGGGTGATTGCGGCTCTATGTTCATAGGGTTTTTTCTGGCGAGCACGGCATTGATGAGCAGCGCGACGGGTGGACGCTCGCGCTCGTTTCTGCCCGTGCTGGCCGTGCCTATCCTGATTCTCTTCATCCCGATTTTCGACACTACTCTGGTCACGGTCTTGCGTAAGCTCTCAGGCCGCGCCGCCTCGCAGGGCGGGCGCGATCACACGTCGCACCGCTTGGTCGCACTCGGCATGTCGGAGCGTCGAGCGGTCTGGATGCTCTATGGTTTTGCAGGACTCTCAGGATTGCTGGCGATGATGGTGCGCGAAGTCAAACTGGACATCAGCCTGCCCGTCATCCTCGGCTTCACGGTTGTGCTGACGCTCTTGGGCGTCTATCTGGCTGGCGTCAAGGTCTACGACGAAGAGGAAGTCAAAGCGGCGCGCGACAAACCGCTCTTCGCCTTTCTGATAGACCTCTCGTACAAGCGGCGCATCTTTGAGGTGCTGCTCGACGTAGTGCTGATTACGCTCGCTTACTATTGCGCCTACGTCTTGCGATTCGGCGCGATGTCGCAGAGCGGAGCTTGGCGCATCTTTTTACAGACGCTGCCCGTGCTGGTCTTCGTGAAGATGGCGACGCTGCTTGTGATGGGCGTCTACCGTGGCATCTGGCGCTACACGAGCGTTGACGACCTCATCAACATAGCGAAGGCGGTAATCATCGGCTCGGTCATCAGCATGCTGGCGCTTCTCTTCAAGTTTCGTTTCGAGAGCCTCTCGCGTACGGTCTTTATCTTAGACGCGATGCTGCTCTTGATGATGCTGGCCGGAAGCCGTATGGCCTTTCGTCTGTTCCGCCAGATGTTGCCGACGGCGAAAGCGCGTGAAGGCTGCCGCGTCCTGATTTATGGCGCTGGCGACGCTGGCGAACTGCTCTTGAGAGAACTTTTGAACAACCGCGATTTGCAATACGCGCCCGTCGGCTTCGTTGACGACGACCCGAACAAGAAGGGCAAGGTCATACACGGCCTGCGCGTCTTCGGCGGCAACGGCGCGCTGCGTAGCATCTGCCAGGAGCAACGCGTTGACGAAGTGCTCATTTCCAGCACCCGCGTCTCCCCGGAACGCATCAGAGAAATCATGCGTGACTGCGAAGAACAGCACGTCGCGCTCAAGCGGATGCGGATAAAAATTGAAACCCTGAGCGACGAATGAATAGAGCTACGACGAGTTGCTAAACGACACTCTTGAGTTCCAAAACGCAGCGCAGCTATCATAAAGCTTATGAAAGAATCTGTTGTCACATCAGAGCCTGACATCATGGGCGGGACTCCTGTTTTCGCCGGGACGAGAGTGCCCGTCCAGACATTGATGGACTATCTCAAAGGCGGGGAATCCATAGATGACTTTTTAGCAGGATTCCCCACTGTCAGCAGACAACAAGTCGTCACTTTGCTGGAAGAGGCCGAAGAGCAGATTGTCAAAAACGGTAAGCTGACGTGAAGCTTCTTCTGGACGAGTGCAAGCCCTTGCTTAATGGATCAACTAAAACTTATTGACGTGCGTGCGCCGATAAGGCGCGTGTTGCTGGTTGTGCCTGTGTTGCTGGCGCTGTTTGGCTCATGGCACGCGTCGCGTTGGTACATCGGTAATACGATGGCGGAGTTTGCGCCGCAGTTGACGGATGCAGAGCGTTCGGAGAGTGAGTTGGCGTTGATGCGCCTGGACGCGGCGCGCTCGGCCCTGCGGCTCGCGCCGAATGACCCTTGGACACACTGGACGTATGCGGGATTGGAGAAGTCCAGCTTCGACCCCGCAGCATTGCAGGAGGCACTGCGCCATTACGAAGAGGCCGTTAGGCTGTCGCCCAACGATTATCGTTTCTGGATGGATTTGGGCCGGGCGCGCGAGCAGGCGGGCGATTCCTTGGGTGGGGAAAAGGCTCTGCGTCGCGCCGTCGAACTCGCCCCGGCTTACGCTTATCCGCGATGGCTGCTGGGCAATCTGCTGTTGCGCGCCGGTCGCGGCGACGAGTCTTTTCAGGAGTTGCGACGCGCGGCTGATGCTGACCCGAAGCTGCGTCCGCAGATTTTCAACGTCGCGTGGTACGTCTTCGGTGAAGACGTGCGGGCGGTCAAGGATGCGGTCGGCAATTCTCCGTCGGCGCGTGCGGAGTTTGCCGCTTACCTCGGAGGGCGCAAGCGTTTTGACGACGCGATGGGCCTGTGGGCGAGCTTGAGCGCGGCTGAGAAGAGGGAGCATCGCGCGAGCGGCGAAGCGTTGATGAACGCGCTCGTCGCAGACAAGCGTTACCGCGCGGCGCAAAACATCCTGCGCGACATTGCGCCGGAAAATATCGCGGCGGTCGTCAGCGCTGAGCAGTTTACGAACGCCGGATTCGAGAGCGACGTGGGCGCGCTCGGCGCTGGCATCTTCGGCTGGCAGGTCGCGTCGCTTCCGCAGGCGCAGGTCGGCGTTGACCCTAGCTATCGCCACGGCGGGCAGCGTTCTCTGCGTATCCTTTTTAAGTCGCCTTCGACGCTCGAATTCAAAAACGTCTCGCAACTGGTCGTCGTTGAACCAGGCACGCAGTATCGTTTCAACTGCTTTGTGCGGACGGAAGATTTAAAGAGCGCGGGCACACCCTTGATAGAGATTCTAGACGGCGCGAACGAGCGGAACGTGTTGGGCCAATCAGTGCCGCTGCCCGTTGGCAAGAGTGACTGGCAGCCCGTCACAATTGATTTTAAGAGTCCGGCGACGACCGAGGCGGTGAGGGTGCGCGTCAGTCGCGCAGCGTGCGTCGGCGATCCTGTTTGCCCTATTTACGGCATGGTCTGGTATGACGACTTCAGTCTCCAACGGCTCGGCGGCAGCCCCGCTCCCAGAGGAAGCGGTAGCGCGAAATCCGTCGCCGCCAGATAACAAACCGCGCGCCGCCCTTGTGCATACGCTGGCGAGCCGCTTTTGTATCATCTTGCTCTGCGCTGCCATTGTGCTTTCGGCGCTGGCTTACGGCACTGTGCACTACTGGGCGCTGGCCGTCTTTCAAATCGGCGCTTGTCTCATCATTTTCTTCTGGGCGGTGGACGGCTGGCGCAGCCAACACCTGCGCTTCAGCCGCAACGTTCTTCAACTGCCGCTCATCGGCCTCTTCCTGATTGGCCTCATTCAACTGCTGCCGCTTGGCAGCGCGAGCGCGCCTGCTACGGCTGGCATTCTGCCGGGCGCGCCCGTCACAAGTCTCTCGTTTGACCCATACTCGACGCGGCTGGCGCTCGTGCAAATCATCGCGCTCACCGTTTACTTTGCCGCCGCGCTCTCTTTCATAGATAGTCCGAAGCGGTTGCGCCTGGTTGTCCGCACCGTCGTCATCTTTGGCTTCGGGCTGGCGATCTTCGGCCTCGTGCAGTCTTACACCAGCCCTACCAAAGTTTACTGGATTAGAGAGCTATCGCAGGCCGCGCCGTTTGGCCCATTCATCAATCGCCATCACTTCGCAGGCTACATGGAGATGACGCTCGGACTCTGCTTGGGCCTCATCTTTTCCGGCTCAATCGAGCGCGAAAAGCGACCGCTCTATATCTTCGCCGCTGTGATGATGGCAATTGCTCTTGTGATGACAAACTCGCGCGGTGGCATCATTAGCCTCGTCGCGGAAATATTTTTCCTCGTTCTGCTGACAGGCTTCGGGCGCAGGGAAGTCGGAAGAGAGACGAGTGACAAAGGTGCGCGCGTACGAACGGCGCTGGTGCGTGCGGGCCTTGCGCTTTCGTTGGTCGTCGGGCTGTTTGCGGGCGTCGTGTTGTTCGGCGGCGAATCTGCGCTGAGCCGCTTTGTCGGAACAGTCAACGCCGAAGACCCGACCACGGGCCGCGCACATTTCTGGAGCACGTCTCTCAAGATTATTCAGGATCATCCGGTAATGGGCGTCGGCCTCGGCGCTTTTCATCTCGCCTACACACGCTACGACACGCGCAACGGCCTCTTTCGTCTCGAACAGGCCCACAACGATTACCTGCAAGTGCTGACCGATGCCGGAATCCTGGGCGCGTTGCTGGGCCTCTTCTTCATCGGCGCGCTCTTTCGGATGGGACTTGGGAGGCGCGAAAGCACGGATGCGTTCCGTAGTGGCGTGGCGACGGGCGCGCTCGCCGGATGCTTTGCCGTGCTGGTGCATAGCTTCTTCGATTTCACGCTGCACACGACTTCAAACGCGCTGCTCTTTCTGGTGCTGGCCGCGCTCGCAACTATCAACGGTCGCGTCGAGCTTCCCTCCACGGGACATCGCCGCCGTCGTCGTCAGACAATTCCGCAGCCAAGCCTGCCGCCGCGCATCTGAAGCCGCGACCTTAACTTTTGCGCCTTTGCGTCTTTGCGTGAAACTATATCTCACGCAAAGACGCAAAGGCGCAAAAGTGAAAACTAAGCTTTATATGGAGAGACGATGAACCTACTTGCGATGATGCGAAGCCGGACGAATCAGACTGTGTTGAAGACGCTCGACATCAGCATCGAAGCGGCGGAAGCCGAACGCGTTCTGCTGTCGATGCCTGTGACGGAGCGCGTGCATCAGTACACAGGGTTGCTGCACGGCGGCGTTTCGGTTGTGCTGGCAGAGACAGCCGCTTCAATCGGCGCGGCGCTTAACACAGACCTGAGCCGCTATACGCCGGTCGGCGTTGAGATAAACGCCAATCACCTGCGCTCTGTGACAACGGGGCGCGTTCGTGCGGAGGCGCGTCCCGTTTACGTCGGGCGGCAGATGACCGTCTGGGCCATAGAGATAAGGGACGACCGCGACCGCCTCGTCTGCACTTCACGCTGCACGCTGGCCTTCAAGCCGGGCAGCGCACTCGCCGAGTCCGAGTAAGACGCATGGGGCGCGCGCCCGTTGTATCTTGTCGGCGGAAGATGTAAGCTTATCATTATCTAAGCAGTACAATTCCAAAAGAAAGCACGCGACTTAATAACTCAGGCCGATAGATACGCGCGTGTTTTCGGGCCGCAACCGGAGCAGATGACTCAACCGCCCAGCGAAACACAAACCGCGCAGACGACGCTCCCTAAGCTGTGCTTGGCCTCAATCAAAAAATATGGCAAGCACGACGCGCTTAATCTCAAACGCGCAGGCCAATGGGTAAACATCTCCGGCGAGGAGTTTATCCGGCGCGTGCGTCACGTCGCGCTCGGTCTCTCCGAGCTTGGCATCAAGGCCGGTGATCGCGTCGCGCTGCTCTCCGAGAATCGCCCCGATTGGTCTATCACCGATTTGGCTATCCTCAGCCTCGGCGCTATCAACGTTCCCATCTACACGACGCAGGCCGTCGAGCAGGTCGCCTTCATTCTCTCAGACTCCGGCGCACGCACGCTCTTCGTCTCTGGCCGCAAAGTCTACAGGCACGCCCGCGCCGCCATAGAGAATCTTGACCAACTGGAAAATATCATCTTCTTTGACGCGGAAGCAGCCGAAGGGACGGAGCGCGCGATGACGCTCGAAGCCCTCGAACAAAGCGGCGCGGAGCGTGACCGAGAGCAACCCGAAGCCTACGATGCACTGCTGGGCGTGGGGCGCAATGACGACCTCGCGACCATCATCTACACTTCGGGCACGACGGGCGAGCCGAAGGGCGTCATGCTCACGCACGACAATTTCATCTCCAACGTTCTTTCGATTTCGCGCACGCTGCCAATCTATAACACGGACGTAGCGCTCTCAGTGCTTCCGCTCTCTCACATCTTCGAGCGAACAGTCTTCTACGTCTTCTGCTACGTCGGCGTCTCCGTCTACTATGCCGCGTCCTTCGATCAGGTCGGCGACCATTTGCGCGAAGTGCGCCCGACGATTATGACCGCCGTCCCCCGTCTCTTCGAGAAGGTCTATCATCGCATCATCAAAAAGGGCACGTCCGCCGAAGGCTGGAAACGCAAGCTCTTCGTCTGGGCGCTCGACGTGGGCCACCGCTACGCTGAGTTGAAGGACAAGCGGCAGAGTGTGCCGCCCTTGCTCGCTGCGCAGCAAAGAATCGCCAGCCGTCTTGTCTTCTCTAAATGGCGCGAGGGCGTCGGAGGCCGCCTGCGCTACTTCGTTTCGGGCGGCGCTGCGCTCTCGCCCACCCTCTCTTATGCTTTCTGGGCCGCAGAGATAGCCATTCTTCAGGGCTTCGGCATGACGGAAACCTGCATCGTCTCGGCCAATCGTCCGGACGAAAATAAGATCGGCTCGGTCGGTTTGCCCTTTCCCGGCATAGACGTGAAGTTGGCCGAAGACGGGGAGATTCTGGTGCGTGGGCCAAACATCATGCGCGGCTACTACGGCCACCCGGAAGCGACCAATGAAGTGCTCAAAGACGGATGGTTTGCGACCGGCGACGTTGGACGCATGGACGAGCACGGACATCTCTACATCACGGATCGCAAGAAAGACCTCTTTAAATTATCGAACGGCAAATACGTCGCGCCGCAACTTGTCGAGAGTTTGATTAAGCAGAGCCAGCTTGTCAGCCAGGTGGTCGTCATCGGCGCAGGACGCAAACAGCCAGCGGCATTGGTTGTTCCCGACTGGGAAGAATTGCGCAGCGCGATGGCCGAAGCCGGACTCAGCGTGCCCAAATCGCACGACGAGTGGAGTCGCGACCCGGCGGCAGTCAAGCTCGTGCAGCGTGAAGTGGCGCAGTTGACCGCCGAGCTTGCCGATTACGAGCGCGTCCGCCGCGTCGCGCTGCTGCCAGATGAGTTCACCATTGATAGCGGAGAATTAACGCCGACGCTCAAGGTCAAGCGACGCGTCATTGACGAGAAATACGGCGCATTGATTAGCGAGCTTTACGGAACAGAGTAAAAGTAAGGTAAAAGGTAAAGGGTAAAAGGCAAATGTAAGGTAAAAGGTAGAGGGTAAAAGGCAAAAGTGAGGGGAAGCCAACTTTAATTAAAGTTGGCTTCCCCTCACTTTTGCCTTTATGACTTCTTTAGTTTGCCTTTTTACTTACTGTGTCAGCGTCAGCCGCTCTTTGTCGTAGATGGCTTCGGCGAGGCTTTCCATGCGGAGCAGGCTTCCGGCCATCAGAGATTCGGCAAGGTAGCGCAGCGGCGCTGGCATTTTTGTTTGTTCGTAGCGTTCTGTCGCCGGGGGCTTGTGACGCGTCAGCAACTGCAACTCTGCGCCGCAGAAATCGCAGCCCGCCAGATGGGTCGTCACCTTGATCTTTAGTTCGGCTGCGAGGCTGGCTACGCCATATGAGAGCAGCGTTTGCGACGAAGGACAGGTGAGTCGTTTACAAAAAAATGTTGTCCTGTAAGCTTTCATATTTACCCCTCAAGCTCCGCTTTCCTGTCTGCTGATTCGTTTATCCCTAGGGTTCGACTGACGAAAGCGCCGTAGCAAAAACAGTAAGGTGAAGGGCAAAATAAAGACTGCTGGCGGCAACTGTGACCCTGACGGGCGCTTCGCTTGGTCACAGGAAAGAAAGCGTTAATCCCCGCCGGATTCCACAAGTTCAGGGGAGAAAAGTGCATTTTTGTTGAGTCCGGTCAATATTTTGGGGTAAATGTAAAAAGATGTTGCTCATTTTCGGGTTTGCTGGTAACATCTTTCGTGTCAGTCAAGGAGGCCCGGTTCTCCTTGTTCACTTTCTCGGATGGCCGCGTCCAATTTTCCCCTGTGCGGTTACCTGGCGCTTGTCTTCGGGCAAGATCAAAAGAAGGCCTGCGGGTAATGGCTGTCTCTTCCCAAATGCGCGGTGCAGAAGGCGTTCACTACCATTACATCGCGTGCAGCAGTTCCCACAAGCCCTGACGACTCCAACTTAAGTTCCTTTCAAACTCTGGCGCAGGCTACACTATTCGCCCCGCCCGACGCGCTCGCCCGAAGCCAGATGCCCCTGACTTGTTGGTGAGCCGAAAAGCAAGACGCACCCCGGCAGACACCTGAAAACTAACGCACCATGAGCCTCTCAACTACCAAGTCCTAGCAAAAAACGCGTTTCAGCCCTTGCACGACTACGCTGCCTATATTACAACTGTGAAATCTACCAGCGATCATCAACCGAAAGTTCCCGTTATGAGTGCCATCAAGGAACAGCAGCGCTCGCCACAGCGCTCTTCTACCGCTGACCGCCCGAATAAAGGCGGCCACTGGGTAGAAAGTCTGCGTAACTCGGATGTCAGCCGTCTCTGGGCCGAGTTGCATCGCCTGGTCTGCTATCATCCTTTGGTTCGCGCCTCGCGCAGCGCAGGACTCCTCGTTGAAGAAGGCTCTCATAATGCTTATACAGATTTGACGCAGGAACTCTTCGTCCAACTGCTCAGCAAGGGACGCTTTCAGCATTATCTGGACACGTTGATGACCGATTCCGAGATTGAATGCGAGATCGGCCAGATAGAATTGACCAATCTCTTGACGGCTGAATTGCGCAAGCGTCACCCGGAATCCTATCGCCTCGCACGCCGCATCTCCACACTCATCCAATCGAGCGCCAACTTTCGCCGCTTCGATTCTTCCGGGCTGGACGACGAGCCGCACCGCCGCCTCGCCGACCGCGTTTACGGCTTGAGCGAATGGACACAGGCAAAGACCAAGCGCGAGGCACACGAATTAGAGCAACGGATTCGCATGATCCCTGTGCGCCAGCGCGATACGCGTATGGTCGGCTGCACGGGCGATTCGCAGGTTGTCATCAGCAATTCCGATCTAGAAGATTTGATTATCTCCGTTTTGGACGCGGCGGACTCGCCCGTTGACGTGCGCACCCTGCGCAGCCTTGTCATGTCGCGCCTTCCGGTGATGGACATTTACTTAGTGCCGCTTGGCGGCGACGATTCGGACGATGGCGGTAGCCAGTTTGAGCCGATTGACGGTTGCGACAATCCTGAGCAGGGCCTTTTGCGCCGCGAGTCTGAGCGCGAGGCTGCCAACTGCGTTGACCAATTTCTGCGCGGCCTGCATGAAACGGTGCGCGGCAAAGTCAAGCAGTATAACCGTATGCTCGGCGTCCTCTGGCATTGCTACTTAAGCCCTGAACATGCGACGCAGTTGGAAGTGGCCGCGACGCTTCAGGTCTCGGATTCTCTGGTCTCGGATTACCGCCGCCGCATCGAGCAGGAATTACGCGCTCTCTCCTTTTCGGAGATTGAAGAAGCGCGGCGTTTCGAGATGGCGTTGCGCGAAAGAGTGCGTGCGCTGGTGCTCATCGGCGACCACGAGAGCGTCCCTGTCTGAGCGCTGCCAGGACGCGCCGAGCGCCAACGCTGTGACGACTGGCAGCCCGTAACAATTAGCGGATACAATGTACTTCGGGCGAAACGGTCTCCAGCGCTTAGCTGAAAGCGGGGAAACGGTCTCGCCGATTTTTTGCTCTGGCCGCGAGAGCGTGAAGCGCACGCATCTCGCGCCCGCGCTTCTTGTCCGCAAGTTATTCGCAGGCAGACCAGGGCCGCTCGTACAATAAATGCTCGCGCCCGGCGTGCCGCAGATGCCATACAAACCTCAACCCTTCGATTACGAACCCGTCACACGACGCGGCGCTGGGCCGAACGAAGTGCCGCAGGAGGACGACGAGCGTTTCACCGTCGCAAGGCAACCTGTTTCGAGCGCGCAGGCTGCTGCTTCTGCTGACGATTGGCTCAGACCCGAAAGCAAGCTTCATCAAACGGCGAGCGAAGAGGCGGCGACGCTGCCCGACGCTGCGGAGTCGAATCTCGCGCCCTCAAGAACGCGTACAGCTAAGCGTCAAAGCTGGGTCTTACGGCGCGGGCATACGCTGAGCTTCATCGGCCTCTTTCTGTTCACGTTGGTTCTCTACTTTCGCCCCTACGAGATGTTTCCAGCGCTCGCCGGCTACAGGTCGATTGCCTACTGGATTGCAGTTCTGACGCTCCTCGTCTTTATCCCGACGCAACTGGGCCTCGAAGGCACGCTGACGGCACGCCCGCGAGAGGTCAATCTCCTTTTGCTGCTCACTCTGGCTGCGTTTCTCTCCGTGCCGCTCGCCATCGACCGGGCCGAAGCCTGGTACAACTTTACGGAGTTTGGCAAGGTAGTCGTCATGTTCATCGTGATGGTGAACGTGATGCGTACAGAGCGACGGCTGAAGATTTTGCTGTTTCTGGCGCTGGCGGTGGGCTGCGTGGTCAGCATCAGCGCCATTAACGATTACCGTTTGGGTCGTTTCGTTGATGCCGGTCAGCGCATCAAGGGCATCATCGGCGGGATGTTCGAAAACTCTAACGACCTGGCGATGCACCTGGTGATGATGACGCCCATCGCCATCGCGCTCTTTTTCAGTGTGCGGAGCATCATCAAAAAAGCATTCTTCGGCGCGTGCGCCGCACTGATGATTGCGGGCAATCTCGTCACGTTTTCGCGCGGCGGGTTGCTGGGTTTGGTGGCGGCGCTCTGCGTCCTGTTATGGAAACTCGGTCGCCGTCATCGCCTGCTCGTCTTCGTCGTGGCGCTGAGTCTCGCCTTCTCGCTGATTGTTTTCATGCCGGGCGTGATGGTCGAGCGCCTGGCTTCGATTTTTGATCCGAGCGCAGAGGAGAGCGCAGGTGCTTCGGCCATTTCGCGCCGGGCGCTGTTGTTCAGGTCGTTGCTGGTGATGGCGAGACATCCGCTCTTTGGCATCGGGATAGGTAATTTTCACGCCGTCTCTATCCGCGAACAGGTTTCCCATAATTCCTATACGCAGGTGGGAGCAGAAGTCGGCGTCGCGGCGATGCTGCTCTACATCATGTTGATCTTGACGGCGTTCAAACGTGCGCGTGGCGTCGAAAAAGAGACGCTCGCCGCCGAGCACCACTCGCGTTTCTACTATCTGGCAGCAGGGTTACAGGCCAGCCTCATCGGCTACATGATTTGCAGCTTTTTCAGTTCGGTCGCTTTCCATTATTCCATTTACTATCTGGTTGGCTATGTCATCTGCCTGCATCGCGTTCACGAGACGAGCCAGCAGCAGCACTCAAACGCAAACCGACCCATTGAAGCTGAGAAGAGAACAAAACAGGATTCGGGCAGCGCTCGCAACTGGCGCATGCCTGTCGGAGAAGCCAGCTAAAGAAAGAGCGCTATGTGCGGAATCGCGGGATTTATAGGAAACACAATGAGCGGCGCGGCTCATGAGCGGGAGCACGTTCATCTGCTCGACCGCATGTGCCGCATCATCAAGCATCGTGGGCCTGACGACCAGGGCATGATGGTCAGGGGCACGGTCGCGCTCGGCATGCGTCGCCTCTCGATTATTGATTTGGCGGGCGGACACCAGCCGATTTCTAACGAGACGCAGGATGTCACGGTCGTCTTCAACGGCGAGATTTATAATTACCGCGATTTGCAACGCGAACTGGAAGCGCGCGGCCATCGGTTTCAAACGCACTCGGACACAGAGACAATCGTCCACGCCTACGAAGAATACGGCCCTTCGTGCGTCGAGCATTTTCGCGGCATGTTCGCTTTCGCCCTCTGGGACGAAAAAGAAAAGACGCTCTTTCTGGCCCGCGACCGCGCCGGAAAAAAACCGCTCTATTACACGCTGACAAAAGAGGGCACGCTCGTCTTCGGCTCGGAGCTAAAATCGCTGCTGCAACACCCGGAAGTCAGCCGCGAGGTCAATCCCGCAGCGCTCGACGCTTATTTCACGCTCGGCTACGTGCCCGACCCGCTCGGCATTTACGAGGGCATCTATAAACTCGCGCCCGGCCATCATCTCAGCTTCGCCGAGGGCGCGATTAAAATTAAACAGTACTGGGATTTCTCTTATCGCGCGGAAGACATAACGCCCCGCGCTGAAGCGACGGATTATCTTGAAGAACTGCGCTCGCTGCTTGATGAAGCGGTGCGCGTTCGCCTCGTCTCTGATGTTCCTTTGGGCGCGTTTCTCTCCGGCGGCATTGATTCGAGCGCAGTCGTCGGGCTGATGGCACGCCACATGAGCCAGCCCGTTAAGACCTTCTCGATTGGCTTTCACGAAGACAGTTTTAACGAATTGAAGTATGCGCGCGTCGCGGCCAGGCATTTCGGCACTGAGCATCAGGAGTTCATCGTCACGCCTGACATCTGCGACATCGTTGACGAACTGGCGTGGCACTTCGATGAGCCGTTCGCAGACTCAAGCGCTATTCCGACTTACATGGTCTCAAAGCTTGCTCGCCAACACGTCACAGTGATTCTCTCCGGCGATGGCGGCGACGAGCTTTTCGCGGGCTACACGCGCTACGTCACAGACCGAAAGCGCGGCAATTTCGCGCTGCTCCCACGCCTCGTCCGCCAGCAATTGATGCAGCCGATTAGCCAGCGTCTGCCGCACGGCGCTTGGGGGCGCAACTACCTCTACAACGTCGCCCTCGACCCGCTCGAACGCTACCTGGACAGCGTTTCGGTCTTCACAACGCTCAATAAACATTCGCTCTACACAGGAGATTTTCAAGCGCAACTGCGCGCCGCAGATTCAAGGCTGCCGAGCTTTCAAGACCTCGCCGCGCGCATCAGTAGCCGTGAGCCGCTCGATGCCTTGCTTTACATTGACAGCAAGACTTACCTGCCGGGCGACATCCTGACGAAAGTTGACCGGATGAGCATGGCCGCGAGTCTTGAAGCGCGTGCGCCGCTGCTCGATCACAAGTTAATCGAATTCGTCACGCGCATCCCCGCCCGATTGAAGATGAAAGGCAACGAGACGAAGCACATCTTCAAGCAGGCCATCGCCGACTTTGTGCCAGCGGAGATTCTGAACAGGCCCAAGCAGGGCTTCGGCGTTCCGATTCAACAGTGGATTAACCAACAACTGCGCGGGCGCATCCGCGAGACTTTGACCGGCTCGCGTGCCCGCAGTCGCGGGCTTGTCGAACCGCGCTACGTACACTTGCTACTCGACGAGCACGAGCGCAACCGCCGCGACCATTCAACACAACTCTGGGCGCTCTTTATGCTCGAATTATGGCAGCAAACATTTCAGGACGCCGGGGCAGCGCGCCTTGATTTTGAAAGCGATGCTGCCCTGACCTACGTTACGTAAACTACGCGCCTCGGCGGGAGAGAACGTTTTGTCAACGGTTCTTCAACTCATCAGCAGTTTTCACCAGGGCGGCTCCGAGCGCCAGGCTGTGCAATTAGCGCGACTGCTCGCGGAGAGCAATCGCCACCGTTTGCACGTCGCCTGCCTCGAACGCCAGGGCGTGCTGCTCGACGAAGCGTTGCGGATGAATCTTCCGGAGATTCCGGAATACCCGCTGACCAGCTTTTACGACGCGAACACCGTCAGGCAACTGCGTCGCTTCGCAACTTACCTGCGCGAGCACAAGGTAGAGGTCGTTCACACGCACGATTTCTACACGAACGTCTTTGGCATGGCAGGAGCGGCGTTGGCGCGCGTGCCCGTGCGCGTTGCTTCGCGGCGCGAAACCGGCGGGATGCGAACACGAGCGCAGAAGAAAGTGGAGCAGGGCGTCTACAGATTGGCCCACGCTATCGTCGCCAACGCGGAGGCTGTGCGGCGCGGGTTAATCAATGAAGGCGTGAGCGAGCGAAAGATTGTCACGATTTACAACGGGCTGGATTTGGAGCGGCTCAAGCCAAAGATAGACGCGCGGAGAGAAGAGACGCTGCGACTGCTCAATCTTCCGAGCGAAGAGACGCGGCGCTTCGTCACGATAGTCGCCAACCTGCGCCATGATGTTAAGGATCATCCGACATTTTTGCGCGCCGCGCGCCGCGTTCGCGCCGTTGTGCCGGATGCCGCGTTTGTATTGGCCGGTGAAGGAGAGTTAACAGAGGCCATGCGAGCGCTCGCGGCAGAGCTTGGAATAGAGCGAGATGTTTTCTTCACGGGGCGCTGCGCGGCGGTCGCCGAGTTGCTGGCAGCATCCGAGGTGTGCGTTCTCAGTTCGCGTGCCGAAGGCTTTTCAAACGCGATTCTCGAATACATGGCGGCGGCGCGTCCCGTCGTGGCAACCGATGTCGGCGGCGCACGCGAAGCGATTGTCGAGGGCGAGACCGGCTTTTTAGTCGCAGCCGGAGACGACAAGGTGATGGCCGAGCGCATCATCACGCTCCTGCGCGAGCCGGAGCGTGCGCGCTCGATGGGAGGGCGCGGGCGTTTGAGAGTCGAGCGTAAATTTTCCTGCGCGGCGCAGCTTGAAAACACTTTGAATCTCTACGAGCGTCTGCTCGCTTCAAAGCGGGTAGAGAACTCGCAGGGTGCGATTAAGGCTGTCGCGCACGAGGGCGTCGAGAAGTTTCAGGGTTGAAGGCTTCGGGGGTTAACCGTTGATGGCGTCAGAAACTAAAGAAGCGAAGGAGAAATTGACGGAAGGGCACGGGCGTGGCGCGGTTGCTACCGCGACTGCTGCGCCCCTGCGCATTCTCATCGTTGGCCCATCTCTGGATATTCTCGGCGGGCAGGCTGTGCAGGCCGTGCGCTTGATTGAGCGTTTGCGCGAAGAGCCGTCGTTGGATGTTTCATTTCTGCCAATCAATCCGCCGTTTCCGAAGCTGCTGAAAAAGGTACAGGGAATCAAATACGTGCGTTCAATCAGGTCTACGCTGCTTTACTGGGTATCGCTGCTGGCGCGCGTCCGTAAATATGATGTGATACATATTTACGCAGCCTCTTATTTATCTTTCATGATTTCGCCGACGCCCGCTTTTTTGATCGCCAAACTCTACGGCAAAAAGATTCTGCTTAACTATCACAGCGGACACGCCGAGCGTCATCTTGAACGCTGGAAGCGGACGGCGATTCCGACGATTCGACTGGCTGACATAACGATTGTTCAATCGGAGTATCTGGTTGATGTCTTTGCGCGCTTCGGACTCCCGGCACAAGCGATTTTCAATCACATAGAGACGGAGCACTTTCATTTCCGCGAGCGCCGCCCGCTGCGCCCCTTGTTCTTATCAAACCGAAACCTCGAACCTATTTACAACGTCGGTTGCGTGATTCGCGCCTTCGCGCTGGTGCAAGAGCGTTTCCCTGATGCGTGCTTGACGGTGGCGGGCGACGGCAGCCAGCGCGCAGAGCTTGAACGGCTGGCGAATGATTTGAGGCTGCGTAATGTGAAATTCACGGGCCTGATTGCGCCGGAGAAAATGGTCGAGTTGTACGACGCCGCAGACATCTTCCTGAACGGCTCAGAGGTAGACAATATGCCGCTCTCGCTGCTCGAAGCGTTCGCGGCGGGGCTGCCCGTGGTGACGACGGATGCGGGCGGCATTCCGTATATCGTTGCTGACGAAGAAACGGGCTTCGTTGTTAAAAAAGGCGACCATGCAGCGATGGCAGAGCGAGCCATTCGCTTTTTGACGGATAATGAATTGGCGGTAAAGATGGCAAACCGCGCGCGCGAGGAATGCAGCAGGTATTCGTGGGCCGAAGTGCGCAATAAGTGGCTCAGCGTTTATCACGCGTTGGCCCAAGACAGAGTGGTCGCTGTAAATCAACATGCGGCGTGTGACCAAGCGCCGACCAACGAGTAGCGGCTGTGCGGCACATGAAGATGCCGCTTGATGAGGTGGGCAGAGGATTAAGGTAAGATGGCTGGGAGCATGCAAAGAAAGAAAGTAATACTGCTGGAGCTAAAGGAATCCGGCTGTCACGACCCGCAGGGAAGGATGATGCTCTACGGGCCGGGCATCAAGCAGGGCGAACAAATCGCCGAGTGTAATAACCTTGACATCGCGCCGACCATACTCAATGTGCTCGGCGTACCACTCCCGTCGGAGACAAAGGGACGCATGCTGAGCGAAGCTTTTTCGAGATGAGCACTATTCTCAAAAAGTTGGGAAAACTAAAGGGACGCAGCCGCGCGGAGCTTCGCTTGCGCGGCGCGCAGGCGCTCTCTGCTTACAGTGAGCGCTTTGGCCTCGCGCCGCTGGCGCGGATTCCGAGCGACACAGCGTTCTTCGAGTTGCTCGACGCATCGCTCCTTTCGTCTTCCGCTCTGTCTGCCGAGAGCCTGCTCGAACATTTTCGCAGCCGAACGTCGCCCAAGTTCTTTGCCGCCTTCAATGAGCGCGAAGAGACGATGAAAGAGTTTCGCCGCCGCTACGGACAGCGCGACGCGGAAGCCATTACGGAGCGCGCACGTCGAATCATCGAAGGGCGTTTTGATTTGCTCGGCTTTCGCGGCCTCTCTTTCGGCAACCCTCCCGACTGGCATCTCGAACCCGTCTCCAAAAAGCGCACGCCGCTTGTGCATTGGAGTCGCATCAACTATTTGGACGCAGATGTTGCGGGCGATAAAAAAATCATCTGGGAATTGAATCGCCACCAACATTTCCAGACGCTCGGACGCGCCTACTGGCTGACAAACGATGAGCGCTTTGCGGAAACCTTCGCCGCGCATCTGAACTCCTGGATGGACGAGAATCCGCCGAAGCTTGGCATCAATTGGGCCAGCAGCCTTGAAGTCTCCTTCCGCGCCATCTCCTGGCTCTGGGCCTGCTACTTTTTCAAAGACTCACCGCACCTTACGCCGCCGCTTTTCCTACGCGCTCTCAAATTTCTCTATTTGCACGCGCGACATCTGGAGACGTATCTCTCGACCTACTTCAGCCCGAACACGCATTTGACGGGTGAAGCGCTCGGCCTTTATTACCTCGGCACGCTCTGGCCGGAGTTTCGCGAAGCGGCACGCTGGCGCGCGCTGGGCCAACGCATCCTGCTCGATGCGCTCGATGCGCAAGTCCAAGCCGACGGCGTTTACTTCGAGCAGACGAGTTATTATCAACGCTACACGACAGACTTTTACACGCACTTTTATCTTCTCGCGGAGGCGAACGGCGAGCGCGTTGAAGCGAAGCTGAAAGATAAGCTCGCGGCGATGCTCGATCATCTGATGTACATTACAGGGCCGGACGGCACGACGCCTTTCTTCGGCGACGACGACGGAGGCCGTCTAGTCATGTTAGACGAGCGCCCGATTAATGACTTTCGCGCTGCGCTGTCAAACGGCGCGGCGCTCTTCGCTCGTTCCGATTACAAGTATGTGGCAAGGGCGGCGGCGGAAGAGACGCTCTGGCTCATGGGCTGCAAAAGCTTGAGGGCTTTTGATGAATTGAGCGCGCAGCCGCCCCTTGAGAGTTCACGTGCGTTTAGTGATGGCGGCTATTACGTGATGCGCGATGGGTGGAGCGCTGCGGCTGATTACCTGTTGATTGATTGCGGGCCGCACGGCGCGGTGGGCGGCGCGCACGCACACGCCGACGCGCTCTCGTTTTCATTGGCAGCGCGCGGGCGCACGCTGTTAGTAGACCCGGCCACATACACCTACACCGGCTCGGATCGCATGCGCGATTTGTTTCGTTCCTCTGCAATGCACAACACACTGACGATTGATGGCGAATCCTCGTCTGTGCCGGATGGGCCGTTTCGGTGGAAACACACGGCGCAATCGAGCGTGCGGCGTTGGATAAGCCGTGAGCGCTTCGACTTTTTTGAGGGCGGGCAAGACGGCTACGAGCGACTGCCCGCGCCCGCGACCCACCTCCGCAGCCTGCTGTTCGTCAAAGGCGGCTACTGGATAATGCGCGACCGCGTACACACTAAGGGCACGCATCGCTATGACCTGCATTTTCATTTCAGTCCTGACGCGAATCCAATTGTCGAGCATGAAGAGGCGGCAGCGGTTGCGATTGAACGTCCAACGGAAGCGCCGGGGCTTGAGATTTTCGCTTTTGGAAATAAGGGGCGCTGGCACATGAAAGAGGGATTGGTCTCGCGTTGCTACGGCGACTGCTCTGCCGCGCCCGTCTGTACGTTCACCATCGCAGAGGCAGCGGGCGAGCAGGAGTTACTGACGTTCCTCATACCTCGCGGCGCGCAGGCTTCACGTTTTGAGGTGCGCGAGATGGCGGCGACGGGCGGGCGTGCGTTTGCTGCGCGCGAGGCAAACATTTGTGATTATGTGCTAATCGGCACGGGCGGCCTTGTCGAGGCTGACCGCTTCGCTTCCGATTTCGAATGGGCATGGGCGCGCTTTGCCGATGACGAAGAGTTGCCCGAAGAGTTGATTCTCATTGACGGTCGGCGTTTCTTTCTGGATGGCCGGGAGATTGTTAGTACGCCGGAGCGCGCAGAGTATGTTTACGCGCGGCGCGAGCGCGACGAACTGCACGTTGAGATAAACGGGAGGATGACAATTATGCGATTGCCGATTGATGAACTCAATCTAGCCATTTAGGGCTTGAAATCCGAAACAGCAAGACCGCAGGCTTTCATCAATCGTCGAGCGCAAATCTGAAATAGCAAAATTCTTATGTGTGGGATTAACGGGATAGCATTATCTGGACGGTCTGAGCGAAGTATAGACGTGCGCGTGTTGGAGCGTATGCGCGACGTTATCAGTCATCGCGGGCCGGACGATTCCGGCATCTTCGTCGATGGCAGGGTGGGCCTGGGCCATCGTCGCTTGAGCATCGTTGACGTAAAGAGCGGCCACCAGCCGATGACCAATGAAGACGGCACGCTCCACATCACTTACAACGGCGAGATTTATAATCACGCAGACTTTCGCTCAGAGTTGGAAGCTCGCGGCCATCGCTACCAGACGCATTGCGACACGGAAACTATCCTGCATCTTTACGAGGAGCATGGAGCGGCGTGCGTCGAGCACCTGCGCGGGATGTTCGCCTTCGCCCTCTGGGATCAAAACAAGCGCGAACTGTTCATCGCGCGCGACCGCCTGGGCGTTAAGCCGCTCTATTACGTACACGCAGATGACGGCTCGCTCTATTTCGCTTCGGAGATTAAAGCGCTGCTCGCGGCCCGCGCTGTTCAGCCCGAGATAAATTTCGCGGCGCTGCCGGATTATCTGGCGAATCATGCCACTTCGGGAGAGGAGACGCTCTTTCGCAGCGTGCGGCGCTTGCTGCCCGGCCACACGCTTCTGTGGCGCGAAGGGCAAATGCGCATAGAAAAATACTGGGACGTGGAGTTTGAAAACGGCTCTCGCACGGGTGAGCGCCGCAGCGATGAAGATTACATCGCCGAATGGTCTGAGCTGTTTCACAAGGCTGTGCGGCTGCGCTTGATGGCAGATGTGCCGCTCGGCATGTTTCTTTCGGGCGGCATTGATTCCTCCGCCATCGCCGCCGTGATGAGCGGAATGGTTGACGCTCCGGTCAAGACTTTTTCGGTCGCGTTTGCTGAGCGCGAGGCCAACGAACTTGCGTATGCGCGCCTTGTTGCGCGCGCCTTCAAGACGGAGCATCACGAAACGGTCATCTCGCCCGAAGACTTTTTCGCGGCGCTGCCGGAGCTTGTCTGGCACGAAGACGAGCCGTTGGCCCACCCTTCGAGCGTCGCGCTCTACTTCGTTTCGCGGCTCGCATCGCGTCACGTCAAGGTCGTGCTGACGGGCGAGGGCAGCGACGAAATGTTGGCCGGATACGAGCGCTATCGCAAGACGCTTCACAACCTCTCTTTCGGCGCACGCTATCACCAATTCACAAACGAGACGTTGCGCCGCGCCATCTATAGCCCGGTCGCTCATTTGTCCTCTTCATCGAAAATCCGGCAGAAGCTGTCGCGCACGTTTCTCTGTCTGTCGCCGGATATAGAGAGTCTCTACTTCGATAACTTCGCCGTCTTCAATCGCGCGATGCAGCGCGAGATGTTGACGCCGGAGACGAAGGAGCGCGTCGGCGCTTCTAAGCTCGACCCTTACGCGGAGATGCGCGGCTACTTTGATCGCAACACGCAGGACACGCTGCTCAGCCGTATGCTCTACGCAGACACGAAGACCTACCTGCACGAGCTTTTGATGAAGCAGGATCAGATGAGCATGGCGGCATCCATCGAAAGCCGCGTGCCGTTTCTAGACCATAAGCTGGTCGAATTCACAGCGCGGCTGCCGGAGCATTTGAAACTGCGGCGCGGGTGGACGACGAAATATATCCTGCGCCGCAGCATGAAAAACATCTTGCCGGAACAGATTCTCAAGCGTTCCAAGATGGGCTTTCCCGTGCCCGTCGGCGCGTGGTTTCGCGGGCCTTACAGGCAAGTTCTGGACGAATACGTGCTCAGCGAGCGAGCGCTTGGTCGCGGTCTCTTTGATGCAGATTTCATCCGGCGTCTCGTCGCCGGACACCAGGCGGGCGAGAAACACGCTGAACGCTTATGGTCGCTCGTCAATTTGGAGATGTGGCTGCGCCGCTTTATTGATGGCGAAGAAGCGGGCCGCCCGCAAGACGTGAGGGAATTGGCAACAGTCTCTTCATAAGTTTTAAGTTTAAAGTTCAAGGTTTCAAGTTAAAAGCCGAAGAACCTTAAACCTTAAACCCGAAACTTGAAACCAATCGTGAAAATCCTCTGGCTCAAAACCGAATTGCTTCATCCTGTTGATAAAGGCGGCAGGATTCGTACCTATTACATGCTGCGCGAGTTAAAGCGCGAGCATCATGTGATGTACCTGACGCTGGATGACGGGCAAGCTGCAGAGGACGCGCGCGAGCGTGCTGCGGAGTATTGCCACGAACTCATCACGATTCCGCACCGCACGCGGGCGAAGTTTACACCCGGCTTCTATTTTGAGTTGGCCCATAACCTCGTCTCAAGGCTTCCGTATTTCATGCAGAAGTACAAATCGACGGCGATGCGCCGCGCGATTGCGGAGCAGACGGAGGGCGGGCGCTTCGATGTCGTTGTCTGCGACTTTTTGATGTCGAGCATTAACGTGCCCTCGCGCATGAGTTGCCCGACGGTGCTCTTTCAACACAACGTCGAGGCGATGATCTGGAAGCGCCATTATGAAGTGCAGCGCAATCCGCTCAAGAAGGCTTACCTCTACGGCCAGTGGCGCAAAGCGCTGGCTTACGAGCGCGCCGCCTGTCGGCGTTTCGATTACGTGGTCACGGTTTCTGTTGACGATAGGGAGATAACGCGAGAGCAATACGGAGTTGAACGCGTCGTCGATGTAGCGACGGGCGTTGACACGGATTATTTCCGCCCGCGCGGTCTGGCTGAACGCGCTCAGCATAATCTGGTCTTCACAGGCTCTATGGATTGGCTGCCGAACGAAGACGCGATTCGTTATTTTACGGAACAGATTATGCCGCTCATCAAACGCGACATACCCGAAGCGACGCTGTCGGTGGTGGGGCGCAATCCTTATCCGAGCTTGATTGAGTTGAGCCGCCGCGATTCTTCCATCGTCGTCACGGGCCGTGTCGAAGACGTGCGGCCATACATGGAGCGCGCCGCTGCTTACGTTGTGCCGCTCAGGATAGGCGGCGGCACAAGGCTCAAGATTTACGAAGCGATGGCGATGGAGAAGCCCATCATCTCCACTACCATCGGCGCAGAAGGATTGCCGGTGCGTAATGGGCGCGAATTGTTGCTGGCCGACACGCCGGAAGCATTCGCCGCTGAGGTCGTGCGCGTGCTGAAGGATGAGAGTGCGGCGCGAGAGCTTGGCGCACGTGCCGCCGCAGTCGTCAGAGAGCATTTCGGCTGGGGGCCGGTCGCCGCTCATTTCGCCGAAGTTTGCCAGCGCGCAGCGCTGTTAAAGAAACGTGAACAAGCGGGAGCGCAGCTTGAAGAAGAGTTGCGCGGTGCGGTGTAGACGAGCAGCAGCAAAACCGGAGCGCAGAATTTGAGAGAGCAGATCGAAATAAAAAATGAAGAAGAGGCGCGGGCGAATCAGCCGGGCGCGCTCGCTTCTGCGCGGCAGCCGGAGACCGCTGACTTCTCTCAGAGCGCTAAAGAGCCGACCGTTTCGGTCGTCATTCCCTGCTACAACGAAGAGCGATTTATCGGAAAGGTGCTGGAAAACCTCTGCGGCCAATATGCGGCTGAGCGCTACGAAATCATAGTGGTTGATGGGATGTCTACGGACGGGACGCGCGCGGTCATTTCGGAGTTTGTGCGGCAGCATCCGCAGATAGCGGTGCGGCTGGTTGATAATCCGGCGAGACACATTCCGACCGCCTTGAACCTCGGCATCGAGCAGGCACAGCACGAGATTATCGTTCGCATGGATGCTCATTCCGTCCCTTCTGAGAATTATGTGCGGCGCTGCATAGAGGGCTTGACGGGTGATGATGTATCTGTCGTCGGGATGCCCTGGCGGATTCGTGCGAGCGAGGAAACGCTGACGGCAAAGGCCATCGCGCTGGCCGTCGCGCATCCGTTCGGCATCGGCGATGCAAAGTACCGGCTCGAAAATTCCGCATCGCAGTTTGTTGATACAGTGCCGTTCGGCGCTTTTCGTAAAAGCTTGTGGCAGGATGTCGGCGGCTTCAACGAGGCGCTGCTGGCAAACGAGGACTACGACTTTCACTATCGCGTGCGCCAGCGCGGCGGGCGCATCCTCTTGGATACGGGTGGACACAGCATCTATTTCGCGCGCCCTTCATTCAAGGCGCTTGGCGCACAGTATTTTCGTTACGGGCGCTGGAAGGCGCAGATGGTCAAGCGCAATCCGCGCTCGCTGCGACTGCGGCAGTTGGTTGCGCCCGTTTTTGTTCTGGCGTTAATCATCCTGACGGCGCTTAGTTTGCTTTCGCGGCTGGCGCTTGTGGCGCTGCTGGCGGTCGTCGTGCCTTACGTCGCGCTCGCAGCCTTTTTCGCTTTCAAGCTTTCGCGGCGGGCGAATGATTGGCGTCTGTTGCCCCTGATTGCGTTGGCCTTCCTGATTATTCACATCAGTTGGGGCAGCAGCTTTCTGATGGGGCTGTTTCGTTCGCCGCAGCGATAAATTAAACGAGCGACCGGAGAGTGAGCAGAAAAGCAGTGAACTGGAGATGGAAAGCGAGAGTGCAGAACGCTGTGGCGGCGCTGCCCCTCTCGGATCAAATCTATTACGCGATGCAGCGCACCGTCGGTAGCTGTAAACCGGGGCGCAGCAATCCTCTCGAATGGTTTGACGCTGCCCTGTCGATGGTCAGATGGATTAAGGGCGCGGGCTATGAGATCAACGGAAAACGCTTTCTCGAAGTCGGCACAGGGCGCAACGTGAGCGTCCCCCTTGGGCTGTGGCTCTGCGGGGCAGCGCAGGTCGTGACCGTTGACTTAAACTCCTATCTTTCGGATGCGCTGGTGGCAGAGTCAATTGAATTCGTCAGGCAAAGCAAGGCGAAAGTCGTCGCCGCCTTTGGCACGGAAGCGGAGCAGCCGCTTTTTCAAGAGCGACTGCGGCAGTTGATTGAATTGCAGGGCGGCACAAACGAACTGCTGCGCCTGGCTAACATCAAATACGTCTCGCCTGCGGACGCGACTCGCCTGGACTTTCCGGATCAGAGCTTTGACTTTCACACTTCCCACGCAGTCTTCGAGCACATTCCGCCCGATGCCATCAAAGGTATCCTCAGGGAAGCGCGCCGCCTCTTGCAGCCGCAAGGATTGCTCATGCACATCATAGACCCTTCAGACCATTTCTCTCACGACGACGCCTCGATTACGGCCATCAATTTTCTACAGTTCAGCGAGCGCGAGTGGAAGAAGTTAGCGGGAAACAAGTTTATGTATCACAACCGGCTGCGCGCCTTCGAGTATCTGGAGATGTTCGAGCAGGCCGGAGTAAGAATCCTGCGGCAAAGCCAGGCGATAGATAATCAGTCGCTCGCCAGCTTGCGCAACGGGTTTAGGCTCGACAGCCGCTTTCAGCAAATTCTTCCGGAAGAGTTGGCCGTCACGGGCCTGATTGTGCTGGGAACTTTCTCCGACGCACAAGCGAGCGGACGATAATACGCAGAAGCGCACGCTTTCGGCTGCAAAACAACTTCGGCGAAACAACAGGAAAGAAAAATGAGATTAAGTGTTTTCGGATTAGGCTATGTCGGTTGCGTCTCGGCAGCGTGCTTCGCCAAAGAGGGCCGCGAAGTCGTGGGCGTTGACGTAAACCCGACGAAGGTGGAAATCATCAACAGCGGTCGCAGCCCTATCGTCGAGGCGGGCATCAATGATTTAATCGGCGAGATGGTAGCTGCTGGTCGTCTTCGTGCGACCACAGATTCCGCTGCCGCCGTCAGGGACTCGGAAATCTCGCTGGTCTGCGTCGGGACGCCGAGTCAATCAAACGGCTCGCTTGAGCTTACTTACGTCCGGCGCGTTTGCGAAGAAATCGGCGCGGCTCTGTCAAACAAGAACGAGCGTCACACAATCGTCATTCGCAGCACGATGCTGCCGGGCACGATTAACGGCGTCGTTATCCCTGCGCTCGAAGTTTCTTCGGGAAAGAAGGCGGGGAGTGATTTCGGCGTTTGCATCAATCCTGAATTCCTGCGCGAAGGCACGTCGCTCAAGGATTTCTACGCGCCGCCGTTTACCCTCATCGGCGCAGATGAAAAGGATGTGGCCGATAAGGTGGGCCAACTCTACGAAGGCATTGACGCTCCGCTGTTCGTCACCGGAATCAAGGCCGCAGAGATGGTCAAGTATACCTGCAACTGCTTTCACGCTTTGAAGGTCAGCTTCGCCAATGAAATCGGCAACATCTGCAAAGGTCTCGGTATCGACAGCCATGAAGTAATGGAAGTCTTCTGCCAGGACACGAAGCTCAATCTGTCGCCGTATTACCTGAAGCCGGGCTTTGCCTTCGGCGGTTCGTGCTTACCAAAGGATTTAAGGGCGATCACTTATAAAGCGAAAGAGTTGGACGTGGAAGCGCCCGTGTTGTCGTCCATCTTGCCAAGCAACCGGCAACAGATAGAGCGCGCCATCGAGATGGTTTTACGCACCAGGAAAAAGCGCGTCGGAGTGCTTGGCTTCAGCTTCAAGGCAGGGACTGACGACCTTCGTGAATCACCGATGGTCACCTTGATTGAGACTCTGCTCGGCAAAGGGATACAGCTTGCCATCTATGACCGCGACGTTTCGCTGGCGCGCCTTTTCGGCGCAAACAAGGAATATATAGAACGCGAGATTCCGCACATCTCTCAACTGATGCGCACGAGCGTTCGTGAAGTTTTAGAGAGTTCCGAAGTGTTGATTATCGGAAACAAGGCGGCGGAGTTTCGCGAAATCGAAGGGCAATTGAAAGACGGGCAGACGGTGATTGATCTGGTGCGGCTCTTTGAAGGGCGCACCTCGGATGATTCATACCAGGGCATCTGCTGGTAAAAATTGCGCGCTAAGGATAACGGGCCGCTGTGGCATTGAAGCTCTCTCAATCGGGCAAGCGTCGCGCCTTGCGGCGCTGGGCAAGCTCCGGCCTCCTGCTTTTGGCTGCGTGGTCGCTCGTCGCTTGGGTCGGGGCGCGGTCGCTGATTGTAAGCGCAAACCTGGCGCGGGCCGACGCGCTGGTCGTCTTAAGCGGCGGCGCTTCATACCCCGAACGCACGCGCCGGGCCGCAGAGCTTTTCGCGGAGGGACGCGCGCCCAAAATCGTTTTAACCAACGATGGGTTACTTGGCCCATGGTCTTTTGAGAAAGAACGTAATCCGACATTCACCGAACTGGAAGCCGAAGCGTTGCTCGGCGCGGGCGTTCCGGCGGAGAGCATAGAGGCGCTGCCGCAGCAGGTTTCAAACACATACGATGAAGCATTGTTGCTGCTCGATTATGCTCGGACGCGGGGCTTGCGTTCAATCCTGGTCGTGACCTCGGCCTATCATTCAAGACGCGCGCTGTGGGTCTGGCGGCGCGTCTTTCGTGAGAGCGGAATCAACGTCGGGATTGCTCACGCTCCGACGGGCGACGAATCGCCGCCGCCCGCCACATGGTGGTGGCACGTGCGCGGCTGGCGTTCGGTCGCTGGCGAATATCCGAAATTCATCTATTACTGGCTGCGTTATTTCTGAAGCCGCAAAGCCGCCTGTGAAGAGATATTTCAGACTGAACTGGAAAGCACTGGCTCCGCTCTTTATCGGAGGCACAATCGTGTTGTGTCTCGCTTTTGCTTTCGCGCAACGCCCACGCAGGGTGGGCCAACAAACGGGAAGCCAGACGACAGTTCAAGGAAAGCCCGCCATCATCAACGTCAAAGCCGGTGGAGATTTGCAAAAGGCTATCAACGCCGCACGCCCTGGGGACACGATACTACTGGAAGCAGGAGCAAGTTTTATCGGCTCCTTCACCCTCCCCTTCAAAGCTTCTTCTTCCTCCGCCTTCATCACCATCCGCACCTCTACACCCGACTCGCTTTTGCCTCCCCCAGGCACACGCATCACACCCGCTTTCTCAGCACTGCTGCCAAAGCTGCTCTCTCCAGGCCAGGGCCTCTCCGCTTTGAAGACCGCTTCCGGCGCTCACCACTACCGCCTCATTGGACTGGAGTTCTCCACCGTCCGTCCCACCGATCTGGTCTACGACCTCATCGCTCTCGGCGAAGCCAACAGCAATCAATCCCAACTCTCGCAAGTGCCGCATCACCTCAGCTTGGATCGCTGCTACCTGCACGCCTGGCCCGATCAGGAACTCAAGCGTGGCATCTCGCTCAAC
>DASVTR010000010.1:0-134884 GCA_036387475.1 Pyrinomonadaceae bacterium | reverse complement strand
GATTCACCCGGTGGTGAATCACGCGGGCCTCTCTTTGTGCTACTTAGCGTTTTAAGGAGAGTGTAGTTATGGGAATGCAAGCTGGCTCTGACCACCTAAATTCCGAGATTAACGTCACGCCGATGGTGGACATCATGCTCGTGCTGTTGATTATCTTCATGCTGGTCACGCCAAACCTGCAACAGGGTATCTCGGTTGACCTGCCGAAGAACATGAATGCGCCCGAAGTCGACCCGGCGATTATCAAAGAGACCTCGGCTGTTATCTCGATTCCCAACGATGGAGAGTTCTATCTGGGGAAGAATAAGTACAGCATCCGGGATATCAATGATGATAGAGACCCTGAGAAAACAAAGCTTGGGGCCGACATCAAGAAGGTGTTGGAGAAAAAATCACCGGAGGAGCAGATCGTCTACGTTAAGAGTGGAACGGGCGTCAGCTACGGTCAGGTCGTCGGCATCATTGATGTCATACGCCAACAGGACATCACGCAGATCGGACTCGTCGCCGACAGAAAGAAAAAAGGCGGGTCAAGCGCGCCAGCGCCGCCGGCGCAATAGTCGCCCTTTGATTTAAAGTCTAGAGCGGGCGCTCCTTTCTACTTGATTGAGCGCCCCGTTAGCCCTGTATAAGAAGCGGAAGGAGTTAGAGCTATGGGAATGAGTTCAGGAGGCGGAGGCCGGGCTGTTCCGTATATTAATGTCACGCCGCTGATTGACGTGCTGCTGGTGCTGTTGATTATCTTTATGGTCGTCACGCCTTTGAAGCCGAGCCGTTTCAAGGCTCTGGCTCCGACGCCGCCAGACCCTAATCAACCGCCGCCGGATGTCGCCAACAACCTGACGCTGCAAGTGGCAATCTTCCCGGACTTCAAAGTTCAACTCAACACGAAGGACATGGGTTCGGTTAATGACCTCGGCACGTTGAGCGCGACGCTGGCGCAGACCTTTAAGGAGCGCGAGCGCATGGGAACGGTCAAGTTTGGCACCAACGAGATTGAGAAGACCGTCTTTATCAAAGCGCCCAAGAGCATCAAATACGGAGAGGTCGTCAAAGTCATAGACGCGGTGAAGAGCGCCGGGGCGAATCCCGTCGGCTTGCAGCTTGACGAACTCGATAAACAATAGCTTTTTCACGGTGACCGGGCGTGGCTTATCAAATCATGTCGCGCCCCGTCGGTCACCCATCAACATCAAACCGGGAGCCATTTAGCGATGAAACTCTCTCAAGCCAGGTTTGCTCTCCTGCTCCTGTGCTTCGTCGTCATTATCACCACCTCCGGCTGTGGTGCGATCAATAAGGTGCGTGCCAAAAATGAGTTGAACGAAGCCGCGCGCGCTTATAAGTCTGGAAAATTCGACGAAGCCGAAAGACGCTCGCGCAGGGCTTTGGAGTTAGACGATAGCCAGCCGAACGCCCCAGCCTTTATCGCTCGCTCGATTCACGCGCAATACCGGCAGGGCATCACGACGCCGGAAAACATCGCCAAAGCCGAGCAGGCCATTAAAGCTTACGAAGACGTTTTGAAAAGAGACCAGAACAACGAAGAAGCCTTCAACGCGATTGGCTTTCTCTACGGCGCAATCAATCAGGACGAAAAGCAGCGCGCCTGGATCGAAGCTCGCGCCCGCAACGATCAGGTCAAGCCCGAAAAGCGTTCCGAAGCTTATACCTTCCTTGCCAGCAAAGATTGGGACTGCTCGTTTCGCATCACCGAGAATAACGAAAATAGGCAGACCGTCATGAAAGATGGCAAGGCCGTCATACAGTTTAAGAAGCCGAGTGACCCTGCAATTTTCAAGCAGGCACAGGAGTGCATGACGCGGGGCATGGAGAACACCAATAAAGCCATCGAGCTAAACCCGGACAACGAAAAAGCCTGGGGCTACAAGACCAACTTGCTGCTCGAAGCCAAGAAACTCGCGGAGATGGACGGCAAGACCGAAGAGGCCGCCAAACTCGGTAAGGATGCAGACGAGGCGCAGAAGCGCACGGCGGAATTGAACGTCAAGAAGAGGGAAGCCGAAGAAAAGGAAAAGGCCAAAGCTCCGCAACAGCCGACGAGCTAGACTCAAACGAGAATACAACGAGCGCTTGAGCCACGCCGTTTGGCCTTTAGTTAACAAGCACTTCAACAGGTGATGCTCGACCTTCGGGTCAGGCATCACCTGTTGCTATAATCAGAGGTTAGAGGCTAGAGGTTAGAAGCCAGTCAAACGAACTAACCTCTAGCCTCCGACATCTAACCTCTGCTTTTCTATGATTCGCATCGAAGACATTGTCGAGAAGGTTGGGCGCAATCATCCGCAGGCCGATCTGGCTATGCTGCGGCGCGCCTATCTTTTTTCGGCCCGCGAGCATAAGGGGCAGATGCGCGCTTCGGGCGAGCCTTATCTGGTTCACCCTTTGGAAGTCGCCAACATCCTCGCAGACATGCGGCTCGATACCGTCTCTGTGGCGACGGGTCTACTGCACGACGTTGTCGAAGACACGCTCGTTGATCTGGACACGATTCGGCAGTACTTCGGTGACGAAGTGACGCACTTAGTTGACGGGCTGACCAAAATTGCGCAAATCAGCAACGTTTCGCGCGAGGAACAGCAGGCCGAAAACGTGCGCAAGATGCTTTTAGCGATGGTCGACGACGTACGCGTCGTCCTTGTCAAACTCGCAGACCGCCTGCACAACATGCGCACTCTGCAATTCCTGAAGCCGGACAAACGCAAGCGCATCGCGCAGGAGACGATGGATATTTTCGCCCCCATCGCTCACCGGCTCGGCATGGGTAAACTGCGCGGCGAGCTTGAAGACCTGGCCTTTCAACACCTGCACCCGGAAGATTATCGTGAACTAGCGGTTCAACTCGAAAAGCGTCGTCCTGAAAACGAGAAGTTTCTAGCAGGCGTCACCGCCCGCATCGAAGAAAAGATGCACGAAGCGGAAGTGCCCTACGTCCGCATCGAAGGCCGCGTCAAGCGCCTCTATTCAATCTGGAAAAAACTGCGCAAGCAGAAGATAGAACTCGATCAGGTTTACGACCTGGTCGCCGCGCGCGTTATCACGCCCAACGAAGTGCGCCACTGTTATGCTGCGCTCGGCGTCATACACAATGCCTGGAAGCCTGTGCCGGGACGCATCAAGGATTGGATCGCCACGCCGCGCGACAATCTCTATCAATCGCTTCATACTTCCGTCATCGGAGAGAAAAGCCATTCGTTTGAAGTGCAGATTCGCACAGAAGAGATGCACCACATAGCGGAAGAAGGCGTGGCCGCACACTGGAAGTACAAGGAAGGCAAGCGCGGCGCGCACGACGACGATCAAGCTCTGCAAGCGCTGCGCTCGCTCGTCGAATGGACGCAGGAGGTCAAAGACTCACGCGACTTTCTCGATTCGCTCAAGCTCGACCTCTACCCGAAAGACGTTTACGCCTTTACGCCGATGGGCAAGGTCATCCAACTTCCGCGCGGCGCAACGCCCGTAGACTTCGCCTACATGATTCACTCCGAAGTCGGCAATACCTGCACCGGCGCTCGCATCAACAATCGCATAGTTCCCTTGCGCACGCAGATTCAGAACGGCGATGTCGTAGAGATTATCACGACCGCCAATTCGCATCCCTCGCGCGACTGGCTCAACTTCATCGTGACCTCGCGTGCGCGCAATCGCGTGCGCCACTGGGTGGCCGAACAGCAGCGCGCCGAATCAATCGAGATTGGCCGCAAGCTCTTCGAGAAAGAGGCAGCGCGGTTTGTGCCCTCCGTCAAGAAACTTTTGAACGATGCGGACGGAAGCTTTAAGCGCGTCGCCGCAGACTACGGCTACGGTCGGATTGACGACCTGCTGGCCGCCATCGGTTACGGCAAACTCGCGTCGCGCAATGTCATTGCGAAATACATCGGGCCGGAAAAGTTTGCCGAACTGGAAGCGAAAAAGGAATCCAGAATCCAGAGCGGCGTGCGAGCCGTTAAGCGCCTGATACGGCTCGGCGACGATGCGATTGTTGTGCGCGGCGTGGATGACCTTATGGTAACGCGCGCGCGTTGCTGTAGCCCTCTGCGCGGCGAAGAAATCATCGGCTACATCACGCGCGGCAAAGGCGTCGCCGTCCACACCAAGCGCTGCAAGAACGTCATGCAATTGATGGTCAATCCTGAACGGATTGTCGAAGTAGAGTGGGCTGGAAAATCCGACAATGCAGCTTATGCCGTCAAACTGCTGGCGATAACAGAAAACCGTACGGGGATGATAGCGGGCATCACCGGCGCGATTTCGGATATGAAGACCGGCATCCGCGACGCGCGCGCCTCCATTCTGGACGACGAGCGCGGGCGGATTGAAGTGACGGTCGAAGTCTTCGATGTCAAGCATCTTGACAAGGTCATCAACTCAATCAAAAGCGTCCCCGGCGTGCTCGATGTCGAGCGCCTGCAAAACGTGGCTTAAAACGTTTGGGGGTAAAAGGGGAAGAGGGTAAAGGGGTAAAAGGGAGAACTCAGTTGAGAAGTTTCCTTTTATCCCTTTACCCTCTTCCCCTTTTACCCATTTCCTTCACCCCGTTTCCTTTTTTCTCGTTGTTTCTGTTAGAATGCGAAGTTTGTTTGAGCCGCAGGAAAAAGAGGTCTTCCAGACAGTGAGGCAGATTATCGAGACAGAGAGCGCACCGCGCGCCATCGGGCCTTATTCGCAGGCTGTTGTGGCGGGCGGTTTTGTTTTCGCTTCGGGGCAGATTCCGCTCGACCCACAGACAGGAGAGTTTGTCGCGGGCGGTATTGCAGAGCAAACAGAGCAAGTCTTGCGTAATCTCTCAAGGGTGATGGAGGCTGCCGGAACAACGCTTTCGCGCGTGGTGAAGACAACGGTTTTTCTCGCCGATATGAATGATTTCGCGGCGATGAATGAGGTTTACGGTCGTTATTTCGCCGAAAAGCCTCCGGCGCGGGCGACCGTCGAGGCGGCCAGGCTGCCGCGCGATGCGCGCGTTGAAATCGAAGCTATCGCACTCGCTGGAAAAGAATAAGCTACCGGGCAAGCGTTTCTCTCGCCTGTTGCATCTGACGAGAAACGTTTTGAACCCGGTAGCTCTTGAGTTTGAAAGATAAAAGGGGCGCGCCCCTTTAGGCCGCTTTCGCGACTTTGCCAGCCTTGATGCAACTGGTGCAAACCTTCTTGCGCTCCACTCCGCCCTGCGGACGCTGAACGCGTATGGATTGCAAATTCGGATCAAAGCGGCGGCGCGTGCGATTGTTCGCGTGTGAAACATTATTGCCGAACTGCGGCCCTTTGCCGCAGACTTCACAACGTTTTGCCATAAATTTTCTTAAGACCTCCAGACGCTTCCGTTAAGCGCCAATAGCTTTAGTAGTCAACGATAGTCAATAAAAAAGAGCGAGTGCGAAACGAAAAGTTATAGCAAACAGTTTTGAAGCACGTCAAGCACCCGTGACTATAGCGGAGAGCGGCTGACGCGAGCCGCCATCGTTTATTTTGAAGGAGCAGAAAGCCAAAGTGCATAGAGTCATCAAACGAACATTCATCATTATTAGCATCGCGCTCGTCGCGATGCTTTTCGCCGCCTGCAAGAATACCGGCAGCGGCGCGACCGGGGGCGCTGAGAGTGGAGTGGCCGCCACCGTCAACGGCAAAAACATCATGCTCAGCGAGGTGGATAAACTCCTCAGCCAGCAGGCGCAGGGACAGCAATCGCAGTTGACGCCGATGCAACTGGCACAGGCGCGGATGCAAGTCCTGACAGGACTGGTGCAAAAAGAAGTCTTGTTGCAGCGCGCGGAGAAAGAGAAACTGGTGCCGAGCGAAGAAGAAATCAACCGCTTTATTAACGAACTCAAGGCGCAGGGCGGGATGACCGAAGAGCAATTTCAGAAGCGGCTCAAAGAGCAGGATCAAACAGTCGAAACCCTGCGCGAAGAGGCCCGCAAATCCGTCGCCATCCAAAAGCTACAGGATAAGACTTACGGAACAATTCAAATTACCGACAGGGAAGTCGAAGAGTATTACAATAGCAACAAGCAGTTGTTCGTTAACCAGCGCGGCGTTCAACTGGCGATGATCGCCGTTGACCCGACCGATAACGGCGCGCAGGACGACGCCAAGAGCGAGGCCGAGGCCAAGCTGAAGATTGACAACATCTATTCACAGTTGAAGAACGGCGCAGACTTTGCCGACGTTGCCCGTCTGCGCAGCGAAGACCCCAGTAACACACGCGGCGGCGACATAGGGTTTGCAACGGAAGCCGACCTCAAGCAGAACAATTTCCCGCCGCAGTTGGTTTCGGAATTCTTCGGCCCTATGCAAATCGGCAGCTACACCCCGCCCGTTCAGTTCAGCGCACGCTGGTATATTTTCAAGTTGCAGCGCAAGCAGTTGCAAAACGAAAATCTGACGCTCGATAGTCCTAACGTGCGCGGTCAGATTACGGAGGCTCTGCGCAACCAGCGCAAGCAACTCTTAAACGCGGCGCTTTTGGAAGTCGCGATGAATGATGCCAAGATCGTCAATTATCTGGCGATGAACATGCTGACCAGCCCGATTAACTTTGGCGCGGCGCGTCCGGCTCAAGCTCCAGCGAGCAGCGCAACGCCCGCTGCCAACACCGCTGCGTCACCTGCGCAGACAACGGGCAGCCCGACGGGCAGCGCACAGCCCTCACCTGCCGCCGCACAGCCAAGCGGAAGCAAGTAGGCGCTGCCGCGCTTAAGAGATTAAGCGGTAGGTGTAGTATCAAGTGGTAAATAAAAGCAGTGGGCGGAGAGAGCATCGGCGCTTTCTGCTCACTGCTTACTGCTTACTGCTCACTTTGTTTCGTTATGTTATTTCGGCTCTCCGACGTTTACAAATCCTATGGCGCGCAGGATGTCTTGCGCGGCGCTTCACTGCAAATTAATCCGGGCGAGCACGTTGGTCTTGTCGGTCGTAACGGTGCGGGGAAGACTACGATTTTTCGTCTCATCAGCAATGAGGAGATGGCAGATCGTGGCGACGTAGTGCGTGCGCGCGGCGTGCGCCTCGGACTGCTCGCGCAGCACGTACACTTCGAGCCGGGTTCGACCGTACACGAATCCGCCCTCGCCGCCTTCGGACACTTGCAGCAGATTGAGCACGAGATGCACGAGCTTGAGCACCGTATGGCCGAGGCGAGCGATGACTTGGAAGCGGTGCTCGAACGCTACAGCGATTTGCAACAACAGTTTGAGCGCGAAGGTGGGTTTGAGTACGCGGCCAGAGCCGAGGCTATCCTGCAAGGTCTGGGCTTTGACCGTGAGATGTGGCAGATGGAGACGGAAAAGCTTTCGGGCGGGCAACAGAATCGCCTCGGCCTCGCGCGCCTGCTCCTCGCAGAGCCTGATGTCTTGCTACTTGATGAGCCGACGAATCACTTGGATGTTGATTCGGTCGAATGGCTCGAAGAGTTTCTGCAATCTTACGCTTCCGCCTATGTCATCGTCAGCCACGACCGCTATTTTCTTGACCGCACCTGCCGCCGCATCATAGAGGTCGAGCAGGGCCGCGCTGCCAGCTACACAGGAAGCTATTCCGCCTTTCTGGTCGAGCGCGAAGTGCGACGCGAGGCGCAGCAGCGCGCCTACGAAAATCAGCAACACTTGATTGCCAAGACCGAAGAGTTTATCCGCCGTAACCTCGCAGGGCAGAAGACCAAGCAGGCCAAGTCCCGGCGCACGATGCTGCAAAAGCTTGAACGCGTCGAGGCCGTTCGCGCAGACCAATCATCCGGCAATTTCAACTTGCAGTCAGTCGAACGCGCCGGAACGCAAGTCCTGACCGTCACGGAAGCGTCGGTCGGTTATCCCGGCAAAGTCCTGGCCGCAGACATAACCTTTACGCTCCGTCGCGGCGAAGCC
Source organism: Pyrinomonadaceae bacterium (assembly GCA_036387475.1). Classification (GTDB taxonomy): domain Bacteria; phylum Acidobacteriota; class Blastocatellia; order Pyrinomonadales; family Pyrinomonadaceae; genus DASVTR01. The sequence continues at coordinate 127,004 of DASVTR010000010.1, read as the reverse complement.
TTGGGCATCATTGGCCCAAACGGTTCAGGCAAAACCACCTTCATCAAGACCGTGCTCGGCAAACTGCCATTGCTCGCGGGCGAGATGCGCTGGGGAACAAAGGTGCAGGTCGGCTACTACGCGCAGCAGCTAGACGATTTGGACGACCGCAACGAAATCATCATGGAGTTGCGCCGCGTTGCGCCTTCGACGGCGACCGCCGGTGAGTTGCGCTCTTTCCTCGCCAAGTTTCTCTTTACGGGCGACGACGTTTACAAGCACGTGCGCGACCTCTCCGGCGGCGAGAAAGGCCGTCTGGCTCTCGCCAAGCTCATCTATTCGCGCTTTAACGTCCTCGTTCTGGACGAACCTACGAACCACCTCGACATCCCTTCACGCGAAGCGCTCGAAGAAGCGCTCGACGCTTATCAAGGCACAATCCTGACCATCAGCCACGACCGCTATTTTCTGGATCGCGTTGCCACACAGATACTGGCGCTCGACGGCGCTGGCAAGGTTGAGCACTACGACGGCGATTACACGGAGTATCACGACTGGAAGGCCGCAAGACGCAGCGCCAGCGCAGAGGCCGCACGCGAGGCGCAGGCTAAAGAGCAGAAAGCTTCGGCCAGCGAGAAAACTTCCGCACCCGCCACCAAAAAAGCGAATCCTTCATCTCACAAGATTGGTGCAAGCAAAGGCAAGGGCGGGAAGAAGCAACCTGTACGCGATTCACAGGAGGTCGAAAAGGAAATCGCCGCCGCCGAAGCGCATCTTGCAAGTCTCTCCGAACAACTAGCCCTGCCCGAAGTCGCACGCGACCCCACTCGCCTGCGCTCCGTCAACGACGACTACCAGCAAACAGACGCACGCCTGCGCGCACTCTACGAAGAATGGGATCGCGTCGCTGGCGAAGCGGCGAGCGCTTGAGGACGCCGCTAACGCGTAAATGGCGATTGCAGGTGTGAGAATCTTCATTGCAAGCGTCAAAATCGCCATTACACCTGCGAACATCGCCATTGCAGGTGTCACAACTCTCATTGCACGTGTGAGAATTGCCATTGCACGTGTCAGAATCTCCATTACAGGTGCGAAAACTCTCATTGCAGGTGCGAGAATTGTCATTGCAGGTGTCAGAATTGCAATTGCATACAGGAAAATTGCCATCGCAGGCGCGAACGGCGTACTACAATCATGCAAAACGTGGTTTCAAGCAGAAAGCCTAAAGAGGGAAGTTGAAAGACCTTTTAGCCTCAAGGAGAATCATTATGCAGAAGTGGGAATATCAAGTTAACTATGGTTGGATGTCAAGAACGGAGTTGAACAGTCTTGGCGAGCAAGGCTGGGAGTTAGTGGCAGTAATAGAGGTGGTGATAAGAGAAAAAACAGACCACACCTTCTTTTTTAAACGCCCTAAATCTTAGCAACATTTATTAGGACACTACCGGGCGGCGATCTGGCTTGACAGTGGCGTAAAGCCTTTGCTACCTTACGACTTCGCTTTGACGGTTAATTTGAAGCGAGTGGTTTTTGTTAGTTTGAATAGGCTCGTAGCTCAGGGGTAGAGCACTACCTTGACACGGTAGGGGTCTGCGGTTCAAATCCGCACGAGCCTACCATTTTCCGAAAATTTGATAGGATGCTCCAGAAGACCTTCGTCATGAATCGAACATACACGCGATTCACATTTAGCTTTTGAAATCCGTCCCTTGTGGCGGGCTTCGCGGCGAAGGCGCTCCTATCGAATCCGATCTCAAAGGCAGTTGCCGTTTTACCAAATCGGCACAAAACTTAATTCGGTTGACGCTTCCAGCATCCGCGAAGCCGCTCATCAAGAGCGGAAACGCAGGGCTGTGATTCGTAAATGGTAAAGCGCGGATGGTTTCGAAACCGTTCGTCCGCATTGACGATTTACGAGAAAGAAGCGGAGACCAGCAGCGATGAGTGAAATTAACGTACAGTTAAAGGATGGCGCGGCGGCGCAAGTCACGACTCCCGTGACTGTGGGCGAAGCCTTGAAGAAGCTCGACCGCGAGGCGGCAAAGCAGGCATTGGCCGCGCGCGTCAACGGGCGCGAGGTTGACCTGGCGTTTACGCTCGACGCACACGGAAACGGCGATGCCGTCCACATTGAGCCTGTGATGCCGCAGACGCTCGAAGGCCTGGACGTGCTGCGCCATTCGACTGCGCACCTGCTCGCCGCTGCCGTGCTAGACCTTTTTCCGGGAACGAAGCTCGGCATCGGCCCGGCCCTTCTGGACGACCCGCGCTACGGTTTCTTCTACGATGTCATCGCGCCGCGCCCGCTGACCGATGAGGATTTGCCCGTCATCGAAAAGCGCATGCGCGACATAGCCAAGCGCAATCTGGCGTATCGCCGCGAGGAGATTACGAAAGCGGAAGCCTTGCGCATCTTCGAGGAGCGCGACGAGCCTTTGAAGTGCGAACTGGTCGCAGACAAGGGCGGCGAGACCGTCAGTGTCTACTACATTGATAATTCTCCGTTCATAGATTTCTGTCTCGGCCCGCACGTGCCGAACACCAATCGCCTGCGTGCCTTTAAGCTGCTGACCCTTTCGGGCGCATACTGGATGGGCGACGCCGAGCGCGAGCAGATGCAGCGCATCTACGGCACGGCCTTCTTCACGCAGGAAGAACTCGACGCCTGGGCCAAGCAGCGCGCCGAAGCTGAAAAGCGCGACCATCGCCGTCTTGGGCGCGAGCTTGACCTCTTCTCGATTCAGGAAAGTTACGGGCAGGGATTGATCTTCTGGCATCCGAAGGGCGCGATGATTCGCAAGCAGATGGAAGATTATCTCTACGAAGAGTTGGTCAAGCGCAACTACAGCCTTGTTTATACGCCGCACATAGCGCGGCGCGAGCTTTGGCACATCAGCGGGCACGAGCAGAACTATGGCGACTCGATGTTTGCGCCAACAAAGCTTGAAGAGACGGAGTTTCGCTTAAAGCCGATGAACTGCCCGTTCCATATCGGCATCTACAAGTCGCAGCAGCGCAGCTACCGTGACCTGCCGCAGCGTTACGGCGAGATGGGCACGGTCTATCGCGCCGAACTTTCGGGGACGCTGCACGGATTGATGCGCGTGCGCGGCTTCACGGTTGACGACGCGCATCTCTTCTGCACGCCTGAGCAGGTGCGGAAAGAGATTGACGATTGCGTTGATTTCGCCGTCGAGGTCTTGACGACCTTCGGCTTCGAGAAGGTTAAGTTTGAGTTGTCCGCTAAAGGTAATGACACGAGCAAGCAGTATTTCGGCGAAGAAGAAGATTGGGCGAAGGCCGAGGCGGCGCTCGCAGAGGCGCTCAATGCTCGCGGCGTTCCCTATGAACGAATCGAAGGCGAAGCAGCCTTTTATGGCCCGAAGATTGATTTCAAGATTGAAGATGCCATTGGTCGTTTATGGCAACTGGGGACGGTGCAGTGGGACTTCAATCTGCCCGAAAGGTTTGAGCTGGAATACATCGGCGAAGACAATAAGCCGCATCGCCCCGTGATGGTTCATCGCGCGCTCTTTGGCTCAATCGAGCGATTCTTCGGCGTCCTGATAGAACATTACGCGGGTGCTTTCCCGCTCTGGCTTGCGCCCGTGCAGGCCGTCGTGCTGCCGATTACGGATCGCATCAACGAATATGCGTTGAGCGTTGCGCAGGAGTTACGCAAAGCGGGTCTGCGAATCGAGACCAATTTGCGCAGTGAAAAAATCGGCGCGAAGATACGCGACGCGCAGATGCAGAAAGTACCCTTCATGCTCGTCCTCGGCGACCGCGAGATGGAGGAAGGCAAGGTCGCAGTCCGCGAGAGAAGCAAAGGCGACATCGGCGCGATGCCGCTCGCGGAATTTAAAGAGATGGCGCAGCGACTCGTTGACTCGCGTGCGCTCGTCAATATCATCGAGTCTTGAGTGCGGAGTCTAAAGTCAAAAGTCGAAACAAAAGTTTTCGACTCCAGACTTAAGACTCCTGACTCCCGACCCATAACATAGGAGGTGCAGAGATAGCTACAGGCTTTCGAGGTCGCGGCCAACGCCCGGACAATCGGCGCGCTCCCGTCGCGCGCATTAACGACAGAATTCGCGTGCCGCAGGTGCGCGTCATCGGTGACGACGGCGAGCAACTCGGCGTGATGGAGACGCGCGATGCCGTGCGTCTGGCCCGCGAGAAGGGCCTGGATTTGGTCGAAGTCGCCGCCACCGCCGACCCGCCCGTTTGCCGTATTATTGATTTTGGCAAGTTTCAATACGAGGCCAAAAAGAAGGCGAACGAGGCGAAGAAGAAACAGGTCGTCATCACAGTCAAAGAAATCAAGTTTCGCCCCGGCACAGACGACCATGATTACGAATATCGTATGGAGCACGCTCGCCAGTGGTTGACGGGCGGCGATAAGGTCAAGGCGACCATCTGGTTTCGCGGGCGCGAGATGACGCACCGCGAACTCGGCGCGCGAATTCTTGAGAAGCTGGAAGGCGACCTAGCCGATGTCGGAGAAGTAGAGGCCAGGCCGCGCATGGAAGGCAATCAGATGTTCACCATCTTTTCGCCGAAGAAGCACAAAGGCGGTGGTGGCGGTGGCGGCGGAGGAGCAGCCAAGCCCGCGCCGCCCGCGCCGAAGCCTGAAGAAAAGCCCGCGCCCCTGATTGATATTGAAGTTGAGATTTAAGTAACAAGCCTCCGGCTTGAGAGACAAGCTCCGGCTGACCGTTAGCCGGACGGCTCAATTAACCGTCTAAGGAGTAGAGATGCCAAAACTGAAAACACACAAGGGAGCGGCCAAGCGTTTTCGCCTGACCGCGACCGGAAAGATCAAGCGCGGCCACAGCCACGCGCGCCACATTCTGACCAAGAAAACCACCAAGCGGAAGCGCCAACTGGATGTTGACGGTCTCGTTTCCGACGGCGATCAAAAGCGCGTCGAAGCAATGCTGCCGTATGGGCGTAGTTAAAGGATGAACGATGAACGCGGAACGATGAAGTAAAAGCAGCGACCTGTCTCTTAATTCATTCATCGTTCATCGTTCTGCGTTCATCCTTTTAGGGAAGGGGAATGAATCATGCCTAGAGCAAAACGTGGAAATAAGCGTCTCGAAAGGCGCAAGAAGATTTTAAAATTAGCCAAGGGTTATCGCGGCACAAAGTCGAAGCTGTATCGTTCGGCGAAAGAGTCTGTCGAGCGCGGGCTGAATTTCGCTTACACGGGGCGCAAGCTGAAGAAGCGTGATTTTCGCAGCCTGTGGATTGTCCGCATCGGCGCAGCCGCGCGTCTCAACGGATTGAACTATTCGCAGTTTATGCACGGTCTGAAAGTCGCCGGAATAGAGCTTGACAGGAAAGTGCTCGCGGACATCGCCGCCAATTCGCCCGAAGCGTTCGCGGATTTGGCCGGACAGGTCAGGGGCGCTCTCGATAACGAGCAGCAGCAACAGCAAAGCGCAGCCGCTTAGAGCATGAAGAGGACTTTGAGTAATGCCGCAAGGGCTTGAACCGAAAGACACAAAACTTCAGGCAGACAATGCACGCAAAGCGTTCGATCAAAAGTTCGAGCGCTTTGCGCGCTTAAGCGCTCGTGCCAGCTAACGCCTCTGACCTCTACTGAAAACTCTTGCGCTGAGGCGCTTGAAGTCGCATAATCGGTCGGCTCGCCTAACGCGCCGTTAAACTTTGGAGAGATAGCGATGGTCGGATTATCAGGACTCGAAAAGTTCTCGCACCTTGAAGACAAAATTTACCGCACCATCGAACTGACGAAGACGCTGCGTCAGGAAAAGGAAGGATTGGAACGCGAGATCGCCTCAGTCCGGCGAGAGCTTGGCGGACTGCTCGGCGAGAAAGAGCGCCTCGAAAATCAGGTTGAGCGCCTTCTTCAGGAGCGCGACACGATTCGGATGAAGGTCGAAGCGATGCTCGACGCCATCGCCGCGCTCGATCCTGAGATGGCTGAGGCGGTGCGCAAATGAAAGACCCACAGGGCCGCATGAGTTTGGGTAAAGGCAATATGGACGCAGCCACGACACCGACCATCCGGGTCGAGATTTACAATCAGACCTACAACATTCGTTCCGACGGCGACAGCGAGTACATCACGCAACTCGCAGAGTTTGTTGACAGTCGTATGCGCGAGATTTCTTCGGGCACGCTGACGGTGGATTCCTTGAAGGTAGCCATCCTCGCCGCCCTGCACATCGCCGACGAACTGCATCGCCTCAAACGACTGCACGAACAGGCCGACTCGCAACTCGCCTCACGCAGCGCCGAATGCGCAGAGATGCTAGACCGCCTGCTCAAAGTCCGCAGCACCGTCGAACAGCCAAGCCCGGCTGGAAACATCGCCTTTACGTAAAAGCAGAAGTCAGAAGCCAAAGCAGAAGTCAGGAGTCAGAATCCAGAAGTCAGAATAAGAGGCTGCGAACCGTTTTTATTCTGATTTTCTTTTCTTCTGGCTTCTGACTCCTGACTTCTGAATTCTGCTTTTTTCTGTGTTATATTATTTCCGGCAGAGGGAACACGTCTGCGGGGTTCGTCACCGAGTAACGATGATTGAGCCAACGCTGTAAATAAAGGGAGACCGACGCCGACTCACAGCCGGTGCAATCCTTCATCGTTAAGGAATTGCCAAGGGCTGCGGCTTAACAAAGAGGTCACCCACCTGTTAACGCAGGTTCAATTACGGCTGCGGAGCGGCCACTGCGGATTTCCCTCTAGCCATTAACAGGAGAGGTCAGAGATCAGAGGTTAGAGGTTAGTTTTTATGACTGACCTTTAACCTCTAGCCTCTGACCTCTACTTTCTACGGGTGAGAGATGAAAATTTTAATGATCGGCGATGTGGTGGCGCGGCCCGGACGCCAGGCTGTGCTTGATCGTATTCAGGATTTGCGCGAGCAGAATAATATCGACCTGGCTATCATGAATGCGGAGAACGTAACCGGAGGCTTTTCCATCACGCCGCCTCACGCCGAACAACTCTTCAATGCCGGAATTGACGTGATGACTTCCGGCAATCACATCTTCGATAAACGCGAGGCCGTTGCTTATATCGAACGGCAGCCGCGACTCTTGCGTCCGGCGAATTATCCGCCGAAGACCCCCGGCAATGGGATGTGGGTGGGTGAGGTGCGCGGCGTCCGTGTAGCGGTATTGAATCTGATCGGGCGCGTCTTTATGCATCCGGCGGACGACCCCTTTCGCACAGCCGACGCGCTTTTGGATTCGCTCTCGCCGGATGTAAAAGTCAGGCTCGTGGATATGCACGCCGAGGCGACTTCTGAAAAGTCTGCGATGGGCTGGCACTTGGACGGGCGCGTCTCGGCAGTGGTCGGCACGCACACTCACGTGCAAACCGCCGACGAAAGAATTCTGGCGCAGGGCACAGCCTATCTGACTGACATTGGAATGACGGGCAGCTACGCGGGCGTGATCGGAATGGTGAAGGAAGATGTCATAGGGCGCTTCACTTCGGCCCTGCACAAGCGCGCCGAACACTCGATTGGCGACGTACGCATCTGCGCCGCCATCATCGACGTTGACGAAGCGACGGGCCATGCACGCGAAATCTCTCGCCTCTCCCTCAAGCATGAACAATAGTGCAGTTTACAGTTTTCCGTAAAAGACAAGTTGCTCTTAACTGAAAACTGAAAACTCAAAACTGTTAGTCCGGTGCAGTGTTTTCGGGGACGCGTTCGGCTGGCGGTTGCGATAGATGCATGGCTTCGGTTGGGGTGGCGCGCAGAAGTTGGCAATAACGGTCTGGGAACGAGCGGACGCGGCCATTGGGGTCTGTGACAACGTGGCCCGTCTCGCCTTCGGCGATCACGCGGTCGTCGCTGATGCGTACGATTTCGTAGCCGAAGCGAAGCGAGCGGCGACGCAGTTCGGTGACGTGTGTGCGGACAAGAAGTTCGTCGTCGTAGTAGGCTGGCGCTTTATAGCGGCAGTAACTTTCTGCAACTACGAGAAAAGAGTTTTCGTTCTCTTCCATGTCGCGGTAGCTAAAACCGCGCGCACGACAAAACTCCGTGCGGCCAATCTCAAACCAGACAAGATAGTTGGCGTGATAGACGACGCCCATTTTGTCCGTTTCGGAATAGCGCACGCGCACTAAGGTTTCGTGCCATTCGTCCGGCATCACATCGTCGTCCGCTTGTTTCATCATCTGCATTGAAAGCCTCCCAACAGGATTCGGGCGATTGAGGGATGACCTGCTAAAATAAAAATGTCCGCTAAAGGTTTGAGCGGACTATAAAAGCGAAAGGTTAGAGATGTCAAAGCAAATCCGACTGCGAGTTATCACTTTTGTCACAGCCCTCTCGGTGGCGGCCTCACTTTTTATCGGTGTCGGCGCGGCCTCCGCCCAAAAGCAGGCTCCCGCTGTGACCTCCGGCAACAAGAGCGCTGCCGTCATGGCGGCCAGCGAGGCGGTCTTGAAGGAGACGAGCGAGATCAGGCAACTGGCTATCCTGCGCCCGGTCAAGAGCGGAGCGCAATCGCGCGCCGAGATTGAAAGAATGCTCATCAAGAATATGGACGAGGAGACGACGCCAGAAGAGTTGCACGCCTCCGAGATTACTCTGAAAAAACTCGGCATGATTCCCTCTGACATGCAACTGCGCCCCTTCATCATCAGCCTGCTGACGGAACAGGTCGCAGGTTACTACGACCCGAAGGCGCAGCAGTTTTATCTGGCCGAGTGGATTGATTTGGACGGGCAGAAACCCGTCATGGCCCACGAATTGGCCCACGCGCTGCAAGACCAGCATTTCAATCTGCGCCGCTTTGACAAGTGGCCCAAGGGCGACGCCGACGCAGAACTCGCCGCCCACGCCCTGATCGAAGGCGACGCGACACTTTTGATGCAGTATTACATTATGCGTAATCCGATGCGTGCGCTGGCCTTCATGCGCTCAATAGAGGCTGGCGGCGCAGGCTCGTCCGAGTTGATAGAGAAAGCGCCGCGCTCACTGCGCGAGTCCCTGCTGTTTCCTTATCAACAGGGGATGGATTTCGTCTCGCATTTGTACAAGCAGGGCGGCTGGAAGCAAATCTCTTTGGCCTATACGGAGTTGCCGCAGTCAACAGAGCAAATCCTGCACGCCGAAAAATACTTCTCACGCGAAGCGCCCGTTAAACTTGAATTGCCGGATGTCGCAAGCGCGCTCGGCGCGAATTGGAAGCGTGTGGATTACGATGTGAACGGCGAGTGGGGCTACTATCTGATTCTCGACGAGTTTTTAAAATCGAAGGCGGAATCGCGCGCGGCGGCAGCAGGTTGGGGCGGCGACCGCTACAGTGTTTACAACGAGCCGAAGACGGGCGCTGTCTTTATCGCGCAACTTTCCAGTTGGGATTCAGACCGCGACGCGCAGGAATTCTTCGACGCTTACGCACGGCGAACTAGTGCTCGTTACGGCGACCTTGCTGCTTCCAGCGCCGCTTCCGAAGAAGTTTATCAGTCGAGCGCGTGGCAGACTAAAGAGGGCGCTGTCTTGATGGAGCGGCGCGGCTCTCGCGTCCTGATTGTCGAAGGCTTGCCCGACAAGACGGACGCCAAGGTGCTCTTGAGTAAGCTCTGGAAGTAATAAAAAACGCTGAACCTTAATCATGTGGGGCGGGAAATTAAAATCCCGCCCCTTGATTTTTGCCCGGCGCGCGGGATGCTTCGGTGGACTCATTGTCTTGGCGAGCCGTCCTGTGCTATTTTGGCGACATCTCGAAGCTATCTTATTTATCAGGTGAGCGGCTGAAGCTAAAGACGAGGCCCTGTGTGCGGCCAGCCAGCCGTTCAGAATCAAGATGAAGTCTGAAGCACGACCGGCTTCTACGGAAGCACGGACGCGTCTGCGCCAGTTGGCGACTGAACTCCTGCGCCTTGAAGCCAAACTGCGGCGCGGCGGCGGGCCGGACAAAATTGAACGCCAGCATCAACAGGGAAAGCTGACGGCGCGCGAGCGAATAGAATTGCTCCTTGACAAAGAAACGTTTACGCAGGAGATAGGTCTGCTCGTCGCTTATGACGAGTATAAGGGCGCGGCTCCGGCGGCGGGCGTCGTCACAGTGTTGGGCCGCGTGGGCGGGCGAGAAGTGGTTGTCGTTGCGAATGACGCGACCGTGAAGGCTGGCTCCTGGTGGCCGGAGACGATTAAGAAAATCCTGCGGGCGCAGGAGATAGCGATGCGCTCGCACGTGCCGATTATCTATCTGGTGGATTCGGCGGGCGTCAATCTGCCTTATCAGGGCGGCGTCTTTCCAGGCCAGTACGGCGCGTCGCGCATCTTTTATTACAACTCGATCATGCGGCGCTATTTGAAGATTCCGCAAATCTCGGCGGTGATGGGGCCGTGCATCGCTGGCGGCGCATATTTGCCAGCGCTCTCTGATTTCATAGTGATGGTCGAGGGCACATCGTTTATGGGTTTGGGCGGGGCGAATCTGGTCAAGGGGGCGACGGGTCAGACGATTGACAATGAGACATTGGGTGGGGCGCGCACGCACAACGAGCTGTCTGGCGTCGCGCATTACCGTGTCGCGGACGACGAAGCCTGTGTCGCTAAAATCAGGGAGTTTGTTTCTGAGCTTCCAGTCAAGCCGCAGAGCGCCGTTGCGATTACGGAAAGCGTGGAAGCGGCGCGCCCCGCATCAGACCTCTACGACATTATCCCGGAAGACCATCGCCAGCCTTACAATATGCGCGACGTGCTGGCCTGCATTCTGGACGAAGGGCATCTGGACGAGTTTCAGGCAGACTACGCCAAAGAGATGATTACGGGCCACGCTCGATTGCGCGGCATACAGGTCGGGGTCATCACTAACAGTCGCGGGATGATTCGCCAGCCGGGAGGCGGCCCGCCGCGCTTCGGCGGCATTATCTACGCAGACTCTGCGGAAAAGGTCGCTTACTTTATAGAGACCTGTCATCGTCATCAAACGCCGCTCCTGTTCATACAGGATGTTTCGGGTTTTATGGTCGGCGCGGAAGCGGAACATTCGGGCATCATTCGTGCGGGGGCGCGTTTTGTCGAAGCGATGGCGACAGCCGCCGTGCCGAAAATCGTTTTGACCATCAATCACGCTTCGGGCGCGGGCTACTACGCGATGGCCGGGCAGGGGTTCGACCCTGATTTTATTTTTAGTTGGCCCACGGGACGGATGGGCGTGATGGAGGGAGACTCGGCTGTCGGCGCACTGTTCGGCACGCAGCTTGAGAAGCTCAAACGCGAGGGCGCAGAGCCGGACGCAGAGTTAACGGCGGAGATGGAAAAGGTGCGGGAAAATTATGAGCAGCAGCTTGACGCCAAGTATGCTGCGGCACGCGGCTTCGTGGACGCTGTGATTGTGCCGGAGGAGACGCGCGATGCGCTGGAATTGGCGCTGCGCGTGAGCCTCAACTATGCGGGGCCGCACCTGGGCCAATTCGTTCTGCCGCCGTCTCTGTCCTGAGCGGGCGGCGCGACGCAGATTGTGCCGCGCGAAAAAATTGTTTCGCACAGATGCTCTGTTGTGCGAAACTAACGACTCAAGTTTTCTAACCCAAGAAAGTTTTAGAGTACGCAGGTTTTCCGTAGATTTGATAGGCGGTTACTGTCAACAGCAGTGCGGCGGTCGCCGAAACGATTTGATCTGGATGCGTCACGCGCTTTTTTTCAATACGTGCGCAACAACACATGGAAGGGAGAAACATCCGTGAGCAAGAGCAGCATGACACGCAGTTTCACAATTTTGATTGTGCTCATCGCATCGGTCGCTCTCGTCACTGCCGACCTGATTGTCTCGGCGCAGAATACCAATTCTTCGACGACGCAAGATGAGCAGACGCGCGGCGGCATGATGACCTCGCAGAACGCCAACACGTCCGGCACGGGAACGAGCCGGCGCGGGCGCAGGCGCAGGCGTCGCGCGGCCCGTACCACGAATATGTCCGGCGACATGGCGGGCAATGCCAACATGACAGGCGACATGTCAGACAACGCCAACACGTCGGACGATACGCAGAACACCAATATGACGGGCGACATGTCGGGCAACGCCAACATGACAGGCGACATGACGAGCACGGGCGGTGGCCGCCGTCGCCGTCGTGGCCGTCGGCGTGGCAACAGGGTGAGGCTTGAGGATACTTCGGGCTACATGCAGAACCAGGAGTTAGAGCGAAGCAGTGGGAGGCAAGAGGACTTCGCCGGTCAATCCTACACCGGCACGGTCGAGTATTCGGAAGGCTCTCTGTCCGGCCCGGCGACACTGGCCTTCGAGTCAGGCAATAGCTTTACGCTGACGCCGGAAGGCGGGACGGCGGCGAGCGGGCGCTACTCAGCCGTCACGACTCGCGGCTATACGGGCATGACGTTGATGTTCACCAGCATGACACCGCCCTCGATTGTCTCAGTCCGTTTGCGGAGGATGGGCAACGGCGTCTCAATCATGAGCGCCGAGGGTGAGAATCGCCAGTTTTCGTTTACGTCTTCGGGCGGCGGCGGCAGGATGACCGGCATGATGGGCGGCAGGCGTCGGCGCAGGGGTAGGAGAATGAGACGCGGCGGCACGCGCGGAGGTATCAAGCCGCCGATGTCTACTCCCGATTCGACGCCGGAATCATCACCGACGCCCTAAACCGGCGTCACAGACTGGGACGGATGTAGCTCTGCGCTGTTTAGAATAAAGCGCAAGCGATTGAGCCGTTCGGCGCGGGCAGCGCCCCTTTTAACGGGCAGCGCTGCCCGCTTATTAGTCAGGAGTCAAGGGTCTGGAGTCAAGAGTCAATAAAGGACTGTATTCTGACTCTTAACTCATGACTCAAGACTCCAAACTTTTTTATGAGAGAGAAGATTCGCATTGCCAGCGGGCAGGGATTCTGGGGCGATATGTTGGACGCGCCCGTAAGACAGGTCGAGGGCGGCCCAATTGATTACCTGATGCTCGATTATCTGGCCGAAGTGACGATGTCTATTATGCAGAAGCAGCGCGCACGCGACCCCTCGGCAGGGTATGCGCGCGACTTCGTGCCTTTGATGAAGCAGATACTTCCCGCTTGTGTCGAGCGCAACATACGCGTGACAGCAAACGCCGGGGGCGTCAACGTCGAAGGCTGCGCGGCGGCTGTCCGCGAGGTCGCGCAGGAGTTGGGATTGAAAGGCAAGTTTAAGATTGGCACGGTCACGGGCGACGATATTATGGAACGCCTTGACGAGATGCTGTCGCGCGGCATTGAGCTACGCAACATGGACACGGACGAGCCGCTCGCAAAAGTGCGCGACCGCATCCAGAGCGCCAACGTTTATCTGGGCGCGTGGCCGATGGTTGAAGCTCTGAACCGTGGCGCGCAGATAGTCATTACGGGTCGCGCAACCGATACGGGGCTAACGCTCGCTCCCATCATTCACGAATTTGATTGGAAGGAGGACGACTGGGATAGGCTTTCAGCCGGAACAATCGCAGGGCACATTATAGAGTGCGGCGCGCAGTCTTCGGGCGGCAACTGCCAGTATGACTGGCGCAACATTCCAGACCTCGCAAACGTAGGCTTCCCAATAGCCGAAGCCGCGTCTGACGGAAGCTTCGTCATCACCAAACATGAAGGCACGGGCGGGCGCGTCAACGTCCCCGGCATCAAAGAGCAACTGTTGTACGAGATGGGCGACCCGCACGAATACATCACGCCCGATTGCGTGGCAGACTTTACGACTATTCATCTGGAAGACGCAGGGCCTGACCGCGTTCGCGTCTACGGCATCAAGGGTCGTCCGGCGACAGAGTTTCTGAAAGTTTCCATCAGTTATTCCGCAGGCTACAAAGCGGTCGGCACGCTCGTTTATTCATGGCCCGATGCTTACGCGAAAGCGCAGGCGGCGGACAAAATCCTGCGCGCTCGCCTTGAACGTCTGGGCCTGCGCTTTGAGCAAATCCTGACAGAGTTTGTCGGAGCAAACGCGACGCACGGCCATCTGGCCGGAGAGCCTTCGAGCGATTTAGCGGAAGTACAGTTACGCGTCGGCGTTCGCAGCGACGACAAAAAGGCTGTCGAGCGTTTCACGAAAGAAATTGCGCCCTTGATTCTGACCGGCCCGCCCGGCGTCACGGGCTTCGCGGGTGGTCGCCCGAAAGTCGAAGAGATTGTCGCCTACTGGCCCGCGCTCATTCCTAAGAACGAGATTGAGCCGCGCGTGGAAGTGAGGGAAGCGTGAGCGAAGGGCGCGACGTGTTGACGCATCCCGAAGCATGGAAATGTGTCTCTTCGGAACAAGTGGCCGATTGCCGCGTCTTTCAGGTCAGACGCGATTTAAGCGTTAGCCCACGCGACGCCAGCCGTCATAATTTTTATTGTATCGAAGCGCCGGATTGGATCAACATTATTCCGCTGACCTCGGCAGATGAAGTGGTGATGATAGAGCAGTATCGGCATGGAGCAAGGGAAATCAGCCTGGAGATTCCGGGCGGGATGGTTGACGAAGGCGAATCGCCCGCTGCTGCCGCCGCCCGCGAGTTGATGGAAGAGAGCGGCTATCACGCGCCGGAAATCTTGTCGCTGGGAAAGGTGCGACCGAATCCGGCGATACAGCAAAACTGGATTCACTTTTTTCTGTCGCGCAATGTCAGTTACTTGAAAGAGCCGGAGTTTGACGGCACGGAGCACACAATCGTTCGTCTCGTTCCGCTCGTGGAAGTGCCCGCGCTCGTAGCCGACGGCAGCATCAATCACGCGCTCGTCATTGTTGCATTTTATCGCCTCTGGTTGTATCAACAGAACTACGAGTTGCGCGCTTCGAGCAGGAGTGAAACGAGCACAGGCGGTACATGAACTGTAAGGCCGGGAGGCGCGATTGACGATGAGGATTCAACTGACAAGACTGGCGCACGCGCGTTCGGGTGATAAAGGAGACACGGCCAACGTCGGCCTCATCGCTCTGCGCGAGGAATACTATCCGCTGCTCGTGCGTGAAGTGACAGCCGAGCGCGTCAAGCAGCATTTCGCGGGCATCTGTCAGGGCGAGGTTGAGCGCTTCGAGCTACCGAATCTACACGCGCTGAACTTTCTGCTGCACGAAAGCCTCGGCGGCGGCGGCACGCTCTCGCTCATGACAGACGCGCAGGGCAAAACCTTCTCGACCGCGCTGCTGCGCATGTTCATCGAAGCGCCGGACGATATAAAAATCAGTGATGAATGAGAAAAGAAGTAATGAGTAATGAGTGATGAGTGACGAGTAATGAGTAAAAGCGGAGTTTGTCGTCAGTTAATTTGCAATATGGTCAGCGCCGGATGAGATTTCCCGTTAGTCTGTACGATTTTGCGACAAGTGCGGCGTGACGACGAGGCAAAACGCCTTGACGAACCAATAAAATCCTCTGACGAACCATCAAAACGCTCTGTCGAACGACTGAAATGGTGTGTCGAAGCACTTGGCGCTCGTGTCGGAGCACCACAACGGCGTGTCGGAGCACCGAAATCCTCTGTCGAAGCACTGAAACGCTCTGTCGGAGCAGTAAAACGCTCAGTCGGAGCAGTAAAACGCCGTGTCGGAGCAGTGAAATGTCAAGTCGGAGCAGTGAAATGTCGAGTCGGAGCACCGAAACGCTCTGTCGAAGGGTCAAAACGCAGTGTCGGAGCATCGAAACGCAGTGTCGGAGCACCGAAACGTACGATTTTTGAAAAAAAACGCGTGACGAAGCACCGAAATGACGAAACGGAGGAGCGAAATGCTGTGACGGAGCAGCGAAATGGCCTGACGAGCGGCTGAAACGCGTGACGGAGGGGCGAAACTCCTGTTGAGCGGCTCGGAATGGGTGACGCAGAATGCAAAAGGAGCGGCTAGGGTGTAAAAACGCTTGACGATGAAGGCGTTAGGGCTGAGAGCGGAGGTAAAAAGACCGGCGAGCGCCATTTTGACACAATTTTTGCTATATGAGCGAAGAGCTAATCAGTATTGAGGATTCGATTCGACACGGCTACGCGCAGGTGGGCGGGGTGCGTCTGCATTACGCGCAGCGCGGCGAGGGAGAGCGGCTCGTCGTCTTGCTGCACGGCTTTCCAGAGTTCTGGTATTCGTGGCGGCATCAGTTAAGGGCTTTGAGCGACCGCTATACGGTCGTCGCGCCGGATTTGCGCGGCTACAACCTGAGCGACAAGCCTGAGCGCGTCGAAGATTACCGTATGCCGCTGCTGGTTGACGACGTGACGGGATTGATACGCCATTTCGGCAAGCGGCAGGCTGCTATCGTCGGCCACGACTGGGGCGCTGCGCTGGCCTGGGCCGTAGCGCAGAGGCATCCCGAATACGTCTGGAAGCTCGCGGCGTTGCAAGTGCCGCCGATGCCTGTCTGGCGTGCCAACCTGACTTTGAAGCAAGCCCTGCGCAGTTGGTACATGCTCTTTTTTCAACTCCCGCGCGTGCCCGAATGGTTGATGAGCGTAAATAATTTCACCATGCTTGAGCGCATGTTCAGAAAAACAGTGATGCGACCGGGCACTGTGACGGAGACGGACATCAGCGTGTACAAGAACGCTTTGCGCGAGCCGGGCGCGCTGACCGCCGCCATCAATTATTACCGCGCCAACGCCCGTAATCTTTTCCTGAGCGGACGCAAAGCGGAAGCGACAGAGGAATTGAGCGACGGGCGCATACGTGTGCCCGTGCTTTTCATTTACGGCGAGCGCGACCACGCCATCGTGCCGGAGACTGTGCGCGGAGTGGATGCCTACGTCGATGCGCCGTACCGTGAAGTACGCCTCAAGACGAGCGGGCATTGGGTGCAGCAGGAAGCGCACGCCGAAGTCAGCGCCGCGCTCGGCAGTTTTCTCGACAACGATTAATGATTGAGGCGCGTCGTCTCTTTCATCAAAGAAAATCATCCGATGGCAGAAGAGAATAGTCCCGTCATCTATTCAATTGAGGGCGCGGTTGCGCACGTCACGCTCAATCGCCCAGACAAGCGCAACGCACTGAACGACGCGCTCGTCGCTGGCCTCAAAGAAGCCTTACGCCGTGCTGATGATGAAAGCGCGGTGCGCGTCGTCGTCATCAAGGGCGCTGGCCCAGACTTTTGTTCGGGCGCAGACCTCGCCGCCTTGCAGAAAATCTCCGAAAGCTCGATTGTCGAAAATCTGGAAGATGCTCAATCGTTGATGGAGTTGTTCGCGCTCGTTCGCCGCGTGCGCGTGCCTGTTGTCGCCGTCGTGCGCGGGCGTGCGCTCGCGGGCGGCAGCGGACTCGCCACAGCCTGTGACATAGTGCTGGCCGCGCGCTCATCCGTCTTCGGTTACCCGGAGGTGAAAATCGGCTTTGTCCCCGCGATGGTAATGGCTATCCTGCGCCGCAACGTCTCGGAAAAACGCGCCTTTGAATTGATTACACGCGGCGCGCAAATCAGCGCCGCAGAGGCCGAACGCATCGGCCTCATCAACCACGTCTTTGACGATGAGACGTTTGACGCGGAAGTCGAAGCATACCTGCAAGGCTTTGAAAAGGTCAGCCGCTCCGCCGTCATGTTAACGAAGCGCTTGCTGTATCACATGGACGGCATGACCTTCGATGCTGCCCTGCAAGCGGGCGTCGAAACAAACGCCATCGCGCGCATGACAGAAGATTGCCAGCAGGGAATCGCGCGCTTTCTCAAGAAATAACTTCGCCCTTACTGAACTTCACTCTCACCTCGGCTCGCATATCTTTGGGCCAAATCAAGAGCAGCGTCCAGCGCCGATTCGCTTAAACAATTGACGAGGCCAATACTGTAAGCTTCATCGCTCGTCACGCGTCTGGCCGTCGCAAATATCTCAAGCGCGCGTGCCGCTCCGATCAATCGAGGCAACCGCTGTGTTCCGCCCCAGCCCGTGATGATGCCGAGCCGCGCGCCTGGATGCGCGAAGACGGCGTTTCGTGAAGCGCAGCGGAGCTTGCAGGCGAGCGCCAGGTCTAAGCCGCCGCCCATGCAGTAGCCGTTGACGGCTGCAATCGTTAGCTGCGGAGCATCGGCTATCTTCTGCAAAAGTCTTTGACCGCGCTCTGCGAATTCTCTGGCCGTCAACGGCGTGAGAGCGCGTAGCTCGCGTATGTTTGCGCCGGAAGCGAAGACATCTGCCGTGCCTGTAAAGATGACGGATGAAAGGTCAGCGCGTGCTATCAGCGCAGAAACGGCTGCGTCGAGTTCTGCAAGGGTGGCGATGGAGAGTTGGTTTCTTTCGGCGGGACGGTTGAGGCGAATAATAGCAATCGAAGCGCGCGACTCGACGACCACGGCGCACGATTGTATCTCTTTCTCTTCGGTGGTCATTCGCGCGGCTCTACATTCTCGCGCAGAAACTTAACAATCGCTTCGGTCGAAGTTCCCGGCAGAAAGATTTCGGCCACGCCCTGTTCCTTCAGACGCGGAATGTCTTCCTGCGGGACGATGCCGCCGACGAGCACAAGGCAATCGTCCATTCCGTTTTCGCGCAGCAGCGAGACGATGCGAGGGCAGAGCGTATTATGCGCGCCGCTCAAAATCGAAACGCCCACAGCGTCAACGTCTTCCTGCAAGGCGGCGGCGGCAATCATCTCCGGCGTTTGTCGCAAACCCGTATAGATGACCTCCATGCCGGCGTCGCGCAGGGCGCGTGCGATGACTTTAGCCCCACGGTCATGGCCGTCCAGTCCGGGCTTGGCAACAAGGACGCGAATTTTTCTATCGTTCATAACGCAACAAATCTACCGCACGAAAATCCCCAGGTGACCTTCCGGCTTGATGAAGGAACGCAACTCTGCGTAGCTGAAAAAGTATTGGCCCACAGGCTCAAGCGCTTGTATCGCGTGCGGAAAGCCCGCATCGTACAGGAACGTGACGCCTTTGTCGTTGATAGACATATCATCAAGATTTGCAATCTCAAACTTCAACGGCGCTAACTGCTCTTGATAAGAGCTACGCTCTTCAGCCGTGACACTAGAGTCTTGCTCCATCTCTTTGAGAGTTTGCGCGTTCTCTGCCTGTAGTTTTCGGTCAACCATCTCGGCCAGTGTTTGCAAGGCTTCGGCTTTGAAAACATCTCTCGCTTTAATCACCTCGCCGGTCTTGAGATTGATGGCAAAGTTTCTGGTTTGACCATCGGGATACGCCCCCATGCCGTTCACCGTGAAGGTAATGTCGAGAATAAAATTCCTGTTGTAGTTAACTTTATAATCGAACTCGTCGAGCCATGTATCTTCTCTATATTCCGCTACCGAAGTCTCGAAGATATTCTTGACCTGAAGCAAGGCGCGGACTTTTCTCAGGGCCGCTGCGTTACTCGCCCCGCTCCTGACGAACGGGTAACTGATGACGGCTCTCCTACGCGAGGGAAAGTCTCTGACGAATTTTCCCGTACGGACGATGACGACTCTACGCTTCTCAATCACAACCCTGTCCGCAGGGACAAAGGGAGTTGCCGCCGCAGGCTTGATGGCGTAGCCGTTAAAGACGAACAGCAGCGAAAAGAATATTGTTGAGAAGCGCATCCTCTCCTTTATCATGCACGACATAAACGCAAAGTAGCGAGACCTAAAAAGCAGGCTCTTCATACAGGCCGTAGATGTCGCGCAGCGCATCGCAGATTTCGCCGAGCGTCGCATAAGCACGGACGGCTTCGATGGTCGCGGGCATAGTATTGTCGCCGTTGCGCGCCGCCTGCCGCAGCTTCTCAAGCGTGTTGGCGACAGCCCCACCGTCGCGCCTATCGCGCGCCTGTTGCAGCCGCTCGACCTGATGCTCGCGCACGCCCTCGTCAATCACCAGAATGGGAATCTCCGAAGTCTCATGCTCCATCTGATACTTGTTGACGCCGACGATTGTTTGCTCGCCTCGCTCGACAGCCTTTTGATACTGATAAGCGGATTCCTGAATCTCTCGCTGCGGGAAACCCTTCTCGACCGCCTCGACCATTCCGCCCATCGCATCAATCTTCGAGAAGTAATCAAGAGCGCCATCTTCCATCTTCTTCGTCAGGGCTTCGACGAAATAAGAACCGCCGAGCGGGTCAACCGTATTGGCGACGCCCGTTTCTTCGGCGATGATCTGCTGCGTGCGTAAAGCGATGAGGGCCGCGCGGTCAGTCGGCAGCGCCAGCGCTTCGTCATAAGCGTCCGTGTGCAGGCTGTTCGTGCCGCCGAGCACACCGGCCAGCGCCTGTATCGCCACGCGGACGATGTTGTTCAAGGGTTGCTGCACGGTCAGGGACACGCCAGCGGTCTGCGTGTGAAAGCGTAGTTGCAGCGTGCGCTCATGACGCGAGCCGAAACGCTCCTGCATCTCGCGCGACCAGATACGACGAGCGGCGCGATACTTGGCAATCTCTTCAAAGAAATCGTTGTGCGCATTAAAGAAGAAAGAGATGCGCGGGACGAACTCGTCAACATTCAGCCCCGCGTCAACGCCCCATTGCACATACTCTATGCCATCGCGCAGGGTGAAGGCCAACTCCTGTACGGCGGTCGCGCCCGCCTCGCGTATGTGATAGCCGCTGACGGAAATCGGGTTGTAGCGCGGCACGTGCTGCGTGCAGAACTCGAAAGTATCCGTCACCAATTTCATGGCGGGGCGAATCGGATAAATCCATTCCTTCTGCGCAATGTATTCCTTCAGGATGTCATTCTGAAGCGTGCCGGAAATCTTCTTCCAGTCCGCGCCCTGCTTTTCCGCAACCACCAAATACATTGCGAGCAGAACGGAAGCGGGCGCGTTAATCGTCTGCGAGACCGTGACCTCTTCGAGCGGAATGCCGTCGAAGAGAACTTCCATGTCAGCCAGACTCGATACAGCGACGCCGCACTTGCCGACCTCGCCCTCCGAGAGCGGCGAGTCTGCGTCGTAGCCCATGAGCGCAGGCAAATCGTAGGCGACGGAAAGCCCAGTCTGCCCCTGATTCATCAGATACTTGAAGCGCGCGTTGGTCTCTTCGGGCGTTCCGAAGCCCGCGAACTGGCGCATCGTCCAGAGCTTGCCGCGATAGCCCGTCGGGTGTATGCCGCGCGTGTAGGGAAACTCGCCGGGAAAAGAAATATCTTTATCGAAATCAACGTCCGCTACGTCTGCGGGCGTGTAGAGACGATTGATCTCTTCGAGCGACACGTTCTCGAAGCGATGCTTTCGTTCAGGCCGCTTCTTGAGAACGGGAGCGAGCGTCTCTTGTTCCCAGCGTTCGACCGCCAACTCTTCAGGCGTCGCAATCTCTTTAGTCTCAGGCATAACTTTCTTGCGCCCTCACTTGCTGCGCCGTAGAGCGGAGCAGCGTCCAGAATTAATGAATGCTTCAAAAGTATAGAGATTTCGATATTAGTTGACCGTCGCGCGGAGTGTCAACCACATGCTCTTGAGCAATTGAAGGACGAAAGAGAGGGAGCGCGGCTGTGTTGGCAGTCACAGCCGCGCGCAAGCGGCAGGAACCCTCGGTACGCGGAAGCAAAGCGGAAACCCGGCGGAATAGTAACAGGCAGGAGTAATCATCCGTTTAAATTCCAAAGATGAAAGCGCTCTGTTATTCAACAGGCACGACGACCTCGTTGGCGCGTACCATGTTGAGGCGCGTCCGCGCAGCCGTTTCAATCGCACGCGGGTCAGACCGTAAACGGCTCACTTCCTGTTCGAGCGCACCGTTAGAATGCCGCAGAGCCTCGACATCAGCGCTGAGCTTTTCGTGTTGCAGCGATGCGCCGTTCATCTCGGCTCGCGTGCGCATAGTGACCGTCGCGCAGATGGCGAACGTCGCCAGAATTATCATCCCGAAAACGACCCACGACGGGATTATCCCGCCCCGACGACGCACTTCCGTGCGCGTGCCGATAATCTCGCGGGAAAGATCGCGCGCCGGGGCGAGCGAGGGAAGGGCGCGCGTGGCGACGCGTTGAGCGTTCAGTCTGTCATCAACCCAGTAAGTATTTGCGGCCTTGTTCAAGGAGCACCTCCATCTCTGTATCCGATTCCGATTCAGCATAAACGCGGACGAGCGGCTCCGTACCCGAAGGGCGCAAGAGCATCCACGATCCGTCCCCGAAAATAAACTTCACACCGTCCAGCCGGTTCACGCGCTCGATTCGCCGACCGCCAATCTCCGCTGGCTCTTCTCTCAACTTATCGGGCAGCGAGGCAGCTATCTCAGGCGTTAAGCGAACGCCAATCCTACCCGATGCGATGTGTCCGACACGCTGTTCGAGCGCCGAGAGTTGTTCGCTCAAACTCGCGCCGCGCGTTGCGACCGCCTCCGCTGCGAGCAAACACGCAAGGATGCCATCTTTCTCCGGATAGTGACCTTGGACTGACATCCCCGCAGATTCTTCACCGCCGAGTATGATTTTGCTTTCATTGATTAACTCTCCGATGAATTTGAAACCGACCGGCGTCTCATAGACCGGCAGGCCGCGAGCCTCCGCAACACGATCTACAAGGTGCGAGGTCGCTACAGACCGGGCCACGCCGCCACTCCACTCGCGCGTCTCCGCCAGGTAATCAAAGAGAATCGCGATCAGTTGATTAGGCATGATAAAAGCGCCGTTTTCATCAACCACGCCAAAACGGTCTCCGTCACCGTCGGTTGCCAGGCCCAGCGCGCATCCCTTATTGCTGACAGCCTCGCGCAGTTCGTCCAGATGGCTTGACTCAGGCTCCGGCGAGCGGCCACCGAACATCACGTCGCGCCAGTCGTGTATAGTTTCGACTTCGACGCCATGACGCCGCAAACACTCATCCAGATAGCCACGCCCTGTGCCCCACAGCGGGTCGTAGGCATAAGGTTTACGCGTTCGCGCAATCTGCTCGAAGTTAACTTTAGCGTCGAGGTCATCAAGATAAGCGGGAAGGGGATCGTATAATTCAGAACTACCTTCAGCCCGATTTTCCTCGCTCGGCCCGCCACCTTCCTGTAGCCGACTGATTGATTGCTCTATCTGCTTCGTAATCTCCGGCAAGGCAGGCGCGCCATCTGCCGTGGAAAACTTAATGCCGTTATACTCAGGTGGATTATGAGAAGCCGTAAAGTTGATGCCTCCCGCAGCATGCTGGCTACGAATCGCGTGTGAAATCGTCGGCGTTGGCGTCGGTCGGTCGCAGAGCAAAGCTCGAAAACCTTGATTGACAATAACCTTAGCCGATTCGGCGGCAAACTTTTCGCCAAGAAAGCGCGTGTCATAGCCAACGATGACGGGGCTGCCGGGCTGCGCTCCGCCAGCGCGCAATTGCTCACAAATCGCTTGTGTGACAATACGTACGCCAGCAAAAGTGAAATCTTCGGCGATTACTGCGCGCCAGCCGGATGTACCAAATCGAATCGCCATTATCGCCCAATCAGTCCCGTCAATTGTGCTTTTTGCGTTAGACACCCAAGATAGTGTGCCTATTTCTGAAGAGCATACAAGGTCGTGTGCTCGTCCCGGTCACTAATCCTTTGCCCTGCAAGCGGTTAGCGGCAAAGTGGCGGGAATGTAGCATGTGGCCGGAAGCGTGTAAAGATATTTCTTTGCAACGACTTCGAGAGCTAAGTTCAACATTTACATGAGGTAAGGCGGCTTAAGTGTTTGCTTTGGCGAACAGGTGGCGAACGGAAATCCGCGAAGTGGGCATCCAGCTTCGATGACCATAAGAGACAAGAGGATAGGGGGTTAAAAGATTTTCACAGTGTGGAAAATCCTCTCGCTCTGATAAAACAGAACCGGGTTTTCAGCGGTGAAGATGAGGGCTGTTTAATTTTGTTGACACTGCGAGCGCTTGTGCATAGACTGTCTATCATCCAGTTGGGTCGCCTCAAGCGGCTCAGCTTTTGGCGGTGAATCTCTATCGATTCACTGTCAGACCTTGCCCCTCGTCATTCGTAACTTGTTTCAAGTCATCAGTTTGCAGCAAACAGGCTTGAAATTGTCATTATTGAATTCACCGGGGAAGCGCAAGGTCTATGTCCACTCCGCCGCAGTCATTTACAGCCGAAGCCTCCGAAAGCAAGTCCAACATGTCGTTCCAATTGCCGCTGGCGGCAATGGTTCGTGCGCTCTGCAGAGCAGCAACGACAGGCCCGGAATTGTTATATGAAGTAATGCTCAAATTGACATTGATGATTGACGCGACGGCGCAAACGTACGGTCTCGCCACCTGGTCTCAGAAATTTGCGGAGCGCCCACGGCTGAAATGGACGGAGGGGCTTAATCCAGACGAAATTGTCGAAGCGGAGAGCGACGTGGCGGCTGCTCTCAGCCAGTTTGGCGAAGGCACGGAGATAAAGGCCGGGGATAGAACTCTCTGTCTGGTGCTGACCGCGCCGACGATTCATCATGAAGGCTCGGCGATTTACGGGCGCTACGTTCGCCCTTTGACCGAAGAGCAGGCCAAGCAACTGAGAATACTGACGGATGTAGCAAGGCTGGCGCACGCTCATCTGGCTCTGCGCGGAGCGCATCAAAAAGTTAAGAAAGAGCAGCCCGCCATCGTCATAGCCAGCGCGTCTTTGCCGGGCATGATCTTCACGAGTCGTGCGATGACCTTGGTCGCGCGTGCGGTCGAGCGAATAAAGGATTCCGATTCGACGGTTCTCATCACGGGCGAATCAGGCACAGGCAAGGAACTCGTCGCGCGCGCCGTACATCACTTGAGTCGCCGCTCGCCGGGCGAATTTATTCCCTTCAACTGCACAGCCGCTCCCGCAGACTTAATCGAGAGCATGCTCTTCGGTCACAAAAAAGGTGCTTTCACAGGAGCGCACGCAGATCACGAGGGAATGATTCGCGCCGCCGAAGGTGGCACTCTTTTTCTGGACGAGATCGGCGACCTGCCGTTGGCCCTACAGCCGAAGCTCTTGAGATTCTTGCAGGAAGGCGAGGTGCATACGCTCGGCGAGCGCTCACCGCGCAAAGTCAACGTGCGTGTGTTGGCAGCAACGCACAAGAATCTGGAACGTGAAGCCAGCGAGGGCCGCTTTCGTCAGGACTTGTATTATCGCATCGCGGCGTTGACGCTCTACGTGCCGCCGCTCAGAGAGCGCCCTGAAGATACCGCCGCGCTGATTTCACATTTCCTGACCTACTATGCGCGGCGCAACGACCGTGCGATTGCAGGAATCGCAGCGGAAGCGATTCGCGCTCTGCAAAATTATTCCTGGCCTGGAAATGTGCGTGAGCTGGCGGCTGAGATCGAGCGCCTGGTGCTTTATGCGGACGAGGATGATTACATAAGGGTCGAGCATCTCAGTCCCCGCATTTTGCCCGCACAAGACCGCGCTCTGTTGCAACCCGATAAGTCGCGCTCGAATCTGGATAACTTGCTTGAGGATTATGAGCGACGAGTCATCACGGAAACACTCAGGCGTCACGATTGTAATGTGGCGCGGGCGGCTGATGCTCTGGGCCTCGGCTCGCGCCAGACGCTTTATAAGAAATTGAAGCGGTTGGCGATAGATGTCGGCGACTTTCTACAGGAAGATACAGAGCCGGGTCTACAGTTGCGTGTAGACAGATAAGTAACCATCGACTCCTTTGCCATCCGTCGGTTATTTCTCAGACTTCATTAAACTCTTTTCTACCGGCCCTCGAAACACATCCACATGCTCCTCTCTTACGTTCTCTCTTTCATCGTCGCTTTATTCATACACGAACTGGGCCATCTCTTTGCCGCGCGAGCCTGTCGTGTGCCTGTCAGTGAATTCGGCTTGGGATGGGGACGCAGAGTTTGGGGTTTTCATTTCGCGTCAATCGAGTACAAGTTGCACGCGCTGCCCATTGGTGCTTACATTCGCATGAACATGTCGGAGTTACAACGCAGGCCGCTGAGCCAGCAGGTACTGGTTTTGCTGGCGGGCATCATCGTTAACTCAACTGCGGCTGCGCTGAGCGCCGGAACAAGTTTTAGTAAGATGAATCTGTTGCTGGCTGCAACAAACCTGCTGCCGCTCTACCAGCAGGACGGCTGGAAGTGTGGGATGGTGATGCTGCGCGCGTTGCTGCGCCGCAAGAGCGCTGTTGTGGAATGGACTTTCACCATCGCGGGCAGCAGCCTGAGCCTCGCGCTCTTCGTCTTTCAGATAGTGCGACATTTGTAAAGAACCTTTCTTTCCCTTCTTTCCCTCTCCTTACTTACACGCCGCGCCAGGTTACCTTTCGCCACACGGCTTGAAAAAGCTGTAGGCATTCGTGCGCTCAAAGCTGAAACGTAGCCGATGGTTGAAAGCTTGCATAATCGTTGTCAACTGGCGGCGACAATTAAAAAAGCCTGAGCAGAATTGATTTCTTCAGCGCGCGTGACGGCTGGCAGCAGAGTCGGCCAGCAATAATTTGTCAACGCGGGGCGACAGGCCGAAAACCTCTTCTTTCCTCAAAACCCTTTAATAATCGAACTTTTCTCGCACGCGACGCTTGCGGCACGCGCCTTGTAATAGAGCGTGTGTCCGCGAAGCATGAAAGGCGTCGCAATCGAAGACCGGGGAGGCGAGAAATAAAGATTATGAAAGCAGTCACTACCAGAATGCTCTTATCGCTCGTCGGCGTCGCATTGGTCGCGCCGTTTTTCGCCGTCGCCCTGATTGTCGGCGCACGCGCTGTCGCGCTCGCAGAGAGCACACAGGACGATTTGCTGTTAATGGCTCTCGCCTTCGGCGGAGCAGTTGCCAGCATCGTCAACGGTCTGGGCCAACGCACGGCCAGAGCAAAGCGCAATCATCAGTTGTCAGCCGAAACAAATAGGCAGGCAAAGTCCGCAGACGCTTCCGTAATCGGTCTCGGCTACTGAAGTTTTTTAACTGTCCGGGCGGCCCGCGCGAGGCAAGCGCGCAAAGGCCAGTCGGGCTTAACCCTCAACCATCAACCACACTTCTAAAGGAGCAAACCACGATGATTAAGAGATTCTTCCGCGATGAAACAGGTCTTGAGCTTTCGGAATACGCCGTCGCCGCCGCGCTGGTTGCGCTGGCTGCCGTCGCTGCCTTCCAGTTGCTGGGTACGAACATCGGCACCAAGATCAATTCACTCGCCAACACCATCAAATAGCCGCTCGTCCGTAAAGGAGTTCGAAGTGATAAAGAAATTTCTTCGTGACGAAACCGGACTTGAATTGTCCGAGTACGCTGTTGCCGCCGCGCTGGTCGCACTCGCTGCCGTCGCTGCCTTCCAACTACTCGGAACAAACATCGGAGCCAAGATCAACGAACTGGCTACCAAGATTGTCTAATTGACAATCACTTGAAAAGCGGAGGGCGCGCTTTCGTGCCGCCTGATAAGCAGCCCGAAGGCGCGCCTCCCACTTTTGTCATCAAGCAATCGCTTCAAGCAGGGTCACTCTTACAAATCAATAGCATCCGAGCTATTTCGGATTAAGGTTCAAACAGATGTCCAGCCCTCTCGTCATTGTCAGTTGCGCATTATTGATTCCGCTGGCAGTCATCATTACTTATTACGACGTGCGCTACCGGCGCATCCCCAACGCCTATGTGCTGGCTACGCTCGCCAGCGGCCTCGTCATCAACATTATCTTCGGCGGTCTGCGTGGCGCAATGGCGAGCCTCGGCGGCTGCATCTTCGCTTTCACACTAATGTTTATCCTGCACGTCTTCGGCGCGATGGGCGCGGGCGACGTGAAGCTGTTTGCCGCCATCGGCTCGGTGATGGGCGCACACTTAGTGCTCCCGACCTTTTTCATCGTCATCCTGACGGGCGGCCTGTTGGCTGTTTGCCTGATGCTGCGCGCGGGCGCTATCCGCGACACGATGCAGCGCGTCCTGCAAATTTTGATGGGCCTTTTGCCCGGATGGCAGATGCCGCGCTTTGCCGTGCCGGCTGATCGTCGGCTGACGATTCCCTACGGCGTGGCGATCACCTTTGGCAGTCTTATATCGCTGGCAATCTTTCGCGCTTGAACTGAGCGCGCGAGGGACTGCGAACCCTTTTGATTTCGGAAACGGAGAATACTGCGATGCGTAACAAACGTTTTTTGATCGTCCTGACCGGCGCGCTGATTTTCGGATTGCTCGCCGCCGTTAGCGTTAGCCGCTACCTTTCGGGCGCGCAGGCTTATGCGAAGAATTTGAACACCGTCGTGGTGGCGAAAGTCGAGATTCCGCTGGGGACGAAAATCATCGCCGAGCAGGTCGAGACGGTTCAAGTCCCGGCAGGCACGACGCCCGACGGCACTTTTGAATCCGTTGACAAGCTGGTCGGTCGCGTCGCTGTCGTCAACATCGCTATACGCGAAACCATTACCGATACCAAGCTCGCGCCCGAAGGCACTGCGGGCGGCTTGTCGTCCGTCATCCCCGAAGGCTATCGCGCGATGACGGTCAAGGTCGACGACGCGGCTGGCATTTCCGGCTTCATCCAGCCGGGAGCGACCGTTGATGTCGTCGTCGTCATCAATCCGCCGGACAAGGCTACTAATCAAGACCCGATCTCAAAGATCGTCCTGCAAAACATCAAGGTGCTGGCTAACGGCCAGAACATAGACCACCCGAAGGACGAGCGCGAGGCGAACACGGTCAAGGCCGTGACGCTGCAAGTCACGCCGGAGCAGGCCGAGAAGCTCGCGCTGGCTTCCAACGAAGGCAAGCTGCAACTCGTCATGCGCAACCAGATTGACCAGGGCGACTCGCAGACCACCGGCATGGACAAGCGCCGTCTGCTTTCAGGCGAGAGCGCGACGCCCATCCCCGACCCCGGCTCACTCAAGAGCGAGCAACCGAAGACTGATGCAAAGCCTGCTGCCGCGCCGCGACGCACGCGCGTTCGCACAGAGACTTACGTCGACATTCAGCCCATCGCGCCTGTCACAACCGCGCCCGCTCCGCCGCCACCCCCGCGCTCTTCGGTCGAGATGATCGAAGCCGGAAAAAAGCGGAGCGTGGATTTTCCTGAATAACAGTTTGCAGTTCTCGGTTTTCAGTTTCCGGTTAAAAGCTGATGGCCGATTGCTGAGTGCTTGCTGTTACTGAAAACTGAAAACTGAAAACTAAAAACTGATTACTTCTTCGCCACCCAAAGGAGCTTTTATTATGCAGACCCGTTACCCAATTGCACGCCTCATCATCCTTCTTTGTGCGGCGATGATGATGTCCGCCGCCGCGCTCTCCGTTCGCGCGCAGGAGACTTCCTACAGCGCTTCTTTCGAGCGCAACAAGGAAGCCGTGCCCGTCAATGTTCTCGTGGGCCAATCGCGCGTCATCAACTTTGATCGTCCGATCGGACGTTTCTCCGTATCGAATCCTGAGATTGCGGAAGCCGTGCTGGTTGCGCCGGATCAGGTGTTGGTCAACGGCAAGGCTTTCGGACAGGTCAACTTCATCGCCTGGGAGCAAGCGGGCGGACAGTTCATCGTCTTCGACGTTTTCGTCCGCGCCAATCTCTCTTTGATTGATTCGCAGATACGCGCGCTCTTTCCGAAAGACGACATACGCTTGAGCCAGGCCAACGGCTCTGTTGTCATCTCCGGCAGCGTCACAGACCCGATCACGGCGTCGCGCGTGCAATCGGTTGTCGAAGCCGCAGGCTTCAAGTCTGTCAACATGCTTTCGTCGCCGGAGAAGGGCGTGAAGCAGGTGCAGTTGCAGGTGCGCGTGGCGGAAGTGAGCAAGAATCGCATGAAAGATTTCGGTACTTCCTACGGAGTCCAGGGTGCGCCCGGTCGCGGCGGCTACATCAACGGCGGCACAGGCCCAAGCGCTCTTAATAGTCCTATCAACCCAAGCGGCTCGGTCGGCGGCGGCGTGCTCGGCGGCGTTCTCACGGGCAGCGCACTCAACGTCCTGGTGATGGGCGGTAACATGCTTGGGATGCTGCGCCTGCTGCAAACTCAGGGCGCTGTTCGCTCGCTGGCGGAGCCGAACGTCATCGCTATGGATGGACAACAGGCAAGCTTTCTCGCGGGCGGTGAATTCCCAGTGCCCATCGTGCAATCCGACGGCACGCGCACAATCGTCACCATCGTCTGGAAGGAATACGGCGTCAAGCTGAATTTCAAGCCGACGATTATTGATGAAGACCACATTCGCCTTGAGCTTGAGCCGGAAGTCTCGACGATTGATTTCTCCAACGGCGTCAAATTCGACGGCTTCGTGATTCCGGGCCTTAAGACGCGCCGCGCCAAGACTGGAATCGAACTGCGCGACGGACAGAGCTTCGCGCTGGCGGGCCTGCTTGATAATTCAGAATCGCGCACGCTCTCCAAAGTGCCGGTCATCGGCGACATCCCCATTCTTGGTAACCTGTTCAAATCGAAGCAGTATCAAAAGAACGAGACCGAGTTGATGTTTATTGTGACGGCGCATCTGGTCAAGCCCATCAGCCCGGACGATATTCCGCAGATGCGCGGCATCGACGGCATACGCGCGACGCCGCTCGGCGTCGAGCCGAAGGGCGAAGGCATACAGGGCAAGAGCGGTTATTCGACCGGCGGCGGGGCGACTCAACACGCGCCCGATGCTAAGCCGGAAGCACCTGCGACGAAGCCTGTTGCCACGCCCGTCGAGCTTCCGTCAACGAACAGCACGATCAGCTTTTCCCAACCGAGCCTGAGAGAGGCGCTGCCGTTTGTGCCCCTGGTGGCGTTGATGAGCGCAGACACTCTCCCCGCTCCGCAAAAATGAGACGTTGAGTTTCATTCAAAAACATTTCCAAGAGGAGGGAAGTGATGAATAACACGCGAAGAACCAGCGAAAGACGAAATGAACGCGGAGCCATTCTGGCGACCGCTGCCCTCGGAATGCTTGCCCTCCTTTTAGCCGTCGGCCTCGGCGTTGACATCAGCCGCTTTTACCTGGCGAAGACAGAGTTGCAGAACGCTGCGGACGCGGCGGCGCTGGGCGCCGTCTCCGCGCTCAACTCTTCGAGCGCTGGAATCACGGAAGCGACTGACCGCGCCGTCTCTGCAATGAACAGTCACGAGTTCAACAAAACGGGCGTCGTCTTCCCACGCTCAAGCGTCCTCTTCGCAGTCAACCTCAACGGGCCGTACATGAGTGAGGCGGCTGCTGCTGCATCGCCTGCCAACATCCGCTTCGTACAGGTGACGACGCCGGAAGCAGCAATCGCCGTTACCTTCGCCGGAGCAATCATCGGCAAAAATAAAAACATGTCGGCGACGGCCATCGCCGGAATGTCCGTTCCCCCGAACGTTTACACGGGCTTCCTCCCGCTCTTCTTCGCGGACAACAACATCCCGATGCAGCCGAGCGGCGTCTACACGGTTCGCGCTGCGCCGCAGAATTCTGTCTCCGAGGGTAACTATCAAGTGCTGGCGGTCGCGGGCGAGGGTGCGAGCGACGTGCGCAGCGGCCTCGCTGGCGGCTGTTATGTTCCTGCCGGGCCGGGCGGCGTCTTCGAGATCGACACCAAGCCGGGCGTCAATTCCGGCCCTGTCAAGGCTGGCATCAATACGCGCTTTGACGAGTATGATAGCCAGACCAACCCGACCGATCATCCGCCGGATACGAACGTCAAAGAGAACATCACCTACGCGCAGTATCGCGACAAGACAGCGACACAAGCGCCGACGCATCCGGGCGTCCCCGGTCGCCGCATCGTCTTGATTCCTATTGTCAAGTTGAGCGAGGTAGATCAGGGCCGCAACCTTGTCACCTTTGACCGCTTCGGCGTCTTCTTCCTGCGCTCGAAGGTCAGCAACGGCAACGGCGGCGACATTCAGGCCGAGTACATCGCCGACCGCATCACCATCGGCTCTGGCGGCTACGACCCCGCAGGCGGGCCGGGCAATCCGCTGCTGGCGATTCCTGTGCTCTACAAGTAACGACGGTTGGCCCACAGATAAACTTAAGCGGCAGTTATTCAGATTGAAGGGAAAGCTCAAGATGAGAACCGAGTTGCAAAAGACTCTACGGCTGAAAGGCTTCACGCGCGACGAGCGCGGGGCGCAGCTTGT
The DNA here is from genome assembly GCA_036387475.1 of Pyrinomonadaceae bacterium. Classification (GTDB taxonomy): domain Bacteria; phylum Acidobacteriota; class Blastocatellia; order Pyrinomonadales; family Pyrinomonadaceae; genus DASVTR01. Next base: position 95,190 of record DASVTR010000010.1, on the reverse strand, counting down.
CGAACTGGCAATCGTGCTGCCCCTTTTCCTCATTATGTTTGCCGCGACCGCAGAGTTCGGGCGTTTCTTTTACGAGTACACGACGCTCGCCAAAGCGACACGCGCAGGCTCACGCTATCTGATTACCGCGCCGAGCAACGCGAAGTCTGATACGGAAGCGAAAAACATCGTCGTCTATGGTAACCCTGCGGGCACGGGCACGCCCCTCGTCAGTGGGCTGACGACCAGCAACGTCGTCGTCACACGCATGGGCGGCGTTCCCGTCCTGCCTAAGACCGTGACCGTAGAGATCACTGGTTATAAGTACACGCCCATCTTCGATGTCGGAAAGCTGCTCAATATCTCTGCGCTTTCTCTCAACGTGGATGTCAAACCCAGCGTCACCATGCGCTATCTGCTGACGCAGCCGCCCATCTAGGAGGCGAAAGATAAATGATTCGCTTCAATCATAAAAAGAATCAACGCGGCTCAACGCTCGTTGAGTTTGCCATCGGCGCGACCGTCTTCTTTACCGCCATGTTTGCCGTCATAGAGTTTGGCCGCGCTCTCTGGACGCACAACGCGCTCGCCGATGCCGCACGACGCGGAGCGCGATACGCCGTCAATCACGCGTCAGCCGATAGCGTCGGCGTGAAGAACGTGGTGGTCTACGGCGACCCTGCGGGCGGCTCGCAACCGCTCGTTGATAATCTGACTACGTCGAACGTGCAGGTTCAGTATTCCGACTTCAGCCTCGGCAAGGGAACGGTTTCCGTCAGCATCGTCAACTACAAATTTCAGATGGTGATACCGCTCGTCGGCGGCCAAATCAACATGCCCGCCTACAACACCACTCTGACGGGCGAAAACGTCGGCCTCGTGCCACCGAATTTATAGCTTCATCAGTTTTCAGTTTCCAGTTTTGAGTTTGCAGCAAAGACCAAAACTGAAACCTGAAAGCTAAAGACTCAGAACTGAAAACCGAAAACTGAAAACCGAAAACTGAAAACTGTTATGACCCAACCACTCACATTCGTCATCCTGAGCACAGGGCTTGAGACCTTCAAGGAGATTCGCGGCGCGCTGGCGACGGAAGGGCGCGCGCGCCTCCTGGCGGGCGGCGACGACGCAGAGCAGGTCTATGCTGAGATAGTCAATCTGCGGCCCAACGCTGCCATCATCACGCTCGGAGTCAACTCTGAACCGGCCCTGAAGTTGATTGAAAAGCTCTCAATCGAATGTCCTGCGACGGCTGTGATCTCTGCGGCGCGTGATTCTTCGCCCGACCTTATCCTGCGCAGCATGCGTGCGGGGGCGCGCGAATTTTTGCGGCTGCCCGTGAGCGCAGATGAATTGAAGACTGTGCTCGACCGGACGGCGGAATTCTGTTCTGTGCAACAGGACACGCCGAAGAAGAAGGGACGCATGATTGCAGTCTTTTCCAGCAAAGGCGGCTGCGGAACTTCCTTCATCGCTACGAATCTGGCAGGGGCTACTCGCGCCTCGACTGTTCTCGTTGACCTGAATTTGCAGGCCGGAGATTTGCCGCTCTTTCTCGGCATCGAACCCAAATTCTCAATCGCCGACCTCGTAGAAAATCGCGCCCGCCTCGACGACGAGTTGCTGGCCCGTTATATCACGCCGCACTCCTCGAATCTCTCGCTGCTGGCCGCGCCGAAGGAGGCGGATTCGGCAGACGACATCAAACCCGAACACGTCTTTGAAGCCTTGGAGAAACTGCGCGAGCGCTACGATTACGTCGTGCTTGACCCGCAGCACACGTTCGACGCCATTACGCTCGCCGCGCTCGACCAGGCAGACGACATCGTGCTCGTTCTAACACTCGACATCCCCGCGATTCGCAGCGCGCAGCGGGCGCTGGAAATCTTCGACCGCCTCGGCTACGCGCGCAGCAAAGTACGCATCATCGTCAATCGCTGGAGCAAGCAGATTGACCTTGACTTGCAACAGGTCGAGCGCTACCTGCACGAAAAAGTGGCTGGCTACGTCACGAGCGATTATCAAACCGCAGTCAACTCTATCAATCTGGGCCAACCGCTCGTGCAGTCAGAGCCAAACTCGAAAATCGCCATCGAAATCAGAAAGATTACCGCCGCGCTGACCGGAAATCCCGGCGCGCATATCGAGCAGCCGACGCCGCGACGAAAACTCTTCGGCTCGCTCCTTCGGCGTGAACGCGCTCAATCAACGCTTGAGTTTAAGGCGACATTGGAAAAGGTCTAACAATAGTTTTTCGGTTAGCAATCTTCAACCAGCAAAAAGAGAGAGTAAGCGATGGCACTACGCGAGAGACTAATCAGAGAAGGAAATCCGCCGGGCGCGCAGTTCATGTCGGGCGAAGACGGCGCGGGTCGTCAGCATACTTTTCAGGAATTGAAAGCGCGGCTGCATCGCGCGCTCATCAACCGCATGGATTTGAGCAAGCTCGGACAGCTTGCTCCCGACCAACTTCACGCCGAAGTCGCGCGGCTGGCCGAAGGCGTGCTGGCCTCCGAAGCGATGCCGCTCTCGGCTGTCGAACGAGAGCGCATCATCGGCGAAGTGCGTCACGAACTGTTTGGTCTTGGCCCGCTCGAACCGCTCCTCGCCGACCCCAGCATCTCGGACATTCTCGTCAACTCGCACAACAATATCTATATCGAACGCGGCGGCAAGCTCGAAGCCACCAACGTCGCTTTCAAAGACGACGAGCATTTGATGCGCGTCATCGAGCGCATTGTCTCCTCGGTCGGTCGCCGCATTGATGAATCCTCGCCGATGGTTGACGCGCGCCTCTCTGACGGCTCGCGCGTCAACGCCATTATCCCGCCGCTCTCGATTGACGGCCCTGTGCTTTCAATTCGTCGCTTCGGCACAGAGCCGCTCAGGATGACGAGCCTGATTGAGAAACAGGCTTTGACGAAAGAGATCGCTGAGATGCTTGAGATGTGCGTCCGCGCGCGGCTCAACATACTCATCTCCGGCGGCACGGGCGCAGGTAAGACCACCTTGCTCAACGCGCTTTCGGCCTACATTCCGGAAGACGAACGCATCGTGACCATCGAAGACTCTGCCGAGTTGCAGTTGCAGCAGCCGCACGTTGTTCGTCTTGAAACGCGCCCGCCGAACATTGAAGGACGCGGCGAAGTCGCGCAGCGCGATCTGGTCAAGAACGCTCTGCGTATGCGTCCAGACCGCATCGTCATCGGCGAGGTACGCGGCGGCGAAGCCATAGACATGCTGCAAGCGATGAACACAGGCCACGACGGAAGCTTAACGACGATTCACGCCAACACGCCGCGCGACGCCCTGGCACGACTTGAGACGATGATTCAAATGACCGGGATGCGTCTCTCCGACCGCGCGATGCGCCAGCAGATTGCCGCAGCCATCAACATCGTCGTCCAGGGCGCACGGCTTTCCGACGGCTCGCGCCGCATCACTTCCATCTCGGAAGTGACGGGCATGGAAGGCGAGACGGTGACGATGCAGGAAATCTTCCAGTACGAACGCACGGGGATGGATCGCGACGGGCGCGTCATAGGCCGCTTCCGCTCGACCGGCATCCGCCCGCGCTTCGCAGAGAAACTGAAAGCCTGCGGCCTGCATCTGCCGCGTATCAGCTTCGACGACTAACTGGCAGTGGTCAGTGGTTGGTGGTCAGTAGTCAGTTGTGAAATACAAATGAGAGACAACACACAACGCACTGCTGCTCAGCCAATACTGACCACCGACCACTGACCACTGATAACTATTATGATTGCTTTTACAGTTTTTCTCTTCTGCATGTTTCTGGTCTTCGGCGCGTACCTGCTGGCGACGCGCGGCTCGGATGCCAAGCGCGCACGCCTGCAACAGCGGCTCTCGGAGGCTCTGCTTCATTCGTCGCGGACGGAGGATGTCGAGGTGATTCTGGCGCGCGAGGAATTGATGAGCGAGATTCCCTGGGCCAATCGCGCGCTCGTTCAATTGCAAATCGCGACGAGACTCAAACGCACGCTCGATCAGGCAGACTTACAAATTACCGTGACGCGCCTGCTGATGTTCTCTGTGATGGCGGGCATGCTCGCTGGGCTGGCTGTTTCGATGCTGACTGTTAATCCGGTCTTGATTGTCGTCAGCGGTCTGGTTGGCGCAATCATTCCCTTCATGCACGTTCTCTGGAAGCGTAAGAAGCGTTTCAATGCCTTTCTCGAAAACCTGCCCGAAGCTCTGGAATTGATGAGCCGCGCGCTCTCTGCCGGTCATGCTTTCTCCGAAGCTCTGCACATGGTTTCGGTCGAGATGCCGGAGCCAATTGCGACGGAGTTTCGCAAGACTTATGAAGAACAGAATTTCGGCCTTTCGTTGAAGCTGGCGCTGGAGAATTTGACGGACAGAATGCCGCTGATGGATTTGCGTTTGTGCGTGACAGCCGTGCTGATTCAACGTGAGACGGGCGGCAATCTGGCAGAGATTCTGGAAAAGGTTGCGCACACTATCCGCGAGCGCTTCCGCATCATGGGCGACTTGAAGACCCTAACGACCAGTTCACGCCTCTCGGCATGGGTGCTCTGCGCCGTTCCCATCTTCATCGCTTCGGTCGTCACCATCATGAACCCGGAATACATGAGCATCATGTGGAAAGACCCACGCGGTCATAAACTGGTCGCCCTCGGCATCGCCCTGCAACTGACGGGCATGCTCTTCGTGCGAAAGATTTTGAAAATAAAAATCTAACAGTTTTCAGTTTTCAGTTTTGAGTTTTCAGTCAACGAAATCTGAAGACACGAAGCTGAAAACTGAAAATTCAAAACTCAAAACTGCCATGCTTATAATCATCACCATCTCCACTTTCGTTTGCATCTCGTTTGCTGTGCTCGGCCTTTACTGGCTGGTGAATCGCCCGCAGAGCGCTGCGACCGAGCGGCTCAAAAAGATGAGCGAGAAAACGGGGACGATTGCTCCAACCTCTCTGGCTCTGGAAGAGCGCCCGTCGTCTGATCTGGCGGAGAGGATTGCTGCGCCGCTTAATCGTCTCGTGCCGCCTTCCGCCGCCGAAGCGCAAAAGCTGCAAAAGCAATTGATGCATGCGGGCTTTCGCGGGCAGAACGCTCCCTTGATTTATCGTGGGATTCAGGTGGCCTCGCTGGTCGCCTTTCCCGCTGCGGTGGCGTTTGCCTGCGCTATCTTTGGCCGCTCATTAAACAGCGCGATTCTATTTATTCTGTTCGCGTTTGTGATGGGCTTTTTCCTGCCGCGTGTGTTTCTGGCGCGCATGATTCGTCGTCGCCAGTTGCTCGTTCGCTGGGGGTTGGCAGATGCGCTCGATTTGATGGTCGTCTCAATCGAAGCGGGGCTTGGGCTGAACGCCGCCATGCTGCGCGTCAGCGACGAATTAAGGGACGTTCATCCGGACATCAGCGAAGAGTTTGAGTTGGCTAATCTGGAAATCCGCGTCGGGCGCGAGCGCGAGGAAGCGCTCCGTAATCTGGCGGAGCGCACGGGCGTGGACGACCTTTGCAGCCTCGTCGCGATGTTGATTCAGGCCGACCGCTTCGGCACTTCGATAGCGCGGGCGGTGCGCGTCTTCTCTGATTCTTTGCGCACAAAACGACGACAGCGCGCAGAGCAGGCCGCGCAGAAGGCTGCGGTAAAGCTGCTTTTTCCGCTCGCCTGTTTTCTGTTCCCGACGCTTTTCATAGCCCTTCTTGGCCCGGCAATCCTCTCTCTGATTGATGTTTTCGGCAGGATGAACTAGGAGGCAAAAGTATTATGCGTAAACGCACTGTCATCGCCATCATGATCGCCGTCGCACTGACCTTCAGCTTCAGCGCCATGTGGAGCGCGGAAACGGACGGGCGCGACGGAGACACCAGCGCCAACATCATCGACGCGAACGGCGCTCCCGTCGGCAAGACTGAGAAGAAGGGCGGCAACAAGGTTGCGCGCGTTCTCTCCGCTCCCTTTCGCGCCATCGGTCGTCTCTTCAATCGCGGCAAAGACGAAGGCAAGATGCAGCGCCTGACGGAGAAGGACGTTGAAAGATTTGAGAGCGTCGGTGCAACGCGTTTCGCTGACGTTAAGACATCCGAACAGAAAAGGCCGACGATGACGGGCACTGCGCGCGATCACTTGGCGGCTGGCCGCGTCATGCTCAATACAGGCAACATCAACGAAGCGATCAGCGAACTCTCGCTGGCTCTCTCGCTCGACTCCAATCTGACGGAAGCCAATAGCCTGCTTGGCCTCGCCTACGACCGTAAAGGAATGCACGAACGCGCCAAAGATTTCTACGAGCGCGCCATCAAAGCCGACAAGGAAGACTCGCAGACCTTGAACAATCTTGGCTTCTCGCTCTATCTCAACGGTAACTATCGCGCTGCCGTCGATAAGTTGAAAAAGGCTGCGAAGCTCGCTCCCGGCGACCAACGCATCCTCAACAATCTGGCGCTCGCGCAGTGTCGTCTGGGCAAATACGAAGACGCTTACAAGAGCTTTGCACGCGCTGGCGGTGAGGTGAACGGGAGGCTCAACACCGCGACCATGCTCGAACGCGCGGGCCGCAACGCAGAAGCGATTCCATACTACGAAGCCGTCCGCCGTCTGCAACCGACCAACACCATCGCCCTACGCCGCCTCGCAGACCTCTACGCGAGCGTCGGGCGCTACGACGAATCAAAGGCAGCACAACGCGCCCTCTCCCCCACAACCGGAGAGATAGCGATGTTTTGGGGGAATTAAAAATTAGTTTTCAGTTTTCGGTTTTCAGTGTTCAGCAGAAAGCAACTGGGCTTTTACTCAAAACTGAAAACTGAAAACTTGAAATTGACCGAAGGGAAATTTCCAATGTCACAGACGAGCATTCTGACGCGAACTGAAATCGAGAGCATGGGGCCGCCGATGCCGGAGGAAATCGCCGACACGGGCGTTGACGAGGGCTTCCTCTGCGGGTTGGTCTTAAAGCACGTCGCGCTCTTGGCCGACCCGACGACCGCTGCGGTCGCAGAGCGTATGCACCTGCCGCGAACGTTGACGGAAGAGTTGTTGCAGATGCTCTACCGCGAAAAGCTAATCGAAGTCCGCAAGCAGGCGACGATGGGTTCGACGCGCTACGCGATGCTCGATAAGGGCTGGGATCGCTACGCGCACTTGCAGGCGATGTGCGGCTACACTGGCCCATCGCCCGTCTCGCTTCAAGACTATTCTTTCATGACGCGGCTGCAAGCAGTGCCTTCGCGCGCCGCTTCGATGGAGACAGTCCGCGCAGCGTTTCGTGACCTCGTGCTGCCAACCTCTTTAATGCAAACGCTCGGCTGCGTTATCAATTCAAGGCGCTCGCTGTTTCTCACGGGACTTCCCGGCACTGGCAAGACTGCTGTCGCCGAGCGCGTCAATAATGCTCTGCCCGGCGCGATCTGGATTCCTTACGCGATAGAGATTGACGGGCAGATCATCCGCGTCTTCGATTCACACAATCATCGCGTCGCGCCCACAGAGATGACGCCCGCCGAGTATGACCGTCGCTGGGTACACATCGAGCGTCCGCTGGTTGTCGTCGGCGGTGAATTAACCTTAGAGAACACAGACCTCGTGTGGTCGGATGCAGCGAAGTTTTACGAAGCGCCGTTTCAGATGAAGTCAAACGGCGGCACGCTCGTCATAGACGACTTCGGACGCCAGCGCGCCGCTCCCCAAGACCTCCTGAATCGCTGGATTGTGCCTCTGGAACGACGCGTCGATTATCTGGCGCTGCACACGGGCAAGAAAATCGAAGTCCCCTTTGAGCAGTTGGTCATCTTCTCAACCAACATGGAAGAGAAGGATTTGTCGGACGAAGCGTTCCTGCGCAGAATGGGCTACCGCGCTCGCGTCGAGCCGCCAACTCCTGCGGCCTACGTCGAAATCTTCAAGCGCGCAGCCTACACGCGCGGCATCAAGTGTGAACAAGCGAGTCTGGATCACCTGCTAAACAACTACATCATCGAGCATCGGCAGATGAAAGCCTGCGAGCCGCGCGATTTGCTGGATCGCGTCACGGACATCTGCCTCTTTGAAGGCCACGCGCTGGAGCTATCGCCGAAGGTTCTGGATTTAGCCTGGCGCAACTACTTCGGCACGGCACACGTCTACGCGCCCGCAACCGAGCAGACCGGACAACTCGCAGAAGAATTTGCCGACCCCTTGCAACTCTAAGAACAAGGATGAAGGTGGAAGGATAAAAAGATGACCCGAAGATTCCCCAAATTCAGCGCATCAAGATTGATGACAGGCGTGCTCTTTATTTCAGCTTCGGTGCTGCCCGCGAGTGCGCAGGAGTCAACGGGCGCGTTGATGCGTCAACCAGCGAGGGGCAGCGCGTACGGACATCGGAGCGCGAATGTCGATGTGCGGCGCGGGCGTCTGAGTCGGCGCAGCCCTATGAAGATTCGCGCGCGCGAGGGAGATACTATCGCTGCTCTCGCTGAGCGCTTTAACGTCTCGGCGGAAGAGGTCGCACAGCTTAATAATCTTCCAATCGCTTCGCAGTTACGAGCGCGCCAGGAGGTGCTCGTGCCGTCCGTCTCTCCCAGAGGCTACAAGGCCAGCACGGCGGCAATCGTTGATAAAGCTCCGGCGGAAAACATTTCGACGCGCGAAGGAAAGCAGAGCATTAGTCTGACTGATGGAACGACCGTCGAAGCGGACGAGATTTGGGAAAGCGAGCAGGGCGTGAGATACAGACGCGGCGGCGTGACGCACCTCGTCGCGCGCGACCGCGTTCGCTCAATTGAGCGCGCCGAACAGATCAATCAAGATGTGGGCCGCACGCCCGTCGTCAAGTTGGTTGACGTGAGCGCGATACGCAATGATGCGCCCGCGCAGCCCGTCTGGATTCATCTAGTCGGCGGTGCGCGTGTCGAGGCCGACGAAGTGAACGAAAGCGCCACGGGTGCTTGGTACAGGCGCGGCAATCTCTCTATCTTCCTCGAACGCTCGCGCATTGAGCGCATCGAGCGCGAGGCTGCACAGCCACCGACGCCAAACGCCGTTGAGACCGCACGCGCGTGGACGGAGCGCGGTTGGAGCACTGGCAATGCGCATTTCGATAAATTGATTAGAGAGAACGGCACGCGTTACGGCGTTGACCCCTATCTGATTTTCTGCGTCATGGAACAGGAGTCTCACTTTCATCCGCGCGTCGTCTCGCCGAAGGGAGCACGTGGGTTGATGCAGTTGATGCCGGGCACGGGCGCACATTACGGTGTGCGCAACGCTTTCGACCCGGCACAGAACATCATGGGAGGCACGAAGTATTTGAAAAAGCTGCTCGAACAATTCAACGGTCGCGTTGACTTGGTGCTGGCCGGCTATAACGCTGGCGAGGGCGCTGTGATGAAGTACGGGCGCAATGTTCCACCCTACAAAGAGACGCGCAATTACGTGAAGAAGATCGGCGCGCGTTACAGGCAGGGCAAGCCCGTCAGCGCGGTTGAAACTCCAGACGCCGTAGCATCGCGCCTAAGGTAGGTTTTTAAAAGATAGAAGAAGAACCATCTCACGCAAAGACGCAAAGGCGCTAAGATAAGCAAAGCCAAGACTCAGATATTGGATGGCAGTGCCACTGTTTTATTTGCGAGCTTCTTCCTTAGCGCCTTTGCGTCTTTGCGTGAAATGTCCTTTCGCTTTTATCGACCAGGAAATGATACTGAAAGCCAGCCACCGTTAATCGTTTATTTTCTTCAAGGGGAGAAATGCTATGAAAATCTGTTTGAAGCGAATTTGTCTGGCTTTCATGTTGAGCGTGCTGGCCGGATGCCTGTCCGTTCAAGCGCAGCAGAGCGCCGAAGCGCCTTTGACCAATGCTTCGATTATCAAGCTCGTGCGGGCTGGATTCAAAGAGAAGACGGTCATCGCTCTCATCCGTACGCGCCCAGCGCAGTTTGATCTCTCGCCCGATAAGTTGATTGAACTCAAGCGCGGCGGCGTTAGCGAAAATATCATTCTCAACATGGTTGCGCGCGACGATGCTGCCGCGTTGATGAATGATGAAGAGATTGAAGACGACCCCTTTTTCAACAACCGTGGCACTCAACAGAATTCGCGGCAGCAGAATCAACAGGGCGGTAATTCAACGGACATCTTCGGCGGCAGCAGCGGTTCGAGCGAACGCACGCGTACGCGCGGGGCGGGCAATTCCGGCGCAGACTCGTCAGAGACCACGGGCAGCGCAACCGTCCGCATCATTCGTCCTCCGGCAGAAGCAGGCGGCACGCCTAAGCTCGAAAAGACGCCGACTTTGACCAACGATTCGATTGTCGAACTAGTCGAAGCGGGCTTTTCCGAAGGCACGATTATTCGTCGCATCGAAAACGCGCCCGCCGAATTTGATCTCTCTCCGCTGAAGCTTTCAGAGTTGCGAAAGCGCCGCGTCAGCGACCGCATCATTGCCGCCATGACCGCCGCCATGAGCGACGAGCCGGTAAAGCCGTAAAGGTAAAAGGCAAAAGTAAAAAGGTAAAAGTTAAGAGGGAAGAAAAAGGATTAGCCATGCTGCCGCGTTTATCTTTTCGTATTTTGTCTCTTCTTTCCCTTTTGCCTTTTACCTGTTGCCTGTTGCTTTCCCTTCAGGTCTTCGCGCAAAACAATCAACAGCCAAGCGCTCCGCCGGTTTCAAACAGCGTCGAACAGGAAGTTGATGACAACGACGTTATTTCCGTGAGCACGACGGAGGTGCTGTTGCCCGTCACCGTGCGTGATGCCGGTGGGCGGCTTATCACTGATTTAACGCGCAACGATTTTCGCGTCTTCGAGGATGGACGCGAGCAGCCTTTATCGGAACTGGCGATCAGGCAAGTGCCGGTTGATGTCGTCCTGATGATTGATTCCTCTTCGAGCGCCGCCGCTAATCTCGAAGACTTTCGCCGCGCCGTCGAAGGCTTTGCCGAAAAACTCGCGCCGGATGATCGCATCAGCCTGATTAAGTTTGACGACCGTATAGAGCTGTTGCAGGACTGGACGCAGAGCCGTGTGCAACTGCGACGCAGCTTGCGACGCATCGTGCCCGGCATCTTCACGCTCTTTAACGACGCACTCCTGCTGGCTGCGCGCGAGCAGTTGTCAAAGGCGCGCGGGCGACATGCGATTATCGTTTTGACGGATGGGATAGATAGTGGTCGCGGTTACAGTACGCTCGAAGCCTCGCTGCGCGCCTTGCTGATGGCGCAGGCGAGCGTTTACGTCGTCAGCAATACGGAGATTGAGCGGCAGAGAAAGCGTGCCGAGCTTGATTCATTACTCAACGCGACGCCTGCTGCCGTGCGCTTCAACCAGCTTCGCATCGGCGACTTGCAGGAAGGCTTGCGCGTGCTCGATATAGGTGAACAGAATTTGGCCCAACTGACGGCAGCAACCGGAGGCAGACTCTACAAGCCCACCAGCTTTAACGCGCTCGATTCGACCTACGCGGAAGTTGCAGAGGAGCTGCGCCGCCAGTACGCTCTCTACTACACACCGCTGAACAAGAGCAAAGACGGACGCTTTCGCCGCGTTAGAGTTGAAACAGTCAACCGCTCATTTCAAGTCTCTGCGCGCATCGGCTACTTCGCGCCCCGCCGCTGACAATTCTTATCAAATTAATCAAAGGCTGTTAGAAGCCGACAGAGGGCAACTGGCACATTATCAATAGCAGCCGTCCGACCAGAGTTAAAACAGTAGGATGCAGCGGAGATAAGCCTGTGCCTTAGGTTTATCTCCCAGATTAGTTTTCCTTACGAAAAACACCGGGCATATAGAAACGGCAAGCTCCGCATCGAAGCTTGCCGTTTTCATTGTAAGGGCGTCTGTCATCTTCTATAATCGGGAAAAGGCAGGTGTCATAATGTTACATTCGGCTTGACGGCTGGCCCAACGCGTCTTTATGATACGCATTTTAGATTTGTGAGGCGAGCGGCGTTTTCGTTGAAATCAAATAAGTCCTGTTATTAGTTCGTTTGCCTCAAGTGGCTGTCAGCGGCACAATCATTGCTCTAGGATTGCTGCCGATTTCTGTTCTGCATCGGAAGGTGCGGGATTCACAGGGAAAAGGTGTTTGAGAGCGGTGGAGCACGAAGCGCTTCAGCAGCTTAGCGTGCCCTGCCGCTTTTCAACACAATCTGTCATTTTATTTGCAACTCGATTTACCAAGTAGAGAAGGAAAACAATGCGACCCATCAAACACGTCGAAAAAGGCTTGACGCTCATCGCGCGCGGAGCATTCAAGGCCATTCAGTCCGTTAATAAGTACAAACCGAATCCGTCTTTCACGCCGAAGTGGTCTGACAAGCCGCTCTTGAAGTCCTGGCAGAAGACCAAGCCTACACTCGGCTTTCCGCGCACGACCGATAGCCTCTGCCCCAAGTGCGTCATAGAGGCGCGCGAGGCCATCATCAGCGGCAAGAAGGATGTCTCCGTGCTGATTAACGAGAAGGTCGGCGAGATCAAAGCGCAGATTATCGAGCGCGACGGCGAAATCTGGATGGTCAAGGATTGCCCCACGCACGGCCACTACGAAGACATGATGGCGATTGACTCGAAATTCCTCAAGCACATCGAAAAGATGTTTCCGGGCCGCGACATTCAGGCGCACAACGACGAGAAATTGCACAATCACGGCTCAAGCACAATCAAGTATGGTCGCGGAAGCGTGCTGACGGTGGATTTGACCAACCGCTGCAACATGATGTGCGACCCTTGCTTCATGGACGCTAATCAGGTCGGCTTCGTGCATGAACTGAGCATGGAAGACATCAAGGAGATTCTTGATAACGCCATCTCAATCAAGCCGCGTCGCCAGATGTCCGTTCAGTTTTCGGGCGGCGAGCCGACGATTTCGCCTTACTTTATCGAATCCATCAAGTATGCGCGCAAGGTCGGCTACAACTCCGTGCAGTGCGCGACAAACGGTATTGAGTTCGCCAAGTCGAAAGAGTTCTGCCGTGAGTCAGCCGAAGCGGGTCTCCGCTACGCTTACCTGCAGTTCGACGGCATCGGCAACGACGCCAATAGCCACCGACAGGTCGGCAATCTCTTCGACGTGAAACTGCGCGCGATTAACAACCTGCACGAAGCGGGTGTTGAAATCGTGCTCGTTATCACGCTCGTCAACGGCGTCAACAACGATCAGGTCGGCTCTGTTGTTCGTTTCGCGTTAGAGAATCCGAAGAAGATCGCGTTTCTTTCGTTCCAGCCGGTTTCGTTTACGGGCCGCGACGAAGAGATTACGGAGCAGCGTCGCCTGCAACAGCGCTATACGCTTTCGCATCTGGCGCACGACGTAAAGAATCAGGTCGGCATAACGGAGCCGACGCGCGATTGGTTTCCGCTTAGCTTGATGGGCGCGTTCGCGGATTTCGCAGACCTCGCGCACGGCCCTGAGGCAGAGTGGGGACAGGTCTCCTGCGGCTGCCACCCGAACTGCGGCGTCGGGACTGCCGTGATGATTAACAAGAACACGAAAGAGATGGCTCCCGTTCCGCAATTCCTGAACATTCCAGGACTCGTCAACGACATCAAGCACATCACGGACGCTGCGCGCGGCAAATGGTTCTCAAACTTTATGATGGGCCTCGCGCTCTTGAAGAACTACCAGCCTTACGGTGCGCCGCAGAGCCTGACGCTCGTTGATATTCTCAAAAAGTTCGACAAGTCGTTTGGCTTGACCGGCAAGGATTACGGTCGCGTTGACGGCAAACGCTCGAAGGAAGACATCGAGAAGCGCCGCGCAGACCCCTGGAACTTCCTCTTCATCGCGGGCATGTGGTTTCAGGATTTGTTCAACTACGACTTCCGCCGCACGGAAATGTGCATCATTCCTTACGGCACACAGGAAGGCGAAATCTCCTTCTGCGCTTACAACACAGGGATAGGCTGGCGCAACATCATCGAGAACATGCACCAGAACGCGACCGTCGCGAAGTGGTATCAGGAGCATGGCCGTCATGAAATCTTTGCCAAAGGCAAGGAAGTCAAGCTCGACGATGCTTCGCACAGTCTGGCGCTAAACGAGATTGATTTGCAGCGTCCGCACAAGCCGCAGATGGAAGGGCCGAAGACGGCTGCCGAAGAGGCTGCACAGATGCGCAAACTCTATCAGCAGATGGTGCTCGACAAGCAGGGCGTCAAAGGCGAGAAGCCCGTACAGATTGGCGGCCTCAAGCGCAATAAAGAGAACGCTCTTTCGGCGTAAACCGCTCGAAGCTGTGAAACTCACAGAGGAGAGAACCCCGCAGGCGAAAGGATGCTTGCGGGGTTCATCTGCGCTTGACCGATACCTCGCGTGGCGTGTTAAATTATCAAGCTTAATCTTTGCAGAAGATTATTCACAATTCACTACCATCATAGACGGAGAAGAAATGGCGATAGTAACAGTTAATCAGGGCGAGTCGATCGAGAGCGCTCTCAGGCGCTTTAAGCGCAGGGTGATGACGGAAGAGATTATCAAGGATGCCAAGAAACACGCGTTCTTCATGCCGCCGGGCCAGAAGGCCAAGCTCAAATCGGCGCTGGCGCGCAAGCGCAATAAGAAGAAGGGCCGCCGGCCTACGCCGCGCGACTAGAAGCTTCGGCGTCGCTTCAAACTCGATACCGGGCATCGGGGCAATCGTCAGAGACCTCACCTTTTGTTTCCAGCAAACAATGCGCGAGCAATCTAAGCTCCACGCGCGAGCGTCAGGTTAAAACCGTCCGCCGTGTCCGGTAGCGCACCAAAAGCGCCACGACTTGCTTCCCCGAAAGCCTGGCTAGACAATCGCGCATACACCCGGTCGGCTTAAGTTTATTATGACCCGGATTTTACTGACCAACGATGACGGCATTCATTCGGATGGTCTCATCAAACTGGAAGAAGCTCTGAGCGAGTTGGGCGAGGTCTATACGGTCGCGCCCGCAGCGGAGATGAGCGGCGCTTCGCATAGCCTGACGCTGGCGCGCCCCCTACGCATTCGCCGCATTGACGACCGCCACTGGTCCATAGACGGCACACCGACAGATTGCGTCACACTCGCGCTCAATAAGATTCTCACGCCGGAAGAGATGCCTGACATCTGCGTCTCCGGCATCAATCACGGCGGAAACCTCGGCGACGACGCCACCTATTCAGGAACAGTCGCGGGCGCTCTCGAAGCCACTATCCTCGGCGTTCCGGGTTTGGCTTTCAGCCTTGTGGCGCGTGAGAATTTCGATTTCACGGAAGCCGCGCGCTTTGCCGTCACAGCCGTCCGTAAAGTGCTGACCGAAGGTCTGCCCGACGGAACACTGCTCAATATCAATATTCCTCCCGGCGCAATCAAGGGTGTGCGCGTCACGCGGCAGGGAATCAAGAACGCGCGCCCGGTCATTTCAGAACACATAGACCCGCGTAAAAAACCTTATTTCTGGATTGGCGAGGAATACTTCCGTTCAAGCGCCGAGGATGGAACGGATTATCACGCCGTCGAGCAGGGATACATTTCGGTCACACCGCTGAAGAGCGACATGACAGACCATCGCGCGCTGACGGCGCTTGACGCCTGGAACTACATCAACTCAAGCGAAGTGCTGCAAAGCTCTTAAACCGAAGGCAAGGTGAGAATTGAGTTCAGCACACTTGCGGCCACCGACAGCCAGAGCGGAATTTCGCATTCCGCGCGAGCGGATGGTCGCGCGCCTGCGCCAGCATTACGGCATTACTGATGAGCGCGTGCTCGATGCGATGCTCAACCTCCCGCGCCATTTCTTCGTTCCCGAAGCCTTGCAGGGCCGCGCCTACGGCGACCACGCGCTCCCCATTGCCGCCAATCAAACCATTTCGCAGCCTTACATCGTCGCACGCATGAGCGAGCTTTTGGAGCTTGATGATAGAAGCCGCGTGCTGGAAATCGGCGCTGGCTCAGGCTATCAAACAGCCGTTCTCGCCAAACTCGCCGCGCAGGTTTACTCAATCGAGCGAATCGCAGAGTTGGCCCGCGAAGCGCAAACGCGTATTCGTCAGCTTGATATTTATAACGCCACCGTCAAGTGTTTCGACGGCACACTTGGTTGGAGCGCTCACGCGCCCTACGATGGGATTCTTGTGGCAGCCGGTGGGCCTGACGTTCCAGAACCATTGCTCGCGCAGTTGCGTTTGGGCGGCAAACTCGTCATCCCCATCGGAAACACGCGCGAATCACAAAGGCTGGTTCGCGTCATCAAAACTGATAAGGATTATAAACGAGAGGATCACGGAGCGTGCGCCTTCGTCCCACTCATAGGACATTACGGCTGGTCACAGGAAAACAGAGGCTAGAGGCCAGAGGTTAGAGGTCAGTTATAGACCAACGAACTAACCTCTGACCTTTGGCCTCTGACCTCTTTTTTATGGAATCTCTTAGCGAACTCATACAGCAAATCAAGCACTATCTGAATCCGAACACGATAGCAGGTGCGGGCTATCTGGTTCTGATTTTCGTTGTCTTTGCTGAAACGGGATTAGCGGCAGGTTTTTTCCTGCCCGGCGATTCGCTGCTCGTCGTCGCCGGACTCTTCGCCGCCAAGGGTGACCTCAACGTTTTCATTCTGCTCATTACGCTCTTCGTCGCCGCCGTCGTTGGCGATGCCGTCGGATATTACACTGGCCTCAAGATGGGCCAACGTATCTTCACACGACAGAAATCGCTCTTCTTCAAGCCGAGCCATTTGCAGAAGGCCAATGAGTTTTACGATAAGTACGGTGGCAAAACTATCATCATCGCCCGCTTCGTACCCATTGTGCGTACCTTTGCTCCCATTGTCGCCGGAGCAGCCAAGATGCCTTATCGCCGCTTCGTCATCTTCAACGTGGTCGGAGGCTTCCTCTGGGTCTTCAGCATGATTCTCGCCGGATACTTTTTAGGCAGCACGCTCAAGAGCCGCTTTGGAATTGATCTGGACAAGCACATCGAATGGGTCGTCATCATCGTCGTCGCACTGTCGCTGATACCGATTGCCGTCGAGTTTATTAAATCAAGACGCGAGAAGGCGCGCGTCGCGCGCTCCGAATCGGCCTAAGGTTTGACATGCCGTGTCGGCTCACTTAAGATGCCTTAGCTAAACACTTGTAGGGGCGTGGCGCTAAACGTTTTTTGAAAAATCGAATTTGCCCGAGCATTATATTTATTGGAAATGGGTTTCGCTCGTAATTAGAGTGGAGCGCAATCCAATAAGGTTTAAGTAGTCAAGCCATGCACAGTACTCATCAGAAAGGCGAGATTGCTCACATTAAAGTAATGCTCCGCGCCCTTGAAAAGGGTGTCGTGTTAAGCAAGCCCCTGATTGCTTCCAGATATGATTTTATCCTTGATGATAGTCAGAAACTAGAGCGGGTTCAGGTCAAGTATGCAGGTGGTAAAGCGCCCCACAGTCAGGGTAGCGTTAAAGTTAATTTGAAAAGTTGGGAAGGCCGTAAATTGCGCAGGAGATACTGCGCAAGTGAAGTAGATGCTCTGCTAGTTTATATCCCTCAGATAGATGCGGTCTTAAGATTTGAAGCTGAATTTTTTGTGAACGCGCGAGTTTTACCGTTCGTATTGAACCATCTAAGAACGGTCAAAGCAAAGGCGTTTTGAATGCAAAGGATTTTATCTGGTGATATTAACGGGGCGTAGCGCAGCCTGGTAGCGCGTTCGGTTCGGGACCGAAAGGTCGGAGGTTCAAATCCTCTCGCCCCGATTTCACTGGAAGGCCGGTAGCTGTTGAACGTCAACTATTGAGAGCTACCGGCCTTTTCGTGTCTGAGGTATCGGTGGGGAACTTGTGGGGACTTTCTCGGCTGAAGATGGATTCGACGGCTGCGCTGGTGCGCTCGTCGGCCGCCCTTGGAGGAATCGCCTACTCCTGAACATCCCGCTCTGCATTCACTATTGATGGGTCTGAGAGCGACCAGAATTGCAGGTTGAAGATAACGACCGTCGTCACGGTAATGATGGCAAGCTTCGCGCCATTCCCGATTCCGAGTTGGTCGCCGAGAAGCAGAATGATTGGATATACGAAGAGGCCAACGGCAAGAACACGAGGGTAGTGTTCTGCTCCTTGACCGATCTTCCGCTTGAACAAGTACCCCAGCAACAGTCCGATACTGGCGATGAGGGTAGCCCTAATACTTGAAAAGGCAAAATAATCAAAAAGGGCCATTCCGAAAAGACCTACCAACAGCACAGACGTGCGGATCAAGGCACTGGTGCCAAACTCATTTTGAATTCTCCAAAATCGATTCATGTGCCAGACCTCGCCTTATCTGTGTCCGCAGTAGTCCCAGAAGTTAAAGCATGACAGGTTTCAATGCGGGTGATTACTTCGCCGTCCAACCTGTATTTCCCGTTCCAGAGGTTTTAACGTAAAAGCAGTTCGTCGTCTGGTTGCAGTCCGTCCGGCGATACGTCGAGCCGCGCGAGGCTGTCACTACGCCCTCCGGCGAACCTGCGCCCTTCGTATCAATGACGCCGTCTCCATAGTCAACCAGGATGGTTTGCACCCTCGTTGAAGCGCTGAGCGTTTGCAGTTGGTCTGCTACGGTTGCTCCCGTTCCGGTTTGGGTCGAGATGGTATAAGCGCCGGTGCGGTCAAAGACCTGTACGTCTGCATAAACCGCTGAAGCGCGCGTAACGGTCGAACTTCTCCGCAGGCGAAGCTTCGTCAGCCCGTCAGCAGCATCCGTTTTCACGTCCAACTTGAGGCTTGTGTCTGTTCCATTGCCTATCGCAGCGGATGTCGGCAGCACCTCTTTCCAGACGTTCTGTGTTCCATACAGCGGAAGCAGCACATGATAAACGCGCGCGGCGATGGCGCTCGCGTTATTATTCTCGGCGATGGTCACGGTAAAGGCGAGCGGCGTTTCGCCCGACCCGTTTGGGCCAGCCGTACCGAGCATCGTAAAGCTTCCCGCCGCCGCCGCTAAGGTATAAGACTGGCGGTACAAGCCCTTCGTCGCATCGGAAAACTTAACGTAGGTCGTGCCGTCATTGCTGTACTCCCAGCCGCGCCCTCCGTTCACATTAAAGCGTAGTCCGGGACGATTGTTGCCCGCACCGAGCACAAATTGATAGTCCGTGCTGGGGTTGATCGCGTCATGCTTTGACATGAAGCGAACGACCTGCGTGTCTCTGCTGATTTCCGTTTCGCCGCTGCCATTAACGAAAGGATAGGACTGCGTTCCCTTGTAGATGAGCGGCGAGGCCGAGTCTGTGACGATCTGCGGATTTGGCGCTTCGGGCGTCGTGAGAAGCGCGACTTTGCCGGGCGTAAAGACCATCCACGTGCGCCGGTTCGTCCAGTCTTCAAAGTTAATCTGATTTAAAGCCCATTCGAGGGTGGTGCGCTCCGGATTATTCAATGGAGAATAGTAGAACATCACACGCTGCGCGCTCGTTCCAGCAGCACCTCTAATATAAGTCCAGCGCTCCTGTGCAGGAGCGTCCGGGCCTCCTGTCCAGTAAGTCTCCCAGCCGTCAAGAAACTGGCCCTCGTTCGGAAACTCAGGGCCGCTACGGCCCGCGTTTGTGCCCATGTAGTAGCCCTGCATCCCTCGCTTTCCTGTAGGGTTTGGCCCAATGTTGCCATAGAACGAAAAGTTTGCCGCCGTCGGAGCGTTCGGGTCGCTGCTCCAGGCCTTCCAGATAGTGTAATGTTTGGTCTCGAAGCCCTTGAAGCTCAGCAACGCCTTATTGTACGGAGTGCCATAATCGCCTGGAACCCCGACGCCCAATCCTCCGGCGTTACCGATACTAAGGCGAGATAGCTTTCTAGTTTGAAACTCAACGCTGCCCAAACCGTTTGCATCTGCATCAGCGGCAATTGTCACCGTGCCAATCTCGCTGATTCCGGCCTGACTGACCCCGGCCTGCGCCGTAGAGTTTTTTACCAGCCTGACCGTTGCGTTATTCCCATGTGAAGCCGCGATTGTTTCGGTTGCGCCGCGCGTGCAGCCCTTAAACTCTGTGCCGCTTTTTGAAAGATAATGGATGACCTCTTCGTCAATCTTGAGCACGCCTGATTCCGGGAAATCAGCGGTACTGACCACCGCAATCGTGGTGCTGTCAGCGCTCAACGTGCCAATCAGGATGGTCTCCGGCGTGCCGTCTGAAGAGCCGCTCTCTATTCTGGATTGTGACTGTGAAGGAGCTACGAAAAGGAGAATTGAAAAAAACACCGGCAAGACTGAGGGAATGTATTGCTTTAGTTTCTCTTTCATCTTTTTAATTCCTTTGCTGTGTATGGGGCTACATGCTTTTCTTTTCGAGCGCGCCTATCTCCGGCGGATAAGTCATGCTGGAAGGGAACTCTACGCGTCCGCAGACTAATGAGTGATGATAATTAAGGCGAAACTGGTAAAACCATTTCACTCAGGATAGTTGCATCGGGGTCGAAGCGAACGTTAACCGGGCGCTGCGCGAGCGGGATGCGCTTGACGGTTGCTTTGCCTGTCGGCTTAACTATTGTTCGTGTCTTGCTATTCGGCAGCAGGATTTCAATTGGCAGCGGATTGGGGAATTGCGCGCCCGCTTGTGTTTGCCGCAGCCTGATGGTTAAGACTCCGCCTCTCCTGCCCATCCGTCGCCATGTCCAAGTGGGTGCGTAAACCGGATGCCCGCTCTCGTAAATCCATCGCTTGAAGAAAGCGCGGAGGTTCGTGCCGCCGGATTTTTCCAAAGCGGCGCGTAAATCTTCGGTCGTCGCCGTAGAGTTGCGGTGAGCCAGGTAATAATTGCGGACGCCGCGAAAGAATGCTTCGTCGCCGAGCATACTGCGCAGCATATGCAGCACCCAAGCTCCTTTCTCATAATTGTTGGCGTTGAGCAGCTTGTTTAAGTCTTCCGTGTCGGGATCGAAGATGGGCGCACGGCGTTTCTTTTCGTAAGCGAAGTAATCGTCCGATTGGCGCTTCATATACTCGCGGAAAGTCTCCTGCCCTTCATAGCGTTCGACAAAGAGTCCTGCGAAATAAGTGGCGAAGCCTTCGCTCAGCCAGAGGTCAGACCACGTTGCTTCGGTGACGGAATCGCCAAACCACTGATGCGCGATTTCGTGTGCGACGACTTCTTCGATGCCGCGACGGATGTTGAATCTACGGCTCATCGGCTGCACGCCTTCGCGCGCATCAAAGAGAGTGCTGCCGAAGACGATGGCGCTGGAGTTTTCCATTCCGCCAAAGCGTGTCGCGCCGACGATGAGCGCCAACTTTTCATAAGGGTAAGGCGCGACTACTGTGCTGAACAATTCCAGACTGGGTGCGGCGGGCGCAAAGCCTTGTTGCGCAAACTGTCGGTCGGACTGCGGTACATAATAAGAGAGCGGGGTGAGCGCGGGCTGCTGCGGCTCTATGAGCGCAAACTCGCCGACCGCAATCACCATGCAGTAAGGCGGAATCGGCACGCCTTCGGTATAAATCCAGGTGCGTGTCTTGTCCGGATTATCGCGCTTCGCCGTCAATTGACCGTTGGCGACGACGAGGTCGCGCATGGGTGCGGTCACTGTAAAGCGAGCGGTCGCTTTCGCCGACGGATGATCCAGGCATGGTATCCAGTGATGCACGCGGTCGGGCCAGTTGTCGCCGGTGACGGACGGTTTTCCGTTCTTGTCCGGCGTGAAGATTAGCCCGTCCTTCGGTCGCCCTCGATACTTCACACTGACAATTAATCTCTGACCCTTCCTGACGGGCGAGGCAAGCTGCACATTGAGCTTGCCCTCCTCCTGCACGAAGCGAGTGGGCTGACTGCCAACAGCAACGCTCTCGACTTCCATCTCACCGAAATCAAGATCAATCGTGCCGGGCGAATCTTTTAAGACGAGGATGGTAATGTCTGTGCGGGCGCTCTTGATTTCCGTTAACTGGTCGTCTAAGACCAGCGCGATGTCGTAGTTCACAGGCTTCCACGCATCTATGCGTCGCTCGCGTCGTTCGGCCCAAACGGGTGCGACCGTTATGAGCAGCAACAGGAAGAGAGGTAAAGCGCGCTCTATCAACAGGGCGTTCCGGTTTCGTCTGAATTTCATCAATGTTTTCTCCGGCCAATATCCGGGTGCTAACGAATCCCCAACATCAACAGCGCTGAGCGGTCGGATACGATTCTTTCAGCGCTCGCCTGCCATTCACGATAATTCTTCAATTCTTCGTCCGCGACGGGACGATTGCCGAGCAGCGCGGCTGGCGTTCTTTCAAAAGCGCGATCCGTCAGCGCCATGTGCGAGACGCGCGGGTGCAGGGAATCGGGCGTAGCCAGAGCCGTTTCGGCGGCCTCCACGTCCGGGAATAGCTCTTCGTAGGCGAGCAGATGCCAGATAGTTCCACTCTCGCTCGGCTCGATTGCGAGCACGCGCAACAGGCCGTAGCCACTTTCGAGTTGGAAAATCAGGTCGTCGCCCGGAGCAAAGGTTTGTGCCACTAGTTTCCCTTTACGAATTGAATGAAGAAACTACCCGCCGCTCTTGGGCTGAGCTTATCACAGCAAGAAAATTTTGCGGATAGTTTGCTGCCCGGCGATGATAGGCATTGCAAATTAAAAAATGCAAAACTACAATCACAGCCGAAGCCGATGAGCCGCTTTGATGACAGCAAAGATTATTATTCGATACTGGGAGCGGAAACAGACGCCACGCCCATCGAAATCGAGCGCCTCTACAAGCGGCGCGCCATCAAGCATCATCCTGATCGCGGCGGCGACGAAGAGGAGATGAAGGCGCTCAACGAAGCTTACGGCGTGCTCAAAGACGAAGCGACGCGCAGCGCTTACGACTCAGAGCGGCAGCAGCCGTTCATCAACGAATACGTCCAGACTTATTCTTCGCCCTCGGCTCAGGCCGATGCTATTTCAGGGCGAAGCGTCGAAGCTCTGCTCTGCCTTTTCGCGGGCGTCGTTTTGCTGGTTCTGGTGCGCGCTCATTGGATACGCTTTCTCTGGCCGCTCGGAATCCTGGCCGTGTTCGTCATCGTGGCCGGTGTCCTGATGGCCCACTCGGTGATGCTGGCGATTCGCGGGACGTTTGCGGAGACGCACCCCGCGCGACGCTATACTAAAGTGCAGGAAGCCTTGTTCTGGCTGACTGTCGCAGGCTTCGGATACGGACTCTATCTTGTTCTAAGCAATCTTTAGGAAGCTTAAAAAATCAGGGCGCGCGCAATGCTCTTAACCGGACTCGAACTGCTCTTGCTGGAAGTCAATAGTCTGGAGGAATCAGTTGCGTTCTATCAGGAGCAACTCGGACTGGACATCGAGAGCAGCAACCCGGAGGCAGAGCCGCCGATGGCGACGCTGCGCGCCGGAAGCTTGAGAATTACGCTGGTGCAACAATTGGAGACGATGCTCAGGCGCGGGCGCGGCGTTCATTTCTTCTTGACGGCGACGGACGTTGACGCCTACTACGCGCGTTTGCAGAAGCGCGGGCTTGAGCTTGCGCCGCCCGTAGATGAAGGCTGGGGCGGGCGCTTCATCACCGTCGAAGACCCCGACAAATACAGGTTGTTCTTCGTCACATGGGACGAGAGCCAGATGGAAGGAGGGAAACAAGGACGCAACGGGAGGGATAACGGATGAAAGACGAGCGATTAAATTTGAACGCACACGCTCAAATCATTTTCTCCTTCCTGCTTCATCCTTACTCTTAATGGGCATGCAGCACATAGAAAACTTGCTGAGACGCTACAGAGGACAGGTGGTGAGCGTCAAAACACGTTCGGGCGGCGTCTACGAGGGAACGGTCGGCGACATTACCAACGATTATGTCGCGCTCACGATGAAGAACGACGACGAGAGCCGCGACACTGTGTTCGTGCTCCTGCACAGCATCGAGGCCGTTCAGCCGCGCAGCGCTCCGCAAGCTTAATTTTTTCAAAGATGACCGCTCCCGCAGGTTTAATCCGATGCGTTACGTCGAAAACCCGCCGAACCCCTGGCTCTCGCACACAATCGAATGGATAGGCGAGCCGCCGGAAGCCAGAGTCGAAGTCTTTGAAGAGACCGAGACGCGCACCGTCATCACTCACAACCAAAGTCCCGATGTCGGCTTTGACTATTCCGTCAATTGCTATCGCGGCTGCGCTCATGCCTGTACGTACTGCTTCAGTCGCCCGACGCATGAGTATTTAGGTTGGGGAGCAGGCACAGACTTCGAGCGTAAGATCGTTGTTAAAATTTATGCGGCGAAACTCCTGCGCAGGGAATTGATGAAGCCTTCCTGGAAGGGCGCAGAGATAGTCTTCTCTTTTACCTCTGACCCTTATATCCCGCTCGAAGCTCATTACAAATTGACGAGACAGTGTTTGGAGGTCTGCGCGGAGTTTAGAAATCCAATCGGCATCGTCACCAAATCTGCGCTCATCAGGCGAGACATAGATGTCTTGAGCGAGCTTAGCAGGCGGGCGTCCGTTTCTGTCTTCTTCTCGATTCCTTTCAGGGACAACGAAACGGCACGCGCCCTTGAGCCGTTCGCTCCGTCGCCCGATGCGCGCTTTAAGGCTATGGCAGAACTGGCGGCGGCAGGGATACCAGTCGGGCTGGCGCTCGCGCCGGTCATCCCCGGTCTCAACGACTCGCACGTCCCGGAGTTGTTGAAACGAGCAGAAGCGGCGGGCGCAAAGTGTGCCTTCATGAATATGCTGCGACTGCCCGGCAGCGTCGCTCCCTATTTCGAACAACGCTTAAGAGAGAAGCTGCCGACGAAAGCCGAGCGCATTCTCAATCACATAAAGGAAGAGCGCGGAGGCAAGCTCAATACGAGTAAATTCGGGGAGAGAATGCGCGGCGGAAGCCACCAGTGGCGGGTCACGGAGCAACTGTTCAAGTTGCATTGCCGACGGCTCGGTTTGAATAAGCCGCGTGCTGCCGAGCAGGCAGAGGCGGAACATCAGCGAAAGAGCACATTCCGCCGACCCCTCGCTCAGGGGACGCTGTTTGAATAGAATTTAATCGAAGGCTTGGCAGCTTCGATTATTCAGTCTACGGGAGACCGAAAATAATCAAGCTGTGCCGTGTTCTGCGAGCGTTGCGATAACTGTTATCAACTCGTCTGGCTCGACCGGCTTCGGGACGAACATATTGAACCCGGCGGACAACGCGCGTGCGCGGTCTTCAATTCTGACATACGCGGTCAACGCCACGGCTGGAATATGTTGGCCGCTTTCCGCCTCTAATGCTCTGACCTTACCAATGAGCGTGTAGCCATCCTCATTCGGCATCGCCAGGTCAGAGACCAGCACGGCGGGCTTGTACCACTGTAGCACTTCAAACGCTTCTGCTGCCGAAGCGGCGGTTTGTACTATCGCCCTGTATTCCGCCAGCATGGCGGCGAGCATGTTGCGCGTGTCCTGATCGTCGTCGACCAGCAACACCTGTACGCCTTCGAGCGTTGGCAGCGGCTTGACGCTTGCGCCTGCTTCTTCGTTGGCCCACAAACTATCTGTGTCAGGTCGCCCGCTTTTCGCGCGTGCGTGAGCGGACGCGAGCGGAAGCCTGATGGTGAACGTTGAGCCGCTTCCTTCTCCGGGGCTGCTGGCGTGGACTGTGCCGCCATGCAGTTCTACCAGATGGCGCACAATCGCTAAGCCCAAGCCCAGCCCGCCATGCCTGCGCGTGCTCGTGCCGTCGGCCTGACGAAAGCGGTCAAAGATGAAAGGAAGGAAATCGGAACTGATGCCCTCGCCCGTGTCGCTCACTTTGATTTCAACGTGTGCGTCTACGCGCTCCAGGCGTACCTCTACGCGTCCGCCGTGCGGAGTAAACTTGATTGCGTTTGAAAGCAAATTCCAGACGACCTGCTGCAAGCGGCTGGCATCGCCTGAGACGTGGCGGGCCGAAGGGTCGAGCGTCACTTCCAGGCGAATGTTTTTTGAATCAGCCGCCAACTGCACGGAATCAATGGCCGCGTTGATGACCGACGACGCATCAACCGGCCCGATGTTGAGGCGTAGCTTGCCCGTAATGACACGCGATACGTCGAGTATGTCTTCGATGAGTTGGGCCTGCGATTTTGCGTTGCGCGCGATGGTTTCTACCGCGCGGGCAGCCATAGCCTTATCCAGCCCGTCGCCACGAAGCATGTGCGACCATCCGATGATGGCGTTAAGCGGAGTGCGCAGTTCGTGTGAGACGGTAGCCAGAAACTCATCTTTCAGGCGGTTGGCATTCTCGGCTTCGGCCCGTGCAATCTGCTCCCGAATCAGTGAAGCTTGAAGTCTCCCTTCGGCTTCCCTGTGCTTCGCCACCTCTGCTTCGAGCAATCTGGCCTTCTGTTGCAACTGAATGATGGTACGGAGGCGGTCATCTGCGTTGGTCAGCGCACTATAACTCTCGGCGGGGATAACGCGTGCGTGCGTTGTGCATACGTCGCTCAAGCCCCCGGCGAGCGCATCTGCGTCAAAGCCCTTTAAGGGGTAAGCACAAAAGAGCGAGAAGGGACGCGTCTTGTGCAGGTCGTTCCAGAGGTTTTCCAATCGTATCGCCGCACCTTGATTGCCCTCTGCCCAGAGGAGCGCGACCATCTCTCCAAAAATTCGCACACGACTACGACCTTCTGCCGCTCGCGCGATGAGACCGCCGATGGCCTCTGCGAAGCGCACAGGCTCAGGCTGTCCGTCGACCATAAACTTCGATAGAGTCTCGGCAGCATCCAGAGAAATATATTGACCGCTCGCGCGGGCTGCGGCCACGTCCAGCCCATGCACCTGCAACTTTTCATCAAGACCATCGCGGTGCGCCTTCGTTGCCACGACGATGCAGGCATCGCCCTCGCGGAGTCCCGCGCCGATAAAGCCGCTCAGTGAGTCAAGCAGGAATGTGTCCGCCTCATAGAACGAGACGAAGTGCTCAGGTTCACTGGATGCGCTCCAATCCGAAAACGGCGCTGGCGCGAGCCGTGTGGCATCGTCGACGGTGCTCTGCAGCAACTCACGAACAGAATTGCCATTGTTTGTCGCTTCGATCAAAGAAGCCTCCATAAAGATTCAGCGTAACGGAGTCATGCCTTCACGCATGACAACCAAACACACGGTAAATAACAAAAGGGGGATTGTTCACCGACTGCGGCATCCGTGCTGACTCTGGCGGACATAAGGGCCATCTGTAGGTACGTCGAGCTTACCTGGCGTAGCAGACTAGCCGTAAATTACTTAGGCGTGGGGGCCGCCGTGCATTCTAGCAACGTTTTGACGTGAAAGCCAGAGCGGTTTTGCGGCTGGAGTAGTAAAGCTTCGGCAGTGGCCCATGCTTTTTGATTGATGACAGGAAAGCTAAAACGATTATAATACTCGCAACGCTAAGCCAACACGGTAGAAGGAGGAAGAGACGAGTTATGATGACGATCCGGGACGTGATTCGCGACCGTACGCCGTATTCCGTGCGCGAGACGATGAATCTGCTCGAAGCCGCCACGTATATGTCCAGCCGCAAGATTGGCGGAGTCTGCGTGCTCGACGAGAATGAAAGGCTGGTCGGTATTCTGACCGAGCGCGATTTGCTCAATCGTATCGTCGTGCCGCAGCGCGACCCCGCGACCTTGCAGGTCAGCGATGCGATGAGCGCCCTGACTGACCTCGCCGTGATTGAAACCAACGATACACCGCACGAAGCGCTCGAAAGAATGGAACGCACTGGCCGACGCCATCTACCGGTCGTCGAAAAAGAGCGCTGGGTCGGAATGCTCTCGATGCGCGACCTTCTGCGCGTCGAACTGAGCGAGCAGGGCGACGAACTCAAGCTCTTGCATGAGTACATTTCTCATTGAAGAGAAATTTTGTCAGCCCAGCCATATTCCCGACAAACTATTCCGACACTCTCAAGCCCTGCATAAACGGGGGTAGAAGCTTGTGTTGAAGTGCCTGCTGTATTTGACGAGCGCGTTAAGCGTCTTTGTCGCCATGGCTTGCGGGCAGCCGCCTCCGCCGGGGAGGGGCGAGGGCGAAGTGTCGAGCGCTGAGAGCGGTGCGATTCGGTTTCGGGTGGAAACGGTCATTGGTAATCTGGAAGTTCCGTGGTCTATCGTCTTTGCGCCCGATGGGCGGATGATTTTCACAGAGCGGCGGGGTAGCATACGAGTCTTTGAAAACGGGAAGCTGCGCCCGGAGCCGCTCGCTCAAATCTCGGATGTCGAGCCAACGGGCGAAAGCGGCCTGATGGGTCTCACACTTCATCCGCAATTTGGCGCGAATCATCTGCTTTATCTCTCTTACGCTTATAGCGGCGGCGGGCAGTTGGTGCGCGTCGTGCGTTTTCGTGAGACGGGTAGCTCCCTCGTTGAGCGCAAGGTGATTATCGAAAATATTCCGGCGGCGCAATATCACGCCGGATGCCGTCTGCGCTTCGGGCCTGACAGCAAGCTCTATATCACGACGGGCGATGCAACGGATCGCCTTCAGGCGCAGAAGCTAGACTCGCTCGCCGGAAAAACCCTGCGCCTAAACGACGACGGCACCGTGCCGCCGGACAATCCGTTTGTCAGGCAAGCGGGCGCGCGCCCGGAAATCTGGTCTTACGGCCATCGCAACGCGCAAGGCTTAGACTGGCAGCCCGGCACTAACCTGATGTTTCAAACAGAGCATGGGCCATCCACCTTTGACGGGCCTCCCGGCGGCGATGAAGTCAATATCGTCGAGCGCGGCAAAAATTACGGCTGGCCGATTATTCATCACACGCAAACGCGCGCCGGGTTGGAATCGCCGCTGCTGGAATATACGCCAGCAGTCGCGCCCGCCAGCGGCACGTTCTATCGCGGCTCTGCCTTGCCCCAGTTTCGCGACAACTTCTTTTTCGGCGGTTTGCGCGGAGAGGCGTTGATTCGCGTCGTGCTCGACGGCAGACGCGTCGTGAGTCAGGAACGGCTGCTTGATAAACAGTACGGGCGCATACGCGACGTGGCGGAAGGGCCGGACGGCGCGCTCTATTTTTCCACCTCGAACCGTGACGGGCGCGGCTCACCCGCAAAGGACGACGACCGCATCATGCGGCTCGTGGCGGTCAAATAAAAAATCCTGTTTGAAGTTTAAGCTTTCCGCGCGACCACTGCCGATTTTGTCCAGCCGATGACGTGCAGGCGCGGAAAGCGGTGGTGAGAGATAATCTGGAAGTAGCGAGAAGTCTTCTCTTCGACTTCGCGCGGCGGGTGGGTCTTGAAGCGAAAGAGCAGTTCGAGAAAGCGGCTGGCGAGGGACGGCCTGACGGGTAAGTGTAGCAGGTGGCCTCCGGGCGCGAGCACGCGCGCCAATTCGCCGAAGCCCTCGTCAAGCGGCACGTATTCAAGCACGCCGCTCGTCACAATTGCGTCAAAGGTATTATCTCGAAAGGGAAGCGAGAGAATGTTGGCCTGTGAAAATCCGATCGTCTGCGTGCGCCCAGCCTGCTCTTTAACGGCACGCCGGGCAGTGGCAATTAACGTCCCCGAAAGGTCAATGGCCGTAATCTGAACCGGCAGGTCTATGACCTTCAACAGCGCCACCGTGAGCAGGCCCGTGCCGCATCCGGCATCCAGAATTTTAGCGCCGGGCGCAATCGGCAAAGGATGAGCGCTCAGGTATTGTTCGAGCGAGCGCGCATAGCCGTTAAACTTGAAGGAGAGGTTATAGAGGCTGGCGACGCGGTCGTAAAACGACCCCGCTTCGATTTTCGGTCTGGTTTCCGTAATTGCGTTGTGCATTGTTTAGACGGAAGTGTCCCCCCGATTGTGCCCCCACATTCCCGAAACTAAACGCAGATAATAACCGTAAATCCCTTGCATTATCAAACGTTGCCGGGGACTCTCAACTTTGCGTTGGCGAGGCCCTTCGCGTTACTATACGGCTCTCCTCGACACAGGTCAGCCGCTCTTGATGCGTCAAGCCCGAATGAAAGGAACAAACACATCTTGCATAGCACTCGTTTTCTCGCATTGATTTTGCTCTTCGTTTGCTCGATGACTGTAACGTTTGCCCAATCGAAATCCCGTCCCTTGGATAAATTCAGGCAACTGGACGAAATCCTGCCGACGCCCAACGGGCAGCGTACGGCTTCGGGTGCGCCGGGCAACGGCTACTGGCAACAGCGCGCAGATTACTCGATTGACGTAGAGATTGACGACGCGAACCAGCGCATCACGGGCACGGAAACCATTACCTATCACAACGACTCGCCCGACACGCTCTCTTATCTCTGGCTGCAACTAGACCAGAACATCTGGGCCAAGGATTCCGACACCTTGAAGACGCAGAATGCGCCGAGCTTCGAGCGCCTGCCTTTCGGCGTCGTAGAGAATCTGGTGAATCGCAATTTCGACGGCGGCTACAAGATAACGGCAGTGCGCGATGCGAAGGGAGCGCCCCTTGGACACACGATTGTCAAGACGATGATGCGCGTGGATTTGAAAGCGCCTTTGGCGAGCGGCCAATCAGTCAGCTTTTCCGTCGATTGGAACTACAACATTAACGACCAGCGCAAGATTGGCGGTCGCACCGGCTACGAATTTTTTCCGGCAGACGGCAACTATCTTTACGAACTCGCACAGTGGTTTCCACGCATGGCCGCCTACAACGACGTGAACGGCTGGCAGCACAAACAATTCCTCGGCGCTGGCGAATTCACTCTCGAATTCGGCGACTATCGCGTCCGCATCACAGCGCCCGACGACCACATCGTCGCCTCTACGGGCGTGCTGCAAAATCCGCAAGCCGTATTGACGGCGGCGCAGCGCCAGCGGCTCGAACAGGCCCGAACGGCGAAGCAGCCCGTTTTGATTGTCACCCCTGAAGAGGCCAGGGCCAACGAAGCAAGCAAGCCGCGCGGCAAAAAGACATGGGTTTACCATGCAGACAACGTGCGTGATTTCGCTTTCGCTTCCTCCCGCAAATTTATCTGGGACGCGCAACTGCACGACGTGAACGGTAATCGCGTGATGGCTATGTCTTACTATCCGAAGGAGGGCAATCCGCTCTGGGGACAGTATTCGACGCAGGCCATCATGCATACATTGAACGTCTATTCGCGTTACACGTTCACCTATCCTTACCCTGTTGCCATCTCGGTCAACGGCCCTGTCGGTGGCATGGAATATCCGATGATTTGCTTTAACGGCCCGCGCCCACAGCCTGACGGCACATATTCTGCGGGCACGAAGTACGGCCTCATCTCCGTCGTCATACACGAAGTCGGCCACAACTACTTTCCGATGATCGTCAATTCCGACGAGCGGCAGTGGACTTGGATGGACGAGGGGCTGAACACTTTCCTGCAATACCTGTCCGAGCAGGAATGGGAAAGCAATTATCCTTCGGGGCGCGGCGAGCCGAAGAACATCACCGAGTACATGCAATCGGAAGCGCAAGTGCCTATCATGACGCAATCCGATTCGCTCTTACAGTTTGGCAACAATGCTTACGGCAAGCCCGCGACCGCGCTTAACATCCTGCGCGAGACCGTCCTGGGCCGAGAGCTTTTCGACTACGCGTTTAAGGAATACGCGCGGCGCTGGAAGTTCAAGCGGCCTATGCCCGCAGACTTCTTCCGCACGATGGAAGACGCATCGGGCATTGACCTTGATTGGTTCTGGCGCGGCTGGTTTTACACGACAGACCACACGGACATCTCAATTGAGAACGTACGTCTCTACACTCTCGACACCCGCAATCCAGAGGTTGAAAAAGAAGCAGCGCGGCGCGAGGCAGCGGCCCAACCGGAAACACTCTCGCAGCAACGAAACCGAAATATCCCGAAACGCATAGAGCAGTTTCCCACGCTCAGCGATTTCTACAACACATACGATCAGTTTCGTGTAACGGAGCGCGAGCGCGCAGAGTTTCAGCAATATCTTTCGACGCTAACTGAAAAAGAGAGAGCGCTGCTCACAACGGGAATGAATTTCTACGTCATCGAGTTGAAGAACACTGGCGGACTCGTCATGCCCGTCATCCTGCAAATCGAATACACAGACGGCACAAGCGAGGAGCTACGCATCCCCGCCGAAATCTGGCGCTTGAACAACTCAGACGCTTCCAAGTTAATCGTCACCAAAAAAGAGATTAAGACCATCACACTCGACCCGCACCTGGAGACCGCAGACGTTGACCTGGCGAACAACTTTTTCCCGCGTCGCCCAATCAAGTCAAGATTCCAAATCTTTAAGGAGCAGCGGCAGAGTAATCCTATGCAGGAGTTGGAGCGCAAGCCGCAGCCGGAAACACCAAAGCCAACCGAACCGCAGAGACAGCCATGAGAATTTATCGCCGCCCTTTCATCAAAACTCTACTCCTGTTAACCGTGTGCGCCGCTCCATTGCATCAAGCGACGGCGCACACATTCCACACCAGCCTGATGAGCATGGAATACAACCGTCAGGAGCAATTGTTGGAGATCTCGCTGAAGGTCTACTCGCACGACCTCGAAAGCATTCTGACCCGTCGCAGCCGCAGAGACGTTCGCCTCGGCAAGACACCCGACGCCGAACAACTAACCTTCGCCTACCTGCAAGAAGCCATCAATCTCAAAAACGGCGCTGGCGAAACCAAGACGCTCACATGGGTCGGGATGGAAGCAAAGGCAGATAGAATCTGGCTCTACTTCGAAATCAAGATGCCCGAAGGCTTAAACGGCGCTCAGCTTCGCAATCGTCTCTTCTTCGACCTGCTGGCCGACCAAGTCAATTTAGTCCACCTCAAAGACGCAGGCAAAAAAAGCGATCTCGTCTTCAATCCCGGCGACGGCTTCAAGCCTCTCTTTGAATCAACAAAAGACTGAAGTTCATGTCGTTTCGCAGGACTCGGCTGGTGGTTTCTTTCATCTTCACAGGGCAGCAATCCTTTTAAGACGAGCAGTAAATTTTTAAGCAAACGCAGCAACGCTTCAAGCAAATGCAGCATGTATTTGAAACTGAGCAGCATAATCTCAATGATTAAGGGCGCAGGCTTAAGTAATCACGGCTCTTTTTATCAGAATAAAACAGTTGACGAGGCGTGAAAAACGAATATACTGCGCGGGTTAAACTGGTCGCGCCGCTGGTTCTCACTTCAAATCTCGCACCTCGGAGGTAATAAGTGTATGGCGCGAAAAAGACGCAAATCCATTATCCTTGAAAAAGCTCAAAGACGGGCTAACAACCTGTGGTCAATATCTGCGACACTCGACCTCGGCCCCGGACTCACGCTGGCGGAATTCAAGCAGAAAATCGACCGTGTCTATAACAAGCAGGAGCGCTACAATACAGCACTGGCGACACTCGACGAGCTTTTAAATGACCTTCAAGCCGACGAGAAAATTTTCGACGACTTAAACGCACGGATGCTCGCCGGAGTCGGCGCACGCTGGG
The DNA here is from genome assembly GCA_036387475.1 of Pyrinomonadaceae bacterium. Taxonomy (GTDB): domain Bacteria; phylum Acidobacteriota; class Blastocatellia; order Pyrinomonadales; family Pyrinomonadaceae; genus DASVTR01. The sequence goes on along the minus strand of DASVTR010000010.1, from coordinate 61,968 downwards.
GCAAAAACTCTAACGAGTACGAACAAGCAGGCGGCACACGCACCGACGAACGCAAAAATCAAGCGGCGGTAATAAACCGACCGAAAGCTAACAACACGCTAACCACTAACAAGTCCATGCCGAACAGTTTGACAACCCGATGGACGATGAGCAGCAAGGCTTGCTGCTCATCGTCCATTAGTTTCTCAGCCGCAGATTCGGAGCACGCTCACAAGCGAAAATTCACAAGCCGCGACGTGTGATTATATTGAAAGATTCTACCTGACATGTGTTAGGCGCTAGCCTCTTCCAGATGCGAAAATAAATGATACGTCATACATGTCAGTGAGGAGATTTAGAGATGACAAACAGACAAGTCAAGCAACTTCTTGAGAAGCAACAAATAATTATTGAAGAGTTATCAAAAGGAAAGGGAAAAGATAATTGGGATAAACTTGCAACCCTATCAACTTTCCTTTCCAGTATCGTGATCGGCATCATAGGCATATATTTCGCTAACGCCTATAAATCTCAGGAAATTGCTTTTAAGGCTCAGGAAGTGCGTATCGCTGAGACGCAAGTTGTTGAGAAATTCGTCCCCATCCTTGCCGGAAATGATGAGAATGCTAAGAAGGGAGCGCTGCTGGCAATCGCCAGCTTAAATAACAAGGATTTAGCTATTAGACTTGGAACCTCTTACGCCAGCGCAGGAACGATAGAGGCGATGGAAATTCTTTTTAAGGATACTGAGGGTGAAAGCAAGAAACTATTGCGTGATTCCTTAATTGATGCTCTTTACAGCCGAGCGAGTACTGACACTATATCCTACGATCAAATGGTCTCGGATGTTAATAAGATTTTTGAACTAAAACCAAAAGAAGAACTCAGGACTAAATGGGATGGCTACTTTCTAGCTAACTGCTATCGAAGGCGTGCATACGCTTATGGTGGACTAGAAAAGTATGACCTTGCCTTTAATGACCTTCAAGAAAGTTTAAAAATTATTCCCAATTACTTTAACTCATACTGGGATCTGGGCGCGCTGTACAGGTGGCGCAATGACTCAGAAAAATCCTTGGAAAAGGCGTTGGAATATTACGACTTGGCCGTGACGCACAAGGCTACCGGAAATATTTTCTTTGAGCGTGGACAACTCCATCGTGAGCTAAACAATATTGACAAAGCTCTCGCAGACTTGGAAAAGTACCTTAACTTTAGACCTAGTGACCCTCAAGGTTATTACGAAATGGCCCTGGCCTATATGCAAAAAAAAGATTTTGGCAATGCCCATCACAATCTTAAGAAAGCACATGAGTACGCATCAAACCCGATCCAGCAGCCAATGCAATCTTTTGACCCGAATCAACAGGCAATACAAGCATTGATTGGTGGGAAAATAGAAGAGATAGAAAGACAAATGGGAATAGGTAAGCCAAGCAAGATTGAGCAAGCGCAGCCTATCGAAGAAGGACAATCTCCAACGAAAAGAAGTAAGGCAGATAAGATTGAACAGGCAAAGCCTAAACAAAAACCCAATTTGCTGAATAAGATATCTCGAAATCAAATACGGTCAAGACGCAGACCTTGATTGTTATCGATAATGATAACTTCAGCAAAGTTGCCTATGCTATGGCTCTATTCCTGCGCCCTCTTTCTGATTCTTCAAAGCTCTTCCACCTCACCACAGCATAGAATCTCTGCCATGCTCTACGCCCGCGCGATATAACAGCGGGGAATGTGCGGTGGGTTGACTTGGCTTCATGCGCTTGTCAATGTGATGCAATAAATATGTTGCAGATGTCGTATTAGCCTCAGTCGAGTGGATTGGTTTCTGTTCCTCAGAGCCTCGTTGCATGCGCGTCAGGTCAGGGAACACGGGTTGCTCCCATCGGGCATGAGTAATATCAACCTGCCGTTGGAGGAGCTTATGTCGAAGAGACTTCTGTCACTTTCACTAGCCGCGTTATTGATTAACTTGACGGGACTCAGCACGCCTTACGCTGTTGCGGCACAGGAGAGAGAACGTGCCGGTGCAGCCGAGAAGGTGAACGCAGGCGGCGGTAAGCAGGAGAAAGAAGCGAAGTCGGCGGCAAAGGTAAAGGAGAAGGTCGCAGAGATTGGCACAGGGCCGAGGGCTAAGGTCGAAGTTAAGTTGCGCGCCGGGGCGAAAGTGAAGGGATACATCAGCGAGATCGCGAGCGATAGCTTTACAGTCGTTGACAAGAAAACGGGCGCTCAGACGATGGCTTACTCCGATGTCAAGAGCGTGAAAAATCAATACATACCAAAGTGGATGAAAATAAGTGCTCTGGTTGCCATGGGACTCCTTGTGCCCGTCATCATTTCGGCTGTTGTCGTCGTGGCACAGGGCGGGCAATAACGCCGCATGTGCGCGTTGCCAGGATTTAAGTTCATAGGTATATTGGCAAGATAGAAAGGACCGAAGCTCATGTTAAAGTTGATTCGTGGTCGAACCAATTGATAACTCGATAAGCGCGCCTTCCAAGACCTTATCGCACCCTACAGGCGAGGGGATAATCGTGGACATAGGGACCGGAGACGGTCTCTTTGTATACCAGTGCGCTCAGAAGAATTCTCGGAAGTTTTACATCGGGATAGACGCGAGTCCGCGACCGCTGGAGAAAATATCCGAGAAGATTCACAGGAAACCAGCGAAGGGCGGCCTGCCTAACGTTCTCTTCATACAGTCTGCCGTCGAAGACCTCCCTGAGGAATTAAGCGGAGTGGCAGACGAAGTGCACGTTCATTTCCCCTGGGGCAGTTTGCTGAAGGCTGTGGCGACAGGGGAGAGGGTGGTGTTGGATAATCTGCGGCGTATCTGTTCTTCCGAAGCTCTGCTGGAAGTGGTCATCGGTCTTGATCCTGAGCGAGACCGTTCCGAGACCGAACGTTTAGGGCTGCAACCATTATCTGTCGCACACGTAGACTCCGTTCTTGTTTCCAATTACAGGGACGCAGGGTTTGAGATACTTGAACGTGGGCTGGTCGCTCCGTCTGAGTGGCCTAAACTTCAAACCTCCTGGGCCAAGCGACTTCAAGGCAGCGCCAGTCGTTCGTTAATGTACATCATCGCGCGGGCTGTTGAGATTAAAGAGTGAGACTCATAAGCCCGACCGAAAAGCCATTCCAACTGACGCCGAGATAGCATCCCTTTCATAATGCTTCACTACAACTGAATCGCGACGTTGCGTCTGTTAAAGCTCTTCCACTTCACAGCGCAGTAGCTCGGCCACGCTCCAAGCCTGCGCGATGCAGCCGCGAGGAGTGTGCGGCGAATCGCCGTCGAAAATCTCTGAAACCTGTCCGAGTCCGGCATCCATCAGATGCTCGCGGAAGGCGCGCAGCCAGACGCGAGCCAGCGCGCGGCTTTCTGCTGAGCGTTCATTGACTTTCAGGTAAGCGGTGATGAATGGCCCAATCAACCAGGCCCAAACCGTGCCTTGATGATATGCGCCGTCGCGTGAAAGGGAATCGCCTTCGTAGCGACCGCGATAGTCCTGATGCGACGGCGCGAGCGAGCGCAAACCGTAGGGCGTTAACAACTCACGCTCGACGACGCTGACCACACTCAGTGCGCGCTCAGGCTGTAACATCGAAAAGGGGAGGCTAACGGCGAAGATTTGATTCGGCCTGATGGATGCATCAGTTGTCTCGTCGTCGCGCAGCACGTCGAAGAGACAGTGTGCCGAAGAATTCCAGAATTTACGGTTGAAGCTGTCGCTGGCTCTCAAGGCCAAGCTGCGGCAGTAATCGGCGGTGGATGTATCGCCCAGACGAGAGGCGATCTGTTCCAGATGGCAGAGAGCGTTGTACCAGAGCGCTTGAATCTCTACGGCCTTGCCTGTGCGCGGCGTCACCACCCAGTCGCCAACCTTCGCATCCATCCAGGTTAGTTGCACGCCCGACGTGCCGGAGCGCAGCAGCCCGTCTGCGTCCATGCCGATACCGTAACGCGTGCCGCGTTCGTGCCAGTCAATTATCTCTACCAGATGAGAGTAAAGCTGGTCGCGCACGAAAGCTTGGTCGCCGGTTCTCTCCAAATAAATGCCGATGGCATGAACGAACCAGAGTGTAGCGTCCACGGTGTTGTATTCGGGTTGGTCGCCCTCGTCCGGAAAACGATTTGGAATCATCCCCTGGCTCAAGTGTTCCGCGAAGGCGCTGAGAATTTCGCGGGCGGTGTCGAATTTTCCGGTCGTGAGCGTGAGGCCGGGCAGAGCAATCATCGTGTCGCGTCCCCAATCCGTAAACCAGTGATAACCGGCGATGATGGATGAGCGATGGCTGCCGCGTTGCACTATGAACTGTTCGGCGGCGCTATGGAGAGCGCGCTTGTATTCATCATCTTCCTGAGCTTTCTGCGTCGTTCGTCGCCGCGCGCGTTCATGCTCCTCTATCTCTGCGGCTTCGTGTGCTTCATGCCTTTGAGTTGACGCGATGATGCTGCACGTTTCGCCGCCGTGCAAATCAAAGGAGAGCGAACAGGGATTGAAGAGGTCTTCACGAAAGTCGAAGCCGCGCGCACGTTCCTCCGCATACTCGAAGTTTCTATACCAGATGCCTTCGGCGTGAACGCGCAAGGCGTCGTGCGCCAGCAGCAGGGCCGGTTCTTCGTCGCCCAGCGCGAGGCGTATCAGCCCCGGCTCAATCTCCAGTGTGTGCTTGACGTTTGAGCTATCATGTCTGAGCGAGTGATAGTCGCGGAAGGCTATGAGCGGTCGCAGTTCAAGGAAGGCGCGCCGTGATGTTTGCGCTGTCAACTGATAACGCACGACGGTCGTATTCTCGCCGTGCAGCATCAGGACAGTCTTTTTCAACTCAAGGTCGCCGAGGCAGAAGGTGAAGATTGGAAAGGGGTCGAGGCTAAAGTTTTGCAGAAAACGATAACCCTGCGGATGAACAGCTTGCGGATACTGGTTGGTTGAAAGATTAAATCGCTCGCCGTCGAGCACGAGCGTCTCTTCCAGCTTTGAGAGGAGCACGATTCGGTCTGTCGGGGGTCGCCTGGCTGCGACTAGCAGCGCGTGATAGCGGCGCGTGTTCATGCCGCTGATGGTCGAAGACGCGTAGCCGCCCAGCCCGTTCGTCTCCAACCACTCTTTGCTCGCGCTGGCTGGCAGGTCGGAGCAAATCTCCGCATCGAAGCTAATCATCGTCGGGATTCTCTCTTTCGCTAAACTTTTGTATCACAAGCGCGCAGGTTCTCTGCAAGAAAAATGAAGCCAGAGCGTTCAGTGGGCGGGCAAACCGTCAAAAGGCGTCTTGAGGAGGATTAAGAGATGAGAAAACCAATCACCGTGCTGGCGTGCATCGCTGCCAGTTTGCTGTTGATTGCCGCCGTCATCCTGTCGCAGGCAGGCAAGGCGCGTGCGAACGTTAGCGGAACAGCTTTTGTCGAAGCGATGCCGGAAACGGCAGACGTTAGATACGCAGTCTTTGACGTAGAGGTGTTGGTGCACGGGCAACCGCTGGAAACGTATTACGCGCGCGGGCGACGTTACATAGAGGCTTTGGAGGGAGCGGAGTATGAGGTGCGTGTCAGGAATCCGCTGGGCGTGCGCGTCGCCGTTGCCCTCTCCGTCGATGGCTTGAACACGATTGATGCGCGGCGCTCGTCTGCTTACAACTCAAGCAAGTGGGTGATAGAGCCGTATCAGACCATCACCATCAGCGGATGGCAGATGAGTTCGGAGCGTGCGCGCCGCTTCTATTTCACGAACGAAAGAAACTCCTATAGCGCGAAGCTGGGGCAAACGGCCAATCTGGGAGTTATCACCGCCGTCTTCTTTCGTGAGCGACAATCGAGTGGCATCGTCGTGCCGCCGCCCTACAGGCCAAGGCCAATGGAAGATGGTGAGTCTAATAGCAGCGATAAAAGCTCGAACGCGCCGAGCACTTCCGCGGGGCGCAATGAGCGCGGCGAAACGCAGGCACGGAAGTCTGAAAGCTATCCTGTCCCCGATGATGATTACGCGGCGACGGGCATTGGCCGCAACGTCAGACACGACGTGCGCTGGATTAACCTTGATTTGGAATCGCGCCCGGCGGCGGAAATCACAGTCCGCTACGAGTATCACGACGCGCTCGTGCGCTTGGGCATTATCCCGCGTCCCGATAGGCGGCCTGACACGCTTAGACGCCGCGAGCGCGCAACCGGTTTTTCAGACAGGCTCTACAGCCCAGAGCCATAAAGAAGATGCTTATGGCCGCAGAGCGAGCAAGAGTCTATCGTCATTAGACTGACCAGTTCGGCATCTGCTGAAGACGGCAAGCCGTCAACTAAACAACACGAAACGACACGAACGGAGTATCTCGTTTGTGTCGCTTCATATTATTCAGTAGACAGTTTTAACGTCGCGCTTGTAAATCCTGCGTGTAGAGCAAGCGATAGGCACGGTAGCCAGCCATTACTTTCTGCACGTAATTTTTGGTTTCGCTAAAGCCGACTTCCGCCGTAAAGACGCCAGCGTCGCGTTGACGTGCGCGTTTGAGCCAGCGCGCGGCATTGTCTTCGCCGCCGTTGTATGAGGCGGCGACCGCTTCCGGCAATTCAGGGAAGAGCCGTGTCAGTTCAGCCAGATATTCGCTCCCAATTAAAATCGAGATGTCAGGACGATAAAGGTCATCGTCCTGTAAATTGTTAAGCCCGACGCGCGCAGTGTATTTCTGCGCCGTGTCTGGAACCAGTTGCAGCAGACCGCGCGCGGCGGCGGGTGATTTCACGCGCGAGCGAAAGTTGCTTTCGATACGCATGATTGCGAGCACAAGGCGCGGGTCAACTTTGCGGCTCTGGGCCGCGCGCAGAATGCTTTCCCTGTAAGGCGCAGGATACAGGCTGGCGGCGGAGTTTGCCTCGCTCTGCACGCGGCTGACGCGCGCCGTCACCGCAGGCCGCGTCGCGGCGCTGCCAATTGCCAGCAGCCGATTCGTCGCCAGCATTCCATAATAAGAATCAACTCTATCGGGAATCGCCAGATACGCATTGAAGGCCTCCTCCGTGCGCCCATTGCGCTCAAGGCTGTAAGCTTTGAGATAGGCGAGTTCCAGCGAATTGGTCATCACGTCTTTGGTCAGCGGCGCGAGGCGCAATTCGTCTGCGGTCTGTATGGCATGTGCCCAATCATTTCCGGCGATGTCCAGACGTAGCCGCGCGAAAAGAGCGTTGGTGGCGGTCGCCGTGCCGCGAAACATCTCGCGCGTGCGCGCAATCCAGGGCAATGCCTCAGCGGGCCGTCCGGCCTCGCGCAGACTGTCAATGACGTTCAGGTAAGCGAATTCGATGCGCTCGCCCTGCGGGTATCGCTCCGTGTATTCACGATAACGTTCAGCCGCTTCCGCAGCGCGCCCCAACCGCAGGTAGGTCGAAGCCAGGGAATAGAGTCCTTCGCGCCCGTCCTTCGTAGCCGGATAATCATTGACGAGACGCTGGAGGATTGGAAGGGCGTCTTCATAGCGTTGCTCTTGGAAATAGGAACGCCCCGTCCCATAGAGCGCGGACGGAATGCCTGCATCGTTTGGAAAACGCTCGATGAGCGCTTGCCAGTGCTCGCGTGCTTCCGCAAACGCACGGTTGTCCATGTAGATTTTAGCGCGGCGCAAATGCTCCACGGCGCTCAATTGGCCCAACTCCCGATTCGCGTCGCGCTCCTCTCGGTCGAGCCGCCTGACGGTCGTTAGCGCGCCGTCCTGCGTTCGCCCGCTGGAAAGCACAAGAGCATCCGTCGGTGCGTGTGTCTGCTGAAAAGAGGCAGGCGAAATTGTCTGGAGGAAGATTGAGAAACCGGCGACGATGAGCGAAAAGTAAAATGTCATTGTTAAGACCCGAAATATGATTACACGAAAGAGAACTTGATTGCCGAAGACTGCCGGGCATGACGAGCAATGCTTCAAGCAGCCCTCGCAACCTTCGATTGAGACGCAGGCGACCAAAGACGCGTTGTCTCGACCAAGGCTCTACTGCCCGCGCGCCCTTCGCCGAAAACATAACACGAAAGGGAACGAAAAGCTCGGTTTCCGTTCCCTTTCATCGCTCTTTAGTTGATGTTTATTGCGCCCGGCACGCGGGCGCGAGAGTTGGCCTTATCAACCTTCGACAGCGTTCAAGACGCTGTCGGCCTTTCGTTCATAAGCCAGAATGACGGCGGCGTTCTTCTTCTCAATCGCGCTGAGAGACTTGTCGCTGTATTTCGGGTCGGGTTTGTACCAATCGAGGCTCGCAAAATAGCTTTGCAGCGATTTGTCTTTGAACACCTTTCCGTGCCGCGCGTAGATTTCGCTGCGGAGCTTGCGTGCGTCTTCGGAAAACAATCCTTCGAGCACCTCACGGGAGACAGGCTTGGCGTTCAATTCATCGTGCAGCTTCTTTTCGTAGGCGACGATGGTGTCAACGTTCTGCTTCTCTACGGTTGATAGCTCCGTTGGCTTTTGTCCCTCTTCGACGGGGGCGTACCAGGGTTGGAAACTGAAGTGCTGTTGCAGCCAGAGTGCGTTGAAGGTGCGCCCGTGGCGAGCGTAGACTTCGTTGCGCAGCAGGCGCAACTCGTGGAGGCTCAGGCCGTGCAGCATCTGTTCTGTAATTGCCTGTTTCTCGAACAAGCCCATGTCGCCGGGCGAAAGGGCAAGCTTGCGCTGTTTCTTTTGGGCGGCGGCAATCGTCTCAAGATTCTGGCGGTCAACGCGGCTCAAACGCTTCGGGTCATACTGCGAATCGGGCGCGTACCAATAGCGCTCTTCAAAATACTGCTGAAGCCACGGTTCTTCGTCGAAGCGTTTGCCATGAATGGCTTCCACCTCTGCGCGCAGGATACGCCATTCGCCCGCCGTGTGCTCGTCCAACTGTTCGACGGTGAATGGTTTTTCCTGATGAAAGCGTAAATCGCCGGGTTCGATGAAATCGTGTTTCTTCGCTTCGTCTTCGCGGATGATGTCCAGATTCTTTCGCTCGGTCTCGTTGAGCAGGGAGTTTTGGAAATCAGGGTTGGGCTTAAACCAGGGGCGGCCTTTTAGATAATCGCGGATGTCCGCATCCTTAAAGACGCGCCCGTGACGCCCGAAGACCAATCCGCGCAGGAGTCTTAAATCTTCGAGCGGCATCTCTTGAAGCTGTGATAGCTCGATTGATTGCTGCGCAAAGTCAAACTTTTCCCATCGCTCGAAGTTGGCTTGCGACTGCGCAGTAGAAAGCGTTGACGACGCAAGCAGCAAACAGAGAGCCAGTAGAAAATGATGAAGAATAGAGCGGAAACTACGCCGCATAGGAAATCCTTTCAACGTGTCTTCAACCTGGCGAAAGCCCGTGCGCCTTGCATAGACGCGACCGACTCCCGCGCGCTTTATTGGACGAGCGCCGCTGCTGTTTTTGCTCTTGGGCCAAGGCGATGATAATCAGACTTTTGTTTTGTCGTCCTCCTCTATGATTTCGTAGCTCGTGACGATTTCCGCCGCCGGGCGAAGCGTGGCTGCGACGCTACAGTATTTTGTCTCGGAAAGCTCTATGGCCTGTGCGACCGATTTTTCTGAAAGATTGTGCCCGCGCAGGATGTGGCGAACTTCGAGGCGCGTATAGCTACGCGGGTGTTCGGCCCGCCGCTCGCCTCGCACCTCGACGCGATAATCCGTCACACGCTCGCGCTTCTTGCGTAAAATTGAAATCACGTCGACGGCTGTGCAGCCGCCGAGCGCAATCAGCAGCAACTCCATCGGCGTCGCCGCGCTCGCGCGCTCGTGATTCGTCTCAATCGCCTGCGCGTGCCCGCCTGGGCTAATGCCTATGAACAGGTCGTTGCCCGCGAAATGCACAACTGCTCCGGCCTCGTCTTGACTCATTTTATTGTTCCTCCACTTTTGAACTGCAAGCATAGCATCGGGTCGCAGAGTTTGAAATTCATCATTGAATCCGTCACCTCTGTGGAGCTAAAATAAGCGACCAACGGGTGTTTGAAAAACGTTTGAAAGTCCCAGAGGAGGAGATTCGTGATGACCCCCAATTAGACACGGATTATCGCCAGAATCGCGCTGCTCGCCCTCGGCCTGTGTTTGGTTGTCCCTTTCTTTGCCGCCCTCTCTACTCGCACAGCCGTCGCACGCGCTCAGACCGGTAACAAGACGGAAAAGCCGCTCTATCATGATTACAAAGGCGTCCAGATCGGCATGAGCCAGGAAGAAGTGCGTAAAAAGTTAGGCTCTCCGAAAGACAAGGACGACGCGCAGGATTTGTATCTCTTCGCCGAAGAAAAAGAAGCGGCGCAGATTTTTTATCAAGCAAAGAAAGTCTTTGCTGTCTCCGTCAGCTACATGGGCATGAAGGCCGGAGCACCGGACGCGAAGGCTGTCTTCGGAGCGGACATTACGCCGACGGCTGACGGACGCGTCTACAAAATGGTGCGCTACCCGGAGGCAGGATACTGGGTTTCCTATAGCCGTATCGCAGGCGATGAACCGATGGTCACTGTCACGATGCAAAAATTACAGTGATGTTGCAAGAAAGTTGCACGGCAACCCGCTAGCCGCTTCATGAATCACACAGGCAGTCTGGCCTCTTCCCGCGAGGCTGCAGCAGCATGTGCCTGTTCTTCATCAATTTGCGCGGGCTTTAACCCGCTCAGTATGTTATGATGAGGATACAAAGAACCCCTGCTGCAACTTTGACGTAATTCTCTCCCTGTACTTTCCCCTTTACGAAGAAGTCGTTCCCCTTAGACAACAGCCGTCGTAGTCTGGCCCGCGTAAGGCCAGTCGCGCCGAATGGAGTACCGAGGATTTTGTTGGGATAGTTTCTCAAATTGGAGGGAAAAGTAATGTATCAAGTGAGAAGATTTTTTCTAGCGACGATGGTGGTTATGCTGGCCGGGCTAGGGTTTACAGCCGAGGCCCAGCGCCGCACATCCGGGATGAGCAACCGGCAGATTCGGCAGACCATCCAGCGCATCGAAGCGCGCACGGATGTTTTCCGCGCGAGCCTCGATGCGTCTCTTGACCGCAGCCGGATTGATGGGACTCGTGCCGAAGACGACATCAATAGCTTCATCCGCAACTTTGAAAGCGCCACGGATCAACTACGTGACCGCTTCAATAATCGTCAAGCGGTAGCCTCAGACGTACAGCAGGTTTTAGATCGCGCGGCTTTCATTAACAGCTTCATGCAGCGCAACCGGCTGGGCATGCGCGCCGAGCGTGATTGGGCCAGCTTGAGGACGGACTTAGACGAGTTGGCGCGCATCTATAATGTTGCCTGGAACTGGAATACTCAAACCTACCCGACGGGAACAAATTATCCGACGGGGACGACTGCCGGTGTTCCTTATAACGTCAGCGAGCAGGAGTTGCGACAACTCATAGCGCGCATCGAAAATCGTGCCGACAGATTCCGCATGAGCATCAACGATGCGCTCAACGACAGCCGCTATGACGGCAGTAATCGCGAAGATAGGATTACGGAAATCGTCTCGAACTTCGAGACGGCGACGAATCGCCTGCGTGATAATTTCAACAACCGTCAATCAACGACCGCAGATGTGCAGGAAGTCTTAAATCGCGCTGCGCGGATTGACCGCTTCATGCGTCGTAACGATCTCAACACGCGCGCTGAAAACAATTGGTCAGCGCTGCGCACGGATTTGAACACGCTCGCCAGCTACTACAACGTCGCCTGGAATTGGGACACGAACAACAACACGGGCGGCGGCTATGGCAGCGGTACTGGCGGCGGCATTGGCGGCGGCTACGCTTCTAATCGCCTGACGGGAACTTACCGCCTGGACACGACCCGCAGCGACGATGCGCGGGATGCCGCAGAGCGTGCGACGCGCAATCTGCCCTACAGGGATCGCCAGCGCATTCTCGATAGGCTGACGAGCCGGCTGGAAGCGCCCGATCAGCTTGCCATCGACAGGCGCGGTCGCTCCGTCACCATCGCTTCGACGCGCTCGCCGCAGATTACCTTCGACGCCGATGGTCGCGTGTCGAATGAGCAATCAACGAGCGGTCGGATGGCGCGTGTCAGCGCCACACTTAATGGCGATCAATTGGTGGTTAGCTCGACGGGTACGCGTGACACGGATTTCTCAGTCACGTTCGATCCGATTGAAAACGGTCGTCGCCTGCGCGTCACGCGTCGCATCAGCGACATCAACCTGACCACCCCGGTCGTCGTTCAGTCTACTTACGATAAGATTTCGGAAGCGGCCCGCTTTGACATCTACACGGGGCCGCAGAATTATCCGAATACGGGGGGGACTACCGCGAGCGGTGATTTCATCGTTCCGAACGGAACAACGCTCGTCGCCACGCTGAGCAGTAACCTGACGACACGTGACACGCGGGATAACGACCGCTTCACGATGACAGTCGTTTCGCCTACTCAGTTTGACGGCGCGGTAATCGAAGGCTACGTCAGCAACGTCAGCCGTGGCGGGCGCATTTCTGGCCGCTCCGGCATGACCTTGAACTTCGACAGCATACGGCTTCGCAGCGGGCAGACCTACCGCTTCGCCGGTATCCTTGAGACCGTCAGGACATCTGCGGGTGAAACCGTCCGTGTGGATAACGAAGGCGCGGTGCAGGAGGGCGACAGCCGTACAAGCACAACGGCCAAGCGTGCCGGAATCGGCACAGCGGTCGGCGCAATCATCGGCGCGATTGCCGGGGGCGGTAAAGGCGCGGCGATTGGCGCGATTATCGGCGCGGGCGCGGGCGCAGGTTCAGTCTACGTTCAGGGTCAGGACGACCTTGAACTGACGAGCGGAACTGAGGTCACCGTGCGCTCGACCGGGCCAAATAACAGGTAACGGCTTTCAGCATAGAGCCTGAAGGCGCTATCGCAAGAAAAGCGGCGGCAGGGAAGTGTGGCGAATACTAATTTATACTCGCCACACTTCCCTGTCGCCGCTTTTCTTTATCCAGTAGCCATTGGATTTTTCCACAACGCCGCGCAAAAGTGCTAGGATTCTCCAGCGTTTGAAGAATGATGAGGAGAGACTGGCGTCAGTGACGAGCGCGACAACCATTCTTAGCAGCCTGCCCGACCAGTTGCGCTTGCAACGCCTCGAAGCGCTGGTCGTCGCCAGCGAAGCCCTCAACCGCGCCTCCGGTCTGGACGATATACTACACGCCATCCTCGATTTGATAGCGGCGCAACTCGATTCAGAGCGCGCCACAGTCTTTCTGCTCGATCAGCGCACGGGAAAGCTGCACGCGCGGCGTATGGCCGGTTCGCAGCATGTCGAGATAGTCCTGGAGCGTGGCATCGGCGTCGCGGGCTATGTCGCCGAAAAGGGCGAGAGCGTGTTGATTAACGACGTTCGCTCCGACCCTCGCTTTGACCCTTCGACTGATCGACGGACGGGATTTCTGACGAAAAACATGCTATGCGCACCGTTGCGTAAACCCGGTGGCGCTCTGCTCGGCTCCGTGCAGGTCATCAACGCGCAGGCCGGTGAGTTTACGAATGCTGACCTTGCTTACCTCGAATCATTCGCGGCTCTGGCCGCCATCGCCGTCGAGCGCGAACAGTTGGCCCAACAAGCGCTGCGCAGCAAACTGCTCTCAACCGAATTAGAGTTGGCCCGCAACATTCAGCAACGACTGCTGCCGGCTCCGGGGCAGATTAATTTGCGCCAACCCTATACGGCATGGGGCACGAGCCAGCCATGCTACGACGTGGGCGGGGATACCTACGACATTCTCACGCTGCCGTCGGGTGAGTGCGCCTTCTGGGTGGCAGACGTGAGCGGAAAGGGAATTGGAGCAGCGCTGTTGATGACGACGCTGCAAACAGAACTGCGGGCGTTCGTGCGCGCAGTTGGAGACCTGGGCCAACTTGCCGTTGAGTTGAACTCAAGGGTCAACGAGGTTGCGCCGCTCGGCACGTACGCGACCTTGTTTCTCGGCATCATCTCGGCGGAGGGAGCGCGCCTGCGTTATCTCAATGCAGGTCATTTGCCTCCCGTCTGGATTAATCCGCAGAGCGCGGAGGCGCGAACGTTTGAACCCGGCGGATTGCCTGTCGGGCTTTTGCCCGGTAGCCGCTACGAAGCGGGCGAAACAATGTTTCTGCCGGGCGAACGTCTAGCGGTCTTTAGCGACGGTGTGACGGATGCCGTAAACACTACGGGTGAAATCTTCGGCGAGCAGAGGGTGACAGACCATCTGGCACAACTCAAGATGGCGCAGGGTGTGAGCGAAATCGGAGCAGGTTTTCTGGCCGAACTGGATCGCTTCCGCATTGGCGCGCCCGCTCAGGACGATACGACCCTTCTCGTCGTCGGCCTCGATTAAACGAAGAATTAAACAACACGTCAAAAAGAAAGGCGACGCTGTAAGCATCGCCTGCTGATAATCATTTTTTGAGGCGTGGCCGATGATAAATTGCTCATCGGCCACGTCCATCTTTAGTCCTGCACTACTTGGTCGTCGCGTAAACCGTCGCGGTGTAAGCAGAGTTGCCGCCGCTGTGATAAGCGCGAATGCGGTAGTAGTATTTCTTTTTAGAGGTGAGACCAATGCTCGCGTAAGACTTTACGTTTATGCCGACCGTTGCTATCTGTGTGAAATTGCTTCCGTCGAGCGAACGCTCAATCTTGAAGCCGTCTTCATTGTTAGCGGCGTCCATCCACGTCAGATTAATCTGGCTGGTTGAACTCGTAGTTGCCTTCAAACTCGTTGGGGCTTTCGGGAGCGGGTCTATCACGGGCGTCATCCAGGTGCCGTTGGTATCGCCGTAGAGCAGCGCTCGGTTGGCCTGAACCAGCACGTCGCCCAAAAGCACGCCGTCGCCGAGCAACACGCCGTCGCCGAGCAACACGCCGTCGCCAAAGATAGTGTTATCGCCAAGCAGAACGCCGTCACCAAGGAGCACGCCGGTTGGGCTAAAGCTCGTGCCTTCGTTCATCTTAATGCCGAGGCCGGACGGGTCTGTATCGGCATTAGTCAGGATGTTGTCGCCAAGCAGAACGCCGTCGCCGAGGAGCACGCCGTTGATCTGAATGCTGTTGTTGGTTTCAATTGTGCCGTCGCCGAGCAACACTCCCTGACCATAGATTTTCTGGTAGAAGGTCATCAGGTTCGCGCCGGTGACGAACGTGTAATCCAGAATCAGTCCTTGTCCCCAGGGGAAAATGTATCCGCCGATTGTGGTCTGTGGCGTGGGCGCGGCGCAGCCATTGCAAAGCAGCGGAGCGCCCAGAGCCGTGCTGGCAGAGAGGTCTGTACGCACCAGCTTGGCAAGACGCATCGCGCCTTCGAGATTGATTTCGCCCGCGCCCTGCTCAAACTGATTATGATTCGCCAGCGGTTGCGCCGTGTACATCAGGATGGCTTTGACCAGATTGGGCGTGAGCGACGGATTGGCTTGCAGCAGCAGCGCCGCCGAGCCTGCGACGACGGGCGTCGCCATCGAAGTGCCGCTCAGATACATCTGCTCTCTGAGTTCAGACGAACTGACGTTGGTGTCGAGCGAGGGATTATTAGTGACCAGATAATTGCTCGGAGATTCGGCGGCAATAATCTTGTTGCCGGGCGCTGCGACATCAGGCTTAATCAGGTTGTCGTAATGCTTCGCGCCGTTGGTGTCAGTCCAGAAGCCGCGTGTTGGCCCACGCGAACTGTAGGTCGTGATTGCATCGTCGCCGCGCGAGTCGGTTCCGTAGCTGTTCGCCGCGCCGACGGTGATGGCCGAAGGCTCTATGCCGGGCGAGTGTATCTGTCCGTAAATCTTTCTGTCGTAGCTGTCCTTGCCTTCGTTTCCAGCGGCGGCGACAACGACCACGCCCGCATCGACCAGCCGCCGCACTGCCTGACAGAGCGGGTCATACAAATAAGAATCGACGGCTGCCGTGCCGAGGCTCAGGTTGACGACGCGTATGTTATAAGCAGGGTTGCTGCGGTTGGTCATCACCCAGTCGAGTGCAGCGAGCAGCGAGGACACAGTTCCTTTGCCCTGACTGTTAAGGGTGCGCAGATTAATGATTCTGGCGTTTGGCGCGATACCAATGTAAGCGCCCTGTGCAACGTTGCCGTTGCCAGCGGCAATCGCGGCGACGTGCGTGCCGTGTCCGTAAGGGTCGTCCGTCCGATTCTCTCCGGTAAAATCAACGTTGGCGACGATGCGTGTCTTGGAGGAGCTATCATTAAGGGCGACGTGGCGCGGGTCGATTCCTGAATCAATGACGGCGATGCCGATGCCCGTGCCGTCGTAGGAAGTTGAGCCGCCCATCGCACGCGCGGCCTCTGCGCCGGTCGTCAAAGAAAGATGGCCGAGCAGTTTCACTTGGCGGTCCAACGCAATGCTCTTCACATCGGAGCGGTTAGCGAGGGCATCAACCTGTGATACGGGAAGCTCGACAACACGTGCGCTAAAGTTTTTGAAGGTGCGCTTGACAGTGCCGCTCTTGCTTGTGACATCGGAAGTGAGGGAACTGCTCCAAGTGCTGACGGGCTGAATGACCACGCTGACGCGCTCTGCGCCCTGCGCCCCTCTAACTTTCTCACGCAGGTCTTGCGATACTTTGTCGCCACGCGGGGAAAGGCTTGCCGCGTTGGCCTGATTGCCCTGCGACATGCCAAGCGCCAGCGCCGCAAACAGCGTGAGCGACGCGCAAAAGACCCGGAATTTTGATCGCTTAATTGTCTTCATCTTCATTCTCATCTTAAAAATACTGCTGGGGCAGCTATCAAGTGTTCTCATTGCATGGACGCCGTATCGTCGCCCTTAATCCTTGCCGACTGCGACTGCACGACCGCATCGCCAAGCAGAATGCCGTCACCCAAGAGGATGCCGTCGCCAAGCAGAATACCGTCGCCGAGCAGGATGCCGTCGCCCAGTAAAATTCCGTCGCCGAGCAGGATTCCGGTCGGCAGGAAACTTGAGCCGCCACCCATCGGGCTGCCGTCGCTGGTCAGGATGCTGTCGCCGAGTAAAATTCCATCGCCGAGGAGAATCCCGTCACCGAACATGATGCCATCGCCAAGCAACCAGCCATCGCCGAGTAGAATGCCGTCGCCAAGCAGAATCGCCAGGCCGTAGATTTTCTGATATTTGGTAATCAGGTTGGTGCCGATGGCCGAGGTGCGATCCATGATGATGCCCTGCGCCCACGGGAAAGTGTGTCCGGCGATGGTCGTTTGCGGGACGGGAAGCGCGCCCGTGGTTAACATCGGCTCTCCGAGCGGCGTAGTGGAAGTCAAAGTAGTTCGGACTCTTTTTGCTAACCTGACAGCGCCTTCAATGTTGAGTTGGCCCGCGCCTTGCTCCAGCATGTTCGCGCCCGCGACAGGCTGTGCCGTGTACATCAAAATCATCTTGACCATGTTGGGCGTCAGTTTCGGATTGGCTTGCAGCAGAAGCGCCGCAGCGCCCGCGACAACAGGGGCCGCCATAGAAGTTCCGCTCAGCCGCATCAAGCGCTTTTTGTAATCCGTGTTGTCAACGGCGCGGAGTTCCGGGTTGGCTGCAAGCAGGGCATTGGGGACGATGACATCACGACCGTCAATCCTCTCTTTCGTCGCTGCTTCCGCCGAGACAAGCTTATTGCCGGGAGCAACGATGTCAGGCTTAATCAAGTTGTCGTAGTGCTTCGCACCGAGAGCATCCGTCCAGTAGCTTCTGGTCGGGCCGCGCGAACTGAAAGTTGCGATGACATCATCATTGCGCGGGTCAGTGCCGAAAGTGTTGGTGGCCCCGACGGTAATCGCCGAAGGCTCATTGCCGGGCGAGTGTATGTGACCGTAGACTTTCTCGCCGTCGCTGTTCTTGCCGTTATTACCGGCGGCTGCGATGACGACTATCCCCATGTCAACAAGACGGCGGACGGCCTTGCACAGCGGGTCATTCTTGTAAGAGTCAACGGCCAGCGTGCCGAGGCTCATGTTGACGACGCGAATCTTGTACTTCTGGTAATTCTTATCGCCTAAAGGATTCTTCGGGTCAACGGGTTCGAGAATCCAGTTGAGCGCTCTGATGAGATTTGAGACAGAGCCGAGGCCCTGCGAGTTCAGCACGCGCAGGTTAATGATTTCCGCTTTGGGAGCGATGCCGATGTATCTGCCGTCCATCGCATCCTTGTCGGCGATTAAGCCTGTGACGTGCGTGCCGTGTCCGTATTTATCAAACGTCCGACCCTCGCCCGTAAAATCCTTCTCGAAGGTAATCTTGTCCATCAAGTCGTGGTCTCTGAAGAGACCGGAATCAATGACGGCGATGCCGATGCCGTCTCCTTCGAGGCCGTCGTTGCCGGATTGCTCGCGCATGGCGTCTGCGCCGGTCGTACTCTCGACGTGGCCCAGATTACGCACTTCCCTATCCAGCGAGAGATACGAGGTAGCGCGGCTGGCGGCCAATTCCTCTATGGCCTTGGCAGGCACGGAGACGGACATCGTTCCCAATTGTTGGAAACGTCCCTTGACCAGCGCGCCGTAGCGTCGCAGGAGCGAGCGCAACTCGCTGTTTTTCAAATCCTCAGCCTGCAAAATAACGTCAACACGCTCGCCGCCGGAACTTTTGCTCTGGGCCAACTCGCGTAAATCAACAGAGACCTTCGCGCCGCGTTCGGCATCATCAGTCTTATCTTCACGCTCGCTTAGCTCCGAAGAGTTAGCCTGAGCATCACTGAACCGCACGACCTTGAAGAGACGGCTGCTCGTCACGTCGTTTTCGATGTTTTGGTGATAGGCTTCCGGGCTAATCGCGCCGATGCATTGCACAGAGCCGCGCAGCAGATTCGAGACGAATGTTTCCTGCGTGGCTTTAGCGCCGATTAACTCGTCTATGCCATCTACGAAGAGAATGATTTCACCCTGCGCACTCTCGACTTCCGCCAGCACGTCTTTCAGCCGAAGCTCAAGCTCGTCGCTGCCTTTGATTCCCGCCAGCAACGCATTGAGATTAAGATTGAAGAGGCGCTTGCCGCGCAGCTTTTCCGTCACTTCGCCCGCAGCCATCTTTTGCGCCAGACCTTCGGCAAGCGTTTGGCTGCCATCGCTCGAATCGACAACCATCAGCGGATTATTCTTCGTGCTACCGTTGAGAATCAGCGCGACGCGACGCAACTCTGCGTTGTAGCCGACAAGTGGCTCAAGGCGACCCTGACGCGCCAATTCAGTAAGGTCTATCGCATAGCGGCTTAAAGCAGGAAACTGTGGTGCGTTCTGCAGGGCGCGCTTTGTCGCCGACTTTCTGTTTTGGGCATCTTGCCGCGACTGTGCGTTGGCTTTAAGGCTCACGAGCGGCCACCCAACCAGAGAGAACAGGAGCGACCATGCGACCAGCAGCGCGACGAGGGGAAAACCCGCTATCTTTTTCATTGAAACCTCAGTGTTCTTTTTTCGGGTTAACAAGCTATTGCGTGCGTAAGACGAGTAAGACAATGACACGCACGCTTTGACACTAGAGCACGCTCTATGCCAACGAAGCTTTTCGGGCCGGATTGTTGGTTTTTCAGGCTTTTATTCGTCCAGGAGGAAAGGCAGTAGCAGATTCAGAATGACTTGTCCGGTCAGATTGCCAGACGCTTCTTTCAGATTGACGCCTTGCTGTTGTCGTTTCCAAGCGCAGCGAATTTAAGAAGAGCAGGGAGCGTGTGCTTGCAAGATGAGTTGCGTTTGCTAAACTTCGGGAGCTTATGAATCAACTGCCGGAAGAGATTGAAGTTCATCGTGATCGCATGTGGCGGCGCGAGCCTGAGTCGCGCGTGGAAACGGCGTTGGAGGCCGAAAGGCTCGTCGAGACATTGGGCTTCTGCGCGGCACTAACGGATGCGAGACGGCCTGGCCCATCGCTCTACATAGCCGTCTGTGGCCGCCGCGACGCATACATGCCGCGTAACGTGCAGAAAGACCCGGAAGCCAGCCTCGCATGGGTTATTAAAGATGAAGTGATGCGCCGAGGCCGCGTCTATTACGCAA
Organism: Pyrinomonadaceae bacterium; assembly: GCA_036387475.1. Classification (GTDB taxonomy): domain Bacteria; phylum Acidobacteriota; class Blastocatellia; order Pyrinomonadales; family Pyrinomonadaceae; genus DASVTR01. Next base: position 42,072 of record DASVTR010000010.1, on the reverse strand, counting down.
AGCTCGCAAAGGGACGCGCCACTTTTATCGCGCCGCGACTCGTTCCGCATTTCAACGCACTGTGGGGTGTGCCGCGCAGGCGTGAGCGCGAAGTGTTGTCGGCGGACGCGCTCGCTGTGTTGAAGGTGTTGCGCCGCGAATGGGAGATGGCGACCTCGGATTTACGAAAAGAGTCGGGCATAAAGGAGCGTGCGCAATTTACACGCGCTCTCGACGAACTGCAAAAAACGATGAAGGTTGTGCCCGGAGAGGTCTTGTATCAGCCTTGGTTCACGTACATCTGGACGCTGGCAGAGGGACGCTTTCAGCAAGAGCTATCCACCAAAGTGAGTCGCGAAGATGCCTTGCGCGAAGTGGCCCGCGCCTTCCTGCGCGGCGCTGGGATGACGCTTCTTGGAGAACTCGCGAAAGTCACAGGACTCTCACGCCCGGACGCCGGACTCGGAAACCGCGCGCTTGTCAAAGAAGGCTACGCCGAACGACTAGCCACTGGAGTCTATAAATTAAGTATGAACGCGGAACGCTGAACGATGAAGACAGTTTACAGTTTTAAGTTTTTAGAAGAGCGTAACTTGCCTGTGCTGAAAACTGTTTTACATTCATCGTTCCGCGTTCATCGTTCATACTTGCTTTTCAGATTCCTTCGCCGTCGATGCCGCGCAGGGCTGCGAGCAGGGCGCGACGTTCGGCTTGGGCTGCGCGGATACGCGCGACGCGGCGATGGTCAACGTTTGTTGAAGCATGCACCTCGATGGCTTGCAAATTCTCAAGGGGCTTGCCCGTCAGCGAGCCGTTGAGCGCGCATTGCAGCGCGTCCCAAGGAAATTGATAAGCTGTGCCCATATCCTCATCTTCAATGAAGACGCGCCAGCGATTATCGTCGCCGCGAATGAGATTGATAGTCCTCGGAGGGGCTGCCTCGTTATTCACCAACTGCTCTCCTGACGGTTTAACTCTTTATCCTTCTAACTGCTTCAACCCCTGCTCGTTTTCTTCGCTTTTATCCTGGCGCAAGTCTCTGTCAATGTCTTCGCGCAGTTGTTGTTCGAGGCGTGCGGATTCAAGCGCCAGCGGCAGTTGCTCGCGATTAGCGCCGAGGCGCTGGAGGGCGATGTTGGTTTCGGCCCAGCTTGCTCCACGGCTGGCTGCGGCCTCAATCATGTGCAGGCGTGCTTCGGCTTCGGCGCGGCGCTCCGTGCCTTCCATCTTAATCTGCTCAAGGCGCTGGCGGTCTGCCGTCAACTCTGCCTTCAAAGACGCCGTATCAGTGCCCTCTATGTAGGCGACGCGATTCAAGCGTCGTTCGACCAGCAGCAGTTCGCGCTTGGTGCTGGCGATGACGCGCGCCGCTGTAATGCGGTCTGCCAGCGTTTCGCGGTAAGCGTCCGCCAGCAGCGGGTCTTGCGCTTCGATGCCTTTGAGCGACTGGCGCTCCGCCGTAGTTAGCTCCGACATAAACCAGGGCAACTCGCTCGCTGTCACACCGTCTTTCGCCATCTTGTCGCGGATTTTGCTTTCCCAGTTGCGCCTGTAGACGAGCAGAAAGAGCGTCACCATCAACCCCGCCAGCGAGCCAACTGCCAGCGAGGTCAGCGTCGCCAACATGTTAAAGGCTACATCCTGCGCGCTCGTCAAATAGCGCAGGAAGAAAAAGACAGGAGCGGGCAGCGCGACGAGGAAGAAGGAGAGCCACGGTGCCCATTGGAGCACGCGCGCCATCATGTGGTCGCTGGCGCTCAGCTTGCCGCCTTTATCTTTCTCGTTCATCAAGGGTGCAGATTGCTCCTACCGAGCCGCTCTCAGACAGTTTAAAATTTCTTGATGAAAAATATACTATCTTGCGCTTGAGTATACCAGCCCGAAGAGAATCCCGCTTTGAAGTCTGCTTTTAGACAGAGGACGCGCTATAATGTCTCTGAACCAACTCTAGCCCCCGAAAGTTTGAGGAGGAGCTATGCGCCGAGCACAAGGACGAACCGCTAAGGTATTGACCGCCGCCGCCTTAATTTGTTTTGTCGTCGCAGGTCTATACGGCCAGTCGCGTAGCGGTGAAGTGAACGGCGACGAGCGCTCGTCCGGCTCTAAGAAAAACCGTGGCCCCGTCAGGCCAGTCACGATTCCAATTACGTTTCGGATGCGTGGCTCGAAGGCGCGGCAGGAATTGCAGGACATCGGAAATATCATCGTCCGCGAAGATGGCGACGAACAGCAAATCCTCTCGATTCGCAGCTTCGGCGCTGCCGACCCTATCGCGGTCGCCGTCTTGATTCAGGATGACGTGATTCCTTCCATCAGCAACGAAATCAAATCAATTGATACTTTCATTCGCCGCCTGCCGCGCGGCTCCCGCGTGATGGTCGCGTATATCAGAAGCGGGTCGCTGCAAGTGAGGCAAAAGTTTACGGGCGACCTTGATCGCGCAGCGCGAGCTTTGCGTGTGCCCGTGGGTTCGGCAACGGCGGCTCCGTATAACCCGTATGTAGAGATTGTCGAAGGACTGAAGCGTTTTGAAGCCCTGCCCAAGGGACGGCGCGCGATGCTGGTCGTCTCTGATGGGGTTGATTCTTCGCGCGGCTTCGACATCGTGTCGGTCGCGCAGAGTATTGATTTGGAGCGAGCGGTGAGACAGGCACAACGGCTCGGCGTGGCGATCTATTCATTCTATGCGCCGACTGTGACCGCGACAGCGCGCAGTAATCAACTCTTAGCTTCCAGCGGACAAGGGTCGCTCGAAGTGTTGTCGGATGAAACCGGCGGTCGTGCCTTCTTTCAAGGCACGGGCGCGCCCGTCAGCTTCGACCCTTTTCTTAACGACCTCGCCATCTCCTTTACACGGCAGATCGCGCTCACCTATCTCTCGACGCACGGCAAGAAAGGTTATCACCGCATCGAAATCCGCTCAGAGAATACAGGCGTCGAGATAGACCATCCTTCCGGCTACACACGATAAAGAAGGTAAAAGGCAAAAGGAAGGCGGAAACCACTTTTTATTAAAGCTGGTTTTCCTAGACTTTTGCCTTTTGCCTTTTTACTTCTTCAGGCTACTTTCTGTTGAGTCTCGGCGCGACGGCGCTTGAGTTCCTTAATCTGCGCGTCGAGGATGCGTAGGTGCAGTTCGAGGAAAATCTTGCCTTCCGTGTTGAGCTTGATGCTCTTGTCAAAATCTTTTTTGGCTTCCTCATCTTTGCCTTGCAGCATTCGTGTAAAGCCTCTCCCGGCGTAGGCGAGCGAGACGGACGCGCCGCGCGGGTTGAGGAAGATAGCCTTGTCAAAGTCGTTGATGGCGGCTTCGAGGTCTCCTTTGATGAGCCTTGCTTCGGCGCGCTTGACGTAGGAATCCGAGGCGGAAGGATAAAACTTGATTGCTTTATTGAAGTCTTCAATCGCGCCGTCAAGATCAAGCTCGTTGACGCGGATAAAGCCGCGATTGGTGTAAGCCTGTGTAATGTCGCGATTGTTGGAGGCCAGGTGCGGGTCTAAATCAATGGCCTTTTCATAATCTTCGATAGCTCCTTCGAGGTCGCCGACGGCCCGCCGGGCCTTGCCGCGATTGAGCAGCGCTTCAGCGAAGTGCGGATTAAGGCCAAGCGCCTTGTTGTAGTCTGAGAGTGCGCCTTCGATGTCGCCACGGCCAAAGCGTGTGATGCCGCGCTTGACGTAATCCTTGGCCGAACGCAACTCCTGCTCTTTGGTTGACCGCAAATCCTGCGCGGAGGCGGTCGCAAACGTCAGCACGAGAAGGGAAATCAACAGGGGGGCGAGACCTCTCATCAGAACCTCCGATAAATCAAAAAAGGGAGCCGTCAGGAATAGTCTTCAGAATCACAACGCGCCACTCTGCGTCGAAGAAGGCGGATGACAGTATACCTGCGCGCAGCCGGAACGGAAAAGAAAATTATGAATCGGGCCGGCAGGAATCTTATTGCGTGGTGGCCGGAAGAAGCGAGCCTCTGCGGTCTGACGCGACGGCCCAGCCCTCTCCGATGCTGCCAATCATGCCGTGAAAGTGAATCTCCGTACCTGACAGAACGAGCAGCACGTCTCCGGCGTGATAGCGCGGGTCGTCCAGTTTGAAGCGGACGACCGTTGCCTGTCCGTTCTCCTGCTCCAGAGTTTCAAAATCGAAAGTGTCTGCATCAACCAGATAGGTCTGTGAATTATTCGCTGTTCTTTGCTCGTCGGGCATGAATCGTTACCTTTCGCGGCGGCGCGGGCCGCTCGCATAAACTATTAAAACATCCTAAGCCTTACACTGAATCTTTCAGGAGGAGCATGGAGTTTAGCAGTATCCGCGTAGAGCCTCAAACCCGAAGGCGAGAGTCGAAGAGGGCAAGCTCAGGCTTGGAGCGCACGGCGAAATCCCTTATTGTGAATTTCAACGCCGGACATCGAGCTATCACAGGCGAAATTGCCAGACACGAGAGAGGCAAAGGTTGGCAGCTAACACGGAGCAACAGAGAACACGAAAGCTTATCAGTCTGCTGAAAAAGGCGTACCCGGAAGCGCGTTGCAGCCTCAATCATACGAACGCGCTCGAACTGCTCGTCGCGACAATCCTCTCCGCGCAGTGTACGGATGAGCGCGTCAATCTGGTGACGGCTGACCTCTTTCGCAAGTATCGCTGCGCGGAAGACTACTTGAACGTTCGGGCCGAAGAGCTTGAGCAAGACATTCGCTCGACGGGCTTCTATCGAAATAAGACTAAAGCCATACAGGGCGCGTGCCGGATAATCTGCGAGCAGCATCAGGGAAGAGTGCCTGATGAAATGGAAGCGCTGCTGGCGCTGCCGGGCGTGGCGCGAAAGACGGCAAACGTCGTGCTCGGCAATGCGTTCGGAATTACGTCTGGCATCGTCGTAGACACACACGTCGCGCGCCTCTCCGCTCGCCTCGGCCTCTCAGCGGCGCAGCAACCGGAAAAGATAGAACGCGACCTGATGCAGCTTGTGCCGCGCAAAGATTGGATTGATTTCTCGCACCTGCTCATCGCGCACGGTCGCAAAGTCTGTAAGGCGCGCACGCCGCTTTGCCACGAATGCCCGGTTGAGCAGCTTTGCCCGTCATCCCTGCTTAAGACGAACCCGAAAAAGGCGGTCACAGAGCCACACGTTCTATGATTCACCCTTGAGCTTGATTTCGTCTCCGACCGAAGGCCGACCAAAGGCTTCCCAGGCGTTGCCGCCGCGCAGGAACAGTTCCATCCAGCGCGTCTCCTCGCCCGCTTTATCTCGCCAACCGCTGCTGCCTGGAGCAAAGGTCAATTGGCCGTGCTCTACTTCAAAGCTGCCATCGCTTACGGTGGCCTGCTGTTCTATCTCGCCGATGCGGACTTTCAGGTTTGAGCCTGTGCGCTCGCGATTGAAGGCCGAGTTGATAGTCGTCTTCAGATTGCCATAGCCATCAATATAGGCGATGCGACGCGGCGGCACATCCGGAATCAACGCACGGTCAATCTCTTCTGCAAGGGCGTCGGGTTGGCCCAAGGCTATCTGCGCGGCGGCCTGCGGGAAAAGATCGCGTGAGCGAAACTGTGAGCCTCTGTCGGCCACCGCCGCCCAGCGCAACTCTTCGGCCAACTCTCGCACAAACGAAAAGGCTTCGCCCGCGTTGACGCCGATGACGCGCACGCCCGTCGGCAGACGCGCGAACGCCAGACGCTCGCCCGCGTTGCCCTTGCGCGCTTCTTCATCGTCTGAGCGCGGCGCGACGTTGTGATAGATGATCGTCCCCGCAGGCGCTTCGTTCATCCCTAGCTGGGCGATACAAAAACCAGCGGCCAGCGTAGAGAAAGCCGGAACGGGCGTCAGCACCGGCTCGGCGTCCGGCAAGCGCAGTTTGATGCGTTGGACAACTTCGGCAAAGGCCAGATCGTTCTGCCCGTAATCGGCGATGATGTGAACCAGCATTCTAAAGACCTCCCCTGTTCGTCTTGAAAGATTCTCTTTCCCTGATTGTGGCCGGAGCTACTGTGATATTGCAAATTCAAAACCTTTATCCTATGCTCCAGGCCGTCGGCAAGCGCGGCTTTTATTTACGTCGGTCTTTATGGGAAGACCGGACGGCTGGCGATTATTGAGCGTTGCCGACATGACTGTGAACCAAGGCTCTCTGTGCTCTATCACTTTCAAAGCTATCCCACGGAAAGAATATGCAAGCGCCCCCACAACCTACAGCATCGGATAAAATTCATCGCTATCCCTGTCCCGCTTGCGGAGCGATACTCGTCTTCGACCCGCAGGCGGGCAGCCTGCTCTGTCCTTACTGCGGATGGAAGGAACAGATTCCGGCGAGCGCCGAACAGGTGCAGGAACGCTCCTACGAAGAATACCTGCGCCCGCGCGCGGGACAGTTGGAGCGATTGGCCCAGAACGCGCTCGAAGTTCAATGCAATAGCTGCGGTGCGATTGTGACGTTCGTTCCGCCGGAGGTGGCGCGCGAGTGCGACTTCTGCGGCGCGCAGATAGTAACGCAGCCCAGGTCAGCCGACCCGACGGTCGCGCCCGAAGGCGTTTTGCCTTTTCGCATCACGCCGCAGCAGGCGACCGCCAGCGTCAAGCAATGGATTTCGACGCGCTGGTTTGCGCCTAATGCCTTGAAAAGATTTGCCAGCCCCGACGCGATTGACGGCATTTATCTTCCTTTCTGGACTTACGATACGCACACCACCAGTTATTACACAGGCGAGCGCGGCCAGTATTATTACGAAACCGAATACTACACGGAGACGGACAGTCAGGGAAACAGCGTGCAGAAATCCAGACAGGTGCGTAAGACGCATTGGTATCCGGCCTCTGGCACGGTCGCGCGCTGGTTCGATGATATCCTGATTCCAGCCACGCGCTCATTGCCGGCGAATCGCCTGACCGCGCTTGAGCCTTGGGACTTGCAGGAGTTGAAGAGCTACGATCCGGGCTACCTCTCCGGCTTTAAAGCGCAACGCTATCAGGTAGAGTTGGCAGAGGGCTTCGAGCAGGCCAAGCAGGTTGCTGCGGGCGTCATCGTCAATGATGTGCGGCACGACATCGGCGGCGACGAGCAGCGCGTACACAACATCGCCACAAACTATTCGGCCATTACCTTCAAGCACCTGCTGCTGCCGGTTTACGCGGGCGCATACAGGCTGAATCAAAAGGTCTATCAAGTCGTCGTCAACGGGCGCACAGGAGAAGTGCAGGGCGACCGCCCCTATAGCTTCTGGAAGATCACGCTATTCATTCTGGCAATCCTGCTGGTCTTGTTCATCTTCTTTGCCATCTTTAGCGGAGGGAATAATTAGCAGTCCCTCTTTGTGCAATGTTTGAGAAGAAGCGAGGGAGCTTATGAAGGCTACGAAATCCAGGTCATGGTTTACAAGCTTCGCCAAGTGGACGGCACGCGCCACGGGTCAACCCGCTTCTTTCTTCCTTGCGGTTTTGATTATCTTCGTCTGGGCCATCACAGGCCCAATCTTCCACTTTAGCGATACGTGGCAATTGGTTATCAATACCGGCACGACCATCGTGACCTTCCTCATGGTCTTCCTCATACAGAATACGCAGAACCGTGATTCCGGGGCTATTCAGGCGAAGCTGGACGAGTTGATTCGCACAACGAAGGGCGCACACAACGCTTTACTTGATTTGGAAGAGTTAGACGAAAGGGAATTGAACCGGATTCGCAAGAGCTACGAGAAGCTGGCCGAACAGGCGCGGAAGGATTTAAGTGAAGGCAAAACCGATACGGAAGTCTGTGAAGTAATCGATGAGTAAACAGCCTGCGAGAGTATCTGTCTTTCGTCAGGGAAGCGGGACAGCCGATAGGCCGTAGAGCGTCTCTGCGGCGACGAAAGTCCATTCGGAGGCGGCCTTCTGCGTCGCTTCCTCGCCCATGTCAACCACCATGTGACCGAGCGCCCGTCGAACGCGCACGATGTCTTCGCTCGTCGCTCCAAACTTCTCGGCACGCTTCAGCCAGCGCACCGAGCAATCAATAGCCCACGGATGCCAGAGAAATCCGACCGACTCGTTCATGCGATATTCGCGCCCCGTATTCGGGTCTGAAACGAAAGCGATGTGCTCGCCCTTGGACGTTGGAAACTTCAGATCGCGCGCGGTCGTGAGGGCTAGATGGCGCGGAATCTGTACGAGAATTTTCTCCGGTATCTTGAATCCAACCTCTGCCTCTGCACGCAGCAAGAGCGAGTAGATTTCAATTGTCAGTCCGTCAAAGATTTCATTCACCTCGTCGGCTGTGCCGTTCCATCCCGGCGGGTTAAACCTTTCATTAAAATTATTGACGAGCCACTGCGCCGTGGACTGTAGCATCGCGTCACGCCGCTCGGTGCTTCCTTCCCAAGCGAGATTGGCTTTGCGTGTTTCCAGCAGGACGAGCAGAGCGATCGTCGTCGTGTATGGGTCGTGGAAGGCGAGGTCTCTCTGATATGGAAAGAGATTCCAGCCACCCGTTTCCAATGGCCTGTATAACCTTGCGGCTTCCTGAGCATACTGTAGATACGACTCAAAGCGTTGGCGCTCCGCGCCTTCGAGCAGTCCGGGGCGTCCCAAGGCCACCGTCACCGCTCCGAGCGTCCAGAGCGTCGGCACTCCTTCGGTGCTCTCGGAACTCGCTTTTATCAGATTCCTCTTTTCATCCAGCAAATCTTCGCTAGACCACCCGTACTTCACACCCTTCACCTCCGGCGCGACGCCCGAGGTGAATGTCAATGCCAGCACTGGAAGCATCTCACGCAATTCCTCAAGGCTTGCGTCCGGCATATTGAAGACGGCAAAGAGCGCCTGACTATGAGACCATGCATCACCGCCTTTTTCCGGTGTACTAAGATTATTAGGCAGCCAATCTTCTTTCATCCGCCCGCGTTTGATGGCATCCAGCAGGGTGCGGCGCGAACGAGCGGCAGCCTGACGCACCTCGGCGTCCGTGCGAACGGGGCGCATCAAAGAGGCATGATGGCGGTCTAGAAATATGCGGACGCGTTCGCCGCCGGGCACGTTGATGTTGGCATCGGCGGATAAGATGTAAACTAGGGTTGTCAAAAAAACGAAGCCGACAAGACTGGCGGCGATGCGTAGCTTGCGATAGAACTGCCGCTGCTTTTCGCGTTGCTTTAATTCGTCGTAGCCGACGCTGAGGATTCCAGACAGCAGCTTGAGCTTGGCGTTGGCCCGTCCGTCTTTGCCTTTGCGCGCGTCGGCGGCAATCGGCTCGGTCGGCTCTTCTGTTAATTCGCCGTTGCCGTTGACGCGAAAGCGCACCGCCGGAGGAAAACATTCAAGCTGCCCGCTGTCGGGCTTGGCGTTCGGCTCGCCGTCTGTGATAAGGCACAGCACGCGGTCTTCTCTGCCGAGCGACTTGAAGCCCTTAATCTCTTCGTTGACCCATTTTGAAATCGCAGACTTCGGAGAGCAGATGACGACGATGTAGCGCGATTGACTGAGCGCCTGTTTGATATTGCCGCCGAGGTCAGAAGCGCCGGGCAATTCATCACGGTCACGAAAGACCGGAAAGACGCGGCGCGGCAAAGTGCCGACAGGCGTCTGGCGGCCTACAAGCTTCTTCGGGACTTTGTAAGTCTCCAGAGACTTGTGCAGCCACGTGGCCCACTCCTCGTCCGAGTGGCTGTAGCTGATAAAGGCCCAGTACTTATAATTATCCTGCTCCTGGGCCGATTCGTTTTCTGGCGGCGGCGTCTTACTCATCTCTGAACAGCTTGCTTTTCATCCCTCAACGATTTCGTTTTCGTCCGACCAAAAGACTCGTCGGCGGGCAATACCTTTGATGCTCAATCTCAACGAAGCCTGCCTCTGCGAGCCAATTCCTATAAGTCGAAACATCCCGCTCGACATCCGGCGCTTGCCAGTTGATGTCTTGCAGGCAAAAGAGCACCGGAATCAAAGGGCTAGTCCGGCCATCATCCAGAACGTAGCCGCTGATGATAATTGCACCACCGGCGGGCAGGCGTTCGTAGATTCTCTTGCACAGACTGCGGTTCGTCTGCTCGCTTGAGACCGAAAGCAGGTTTGCCAGCAGCGCCACGTCGAAATCTTCGGGCAATTCGTCAGTCTTAAAATTGCCCGCCATAATTTCAATCCGCTCTGACAAATCACTCTCGCTGACATACTCGCGGGCAAGCCTCGCGACCTGCGGCAAGTCGAAGACGAGCGAACGCAGTTTATCGTGCAGGGCGCAAATGCTCAAAGACATCGCGCCTGTCCCGCCGCCCAAGTCCAGCATCCGTCGAAAGGGAGAAAAATCGAACGCCTCGCCAAGCGCGTGCCCCGTGAGCAGCGAGAGATTGTGACGCTCGCGCATCCCCCTCTCTCCCTGATCGTCTGCGGAAGGCAACTCATCATCTGTCGCTCCCAGCTGCCATCGACGCAAATTGCTCACAAGGTTGGCCCACAGCGGATAGCTCGTCCGGTCGTAGTTACTAAACTGGTCTCCCAGATAACTAGCCTTGCCCCGCACCAAGAACACTTCGGAGAGAGTTGAATTACGATACTCTTCACCGCAGCGTTCGAGCAGACCGAGGGCCACGCACGCATTGACAAAGCTGTCAGCGGCCAATGGATGAATCCCAAGCGCGCCCGCCAGCTCTTCAAGTTTCAAAGGACGGCGCGCAAGGAGCGTCGGAAGCTGAAGCTCTATGAGCGCAAAGAGAGTTTTGGAGCGCTGGTAGGCGGTTGCCAGATTGAGCAATTCAAGCGGCGGGCGGGGCAGCGTTTCAGTCAACATTTCCCGATCAATCTTCAAGCTCAATTCAGCAAGCTCAATTTGATTCCGCGCCTTTGGTCAAAGGCAGCGCCTGCTTTCCTGCTGCATCTTCCGATGAGGCAGCTTCATTTTGCGGTTGCGTGCGGCGCACGTGATAAGTCGGAAACGTGCCGAAGCCTTTCGCCAAGGGAGTCTGGCCCACGTATTCACACTGGAAACGGCTGACCTGCTCGGCGGCGGCCAATGCTGCAAATTCCTGGCTCGCATAAACCTGTCCGGGCGGCGTGACAGGCTCAATACGCGCCGCGCGGCTGACGTGAGTGCCCGTGAAATTCGGGCGGCCCGTCACAGGGTCTAGACAGGAATAAACAGGCCCGGCGTGCAGGGCGATGCGTAGATTCAATTTTTCCGGCAAGCCCTTTTCGACCCACTTGCTCGCAGGCGTCATCAATTCAGCCAACTCAAGCGCAAACTCGCCCGCGTCCAGCACGTCTGAGAAAACGAAATACAGGCCATCGCCCCACGTATTCTTTAACTCCGGCGGATGATTGCGCATGGCTGGCATCTCGCTGATGGCTCCCAAAAAATATTTGATGAAGCGTGGAATCTGCTCTTCCGTCAGCTTGCTGAAATGCACGGCGTCCGCGAAAAGCATCGCCATCATCCGCGCGCCGAATTCAGGCGCTGCCGTCGTCGGCTCAGCTTGCTGCTCCTCCGTCTGCATCGTTGACAAAGCGTGTTCCGGCTCGCTTCTCAATTCCGGCAACTTCTGGCTGAGCATCTCTTCCAGATTTATCAATTCGATGTCATAACCGAGTTTGCGCCATCTCTCGACGACGCTCGCCGTCCCGCCCGGCCCGTCGCCCTGCTTGCCATCCCAGACGGCAATCGGCACAAGATCGGTCTCGAATCGTTCGGCCCTGATACTCGCCAGCCCGTGCAGTAGTAAATTGGTGTATTCAAAAGAGAGCGCGCTCTCGTCTATCGGCTGCTCGGAGGCCAGCAAAACCTCCGAAGCTTTTTCCATCACCTGCTCGAAGCGCCCGACCCACTGCGGATCATTCGCAATCTCAACGCTGTCCTTCTTAAACTGTTCCTGCTCGTAGGGCAAGACCACGTATGCCTTACCGTTTAATTCGAGCAGCGCTTCCAAAAACAGTATGTCCGAACCGCACGCTGCGGACGCATAACCGAGTCCGGCTCCGTGCTTGACGAGCCGCCGGTGAATCTCATCGCGGACTGCTCTTTCCAGTTGAGCAGGGAAGCGCGCAGTCTGACGGTCGGGACGGTCAATCATGTGGCCGGAGAAGACCGCCACTTTGGGAATCTGAAAATGGCGCTCGATTCTATTCTTATCGCCGCCGATGTAATCGATAATCAGGCGGGCATTGCGGCGCGTCGAGGTCAACTCACCGAACTTCGTTTGCCCTACTTCCGCCGCCTGTCCATACCAGTCTTCGGCTTCGTCCCAATCGCCCAGAATCAATGCCGCTTCGCCCAGCGTCGCCAGCGGCCAGTATCTATCGTCGCTCTCCGGCGACAAACTCTTCAATTCTTGCAAGCACGCCTCGCGTACTTCGCTGGCAAGACCGATGGCGCGCTCTTTTTCACCGAGCAGCAGCGCCATCGTCGCCGCGTTGATTCCGGAATAGTAACCGCTGCTGCGTTCGTGTGCTTCATCGTAAAACTTGTAGGCAAGCTGTAGCTGTCGCTTTCGCTCACTTTCGTCTGTTGCCTGCGCCCAGAGGTCTTTATAAGTGCGTGCCAGCACGCCCAGAGTCTCTTCGTCGCTATGGCCTTCGCCGTGCAGTTGAACCAGTATGTCATTGGCACGCTGGGTCGCGCCGCTGCGGGCCAACGCCAGCGCCTGCAACTGCCGCAGACGAACATCAGTCGACCACTCATTCAAGCCTTCCCTTAAAACGTCGTAGGCAAAGAGCGGCTCTCCCAGCTTGAGAATACGGTTGCCGAGCGCCCTGTAAAGCTCTGGCATCTCGGCCCAGGATTCCGACGAGTGCGATTGCCAGAGCGTCAGCAACTCCTCCAGCTTCATCGCCTTCATGTGCTCCGCAAGCTCGTTCTGGGCCAACGGTTGCTTGCGCATATTCAGCCCGGCGGCAGCGACGAACTGCTCCTGCGCTCTCGAATTCTCGACACGGTAGCCCAGCGCATAAGTGGCCTTCAGCGTTTCGGAGGCCGCGCGTTCGTAACGCTCCTTCTCAACTGGCGGCAGTTCGTCAAAAGGAACAAGCAAGGGCGACTCTGAACGAGCCTCCAAATGCTCTTTACCTATCTGCTCTTTTTCTCTCAAGTGTTCAAGGATGCGTAGCTCATGAAGATTGCGAGCCAGTTGCAAGGTCAAGTCCCGTATCTCGTCCGGCAGAGAGATGTTTGCGGTCTCAATCGGGGTCGGTTGGTAATCAGCTTCAGACACTATGCGCCTGCTCCATTCTGTTCACAAAGCTTTCGTCCACATCAAAACAGAACGATGCTCGTCTTTTGCTATTCGCATCGGCCTGAAATAATTATTTGACGGGTAAGAGTCCACGGATGAGCGCATGCAAGCGGTCAAAATCGAAGGGCTTGACCAAATAGCCATCAAAGCCTGCATCATGGGCCGCGCGGCGGAAACCGTCCGTGTTAAAAGCCGTGATGGCGATAATCGGGATATTTTTCAGCGCTTCGTTCTCCCGAATCTTACGCGTCGCCCCAAGCCCGTCCAGTTGCGGCATGCCGATGTCCATTAAGATGATGTCGGGGAATGAAAGCGATGCTACTCTAACTGCTTCTTCGCCGTTAGAAGCAGTCACGACGCGATAGCCCTGCTGCTGGAGGTCTAAGCTGACGAGGACGAGATTATCAACCATATCATCAACAATGAGAACCAAAAAATCTCTCTGCGAAAGATCGTTGGTGTCCGCTGCTACGGATTCAGAATGATGCTCAGTTGAGAGATCATGAGTTGCCTCATCATCATGCGGCTCAGAGAGTGGGCTGGTCGGCAAAGCTCTTTTCACGACTAGATTATAAGGCAGGTCAAAGCTTTCGACCACCATTGGATTGGTCTTATTCCACGAAAAGGATTCATCTACCGGAAATACTAATGCGGATGTATCCCTGTCATAAAACAGTTTAGGGTGACCCGGATGGTCACCCTAAACTGTTTATTTTGAAAGGGGCGGCTAGTGGGGCTCGAACCCACGACCTCTTGATCCACAATCAAGCGTTCTAACCTACTGAACTATAGCCGCCATAACGAAGACTACAAATTTTTACACCACTCAGCTTATTTCTTCAAGTTATGAGCCTTCGACTGTGTGGTATGCTCATCACTCTTTAGTGCGTGTAAAAGCAATGCCCCCGGCACGGCTCGAACGTGCGACCCTCTGCTTAGAAGGCAGATGCTCTATCCACTGAGCTACGGGAGCAGGAATTGTGAAGCTTTGTTGATGTTATCACGCGTCATGTGGTAGGCGTCAACTATAAATCCCGAACGCAAAATTCATCATGGCAAGTGGTAGGCGTCAACTATAAATCCCGAACGCAAAATTCATCATGGCAAGAGAAATCGAAAAGAGTTCTGCAAAGCTCGTTGTCTTAAATTGCGTCAGCAAATCAGGGTGAAAATATGAAAGAGCGACCGATTCAAGCGCGCTGGATAGCCTTGCTGGTGGTGGCGGCCATCGCCCTTTATCTGTGCTGGTTGATGTTGCAGCCGTTCGTCAACGTGCTGGCGTGGGCGATTGTGCTGGTAGTGGTTTTTCATCCCGTTCATCGGAGGCTGCTCGCGCGCACGCGCCGACCATCCACCAGCGCACTGCTCTCATCCCTGCTCGTCATCTTCATTATACTCGTGCCGCTCACGCTGATCTCTTTAATGCTCTTCGGTCAACTAAAGGGATTCGCGACCAATCTGCAAGCCAACGTTTCCGGCTTGCTCGATCCTAACTCGCCGGTCACGGGGCGTGCCTTAAGATGGATAGGGCAGTACGTGAATGTCGAAGAGGTGCTCTCGCAGGAATCCATCGTTGAGCGCCTCAAAGGAATGGGCGGGGCGATTGCCGGGCGCACGCTTGGGTTCGTGGGCGGCGTGGTGGGCGCAGTGGTGCAGGTCTTCTTCGTCATCTTCACGATGTATTACCTCTTTCGCGACGGCGACCGGATTGTTCAATCCCTGCCGGACATTCTTCCTTTAGAGAGATCGCAGAGCGCGCTTATTCTTGAGCGCACGCGCAACGTCATCAGCGCCAGCCTCTACGGCGTGCTCGTAATTGCCATCATACAGGGAACGCTCGGCGGCCTGGCCTTCTGGGCGCTGGGCTTGCCCTCGGCAATCGTCTGGGCTGTCGTGATGACTTTTCTCTCGATGATTCCGATGGCCGGGTCGTTCCTCGTCTGGGTTCCGGCGGCAATTTACCTGGCGGCGACGGGGCATTGGGGCAAGGCTCTCATACTGACGGTCTGGGGTGCATTGGTTATCGGCACGGTCGATAATTTCCTACGCCCGAAACTGGTCGGCGAAAAGACGAAACTGCATGAGTTGTTCATCTTCTTTTCAGTACTCGGCGGCCTGCACGTTTTCGGCGTCGTCGGCATTGTGCTGGGGCCGGTCGTGCTCGCTATTACACTGGCCCTGGTGGATGTCTTTCGGCAGGCTGAAAGACATCCCGAACAATCGGAATCAACGGATGCCCTCTTGGCTGAGGTCGCCATCAAGGATGAGCCTCAGATGTTACCGCCTGCGGCTGATGAAGCAGGAGCGCACAGCGGTTAGGCTGATTCAAACCCAACACAGTATGACATGGATGTTTAGTCAGGATGAGGAAAGCAAGTGGCTTTTGATGAAACGAAGAACCCGTGGAAGATGCAGGCTTCGAGAGAAGTTTATGATAATCCGTGGATCAGGATACGCGAAGATGAGGTCGTGCGGCCCGATGGAGAATTGGGAATTTATGGCGTAGTGCATTACAAGAATGTCGCTATCGGAATCCTGCCCGTCGAAGACAATCATATTTATCTGGTCGGACAATACCGCTATCCGCTCGATCAATATTCATGGGAAATACCCGAAGGTGGATGCCCGGAGGGTGAAGATTTGCTGTCTGCCGCTAGGCGTGAACTGGCGGAAGAGACAGGCCTGCGCGCGCAGAACTGGACGCTGATGGGAGAGGCACATCTCTCCAACTCTGTTTCAGACGAACGCGCTGTCTGGTTTCTGGCGACCGGATTAACTCAGGGCGAGCATGAGCCGGAAGGGACAGAGAAGCTAAACATCCGTCGATTGCCCGCCGAACAAGTGTTGAAGATGGCTCTCACAGGCGAGATGACAGATGCTCTTAGCCTACTGGCGATTATGAGCTATCAATTAACGTGGCGGGATAAGTGAAAAGCTATTAACAGTTTTTCGCTTAGAGGAGTGGGAACGCGGCGCGGTCATCAAAGACCGTTTGGCACAACAAGAGACCGTCAACTGAAAAGTTGGCGGTCTCTTGTTGTGAACAACTGTTTTTGCGAGTTTGAGAAGACTATGCGGCGCGCTGACGATCATCGCCGGTTTCTGCGAAAACGCGGCGACCATTCAAAGCGTCATCAATGATTTCGCGCACAGCCGAAGTGTCCGGATTGACATCCATCCTATCGCAGGCGCGCAGGTGGCGCATAATCCCCTCGGTTGCAATGTCGAGCGCAACGCCGTTCAGCTTTGAATAGCGGCGCGCCTGAATGTGGTCGATTCTCAGTATCCGCTCATTCAGCGGTAAATGCCTGTCAAAAGTCACTTTTTCCAGCTCCTTAGATCGTGTCGAAAGTCCTTTTTTGACTGCTCCCCTCAACAGAACTTTCGAGCAGTTTATCCGAGAAATTTTAGATGCCCGAGCAACAATTTAGGATGCAATTTCGTTGCTTTCCTACTAAGTTTTGCACGGAAAAACCCTTCAAAACTGTCTTGCAGCCCTGATAGTAATCAAGTCTGTCCGTAACAAAACGGATGATTGTAGAGTAAAACCCCGAAAAAAGCCAGAAAAATTTTCTTTAGGCCGACAGCCGCCCTGACGCTGGGCCTAGACACGGAAAAAACGGATTGGTATGTAACTATTTACAACGAATTATGGGGAAATGTTTGGCATTGTAAAAACCGACGCCGCCTGCTTACCCACACCTGCCCCTGCGGGCAAGCGAGATAGTCAAGCGGCGCTTCTGGTAATTGTAGAGCGTATGTAGGAAAACTACTTGTTTTTGGGCACCACCGAATCCTTCATCGCCTTGCCAACGCGAAACTTAAGCGTTGTCTTTGCAGGGATTTGGATAGTTTCGCCGGTAGCCGGGTTACGGCCTTCACGCGCTTTACGCTCGGAGAGAACGAGTTTGCCGAAGCCCGGCAAAACAAATTCTCCATTTTCTTTGACTTCGCTTGTTGCCAGAGTGCCCAGTTCGTCAAAGAGTTCCTTTGCCTGAGCACGCTTCATGCCGAATTTCTCGGCGAAATGGTTGATTACTTCCGACTGGGTCATGCGTTTCTTGCCTGTTGCCGCTTTGGTCGCCATGGCGTGGTGTCAGCACCTCCGAAAAAATTTGAGTAGAATTGAAAAGCTTCTACAGCAACATATATCACACCCGTGGGGTACAAGTCTGCTTAAAATCGGCTTTTTTTCGATTTAGCCCGAAAAAAACGATTTTTTGCCGCCAGAGCCTCGTCCATCCGCAGCAACTGATGATTTGAGCCTGTGAAAGCTGCTGAAAGGAAGAAAAGTTTGCGGAAGCTGAAAGAAATGGTCGGGGCGAGAGGATTCGAACCTCCGACCTCTCGGTCCCAAACCGAGCGCACTACCAGGCTGTGCTACGCCCCGACAACTCTTCAACAATTTGAGATAAGCTATTGAACTTTCAAGCAGAATGCATTCTAGCCGCTGGGAGAAACCATGGTCAAGCTAGACCTTCGAGACGTTGCCGTAGAAAAGCGCTTGCCGCTTGGAATGCACGCGAGCGATGGCTGATTGATTGTTTGACCTCCGAGGGCAATTCGCCGAAGGTTTGCCGGTAGCCGTTGGGAATAAAAATCGGGTCATAGCCAAAGCCACCCGTCCCGCGCGGAGCAGGAGCAAGATGCCCTTCGCACGAGCCTTGTGCGACGTGCGCCACCCGGCCATCAGGGTCGGCGATGGCTATTACGCAGACAAAGCGCGCACTCCGCCGCCCGTCATCCTTACGCGAAAGCTCTTCGAGCAAGAGCGTGACCCGTTCTGCATCAGACGCCTCAGGGCCTGCATACCGCGCCGAGAAGACTCCGGGCGCACCACCTAGCGCATCAACCTCCAGGCCGGAATCATCTGCCAGTGTCCAGAGCTTTGACTGCCGGCCATAAGTGCTGGCTTTGAGCACAGCGTTTTCTGTGAAGGTCATCCCCGTTTCTTCTACTTCTGGAATCGAGGGAAACTCTCTGAGGCTACGCAAACGCAACGAAAGCATTCCAAGCGAGGCTTCCAGTTCAAGAATCTTTCCTGGGTTATGGGTCGCGATGAGTAATTCTGAAAGCTGCGATTCAATCATGATAGAACGATGTCAGTAAGTCGTAAGCCACCTTACTTCCGCTCTGGAAAAATTCAGCAGGGAAAATAATTCTTTTGCCAGCGGTATCATTTCATGTTTACAATCAGGTCAGCAAGTTCGCGCCGCGCGAGCTTGGGCCTCAACTAATCTATGAACCACCTCGATCTCAATGCAGACGCTCCACAGCAGATGCTTGCCGGACATGATACGGCGGCATCCAATGGTCTGTCGCATGCTCGGCAGACGCCCGCAGTTGCGGCTGAGTTAGGGCCGGAAGCTCTGCTTGGGCTTTGGTTGCGCGCGTTGCTCAGCTTTTTCGACTTAAGTAATCATCCTTTGACGGAGACGGATCATGCTGACCTGTCGAAGCGAGATTTTGTCAATGAGGTTCGGATAGCGAGAGCAGTTCTGTGGGATTGCTCTCGTCTGGCATTTAAACTCGCCAACGTCGAAAGCAAAGAAGATAATTTGTTTGATGACGAGCAAGCTTCGCTCGGCAGTTTTGCGCTGGCGGAAGAAACGGGCGCAGCCAACGCGGGCGGCGCTGACCAGTCTTTGTGGCAGTTGGCAGAGACCTTCGGTAACTTCTGCCTGTTATGCGAAGAATTGTTGACAGCGGGCGCAGTTAGATTTCATGCGTGGGCCAGCATGGGGAAGATGCTGGCTCGTGAGCTTGACATTTCGGAGGCCGCGAAACATTACATTCGCAGCACGACACAGGGAACAAACACAAGCTTGCAGCCGCAATTAATCTCGTTGGCCCGCGACGCAATTACACAGAGACCGTTCATGACGGATTTGCCAATTATTTTTTCCCGGTTGGGACAGATGCTGGAGTGGCTTGCAATTGTCGATTCTTACCTGCGGCGCGACGTTCCGCTGAAACAAACGTTGCCCATCTTTACCCTCATTAATCAGGAGACGCGTGAACTCAGGCGGTTTATAGAGAACCGTGCTTTACGGATTGAAGAATTGGAGGCCGCCGTCTGCGATGTGCTGGACGGCACTAACTACGCGTTGGCGATGGAGCTTCGTAAAGTATTCTCGCGGGAGTTAACCGGGTTGAGCGCGCTACGCCATCCTCCGGCCATCTACGCCAAAGTAGAAACCGCACACGGCATCCTGCGCGATTCTTTTCAACAATCCATCGTTGCTTTGGCCCAGCCCTATAATCCTTCGCTCGACGGCGCGTTTCTCTTCAGCGCCTACCAGAACAGAAAGCATCAATCATTGAAACTGCGACACGAGCTTTGGATGCTGCTTCAACTGATTCAGCAGGCTGAGAAAGAGCGCGACCAGCATCCGCTCGTCAGGTTGCTGGAACGACTCGTTGTTTTTCAGGAAGGCAGCCTGCGCTATTTGATGTACAAGGATTGGGAAGCCTGCGAGCGATTCATCGAAGAAGTGGGCGCGGCGCGGGGCGCGGTCGAATTGTCTCCCGTCCTGCATCGCTTCGCCGCCTTTGTCGAGACTCTCTTCGGTCAGGTTAGTATGCGCGCAGTTCTGGCCGACAGCCCATTTGACTTTCCGACCTTAGAAAAATAACTCTGACAAAATTGGGAAGGATGAAAGCTATGCAACGGCGCGGCTTTTACACGTTGCTCACTTCGGTCTTTACCCGACATTCTCTACAGAGCTTTACTGCTCTTGATTAGGTGAGAACTGTGCGGCAAGCGTGCCGAACTGACCGAACGAAGAGCGCGTTTTTCTCTCAAAACCGTTCTCGACCAGCCGCGTTTCGCTTAAGGCAAAAGATAGATTCCTCAGTGCTCGGCCCAATTCCATCTCATTCAGTTGGCCTTCGCGCATCTCTTTCTGCGCGGCGATAACAGAGATAAAAGCGAGCGCAGGCACGCTGTCCGAAGTGTAGGTCACGGTGTTGGACGGAGGCTGACTCTCAAGCGAACGGGCGGTTTTCTGGAAAGAAGCGGCGGCAGCCAGCGTCTCGCCGCGCAGCCTGGCTTCGAGGCAGCGGCGAACAAGTTGGGTTGGCCCCATCAGCAATCGTTTGGCGAGGAAGCAGGCTGCGCCACGGTCTTTGCTCTTTGAGATTAGTAGTTCCGCGTCTCCGATGCGCTCAGAGCTGGGCTGAGCGCCGAGCCGCTTGAGAATAAATTCGCGCAGCACTTTTTCGTCCTGCACTTCGACGATAGTGACGGTGCTGGAATTCTGACTGCTGGTCGGATTCGTATTATCCGTAGCGGCGGCGCTTGGATTGTTCAGGCGGGCGGTGATGATATTTGGGCCAATCGAGCGCAGAAAAGCATCCGGCTCTTCAATGCCATAAGGCTTCAAGGCCGATTCGAGCAGGCGCGAGACGAAGATTGCGCCCAGTGTATCAAGCTGTGTTGAGAGCGTCAGATTAAGGCCGCGCCATGCTGCCGCCGGGTCGCGGTAATTATAGTGCGAGACGGAATAAGTCTCTGCGGGAAGAAATTCCCCAACGCCCTGCGTGGCATTGTTAGATGTTGCCAGCGGTTCACGCAGATTAGCAGCAACACCGTTTTGCAGCGCGATAAAATAACGATCTTCGACCATCCCGTTTGTGAGGCGCGCGCTCCAACCGGCGCTGCCTAGAACCTTATGAGCCAGCGGCGGCAATGTGCTGGCTGCTAGACCTTGCGCGCGCGGGTCTGACACGAGTTGACCGGCATAAACCGTCGCCGCCACTTCTAAAAGCTTCGCAGCGCCCGCCGGAGAGACGTAGCCGAAAGCCAGTCCGCTTGTGCCGTTGAGGCGTTGGCGCATGATCTCTAATTGCTGGTTGCCCGCGAGACTGGGACGCTCTCCGCGCCGCACAGCGAGACAGGCCAGAACGGTCGGCTCGTCGTTGCCCACGATGGCAACGCTTTCCATTACCGCTGTGACAATGCGCCGCTCGCCTTCGGGAGCGCGCCATGTCTTTAGCTCTATGCCGCCAATCTCTTTACGCTCGATAATCTGTTCACCGTAAGCGCGACGCGCGAAATCGCCGACGCGTTTATCAACTACGGCCTGAACCCGCGACGTACCCGTATGAGTTTCGGCGACGAGCGCGTAACGCGGCTTGATCTTCAAAGTCTCGCCCGCCTCAGCCGAGTCAAAGCCCATCACCGTCACGGCAATCTGCGAACGCGAAAGCACCACTGCATCCGCCGGGCCAATCCCCGTCCATGCCGTGAGGCGGCTCAGCCATCCGTAATGACCGAGGGTTGCTTTGATTCCGGCGGGCGGAGCCAGAGCCTTCCAGGCATCTGTCTGAGTTATCTCGCTGCCTATCAACGGCAGGTCGTTTGCTTCCAGATAAATGAGCGAATCGGCGGGCACATAGCCAGCCATGTCCACCTTCTGCGGGCGATTCCACCACAGCCAGCCAGCTAAAATAATCAGTAGAAGTCCGAGAGCGATTAAAAACTTACGAAAGAAACTCATCTTCGTTCAATCCTAACTGCTGTACGTTACGACTGGCAAGATGAGTTTCAATCGGATGTCGAAGCTTCGCCGCAGCGAGCGCGCCCTTCGTTCGGTAGGTCAACAGCCATTGCCGTGCATAAAGGTCTATGATACTTTGAATTAACTTTTATAATTGATGAGTGTTGCGTGGCTTAAGCGAATCTTTGTTGGCCCCTGCGGAGGTGAACCTTGCGAATGTCTTATCGGAAGCTGGAGGCCCAGCCACGGGCCGAGGCCGATTTCGAAGAGTTTTTAGGAACGCTGCATCTGGCTCTGACGGATGGAAAGCGCGATCCGAACGAAGTGGTGCGCGATACGCTCTACGATCTCTATTATGGCGCTGGAAAATTTGGAGAAGGAATCGGACACGCACCCGACCCGTCGAACCTCTCGCCTTCGGCCCGCGCCGTCCTGCACAATTTTGACCCGCGCAACGTTACGACCGAGCCTGAATACTATTCGGATATTGACACGGATGCTTACAATGAGCGTAAGCCTTTCATCTGGCTCTGGCAGATGTATGACCGCTCTCCGCTTGGACAGAATGCGCTCGTCGGACATCGTTTCCGTCGGATGCTCGCGCCGCTCATCTTTCGTCGTGTCGGCGAGAATTTCAAGTGCTGGCACTTCGTCGAGTGGTCTTACGGCTACAACCTTTCGTTCGGCGACAACGTCGTCGTCCACCGACATGTACTGCTTGATGATCGCGGCGGAATCGAAATCGGCAACAACGTCTCCATCTCAGATTACGCCAACATCTATTCCCATACGCACGACATCGAAGATATTCACAAGGTTTACAATCTCGTGACGCGAATCGGCGACGGCGTGCGCATCACTTATCACGCGACGGTTCTGGCCGGTACTCAGGTTGGAGAGCAGGCAATGGTCGGCACGTGCGCCGTCACGACGAAGGATGTCGAACCATTTCATATCAAAGTCGGAATCCCGGCGAAGACCGTGAAAGTCAAAGCGGGCGGCGTCACGGATGAGGAAAAGGACGAAGAGGCCAGGAGAGTCAGCGAGCGTTAGCGGCAGGCCGCGTGGTGTGCGACGACGGCGATTAGTAGTGGCGATGTTAGCAACGAAGGATTCTGAAGCGAGTCCTTCATCAAAAATAATTTTGCAGAGCGGAGAGCCTTGATGATTATTGTTATGAATCGAATCCCCGTGGCGGAAGGCCGCGAGTTGGATTTTGAAAAGACTTTTACCGAGCGCGACCGTGCGGTTGATAAGATGTCGGGGTTTATAGACATGCAGGTCTTACGTCCCGTCGAAGGGCGCACTTACGTCGTCCTGACCCGCTGGCAATCGCACGAATCTTTCAAAGCCTGGACTACGTCCGAAGCTTTCGTCGCAGCCCATCGAAAACAGAGTCCGGGCCTTGCCGAAGGACGACCCGCCCTCGAAATTTACGAGGTTTTCACGACCTGATTCTCTGGAACGAATCGCGTCAAATTCCAGAAAGACTGCCCTCCCAAGCATCGGATAGCCTCCTTAACAGGCTATATTCCCTGTTATTTATTCAGTTAAACAATTAAAAATACTGATTGACAACGTTGAGCTACGTGTTGTACTCTCACTGTGGCGGTCGAATCGGGTCGCCGCCACACGTGAGCGATGCTGGCCAATTGTTCAATCCACAAGAGGATTGTTCGGACAGGTCAGCAGATTTGAAAGTCAGCCGAAAAGGGCACACTCCGCGCGAGCGGAGGCCGCAAAGCCAACGGGAGTCAGGCTCATCCGTTAACAGTCCTGACTTGGCCGGGTTGCCGAAGCGAGACGGACGAACGCGCTGCGACAGTCTAAGAATTGCGTTTGGCCTTCCTGCTTTTCCATTCACTTTTGAGATAGTGGCGCATCCCCTCGAACCGTTCAATTAGCTACTGTCTGCAAAAACCTGTGCTGCCTGATTCCAGGCACACATCGAGCACACAGCTTGCAACGCACTACCACAGTTATGAAATCCGCCAGCCCAGCATCCCCTTCAAAAACTATGCGCACTAAGCTCTCCAGAGCACGGAAAGCTCGTCTACGCCTTCGCCAACTCAATCGCAAACGATTCACTGGATCACGAGGAATTTCCAAGTCATGTTGAAACGTAGTCTCAGTAAAAAAAATCTGGTCGGTGTGGACATCGGCTCTAGCTCCGTGAAGGCTGTAGAGCTTCAGGGTAAGCCCGGCAATCTGCAACTCGTCAGCCTCGGCTACGAGAACCTCCAATCCGACTCCATCGTTGACGGGCAGATCATGGAGTTAAACGATGTCTCCAACGTCATTTCAAACATCTTCCGCGAGCACCAGATCAAGACTGATCGGATCGCGGCTGGCGTCAGCGGCCATTCCGTCATTGTCAAAAACATCGTCGTGCCGCAGATGACCGAAGAGGAACTGGAAGAGTCAATCGAGTGGCATGCCGAAGAGCACATCCCCTTCGACATCACGGATGTCAGCCTCGATTATCAAATTATCGGCACCTCGCCGGACGCCTTACACGTCCTGATGGCTGCCTGCAAGCGCGACAAGATCGCCAACGTCAAGCAAGCAATTCAGCTTGCAGGGAAATTGCCTGCGGTCATAGACGTTGATGCCTTCGCTTTGCAGAACTGCTACGAGGTCAATTATCAGCCGATGCCCGGACAAATCGTTGCGCTCCTTAATATCGGCGCGGCGACGATGAACATTAACATCCTGAACGGAACGAAGTCTGTCTTTACGCGCGACGTTTCCGTGGGCGGCAATCAGTACACAAGCCTCTTGCAACGAGAGTTGGGCCTGAGCCATGAGCAGGCCGAATCCGTCAAGCGTGGCCTTCCGCTGCCGGAAGGAACGGAAGCGCGAGCCATCGAGCCAATACTCGAAACCGTTTCAGACATTCTGGCGCTCGAAATTCAGAAGACCATGGA
This sequence comes from Pyrinomonadaceae bacterium, assembly GCA_036387475.1. Taxonomy (GTDB): domain Bacteria; phylum Acidobacteriota; class Blastocatellia; order Pyrinomonadales; family Pyrinomonadaceae; genus DASVTR01. The sequence goes on along the minus strand of DASVTR010000010.1, from coordinate 17,479 downwards.
TTTCTACCGCGCGACCGCCGAAGAGGGCGAAGGTATGGTGCAGAAGATTTATATTTCGGGCGGCGGCTCAAAGCTGCCCGGACTCTCCGAATATCTCTCCAACCGTTTTGAAGTCCCCGTTGAAGTTTTCAATCCGTTTCGCCAGATCAAGGTGGACGTACGGCGTTTTGATCCAGATTACATGCGCGAGGTTGTGCCGGAGATGGCCGTTGCGGTCGGCCTGGCTTTGAGAGGAGTTGAAGCACGATGATTAAGGTCAACCTTTTAGATTCCGTCACAGACCGCGCCAAGGGCGTCGCCGCCGTCGAAGAGAGGGTGGCGAACCCGCGCACGCAGACGATGATGCTTGGTCTTATCGTCGCCGGCTTGCTGACGCTCGCGATGGGCTACGATTATTACAGTTCGCGTAAAGACCTGGATGCGGCGAAGCAGGCATTGGCGACTCAACAAGCTATCAATACGCAGATGATAGCCGTCAATAAAGAGAAGGACGAGTTGGAGAAGAAGACCAAGGATATACAGGTACGCATCGATGCGATTCAGAAATTGCGCGCCTCGCAGCAGGGGCCGGGCAATGTTCTGCGCTCAGTCAAGGAACGAATCGATAGCATTCCGGGCTTGTATCTCGAAAGCGTCGAGCAGAAGGGCGGCGAGTTGACCATCAAAGGCAGTTCTCCAAACGAGTCTTCGGTCACGCGTTTCGGACAGAGCATGGAATTCTCGGCTGGCCTGTTCAGCAATCTCTCGATTGAGACAAAGCGCGAAGAGGTCAAGTTGAGTGCGACCGACGCCGCAGCGCCGACGACCGATGCCAACGGTGAGCCAATCAAGGGCGAAGCGCCGGAGGTTGTCAACTTCACCATCAAGTGCAGCTATACGCCGTCTGCCCCGGAGTCACAATCCGCCACGCCTGCCGCTGCTGTTCCGGCCACCAATCAGATAGCGCAGAAGTAAGAGCCGTGACCGGACAAAGGAATTTGACGAAAACCCGCCAGTCAATCGAAAGCGGGAAGGAAAAAGAGCCGTTATGAAAATAGGAAATATACAAGAGCTACCCTGGTATTTGCGGCTCGCCATCTTCGGCGGCGTCGCGCTCGTGGTCTATGCGGGCTTCTGGTATTTCGTGACCAGCGGAACGCGCGCTGAAACGAAGACGCTCGAAGCGCAGGTCGAAGGCTTGCGCTCGAAGAACGCGCAGGCGCAGATAGCCCAGCAGCGTCTCAACGAGTTTCGCGTAGCCTATCGAAGCAGGCAGGAAGAGTTTGAAGAGTTAAAGGCGCTCTTGCCCGAACAGCGCGAGTTGACGAGCGTGCTACAGGGCGTGACGGATCGCGCGCGTGGCAGCCGCCTGACGATGCGCCGCTTTTCGCCAAGAGACGACGTGCAGCAGGATTATTACAGCGGCAAGCCAATCGAAGTCGAAGTCACAAGCTCCTTTGCGAACCTGCGCTCCTTCTTCGAGCAGATGGCCCGTTACCAGCGCATTGTTTCGATCTCGGATTTTAAGATCAATCGGATTGATGAGAAAAATCAAAGCACCGGGAAAACGATTGATGCACAGTTTTTGATGACTGCCTACTACGTTTCGCAGGAGAAGCTGCAAAGTTCAGGGGCAGTTCCCGCCGCCGCCGCACCGGGCGCAGCACCGGCCAAGAGCGCGCCAGCACCGGCCAAATAGTTTTCACCCACCTACGCCAAAGCTTGAGGCATATTCAGGAATAAGACATGAAGCACTTTACACACATCCTACGTTACGCGGTGATCGGATTGTCTCTCTGCGGCTCACTGTGGAGCGTGAGCGCGCAGGAGGCAGAGAGTTCTCGCCCGAAACAGAGAGGCGAGCGCGACCCGTTTTCGATTTATCGCCCGCCGCCCAGGAAGAAAGCGGCGGTTAAGGCCGTGCCGGTACAGGTCACGCCGCCCGCGATTCAGGAGCGCATCAATCGCTACAAAGCTCAAAAAGCGCAGGCGATGAGCGCGCAACAGCCAGCGCCCAAGCCGACCACAGCGCTGCTCCTCGGTGAGATGCAGGTCATAGGCATCTTCCGCACCCCGCGCGGTTACGCGGCGATGGTGGAAGCCACGCCCATCAAGCTCTCTTACGTTATCTATCCCGGCGAAACTTTCTTTGACGGGCAACTCGTAGCCATCGAAGAAGACAAGCTGGTCTTTCGTCATGAAACTCGCTGGAGCGATGGACGACGGGAGATGAACGTCGAGACAAAGCCCTTGCGGCAACCAAACGCCGTCTCGGATTCCCTGACGGCAGACAAAAGCTCATCCAACGGGGGCGGAAGCAATGTTCCGTCCTCCACTTCCAATACAGTCGGCGAAGTCAAACCTTCCACGCCGGATAAGCAATAAAGTTTTCGCGTGCGGTCTCGCCCGACGACGGGAAGCCTGAGAAGCCCGTCTGCGTGCGAGGCCGCGTCTCATGTGCGCTCGGCTTGATAAGACTCCAAAAGCTTTTCCGAAAGCTTGGGACAGTCAGGCTCGCACGGTTTTGATAACTACAACGGATGGCTGCTGCATTGTGCGGCGCGCGCTCTTAAAGGCTGGCCCGAATAGTGGGCCACGAGCGCAGTGCGTGGCGGCAGACCTTCCAATGATTCCCTGAAGGAGGGAAACATGCTCGATCAGCAAAAACTCTATGGAGCAACGAAAAGAGGCGCGCTCGTTCTCTTGCTCGTATGCTCGTTCTCCGTCCTCGCCTTTGCGAGCGCGCCGGTGGCTAAAAGCCTCAGCGCTCTTGTCAACGGCCCGACGACACGCATCACCATCCACGGGACAGCGCCGATGGCTTACTCCGTCAAGCGTCCCGATACACACACTCTTTTGATTGACCTGCCGGGCGTTGATGCCTCGCGCCTTTCGCGCGAGTACAACTTCGCTTCGCCGCTCATCTCAGGCGTCGCGCTTGAGCGCACGGCCAGCCTCACGACAGAGACTCCGGCGCGTCTACACTTCACTTTGAGAGTCCCTGTTCGTGACCGTTCTCAATTGAACGAAAACGATCTCGTGGTGGAACTCTCGCCCGCAGGGCAGGATGCGCTCAGCCATGCTGACAGCGATTCGCTCTCGGTGAATCTTCCGCAGACGACGCCCACCCCGACACCGACGCCCCGCCGCACGTCCAACGTGACGATCACGCAGGGGCAAACGTCGCAGCAGACGGACGCCTCTCGCTACGGCCAGCAAGGGTTTGTCGGCGAGCCAATCAATCTCAACGTCGTCAACGCAGACATCCGCGATATTCTCAATTACATCACGGAGCAGTATGGCGTTAATTTCGTGATTGATTCATCGGTCGGCCCTGTCCCCGTAACGGTCAACGTCACAGACGTACCCTGGAACATCGCGCTCGATGCTATCCTGCGCGCCAACCGCCTCGGCGTTGATGTCAACGGAAATATCCTGCGCGTCGCGACCATTGACGTGCTGGCGACGGAAGCCGCCGCGCAACAGAAAATCAGAGACGCGCAGCTTGACACGTCGCCGCTGGTGACGGAATTCCTGCGCCTCAACTATGCACGTGCTTCGGGCACGCTGGCGCAGGCCGCTGGCTCTACCGGCGGATTCGCAGGCGGCTCAACCAACCTGAGCTATTCCGGCGGCGCTGGCGGCGATGCGACGGGCGGGGGCGGCGATCAGGGTTTGTTGCCGATTATCTCGCGCAGGCTTTCGCGTCGCGGCTCAATCGAAGTCGATGGTCGCAGCAACACTCTCATCATCACGGATGTGAGAGAAAACATCGAATCGATTCGCCAACTCGTCGCCATCCTCGATCAACCTGAGCCGCAGGTCGAGATTGAAACGCGCATCGTCATCGCGTCGCGTAACTTCAGCCGCGATCTGGGTGTTCAGATTTCCGCGCAATTTGGCGGCGAGACAGGCCCCAGAGGCGGAGCCAATACTTCGCTCGGCGCTGCCACAGTGAATACGGTCGTCGGCCTGACAACCGGCATCTTCGGCACAGCACAGATTAGCGCCCTGATTACAGCGGGCGAATTGAAGGGCCAGGCTAAGACGGTTGCGACACCTCGCGTCACTGCCTTAAACAATCGTCCGGCGCAGATTGAAAGCGGCCAGCAGATTCCTGTGCAAACGACGCAGGCCACTGGCGGCGCGACAGTCGTGACGACCACCTTCGTTTCCGTCCCTCTGCGGCTTTCGATTACTCCGCAAATCACGGACGCCGGAACGGTCGTGTTGCGCGTCACGGTCGAAAACAACAGCATCAACACAGGCATAGCGGTCGCCGGTGTTCCGGGCATTAACACTCAGCGCATGCAATCGGAAGTGCTCGTTCCGGACGGTGGAACGACCGTGATGGGCGGCGTGCTGCTCGACAGCGAAGGCTCTACTCAGTCCCGCACGCCGGGTCTCGCCAGCGTGCCTGTGCTCGGCAATCTCTTCAAACGCAAATCCATCACCCGCGCGACCGACGAGATTCTATTCTTCATCACGCCGCGCATCTATCGCCCAGACTATCAGGGACGTCCGGTCAGCAACACTGCGACGACGGGCACGCGCACGACAACCATCTCGCAGCCCGTGCCGCTCGGCAACCCGCCGAGCAATACGCCGACGCCGACGCAGTTGCAGCAACAGCAGCAACAGCCCTCTACCAATACGCCTGTGACGCCGATTGCTCCGCAGCAAACGGTTTCCCCGACTCCCAACGCGCCCGTCGCTCGACCGGGCACGCTCGGCGGCTCTCGTCCATAAGAGGAGGCTTCAAACAAATGTTCAAAGCAGCACTTGAAGCAATCATCGAAAACACGGACGGGGCCATCGGCGCATTGATTATGGGAACGGACGGCATCGCGGTCGAGAAAGTGATGCGACCGGAAGCAGACGAGGCCAACCTCGATGTCGCGGCCACAGAGTTTACGTCGCTCATCCGCAACGCACAGCGGGCGGGCCACGACACGGGACTCGGCGGCGTGCGCGAACTCGCCGTCAGCCTCGACAGCGCCACCGTCATCATGCGTCTCTTCAGCCGCGAGTATTTCGTCGTGCTGGCGCTCAAGCCGGAAGGAAATTTTGGCCGTGGGCGCTACGAATTACGCAAGGCTGAGCTACAGCTTGCGCGCGAGTTCAGCCTGTAGCCCCGCTTTTTTAAGGGCTAACGGACTGTGACTCACTTTCCCCAGCATGAAACTCCGGCCAGACACGTTTAAAGCATGATTGCTGTGTCTGGCCGGAGTCTCATCTTTAATCTTCCTTTTGAAGGCGAGACACTGATGTCAACTAGGCTTCAAAGAGAGCACATCACGCCTGACCCGGTTCGAGTGATTGCGGCGCTCGTCGCCGGTGCATACTTTCTCTGGGCGGCGCTGCATCCTCTGGAATGGCGATTGATTGACAACGTCAACCTCGTCATACACGAGGCCGGGCACATCTTTTTCATGCCCTTCGGACAGTTTCTGATGATCGCCGGAGGCTCGCTGCTACAGTTGATTATCCCGGCCATCTTCGCGCTCTATTTTTATTATCATGGGAAAAGCTATTCGTGCGCACTGGTGCTGCTCTGGGTCGGCGAGAGCCTGCTCAACGTTTCTGTCTACGCCGGAGATGCGGTCTCGATGCAGTTGCCGCTGCTCGGCGGCAAAGATTCGATTCACGATTGGAACTACATGCTCGACGAACTGAATTGGCTCTCTCACACCCCTGAGATTGCGAAAGCCCTGCATGCCATCGCTCTTCTGCTCATCGTCGGCGCGACAGCCTGGGCCATCATTGCCGCGTTCCGTTCTCCAAAGAAGACATACCTCTGATAGTCGCAAAATCTAAAGTCCAATGTCCAAAGTCAAGAACCTAAATCCTGACTTTGGACATTGGACTTTAGACTTTGGACTTTGCGATTATCCAATCCCTTCGGGTAATTTAACGAACGGCATGCCGCGCATGATGATTCGCTGGCGGCGCGCGACGCGGCGCGGATTCAACTGCGGATTAAAGTCCTTGCGCGGGTTGGGAATGATTGCCGAGAGAAAGGCCGCTTCGCGGAAGCTAAGGGCCGAGGCGGGTTTGCGAAAGTAGTACTGCGCGGCGGCCTCCGCGCCGTAGATGCCGTCGCCCCATTCGATGACGTTCAAGTAGATTTCAAGTATGCGGCGCTTCGACAGTTTTCGTTCGAGAAAATAAGTGAGGACGGCTTCCTTGCCTTTACGGATGAAAGATTTTTCGGTTGTCAGATACAAATTCTTAGCCAGTTGCTGGCTGATGGTTGATGCTCCCCGCTTGAAATCAAAGCTGGGCCAACGCCAACTAGATGGATCGGTCTCGCCCTCTTTTTTCGCCTCCTTCTCGGCTTCACGCTGCGCCTCATCCCATGCGCCCTGAATCGCCTTGTAATCAAAACCATTGTGCGTCGCAAAGTTTGTGTCTTCGCCAGCCATCACGGCGCGGACGAGGTTGGACGAAATTTTTTCCAGTGGCACCCAAGTCTGAAACTTGCGCGGCTGCTCGCCGCGCGCGGCGGCTTCCTTGATGCGCGTCTCAATAAGGGCAGTGGTTTCCGGGTTATGGTCGCGCAGGCTGCCGATGTCCGGGAAAGTGATAAGCTGGTAGATGAACCAGCCCAGAATCAGCCCGACGGGAAAGAGCAGTGCAAATTTAATCCAACGCCACATCAGCAATCCGACAGTTTTAAAAGATAATCAAACGCGACGATGACCGCAAAGAATCGCAAGAGCCGCCGCCGCAAAAGATTATAGTTCAACTTACACGCGGCACGCAGGCTGCGAAAAGACTTTCTCTTTATCCTCAGTCAATAAATTAAGAAGGCGTTAAAAGGTCTGGGCCAGCCGAAGAAGCTTGGCTGGCCCAGACGAAAATGGTTTGATTTGATTCCGAAGACGATTTAGCTTGTGCTTTCTTTGCTCGCCTTGCGTCGTTTACGCACGCCAGCAGCCAACCCCGCCAGACCCGTTCCGAGCAAGACCATCGTTGCCGGTTCCGGTATGGTAGTTTGACTGGCGGCGTCGATCCTTGCTTGCAGTGCAGCAAAGTTGCCCGAAGTAACCGGCACGAAATCAGGAAGCGTGAGCGTGAACACACCACTCGTCGTTCCATCATTGAAAGTGAAGGTCTGACTTCTGGTTGCGTTGTCAAAAGTTAACAAAGCACCGCCATCATTGGTTGGGCCGACACTGCCGCTCACAACGGCTGTGAATGTCGCACCGTTCCCGCCGGTAATGTTGGTGGGAAGGGTGAATGTAATGTTGAGAGTGAAATTGCCGTTGAGAGGCCCGGCGTTTGGGTCTTGGAAAAAAGTTCCAAGCCTATCGTCGCCGCTCAAGGCAGCAAAGCCATTATTGGTTCCTACATTGAAACTATTTCCGGTAAAAGACAGCCCGGTGGTTAGACCCGTAAAGGTGCCCGTCGTAGAACCGGCAATTGTGACCTCATCCGCCCGCGCAACACCTTGCCCGAAGACGAGAAAGGCCAGAGCAACGAGACTAAGGGCAAGCGGTTTTACCATCACGTTGATGGTGGTTTTCATAGAAAATCCCCTTTTTCAAACATTCCTGTGTTGTCGAGTTACGACCTAGGAGCAGAAGTCATAAAACCCAGTTAAATAGAGCTATACGGGGCAAGCGTAAGCTCTTCATGTGCGTTTGCAGAAGCTTCCCGGCAACACGTCCGCACGAACATCAGCCGGATTCGGCACTCAAAACCTTATGAGACCTGTGAGCGGAGTATAGACGCAATCTCCGGGGATTTCCAGAAAAATTTTCAGAGTGGGCAGTAAAAATACATCAGCGCCCCTTCTGCCGCGCCCCCTTTGGCCCACTTATTTCATCCCGCGCCGATCATCTCAGCCACAATTTTCCCGGAACTAATAACGCCCGGCAGCCCTGCGCCCGGATGCGTGCCAGCGCCCGTAAAGTAAAGATTCGACACGTCTTCGCTCATATTGTGCGGGCGAAACCATGCTGATTGCGTCAGGATCGGCTCGACGGAAAAGGCGCTGCCGAGATGGCTGTTGAGCGTCTCCTGAAAATGCAGCGGGTCTATGTAATGCTCGGTGACGATGTGGCGCGACAAGTCTGGCAGGTAACGCTCTTCAAGGTATTTGACGATAGCATCGCGGTAGGGTCGCGCCTGTTTTTGCCAGTCCGTGCTGCCGCCCAGATGCGGAACGGGCGAGAGCACATACCAGCTATCGCAACCCTCAGGCGCAAGCGACGAATCCGTCGCGGTCGGGCAATGCAAATAGAGCGAGAAGTCTTCGGCCAGAATTTTGTGCTTGAAGATATCCTGCAAGAGACCGCGATAGCGCGGCCCCATCAGAATCTCGTGATGCGCGATGTGCTCATAGCGGCGGTCAGTTCCGAAGTAAAGAACGAAGAGAGACATGGAATACTTCATCGCTCTGACTTTGCGTTCCGTGTACTTGCGACGAAATCTGGACGGCACGAGATGCAAATAGGTAAAAGCTACATCGGCATTGCTGACAACGGCGTCCGCCGGAAAAAACTCGCCGCTCTTCAGACGCACTCCGTTTGCGCGTCCAGTTGATTCGTTAATAACAATCTCTGAAACTTCCGCCTCAAGCCGGATTACTCCACCGCTCTCCGCGAAAAGTTGCGTGAACGCACGTACCAGCGCGCCTGTTCCGCCCATCACGAACCAGACGCCGAACTCCTGTTCCAGTTTGTGTATGAGCGCATAGATAGAAGTGCTTTGAAACGGATTGCCGCCGATTAGAAGCGGGTGGAAGCTGAAGACCTGTCGCAGGCGCTCGTCCTTGATATATCCGTTGACGAACGATGCGACGGATTTATGCGATTGCAGTCGAACGAGGTCTGGAAGAATCCTGACCATGTCGCTCAAGCGCGTGAAAGGCTTGTCAATCAACTCGAAGCCTTTTTTGAAAATCTTCTCCGTCGCTTGAAGGAAGCGCTCGTAGCCCGCTGCATCGTCCGGGTTAAAGCTTAGAATTTGTCGCCGAACGTTTTCGCGGTCGCCGTTGTAGCGAAAAACCGAGCCGTCTTCAAAGCGTATGTTATAAAACGGGTCGAGCGGCACAAGCCTGAGATAGCTTGCTGAATTTTTGCCGCAAGCCTTGAAGAGGTCTTCAATCAGCCAGGGCGCTGTGATGATGGTCGGGCCGCCGTCAAACGTAAAGCCATCCTGCTCGTAAACGTATGCGCGTCCGCCCGGCTTGTCGCGTTTTTCGATGACAGTGATGCTGTGCCCCTGTGCCTGTAGACGAATCGCGGCAGACAGTCCGCCGAACCCGCTCCCGATGACGACGATCTTCATAATTAGTCGGATGTCAAAATTCTACAGCCCAATGTTCGGCGATTGTTCTTCAGCGGCGGCAGTCTTCACGTTTTGGGCGGAATTGAAAATCCGGCGAGCAGCGCGAATCGTATTGCAATGAATCTCAACGGTATCGCTGACCTGCTCTGCATATCCGCCGGACATCACCGTCACGACCGGAATGCCGCGCATACGGCACTCTAAGAGCACAAGCTCATCGCGTGCGCGTAAGCCCGCAATCGAAAGAGAGAGCCGTCCGAGCTTGTCTCCGTCAAATGGGTCAGCCCCGCCCAGATAAAAGATAATCTCAGGCGCGTGTGCGAAAACGCGCGGCAGATTTTGGGCCAACGTTTGAAAATACTCGTCGTCGGAAGTTTTATCCGGCAACTCTACATCAAGCGTTGAGCGGGATTTGAAGAGCGGGTAATTTTTCGCGCCGTGCATTGAGAAGGTAAAGACGCTTTCGTCGCCTTCAAAGATAGTCGCCGTGCCGTTGCCCTGATGAACGTCACAATCAACAACGGCGGCACGTTCAATCAGAGAATCGCGACGCAGAACGCGAATCGCAATGGCGACATCGTTGAGCACGCAGAAGCCTTCGCCGCGATCCGGGAAAGAGTGGTGCGTTCCACCGGCCAGGTTAGAGCCGATGCCCTCCGCAAGCGCCGAACGCGCAGCGCCGATAGTTCCGCCAGCCGCCAGAAATGACCTGCGCACCAGCGCCTTAGACCAAGGCAGGCCCAGCCGTCGCAACTCGCGTTGCGTCAAAGACCCGGCGCGCAGTCGCGTGATGTAATCTTCGGTGTGAACCAGCAATACATCTGTCAGCGACGCGGGCGCAGGTTCAATGATGTCTGCGGGGCGCAGAGTCCCTTCGCCGAGCAGACGGTCGCGCACCAACTCGAATTTACGAATCGGAAAAACGTGGCCCTCGCCAATGTCTGCGTAATAGCGTGATGTGTAGAAAACGCGCATCGTTCTTTGAAGCTGAAAAGATATTAACGCTCAGCGCATCGCCAAAAGAGCACGCGGCTGTTACGAATAATTCAAGCGGGGCTTTTATCAGTATTGAATCAGGCTGCCTTCGCGTTTCGCGCGACGCACGGCGCGGTCAAAGACCCAGAGCGAGAAGGGAAGCAGCACGAGCAGGAAGAGAAGGAGCGTTATCAGCGGCTCGCGCACCTGTGCGAGACCCTGCCCTTCGATTAAGACACGGCGGATACCGTCTAGGCCATAGGTCGGCGGTAGAGCGCGCGAAACGTTGCCGAAGCCCTGACCGAGGAGTTGCGTCGGAAAGAAAACGCCCGAAAAGAGAGCCGAGCCGACGCCGAGCAGAACGCCGAACGGGTCGCCGCGCTTGAAGACCATCGCGAAGCTTGCAGACAGAATGCCGATGCAGGCCAGCACCAGAGTCGTCAGCAGCAAAAAGAGCAACGCCAGCAGAAAACTTCCCTGATAGCGCACATCGAAAAAGAGCCAACCGAAGAAAAGGTAGAGCGAAGAGAGAAAAGTCGCCTGCACAAAATCCCAAGCAGAGCTTGAGACGATCATGGTCGGCACGGTGATGGGCGAAAGCAGAACGCTTTCGAGCGTGCCCTGCATCTGCTCAGAGCGAATCGCGTTGGCGAGGCTCGAAAATCCGGTCATGAAATAGTTCAGCACGGCGAGTCCGGTAATCCACGCCGCCAGAGGATTGCGCCACTGCGTGTATTCCGTGACCGCGCCGCCGGAAAAAATCTGCGAGATGAAATAAAGCGTCGTGACGACCAGCAGGATTTCCAGAATGCGGAAGAAAAACTGCATGCGGTAGCTAAGCGCGAGTTGAAAATCACGCACGACGAAAGCGCGCACGCGGCGCAGCAGCAACAGAAATGCTTTCATCCCGTTTGTTCCCCCATCTCATCTACCGTGCGCTCGTAACTTTCCAATACGTCGAGCAACGTCGCGCGTTCCGAGTCGACGGCGATAATCTTCCCGCCCTTTTCAATAATCCCACGCATCAGCAGATCCAGGCTCTCATCATCCATCTCGCGCGTGAAAGCGATGACTAATTGACCGTCCTGTGCAGTGATTTCGACATCTCTCAAAGAATGGCCCAGAGAGCGAACGGCATCTTCGTGCGCTAATCCGCTGACGGTCACGCGAACGCTTTCGGTCTGCTTATGCTGCACGCGTAAATTCTGTGGCGTATCGAGGGCGCGAATCTGCCCGCGACTGATGATAGCGACGCGCTCGCAGAGTTCTTCAACCTCCACCAGATTATGCGAAGTAAGCAGAATTGAGACGGGCGGGTCTGCCTGGGCCAACTCGTTGATTAAGGCACGCATGCGCGCGGCGGCCAGCGGGTCGAGCGAGCGCGTCGGCTCATCTAAAAGCAGCACCGGCGGATTCGGGAGCATCGCGCGGGCAAAAGCCAGCCGCTGTTTATTGCCTGTCGAAAGTTCGCCGAAACGACGACGGACGATCTCTTCAAGCTCGAAGCGCGCAATCAATTCGTTAATGCGCCGTTGCGCTTGCTGGTCGCTCAATCCGTAGAGCCGTGCGAAGAAGAGTAGGTTCTGCTGTGCGGTCAGACGCCAGTAAAAGCTACGCTCTTCCGCAGTGGCGAGGCCGACCTGAGCGCGCACGCGCTCCTCATCATTTACGCTGTCGAATCCGTTGACAGTGACAGTGCCATCGGTTGGCTGCACGAGTGTGGCGACGATTTTGGTGAGCGTGGTTTTGCCAGCACCGTTGCGTCCGATGAGGCCGAAGATTTCGCCCGCACGCACATCGAAGGAAACATCGCGGAGCGCTTCGACCGGAGGTTTGACGGCGCGACCGAGCAGGCGTTTCAAGCGCGTGAACGGGACTGGATAGGTTTTTGAGAGATGATTGATGGAAACGGCGACGGGTCTTGAAGCGTTAACGCTTTGACGCGTTGACGCCGGGACAGTTTGCTTGTCATCAAGCTGTTTAGTCCCGACTTCATTTCTCAACACATCATTACCCCGCTCTTTCAACGCGCCGCCGTGTTCCCGCGTCTCTTCAACGTTTCCGCTGGCGCGGGTCGAGATATTCACGCAGCCCGTCGCCGATAAAGTTAAAGGCCAGCACGGTGAGCGCGATTGCGATGCCGGGAAAGATGAGCGCGTGCGGCGCTGCCGAAAGCGTGGCATAGTCGCGCGCTTCCTCAATCATCACGCCCCAGGACGGCGCGGGCGGCGGCACACCCAGACCCAAAAATGAGAGCGAGGCTTCGGAGAGCACCGCACCTGCCATGCCGAGGCTCGCCTGCACAATCAGCGGTTGAATGGCGTTCGGCAGAATGTGCCTGAGCAGAATACGCATGTCGCCAGCGCCGAGCGCGCGCGCCGCCTGCACAAAATCATACTCGCGCACCTTGAGCACCTGCCCGCGAATCAGGCGTGCGTAACCGACCCAGCCGATAATGCAGAGCGCGAAAATCATCTTGTCAATTCCCGCGCCCATAAATCCAACGAGCGCGATTGCCAGCAGGAGGCCCGGAAAAGCCAGGAAGACGTTGAAGACATAACCGGACACGATGCGGTCAATCCAGCCGCCGTAGAAACCGGAGATTGCGCCGAGCAGCGTTCCGACGATGCTCGATACTGCGACGACGATCAGCCCGACCTGCAAAGAGATACGCGAGCCGTGAACGACTCGCGCGAACACGTCGCGCCCCGTCGAATCCGTCCCGAACCAATGAGCAGCCGACGGCGGCTTGTTGCGATTGGCCGGGTTCGTATCAATCACGGCGCTGCGTCGCGCAACCAGCGGCGCGAAAATAGCCATCAAGACCAAGACGGCCACAATCACAAATCCGAATACGGCGAGACGACTCATAAAAGATAATGATGAACGATGAACGATGAACGCGGAATGAAAGACAGGCTCTTAATAGTTCATCGTTGCAGCGTTCCTACTTCATCGTTTCAAGAAACTCTGATTCGCGGGTCGAGCCAGCGATAAACAACGTCCGTTAGCGTGTTGACGAAAATATACGTAGTGCTGATGACAAGCACGCAGCCCTGCACCAGACGAAAGTCGCGCCTGCCGATGCCGTCTGTGACGAGGAGCGTGCCGATGCCCCGCCAGTCGAAAATCCGCTCGGTGATAATCGCGCCCGCCAGCAGCACGCCGAGTTGCAGTCCGAGAATAGTAACGACGGGAATCATCCCGTTCTTGAGCACATGCTTGTAAACCACCTTTGTCTCGCTCAAGCCTTTGGCGCGCGCCGTCCGCACATAGTCTTCGCCCATCTCTTCAATGACGGAGGAGCGCACCATGCGCGTCAGAAAAGCAGAGAGCGCAGCGCCGAGCGTGATGGCAGGCATGATGATTGATTTCCAATCCTCGCTGCCCGAAGCTTTTAACCAGCCGAGCTTGATGGCGAAGACGTAGACGAGCAGTGGGCCAATCACAAAACCCGGCAGGCTGATACCGATGAGCGCTACGACCGAAGAGACGCTATCAATCCACGTCCCCTGATTTTTTCCGGCGACGACGCCGAGCGGAATCGCAATCAGGATGGCGATAAACATTGCCGCCAGCGCAAGCTGTATGGTCGCCGGATAACGCTCCTTAATTAAATTTATAACAGGCTGTTCTTCAGCCGCGTTGGCAGAAAACGTGCGGCCCATGTCGCCGCGCAGCAGTCCCTTAAAATAGTCAACGTAACGATTGTCCGCACCGTGCCAGGCGAAGTGCCTTTGCCCGCTTACAGTGTCGCGCGGAAAAGAGAAGAAGAAGGGAGGCTTGTCCAAGCCATGTCGGCGGCGAAAGTTTTCAACATCCTGTTGCCGCGCATCTTCGCCGAGCGTCGCCAGCGCAGGGTCGCCCGTGACCTCTATCAAGAGCGTGACGCCGGAGACGACCGTAAAGACAACCAGCAGCAGGATGGCGAGACGGCGCAATATACCGAGTAGCTTGTGTTTCATCGCAAGCAGCGCGGGCACTTGTCCAAAATTTTAAAGCGAGAGCGGAAGCTGTCCAGAGCGGATAATAACAGATAATGAGCGTTGTGTGGCAATTACCCGGCTGGACAAGTCGAGAGCCGAGGACGATAAAGAGGAAAAGAGAAAACGTAGTCCGATGAGACTCACGTTATCCTTTAAGCGCAACAGCCCCGACAACCGTGCGCCCTAGAAAGACACGAACTCATCGGACTACGTATGTTGGTTGCATTTACAATCTAACTTTCACCACTAGTGCAACCAAACCTTTTTTGACATCTACCGGCGTGGACGCGTGCCCAGGTGAAGCGCCGCTATCCCGCCTGTCAAATTCTGATACTCGATTTCCGCGAACCCGACCTCGTGCATCAACGCGACCAATCCCTTCTGGTCTGGAAAGCGCGATACGGATTCCGGCAAGTATTCGTAAGCCCCGCGCGAGCCGCTGACGAGGCCACCGATGCGCGGCAAAACGCGTGTAAAGTAAAACTGAAACAGAGCGCGAAAGCCCGGAACGACCGGCCTGGAAAATTCAAGAATGGCTGCCCGCCCGCCCGGCTTGAGCACCCGCCACAACTCTTTCAAACCGCCCTTAACGCTCGACAGATTACGCAGACCGAAAGCGATGCTGACGGCATCAAACGAATCATCTGCAAAGGGTAGCCTCAGCGCATCGCCTTCGACAAACGGAATCGAGTGAGCGCTCGCGTCAGCTTTACGAGCCGCAATCTCCAGCATCGGTCGGCAAAAATCTGTGCCGACAACATGCGCTTTCGTCTTCGCAGCAATTGCCAGCGAAAGATCGCCTGTCCCGCAGGCCACATCCAACACACGCGCCTCTGCGTCTTTAAGTGTCGGTTGCAACCTTCTCGCCACGAGTGAGCGCCAACGCGCGTCCGTGTTAGCCGACAAGAAGTGATTCAAAAAATCATAGCGACCAGCAATCCCGGCAAACATCTCGCGTACGCGGCGGGCGTGCTCGCTCTCAGTCAGTTGATTCTTGTCGGACACAGTTAAGCTTTTTCCGCCGTACTAATGGTTGCGGGAGGGTTGCGATAAGTTTACAAAATTCTACGGTGCCTTAATGGGAGGCGTCGCGGTTTTCGGTTCGGGTGGCGCAGGAGAATTAAAGATTTCGACTTTCCCGGTCTGCTGCAAGTCTGTGCTCAGTTGCGCAGCGCTGCCGATGGCGACCGCCGCCATTGGCGTATCACGAAACAGTCGCGCGGCGACGCGTTGAAGGTCTGCTGGCGTTAGGCGATTCAGCGAGCGCAGTTGATCGTCAATCGAAGCCAGCTTGAATGTCTCTATGTCGAGCCATAAATTGGCGAGGGTGGCGGGGTCGTCTAGTTGCTTATTGAAGACTGCCAACGCCTCGTTGCGTGCCTTCTCAAGCTCTGCCGGAGTTGGAGCGGTGGTGGCGAGAGTTTTCAGGACGCTGCGCGCAGCAGTCAGGGCCTTGGCCGCCTGCGCCGTATCAACAGCCGCGCCCAACACAAACGCGCCGGGCAACACGTGCGCTTCGTGGCGCACGAAGAAGGCGGTCTTGGCTAGTTCGGGCATCATGGCTTGCCAGCGGTCGCGCGCAAGCAGCGCGAGCAATTGAGCGGCGACCGCGTCCGTGTCAGAGCGTGCGAGGCCGCGCGCCGCCAGCCGGATTTCAGCCGTTGGTGCACCCGGCAAATCAATAATCAAGGTGCGCGCATCAGGCGCTTCGGGCTGGCGAAAAGTAGCCGGCACAATTGTGTCGCTCCGACGCCAGTAGCCCAGCAGTTGCCGCAAAGCACGTAGCGCTCGCTTTTCATCGACGCCGCCGACGAGGACGAGCGTGGCGTTGTTCGGATTGAGAAAGCGCTCGCGTGCGAGCATCAAATCGGGGCGGTCTATGCGTGCAAGCGTGTCGGGCGTGCCCGTGCTGGCGCGACCGTAAGGGTAATCGCCAAAAAGTCTGGCGGCGATGGCGCGGTCTGCTACCACCGCCGGAGAAATCCCCATCTCGCGGCTCAGCTTGATGCGTGCGTCGCGTAGAGCGTTGACCGTATCGACCGTCAGCGGCGTGCTGACCAGCGCCGTACGCAGCAGTTCGATAATTCTCTCGAATTCCGTGGCGCGGCCTGTCAGTGTGACGTTTAGTGCATCGTAATCGCTCGAAACTTCGACGCGGCCGCCCAGTTCTTCGAAATACTCGCGCGTGGCCGGGTCTGGAAAAAGCGCATCGCTTAGGAGCGCCATCGTCCCGGCCTTGCCAGACAAATCGAAGATAGCTCCGCTGTGTATACGCAGCTTGAGCAAGATATTCGAATCAGCGGGGCGATGCCACATTTGTACGCGCAAGCCGTTGAGCAACTCTTCGCGGCGCGGCTCTGGCCTCGTCTGCGAGAGGGCGCTCGCGCTCGTCGCGGCCAGTAAGAGGGATAAAAAGAGAGCTTTGAGGCCGCTTCCGGCAGTTCTTCGAGACAGTGTGTGTTTGCTCATAAGCTAATAATTACGCAAAAGGAGGAGGAGAGACCGCAACTTTCCTCAATCTATGATGAGTCGCAACCTACAAAAGAAACGGGATATTTGAACGGGGAGCAACAAAAAAACAGTTTAGATGCCGACCGTTACGGCGTCAACCGTTTAGCCTTTCGGTGCATCAAAGGTCATTGAGCGAGCGGGAGTTAAAGTGAACCTGTGCCCGCTTCACAGCCAGCCGAAGCGTAGTATAATGTAGTTCAGGCGAAACGGTTGACCCCGGCACGACTTTTAGCCGTCAAGCCTGAGAATTCGTTTAAGAATTGAAAAACCGCCCAAGAGGAAGGCTTAAAAGCAGCTTATCCACCCCTGCGGTCGAGAGGATGAATATGAAACAGTGCTCTATGTGCCAGGAGGAGTTTGCCGACAAATTCACATTTTGCCCAATTGACGGCACACCCCTGAGCGGATTATCGGCGAGTACAGTCGCGCCATCTCTGCCTGATAGCGAAGAGACTGTTCCCTCGACTCCCTCAGCAAACGAAAGCTTTACAGCGAACACAGCCGACAATGAAACGCCAATTGCCCGGGAGAGCTTCGCCGCCAGCGAGACTCCGGCCATCAACAGCGGAGCCGGGGCTGACAAAGGTGAATATCACCTGACGATAATAGAGGATGCAGGCATCACACGCCGCCTCGTGGGCGAACTCCGCGCCGTCAAACAGCAATCCCAACTCACCTGGCCCGACTTTAAACAAGACCCCGCCGGCTTCTCCCGCCGCCTCATCTCCGGC
>DASVTR010000009.1:0-8410 GCA_036387475.1 Pyrinomonadaceae bacterium | reverse complement strand
CGTGGCCGGAGGGATCACGATGCGGGGGATGGACGAGTTGGGGAGTTCGCATGTGCAGCGGGTGGTGGTGCGCAATAACTTGTTTGAGGATGTGGATGGTCGTTATGGGGATGGGTACGGACGGTTTCTGATGATGAGTCGAGGCACTATTGATGTGAAGGTGGAGCACAATACGGTGTGGCACACGGGGGGAGTGATGTTTGCGGGAGGAGAGCCTCACCTTGGCTTTGTCTTTAGAGATAACTTGTTGAAGCTGGGCGGGTCTGGAATCACCGGACACGCTCGTGCGCCGGGCAACGATACAATCAAATTCTATTTTCCGGGCGGAGAATTTCGGCGTAATGTGCTGATAGGGCTGCCGGAAGAACCTTATCCGGGGAATAATTTTTATCCCAGAACGCCGGAGGCTGTCGGATTCGTTGATCTGGCGCGCGGCAACTATCGCTTGCTGCCGAGCAGCAAGTACAAGCGGGCTGCGACCGACGGCAAGGATATTGGCTGCGATTTTGATGAGCTTGATGCGGCGCTCGAATGGTACGGCGGGAGCGCGGCTGGCAGGACTCAGGGCGCTCGTTAAGGCGCTCACATTGTATTTGCGCCGTTTAATGGAGCATGGATGAAAAAGAGAATGATGGACGACAGCCGTGCTGCTTTGTTATACTCTGAATAGCTCTTTGGGCCTGTCCTCGGCCCGTTGATTCCCGACTCCGCTTTTGAAGGTTCTAAATTCTCAATTCATTACCCGATGAATCCGCTCTCTCTCTGAAATTGGACGGCTAACGGCGTCCGCTTTTAATCTGCCCGCGCAGATTGAATATATAAGGAAAGGTCGAAAATGATGGCTCAGCTAAAGCGTTTGGCGACGAAATCGAAGACGGTTCTGATCGCCTACAAGATTTATCACAACTGGCAATTCAAAAAACGATTCGAGTCGGGCAACACCGAATCGCAGCACGGCTCGACGCACACCCGAAAGAGTCTGGCTGAGAGCCTCGGCTATATCAACACGCAGTTTGAAGACTATCTGAAATATTCCGGCCTTTCTCCTGAAGAGTTGCGCGGTAAGAAAATCTTCGAGCTGGGCTTTGGCGATAATATCGGCGTCGCGCTGAGGTTTCTGGCCGTCGGCGCGGAGCAGGTCGTCTGCCTCGACAAGTTCTATTCGCAGCGCGACCAGCAGCAGGAACGTGAAATCTATCGCGCCTTAAGAGAGACGCTAAGCGATGAGGAAAAGAAGCGCTTCGACGAAGCCGTTGACCTAAGCGAAGGCATCAAGGCCAATCCAGACAAGCTCAAGTGCCTGTACGGGTCGGACGTGGAGAACTCGCCGGATTTGACCGGCTCGGCGCTCTTCGACCTAGCCATTTCGCGCGGCGCGATTCAGGATATTTACAACCCGGATGCAGCGTTTGCGGCGATGGACAGGCTGCTCAAGCCGGGCGGCCTGATGCTGCACAAGATTGATTTGAGCGATCAGGGAATGTTTCGTATCTACGGAATGCACCCGCTTTCGTTTCTCACCATCTCCGAATCCGTCTACCGTTTGATGGCTATTGATTCGGGCAAGCCCAACCGGAAAAAGATGGACTACTACAGGCGGAAGATGCAGGAGTTGGGCTACGATGCGAAAATCCTGATTACGGACATCATAGGCCGTGGCGGCAAAGGCGATTTGCACCCGCATAAAGAGAGAATCGAATTGAACGTTGATTATTCTCCGGAAACTCTAGCGCTCGTTCATCAGATTCGCCCAAAGCTCGCCAGCGGATTCAAGCAGATGACGGATGAAGAACTGCTCGTGGACGGCATCTTCATCATCGCCAGGAAACCGGAATAACCCTCCAATGCGGGCGATAAAACTATCCACTGAATCACACGAAACGATGCAAAGCTTAGTGATTGTTCGTTTCGTGTGCTTTCGTGTGTCTTAGTGGATAGTTCTGCCATCTTTTGCTTACGCTCAACTGACGTTAAGATAGAGGAACGGGCGGAATGCGCGTTCTTCCCGTTCGGATGTCGCGCGAGGGTAGCTCACATCTTCAAAGGATAAACTGCGAGATGGACGGAAAACGTCCGGGCGTTCTGACAAAGCTCAGATGGTCTCTGCCGTGGCTGATGCGTTATCCGCTGTGGCGGGCGCGCGAAGTTGTGCGCCGCGCGACCGAGCAGAGCGATTTTCAACACCTCATAATCGTCGTCGCCAACCATTTCGAGCCGGGCTGGAACGAGGAGTGCCGCACGTTTTCGTGGGACACGCAACTCAAGCGGCTCGACCGCTGGTGCGAGCAGGCACGCGTCATCGGCAACGCCGTGCGCGACGCTGACAATACTCCTTTTCGTCATACTAATTTTTATCCGGCAGAGCAATATCACGCGCCGCTGCTTGAGCGTATGGCCGAGCTACAAGCGGAGGGCTTGGGCGAAGTCGAGATACATCTGCATCACGGAGTAGAAGAGCCGGACACCGCCGATAACCTGCGACGAGCGCTCGTGGAATTTCGAGACGTGCTTGCGGAAGAACACCGTTGCCTGTCCAGAATGACAAACGACGGGCCTCCGATGTATGCGTTCGTACACGGCAACTGGGCGCTGGCAAATTCTGCCGGGGGCAGGTATTGCGGCGTCGATTCGGAGATGCAGATTCTAGCGGAGACCGGCTGCTATGCGGATTTCACGCTGCCGTCAGCGCCCGACCAATCGCAGGTGGCGCGCATCAACGCCGTCTATCAATCGGGCCACCCGCTTCATCAGCCGAAGCCACATCGAAGTGGGCCGGGTTTGCGCGTCGGAGACGCGCCGACGTTGCCTATTATCTTCACCGGCCCGCTCGTTTTCGATTGGCGACGCCGCGTTCGCGGAGTGCCCGTGCCGCGCCTCGACAACGGCGCTCTGATAGCAAACTACCCGACAGACATCGGGCGGTTCAACAATTGGGCCAATGCGCGAATCAGTATTGGTGGTCGGCCCGACTGGGTCTTTATCAAGCTCTTCTGTCATGGCTTTTTCGACTTTGACCAGGACGCGATGATCGGAGATTCGATGCGCCGCTTCTGGACAGAAGCGCTTGAGCTTGGCGAGCGCACGGGGCGCTTCCAAATTCACTTTGCCTCGGCCCGCGAAGCTTTCAACATGGCGATGGCGGCAATCGAAGGACAGAGCGGAAACCCCGGCGCTTATCGCGATTATCGTTTGCGACAGATTATGCAGGAGCAGGCAGGGCGGAAGCACGACCAACAGGTGGAGCGGGCCGGTGTTGTCTGAAATGCTTTCGCCGTCAGGGAGGAACAAAAGTTTTATGGGCATCATCGGCGGCGACGTTGGCTATCGTCTGCTGTGTTATCTGAGTCCGAAAGGCGACAGCGAGTACGTGGCAGACCAGAGCACGAGCCGCATCGAAGAATTGCTGGGCGCGCAAATCTGGAACGAGTTGAAGGACAAGGTGGTTCTGGATTACGGATGCGAGAGCGGCCTTGACGCCATCGAGATAGCACGGCACGGAGCGCGCAAGGTCATCGGCGTTGATACCAACGAGCACGCCGTAGGGATGGCGACGAAGCGTGCGGAGCGTGAGGGCGTCGGCGACCGCTGCGTTTTCACGACCCGTGCGGGCGAAGACTTCGATGGTAGCGTTGACGTGATCGTCAGCATTGATGCGTTTGAGCATTTCGCAGACCCGGCTGGTGTCCTGCGTGTGATGCGCAGGCTGCTCAAGCCGGAGGGTTATGTGATAACGACCTTCGGCCCGATCTGGTATCACCCGCTCGGCGGCCATGCGTTTTCCATCTTCCCCTGGGCGCATCTGGTCTTTACGGAAAAAGCTTTGCTGCGCTGGCACAGGGATTGGTCAAAGCAGGATGCGACGCGCTTTGGCGAGATACGCGGCGGACTAAACCAAATGACCATCAAGCGTTTCCTGCGAACAATCAACGAGAGCGAATTTCAGTTTGAAAGTTTTGAGACCGTGCCGATTCGCCGCCTCCGATTGTTTGCCAATCGTCTGACACGCGAATTCACGACCGCTCTCATCAAGTGTAAGCTCGTCCCGCGCAGCGCGTCCTGACGAGCGCGGAGCGCGCAAAACTTCTGCGGACTGTCTGTAGCGCACAAAGAATGTTAATAGAAGAGACAGAAGAGAGAGCAGACCGCTACTTCCGCGTTGACCACTTGCGGGCCAACCTCGGAAGACGCACTGCTCGCGGCGGTGCGCTGATGGTCGGCTCGCAGAGTTTGAAGTTCGTCATCAGCATGGCTTCGACCGTTGTGCTGGCGCGGCTGCTGACTCCGCAGGACTACGGCCTCATCGGGATGGTTATTGTCGTCACGGGCTTTATCTCTTTGTTCAAGAGCATGGGTCTCTCTGCTGCGACAATCCAGCAGGCGGAGATCACCGACCAACAGGTCAGCACGCTCTTCTGGATTAACGTCGCGCTCGGCATCATTACGATGCTGCTCACCATTGCGGTCGCTCCCCTCATCGCGCTCTTTTACGCTGTTCCGCAATTAACGTGGATTACGATGGCGCTCGCCGTCGGCTTTCTCTTCAGCGGCCTGTCCGTCCAGCACGAAGCTTTACTGAAAAGGCAGATGCGCTTTTTCGCGCTGGCTACAATTGAGATCAGTTCGCTCGTCATGGGCCTCGCCGTCGCTATCGTTATGGCTTGGCGCGGAGCAGGCTACTGGGCAATTGTTGGCAGCCAATTAATGATGGCCGCCGCGCAGGCTGCTGGCGTTTGGATCGCCTGCCGTTGGCGACCGGGCAAGCCTGTGCGTAATTCCGGCATCCGTTCCATGCTGGCTTTCGGTCGCAACCTGACCGGCTACACAATCTTCAACTACTTCTCGCGCAATCTGGACAACCTGCTCATCGGGCGCGTCTGGGGCGCACAACAACTGGGCCTCTACGCCAAAGCTTATCAATTGCTGCTGCTGCCCATTGAACAGATGGCAACGCCCCTCGATAGCGTGGCCGTGACGGCTCTGAGCAAGGTGACGGACGCGCCGGAGCGCTATCGTCGAGCATATTTGCGGATACTGGAAAAGCTCGCCATGCTGTCGATGCCGGGCGTCGCTTTCATGATCGTCACTTCGGATTGGCTGGTGCGGCTGGTGCTCGGCCCTCGATGGGGAGATACAGCCATCATCTTCGCCTTGCTCGGCATCGTCGGGCTGGTTGAGCCAATCGGAAACACCATGGGCTGGCTGATGATTTCGCAGAGACGCGCCCGTCATCTACTTCAAATCGGGGTGATGGACGGAGTAATCGCTGTCGTCTCTATAGTGTTGGGCCTGCCCTGGGGCGCAGTCGGCGTTGCAGCCTCTTACTCTATTATTGGGCTGTGTCTTCGTAAACCGCTGCTCTTCTGGTTCGTGTGTCGTGTTGGGCCGGTGCGTCTCTCTGATTTTTACCGTGCTATTGCGCCCGCTGCCTTCGCCTGTTTCTCTGTCTTAGCGTCGCTCATGCTCTTTCGGCGTTGGGTGGTGATTTCCGCGCCGCTTATTGGATTGGCTGTTTGTTTCGCTCTCGCAGTGGTAGTGGCGCTTTTATCAATCGCCGCTCTGCCGACTGGGAGGATTGCGCTGCGCGATGCCATCGGTTTACTGCCAATGCTGACTAAGACAGGAAAGCTAACTGAGCCTTAAAGCAACTCGTCAAGCACCATAAATTTTAAACTCAAACTTTCAACAGCATTGCCGTGAGCGTTGCCGCGCAACAAAATCCCTTGTCTACTAAATTACTCGCCATCTCTTTCTCATATCCTCCGCTCGCGCTTCCCAGAGCCGTGCAGGTGGCGCGTTTGTTCAAGCATTTGCCTTTCTCGATAGTGCTGGTCTGCGCCGACTACGACGAAAAGGGCGTGCGCAAGGATTCGACTTTAGTGGCAGGGGCGGAAGCTTCTTTGGAAAAAATCCTGCGCGTGCCCTTCTCGCTCTCCGGCTGGCGAGGTCGCCTTAGCAGCGTCGCTTACCGCTACCGCTTGCCCGTCTGGGACAAGACGCCCGACCAGTATCGCTCCTGGAAGCGCAAGGTCTTAAAGAGAATTGAAAGTTTTATTAACGAAAGCAATTCTCTGCCCGACGCGATTGTCAGCTTCGGCTCTCCGATGAGCGACCACTTGATCGGGGCGGAATTGAAAAGACGCTACCGCTTGCCCTGGATAGCTCACTTCAGCGACCCCTGGGTTGACAATGCTTTTAATCAGCACGACCGTTTGACCAGAGCGTTCAATCTCTCTTTGGAGCGGAAAGTGATGACGGCGGCGGACACGTTAATCTTCACCTCGGAGGAAACGGTTGATTTGGTGATGTCCAAATATCCGGCGGAGTTGAGGACGAAGGCTCGCGTCTTGCCGCACGCCTTCGATGCGTCTCTGTTTCCGGCGCAGCCCAAACAGAGCAGTTCAAAGCTACAGATACGTTACCTCGGAGACTTATACGGGAAACGAACGCCGCAGCCGCTCTTTGGTGCCCTGCGACATATCCTGACGGACGAACCCGAAAAACTCTCCGATGTCAGCTTCGAGTTGATTGGCCCAACCTATGATTTGCCGCCTGAGCAGTTGAAGCTCGAAACCTTGCCCGAAGGCCTGGTGAGTCTTAAACCGCCGGTCAAATATCTGGAGAGCTTAGCGCTGATGGCTGATGCCGACGGGCTGCTGGTCATTGACGCCCCGGCGGAAAAAAGCGTCTTTCTTCCTTCGAAGCTGATTGATTACGTCGGCGCGGGCCGTCCCATCTTGGGCCTAACGCCGCCGGGCGCAGCATCGGATTTAATCACACGGCTCGGCGGTTGGGTGGCAGACCCGGCAAACGCCGAGAGTGTGGCGCAGACCATCTGCGGCTTCCTTTCTTTCCTACGGCAACGGAAGAATGGGCGCACAGAGACCTGGGGCGCTGCGGACGTGCGCCGTCAGTATGAGGTGTGCTCTGTGACGAAAGTTTTTGAAGAAATCGTGCGTGAAACGCTCGCGTGATTCATCTCAATCAAGAGAGCGCAGCCTGAACTGGCCCGCGCTGTTCGCAGTTATCTGCGCCCACCTGCGGCTGCCAAAGACGAACAGCTTCACGACCGCGCAGGATTACCACAAGGGCTTAACTGTCAACGTTTTACCAGCCAAACTGGTGATTGCTCCGAAGCCCGCTAAAAATTGAAGCGCCCGCATTATGTTAAGTCTTGACTAACCATCGAAAACATGGTTCAATGCAATGTCGGCTGCTGGCAAGGTTAAGCAGCTAAGTTCTTTCGCAGTATGACGATTGCACCGATAATGGCAAACCTGCTGCGAAGCAGGGACGCAAAGCCGTGAATCTCCGTCCGCTGGTACGCTTTTTGTGCGTAGTGCGCCGTTTTGGAGATAGTCTGGTTACCGAAGACAATCGGAGAAAATCCATTTTTCGAGCCTGCGGCGGGTGTCCGACACCCTATGTTGAGGGCCGGTTCTTCGACGCATCCCACCGGAAGCCTAACACACCGCTTTGCCACAGGACTTTGAAATAACGATTTGAGCCGCCTTCAGCACCCTTTCCTGCAATTCGGTGGCTCGCCTTCTTCGACTGCTCCCTTTCATTCTTCCAACCAGACAATTTCACATCTTCCGGGTCATCGTCTCAATTGACGAGCGGCGATTTCGGCCCGCGCCTGTTTTCTTCCAAGAAGTGAGAAGTAATAGGCGCGTAGGTTGATTTGCCGTCGTTCGACACGCGCGCGCTTACTCTGAAAGCGCGCCATCACCGACTAAAGGCACTCTCGCTGTGAAGCGGGTTCGCAAAGCCAGGAGTCTCAGGCCACTCGCACTGAGATCGTCCGGTTACCGAAGTGAGGTCACTAATGATTACCCCCCTCGTTTTTAAGGGACACACCTGCCGTTTATTTCTCTCAACTCTCTTCTCAATCCTGGCCTTACTGGCTTTCGCCGGAATCAATACACAGGCGCAAGCCGCGACGATCAACGTCGCCACAGGAGGAGACCTGCAAGCGGCACTGGATGCAGCGCAGCCCGGAGACACGATCCTGCTGGAAGCAGGAGCAAGTTTTATCGGCTCCTTCACCCTCCCCTTCAAAGCTTCTTCTTCCTCCGCCTTCATCACCATCCGCACCTCTACGCCCGACTCGCTTTTGCCTCCCCCAGGCACACGCATCACACCCGCTTTCTCACCACTGCTGCCAAAGCTGCTCTCTCCAGGCCAGGGCCTCTCCGCTTTGAAGACCGCTTCTGGCGCTCATCACTACCGCCTCATTGGACTGGAGTTCTCCACCGTCCGTCCCACCGACCTGGTCTACGACCTCATCGCTCTCGGCGAAGCCAACAGCAATCAATCCCAACTCTCGCAAGTGCCGCATCACCTCAGCTTGGATCGCTGCTACCTGCACGCCTGGCCCGATCAGGAACTCAAGCGTGGCATCTCGCTCAAC
>DASVTR010000008.1:0-338137 GCA_036387475.1 Pyrinomonadaceae bacterium | reverse complement strand
GAAGATGGCGTGGATGCGGTTCAAGCCTTCGAGCGCGCCGCAGCCCGTGCCCGGCTCGCGCTTGTTGCAGGGCATCGCCGTGTCGTAGAAGTACTGGCAGCGCGTGCGCTGCATCAGGTTCCCGCCGTTGGTCGCCATGTTACGCAGTTGGCCGGACGCACCAGCGACAATGGCCTGAGTGAGTAAGGGATAGTTCTTGCGTATGAGCGGGTGGTTGGCCGTATCCGTGTTTTTGGCGAGAGCGCCGATAGTGACTCCGCCGCCCGGCGCGGCCTTAATCTCTGCGAGCTTCAGTCGGGTCAGGTCTACAAGCTCGTTCGGACGTTCCACATCCTCTTTCATCAAATCAAGAATGTTAGTCCCGCCCGCCAGGAACTTCGCATTAGGATTTGCTGTGACCACGCGGGCTGCCGCGTTAGCATCGCTCGCTCGCGTATACTTAAACGGTCTCATCGGCCATCTCCTTCCTGACGCGCGCCAGTTCTTCCTCTTCGACGTAGCGCCATGTCCGCGCAGACTCTTTGCCGGAATGAACTTCCTGGATGGCGGCGACTATCTTCGGGTAAGCGCCGCAGCGGCAGATGTTGCCGCTCATGCGCTCGCGTATCTCATCGTCCGTCAGCCTTGTTGTCGTCACCGTCACGTCCTGAGTGACGTGACTCACGTCACCACGGCGCGCCTCTTCGAGCAGCCCGACTGCGGAGCAAATCTGCCCGGGCGTACAGTACCCGCACTGGAAGCCGTCGTACTTGATGAAGGCCGCCTGCATGGGGTGCAGAGTTTCACCCTTCGCCAGCCCCTCTATCGTCGTGACCTCCCGGCCTTCAAGTGTGGCTGCGAGCGTGAGGCAAGAGAGAACCCGGCGCCCGTCAACGAGCACAGTGCATGCACCGCACTGCCCCTGGTCGCAGCCCTTCTTCGTCCCCGTCAGTTCGAGCCTCTCGCGCAGAGCGTCGAGCAGTACCACACGTGAATCCAGTTCGAGCGTCCTTGTAGCGCCGTTCACCTTCAGTGTGACCCTGATGGTGTTCTCCGGCGTTACAGCCGATGCGAACACGGCGTCGGGTGATGTATCGAGCGCGGCCATCGCCTGCTCCTTCTCCAGCAGCATGAGCGCGAATAACCCAAGGCTGCCCGTAAGCGTCTGCCCCAGAAAAGTGCGTCGCGCTTGACCAACGTCGGTCAACGTCGGCATCTCCTTTAAGAGCGCCTCCTCGTCAGCCGTCAACTCAGCCTCCGAGGTCTCGTCCGAATAGTCTTTCATTAAGGCCCCCTGATATGAACCTCTTGTAAGAGGTTGCTCAAAGAAAATTATGGAAGGTCAAATGCGAGCTTCGCCGGCCTCGCCCGGTTCAGATCACATGCCATCGTCTTCAACCTGCACAGGCTCGCCCGGCAGACCTGGACGTTTACAGATTTTGGCTGTCGTGTGTCTCTGATAATACCATTCCTCCCCGATAAGGGTCGAGAATTTCAGTTTGCTCTTTCCACGTTCCTGCTTTTGCAGATTTCTCCCGCGACATGCCCTTCGTAACTCATTTCTTCTCGAAAATTTCCCTAGCCACGGCGATGGCTGTAACCGCATTAGGCCAGCCCGAGTAGAACGTCACGTGAGTGATGGTCTCGATCAACTCGTCAAGCGTCATGCCATTCTCACGCGCCCTTAGGAGGTGACCCCGAAGCTGGTCGGGGCGGTTCATCGCAATCAGTGCGTGGAAAGATGCCGTGCGGTCGCTTCGCCCAAACCGCTGCTTGCGCCCGTGATGACTACTACTTTTCCTTCAATGTTGTTACTCATATTTGTCCTTTTTATTTATTTCTTGCGGCGATTACAACCGACAGAACTTTTCTGCCCGCATCCGCTTATTTTTTACCCACGTTGGATTCAATGATGGAAAGGATTTGCTTCAGCCCGGATTCCGACAAACCGACATTGAGACCTATCGCCATGTGACCTTGCATCATCGGCTCGACTCCGCCCAAGCTGATGAGGGCGGAAATGAACCTCGTGGCTTCTTCTCAGGGAGACACACGCCGCATCTCCAGGGCAATCAGACATCTGCTCCCGTCCTCCGGCATCGCGTCAATGTATTCCTGAACGCCGAGCTTAGCACGCATCCATTCCGTAACCAGCAGGTTGACTCGATCCACTATCGTCTGCTCCCATACTATGTGGTAGTTCTATGGAATCAGCCCACGCGCGTTCGCGTCGCCGCCGAAGAGGGCGCGCAGAATGGTCGGCGAGTTGGCGAGCAGGATGGTGAGCCACGTCGCAGGGCGGCGGATGTCCTCCGCGAGGTAAAAGATTCTCGGCGGGAAGTAGACGAGCAGCGCGAGGAAAACGAGGACGAAGAGGTTGAAGGCGAACTCCCCGGCGCTCGCGGCCCGCGTAAAAGGAAACTGGCTGATGACCAGATTCCAGAAGACCTGGAAGAGAATCATGTTGACGCAGATGCATAGGTCGCCGACCTGCTCGCTCGCCGGGTCACGCAGGAAGGGCGCGGACGGTGCTTTCTTCGGCGGCGAGAAATAGCGGTAGACTAGCACCGTCTGGACGACGCACGTCACGAACGAGGCGATGACGAGCGGCACGAAGACCGCGCCGGTATTAGCGCGCTTCCCGAAGATCAGGGGTATGACGAGACTCAGCACCACGGACGAGAGGAAGATCGACAGGACGAGGTAAAAGATCGGGTTGAACAGGCAGCCCGCCGCCACGTTGGATTTGAGTTCGAGCAGATCGAAGGGCAGCTTTGTTGCTTCCCCTTCGGATTTCGGTCGGGCGCTCAGCCGCCGGTGGAAGTGCCAACGCTTGAGGACGGCCCCGACCGCCGGCAAGACAAACATTCCCCCGGAGCACAGCACGAGCGCCAACACAGCGAAGGCGTCGCCCTCGCCGGCTGATCGCAAGAGGTCGAGAGAATACCGCATGAGCAGATTCATCAACGCGAGATTGATGATGAACACGAAAACATCCAAAAGCACGCCGCGGTTGGTCTCGGCAGTGATGGCTTTGGCTTTCATGCTCTTCTAGAGCGCCCCTCGCGCACGATAATTCGCTCGGCGTTCGGCCTCAGCAGACCGGTCTCCGTGTCAATTTTCACTGACTAATGACAAACCGCCAACTTATTAATATACTCGATGAATCATTCCTGTCCGAAATTTTCCCTACTCAAGATGAGAGCGACAGATGTCTCCATGCTCTGACAAAGTTTGTCCAACTGACCAGCGAACCCTTTCTTCTGACCGGAGGTCTGGCTATCCAATGGCATCTCTTAAGACGCGGAGTTCAAATCAAGAGGCGACCCTTCAATGACATTGACATCGTGATTAAAGACGCATCATGCCTCTCGTCGAGGCTGACACAGCAGTTCTTGGTGGCTCATTACCATCCTTCCCGTAGAAGAGGAAAGATTCTCATGCAACTTGCTGACGAAGAATCTCGAAGCCGCATTGAACTGTTAACGCCATACTCGCTCTCCATCGCAGACCGTGCCCAACCCGTAGCGATTGCCGGAAGAAGCTGTGGGATTGTCGCTCTCGAAGATATAGCGGCCAGATTGCTCTGCATCCTCTTTCGGGTTGTGGAGGGTAAGCGTGTTGACCCCAAGTATTACGAATCTTTCAAGCGGCTTGCGGACATAGCAGACATGAAATGCGTCGCCAACATCTGGCGAGAATATAGAGACGACTGGCACCCTGAAGGCTTGAATGAGGCTGTGACCAGAGTTCATCAGACCATTGAGTCGAGCACACATCTTTTGCGACCGGATGTATACAGTCAGGCGATTGACAGAGTTTGCCAGTGGTGCTGTGATTCAGAGATGTTTCCTCTTGCAAGGGCGTCGAAGATTCATGAAATTTGGGGATACGTGTAGCTGATAAGTCTCTATGAAAGTAATTAAAGTTGCCTTGTTGCAAATGACCGGCTGCGGCAATGATAGAGCGGCGAACCTTGCCAAAGGAGATGCTTTTTGTCGCCGCGCTCAGGCTTTGGGAGCCGACATCGCCCTCTTCCCGGAGATGTGGAGCATCGGCATGACGTTCTTTAATCCACATCATGCTGGAGAGCGCGAACGCCGGCAGGCGCAGGCCATCAGCCGCGATGATCCGTTTATCCTACACTTTCGCGAGCTTGCCAGAGAGCTAAGGATGGCGATTGCGTTAACCTATCTTGAGCGTTGGGAAGGAGCGCCTCGTAATTCCGTCTCGCTGATTGACCGTCATGGAGAGATTGTGTTGACCTACGCCAAGGTTCACACCTGCGAGTTCGATGTGGAATGCGCGCTCACGCCCGGCGATGGATTTCCGGTGCGCCAGCTAGATACCGCGCAGGGCGACGTGAAAGTAGGATTTATGATCTGCTACGACCGTGAATTTCCGGAGAGCGCACGTATTCTCATGCTTCAAGGCGCAGAACTGATTCTGACGCCCAACGCCTGCACGTTGGAAGAGCATCGTATTAGCCAGTTCAAGACTCGCGCCTTTGAGAATATGTTAGGCGTCGCCATGACTAACTACGCCGCCCCACAAAACAACGGTCATTCCGTCGCCTTCGATGCGAGAGCCTTCGACGAGCCGCCCCAATCACAAGCAGACGGCGAGCCGCGCGATACGCTCATCATAGAAGCGGGAGAAGCGGAGGACGTTTACATGGCGTCGTTCGACATGGACGGGATTCGTGCTTATCGTGAGCGAGAAACCTGGGGCAATGCTTACCGCAGACCGCGCCTCTACGGGATGCTCAGTGCTACTGAAGTAGAGCCGCCATTCGTTCGCCCGAACGCCACAAGGTGAGAGTCACTACGCAAAATTCACCAGCGTGCCACAGCCCAGGCTCAAAGCTTTTTCGTAGACGGCGGCGGCGGCCACCACGTCCTGCAAGGCCATTCCGGTTGAATCAAAGATAATTATTTCTTCGGATGACGTGCGCCCAGGCTTTACCCCGGCGACGACCTCGCCGAGTTCGGCGTGTACGTCTGCCTCTGCGACCGCATGGGCGGCGAGAGCATGATGAAGCTCTCCGAATTCAGCGCACTGCGCCAGTAGATCGACCACGATTTTGTTTCCGCTCATCAACGATGGTTCAAGTTCCTGCTTCTCAGGGTTGTCAGCACCGACAGCCGCGATGAACGTACCCGGCGACACAAAGTCTCGCTTCAGGAAATGCTGCTTCGCTGGCGTGCAGGTGATGCAGACATCGCTCTGCCTGACAGAGCTTTGCAAATCGTTGACGGCTTCTACGTCAATGTGTAGTTCATCCGCAAGCTCGACTGCGTACCTTTGAGCCTGTGCTTCGTCGCTATCGTAGGCAAACACTTTTTCGATGGGAAGAACCCTGGCAAGTGCCTGAAGAGAGATGCGCCCCTGATTGCCGCAGCCGCAGATGACAGCAATCTTCGAGTCCGGCCTGGCAAGATATTTGGCGGCGACCGCCGTGGCCGCGCCCGTACGCTGAATAGTGACCTCAATTGAATCCATCAGGGCCAACGGATAACCGTTCTCCCCGTCGCATAAAACAATCACCCCCTGAATGAGAGGCAGATTGTGCCGCTTCATGTTGTGCGGGAAGTTGGCGTTGGTCTTGGCTGCGAAGTACGGCCTGTCCAGTTCGAGCAGCCCGGCCTTGATATGAAAACCGCCGTCGCGCGTGTGTAAGCCCAGAACACCCGGAGGTGTGGTTTTGCCTTCGCCCTGTAGCTTGAAGACACGTTCGACCGCCGCGATACATTCATCTATGCCGAGCAGTGCGGCGACCTCGTGCTTCTTGAGCAACAGCGTTCCTTCCGGCTTCATTCGCTCACCTCCTCTGCGATACTAGAAATAAGCTGATCGAGAATTGCTCCGGGCACAGTTTCAATCGGGTCATGCCCTTTGCGAAAGATGCGCGCGCCGGATGCGCCTTTCAAAATCGCCGAACCCTTTTCAACACGCACCATCGTGCCTTCTCGCATGCCTACGACCGTAGTGTCGTTCTCTTCGAGGAATTGGAGAATCCTTTCTTCCTGTGTTTCTCCCATGTGCGTCGAATTCGGATCGGGGTCGAGGTAGTGCGGGCTAATCTGGAAACTCACAAGGCCCAGCGCATCGAAGGACGGCGGCTCGACAATCGGCATGTCCTTGGTTGTCCTGATGGTCGGGCCTGCGACGTTTGAGCCAGCGCTCGAACCAACGTAAGGCATTCCCTCTTCAACTCTGCGGCGGATTAAATGCAAAAGGTCAAAATCGTAGAGCGCTTTTAACAGTCTGAACGTATTGCCGCCGCCGATGAAGATTGCTTCTGCATTATTTACAGCCTGACGTGCGTCGGGGGCGGTGTGAATTGAGTCCAACTCGTAGCTCATGGCCTTGAAACGCTCGCGCGCCAGCGAGCTATAGGCATCGCGGTCATAGAGCGCGTAAGGAATGAAGAGAATGCGCCCGACGTTTCCCAGAAAATCAAGAATCTCCCGTTCGGCGTGATCCAGGTAACCGCTCCCGTAAAGCGTCGAGCTGCTGATTAGTAAAACTCGTTTGGTTTCGCTTTTAGTCTTCATTATTGTCTCCACTTTGTCGTCGCACAGAGTTTATTGCTGCTCACCTTCACCTCAACAGCAGAGTGCGCGCCAGACCAACGAGTCCGCCTGTGAGCACGACCCACAGCACGTCTGCCTTGAAGCGGTAAAGCGCGAGAAAAGCCGCCACGCTCATCACTGCGGCAAACCAATCCGCGCCTCCGCTCAAACCGTGCGGCCAGATGACCGCCGCGCCGAAGACGAGCGCCAGATTTAAGATCACACCCACGACCGCTGCCGTCACACCTTTGAGCGCGCCCGTCAAATTCTTGTTGCCGCGCAGCATCTCTATGTATGGCGCGCCGAGGAAGATGAAGATGAAGCACGGCAGGAACGTGACGTAAGTAGTGATGAGCGCACCCGTGACGGCGCTGGCTGTGCTTGTCATCCCCTGCGGATTGTTCCAGCCTGCCATAAAGCCTACGAACTGCAAGACCATGATGAGCGGCCCCGGCGTCGTCTCGGCCAGCGCGAGGCCGTCCACCGCCTGAACGCGCGTTATCCAGCCGTAACTTACGGCTGCCGCCTGCGTCACGTAAGCCAGCACGGCGTAAGCCCCGCCGAAAGTGACCAGCGCCGCCTGTGTAAAGAAGCGGTATTCCTGCATGTGCAGGCTTCCCCACCCGCGCCACGCGCCAAGCCCTAAGAGCGGCAGCGTCCAGAGCAACAGGCCCAGCGCGAGGACACGAACGGCGCGTGCGCGAGAGGGCAACGTATGTGCCGGAGGCGGAGCGTTGTCATCAATGACAAGCGGGAGCATTTCGGCGATTTTGGTGTCGCCTTCCTTTTTCTGCTCGGTTTCTTTGGCGGCAATCTTCATAGTGCCAAACACGTCGGGCCACACGTGTGCGCCGATTAAGCCTGTCAGACCTGCGGCCAGAACGATGAGTGGAAACGGAATATGCAGAAAGTAAATAGAGATAAAAGAACCGGCAGCAATCAAAAAATGCGCCCTGCGTTTGAGAGCGCGATTACCGATCTTCAAGACCGCTTCGACGACGATGGCGACGACGACAGGCTTGAAGCCTGAGAGCACACCGGCGACTGCCGGCACGTTGCCGTAAGCAGCATAGGTATATGAAAGACCGAGCAGGATGAAGATAGAAGGAATGACGAAGAATGCTCCGGCGATGATGCCGCCCACTGTTTTATGCAGAAGCCAGCCGATGTAGATGGCGAGTTGCTGGGCCTCCGGGCCGGGCAGCAGCATGCAGTAGTTCAAAGCGTGCAGGAATCGCTCTTCACTGAGCCAACGTCTGCGCTCGACCAACTCGCGGTGCATAATCGCGATTTGCCCCGCAGGGCCGCCAAACGAGATGAAGCCCAGCTTGAGCCAGAAACGAAACGCCTCCGCGAAAGAGACGCTGCGCGCTTCAGGCACGCTTCTTTCGTGCACTTTTGATCTGCCTACGGCGTCGCGTCTTATTGCCATTGCCCTTCCCTTTGCCCTTTTCGGTATCCACACTTAACAGCGCATACAGGCCATCGAAGATCGTGTTGCACTGCTGTAGCAGTTTGCGGTCGTCTTTGAGCAGCTTGGACAGCCCCAACACGGCGGCATTGAGACCGGCGGCTTCGAGCCTATTGAACTTATCGTCCTTGAGGTCTATGTCATGAACAATCTCGGCTATTTCACGTAAGGCGCGGTCTTCGCCGAGATTAAAGCGCTTAATCATGGTCTCGAAAGTGCAATCCTCGCCGTGGTGCGTAAACTCTGCGCCGAACATGTCAAAGGGGATGCCGCCTTCGACCGTCTCGCTCTCGGCAACGAAGTGGAAGCGTGGGCGTCTGTCAATAAACTGCCGAATCAGCCAGGCGGACGCCAGCCGGTCGATATGCAGATTGCGCCTAGTGACCCATCTGCGCCCCTGATATTTGGTGAGGTCAGGCGGCGCGCTTCCAGTGGTCGTGGATTTGGATGCTTTTGTCCCGCGCGCTTGTGATAATCGAACGGCCTTCAGACAGCGCTCGTAGGCGGCGAGGGCCGTTGCCCGACCACGCGCGTTGAAGAAGTCTATTGAGACCAGATGCTCCAACTCGGCGTGCAGCCTGTCGAGATCAATCTCATGGCCGCCAAGATGTGCGGTGGAGAGATGATTGCCTCGCTTCTGCTTGCGGGCCGCGCCCGTTAGTTTCTCAAGTTCCGTAGCAACGCGCGCGTACTCTTTATCGCGCTCGCGACGAAACGTATTGATAATCTCTTCATCGGTCGCGCCCTCAACCGCGCCTGCACGAAATACAGCAGCTTCGCCTCCCGCGCTCTCGATCTCCTGTTTAAGCCACTGCAAGTCCTCGTGCGTCTTTTCGTTGAAGGGCAGCACATAGACGGAGTTCTTGATCGACACCGCGCCCAGTTTCTGCAATTTGCGCCATGTTCGCACTCGCAATGAAGTGGGCTTCGGCGCTAGCTGGTGGATGAGCAGAATCCAAACGTATTCCGTCACTGAAATCTCCGTCTTTAAAAGTAACAGGAAATGGATTGTAACGGTTGTTACAAATTAAGGCAAGGATAGCCTGTGTCCGAGTCGATGAAATAAAGGCAGGTGATGGGTGAGAGGTTTCGGTAGACTATCTTTGACGTGTGGAGGTTCGGCATCGCGCAGGAGCGTCCAGCGCTCCTCGGCGAGTTGTCTTGAACAACTCGCCGAGGAGCGCTCCCAGTTTGTTGAGCATTACCAAATCTCCGTGCCGAAGGTACGGACTACTCACGCGAGGTTGATGATAATAGGGTCGTTGACGGCGCTCCCGCCGGGCGCGCGCCTTCGAACATCAGAGAGTTGGCCTCCGCTCAACTCGCCGATGGGCCGAATAGTCATCTGCTTACCGTCTACGGTGATGAGCAGGAAGTGATACTCTGCGGCCCAGGAAACGGTGTGGGCCTCTGCAAACTTGTTCGGCGGTTTGTCACTGACCTTCCCGGCTGCACCCGACACGAAGTAGTCCACGCCGTTCGAGTTGCTGTGTTGAAAGTGATGCTGGTGACCACTGAGGACGACGCGCACGCCCGCCTTCTCAAACTGCTTGATGAGATTTTCCATTCCGGGAGTGTTGTGGTGATCCGGGCCGGCGGAGAACGGCGGGTGATGGCAGTAGGGGATGAGCCATGACGGCGAGCCGCCCCCGTTTGTTTCCGGCAGCGCCGTCTTGAGAAACTCCTGATGCTTCGGATGCTCGTAGAGTCGTTTCTTTTTATCGAAGACGGCAGGCTCCTTTGACGTGTCTATGCAGATAAACTCCACATCGGAACTGAAGCGGAAACGATAGAACAGGCCGGGGTCAATTGACACGCGCCCCGCAGCTTCCTCGCCAGCGATGCGCTCGTTGATATAGAAGTTATCGACGAGTTGTGTGCGGTCGTCCTTCTCCTCAGTTTCGTCTGCGTCATGGTTGCCGATGGTCGGGTAAGCAGGCACGCGGTTGATGACGTAGCGGTAGGGCTGGTAGTAAGTGAAATACCAGTCGTCGTCTTCATCGCCGGTGTCGCCGCCCGAATTCAGAAACCCGCCGCTGCGGTAGATGTTATCGCCCGTCGTCAACAGCAGCCGGACGTTGTGCTCTTCGACGGCTTTTTCGAGCGCCTCCGCGATCTGGAGCTGGCGGCGATCGTCCTTGTCCTTTTTAATGCCGACGCCGAAGTCGCCAATGACGGCGAAGGTGAAAGGGCCGGGCGCAGGCTTGGTCGGGTCCGGGTATGTGCGAAAACGATTCTGGTAGCTCTTGTTCTTTGGCCCAAGTCCCATCTTGCCGTCCACCTTCTCCCAGTTGCGTCGCGGGCCTCGCGCCCACTCTTCGTTGTTAACGGTCACGCGATAGGTGTACTCCGTGTCCGGTGCAAGGCCCGAAACCCAGCAGTGGTTGGTCTGTGAAGTAAGGGCGGTCGCGACCACGTTTCCCGCCAGGTCAAAGACCTCGACCCTGGCGTCACCGTAGGGCTTCGAGCGAGCGCCGATGGAATCTTCTCGCGGCGGGTGGACGTGCTTGAGGTCGTCGTCGTCAACTAGTTTGAACTCCTTGCCGGAGTCTTTGACCCTGAAGTAGAAAGCTCCCCAGGAGATGAGCGCAGACTTGTGGGTCAGACCGGCGAGGGTCAGAAAAGGTTCGGAATAATAGTCTGGCATATGTTTCCTCCTCTCTGTTGTCAGGGGCTGCCGGGACGGCGCGGCCTGAGGCCGCCGGGCCTCAAGCTCCAACGCACGTCCTCTCAAAGGGCGAAAAGGTATCGGGAACTGACACCTTCGTCACCCTAGCTCGCCACCAAGTCCAACTTAAAAGCCGCCTGTAGACTGAGCTTAGTGAAGCAGGCTTGGAAGCAATAGATAACCAATATTCTGTACGTGCCCACTTTCGCACCGCGAGAGATAAACACTACTTCGCGCGACACACAGGATTGCCTGGGATTGTTTGGGTCGCACGGCGGAATGTCGTCAAAGCAGATCATGAAGCTGGGTTTAATGAACACGGAGGGCGTTCCGTCGGGCAGGTTTGGAACCGCGTTACCGCTTGCGTCCGTCACAAGGAGTTGCAACGTGAAGTCATTAAACGCTACGTTCGAATAGGGATTGCAAACGGTGATGCAGAGCACCTCCGTATCCTCTGTTTCGAGTTGGTCTTGCGCACCATCGCCCCAACGCAGGCGCAGGCAGGGTTCGATCTTTGGCTCATCGACCTTTTGGCATCGCTCGTTATTGCAATTGCCGGAGGTCTGCTCAAACTGTTTTTGAGCGCAGGCCCTGCGAATCAGGTTGTTGGCGGCATCATCGATTATCCCGCAAAGGTCTGCGTTGTTTCGCTGCTCCGTCTGGGCCAGTGCGGAGCGCATCGCCTCAGGCACGGGGTTTGTGCCCCGCGTTGGAGCTTCCTTAGCGCCCTTTGAAGCTTTCTTAGCGCTCTTTGAACCTTTCTTAGTGCTCATGTTTTTTTCTCCTTAAAAGATAACGCCGAGGCGAAGGACACAGCGCTATTGATGTAATGGAGATTGGCAGGGAGACGCTGAGAGAGGTCAGAGGCGGTTATTCTAAATGCTTGTTAAGCAAACTGCGTTGAAAGAGTCTTGCCAGCCTGTCATTCTCCTGAGCGAGGAAGTATTGGCCGCTTCATAGCAATCACGGTTGATTTGCAGGCAACCTCTATTCCAATGACAAATAAGCTTGCAAGTCGTTTGAAACAACATGGCTCGATAGAGAACATCAATCAAGGGTGTCTACTCTGGTTGACAGACGGAATCCAAACTGTCCACAGATATAGACACTCTCCGCTTGGGTAAATGGATATACGATGTCCTACGGTTTAAGGCTGGGGCATTAGCTTGTCATGACGATGCCGAAATGCTCAAGCAGTATGGCTGCATACTCTTCCTCGCTCGTTAAGGTTCGCTCCTGCCGCCCGCCCTTTTCAGTCGTCGTGATAAAACGCATCTCGCTCAGCGTGATGCGCCCTTCTTCAGTCGCTCGCGAGCAGATGCGCGCTCTGGTGAAATGCGATTGCGGAGAAGTCTGATGGTAGCGGCACATCTCCGCATAGTCAGCATAGGCATGGGGCTGTAAGGTAAAACGATACTGGGCCTTCCACTCATCATCGTCGTCACGTTGCATCAGAATCAAGTGAGCGTCGTCTTGAAGAATGCGAAAGGCGCGTCTGCCCTGCACCTGCTCGCTGCGTTCATCAAGCAGCAACGGTTCAAGGAAAGAATCGCCAAAGCCCACATCCACAAGCCAACGCTGCTCTAAGGTGACCATCAGTGCCATGTGGTCGAAGTCCGGGCCAAAGCCGCCTTCCGCATTCGCAACTCTGGCCGACAGCATGACCACGTCGAAGCCCAGAGCGCGCAAAAGGGCAGCAAACAGTCCGTTAGCTTCATAGCAGAAGCCACCGCGCCGGCCTTCAACAATCTTGGTAAACAGAGCGTCGTCTTCAAGAACAATCGGCTGCCT
This sequence comes from Pyrinomonadaceae bacterium, assembly GCA_036387475.1. Classification (GTDB taxonomy): domain Bacteria; phylum Acidobacteriota; class Blastocatellia; order Pyrinomonadales; family Pyrinomonadaceae; genus DASVTR01. The sequence goes on along the minus strand of DASVTR010000008.1, from coordinate 325,653 downwards.
GGCGTGAATACTCAGATTTTCGAAAGGCACGGCCAACAGATGAGCTATTTGTAACTCGCGCAAAGTTTCGGCAGTAGGAGCAAGCGAGCCATGATAGTTGATGCGTTCGAGGTAAGCCTTGATGTTCAACTAATTTTTTCCTTCTAATAATGCAAAGCCCGTCAACACCCAACGCACGCAAGGCTGGAATTGACCGGCGCTGAGCAAATAGCATCTAAACCGAAGCGTATCACACAACGTTGAAAGGATTGCTCTGTGCGAACCTTTTTGTAGAATTATACCATGCTGCATGATAAGGATTGCGCTTTGCTGTGGGCGGCGGTAAAAGTCACCTGTCGGAATGATTAGACCGCTACCAGCGGCCTGATCTGCGTTATGCCTCTACTGAGTGTTCGGACGAGAGACGCAATGAACATCAGCGGCTCTCGCTTCGTAGTCTTGAGCGTCGGAGTGTTGAAAATCTTCTTTTGCGAGGTTCTACGATGTATTGTCCGAAATGCTCTCAGCCGCAAGCCTCTGATGAGGCGCAGTTTTGTTCGCGCTGTGGCCTGTCATTGAATAACCTGAAGGAAACAGTTCTAGCCACTGGCAAGACACAGGCGAGCCAATCAAAGGCAAGCGAAGCTGACCTCTCGCCACGACAGAAAGGTGTGCGGCAGGGAGTAATGTTCATGCTCCTGAGCATCATCTTAATCCCTGCCTATATTCTGCTCGCCGCTTTATTTCCCGCCAACGACCGTCTGGTAGAAAGTTCGATCAGCGATACACCTTTTGAGAAAATATCGCAGGCAGTTTTGTTTACCATCTTCATGTTGGGGCTGGCACGGGTGCTGTATGCTCGCTTATTCCAGCAAGGCGCTAGGCGGAGAGAAGGCGAGGGCGAAACCGAGGTTGCCCAATTGAAAGGTTCAGCTTCAAATTATGAGCTGCCACCGGCACAAAGCATTCCGGTCTCTGGCTTCGGTTCGTGGCGCACTGATACGGGCGAGATGGCGCAACCTCGCAGTGCCCGCGAACACACAACGAAGTCGCTCGATAAAGAATAGAGCCACTTGATCCCGACGCGAGGCATAACAACGGCATGCACCCGACACCCCGCCACGAAGTCCTTCATGTACCTTGAGCGGGGATGCGGGTAATGCCGGGCGTTAGACGGCTTCAAATTGAGAGGTTAATATTTAACTATGCTAATACCAGAGTTTCAAACTCTCATGCTACCCCTGCTCCGTGTTGCTGCTGATGGTAAGGAACGTTCAGTGAGTGAAGTTCGAGAACAACTTGCCGAAGAATTCAGCTTGAGCGAAGAAGAGCGTTCTCAGCTTCTCCAAGGCGGTCGCCAGCCTGTGTGTTCAAATCGTGTCGCTTGGACAGCGGCGGGTTAATTGTGTTCCTGGAGTATTGCACGATATGCGTGTAGCGGCTATTCAACTTCAAACCGTTATCGGTGATATTGATGCGAACCTTGCGGCTTGCGAGAAGCTTGCCGAAATGGCCGCAGGTGAAGGTGCAGAGTGGATTGTTTTGCCGGAGTTTTTTACCACCGGCGTGGGGTTTTTACCTGAATTGGCGCAGCGCTCGCTGCCGCCGGACGGAATCGCCACGGCCCTTCTGCTCAATGTTGCCAAGCGACACAAGGCAGTTGTCGGTGGCTCGTTTCTGTGCCGGGATACGGACGGTCATGTTCGCAACGCATTCTTCCTTGCCACGCCTGAGGGCATCGCAGGCCGCCATAACAAAGATATTCCGACGATGTGGGAGAACTGCTTTTACGTCGGCGGTACGGATGACGGTTTAATCGAAGTAGAAGGTCTGACGGCAGGCGTTGCCTTGTGCCTGGAGTTCAATCGGTGGCAAACCGTAGGACGCTTGCGTGGAAAAGCTGACATCGTGGTGGGCGGGTCGTTTGTGTGGGGTGCGCCGGAGGGATTTCCTTTTCATCACTATCTTCAAACTTCGATAAAACGCTATACCGATTGGGCACCGACGTTCGCAAGGCTCGTCGGTTGTCCGGTCGTTGAAGCGACGCATTGTGGACGCATACGCTGCAAGATGCCTTTGCTGCCAATGCAGTATGTCGCAAATATCAGCGGCGGCGCGATCATTTGCGATGCGGCGGGTAACACGCTTGCCCGCCGCGACGCGAGCGAGGGGGCAGGCATCGTTGTAGCCGACATAGAGGTTGGACGCGTCAAAACCAGCGAACCTGAATTGGCGGGGTTTTGGATTCAGGAACTTGACCCCTTATCAAAGGTCGGCTGGCATGCGCAGAACTGGCACGGGCGCAGGTGGTACAGGCGACACGTCGCACCATCAGGCAAACATGAATAGTTTCGGCGAGAGCATCGCCCGACAAGTCATTCGAGCGGACGGTTGGAGAGCGCGCTTTTCATTTTTCGCGTGCAAGTCAGATTACGTGTGCTCGCCCGCCGCCGCTCAATTCCAGCGTTAGATTGCTGTTGAGTGATTCTCTCGCAAATTGTGGATAAACATAAACTCAAACAATTGCCGGTTGGGAGTTTCACCCTTAGACGATTGATTCACACCATATTTCTCATCGCAATTCTCGTTTATCTGGGCGTGTTTCTCTGTGCTTATTTCTACGCTGAGAAGATTATCTTTCAACCCCAGCCCTCTTCTTACAGAGATACAAACCAAATCATCAAACTGGATTCCGGCGATGGCGTAAAAATCTCAGCCATCTATCTGCCTAATCCAGATGCTCATTACACAATTTTGTATAGCCACGGGAACGCCGAAGACATCGGGCAGCTTCTCTCGCTCTTAAGCGAGATAAGGGCTGTGGGCTTCTCCGTGTTCGCGTTTGATTATCGCGGTTACGGGACAAGCTCAGGCACACCTTCGGAAGAAAATGCGTATCGAGACGAGGACGCAGCCTATCATTACCTGGTCGAGAGTCTGGGTGTCCCGCCTAATCGAATTATTGCCATGGGCCGCTCGCTGGGCGGCGCTGTGGCCGTTGATTTGGCTCGCAGGCGACAGTTGGGCGGGTTGGTAATCGAGAGTTCATTCGTGAGCGCTTACAGGGTCATGACGCAGATACCTCTCTTCCCGTTGGATAAGTTTAAGAGCATCTCGAAAATCAAGGAGATTCGTTGCCCTGTTTTAGTGATTCATGGGAAGAGAGATGAAGTGATACCATTCTGGCACGGCGAAAGACTTTTTCAGGAAGCGAATGAGCCGAAGCTTTCGTTGTGGGTGGAGAGCGCAGGTCACAACAATCTCTTTGAAGTTGCAGGCAATCGGTATGGACAGGGTTTGCGTGATTTCGTTGCCTTAATTGAGGGGAATAATAAATAAGGACAGCCAGATGTCTATGCGCCGCAATCTAACGACGCATTCAACGCAAACGCCGCGACAGCAATCTTTTCATGCTTGTCTTGACAATCAAGTAGAATGCTGCCCGCGCGGCGCAGTTTAATCCGCGCGTCAGGTGCTCGTAATGAGGGAAAGGACTATTTATGAAACTTCTCTTATACACTCTAGTGATGGTTGGTCTCACGTTCAGTGTCGAAGTTTGTGCATTCGCTCAAAATGTTAAGCCGCAGCCTTCGGACAGAGACTTATCACGCAAAGTGAGCTTGAGGTGCTCGCCTCGTAAGCTCTGGCTTGGCGATACGCTGACGCTTAATATGTCCGTCCCGCACGGCAGAGATTTAGCCATCCTCAGCCCAGATGATAAGTTCTTCTGGCTGAAGTCCTGGGAGCCGGATAACCGACAGGCTACTGCTCAATGGTACGCCTTTGAGAAGATTAGGCAGTTAAAGCTTGCGACGGGTGAAGCAAAGGGCATCGTCAACAATGCGGCTGAGCCTATCTTTACTAAAACCGGGTGGTACAGCATACGAATCAGCTACAACTTAGAGACGGACGACGGCACGCCATTCAATGAGTGCAAAGTTTATTACACGCACCGGCGCAGGCGAACAAACGAACGCCGCACCTGACAGGTCGCCTAAGCCAACTGCCCGATAGCATGGCTTTCATCGCCATGTCTACAAATCAGCTTGGATGCTGTGCGCTCGCGATGGCTTATCCACAGCGCTATGCTGCGAAGGTTTACGGTCGCAAAGGATGTTGAAGAGATTGAACCGAAGAAGGAGAATGAATCTGATGTCAATTAAAGGTCAAGCAGCAGTTGTCTCTCTTTTGCTTTCAGCTCTATTCATGTCGGGCTGCAAATCTTCCAGCGAAGTAAACAACACTCCGCCGACCCAACCTGCCAACACCAAGACAGAGGCAAAGACGACGACCAAGCCGCCCGTCAAACCTAACGAAGATGGCACAATCCCTTCGGGCACGGGCGTGGAAAAGGAAAAGCCTGCCGCAGGAACGGGTAACGTTCAAGGTAAAGTCTTTTATAATGGACAACCCGTCGAAGGAATTGAAGTGAAACTGTGCGAAACATTCAGCCAATACTTGAGCGGGTGCGGCGGCGAAACCTTCACGGCCAAGACGGATCAAGCGGGCGAGTATTTAATCAAAAACGTTCCGCCCAGAATCTACCAGGGATTGGTCGCGAAAGTCTTCAACACGAACTATTACATCTTCGCGACTTCGGGCGTAGTCCAGTCAGCCAAGTACAAGATTGAAGATGGGCAGACGTTCTTTGCTCCCGACACAAATCTTTTCAAGAACGATTTAAAGTTGCTGAGTCCGAAAGCAGGCTCGAAAATGGGCGCAGGCAACATCGAAGTGAAATGGGACGCTTACCCGGACGCGGCCTATTACAAATTCAGCATCTACGCCGATAGCTCATCCGGAGCGACGACGGAGTACGATTACATTAACAAGCGCGTCGATGGGCTGTCTTACGCTTTGGATAAGCCGCTCTCGCCCGGTTCATACACTTGCGTCGTGGAAGCCTACAACGGCAACGACATCAAACTTTCTCAAAGTTCGAGCGACATTAAGTTCACTGTGACGGGCGCAACAACAAAGTAAAGCGGTCGCGTTTGATTTAGCCGAGATAATTGCAGTCAATGGCCCTCACTTAGACGACTGCTTCCGTTTCTGATTCTGCTTTTTGATGGAGCGGCGACGCGGCGTGATCGGAGTGCGTGCCTGAATGAGATTAGAGTGTCGGGTGGCAAGCATCGCCGATAGTGCCTGATGTGATGTCCCCAGCAGGCGCGCGGCGATGGTAACACGCCCGCCAGCCTGATCGAGCGCACGGCGAATCAGTTCGTTTTCAAAATGCAGAACCTCCTCGGAGAGCGTGCCGCCAATCAGGAAAGCGTCTATGCCGACAGCATCTTTCTGTTCCAATACCAGATTCGCTAATAACATGGCACAGGCGCGCAGGCGCGACAGCGTCTTCGAGTCCGGCTTATCGCCGATGAGACGCTCGGCAGCGTCGTAATGGCGTGCCAACTCGCTGAGGAGAATCTGCTCTCTCATTTCTTCTATCAGCGTCAGATGTGCGTCGGCGGCGCGCAGCAGATCACCGCCCTGCTCGGCCACTTCCTTACCGCGGAGTAAGACTTGCCGTGCCTCCACTTCCTTGCCCGTGCGGGCCAGCGCAATGCCGCGCGTGATGAGAGCTTCGGCCAGAAGCGATGTTTCGTCTCCCTTCTCCAGCGTATAGACGGCGCTCGTCGCGGCTATTTCGGCTTCTGCGTAGCGCTTCAAAGCGATGAAGACTTTGGCGCGAGCCTCGTTGATCTGTGCCACCGTGCCCGTATCCTTCAGCAAGATCAACAGGTCTCGCGCCCGATTCATGTGCGACAGCGCTTCGCTGTAGCGACCCAGGTTATAAAGCAGGTTGCCGACGTTGTTATCTACGCGGGCGATGTAGCGGTTATGACCGGCCTCCTCAAAATGGAAACGAGCGCCTGCATATTCGACGAGCGCCCGGTCGAAATATTCCCTCTTCTTCTCCTCCTGACTCTCATTTGCGCCCAGATTGCGGAAAGCCATTGCACGCATGTTGCGGAAGCGACCCAGCCGAACGTGGTTTGTCTCATGCGTGAAGTATGGCGCAGCCTCATCGAGCGCGTTGAGCGCATCGTTAAAGCGCGCAGCAGCCCACTCGACCACGCTTAAATTAAGTAGAGCGCGGGCGGCAATGGCCGATTGGTCGCCATTCGCGCGCTCGACAATCTCACGCAGACGAATGCGCGCTTCGTCAAACGCGCCCTCACGCCAATAGCAGATACCCAGGTCGATTTCGGCATCAAGAGCGGCGGTCGACTCATTCAATTGCTCGAAGAGCCGGATACTTTCGCTGATAAGGTCTTTTGCGATCTCCTGCGCACCGGTGATCTGGTGTGCGCTGCCGAGCCAACCTGATAACGTTCCGGCCCGGAGCAAGACCGAAGCCGCCACGGACGGCGCGAGTTGCGAGAGGTTGGGGCGTTCGCCAATCCGCTGCCACACGTCCCGCAGTTCAGTGCGCGCTTCTTCATACTGGCCGTTCTCTTCCAACTCTTTGGCCGTCAGGCAGCACTGCGCAATGTGCGCAGAAAAACCGGTGGTATCTTCTCGCCGAATTTCAACCTGATTTATGACGTTTTCTTTCATTTGCTGGTATCCTGTCTCTTATAGCAATGTCTGGAGCGAAATTGCAATTTAATTTGCTAGCCTTGCTATTTGCTGTTTAATCAACAATTAGCGAGAATACGCCCACCACTCGCTCGGAAATTTCTGCAATTACAGTGTGAGGAGAGAAAATGAGACGCATTCGTAAGTTCACCTTTGCCCTTTTGCTGGTCGCTGCGTTGACGGCCTTCGCCCGCGCGGGCGAGACCCCGACGCCCGGTATGGTCGCTCCCGCGCCAGCAGTCAGTAGTGATGGTGAAACGCCAACTCCTGGTTCGAGCGAACTGCTCACGGAACTGCTGATCGACATTGTGGGTTTCCTGCTGCCCATCTTCTAGCAGCGGTTAACATTTTACTGGCTCTGGAAAGCAAAAGACTGCCGCGATCACCTCAAGTGCAGAAGGTCAAAGTGTGCGAACTGGACGCGGCCAATGCAAGGCGAGTCGTCGACTCGATGAATCGTACTCTGTCAAGGCAATTTAGCGCAATAGGAGTGGCAAAAAATTCCAGCTAATGAGCGAAGTTGCCTGAGATAGCTGCCATATAGAAGAAGTGCTTCTTTCATTGTTAACCTTTTAATATCCGGTTCGGGGATATTTCCCTCTTTATTAATTTTGGACACACTCTTTTAACCTTTCGCCTTTCCTGATAACGCATTGTCGCCTCAGTCGACAATAATCCGGATCACGCTGGCCGCAGCGTTGAGCCATGTTGGCTATTTTTCGAGTTGTAATATCACCGTCATCAAAGAGGCTCAGTTGATGGGAACCCGCTTGGAGAGGGTGGCGACCGCAGCGGTCAGTTCGAGAGGATCAATCGGCTTCGCCATGTGCATTTGATAGCCCGCCGAAAGCGCCTGTACGCGGTCTTCGGAGCGGGCGTAACCCGTCAAGGCCAGAGCCGGGGTCTGCTCATCTCGCCCGGCCTCCGCCGCCCGTACCTTACGAATAAGTGAATAGCCGTCTTCGCCCGGCATCCCGATGTCGCAGACCATCACGCCGGGCATCCACTGCTCGATCACCTTGAGAGCTTCACGGGCCGAGGCAGCCGTTCTGACTTCAGCGCCGCACTGCTCGAACACCATCCTCAGCATCTTGCGCGTGTCCTCCTCATCATCCACGATGAGCACGCTCAAGCCCTGAAGCTTGGGATAACTGCCGTGGGTTTGTTCTTCTCGGCTGCTTTCAGAGTTCCTCGCCAAGGCCGGGCCGGAAGGGTCAACCGCGCTGTCGGATTCGGCAAGTGGGAATGTCACGATAAAGGTCGCCCCAAGGCCTTCGCCTGGGCTTTCGGCCTTGACCGCGCCGCCGTGCAGTTCGGACAGGTAACGCACGAGTGCCAGCCCCAGCCCTAGCCCGCCGTGCGAGCGCGTAATCGAGCTATCGGCCTGGCGGAAGCGGTCGAAAACAAACGGAAGGAATTTTGGCGCGATCCCGATGCCGGTGTCGCTCACTTTAAGTTGAACCTGGCCGTCCACCTCCTCAAGACGAACTTCGACGCGCCCGCCCGCCGGCGTGAATTTCACGGCATTTGAAAGTAGATTCCAGGCGATCTGCTGCAAGCGGTCTGGGTCGCCCATGACGGAGCCAACAGAGAGGTCAAGCGAGGTTATCAGGCGCAGGCCTTTTGCCCCGGCCGCCGGACGGACGGCGTCGATGGCCGACTCGACCGCAGTCACGGGGCTTATCTGCTGCAAGTTTAAACGGAGCTTGCCTGTGATAATGCGCGAGACTTCGAGAATGTCATTGACGATTTGCGCCTGTGCTCTCGCGTTGCGCTCGATGGCATCGACGGCGTGGGCCTTCTCTTTCTCGCCGAGGATACCGGCGCGCAGCATCTTGGAGTAGCCGAGTATGGAGGTCAGAGGCGTGCGCAGTTCATGCGAGACAGTCGCCAGGAATTCATCTTTCAGCCGGTTGGCCTCCTCGGCCCCGGCCCGCGCCTGTTGCTCTAAGACGAAAAGCCGTTCGCGCTCCTCTTCGGCCTGTTTTTGCTTGGTGATGTCGCGCGCGATTTTGGAAGCACCGATAATCTGGCCTCCCGGCCCCCTGATCGGCGATACTGTGAGGGAGATGTTCAGGAGCGTGCCATCCTTATGCGCGCGCACCGTCTCGTAGTGTTCGATCCGCTCGCCCCGCCTCAACCGTGCCAGTATTTTAGGCTCTTCGTCCTGATGATCTTGCGGGATGAGGGTTACTACAGGCCGGCCTATTATCTCTTCGGCTGTATAGCCGAAGATGCGCTCGGCCCCCTTGTTCCAACTCGTGATGATACCGTCGAGCGTCTTACTGATAATGGCGTCTTCTGCCGACTCGATGATGGCTGACAACCAGTAGCGAGCCAGCCCGCCTTCTGTCAATTCGGTAGCAGTATCTGTCTTAGATTCATCGTCGGGCAAATCTACCCTTGGAGGTTCACTGGACATAGGCAAACACTTTTCAGGCGGAACCAAACAACATCATCATCATTGGGGATAGGAGAACTGGCAGATTATACCGGGTCAGCTTTGATATTACCACGACTCTATCCAGTTCCGCGCCTGCCTCAACCTTAATCCACCCACTGAGTCAGCCACGTTGCGAACGAGAGCCAGGCTTGCGTGTTCCCAATCAACAGCCGTAGCGGATGTGAGATGACGATTAACAGGCCGCCCCAGACAGTGGCGCGGTGAAAGCGCCTGCGCGCGATAAGATCGTAGAGCAGGCAAGCCACTATAAAGAGGTCAGCAAGGCCAAAGAAAGCCAGCGGCCCTATCTGCTGGATAAAGGCGAAGGGCAGCCGGGCAGTGGCCGCTGGCAGAATCGCGATTGTCGCCAGGAGCATCAGCCTTTTGTGTATGTCGCCGCGACGCCGGAAATAGAAGGCCGCCCCAACCAGGATTGAAAACACCAGCATGTCGCCGAGCGGGATGGTCAGAAAGACGAGCGGAGAAGGCGCGCCGGGCGGAACGTCTACTATCTTTGCCCTAATAATGGCCGTCGCTGTCCCGATTAGGATCATGAGCACGGCGAGCGTTGCGCCGACCGCTCCTAAACGGCGATGAACGTCTGTCCGGTTTGCTGCGACGAGCGCGGTCTGTGTGAGTAAAAGGACGAGCCATGAGGTGAACACTATTCCGTGCAGGTGAAGCAGGGGCGTGAGAGAGGGCGTGCCGAAATAGGGTCTGAGATAATATGTCCGCGCAAAGCCGACAAAGACGGTCAGGATAAACGCCACAGCCATGCCTGTGTAGAACAAACGCTCGCGTCGCTTGTTAATGATTCCAGCGTGCGCTGGCATATTCTTTTTCCCGACCGTCAATGGTTTCATCAAAAGAGTCCTCGGGATATGTTTTTAACGCGCTGTCCGTGGTCGGTTCAAGCAAAGCTCCGACCTGCTGCCGTCAAACGCTCGAACCAACCCGCCCAGCGCAAGCAGACTTCAACATTATAGAACAAGACAAAGATGAAAGAGATGCTATCGGTGCGTCCGCGCACCACAGGCTATGACTTTATGGCAGGACTGAACTGGAAGAGATAAAAGGCTCCGGGAAAAATCGGCTGTGGCAGCGTTACGTTTCTCCTGGGAAAGGCCACTCACAAATGCAAGCGCGAAATCGAAGCAAGGTCTCGTGCAAATTCAAAGTCTCAGGAGAAAAATCATGTTAAGGAAACTCTACACAGTATCAGAAACCCTCGCGTTTATAGTTTTAGTTCTTTGTTTGATGACTGCCAGCAGTGCAGTCGCCCAAACTCAGCAGTGCCCGAATCTCAGCACTGCCACGGGCCAGTCGGGCTGGATGCTGGTCGGTGGCCCTGGCATCGGCGCGCCCAAATTACCAGTCAACGTCAATCCGCATCCGGGATGGAAGAATCCTCCTCTGCCGGGTTCCAGTTGGGTCTCGATAGACGCTAACCAGGGAGGCGCTGGTGGCCCAGCCGCCAACTACACCTACGAGTACACATTCTGCCTTTGCAAGGAAGGAAATCATCTACTGAACCTTTCCTTCTATGCAGACAATGGCGCTACGGTCTACCTTAACAACACGCAAATCTTTACCACCACAGGCTCTTACAATTTCAACGGAGCAGCAAAGGTGGTTAACTACAGTTGGGCTGGCGGCGGAACAAACAAGGTCCGAATCGTAGTACATAATGAAGGCGGCCCTACGGGACTAAACGCGGTTCTCAAAGTCACTGGAGCCACCGGGTCTTGTTGTCAGGCTAGGACAAGTGCGCCGGACGCGGCCACGGGCACGGTCACGGGCCGTGTCGTTGATTGGAGGAACATTCCTGTCAGGGGTGTGGAGGTGAGAGCACCTGGCCGAGCCGCAGTGTTGACCAACAGCAAAGGCGAGTTTGAAATTCGTGACCTGGTTGAGACAGACCGGCTCGCCGTGAGCTTTAGCGCGCCCGGTTTCATGAATACCACAAAGATTTTTCGGGTCGGGAAGTCTGCGGGCAACGGCCCTACCATTGTCGTCTGGCCGAGGGCCGCGCCAGTTCAGTTGGACGCGGCGCGCGGTGGCAAAGTGAGCTTTGCAAGGGGCGGCGGCCTGACTATAGCGCCTAACTCACTGGTTGACATTAACGGCAGGCCCCTGAGAGGAAGGGTTATGGTCAGTCTGACGCAGCTTGATGTCTCAGACCGTGCCCAACTCGGAACTATGGCCGGAGACTTCAAGGCACGAATGGCTGACAAGTCTATACGGATGTTGGAATCTTTCGGACTCTTTGAGATTGTCGTGTTAGATGCCAGAGGGCAGCGCGCGAATCTGGCGCGGGGCAAGACCGCTAGATTTGATTTGCCTGCGCCGCGAAATCCGAGAGACAGGCTACCGAAGCGTACAGGACTCTTCAGCTTTGATACCGCGAGCGGCTTCTGGATCGAGAAAGGTGAAGCGGCACTGACGGATGAACTGGTCTATAGCGGAACTATAGATAATTTGGACGGGGCGTTATGGAACTCGGATAACCCGTACCAGGTGACTTGCATTACGGTCAAGTTCGTTGATGTATACAGCGCGAATACGGGGCCTATTGCGAACGAACTGGTCACAGCGACGGGAGTAAACTACAACGCCATCTCATACGGCTTTACCAATAATGACGGATTGGTTTGCTTGCTCGTGAAGATCAATTCGGCGATTGTCATCAATGCGTACCCTCCATTTTCAAGCACTCCCGTCGGGCCTATCAACGTCACGTCCCCGAATATCGTTTCCGGCGCGGCTGATTGTGGAAATCCATCGCTGTGCCCTCTCATCACCACTGTTGAATATGATGCGCGATTGCTTAGACCGGACACGAACCAAGTCCTGACGGCGTGGTCGCGTTATCCCGGATACACCCGATTAATGCCTAACCTACAACGTGTTGTCCGTGAGAACAATCATGGCCCGTCGTCGGTCAGTGACGGGACGAACTGAGCCAATCAAGCGACCGAAGATTTAGCGAACATCGCAGCAGTGTAAAGCGCAGAAGCCCGAGCCATTCACCGGCTCGGGCTTTCTTACGACCACGGCAGCGTTACGTTTCTCCGGGGAACAGTCACTCATAGATGAAAGCGCGAATTCGTGTCGGCAAGCTCTGAAGGTCAACACATTTGGGCTTCAGTAAGATTAAACAATGTTCCGATCATGGAACTTAACCGATAGGAGAATCGTTATGCGAACCCAAACACTGAAAAGATACCTTGTGTATTCGCTGCTCGCCGCTAGCTTGATGCTTCCGGCAGCTTCAGCCCAAGCACAGAGACGGAGGGCGCAACCAATAGAGGTCGCGATCCCCGCCGTTAAGAGTCCTTGTCCCAAGCCGTTTCCTTTGACGATCACTGCGACTACGGCGAATGTGGTGAGTGCCGATTTCCTTCCAGGTTATCTCAACCCGCCCCCGCCCGTCGTCGGGTTCAACAGTCCGGTGAGTAATAGGAAATTCCTGCACACTTTTCAATGGAAACGACCGGGAAGGTGCTGCGAGATTACGAGAGCCGTTTTGACCGTCAAGATGAAATCAAATCAGGTGGGGCATAAGCCGCCAACCAGCGACGCGGGCAATGACGGCATTGTCATTCTGCACATGGGGAGTGTGGTGCTGCCCTACTCGCAGCTTGTCTATAGCGCCCCCGCCCCGTTACTCAATAGCTTTCCAACGCCCGCTTATCCCTTTCCCGTGGGGCAGCCTTCTACCAAGCAGTGGACTATAACGGGGACTGCTTTGAGTAACATGAACCAGTTCCAGCGTCTGAGTATTTATGTGCAGGATGACACGACGGTTCTATCGGCGACGCTGCAAATCTGGGGCTGCTGTTTGTCAACGCCAAAAGGGACAACGACTGACCAGACATTACCTACAGACTCTCCAAATTAAGTAAGGAGTAAAAATTTTATTTCAAACTAGTGAACGCGCGACCTGGGCAGTCGCGCGTTTGTTTTATAGGAAGAGGCCAGAAGTCAGGCTCAAGCTCTTCCTCTCCGAGCGACCGTTCCCGTCAGATATTGTTGCTGTATATCCTCGGATAATTGCGCTATGCTATCGCCGAACTTCCTGACCTCTTGAGCCTGGGTCGTCTACGGTCATCTATCATCGCCGGAAACCAAGTTGAAAAAAGAAGTGACGCGAGAAAATTTTGAGAGCTTTCTCAAATGGCTTAGTCCTGACAGCGACAGCGCTGGCGAAGAGTATGAGCGCCTGCGTTTTCGGCTGTGCACTTTTTTCTCGCAGCGCCAGTGCAGGTTTTCGGATGAGTTGGCGGATGAAACCATCAACCGCGTGATTTTGAAAAGCTCCGAAGAGGTGATTGAAAACAAGCTCGCATACTGTTATGGCGTGGCGAAAAATGTCTACCGCGAATCGTTGAGGAAAGAGCGGGAGCATCTGAACGTCGATGAAGTACAAATTGCCGCGAAAAGTCCTGTGGAGCAGAGCTTCTCGACAGAGTGTCTGGACAAATGCCTCGCGGAACTTTCCCCGGAGAACCGTAACCTGATTCTCGATTATTTTTCGGAGATCAAGCTGGCGAAGATTGAACTACACCAGCGTATCTCGGAAAGTTTGAAAACGACGCAGACCGCTTTACGGATGCGCGTCATGCGCATTAAGCAGAAATTGAAGATTTGTGTGCAGGAGTGCATGAGCTAAAGATTCCGTTACATAAACGCCGAAATTGACACGTTCAATTGGGGCGGCAATCTCAATGAGCGAATCCTTCAAGAGCGAAAAGACAATCCGCGAGTATCTCCTGGGCCGCGTTTCGGATGAAACGACGCTCGAAGGAATCGAGGAATTGTTGTTCACGGACGAAGAGTTTTGTTCTCAGGTTGCACTCATGGAAGACGGCCTTATCAATGATTACGTGTTCGGGCATTTGGACGAAGCAGATGCGGCCAGTTTCCAGGCGACGCTCGCAGGTGATTCCGAAAGACGCTTTAAGCTGGAACTAACGCAGGCGTTAAGAGAAAAGGCGTTGGCCCGGAACGTGAAGGCGGCGGAAGACAAGCCGTCGTTCTTTGCTTCGCTCAAAGCGTTCTTCCAGCAGCCAAAGTATGTCAGTGCGTTCGCGGTTCTGTTGATTGCCGTGGTGGGTTTAGCAATTTACTTTAGCAGGAGAGACAAACCGGACGAACTCGCCGAGCTACGGTCTATCTATCAGCAGGCACGGCCAACCGAAACGCGCATTTCGGAGTTTGGTTACGCGCCTTTGCAGCAGTTGCGCGGAGCGCCGGATGCGGGCGCAACGAACCGTTTGCGGCGTATCGAAAACAGTTTGATAGAAGCCACGGAAAAGTCTTCGAATGCGCAGACGCATCACGCGCTCGGTGTTTTTTACCTGACACAGCGTAAGTATGCGGACGCTATCCGAGAATTCGAGAACGCTTTGAAATTCGCGGACAAGAGCGCGCGGATTCACAACGATCTGGGCGCGGCCCACTTCGAACAATCGAAAACCGTGACTAAAGAAAAGAAGCTCGAAGACCTGGCGCAAAGTCTGGAAGAGTTCACAAAGGCGACGGAACTCGACGGCAATTTGCTGGAAGCGCTTTTTAACAAATCTCTGGCTCTACAGGAACTGTCCTTGCCGCGCGAGGCAAAGGAATCATGGACGCTCTATTTGCAGAAGGATTCATCTTCGCCGTGGGCGGAGGAGGCGCGCAGGAATCTGGCGCGGCTAGACAGCCAGCAGACCTTGTTCAAGACGGATGGGCAGGTCTTGTCGGACTTCCTGAGCGCCTATCGCAATCAAGATTACGCGCGGGCGCAAAAGATTCATAACGAAACGAAGGGTTTATTCACGGGGGCAACAATTCCGCTGCAACTTTCGCGGCGGTATCTGGTGGCGCGGCAGCGCGGCAGCGATACGGAGGCCAGAGAAAGCATCGAAGCCCTGACCTTCATCGGCAGTTTTGAACAAGCGCAAAACGCCGATTTTTTTTTCTTTGAACTAGCCAACTTCTACGCGAACGCGGGCGCGGACAAGACCGAAGGGCTGTTGCAGGCGAAGGATATTTTTACCAGCGGACAGCAGTTAGTAGAGAGCGACGATTTCACAGAGGCCATATCAAAATTCGAAAAGAGCAGAAATTTATTCTCGCAACTCGGCGACGATTGCGAGGCTGCCATCGCAGAGAATTGGGCTGTTCAAGTGCTACCCGGCGTCGCAAAGATTGCCGAGGGCCGTCTGCGGCTCGCTGCGATAATTAAAACTGCGGAAAGCAGGAAATTCAATGTCCTGCTGTCGCCCGCCTATTACTGGCGCGGGATGAACGACTATCAGGAGAGTGGCCTTTCGCAGAGCAGCAAGAACTTCAAGACCGCCTTGCGACTGGCCGAAGCAGGAAACAATACCTTCGAAATCCAACACGCGCAGGACGCCCTCGCGGTTCATTATTTCCTGCTCGGCGAGCTTGAGCCAGCCCTGTCTTATGCCAGCAAAATGCTTCCAGACCAGGAGGCTTATTACCAAAGCCTGAGCCAATCCCTGCGCAACAAGGGAACACTGGCGAACATATCGCTCAAGCTGAAGTTTTTTTCGACCTCTTTGAGCTTATCCAAAGAGGCCCTCAGTGTTGTTCAGGAAAAGTGGCCCAACACCAGCCGCGTTAACGATTTTCTTCGCTTCATGGTTGACGTGGCAGTCGCAAAGGAAGATTTTGACGCCGCCTTAAAGTATGCCAGCGACTCAATGCAAATTGCGCTCAACCTCGGCGACAGCCCGGAGAAGACGAAAACAACTGCCGAAATTCATCTCTCGCTTGCAGACGTAAAACGACAGATGAAAGATTGCGATGAGGCTTTGGCGGATTACGACAAAGCGCTTGAACTGTACGGTCGTCTGCCGGAACTCACCGTTAGCTTGTACCGGATACACAAGGGCAAGCTGTTCTGTTTTCAACGACTGAATCGGCAGGAGGATTTTTCGAGCGAGCTTGAGACGGTACTGGAATTGTCGGAAAAATATCGCGCCACAATCCGCGAAGACAGTTCACGTCAGGCATTCTTTGCGAATGAACAGGATGTCTTTGATGCGGCGATTGCTAATGCCATCAAGAAGCGCGACAGCCAGCGAGCGTTTGCTTTCGTCGAAGATTCGAGATCGCGCTCCCTGTTGGATTTTATTGAATCCGACAAGTCAATTGCCGAAGCCGAAAAGGAATTCGCCTCGGTTGCCCGTCCGCTTGCGTTAGCGGAAATCCAGGCACGTCTGCCAAACGAGGTGCAACTCGTGCAATATGCCGTGCTGCCTGACAGGCTGGCGATCTGGGTCATGTCGAAGACGCGTTTTGATTTAATTGAAAAGCAAATTACAGCCGCCGAACTGGAAAACAAAATAGACGCGTATCGAGCTTCGATTATCAACAAAGAATCCCCAGCGTCCATCAAGCAGGCGGGGCAATCTCTCTACGAGCTTTTGATTCCGCCCGACCTGACCGGCGAAAAGCAACTCTGCGTGATTCCGGATAAATCTTTACACCAACTCGCATTCGCCACGCTCGTTTCACATAGCGGGAAGTACCTGCTCGAAGATTATGCCTTGTTCTATGCACCCAGCGCTTCGGTGTTGGTGTTGGCGACAGAGAATGCGCGGCGGAAAGAGCAAGCCGCAAACGAGAGTCTGCTGAGCATCGGCAATCCTGATTTTGACCGGGAAGATAACCCGAACCTGGCGGACTTGCGAAGCGCCGAAGCCGAGGCGAAGGCTATTGCCGGAAGCTACCGGAAATCGCTGGAACTGCTTGGCGGCGAAGCTACGAAGGATAAGTTTCTGCGTAACTTTGCGGATGTCGAAGTGGTTCATTTCGCGGGCCATTTTGTAGCTAACCGGCAATCACCGGGTAATTCAAAGCTACTCTTCGCGGGAGGCGAGCTACGCTCATCCGAGCTTGGCGCATACAAGCTGCCAAAGGCGAAGCTCATCGTGCTCTCAGCCTGCGAAACCGGGTTCGAGCGTTACGACAAAAGCGAAGGGGCTATCGGTATCGCCCGCACTTTGTTGGCCCTGGGAGCGCCTGTCGTGGTCGCCAGTCAATGGAAAGTTGATTCAGAGCCGACGAAGGATTTGATGATCGCTTTTCATCGTAACCGCAAAGACAAGCGTATGACATCCGCCGAGAGCTTGCGGCAGGCTCAGCTTGAGGTGTTGAGCGGAGACGAGACGAGAGCGCCTTTTTATTGGGCCGCGTTTTCCCTGTTCGGTGGTTACGCTAATTATTGAGATGATGCGCGTCTGTCCAAAATGCGGTGACTACTACGCTGATGCTTCACTGGCTTTTTGCCTCTCGGACGGAGCGCCACTGATAAGTGTGTCTCCGACCAGCGAGAGATGGAGCGAAGGCGCGCGGGTCATCGAAGAAAAAGCGAAGGCGCTCAAGAAAGAGAAACGCAAACTGAAGTGGCGGCGCATGATAGTAAGTATGATGGCGATAGCAACCCTTGTTGTGATGGTGGTAGCCATCAACAGCTTTATTTATGTTGAATCAAGTCGAGAGGAAAATGTTGTAGCCCTGCCTTCGACACCGGAGACAGCGCCAGCCGAACCTGTTGGCCCAATCACCCCAAGCACGACCGGGGCAACTTCTCCCACACTGCCAACAAATTCAACACCAACCGTAACGCCGACGCCAACACCTGTCTACAAAATCAGCGGGCGAGTGACGGATGGAAGTAAGGCTCTCGGCAGCATCAATATCACGCTCGGCGGAGCAAAGACCGCCACGACGACGACTGACGCAAATGGCAACTACACTTTCAAACAACTGCCGGCAGGCGGCAACTACACCATCACTGCGGCCAGCGCGAAGATAGTTTTCAAGCCGCCCAGTCGCTCCATAAAGAACCTGACGCGGGACGAGTCGGCTAACTTCGTCGGTGCGGAGCAGCCAGCGCAGCCAGGATGCTCCGTCGCTGACAATAGCACCGAAGAGAAGGCCATCTCCGATAAATACCGCAAAGAATGGCAGCGTGTTATTAAAGGCGTCCAACCTAAAATCATTGCTGAGAAGATGCCAGCCGGTGCTCGGCCAAGGCCCGCTGGCGTGCCAAGTCCCCAGTCCCGTTTAGGTACAATCGAATTTAAAATCAGTTTCCCCAAAGCATGTACGGCTACCGTCACGGCCAGTGTCAACCTCATTGGGACGATGGAAGTAGTGCCCGTCAGGAAGTTCCTCTGCAAGAAAACCAGCGAGACGTGGCGTTGCAGCTAAATCAGTTTTTTTTCGCCGGGCGGCGTTACGTTTAGCGCGCAAAGAGCACTCAAAGATGAAAGCTTTTTCTCAACTCAAAGATAGGAGAATATTATGCCAGTCAAAGAAAGTTCAGCTACGGCGCTTGTCAGATTCACCGGCCTTGGGATTATCTGCTTCAACAAAGATCGGCAAAGGGGTGAAATCGCCGCCATCCGCGATGACAAACATACGTTGACCGTCAAAATACAAAAGCCTGTTTATCAGGACGGCGACGGAGATGACATCATCATCTATCAGGACATTGCAACATACCTGCAACTCCCGAAGGACGACGTGCAAATTGAAATCAAGGCGGTCGGCAAACCCGCGCTTGAGGGATATGAAATCTATCATGGCGGAGACTTTGACAGGCTTGATTCCGCCGATGCCAACGATTTTCGCTGGATCGTCAACATGAACACTTTGCACGGCGACGCGTCTCTCCGCCCAACCGCGAACCCCGCCTACCCGCTCGCGAAAATATATATCGGCAACGGGCTTTTCTACACCCACAAGCTGGATACGAATCTGTTCTTTGAAAGGGTAGAAACGGATACGAGCGGGACGGCGAAGCAACGCGAGGTCTTCGGCAACGTGGGCGAAACCATCGGCGTCAAGATTGAAGGCGAAGAGGTCAGCGTCACCATCCGCATCGGTGATAAAGAGGAAACACACTCGCTTAAGCATGTTGATGGCCTTCCCTTCAGAATCGAAATCAAAAACATGGATTACAGCGAGAATGCCGTCTACAGCGACATGGCTGACTACTACAAGTACGTGTCCAGCCCCAATGGCGAGCGTTTCGAGTTGACACCAATCATCGAAGATACTGGCAGAACTGCGGATGGGGGCAGCGTTAATCAGATTCAATTCTGTCATCCCATCGAGTTGGATTTGCCGTCCATTGACGAACTCTGAGCGACATGACCATCCTCGGTTTGGGAAAACACCTGATGTGGTCCCGTCCAGATGGCAGGGGCGGGACCATCACCTATTACTACTACGATGAAATCACCTGGATCGTAGGCGCGTTGGCGCTTGTTTGGCTGACGTGGTTTTTTGTAGGCAGGTACAGGCGCGCGCGTGCGTTACGGCGTCAGCCGCGACGCACCCATCATGCGCTATTGAAACAAATCGTCAAGATCAAACGCGAATTAAGTTCGCGTTATCTGCGACCGGGCTTTTCCAATAACATCCACGCCATCGGCATAGGCATGCTCGATGGCGGCAACGAATACTGCATTCAGGTTTTTGTCAATGATGCGAATGAAGAGATGTGGAGAGGCTCAGGGGCGGCCAGCTTGCCGGATAGCTACCTCGGTGTTCCAGTCATTACGGTCGAGATGCCGTTGGCGGTTTTTTTGTCAGACGCGGGTTCAAATTCGTCTGCGGCGAGTATTCAATATCCCAACGGCATCCGTGAACATCAGGAAGTAATTATTGGCGGCATCAGCGGCGCAAACAAGAACTTGACGGGCCAGAGCGGCACCATCGGTTATTTCTGCACGCGTAAGAGTAATTGGCCGCGCCGGAAGGAGATTCATCTGCTCAGCAATTCGCACGTCTTCGCCGATCTGCGCAAGGCAAGAGTTGATGATAATGACCTGATAATGCAGCCCAGTCCGGGCGAACCGGCGAGCAATCGGCCCATCGGGTCGTTGGTAAATTTTTCCGCGCTGAAATTCGACGGCGACATCAAGGAGGCCAACCACATAGACGCCGCCATCGCCAAACTCTGGGGGCCGCACCAGCACAAGCCCGTGATTCCGTTGATCGGCGCCGTCAAGGGTTATGTGGCAAAGAAGGACATCGGAATTGGCGAAGCCGTACGCAAGTTCGGACGCACCACTGGCTACACGGAAGGCCGCATCTTTTCTATCTATCTGGATATTTGGATTCGTTACGACCGCACGGGACAGTCAGCATTTTTTCAGAACCAGTTCCTCATTGAACCTGCTCTGCCAACCTTTACGAAATTTGTCGCTAAAGGAGACAGCGGCTCACTGGTGGTTGACGCGGAACAACATGCCATCGGCCTGATTTTTGCGGGCATGTCCGAGCCAACGGAAACACAACCAGCACGGCCAAACACCGAGGCGAGTGTCGGAATTGATGCGGCCACCAACAAGCCAAAGAGAATCGAAAGCTACGGCGTAGCGAATCCCATCAGCGAGGTTTTGGAGCGGCTCAAAATTGAGTTGCTGGTTTAAATGCCTTAAAAAACAGGCCCTCCCGACCTTCATTTTGGCGTCAAAAAAGGGCTGCTGTTCTCACTATCAGGCAGGCAACTATCGGCATCAGTGAACCGTCTAACGTCGGTTTCTGTCATTTGACTCAAACCATTTTCACCCCCGCCTCATAAATCAGCGCGCCGGGATTAACACCGCTATTCTCTAGTGTGGAAGGCCTCTTAAGGACGCACGAAGGGGCAAATTGTGTCCAGAGTTATATGTCGAAAAACGTCCTCTTAATTTTATCTCTCGTCTTCACCCTCTTTTTCACCCTTTCGGTCGCAGGAGGGGTGGGCGCAGCGAAACCGGATTCGAATGCTTCGGCCACCGTTGAGGGGCAGACAACGCTGGCGCAGCCAGACGGTGAGAAAGGGGTTCGCAAGCCTTCGCGCCCCGGCGACCTCCCGGACGAAGCCGGATTCGTCGGCGGCGAGGTGCTCGTCAAGTTCAAGAATCAAGCGCGGGCCGATGCCGTCGCCAGGGGTCAGAAGAACAGCAGCGGCGTGCTCGCCCTCACAAACGAACGCGCGCTCAACGCCATCTTCCGAAAGCACGGCGTGACGGAGGCTCGTCAGCCCTTCTCTCACACCAAGTCCGACGCCCTCCGGCGCATCGTAAAGTTCACCTCGAAAAGTCTCAAACATGATCCGCAAGGGACGAAAGAGATGGTCGCGGCATTGCGTCAAGACCCGGAGGTCGAATATGCCGAGCCGAACTATATTCTGCACAAGCTGTTGACGCCGAACGACCCTTATTTCGCTTCCAGCGGAGCTTGGGGGCAGGGCTTCCGTGACCTCTGGGGACTGGAAAAGATCAGCGCCGAGGCTGCCTGGGACTTGACGCGCGGGGCGGGCGTCGTCGTGGCGGTGATAGACACGGGTGTAGACCACGGCCACGAGGACATGGCCGCAAACATCTGGTTGAACGCTGGCGAGTCGGGCGCGGATGCCAGCGGGCGCGACAAGAGAACAAACCGCATCGATGACGACGGCAATGGCTTTATAGACGACTGGCGCGGGTGGGATTTCGTTACCTCCGACGGCACGCCGACCGACAACGACCCGATGGACGACGAGGGGCACGGCACGCACGTGGCCGGGACAATAGCCGCCGTCGGCAATAATCAGGTAGGGATAGTCGGCATCGCCCCCGAAAGCAAGGTGATGGCGCTCAAAGGTTTGGGTGCAGGCGGAAGCGGCACTATGGAGGATTTAAACGCGGCCATCATCTACGCGGCGGACAACGGAGCTAAGGTTATCAACGCTAGCTGGGGGGCTTACTCTACAGAGCCTGTCCAATCGCTCATAGCCGCCGTGGCTTACGCTCGGCAGAAGGATGTCGTATTCGTCGCTGGCGCTGGCAATTCTGCGATGGACGTAGGCACGCCCAACTCCGGCTTCACCCCGGCTAATATCGAGGATGCCGTCACCGTCTCGGCCTTCAACCAGGCGGATGCCCCCGCCTATTTCACGAACCACGGCCCAAAGATTGACGTTGCCGCGCCTGGGGGCGGAGACAGTGACGCGAGCGGCGCCGTCCTCGATCCTTCAGCTTCGATTCTCTCGCTCGCTAGTTCACAGGGAGCGGAGTTCAAAGACAACAGCCCCTGGCTCGTCGGCGGTCGTTACCTGCGGCTGCATGGCACCAGCATGGCCGCGCCGCACGTCGCCGGGGTCGCCGCCCTCGTGCGCTCGCTCCACCCCGAATTTTCCGCCGAGCAGGTTCGGCAAGCCCTGCGCGCGGGCAGCGACGATAAGGGGACTGCCGGGTTCGACAAATACTCCGGCTATGGTCGGCTAAACGCCGCCAAGGCCTTGAGCTTCAATTCACCGCTGGCGGTGCAACTCACCGCCCCTTTAGAGACGTTGACGGATGTCCAGCAGGTAGAAGTTCGCGGGACAGTCGCTGGCACCGGGCTGGTCGACTGGCGATTGGAGTATCGCCTGGCGGATAGTGCCGGGGGCTGGACGCTCATTCACTCCTCTTCCACCGCCGTCAACAATTCTACGCTCGCACCTTGGGAGGTCGGGTCAATCGGGGACGGCAGTTTTGAATTGCGCGCCATAGCGACAAATTCCGCCGGGCAAATTTTCGAAGATAGGGTGCGGGTTGTCATCAATAACGTCTTCATCACAGACCCGCCGTCGAACACGACGATGTTTTACCGAAACGCCCTGGCCCTCCCCATCAGGGGCACTGTCACACCCTCGAACCTGTCCAGCTATACCCTCTCCGTCAAGAAAACTGGCGGACTGCCTTTGGAGAATTCACGCATTACACTCGCGGGCGGCGGGACGCAGACGGTGCGGGACGGACTGCTCGGCACTTGGGATACAACCGGCGTCGCGGCTGGTTCTTACGACATCACGCTGGAGGTCAGTCTGACGAATGGCCTCTACACTCGCAAGACCGTGACCGTCATCATTGAGCCTTCGATTCACGAAGGCTCGCCCATACAACTCCCACGCTTTAACGTCGGCTGGGCGACGCCCATCCTTGGTGACCACCTCGTCGCCGCAGACGTAAATGGCGACGGCGGCCATGACCTCGTCGTCGGCTATGGCGACGCCGTGGGCATCTACGACCACGCGGGGCGGATGCTGCCCGGCTGGCCGCAGACCGTTGACCCAAGCGGAGTGGGGAATTGGGAGCAGAGGAGTCCGGCTGTCGGCGACCTCGATGGCGATGGCTCGCCGGAGATCGTAACCAGGGGCGGATGGGAACTCTTCGTCTGGCGCTCGGACGGAACTCCCCTGCCGGGCTGGCCCAAACAGTTAGGACATTACGCGGCCCACGCCATAGCAATTGCGGACATGGACGGTGACGGGGCTAACGAACTCGTCTTGATGAGTCCCGCCCTCAATGTCGTTGACAGGCACGGGTCGATGCTCCCCGGCTGGCCGGTCGACTTGAGAGACACAGACTCTCCCGCCTCCTTCATAGACTTCGTGGTCTGCGACCTGGACGCGGACGGGCAGAAGGAGATTGTAGCCAGGACAGACCGCAACGGCACTGGCACAGACCTCTACGTCTTCGGGTTGGACGGCAAAGTGAAAGCCGGATGGCCCCAGAGGGTAGATAACCTGAGGTTGTCGCTTGGCATTAGCGCCCATCATGTGGCGGGCGACCTGGACGGCGACGGCGATCTGGAAATCGTGATGGCCGCTGCTGATGGCAGGGTGCACGCCTACCATCATGACGGGACAATCGTGGCCGGATGGCCGCAGCAGACGATGGGCGTCGAAGCCAACACGCCAGCCGTGGGAGATATAGACGGCGACGGGAGGGCCGAAGTCGTCGTCGGCATTGATACTGTCAGGCATCCCAACAACACCATCTCCAACTACCTCTACGTGTGGCGCGGCAACGGGACGCTGCTCCCCGGCTGGCCCGTGAGGAAACAGGGGAATCTCTTTGGCTCACACACCTTCTACGGGTTCGGCCCGCCCTTGCTGGCCGACGTGGACGGCGACGGTGCGATTGACATTGTCGCCTCTAGCGACCGCATGCCCGACCGCGAGGTGGTTTTCGCTTTCCGGCTCGACGGGAGTTACGTCGCAGGTTTTCCCAAGCACGCTCCGACTATCGGCGCGGCTGCGAGCACCTCCCCGGCGATCGCAGACCTGGACGGCGACGGGCTGCTGGAGTTGGCCTGGGTAGACTTCAACAAACGTCTGTATATCTGGGACCTCACCTCGAAGCGGAACGCGCCCGCCCCTTGGCCGATGTACCGCCACGACCCGACGCTCACGGGTGCAAATTACTCGGCCAGCTTCAAGGTCCGACCGTCGCTTCAATTGAGCAGTTCTGTCTATTCCGGTAGCGAGGGCGCGGGCGCTATTCAGTTCACCGTCACGCGCACGGGCGACAGCAGCGGTGCAGTCTCCGTCTCTTACGCGACGACCGATGGCACGGCTGCTGCCGGTATTGACTACACGGCGGCCACGGGCACAGTCACCTTCGCCGAAGGTGAGACGACCGCTAAGACCGTCACCATCCCCATTGCGAACGATGGGCTTGACGAAGCTGATGAGGCGTTCAATCTGCTCTTGAGCGCGCCGACCGGCGGCGCGACGCTTGGCCCAAGGAGCAACGCCACGTTGACGATTACGGACGACGACTCGACGCCATCGCTCGCGATTAGTGACGTGTCCGTAACGGAAGGCAACAGCGGAACGTCCAACGTCGCCTTCAACGTCACGCTCTCGGCGCAGACCGGGCGCACCGTCACCGTCAATTACGGGACGATTGACGGCACGGCCAAGGGCAGTCTGGATTACACCGTCGCCTCCGGCAATCTGACCTTCAACCCAGGCGAACTGACCAAGACTTTCACCGTAGAGATTAAGGGCGACACTCTGGACGAAACCGACGAAGCGTTCTTTATTAACCTGTGGAGTCCGACAAACGCTACGCTTGGCGACGGTCAGGCATCCGTGACTATCAACGACAACGACGCAGCGCCGAGCCTCTCGATTGACGATCAGGCGATAACGGAGGCCGCCACCGCCACCTTCACCGTCAGGCTTTCTCAGGCGAGCAGCCAAACCATCAGGGTTAACTACGCCACTGCGAACGGGACGGCCATTTCCGCGCAGGACTACACTCTTAAGTCTGGCACGCTGACCTTCAGCCCCGGCGAACTCGCCAAGACCTTCCCGGTCACAACGCTCTCTGACACAAAGGATGAACCAAACGAGACCTTCCTGGTTAACCTCACCAATCCTGTGAACGCATCTGTCGCGGACGCACAGGGAACGGGCACTATTACAGACGATGACTCTCCGCCTTCTGTCTCCGTCGCTGACCTGACCGTGATGGAAGGAAACGCCGGGACGTTGAACGCCATCTTTACTATTAAACTTTCGGTCGCCAGTGGACAGAGCCTTTCCGTCAACTACGCCACAGCGAATGGGACGGCGCAGGCGGGCGCAGACTACCAAAGTACTACGGGCACGCTGACCTTCGACGCGGGGCAAACCACTAAGACTGTCACCGTGCCAATTGTCGGCGACACGACGGACGAGCCGACCGAGACCTTCCTGCTCAGCTTAAGCGGCCCTTTGAATGTGACAATCTCTGACGCCTCGGCCACCTGCACCGTTCATGACAACGACCAGAAACTCTCTGTTAATAGCGTCGTGGTCGCGGAGGCCAACACGGGCGTGACAACGACAGCCGTCTTCACCGTCAAGCTATCGTTTGCCAGCGCGAAGACAGTGACGGTCAGGTACGCCACCGCAAATGTGAATGCGATTGCCGGGGCTGACTATACGGCTCTGCCTTTGACCACGCTGACCTTCCTGCCGGGCGAGACCACAAAGACTGTCCCGGTGCGAATCACGGGCGACGCGCTCGACGAGGTGAACGAGACCTTCAAGCTCCTGCTCTCCTCTCCGGCTAACGCGGCGATGTCTAACGGCGTCGGGACGGCCACGATCAACGACAACGATCTGCCACCAACCGTTCGCGTCAGCAGTCCGACGGTGACGGAAGGCAATGTGGCGACGCCTGTCAGCTTCGCTGTGACGCTCTCGGCTCCGAGCGGGCAGGTGGTGACGGTTAAGTATCAGACCGCTGACGGCACGGCTACTGCCCCGGCTGACTATACGTCGAAGCCATTAACGACTTTAACTTTCCTGCCCGGTGAGACTACCAAGACAATCGCGGTGTCAATCGCAGGAGACCTGCTGGATGAAGCAGCAGAGAGCTTTAAGCTGATGCTTTCTGCCCCGGCCAACTCGACTATTGCCACGGGGACTGGCACGTGTATCATCACGGACAACGACTTGCCGCCGAGTATTACAATCAGCAATGTGACCGTGACGGAGCCTGATACGGGGGCTGTGATGACCACCTTCAACATCAGCTTCTCGGCGGTGAGCGGGCAGAACGTATCGATTAACTTTGCGACGGCAAACGGGACGAGCTTGCCCGCCATAGCTAACACAGATTACGCAGCAGTCCCTTTAACTACTCTCACATTCCTGCCGGGCGAGACCAGCAAGAGCATCACGATTCAGGTCAAAGGTGATTTAGTTAAGGAGGCGGACGAGACCTTTTTCGTTAACTTGAGCGGTGCGCTCAACGCCACCATCGCCGATGCGCAGGGGTTAGGAACGATTCTTAATGACGACTGAGGAGCAACAATTCAGCACGTCGTCTATGACACTTCAAGCGGCAGTTAGCTCGCAGGCAAGCTGAAGCTGAAGAATATTGATGAGAGACACGCTCAGGGCAATCGGGTTGAATGAATTGTTGGGCGCGGCGTCGTAGTAATAGACGCCACTATTTATCCTCGCCCTCATTATAATAATGCTCACAGAGACTACCTTCCGAGCTAAGCACGAGTCTTAGCCCGGAGACTGTGCCGTTGGCCGAAACCAGCGGCGGCTCGGCGTGCATTTTCTTGGGACTATAGATATTGGCTAATACCCAGTAGCTGATTCCCTCATAACCCTTGAGCGTAAATCTCCCCGCTGCATCTGTCTTCACAGTACCGTTGGCAATCCAACCCGGATGATTTTGATCTGTCAGATGAACTTGCGCTCCAACTGCCGGGCTTCCGTCCGGCCAGACCACTAGACCCTGAATTACACGTTCACTTAATTTGGGCGGGAGGCGCAGCGTATAATTGACGAGCTTTTCGCCTAAGCCGACTTTGATGATTGACGCTTGTGCCCGGTCGCTGACGCCCGGATAGTAAGTCGGCGGATATGGCTCATCTGCAGCAGCAGAGAGAGTCAGGTTAACTCCGAGCAGGTACTCTCCGGGAGCGATTTGGTTTAATTCAAATCTTCCCTTCTCATCATTAACATAATCGGTAGCAATCTCATCTCTCATTGAGAAGCGACCTTGTGTGCTAGTCTTAATCAACACAACCTTCGCCTTCTTCACGGGATTACCTTCGACATCCACAATTCGTCCGCTAATTTGACCATTAGGGATGGCTAAGAAATCTTCAATCGCACACCCACGGTCAATAACTTTAACTTTGCGAACAGAATATTCATCACTGTAATAATGTTCAGGAAGCGCGGCCCTTACCTCATACTCTCCGGGTTTCAGGCTTGAAATCTCATATGAGCCACTACTGTCGGTTACCAATTCGATACGCTTACCCAGTTTGTTTGTAATCGTTACTATAATCCCACCTAAACCTTCTATGCTGCGACCGACTTTTTCATCATTATTATCTCCGAGTTTTCCAACCATCCCATGAATTTTGATTCCTGAGCCTTCGACAGGCAATTGCCGCAGAAAGCTCAAATCCTCATCAGCATCATTCAAAAGACGTGTGCGCGAGCAGATGCTTGTTCCTAAGCCTTGCTTTAGGTCGCCGTAAGCGTAGACCAGATAACGCTCGCCCCGTAGAAACCAATACCCGCAATCTGCTCCGCCAGTGCCGGAGCGAATGGTCACTTTTTTTCTTCCTTTGACTCCACTGAAGGCTTCTTCAATGACAAAGTGGATAGCCCCGACATCGTATGTCGTTGTTGTGCCATCATCATTTTTTTCGGTTTTCTGCTCGGCAGCGCCAACAACCTTGCCGACAAACACGGCTGACGCGCTACCGAAAGATTCGCAGACCGGTCGTTCTGGAACACAAGAACAGGCTTTCACTTCGACTGCCGACCCCAGCACCAATGCTATGACAGCGATGAGAAAACTAAGATGAACTTTCATATTAGAGTCACCCCCTTTCATAAACTAGTTTAGCATTAAATGCTCATAACTTATCATCTACTACTTCGCTCTGCCGGTTTTATAAACTCCTCCAATCACCGATAGGGATAAAGCTGGCCCAGTAGTACGGGTGCTTCCAATTCTGAGTTCGCAGCATACGGATTTGGACTTGCCTGAGCGCCGCCGCACGTCCCTCGCCAGCACGCAGGCGGCGGTAATATCCCACCATCAAATCGCGCGTTCCCAGATCGCTGACCTGCCACAGGCTTATCAATCCACTTTCCGTTCCGGCCAACATCAGTGCGCGTCGTAACCCGTAGACGCCATCGCTCTTCAAATCTCCGATGCCGGTTTCGCAGGCTGAGAGCACTACCAGCCGAGTGCCCCAGAGGTCAAGGCTGGCGGCTTCCAGAGATGTCAGGACGCCATCTTCTCCCGCTCCGCTCTGTCCTTTATTTACGCCCGCCAGCAGTAGGCCGGAACGAAGGAGCGGGTTTTCACTTCGCCTGGCTATCGAAGCGTTGGAAGACCCGTCGGCGAGTGCTCGCGACTGTTGCTCGGTTGAGGCTGGCAGAAAGAATCCATGAGTTGCGATGTGTAGAATGCGCGGGCCTGCGACCTGCTTTAGTGCAGCTTCGGTCGCTTGTGCGCCGGTGAGGACACGCGCTTCGGGCAAAAGCCGCTTGAGCGCAGAGGCTTCGGCAGCCGTGCCCGGCAGCGGCTCGATCTTCAATCGTGTGAAATCTATTGAACGATTCGGTGCGGTGTTGCGGTTAGCTGTCGCGGTAGATTGACCAGGCCGCGAAATCGTCTGGTCAAATGCCGGATTGGCAATTACTACGGGTTCTTGTCGGCTCTGAACCTGTGCTCCCGACCGCAGCAGGTCTCGCCCGCTCGTCAGGTAGGTAAACGTGTAGTCTTCAACCAGGTAACGTTGATTCTCGTCTACCAGAGCGTTGAATGGGACTAGACTCAATGCTCCGCTGTCTGGCGAGAGCAGAATCAGACGTGCATCGCCAAGCAGTTTGCGCACGGGGCGCATCACACGTTCGTCGAGAGCGCGTCCAGCTCTTTTCACATCACTGCTCTGCTCATTGGCAAGAGCCTTGCGAAATTGTCTCACCAGGTCAACAATTGGTTTCACCTCACCCAACTCCACGAAGGCCGGGTCGCCCTCGCGTCGCAGCACATAGGCAACATAATGAAGCGCGCTGAATCTATCGCCTGCCCGCGCGTTGGCCGTGGAGTAATACGTGGTCAACTCCACCAGCGCGGCGTTTGCCGGTATGGCCTGTTGCACACGCTCGATAGTGACGGGTTGAACCCCTGCGCGAAATTCTGCGCTACGTTTGCTGACTTCTTCCTCAAGCTTCGCTACTTCGCCCTCCAGCTTTCCTATTTCCACATCACGAAGCGTCTGGTCGTCTTGCGCCGAACCTTTTAGTTCACGCACGGCTAACTGCGAGCGTGCTGCCAGCAACTTGTCAAGCAACTCTCGATCTTGCGGATTAAGACGACGGCGCAGCGCTGCGATTTGATCTGTGAGCGCGTCTAACACGCGGCCCTTCCGCCGCAGAACGGTGGTTAAGGCCATGCGTAGAGCGGCCAAATTATTCGGAGCACGACGAGCTTGCAGGTCAATGGTGGCATCCGTTTCACCCGTGAAGGTCTCCAGATAGAGGCTCTTTTGCCGTTCTGAGCCGGTCGTCAGGATTAACGCGAGATGGTGCTCGCGCACATCGTTCATCCGTATCAGATACTCAACGGCTTGAGCGATATTACCCTTTGCTTCGTATACGGATGAGAGATTCCCAAGGATAGGGATGGTGTCCGGGTGATTGGCT
This sequence comes from Pyrinomonadaceae bacterium, assembly GCA_036387475.1. Taxonomy (GTDB): domain Bacteria; phylum Acidobacteriota; class Blastocatellia; order Pyrinomonadales; family Pyrinomonadaceae; genus DASVTR01. Next base: position 295,636 of record DASVTR010000008.1, on the reverse strand, counting down.
CCGTGTTTCTTCTCGTATATTGCCAGAGCGCGCTGTAGCAGCGGCTCTGCGCGTGCGTAATCGCCAAGTTTGAAGTAGAGCGCGGCGAGATTGCTGAGCGTCACAGCGACTTCCGGATGCTCCGGGCCGAGCGCCTTCTCTTTAATGTCCAGCGCGAGTTTGAGTAGCGGCTCGGCGCGCTGCTTGTCGCCTTTAGCTTCGTATAACTCTGCCAGATTGTTCAGCAGCTTGCCGACCAACGGATGCTCTTCGCCGAGCTTATTTTTACGAATCTGTAGCGCCTCAAGGTAAAGCGGTTCTGCTTTAGCATAATCCGTATGTTTCTTGTAAAAGAGGGCTAGATTACTCAGCAACGTTGCCACGCGCGGGTCGTCAGGCTTGAGATTCTTTCGACGCAACTGAAGCGCCTTGAGCATCAGCGCCTCGGCTCGCGCATACTCCCCTTTCTCTTCGTATACTATGGCGAGTCCGTTGAGCGGTGAGGCTAAATCCACGTGGTCAGGGCCGAGCATTTTTTCGCGCATCTGTAGAGAGCGAGAAAGAAATGTCTCGGCGCGCACAAGGTCGCCCATCTCGTAGTAGACCGCGCCGAGATTATTTAATACCCTGGCAACGTTTAAGTGTGCTGGCCCGAATGCTTTTTCGGCTATCGTCAGCACCGTTTCGAGCAACGCCGCAGCCTGTTTGTAATTGCCCTTCGCTTTATATAAATCTGCGAGTTGGATGAGCACGGGGCCGACGTTTTTATGTCCCGCACCGAACGCCTGTTCGATCAAACTTTGCGCGCGATTAATCTCCGAGATAGCTTCTTCATACATGTGCTGCTGAGACATTAACGCTGCCAGCTTTAGCAAGCGTCGAGCCTTGGACATCGCATCCTTTTGCGCGGGCGATAAATTGTTCAGTTCGCTTTCAGAAGCAGGCGGTGACTGCGTTTGGGCTTGTACGCTTTCCTGCGCAATAGAGAGGAAGAGTAACAGAATAGCCAGCCGTGGGATAAGACGAAGGAAAGTAAATATGTGAAGCATCGGGAGACATCTTTCGGCAATAATATAGCTCAAAGGGCTATGGAGAATTTAGAAAATTCCTCATCGTGTGATGACAAACGCGGCCTGCTGATTGATGAGGTTGCCCGTTACCATGTCTCTGGCCTCAATCTTCGCTGTGTATCTGCCTAAAGGCAGCCCGCCGAGGCTCAGGTATTTTGAAAACGTCAGGTGCGGCGTCGGCTCATCGAGAGTCTCCGTCAACTCGAAATAACTGGGCCGGGTCGCAATCTTATTTTCTCTCATCAATCTCACGTTGACTTTAACGTGCGGTTTGCCAGTCTCGGTGCTTAACGCCGCGTTATAGATATTGAAGAAGATTATCAATTTATCTCCTTTGTAAAATTCCCGGCTGGTCGAGGGGCGAATTTGCGCGCTGCCAAAGCTAAGCACATCAATTGCTCCGCCGCCCGCGAGCGGCTGGGGAGCAAATTCCACATGGCGGCTCAGCACTATTCCGCTCATCGTAAAATCGGAATCGGCGATTGGCAAAATGAGCTTTTCCATCCGCGCCGCCATCTTTCCCGACAATTTATCTTTGACGATCAAATCAATAGTGTACGTGCCCGGAGCTAGTTCTATGTCCTGCCGGTAAAAGATATTGTTGTTTTGAATCGCTTTGTATTGTTCAATGGTCAGCCCGACATTGAAATTCCCGCCGAGCCGGGAAAGAATTTTATCCTCTTTTTCTCGGACGACGCCGAGAACGTCCAGTTGCATCAATTGCCTATCATTCTTGCGGTCGAATCTCACTGCGCCGGTCGGCATTTCAATCGAGAGCGGAATGATGTAGCGGCCCTCCTTAAATCTGAACGCAGGTAACTCTAAGAATAACGGCAAGCCGGGATTATCTTTGGCCGCAGCAATCGTCGCCAGCAATCTTTTGTCTTCCGGCGAAATTGAGATGACCTCATCATGAGCCAGAGCGTAGTAGCCATTGCGAAAAACCACCTGCGCGTCGGCCCGATTGTGGATTTCGATTTTTAATTTGCGGAAGCCGCCGTCAAAGTTCGGGTCTGTGCTGTGATAGGCCAGTGTGTAGCGGGCGCGGATTTCCTGGTCTATTCGATTCAGCCCTTTGGCAATATCGTTTGTGTTCTTAATGAACTGCCCGCCGGTATCGCCTGAAATGCGGTAGAGGATGTCATACCCACGATTTGGCCCTTCCTGTCGCGCGTAATCGAAGACGGTCTCTCCGCCGACCGCCTGGATGCGCTGTTCCTGACTGGTGATGGCCGAGATACTACCCAGCGGTGAGGATGGGCCAAACCCTCCATACTGCGGAGCGCTTGCTTTTAGTCCGGCTGAATCTATCACGTAGATTGCCACGTTCGCCCGGTTGGCTATATCGATGGCGCTCTGCACCTGCCAATCGAGAGTTGCGGGGATGACGAACCCTTGTGAAAACAGCACCAGCGTCTTTTTACCCGGCACGGCGCGCTGAGCCTCACAGATGGCCGCCAACGCAGCAATGATGGGGCGCGATTGTTGCACGCTGAGGACTGAACGCAGCTTGACGAATTGCTGTAGCACACGCGCAGCAATCATCGCCTGGGCCGACGCCGAGCCAGATGCCTGAGTTGTAATCGAACCGGGAGTTGCGCCCCCTGAGTTTTGTAAGACTCCTGCCTCTTTGGTTATCGTTTCTGCAATGTCGCGTTGCTCAAAGTTCTTGCTTGAGTTGGAGCTTGAATAAGCTTTCTCGATTGCCACGATGAGTTTGGTCTTGTCCTGCGTAAACGGCTGCAACAGTCGCAACTCGCTCGTGATGGCGAATAAAGCCACGGTGTCTGTGTCTGCTATCTGCTCTCGAAGGTATTTAATGATTCCTGCCCGCACCTGCTTCAGATTCGAGAGGTCTGTCGTCTGCCCGTCCAGCACTAACGAAATAATATTTCTCGGCGCAACGCCGGAAGTGTTTGTTCCCGGCTGCTCGGCGCTTGGCGCGTTCGCTTTGGTGTCGCCCATCAGGGGCGGCTCAAAAAACTTCACCTCCTGCCGCACTCCATTCTCGAACACAGTGAAGTCCGAAGCCTTAAGGTCTGTAATATACTTTCCCTTCTTGTCCTTCACCATCGCTTCGATATTAACGAGACTCGATTTCACCCTCAGCACTTCGACGTTATCTTCAGCCGGGCCTTTTTGAGCTTCCTTACCTTCCTGTGCCCTCGCCTGTGCCGCGCAAAGGCAGATGCAAACGATGACGAGCCAGCACCAACTCAAGCTCGCCATGTTGTGCTTAAGAAAGAATCTCTGCTCAAACATTTTTCAAACTCCTGAGCGCTGTGCCTACTGTGACCATACTTTCGGTTGTCTCTCCCAGCGGTGCTCGCGCAGTTGCGCGTGAAGCTCTTCAGAGAGCGCGCCCGCATCGCTGGCGGCAATGTTGGATTCGACGTGGTGAGCTTTGCGCATCCCCGGAATAATCGTGCTCACGTTTGGATTGTTGAGAATAAAGCGCAGGGCCATCTCAGGCATTGTCATCCCTTCGGGCACAAGCGGCTTGAGAGTCTCCGCGCGCTCGACACTCGGAATCAGATTTTCTGGGACGAAGTATGTGTTGCGCCAGTCGCCTTCGGGCCAACGGCTCTCTTTGGTGAGTGTCCCGGTCAGCGTCCCTTCATCGAAGGGCACGCGAGCAATCACCGCCACGCCTTGTTCACGGCAGGCCGGGAAAAGCTCGTCCTCCGGGTTCTGGTCGAAAATGTTGTAGATGACCTGCACCGCGTCAACTAGGCCGCTTTTAACAGTTTGCACGCCGTTCCAGGGTTCCCAACGATTAAGGCTGATTCCGATGGCTTGCAAGAGTCCCTGTCGCCGCAGGTCATCCGTTTTTTTGGCCCAACGGTCATCGGCCAGCCACGCGTCCTCCCACGTGTGAAACTGCACGAGGTCAAACGTTTCCAGCCCCGCGTTCTGCAAACTCCTGTGCACATACTCTTCGATATGGTCTGGCGGGTAACAATCGTCGAGCGCGTGTTCGCGGCGGCTCGGCCATTGACGATTAAGGGGCGGAATCTTCGTCGCCGTGTAAAGTTTCTTCGACGAATTGGCGCGCACGAGTTGGCCCAGCAAACTCTCGCTGTGCCCCTCGCCGTAAGCCCAGGCCGTGTCGAAGAAGTTGCAGCCCAAATCAACCGCCTTTTGCAAAGAGCGCAAAGATTCCTCGTCCTCCGAGCCGCTCCAGCCTCCCATCCCCCACATGCCGTAACCGATTTCGCTGACTCTCCAGCCCGTCCGCCCGAATTGCCTGTATCTCATTGAGCTTCCCCGACGATAGTTATAAGTAAGCCTGCCGCGCCCGAAGGCATTATGTCGCGCTGTCACGACTCACTTTACACCAAAGTTTCTACGACGAGAATGTCGCGCTGAAACGTTGAAAGAGAGTCGCTGCGGCTAGACCCGAACAAGCAGAATACCCCTCAGCGCACCGTGCCTTCGAGGCTTGAAATCCGCCGTGCGCGAAAAAAAATGCTTGAACAAAAAGGCAGGATAAAAGAGAATGTGTGAGACCCAAGCTCCTTCTTTAAATTCTTCCTTAAGGACAAGTAGATTGCTATGAGAAGAATTGCTCTTGCGCTCTCCACCATCCTGTTTATGCAAACCTTTTGTCTACAACTGCAACAAACTTTCGCTGCGCCGCCCGTGGAAAATCGGGGGGCTGTCAACGCTGACATCAATGACAGCGACGCCTTCTTCCAGACGGCGCTGCGCACGAAGCCCGCGCGCGACAATACGCGCCGCATCGAAGCGCTGCTCGCGCGCATGACGCTGGAAGAAAAGGTCGGGCAGATGACGCAGTTGCAGATCGGCATGATTAGCACTGGCCGCGATCAGGAAATACAAATTGACCCGGTCAAGCTGGAAAAGGCCATCGTGAAGTACGGCGTCGGCTCGATTCTGAATGTGCAGGATCAGGCGCTGCCCCTCGATAGATGGCACGAGATTATCCGCCAGATACAGGAAGCCTGCCTGCGCACGCGCCTGAAGATTCCAGTCATCTACGGCATTGATTCGATTCACGGCGCAAACTATGTGCAGGGCGCGACGCTCTTTCCGCAGGAGATTGGCATGGCTGCGACCTGGAATCCGGCCCTGATGCAGCGCGCGGCTGAGATTAGCGGAGCGGAAACGCGCGCCGCCGGTATCCCCTGGTCGTTCTCGCCCGTCCTCGATATTGGCCGTCAACCTTTATGGCCTCGCTTCTGGGAGACGTTTGGCGAAGACCCGTATCTGGCAAAGGTCTTGGGCGTGGCTTTCGTGCGCGGCATGGAGGGCGATGATGTTTCGTCTCCCAATCACGTCGCTACAAGCCTCAAGCACTACATGGGCTACAGCCTTCCCTTAAACGGCAGAGACCGCACGCCCGCATGGATTCCCGAAAACTACCTGCGCGAATATGTCCTGCCGCCCTTCGAGGCCGCAGTGAAGGCGCGCGCGCGCACAGTTATGGTCAACTCCGCCGAGATTAACGGCGTACCGGGCCACGTCAATCGTCACATCCTGACAGACATCCTGCGCGGCGAGCTAGGCTTTCAGGGCTTCGTCGTTTCCGATTGGGAGGACATTAAGAAGCTGGTCACGCAATGGAAGGTCGCGGTGGATGAAAAGGAAGCGACGCGCATGTCCGTCATGGCCGGCGTTGACATGAGCATGGTGCCGAGCGACTACAGCTTCGCAGACCTCCTGGTCGCGCTCGTCAAAGAAGGCGCAGTGCCCATGTCTCGCATCAACGAGGCCGTGCGCCGAATCCTGCGCGTCAAGTTTGAGCTAGGGCTGTTTGAGAATCCGATGAACACGGCGGCGAAAGCGAACTTCGCCACGAACGCCTCAAGGGACGTGAGCCTGCAAGCGGCGCGCGAATCAATGACGCTGCTCAAGAACACAGACAATCTGCTCCCCCTTGCCAAGAATCGTAAAGTGCTCGTCACAGGCCCGACGGCGCATTCGCTCATCTCGCTCAACAACGGTTGGACGTATGTCTGGCAAGGCTCGGAAGAGTCGCTTTATCCGAAAGACCGCCAGACCATTCTTCAGGCCATCGAGGCTAAGATCGGAAGGAACGCGACGTATGTGCCCGGCACAAGAATCGTCAGAGCGCAGGGTGCGCCGTCTAACGTGACGCCAACAGACATTGACGAAGAGGTTGACATCGCAGCCGCAGTGCGCGCCGCGCGCGATTCCGATGTGGTCGTCCTCTGTCTCGGCGAAGGCTCTTATACGGAGACTCCCGGCAATATCACAGACCTGAATTTGAGCGAAGTGCAACTGCGCCTGGCCGAATCCATTCAGGCGACAGGCAAGCCCGTCGTCCTCGTACTCGTCGAGGGCCGCCCGCGCGTTATTAATCGCATCGCCGACAAGGCACAGGCTATTCTCATGGCATACAATCCCGGCAACGAAGGCGGCACGGCTGTCGCAGACGTTCTCTTTGGCGACTATAACCCGTCGGGCCGCCTGCCCTTCACTTACCCGCGCACGCCCAATGGCCTCGTCACCTACGACCATAAATTGTTTGAGACGGAGGCAACCAACTTCGGCAACATGGCCTTCAATCCGCAGTTCCCCTTCGGTCATGGATTGAGCTACACGACATACACCTACAGCAATCTTCGTCTGGGCCAAAAGACTATGCCCGCCAACGGCACTATGAACGTACAGGTGACTGTGACAAACAGCGGCCAGCGCGCGGGCAAGGAAACCGTCATCCTTTACGTGCGCGACGTGGTGGCATCCTTGACGCCTGCGGGCAAGCGCGTCAAACGCTTTGCCAAAATTTATCTTGAGCCGGGGCAAAGCAGGACGCTCAGCTTCACTCTGCGACGCGACGACCTCTCCTTCATCAATGCTGATAATAAGCCGACGGTTGAACCCGGAGACTTTGATGTCATGGTTGGCAATCTCACAGATAAGTTTACGCTGCTGGCCGCCAGCGAGCAGACGCCTCGAAGACGCGCGGGCAGATAGATGAAAAAGGCCGTCGCAGGAATAGATATTGGCGGGACGAAGATTGCTGTCGCCCTCGAAACCATTCAGGGCGAGAGAATTTCCAGCCGCCAGTTTCCCACGCGCGCAGCAGGCGGGCCGGAACTGATTCTTAATAACCTTGCGTCGGTCATCAGGGAGATGGCAGCCGCGTCCGACGCTCGGTTGCTCGCTGTCGGAGTCGGCTGCCCCGGCTCAGTGGATAAAGAGCGTGGCCTTGTCCTGTCGCCCATCAACCTGCCCGGCTGGCACGAGTTTCCCATCGTTAACTCAATTGAACAACACCTGCGTGTGCCAGCGTTGATCGAAAATGATGCCAAGCTGGCGGCGCTTGGCGAGTACATTTACGGTGCGGGCCGTGGTTTCAGCGACATCGTTTTTTTCACTATCTCCACGGGCATCGGAGGCGGCGTTATCGTCAACGGTGAAATCCTTCAACGACTCGGCGCGGGCGAGGTCGGGCACATGACGGTGCTGCCCGATGGGCCGCTCTGCGGCTGCGGCTTGCGCGGATGCCTCGACGCGCTCTGCTCCGGGACAGCCATTGCCAGGCACGCGCGCGAGTTGCTGGCAAAAGGCGAGGAGAGCGTCATCAACGGAATGGTCAGCCAGCCCGAAGAAATCACCGCGCAGACCGTGGCGGCGGCAGCCCAAAGCGGCGACAAGCTTGCCTGTCGAGTCTGGGACGAGATGATTTACTTTCTCTCTCTCGGCATCGGTAACGTCATCACGATTCTCGCGCCCGAAGCTGTCATTATCGGCGGCGGCGTGGCCGCCTCCGGCGAACAGCTTTTCGGGCCATTGCGCCCGCTGGTCGAGCGACGCGCGAAAATGATTCCGGTTGAGAGAGTGCAACTCCTTCAAGCCGCCCTCGCGGGCGAAAGCGGAATCTACGGCGCGCTTGCTATCGCTCGACGTGCAGCCGCCACCGAAACCTTAGACGTTTAACGAGCAATCCGCATCGCAGACAATCAAACGAACAGCCGTTCCTCGTTTATTGTTCAAAATAAACTTGAGGGTTTATAGTATCGCTCATCACGAACGACTTTGCAGGAGGTCGGCCATGAAGCATCACCGCTCTCGCTTAATCAGCAGAATCTCTTTGAGTTTGGGCGCGATTCTTTCTTTGCTCATCTTTATGGCAAGCGCGGCGCTCGCACAGCAACCGCCCGGGCAAATCGGCCCGCCGCCCGGCGCGACTCCAAAAGAGCAATCGCAGGATAGACAAAGCCGTGAGTTCAGACTCCGCAACGTTGAAAGGGATGCTTCTAAAGCTCAGGTCAACCAGCAGCGCTTAAAGGCCGCAATCGATATTGTGAAGCAGGACTTTAAGCGCATCCAGATTGTTCGCAACGAGATGGTTGACGATCTCGTTGCGCAGAAGCCGCTCGACTATAAGCTGATCGCAGAGCGGGCCGGAGAGATAAACAAGCGCGCACACCGGCTCAAGACCTTTATGATGCAGCCCATCTCCGAGGAGCAGGAAAAGGAACTGAAGCATGAGATTGATTACAAGCATGAAGAGATAAAAGCTGCGCTCATCAAGCTCTGTAATACGATTTATAAATTCACGGAGAATCCCATTCTTAAAACTCCAGACGTAGTTGATGTCGAACAATCAGGCAAAGCCGGACGTGACCTGTTGAGCATTATCGAACTCAGCGACAACATTAAGAGAAGTGTTGAAAAGCTGGGCCAAGAATAAAATTCGTGGTGGTTTGTCCCGAATGCCTTCAGACTTCCCTTCGCATCGCGGTCGCTTAAACGGGAGCGCTCTTTTCTTTGCACTCGGAGTGCTGCTCAGTTTTTCCGGGAATATTTATGGACAAAGCTGGCGGCTCGTCTGGAGCGATGAATTCGACGGCGCGCTGAATTCCAGGATTGACCCGGCGAAATGGACTGCTCAAATTGGAGGCAACGGCTGGGGCAATCAGGAATTAGAGTATTATACGGACAGCAAGAGCAACGCTTATCTTAACGGACGCGGCTCCTTAGTCATCAAAGCTCAAAAGGAGACCTTGCCTCTGGAATTCGTTTGCTGGTACGGCCCCTGCCGCTACACTTCCGCACGACTCTTCACCAAGAAAAAGTTTACACAGGCTTACGGTCGTTTTGAGGCGCGCATCAAGCTCCCCTTCGGTCAGGGCATCTGGCCCGCTTTCTGGCTCTTGGGAGATAACATTGACACGGTGAGTTGGCCCGCGTGCGGCGAGATAGACATTATGGAAAACATCGGGCGCGAACCATCAATCGTCCACGGCACGCTTCACGGGCCGGGATATTCAGGCGATAAAGGCATTGGTGCGACATTCACCTTGCCGCGTGGCCGACGCGTCGCAGATGATTACCATAGCTTCGCCATCGAGTGGGAGCCGAATGTGATTCGCTGGTACATGGATGGAAAGCTCTACGGGACAAAAACGCCAGCCGATTTGCCAGCCGGCACAAAGTGGGTTTACGACCATCCATTCTTCATCATCCTGAATCTGGCGGTCGGCGGCGCGTGGCCCGGCAGTCCGGATGAGACAACGATCTTTCCGCAAACGATGCTGGTTGATTACGTTCGCGTGTACAGGCGATAAAGCATCTCTCTCCTTCATTATTTCGGAACTGGCTCGTTAGGTTTAACTATACGAATCCAGTGATCCGTAAACTTAAAGTGCATTTCAGGCACTTCCACCTTCGGCATATGGCAACCGACGCACTGTCGCTTGCTGACCGGACAGGCCGCTGCCGCTCGCGCCTCCGTTTTGGCTTCCTTGGAATCGGAGAGATGACAGGCGAGGCATTTTGAATCGTAGAAGGATGCCTTGTGCTCCAGGTGGTCGTGCGGGTCGTGGCAGGCCGTACAACTCATGCGCGGGTCGTTCTTGAAATGCGCACGGCTATTGAAGATGCGGTAGGGCTGAAAACGTAAATTGTTAATCCCGCCGTGATCCGGCATCTCCATCGCCTTCTCAAAGCTCATGTGACACGCCCCGCAAAACTCCTGCGTCAAATCGAAAGAATCCAGATTGCTCGGATTAAAAATTTGCGGGTCATGAAGATTCTTCGCCTTGATGGCTGCCACGTGTTTTTCGCCCGGCCCATGACAAGCCTCGCAAGCAACGCCCGCCGTGAGGCGGTCGAGTTGTAGTTGAGATTGGCTGACGGCTCCCGTCGAGTGGCAACCGAAGCATCCCTTCGCACCTTCAGCGCTCATCAAACGGCCCAGCGCATCCTCCAACGACGCCGGACGCGAGCGCGGGTGCAGAATAGTAATATTGAGATTCTGAAATTTCTGGAAATAACTGACGCGACTTTCGTAAAGCGAGCCGTTGTGTCGAAAGACATAGGTCTGACCGGCCACGCCCTGTCCGAAACAGAAGAGGATAGGCTCGGAGATTGATTGAGCGCCGTCGCTGACAGTATAAATGCTGCGGCTGCCCTGTCGTGTAATTTGATATGAAAAGTTGCCTTCGCTAAACGTCAGGCGCGGGCGCTTAATGAGAATCTCGCAATCCGAAATCTTCTCCAGAGCGTGGGCCATCGGCGTGCTGAAAAAATTTTCCGACTGATACGGGTGGCATTCCGCGCAGGCCTGGCTTCCCACGTAGCCGACTCCCGGCAACTCACGAGTGGGCCGCCATCTGGACAAAGCGGTGTTTTCCTGCCTCTGGCCCTGACCGTGCAGGATAGGCGGCGTGCCCCAGTAGATGAGGGCGCAGAGCACAGGGGCGAGCATGGCTACAGCTTTCCTGATTGTTTCGGCCATCAACTCACACGCGCTTTCTACTTTGAACTCGCCGCGTTCTTAGAGATACCTTCACCCTCTACTACTTTGAGATATGTATTGATCGGCGGATTCATGAGCTTATCCACTTTCCCGCTCGGCCAGCGAATCTCAACCACGTCAATCTTCGAGGCCGTTCCTATCCCCAGCACTTCGCGCGGGTCGTGCGAGGCCAGATAACTTCCGCCGCTTGTCTTGAGCCGACTGCGTTTTACTCCGCCAGCCTGCCACGAGAGCTTAACGCCGACGGCTGACGGATTGCTCTTTGTAGCGACGAGTTGCAGGCCCAGCCAGTTGTTCTGCGTGCCACCGTCATTACGCAACAAGAGCGGAGCTTCACCGTTGTTTGAAATCAGCACATCTATCCGGCCATCGTTATCAAAGTCGCCGACAGCCATGCCGCGACCGGAAAAATTCCGATTGAAGATTGCGCCCGCCTGCGCGCTGACGTTTCTGAAACCGCGCCCCGTATTTTCAAACACGAGCGGCGGCTCTTTGTACTTTACCTTCGGCAGTCGTTTCTCAATCATGTCGTCCGGATGACCGTTGACGAGGAAAAGGTCACTGTCGCCGTCCGCGTCTGCGTCGAAGAATTTCAGTCCCCAGCCGCTCAACAATTGCGTCGCAGGTGCAATCTCGCCGGGTTCGTCCGTGAAAGTTAAATCTTTCTGATTGTGATAGAGGCTGAAAAATTCCTGGTCGATGTTGGCGACGAAAAGGTCTTGCCATCCATCATTGTCATAGTCTGTGGCATCAACGCCCATTCCTGAGCGTGGCGTTCCAGCTTCGCTGTAGGCGACGCCTGACGACAGTCCCGCCTCTTCAAATTTTCCGCCGCCCTGATTGACGAAGAGAAAGTTGGGCATCGTATCGTTGGCGACGAAGAGGTCTATGAGGCCATCGTTGTTGACATCGGTCGCCACCGCGCCGAAAGATTTTCCGGGCGAGTCTGCTATGCCGGATTCCTTACTGGCATCTGTAAACGTGCCGTTGCCGTTGTTATGAAAAAGGTAACTCGGCCTCGGTTTGAACAGGCGCGGGACGCAATAGTAACTGCTGCTCCGAGCTTCATCCGTACAGAGAATTTTTTGAGACTTATCGTAAAAGACGAAGCCTGAGACGAAGAGGTCTAGTTTGCCGTCATTGTCATAGTCGAACCAGACGGCGCAGGTTGACCAGCCCACGGCGGCCACGGCTGCCTTGTCTGTGACATCCGTAAACGTGCCGTTGCCGTTATTGCGATAGAGAATGTTGCTGCCGTAATTCGTGACGTAAATGTCTTGCCACCCGTCCGCGTCATAGTCTGCGGCAGCCACTCCCATGCCGAACTTCCCGCCCGCTACGCCAGCCTTCGTCGTGACATCCGTAAATGTTCCGTTTTGATTATTATGGTAGAGCGCATTTTTGAGCGGCGCTTTAGGCGTGTAGAAATCCGAAAGCCCACTGTTGACCAGATAAATGTCCATCCACCCATCGTTGTCGTAGTCCAGAAAAGCGCATCCGGCTCCGACCGTTTCAGGCAGATAGCGCTCAGGCGAGTGCGCGTTGTCGTGCACGAAGGTAATGCCGCTCGACTTTGGCGATACTTCCGTGAAGGTGATAGCCGCTTTACCCGGCGCGGGCGTTCGCCCCGTCTGTGACTTAACCGGAAGATTAAGCACCAGGACGACGAGAGCCAGTAATGTTACGACTATTCTTTCTTTCACAATCTTTGCTCGCCGGATGCGAATAAACTTAGCCGAGACGAATCAGGATTTGTTGAGAGGTTCGCATAAAGAGCCGCGCGCTCCTGCTTGCTGTTATGGGAAACAATCTTATTTCGGGCTTGGGGTCGAAGGCGCGAGTATCTCGCCCTCTTTATCTTCGGCTTTGCCCGCGCTCTTCAGTTGTTCGACAATATGCATCTCTTCCTGTGCACGCTTCTGGTCTTTCAACCGCGCGTAGAGCAGGGCCAGATTATAATGCGCCCTGGAATCATCGGGCTTTAGTTTCACCCCGGCTTCAAGCGCGGCTTGCGCGCGCGGAAAATCTTTCAGCTTCAGGTAGGTTGCGCCGAGCGCGATGTGTGCGCTGGCGAAACGGGGCGCGAGCCGGATGGACTTTTCAAAAAATTCGACGGCCCGCTCGTCTTCCGATTGTTCCTGTGCAATGAGGCCGAGGTAGTAGAAGGTTTCGGGCGCGCCCGTTTCTTTCTGAAGACTCTTCTCAAGCCACTCGCGCGCTTCCGCGGACTTCTTTTGTTTGAGCAGGACGTAGCCCAGATACAACTGGCCTTGAGCATTTTCCGGTTGCAGCTTGAGCAATCGCCGGAAAGCTTGTTCGGCCTCTTGCAGGTCTGGCTTCTGAAGCCACGCCAGGCCATAGAGAAAATGGTAACGCGGCTCATCCGCCTTTAGTTCAGTGGCTCTTTTCAGTGTGGCCAGCGCATCTTCAATCAAACCTGAGTTGAGCGCCAGGCGAGCAAAGCTGTAAAGACGCTCAGGTGAGCCGTTGATTAAATCCCTCGTGCGATTGAGATAGAGAACGGCATTTTGGGAATCCCCCTTAGCCTGTGAGAGCAAGGCCAGACCCATGAGCGCGTCGGCTGAGTTGCTTTGCTGATTAACGGCCAGCAGGTAACTCTCTTCCGCCTTAGCTGTATCGCCCTTCTTCAAGTAAGCGTCGCCGAGGACAACGAGGAACGGAGGCGGGAGCGATTGCCGCTGCTTCATCTGCTCGACGACGGCTATGCTTTCGTCCGCGCGGCCTTGAGAGAGAAGAAGGCGTGCCAGCTTGTAGCTGACATCCGGGTTGTTCGGGTCAAGGCGAAGAACTTCTCTTAATTCCGAAATGCTTTTATCGGGCACACCCTTCAGCAGATAAAGATAAGCCAGATTCATGTGCGCGCCGAGGAATTCTTTATCAATGCCGAGGGCGCGCGTAAAGAGGGCTTCAGCCTCGTCCAGCCTTTGTTGCTTGGCGCGAATTGCACCGAGTAAATTAAGCGCCAAAGCATTATTCGGCGTTGCCTTCAAGATGGCGCTCAACTGCTGCTCCGCCTCGTCAATCCGATTTTCACTGATGAGCGCCGCCGCGCGCTCAAGTTGCTTTGCAGAATTACTGATACCCTGCGCCAGCGCGCACGACGCGCACAGAAGAATCACAAGCAGCGAGGCCGCAGCTTGTGTTCGCAACAATTGGCGCTTCAGACATTTCATTGAAGAATAAAGCGGCGAATTACTCATCGCGGTGAAAGGCTCTTGAAATCTTTCTGAGCGACGATGCCCTGCCCCTCCTTCACCGTCAGCACCTTATTGATGCTGGCATTGGTAATCTTGTCAACAGCGCCGCTCGGCCAGCGAATCTCCACGAGATCAATCTTCGCACGCTTCTCAAGGCCGAAGTGCAGCCGCAAATCGCTTTGAGAAAGATAACTGTCGCCGCTTCTGACTTCATCCATCTGCGTCAAATCCCCTGCGACAACTCGGACGCGCGCGCCGATGCCGCTGCGATTGCTCTTCGTGCCGATGGTTTTAATGAGCACGGAATTATTCGCGTTGCCGCCGTCATTACGCAACAACTGCGGCGGGCCGTCCAGATCATTTAACACTACATCGACATCGCCGTCGTTATCCAAATCCCCAAAGGCGGCTCCACGGCTGGCGCGCTGCTCCATTAAGGGAGCGCCCGCCTGCACAGAGACTTCCACAAAAGTTCCGTTGCGATTATTTTTGTGCAGCAGCTTGCGCTGGCGATAGTTTTCCAGTTGCGGGTAGACATGCCCGTTGGCGACGAACAAATCAACCCAGCCGTCCGAGTCGTAGTCGAAGAATTTTGTGCCCCAGCCGACGTAAACGAGGCTCGCCGCCGCCACCCTCGCAGCATAGGAGACATCTACGAATGAGAAACGCTCAGTGCCGCGATAGAGCGTGTTGTATTCATCGGCAAAGTTGGTGACAAAGAGGTCGAACTTTCCGTCGTGGTCATAATCGCCGACGGTCACGCCCATGCTTCCCTGCTCGCTGCCGTTCTCGTTGACGGCAGAACCCGAAATGAAGCCGACATCCTTGAAGGTTCCGTCGCCCTGATTCCTGTACAGGAAATTCGGCGTTGAATCATTGGCAACGTAAATGTCTACGAGGCCGTCCATGTCGAAATCGCTCGCAATGACGCCCAGCCCGTAGTAGCCGTCCATGTCCGCGACACCGGCCTTTTTCGAAACGTCCGTAAACGTGCCGTCGCCGTTGTTGTGATACAGCGTATCGCCCGCTCCCGGCAATCCTCTCGGCCCACACTGCACTGGAATACTTTTATACTGGCATTGCTTGCCTTTGCCGAACTCAGGCAGATGATTGATGTCGAAATCAACGTAGTTGGAAACGAAGAGGTCTAAGCGGCTATCGTTATCGTAATCAACGAAGGAAGCCCCCGTAGACCAGCGCGCATCGCCGACGCCCGCCGTCTTTGTGGCATCCGTAAACGTGCCGTTGCCGTTATTTTTGAAAAGTCGATTCGGGCCGAGGCAGGTGACGTAGATGTCTTCAAACCCGTCGTTATTATAATCGCCGATGGCCGCGCCCATTCCCCAACCTACGTTACCGACGCCCGCTTTGTCCGTGACATCCGTAAAACTCCCGTCGCCGTTATTACGATAAAGTGCGCTCCTTGTCTTCTCGTTCGACTTGACGAGATCGACCGTCAAAGAGTTAACAAAGTAGATGTCCAGATGACCGTCCGAGTCATAATCTATGAGCGCGAGGCCGCCGCTCATGGATTCGACGATATATTTCTTTTCGGGCGAGGCGACGTGTCTGAACTTGATGCCCGCCTTATCCGTCGTGTCTGTAAATTGAACGTCGCTGGGCGGGCGACCCGTGATTGGGGAGAGAATTAAAAAAAGCTGAAACACGAATAAGCTTGCGAGTCGGACAACTTTCAAAGGCAAAACCTCTTACCTCTCTCAACCTTTATGGATTTGACTGGGCGCGCTCTTTCTCCTTCAATTGCCTGGAGATTTCGAGTTGCTTTTCGCCTTCCGCCTTCCGCCCGTCGGCCAGCAGCGCGCGGCCAAGCTGATAACGAATATGCGCTTTGTCTGGGCCAAGACGGGCCGCTGTTTCAAGCGTCTCGACCGCGCCCTTGATGTCTCCTAGTTGAAGCAATGCCTTGCCCAACTCGTAGTGCGCGTCGGCGAAAGCAGGATGAGCGGCTGTGACCTCTCGCATCAGTTTGATGCCGCGCTCGAATTCCTGACGCGCCAGGTGGACGAAAGCGAGATGATACTTGGCCTGAAGGTCGTTAGGATTCAAAGCCAGCTCGGCTTCAAATTCCGAGACGGCCTCATCAAACTTTCCAGCCTTCAGGTGAATCAATCCGAGGTAGTAATGCGCGAGCCGCAGTTTACTATCGAGCGCCACGGCGGCCTTCAATTCTTCGAGCGCCTTAGCCGTCTCATTCCGGTCGTAGTAGGCCTGGCCCAAAAGAATATGTAGCTGCGGGCTACTGCCGCTCATCGCCACCATCTGCTTGATGACGCGTTCGGCCATCACCTTTTTCCCCTGTTTGATGAGCGACAAGGCGAGCGCGTAGTGAAGGCCAACGTCATCGGTTTTATAAGAGATGACCTGCGTTAATAATTCGGAGGCCCTGGCATAGTCGTCAACCATAAAGTAGCTCATGCCGAGGAGATGCCTGGCAGCAAGGCTGTTACGGTTGGCGGCAACTTCTTTCTCAAGCGGCGGGATGGCGTCTTTGTAGGCTTCGGCCTTGAAGGCCGCCAGCCCCAGATTGAGATTCACGCCTTCCAGTTGCGGATTCCACTCCGAGGCGCGGCTGAAATGCTCCATCGCTACACGAAAATCTGCGCGCTCCGCTCTTAAGAGGCCGATGTTGTTGTGAGCGCTGGCGACTATCTTCGAGTAGTAATCTTTGCCGCTCTGCAACTCGTGAGCGGTCTTTTCGTTTGGCGCTTTCGCCTCGGCGATGATGCCCTGTGCCGCGCCCAACTCCGAAGACTTATTCTGTTCATTGAGGCTGGCCGCGTTCAAATAAGTATCAGACTTTTCCTTGTCTCTCTTGAGCGACTTCGCCTTGAGTTCCGAAGAAATCTGCAACTCTTTCTCGCCAGCCTCCGTCTGGCCGACTTTAATGAGCGATTGGCCCAGCCTGTAGTGCGCCGTCGTAACTTGATAATCGTTGTGGCCCAGAGAAGGATTCAGGGCAATCGCTTTTCTCAGCATCTCTATGGCCCGGTCGTGTTTCTCAATTCCCTGATAAGCCTGGCCCAGATGAAAGTAGGGGTCGGGATTCTGAGGTTGAATGCGTGAGGCTTTTTCCAGAAGCGTGATGGCCGCCTCCCATTTCCTCTCGATGACATAAATAATACCCAGATAGTAGTTAGCAAAGTATTCATCCGGGTTCGCCGTCAACTCTACTTTAAACTCGGCAGCCGCCTCGCCGAGTTTGGCCGCTCCATCCTTCAACAGGTATGTGAGGCCGAGATAGTAGTGGGCGCGCGGGAAACGCGGGTCAAGCGCGATGGCCTTTTTAAACTCTTCTATCGCTTCCGGCAGAAAGCCCGTCTCTCGATAGGCGCGACCGAAGATAATGCGAAGCTGCGGGCGGTCGCCAAGAAACTTGATGGTCAGATCATAAATCTGCCTGGCGGGAGCAAATTGACGTTGCTTGAGATGGGCTAATCCGAGCGTATAGGCGACATCAAAATCGCTCGTGTTGAGTTTCAGCGCGGTTTCCAGCTCCGTCGTAGCTTCTGCAAATTTGCCGAGCATGAACAGAGACTTTCCCAGCATGTGGTGCGCGCTCGCGCTGCGCGAATCGCGGGCGACAGCCTTGCGCGCCGAGCCGAGAGCTTTTTCGTATTGCTTGAGGTCAAAATAAGCGATTGACAAATCAACCAGCATCTCCGGCGAGTCGGCCCCGGAGAGAGCAGCCGCCTCAAGCGCTGCCGCCGATTCCTGATATTTCTTCTGCGCCGAAAAGATTCTGCCGAGCTTAGAGTAGCCTTCGGCCAAGATGGCTTTGTACTCGGTTTCGGCGGCGGCGAGGTTTCCGGCGCGCCTGTGCGCTTCCGCCGCTTCATAATGTTTTCGCAGCGTATCTTGAGGCGATTGGAAGGCGAGCAGCAGAGATAAAAGAGGGAGCAGGGTCGAGCCTAGATACATTATCACCTGACTTCTCTATCTTTAATAAAAATTCAGACGGAGGGCTGAAGCTAGAATCCTTCAAACCCTCCGTCCGCGTTCAGCCTAGAGCGCAGTATATCAAAAACTGAACTTTAACCCGAACTGTATTTCACGATGATTTTGCGTATTAGTGAGCGTCCCAAAGGCCGCATTTTGACTGAGGCCAAAGTTCGGCTGCGTCTGATTGCCCTGTAGACTCAAGGTCGTGTTAAACCCAACGAAGTTGGGATGATTGAAGAGATTGAATGCCTCGGCGCGGAACTGTAGGCCAAAGCGTTCTTTGAATCTCCAATTCTTGCTGATAGAAGCATCGACAGTCGTAATGGGTTTCCCGCGTACCTGACCGCGTCTCAGGTTGCCGTTCTGCCCAGGGGCAGGCAGCGCGAATGCCGCCGGGTTGAGATGCTGCGTCGAGTCGCCCGTGTTGAGATAAATGGGCACGCCGGGAACGAGGTCTGGCCGCTGTCCCGTATTTTCAGCCGTGCCCAGCGTATTGACGCCGGACGTGACATCTATCGGTGTCGAGCCGAAGAAGGAGAAGATGCCATTAATCTGCCAACCTCCGAGCACGGCGCTAGCAGCCTTGCCCCAGCGGCTAAACGTGGGCAATTCGTAGATCGCGTTAGCCACAAACGAATGTCTGCGGTCAAGGTCTGCGTCTCCTTCGTCGCGACTATAGTCGAACGGGTCGCTCGTCGAATTGGTGAAAGCCGTCAAGGCAACGTCCGAAACAGTGTGCGACCAGGTGTAGGAAGCCTGGAAAGCCAGCCGATTAACGAAGCGCCGGTTGAGCCAAAGCTGTAACGCCTTGTAGTTGGAATTGCCCGTCGATTCGCTCATCCTGACCGGAGGCGAGTTAGGCCCAAGCCTGCGATTGAGATTGGCTACGGCTGACATATCCTGACCGTTGCGGATGCCTTGAGCGATTTGAAGTCTGGCAGGCCCCGCCGGAACATCATTGAACGGCACATTGCGCCGCCAGATGTGATGCGCCGTATTGCCGATGTAAGAAGCTTCCAGCACCGTGTCTTTCAGGATTTCACGAGAGATGGTCAGATTCCACTGGTAGCTGTCGGGCGGACGGAAGTCCTCGCTGAGAGCATTGAAGCCCGCGCTCGGATTGACGCCCGCAATCGAAGTCCTTGTTCCGGGCTGGATGGTATCGAGGCTGCGGCAAGTCGGGCAATCGGCGAGCGTAGTGGTTTCGCCAGAGCCGCCCCAGCCGTTATCTACGACAGTCGTCCAGGGAGGATTGCTCACCATTTTGAGAACGTCTTCGATAACATTCGAACGGCTCATGTAGCGTCCGAAGCCCATGCGAATCGCAGTCTTGCCATCGCCGAAAACGTCCCAAGCGAGGCCGACTCTCGGCTGGAAACCCATTTTGTAGGTCTCGGCCAGACCGCGCGGCAAACCAACCGAACCGGCCTGTTCGGCGGTAATCAAAGCGTTGCGGAAGTTGCCGTCGTAAAGCCTGGGGATGAAGTTGGTGATGCGATTATCCTGCGCGTAGGCTGCCGGGAATCTTGAGTAACGCATACCGAGCGTGAGCGTGACGCGCGG
This sequence comes from Pyrinomonadaceae bacterium, assembly GCA_036387475.1. Classification (GTDB taxonomy): domain Bacteria; phylum Acidobacteriota; class Blastocatellia; order Pyrinomonadales; family Pyrinomonadaceae; genus DASVTR01. The sequence goes on along the minus strand of DASVTR010000008.1, from coordinate 276,089 downwards.
GGCCAACTTCCATGTATCGTTCCCGTAAAACTCAAAGTCACGCCAACGGCCATCTGCGATTTCAACGTGATCCACCTCCGCGTAATTGACGAGCGGCAAGTCTCTGACCAGCAGATCGGCTATGCAGTTGCCCGTGTGAACGCCGCAGCCCTGAATAGCGCTCGGCAAAGTGCCGCCGGCGCCGCCGCCGCCCGGCTCTTCCTTGATGTTGTGGCTGAAGAGGACGCCGAATTTGAGATCGTGCGAACCCAGGACTTTAGTAAAGTCGTCCTTCCAGATAAAGAGGTCTTCGTGGTTCGTCCAAGGCGCTTGGTGCCAGAGGTCGTTATAGCCGCCCGGCCCCCAGAACAGGCTGGGCACGGTGGCGTCATTGCCCGGAAAGACGGTCGGGAAAGCGGAAGCGATCTGATCGTAGAGTTCCTGGCTCTGTGCGCTCGTATTGATAAAGATGTCGTTTCCGGCGCGCGAGAACTGGAATTCGTTGATGGCCGTTGAGCTTAAAGTGTTCGTCAACTTGACGGCGAAGCTCTTGCTCGGCTGTTCCCAATCGGACGAAAGAGTCGGGAAGGGAGAGTCGCCCCAGAAGTTGCCCGATGCCACGCCGTGAACCCACTTCTCGTTGATGTAACGAACCATCACGTTCATCTTGTCCGTAATGTTCGCGTCAAAACGGATCAGGTCCTGGCGTGTGTTAACGGGCTGCAAGGGCGACGCGGCCCAGTTCTGTCCCGTCGCCGTCGGATTAGTTGGGTCTGGATAGATTCTGACCAACGCTAGCCCGGCGGGGCTGAGCAGCCCTGTCGGAATTCTATTGCCGGGATAGCAGCCGGGGTCTGTCGGGGTCGGGCCGGGGGTGGTGCAGGTCTGTCCGGGTCTGTGCGGCAGAGGCCCCGTCAGTGTGCCGCTGAAATCTCCGATCTTCTCCGCTGCTGTCGGGACGCGCCCCGTGAGCACCTGCCCGCGCTTCTCACGCCTCCACTCCTCCGACCAGAAGAAGAAGAGTCTATTCTTCACGATTGGCCCGTTGAAGTTGCCGCCGAAGTTGTTGTACTTCAATTGGCCTTTCGGCTGCCCGGCGCGGTTCAGGAAAAAGTCGTTCGCGTTGAGCGCATCGTCGCGCAGGAATTCAAAGAGAGTGCCGTGAAACTCGTTGCCGCCGCCTTTGGTAATGAGATTGACGACCGCGCCCTGCGCCTGTCCAAACTCTGCGCTGAAGCTATTGCGTTCGACGCGAAACTCTTGAATAGAGTCTATCGACGGAAAGACGAGCAGCGTGCGGTTTGAGCCGACGTCCATATTGTTGACGCCGTCAACCGTCCACATATTCTGGTTTGAAGCGTTGCCGTTGACAGACATGTCAACGCCGGAATCGAGTCCGGTTCCGCCGGTTCTGAAAGCGCCGCCAGCGCCCGACTGCGTGACGGGCGAAACGCCCGGCACCATCAGCGCCAACTGCGCGTAGTTGCGCCCGTTCAAAGGCAGCTCGGTCACCTGTTTCTCGGTGATGAGGCTGCTCACTTCACCGCTGCGGGTTTCGACCGGCGCAGCCTCACTCGTAATAGTAATTGTTTCGCTGACATCTCCAACTTGGAGGACGAGGTCAACCACCACCCTTTCACTAACGTGCACCTCGACGCCCGTGTTGACGGTGGTCTTGAACCCTTGCGGCCCGGTGCTGACCGTGTAGCTGCCTGCGGGTAAGCTGGGCGCTGAGTAGAAGCCGTCATCATTTGTTCTGACGGTGCGAGACTGCCCGGTCGCCTCCTCTTTGATGGTTACCTCAGCATTAGGAATGGCAGCCCCCTGCGGGTCTTGCACAGTTCCGCTGATGCTACCGACTGTGCTTGACTGCGCATGGACACCGGCGCTAAAGAGGCCCAGTCCCAGCAAGAGCAACAGTGCTTGTAATCCAAGCTTTCTTGTCATGACGCATCTCCTCGCTTCCGAACGCTCAAAGCCTTTTGGTCAATCACCGCTGCGGTGAAAGACCAAAAGCTGACGCCCTACGCAATCAAGAAATTTCCTGACAGACCTGAGAGTTAAATCGGGACATGCAACACTTCATGATTGAAGCGTTGCTCTTCACTGCTCACGGACGTTAAATCTGATGGCTTCAAACTTGCGCTGTCACGCTAACAAGGAATGCTTCATCCGACATTAACAATTCCGGGACGCCTGAAAAAGTTTTAGTGTGTAGCTCTAAACGGATACTTTGTTGCAAGACCTAGCAAAAGGTTCTAATACTAATTCAGATGCTTGTCAAGAAGAATTTTACTGTTGAGACGAAGAAAAGAAAGTTGTCAGAAACAACAAAGTCGCCGCGGAAATTTATGCCAGGGAGACGGAAGCAAACTTGGCCGCGAGCACTAAACTGAGCGCGCCCATCAGGGTCGGCTGCTCGCCTAATGTGGAAGCGATAATGCGCGTCGGCGGCAATCCGCGACAGATGCCTTCCTCGACCGCGTGTTTCGTTTCTTCAGCGATTAGCGGCCACGCGCGCACCATCGGGCCGCCGACGATCACCGCTTCGGGCGCTAACCCTTGAATCAAATTAGCGATACCGATGCCAAGATAGTGCGCCGTTTCCTTTAGCGCAGTTTGCGCTTCTCGCTCACCCTTTAGGGCGCGGTCAATTAGTTCTCCAAATTTGATTTTGTCTTTGAGCAAAGGGCCAGGCACAAGCTTGGCGTAGCGGGCGAGGGCGGCGCGTTCGGAGGCAAAGGCTTCCCAGCATTCATGGCTCCCGGCGGCGCAAGCCACCGGCGCTCCCTCGCTGATAGTCATGTGCCCGAACTCGCCCGCCGCTCCGCTTTTGCCACGATAAATCTGCCCGTCAAAAACAATGCCTGTGCCGACTCCCTCTTCGATGAGCACGATGATGAAATCGCGGATTTCACGTATCTCAGGACGACCGAACCAGAGTTCCGCGAGGGCGACGGCGTTGGCGTCATTATCGGCGCTGACGGGCAGCCCGGTCGCGTCTCTAATCTCCTGGGAGATTTTCAAATCACGCCAGTTGAAATAGGGAATAAACAGCGCAGTGCCCGACTCCTGATCGACCAGTCCGGGCACACTGACTCCGATGCCTTCGATAGTCCCCTTATTTTTTCTGATGAGTTTGCGTGTACATTTGATGATTTGTGCGATTGTCTTTTCGGCGTCCGTGTCGGTCGGAAATTCTTCCTGCGCCAGGACACGGCCTGCCAGATCGCTTGTCGCGACGACAGTTCGGCTTGTGCCCAGGTCTACCCCGATTGCCATTGCGTCTGCCGTCCGCAGTGAGAGCAAAATAGGAGGGCGGCCACCCGTGGATTCACCGTAGACTTCTTCGAGCAAGCCTCCGACCATCAATTCATCAACGATGAGAGAGATGGTAGAGCGTTGCAATGCCGTCTCGTAGGAGATTTCAGCCCGCGAGATCGGGCCTCTTTCGCGAACGTAGTTAAGAACGATTTGACGATTGATGTCACGGATCGTATTAGACCGCGCGACGTTGGCTCTTTTAAGGTCAATTCGTCTCATGACGCTCTAATCAATGGTGAAGTGAATTTCGCTGCCCTCCGTTGGGCCAATCAAAAAGCGCTAAATTGCCGCAGCCGAAGCGAATCTTTTGGCGAGCACAAGGCTGAGCGCGCCCATCAAACTGGCTTGATCTCCTATCGTCGAAGCGATGATGTGGACGGGCGACAGATTGCGCCGCATACTTCTTTCAACGGTTTCGCTCAACATCTCGGAGACGAGTTGCCAGGCGCGCGTGATTGCTCCGCCGACGACGATGACATCCGGGCTAAATCCAATAATGAGATTTGAGAGACCAACGCCCAGGTAGTAGGAGGTTTCGCTCAGCGCGGCCCGCGCGGCTTCATCTCCGCCAAGAGCGAGATCAATTAACTGAGCGAAAACCATCTCCTCTGTGCACTCTGCTTGGCCTGTCAATTCGAGGTAACGCGCGATGGCGGCGCGTCCCGAAGCGAAGGCTTCCCAGCATTGAAAGCTTCCGCAGGAACAGGGGACGGGCGCGCGTTCTCCGATAATCATGTGCCCGAATTCTCCGCCCGCTCCGTCTCTTCCCCTGTAAATTTGTCTATCGAAGATAATGCCCGTGCCGACCCCTTCGGCGATGAAAACCATGATGAAATCTCTGGCCTCGCTGACTTCGGGTTGTCCGAACCACAACTCGGCCAGCGCGGCAGCGTTGGCATCGTTGTCTATCGTCACCTCCATCCCCGTCGCCGAACTGATTCTCTGTCCGACATCGAGGTCGCGCCAGTTGAAGTAGGGGATATAAAGTATTTTTCCGGCGTCAGGGTCAACGAGGCCGGGGAGGCTGACGCCGATTCCGTCTATGCTCCCCGTCGTGCTGCGTTCGAGGAGACGACAGGCAGCATCAATCGCACGCGCAATCGTCTTCTCGAAATCAGGGTCAGTATCAAACTCTTCTCGCTCAAGCACGCACCCGGCCAGATTGCTCGTCGCCACGGTCGTTCGCTTTGGAGCAATATCAATGCCGAGGGCCGCTGCTCCATCCGTGTTTAGTTTCAGCAAAGTCGGGCAGCGCCCGCCCGTTGATTGGCCCATGCCGATCTCTTCAATCAGCCCTTCGGTAATGAGCGAATCAACGATGGTCGAGACGGTCGAGCGTTGCAGCGCCGTCTGGCGCGCAATCTCCGCGCGCGAAATCGGGCATCTATCGCGGACATAGTTGAGCACGATTCGCCGATTAATGTCCCTGATGTGGCTGAGATGTGCAACGTGTGTTCTTCTTAGATCAATTCGTCGCATGAGATGTGTCCGACTGTTGGCGCTCGAAAGAATTCTGGATATATCACGAAAACGACCAAAGGGTGTAAGAAATTGTTCACTGGAGCTTGAAGCCGCAGACCGAAGGCGAGCGCAGGCGGCAGCCTATCAGAGCAGCCGCCATGCGCATAGATAAAGAACGCTCTCATCGGTCATGTGCCTCTGCGCTTTCTTAATCGACCGGCGTTTGGCTCGTTTCGAGTTGAGCCGGAGAGGCGAAGCCCGCCCATTTCGTGCGGTTCAGATTCCAGAACATAAAGACGCCGGACAAAATGGCCGCGACAAAAAAGACTGCTGCGCGTCGCCAGTGGCCGAAGATTACCTCGCCGATACTAAAGAGCATCGCATAAACGAGCACGACGCCCAGCGCCCAGTTGAGCAGGTTCGGCCTTATCTCGCCGCGACGCTCCGCCATGCCGCTCTGTTGCGCGACGCGCCGCCATCCTGGGCCTGCCGGATGCACGCGGGCGTAAAAGCTCGAAAGTTTCTCCATTGGTTCAGGCTGCGTCATGAAAGTGACGCTGAGCCAGACGAGGGTTGTTACCCCGACCGTCGTGAGAATGCTTTGCGCGAATCCCGCGGGCGTCGAAGTATCAAAGATGGCGAAGTATCGCAAGGCGAGCGAGACGACGAGCGCAGCCGTCATCGCGGAAATCTCCGACCATGAGTTGATGCGCCACCAGTACCAGCGAAGAATATAAACAAGCCCCGTCCCAGCGCCGAGCGACATGATGAGTTCCCACCCGCTGGTGATGCGATTCATAAAATAGGTAACGACGACGGAGAGCAGCACGACGAGCAAGGTGGCGAGTCTGGAAGCCAGAACGTAGTGGCGCTCGGTCGCGTCGCGTTTGATGAAGCGGCGGTAAAAATCGTTGACGAGGTAGCTTGAACCCCAGTTCATCTGTGTCGAGATAGTGCTCATGTAAGCGGCGGCGAAGGCGGCGAGCAGCAATCCGCGAAAGCCTACGGGCAACAAATCGTTCATGACCTGAACGTAGCCGAAGGCCGCGTCCGGCTGTCCTGTCTCAGGATTCAAGACACCATTGCGATAGAGCACGAGCGAGCAGAGCGCAACGATAATCCAAGGCCACGGCCTCAAAGCGTAATGCGCGATTGTGAACCAGAGCGTGGCGAGCAGCCCGTGCTTTTCGTTCTTCGCCGAGAAGATGCGTTGCGCGACGTAGCCGCCGCCGCCCGGCTCGCTCCCCGGATACCAGGACGCCCACCAGTTAACAGACAGGTAAACGGCCAGCGTTAGCAGCGGCAACATCCACGGAGCGGAGCCGTCGCTCCACAGGCTAATCACACCCGCGCCGAACGGCTCGCTTCCGCCGACGGGCGTCACGCCCTCCAGCCGTGTCTTCAACATCTCTATGCCGCCGACCGCGCGCACGGCGAAGACGGCAAGCGCAATCGAGCCTATCATGGCGATGACGAACTGCACCGCGTCCGTCACGACGACGCCCCAGAAGCCAGACAGAATCGTGTAGATAAAAGTAATCCCCAGACATAGGAAGAGCGCTTGCCACTTCGCCAGCCCTAGCGTGCCGCTCAAGACTTTCGCCATGCCGAGATTGACCCATCCCATGATGATGAGGTTAATCGGCAATCCCAGATACAGGGCGCGAAAGCCGCGCAGGAAGGCTGCGGGCTTGCTTGCGTAGCGCAACTCTACGAACTCCACGTCGGTCATCACCTCTGCGCGCCGCCACAAACGCGCAAAGAAGAAGACGGTCAGCATCCCGCTCGCCAACATAGACCACCAGAGCCAGTTTCCCGCCACGCCGTTGCGTGCGACCATCTCTGTCACGGCCAACGGCGTATCGGCGGCAAACGTCGTCGCCACCATCGAAGTCCCCGCAAGCCACCAGGGCATCGAGCGATCCGAGAGAAAAAAGTCTTCGGTCGAACGCCCCGCGCGCCTTGCGTAATACAAACCGACGACAAGCGAAAGCGCGAAATAAGCCGCGATGATTAACCAGTCAATAAGACTTAGCTTCATAAAAACAGAATCCAGAATCCAGGATTCAGAATCCAGTAGAAAAGAAAATCAAAATAAAAGCAGGTTCCCGCCTTGTATTCTGGCTTCTGGATTCTGAATTCTGCTTTCTCAGACTTTAATAAAAATCCGCTTGCGGTAAAGAATCGTCATCACGCCGAGCCAGATGAGCACGGTGCAGAGGGCCATCAACAGCGAGGCCGTTTTGGGTTGTGCCCAGGAGGCGAACAGATTTTCGTAAGCGAGCGTGTGCAAATCCACGCGGCTGCCGTCGGCACGCGCAAAGGTAATAATCGAGACGATGCGCGCGAAAAGCTCCGCGAGGAAATAAAGGGCCAGCGCGTTTGTGCCGAAGATGAGAAAAGGCTTGGCCCAACTGCGATAATTCTTGATGTCTATGAGCCAGTAGCAGAAGGCCAGAAGCTGTAGCGCCAGCCCGGCTGTCAGGAGAACGTAAGAACTCGTCCAGAGAGCCTTGTTGATAGGAAACCAGAAATTCCATATCCATCCGACGACGATTGCAGCCATTCCGGCGACGAACATGGCGGCGACCTTCTCAATCGGCGTTTGCTTCGAGCGCAGGAGGTGGCCCGTCAACACTCCGCACAAAGTGGTCGCAATCGCCGGGATTGTGCTCAAGATTCCTTCTGGGTCATAGAGCGGCTTCCAAGTGTGCCCCGCCAGCAGCCGTCGGTCAACGTAGGCCGCGAGATTCCCTTCCATCTCCAAATTCCCCGCCCCGAATCCGGGCACGGGCACAAGCTTCATCATCAACCAGTAGAAGATGAGCAGCGCCGCCGCAATAAGGGCTTGCGTTCGCCATTTGGTATTAAGGAAGATAACGGAAGCGACGAAGTAGCAGACGGCGATGCGCTGTAAGACGCCGGGGATGCGTATGCTAGACAGGTCGTAGGTCGGGAATCCGCCGAGGACGAGGCCGAGCGCAAAGATGATGAGCGTGCGGCGAATAATCTTGACGTAGAGGTCGCGCTTGCTGCCAGCACTTTCGGCGCGGCGCGCGAGCGCGAGCGTGATGGAGACGCCCACGATAAAGAGGAAGAAAGGAAAAACGAGGTCGGTCGGCGTCCAGCCGTGCCACTCGGCGTGCTCAAATGGTGAATAGATGGCTTCCCATGAGCCGGGATTGTTGACCAGAATCATCCCGGCGATGGTGATTCCACGAAAGACATCAAGTGAAGCCATGCGTCCGGTCGCCTGCGTGCCCTTATGCTCTCCGCTCAGCGCGTCCATGCAAGTTCGCCTCCTCTCGATTCCTCTCCCTGAGTTAATCAAATAGCTTCCATCAACATCTTCAATCGTTCAGACAACTTTCGACGCGGCTTCTCAAACTCTCTATCAGAGAGCGCGCCTGCTCTTCCGTCTGCGCTTCTGCGACGAGACGAATGATTGGCTCCGTATTCGAACCCCTGACGAGAAACCAACCCGCGGGCAGCGTCACCTTAATGCCGTCGCGCGCCTCCAGCGGCCACTCTGCATACCCGCTGCGAACCATCTTCAGCACTCTGCCGATCTTGTCTGAGCGGCAGGCGAGCTTCTCTTTTATCATGAAGGAGCGCGGTAGTTCGCTTAAAATTTCCGAGATGGTGCGACGGCTACGGGCAAGCAGGTGCAGGATGAGCGCCATCCCGACGAGACTGTCGCGCGCGAAATTGATGCGCGGGTAGATAACGCCGCCATTGCCTTCGCCGCCGATGACAGCCCCGTGCCGCTGCATCTCTTCGGCCACGTTGGCCTCGCCGATCTTGGAGCGGTAGATAGGGCAATCGAAAGAGTGAGCCACGGCGTCCAGCACCTGCGTTGTCGCCAGATTTGCGACGATTGGCCCACGCTCCTTTTCGAGTATGTAACGCGCCGCGAGAACCAGCGTGTACTCTTCGCCGATTGCCACCCCATGCTCATCCACGACCGCCAGCCGGTCTGCATCCATATCCTGCGCAAAGCCCACGTCCGCCTTCTGCTCTGCGACCGCGCGGCACAACGCGCCCAGATTTTCCGGCACCGGCTCAGCCCCTCTGGGAAAGAGGCCGTCGGGTGTGGTGTTGACGGGGATAACTTCTGCTCCGAGCGCGGCGAGCAGGCGCGGTGCGATAATCGAGCCTGCGCCGTTACAGCAATCCACGGCCACGCGCAAGCGTCTTTCGAGCCTGGGCACAGGGCCGAGCGCGTCCATGATGGCCTTGATGTGTATGTCTAGCACGCCCGCCGAAGTCTCTACAGAGCGCATCTCTGCTCCTGAAACCTTCACATACTCGCCTTGATGATAGATGTCCAGAAGCTGCCGCGCCTGTGCGGCGGTGAGGAACAGTCCTGCCGAGTTGACGAACTTAAGCGCGTTCCATTCAGCCGGGTTGTGGCTCGCCGTGATTGCTATGCCGCCGCGCGCGCGAAGCTGTCGCACCAGCAGTTGCACGGTCGGAACGGGGCAGACATCCAAGTCAACGACGCGGCAACCGCTTGAGAGCAACCCGGCGACGACTGCCTGTCGAACCATCTCACCGGAGGTACGCGTGTCACGACCGATGACGATTGTTCCCGTCCCGACGTAAGTGCCGAAAGCCTGCGCGAAACGCGTCAGCAGCGTCGGCGACAGAGATTCGCCGACGACGCCGCGCACGCCGGAGATGCTGATTTTGAGAGTGGGTATGGCGCGCATCGAATAAGAGCAGGAGTCAGAAGCCAGGAGTCAGAAGAACAGAAAGAATAAAAGAAAAGCTGGTTGCAGCCTCTTATTCTGGATTCTGAATTCTGACTCCTGAATTCTGCTTTTCCGAATTACTTCTTTCCTTACAAGTCGCACGGCGAGACCAACGCGGGCACGGGCGCGCGCACAGTGTCCCGGAATTTGACGGACTTGCGGCGCAACGCCGCCACGGCATCTTCGACTTGATTGGGCATGAGCGCGGTCTTCGCCGCGAAGAACACCCAGTCGATGTCTTCATGATAACTGCGCACGCCTTGCTCTTTGGTCATGCCGTCGCGTATGAACCAGAGGTTGAAATTAATAGACATCAGAGACTCTGGATAAAATCGGTCGCCGTGCTCGGCCAGCAGTTTACCGTCGATGAAATACTTGACCTTTCCGCTCGCAACCTGTGTGACCAGCGTGTGCCATCCTGCCTGGCTGCCGCTGGCCGTATTGAAGACATTATCCTTCTGCCAATTCGGTTCGGGGCTGAAGGTTTCCCAGGTCGTTCCATACAGCGTTGGCCCACTGATGCCCCAGCCGCCGTTAGGCAGATACTCGAAATCCAATTCGCTGTAGTCAGCATCCATCGGCGCTTTCAATGGACTGATGGTGTAAAAGCTCTCGACGAGTTGGTCGCCGCTCGGCCCTGAGAGCGGATTGTCCGTAAAGCGCACGCGGGCGGCATAAGTGCCTTCGAGGTATTTACGCTGATGGCAGATTTGAGTTTGCCTGGTATTTGCGCCCGTGCCGTCGGTCGAAGAGGTCATGCGCAGGATGCGGTTGCCGGGCCGCTCTGTGTCTTTCAGAAAAGAGACGCCTTCCTGCCACCAGGTCGCGCCGGGTACGCCCGGCCACCCGGCTGCGCTGCGTATAATCCAGCCGTTGTTTGTAAGTTCTTTATGCTTTGAATAGCTGAAATCGTCAAACAGGATGTTTGAAGGTGGCGGCGTGAGCGGAGCAGCTTCGGATGTGAAGGGTAGCAAGCCGAAGAAGAGCGGCTGCCGCACGCTCGCCTCCTCAGTAATAAACGCGGCGGGAGCGGGGCGTATGGGGAACTTATTCTTCACGCGGTCGGCCACGCTTGCCCCGGCTTCCTTTATCTGATAGCCGAGCGGTAAACGGCCAGTGATTGAAGGCACGCCGACACCGACTGTGCCGCCCCCGGCGCTTCTGCTGCCGAGATAGACGCGCCCGGATGTCAGAATCTTCGCCGTCTGCGGCGTTAAGACTAAATAACTGATTGAAACCTCGTTCGAGCCGTCGTCTTCCACCCTTAGTTCGAGCCATAGCACGTGCGCGGCGCTCTCCTTTTTCGCACGGTCTTTTGCCATTGAGCGCGTCATGCTGCCGCCGCCGGAGATGGCCTCTATGCCTGAAGACTTTTCAAATCTGTCCACGCAAGACTTGACCGCCATGTCAACGTAGACGGGGGGAATGTAGATTGAAGTGCCGAGCCTGTCTCCGCCGACTATGACGGTGGCGATGGGAGCGGATTTCTTCGCAGGCGGTTTGGGCTGTGCGTCGTCTGCGGTTTTGTTGTCGGTCGTGATGGGCGGAGGCGTGGAAGCATTCTTGCGCTGGCGGCGACCGGACTGCGCCAGTGTAGCCTGCAAAAGACACAGGATTGAGATGATGCAAGCAATCAGCAGGCGTCCTGTTTTATTTTCCGCCACAATATTTTTTTCATGTCGCATAGAACCACCTCCATCAGGCACATCTCTTTTTGAGAGACTGTCGTTGTCCGTCAGAAAACTGCCAACTTTCATTTCCCCAACCTGTCGCGCGCCCAATCAAGCAGTTCGCGGGCGCGTTGTGCTGTCTCGGCCTCGGCGATAATGCGAATCAGCGACTCTGTATTCGAGACGCGGATGTGAAGCCACCCGTCGGGCCAGGAGATTTTAATGCCGTCCGTCTGGTCATACTCTATATTCTCCCTTTCCATCTCATCGTACACTCTTTGCAAGAGAGAATAGATACGATTCGGCTCGATTGCCACGTCGTGCTTAATCATCTCGAAGCGCGGCAAGCGTGCGATCAACTCTGAAATCGGCTCATCGGAGTGGGCCATGTGTTCCAGAATCAGGCCGACCGCAGCCGCGCTATCGTGCGTCCACTGGACGCGCGGGACGATGACGCCGCCGCTGCCTTCGCCGCCGATGACGGCGCGATTCTCAATCATGGCTTCCGAGATAAAAGCCTGCCCGACCGGAGTGCGAACGACGCTCGCGCCATGAAGCAGTGCGATGGCGTCTATCGCGCTGCTGGTCGACACGTTTGTCACGACCGCTCCCGTCTCTTGTCTCAACTGAATCTCGGCGGCGATGGCGAGCGTCGCTTCAACCGATAGTATTTCTCCCGCTTCTGTGACGATGCCGAGACGTTCGCCGTCTGCGTCGTGTGCGAAGCCTATCTGAGCGCGGCCCGCCAGCACTACGGCGCGCAGTTGGGCCATTGTCTGCCGTCGCGGCTCAGGGATGTGCGGAAACGGCGCGGTCGGGTCATCGTTGACCGCCAGCACGTCACAGCCGAGTTCCTTCAACCAGCGCGGAGAGAGAAACGAGCAGGAGCTATTGCAGCAATCAACCGCAACTGTCAAACGCCTCGCTCTGATGGCTTCGACATCAAAGGCGTTTCGCAAGGTTTCCAGATGATGCGTGATGGCGTCTTGCTGTTCGACCTGCCGTTGAATGTGCTCCCAGGCGGCTTTGGCGAATTCTGCCTGATGAAAGATGTCCAATAATTCATCCGCCTGCGCCGCGTTCAGATAGAGGCCGTCGCCGCGCACAAATTTTAAAGCGTTCCACGGTTCAGGGTTGTGACCGGCGGTAATCGAGATGCCGCCGTCAGCCTGCAAGCGTTTGACTGCGAGTTGCAGGCTGGGCGTCGGGCAGATGCCGAGATCAATCACGCGGCATCCGGCGGCCAGCAGTCCGGCGAGCACGGCGGAGCGGGCCATCGGCCCCGAAGAGCGCGTGTCGCGGCAGACGAGGATGCAACCGGAATCCAGATAAGTGCCGAAGGCTTGCGCAAACCCGACGACCAATTCAGGTGTGAAAGTTTCGCCGATGACGCCGCGAATCCCACTGATGCCAATTTTGAGCGAGTTCATAGCGCGAGGCCGGAGGATAACAGAATAGCAGAGGCAGGTCACTGAAAACTTTTGCACGGCGCGCGCGGCGCAAGAGAACTTTCCATTGACTAGCCAGCATCGTCTGATTTAATACATTAGCCTTCGGCTGAACTTCGACCCAAACATTTCCTGCTAATTTAATTTTGAACACATGCCCGCTTGCGCCGCCGCAGCATAAATTCGGGCCGAAAGGTTTCGGCCCGGCGAGGTCTACATGAGAGCTAGAAAATACATTTCCATCCTGCTGTTACTGTCTTGCGTTTTCAACGCCGCCGCCCAAACAACTGCCCAAACAATAGAGCCTGCTACGCCATCAATCGCTCAAACGGCGACTGTGCATCATCTCATGCCCGTGCCCGCCTCTGTGCGCTTTAATCCCGGCAGGCTCTTAATCACCAAATCCTTCGCGGTCGCTGCCAGAGGACACACGGACGCACGCTTGCTGTCGGCCATAGACCGCGCGGTGCGTCGTCTGGAGGGACGCACGGTGTTGGAGTTCCAGCGTGGGCTAACAAAGGATGCCAACGCCGCGACACTGGTCGTCGAGACACAGGGGCCGGGCAAGCGCGTGCCGTCGGTGGACGAGGACGAGTCTTATACGCTCGACGTATCTGACAGGCAGGCTCTACTTCGCGCCCCGACGGTCGTCGGCGTGTTGCGTGGATTGGAGACCTTCCTGCAATTGCTGGAAAGCGACCGCGCAGGATATTTCATTCCCGCCGTACAGATTCAGGATAGGCCGCGCTTTCCGTGGCGCGGATTATTAATTGACATCGCGCGACACTACGAGCCGATGGATGTGCTCAAGCGTAATCTGGACGCGATGGCCGCCGTCAAGCTCAACGTCTTTCACTGGCACTTGACCGAAGATCAGGGCTTTCGCATTGAAAGCAAAAAGTTTCCGAAGCTTCACGGGATGGGTTCCGATGGTCTTTACTACACGCAGGAACAGGCGCGCGAAGTCATCGCTTACGCGCGCGAGCGCGGCATACGCGTCGTGCCGGAATTCGACATCCCCGGACACGCGACGAGTTGGCTGGTCGGGCATCCTGAACTAGGCAGCGCGCCCGGCCCCTACACGATTGAGCGCCGTCCCGGCATCTTTGAACCCGCGCTCGACCCGACGCGCGAGGAAGTCTACAAATTCCTGGATGTGTTTCTAGGCGAGATGGCACAGCTTTTTCCAGACGCTTACATGCACATCGGCGGCGACGAAAACGAAGGCAAGCAATGGGACAGGAACCCGCAGATTCAGGCTTTCATGAAGCGGAAAGGCATCAAAGACAATCACGCGCTTCAGACTTACTTTAATCAACGCCTGCTGCAAATTCTCAAAAAGCACGGCAAGCGCATGATGGGCTGGGACGAAATCTTTCAGCCAGATTTGCCCAAAGATGTCGTCATCCATTCATGGCGCGGCCCGCAAGCCCTCGCCGAAGCTGCCCGCAAAGGCTACGACGGCATTCTCTCAAACGGCTATTACATAGACCTCGCCTTTCCCGCTTCCCAACACTATCTTAACGACCCCTTGCCGCCCGGCAACGGACTCACCGCAGCCGAGGCAGCACACGTCCTCGGCGGCGAAGCGACGATGTGGAGCGAGTGGGTCACGTCCGAAACAATTGATTCGCGTATCTGGCCGCGCACGGCAGCCATCGCCGAAAGATTATGGTCGCCGCGCGAAATTAATAACGTCGAAGACATGTATCGCCGCCTCGCCGTCATCAGCGTGCAGCTTGAAGAACTAGGGCTGACTCACGAGAGGAATCAAGCGATGATGCTCAGGCGGCTCGTGCGCGGCAAGGAGACGAGCGCGCTTCAGACGCTCGTTTCTATCCTTGAGCCGGTGAAGGAATATAGGCGTTATCAGGAGCGCCCGCAGACAATGCTCAGCCCGTTGACGGGCCTCGTTGACGCTGCGCGGCCAGACAGCGAGGCGTCGCGCAAATTCGCAGCGATGGTTGAAGGCTTGCTCTCGGACGCTCCGCGCTTCGAGTCGCGCGCACAAGAGATGGAGGACACTTTGGCCCACTGGAGCTACGCTGGCCGCGAATTGGAAGCGACCGTTGACGCCTCGCCATCTTTACACGAAGCCAGACCGCTGGTTAAAGATTTGTCGGAGTTGGGAGCGACAGGGCTGGAAGCCTTATCGTTTCTGAAGCAAGGAGTCGCTCCATCCGCCGAATGGCGCGACTCGCGGCTCGCTACGCTCGAAGCGGCGGCCAAGCCGAAAGCCGCTCTGGAATTTCCCGTCATCGCAAGCGTCAAAGAACTGGTCATCGCGGCTTACGAGTTGCCGCAACTCAAGACCATGACGAGCGCAGAATGGAGAAAGCGCGTCAAACAACTTGCAGCCCCGGCAAAGTGATAATCATGTAAACAGGTAAAGTAATAATCAAGTGAGTCCAAACCCGAAGCGCTCGTTTGCCTTCGAGCGCCGCACGGTCAAAGCTTTTCAAGAGAAGGGCGCGATTAATTTCAGGCAGACGGGTGACGGCACTTCGGCGACGTGACCCGTGGGGGTAAGCCGCCCGGTCTGTTTGTCTATCCGAAAGGTCACGATTGAATCAGAGTTTTGATTCGCCACCAAGAGATACGCGCCCGTCGGGTCAATGGTGAAGTTACGCGGCGTCTTCCCTTGTGTCGGCGTGTGAGCGATGAGGCTCAGTTTGCCCGTGCGTGCGTCAATCTCAAACGCAGCGAGACGGTCATGCCCGCGATTGGAGACGTAAAGAAATTTCCCATCGGGAGAGACGTGAATATCCGCGCTCGTGCTCGCTGCCGTCAGACCAGGGGGAAGCGTGGAAACTGTTTGCAACTCTGTGAGAGCGCCCCGCGCCTGATTGTGCTCGAAGGCCGTGACAGTTAAGTCTAATTCGTTTGCTACGTAGGCATACCTGTTGCGGGGATGAAAGGCCAGGTGGCGTGGGCCAGCGCCCGCTTTGACGCGCGCGAAGGGCATTTCGTTCGGGATGAGTTTGCCGCGCTTTGCGTCAAAGCGGTAAAGCATAATCTTGTCTGTGCCGAGGTCGCAGGCATAGGCGTGACGGTTTGTTTTGTCCAGCAGAATGCAGTGGGCGTGCGGCGCTTCCTGTCGTTCGCGGTTGACGCTCGAACCCGTAAACTGTTGCACGTCCGTCGCCTCGCCCAGACTTCCATCATTGCGCACGGGAAGAATTGAGACATTCCCGCCCCAGTAGTTAGCTACGAGGACGAACCTGTCTGTGGTATCAACGGTCACGTAACACGGAGCGCGGCCGAGCGAGGGCTGTTGATTTAAGAGACGCAGCCCGCCTGTTCTACGGTCTATACTGAACGCGCTGACCGCGCCGCTCTTTTGACCGCCGAACTCATCCACCTCATTGACGGCGTACAGATAGCGGCGGCTGTTGTCGAGCGCAATGAACGATGGATTAACTACCCCTTTAATTGTCCGCGCATGTTTCAACTCGCCCGAAGCCAGATTCAAACGATAGAGGTATATCCCCTCGCTTTTTCCCGTCGTGTAAGTGCCCACGTAGAGCAGTAGTTCCCGAAGTCTTCCAGTGCTGGGCAAGTGAGCGCTCGCCATATCCGAGAGAGTAAGACCGAATGCGCACAGGCTGGCGGCTTTCAAAAATTCGCGGCGCGTTGAAGTTTTATCTGGCATCATGTTAGTCATTTGCTGCGGAGAGTTATTCTACGTGTTGGCCCAAAAGCATCGGCCAGCATCTTAAATCAAGAGGCGGCCCGCGATGAAGTCTCCGTGTGTTGAGCATAAGGGTGTGGCTGGCGAAAGAGAAGACGTAAAATGCGCGTGAGCGGAAACGCTGTTACAGAAATAACGTAACGGAGGTGAAATAGCTTTGGGTCAAATCCTAAGCGGTAAAGTCGCCGTCGTGACTGGCGCGAGCCGTGGTGTGGGCAAAGGTGTGGCAATCGGATTAGCCGAAGCGGGCGCGATTGTGTATGCGACTAGCCGCACCGTTTCTGTTGCGGACTTTCCGGGCGAGAAGCGAATCATACCCGTTCGTTGCGACCACACCAATGACCGTGAGACGGAAGCCGTCTACCAGCGTGTCGGTAGTGAGCAGCAGCGTTTGGATATTCTCGTCAATAATGTCTGGGGCGGCTATGAGAAGATGTTTGAGGATGGCGAGTTTACGTGGGCGCGCCCGTTTTGGGAGCAACCTCTCTGGCGCTGGGATGCGATGTTTCTGGCGGGGGTGCGCGCACACTACGTCAACAGCGTTCATGCTGCCCGAACGATGATTAAGCAGCGCGGCGGGTTGATCGTCAACATCTCGTTCTGGGCCGCGCAGAAGCACATCGGCAACGTAGCCTACGGGGTATCGAAAGCCGCTACTGATAAGTTGACCTTTGACACGGCCCAAGAGCTTCTTGAGCACAACGTAGCTGTCGTCTCGCTCTATCCGGGGCTGGTCAGAACCGAGAGCGTGATGGCGGCTGCCGCCTTCTTAGACCTGAGTAATTCCGAGTCCCCGCAGTTCATCGGTCGCGCAATCGCAGCGTTGGCTTCAGACCCGAACGTTATGCAAAAAACGGGACGGGTGCTTGTGGCGGCGGCGCTGGCTCTTGAGTACGGCTTCACAGATGTGGATGGAAAACAGCCGCGACCGCTCACGCTGGAAGATGTATAACTGTTCGTTGATGGGCCATCCGTGTTGCTCGAAGCGCTGTCTCACATCTGCGGCTTTGCGATGCAGGTCTCTAGCACATTCGATTAACAGCCCGCACCGCCATCGCACGCCACCGGCTTAATGACGACCACTCCGATAACGACCGCCGCTACTGCCACGGCTCCTATCAGCGCCAGCGCCCGTGACGAAAGACCACCCGGCTTCTTAACCTGCCGCACGTCGTCGTATGCCACGGTTTGAACCGTGCCCGTCTTCGAGTCCGCGATGGTGAAGGCATCTTCCCCAGCCTGGCTGATATAGCCTTTCAGCCTGGTATTGTCGCGCAGCTTGACCTCGACGCGCGCGTCGCGCCCAATGCCCATTTTGTGTATTTTGATTCGCGCCTTTTCGGCTTCGGTAGCTTTCCCTGTCTGCGCATGAATTGATTGGAAGCCAAATACTGTGGATATTATTCCTGAAAGCATTAACGCGAAGGCTTTTCTTAACATTAAAATCTCCTTGGGTCGAAAATTTCGACAGACCGCTCTTGGCAACTGCCATTCCACTTACTTCGAGCGCGTAAACATCGAGAGGTAAATTGTCATAAACGCTGACAGCCGAGCCGTCGCGCCCGCAGCGAAGCAGTTATTTTCCTTCTAGGGTCGGAAATTTATTGCGCTGCATCTCAATCTTCAAAACATAGCCTCACTCTGGGCCAATGCTTCATTCGCGTCAAAGAATCTGTCTTCAGCAACACCGCGAGCCAGAAAGTTATAACCGGGGCGAGTCGTCGGCGAGAGCGGCGGCGCTAACATCGCTGCTGATGTGATAACCTCTGGCTCGAATGCTGCTCGCTTGGCGCGGGTTAAATCGAGCGCTGTGCCGCTGACAAGGCAGCTAATGATAACCATGAAAGTAACTCGTTTATATCTCATTTGGGTCGTCATCATCGGTGCTTTGTTATTAACGGTTGCCTGCCTTCCCAGCCGTGTTCCCTTCTCTGCAATACCGATTGCGCCCAGAGCAGAGGTGGCACAACTCGACGGCCCTGAAGAGGTGCTGATTGATTTGACCCAGAGCGACATACGGCGCACTGTGAAAGACGCATACGGGAAAGCGCGGATAGAAATTTATGCCTTACCTGCGGAGATGGATTGGAGCAAGATTTCACAGTTTTATGCAGACCAACTTAAGGGCCGCGACTGGCAATCTGAGCCTAGGTTCTCAAAGAGAACGGGATACTATCAAATGATAGGTTGGAGTCGTGGAGGAAGATTTAACCGGCAAGCCTTAGTGGTCGCATACCTGGAAAAGCCGGAAGGTGTCGGTAGAAACTATTTGCTGGTTGCATTGGCTCCGAAGGAGGATAACTGAGACAAGTCTCTCGTCTTAATTCGGTCATCGGACTGCTTCTTCAATCCGAAACTTTCCTTAATCGAACATGAACTTAGCCATCTTCGACATTGACGGTACTTTGACCGCAACCGACCACGTTGACGATCTCTGTTTTGTGCAGGCTTTAGCCGATGCACACTCAATCACCGATGTCAGCACGGATTGGGCTGGCTATCCGCACACGACCGATTCAGCCATCCTGTTCCATATTTTCCAGGAGAAGTTTAAACGTGCCCCCGAAGAAGCCGAGTTGATAAAGTTCAAAAGCTGTTTCGTCAATTTATTGCAGGATTACCGCGTCAAAGATTCTTCGCTCTTTAATGAGATTGCTGGTGCTTCCCTGATGTTGCGGCGTTTGAACCGGGAGCCGAAGTGGAGAGTGGCGATTGCCACAGGCTGTTGGCGCGTTTCCGCCATCTTAAAACTGAAAGTTGCGGGGATTGAGGTGGATGATTTTCCAGCCGCGTTTGCAGATGACGGACTTTCGAGAGAAGAAATTTTGCAATCGGCAATGTTGAAAGCACAGGCGCTCTATCAGCAGAGCCGCTTTGATAGAATCGTCAGTGTTGGTGACGGGCTGTGGGATGTTCGCACGGCACGCAATCTCAAGTTTCCGTTTGTGGGTATCGGTAGTGGAGATGGAGCGGAGAGGTTGCGCCGGGCGGGAGCGACGCACGTGTTAGAAAATTTCGCCGACTACGATCAATTGATTCACTGCTTGGCAGAGGCGGATGTTCCGAACACGGGAAGCGTGTTGTAAACGAATACGCTGCTTCAACCGGCGTCGATAGAATTCTGCCTACAGATTGAATCGTGTTTACATCTCTATTAAGTATGCGCCGCTTCTCGTTCATCACTACTAATGCTTGACACTTCGCCCTCTTCAAGAGCCGTTTCGCTCTCGTCGCCTATCGAGAGCGTGATGACGACGCGGCTCCCACGATTGCCGTGGGCTTCTTCTATCCAGATGCGCCCGCCGTGCGCTTCGACAATCCCCCTGGCGATTGCCAGCCCCATCCCTGAGCCTGATGGTTGATGTGTGCCTGAATCTCCGTCCCTCATCGCGCGAAAGAACTTGTCGAAGACACGCTGACGTAGCTCTACGGGGATACCCGGCCCTTCGTCTTCAACGCTTAACTGAATTGTCTGACCATCCTTGCTGTTCGCCTCAACGTTGATGTTCGTACCCTTCGGTGAATACTTCGCGGCGTTGTCAACCAGCGTATAAACCACTTCGGCAACGGCCCTGTCGTCCACGCGCACGGTGGGCAACTCATCATCGAGCCTGACCTGAATCTGATGATCTCGTGTGAGAGGCGCGGCACG
Source organism: Pyrinomonadaceae bacterium (assembly GCA_036387475.1). Taxonomy (GTDB): domain Bacteria; phylum Acidobacteriota; class Blastocatellia; order Pyrinomonadales; family Pyrinomonadaceae; genus DASVTR01. Next base: position 256,110 of record DASVTR010000008.1, on the reverse strand, counting down.
CTCCAAGGCCCTCGTGACGATCTCCTCGATTGATCCCCAGCGGCGACGCAGGTGCATCTCTCCGGCTTCGATGCGGGCCAACTCCATCAGCCCTTCGATGAAGCGGTTGAGGCGGTCGGTCTCTTCATCGATGACTTCCAGCATCTCTCGCCGCCCTTCCGCGTCGAGCGCCCCTGTCTCTTCCTCAACGGTCTGAGCACGCGGCTCATCGAGCAATGTAGTGACGGACGCCTTGATGGACGTGAGCGGTGTTCGCAGGTCGTGTGTGACAGCGTCCAGCAGCGCAGACTTCAAACGCTCGCTCTGCTCAAGGGCTTTGGCCTGGCTCGCGCGCTCAAACGCGTCCTGAAGCTCCGTGTACAGCCGCTCGCTTTCGCGCCGCGCCGCCTCCGCCTCCTGTGCCTGCCGCTTCGCACGCGCCCAAAGCTGTCCTGCCGTCACGGCGGTGACGAGAAAGGCAAAGAGCGCTATCCAGTTGTCCGGGTCTTCGATATGTAACCTTCCGACCGGAGGCAGATAGAAGAGGTTGAAACAGACAACGCCCAGGAGCGACGCCAATACTGCGGGGCGCGAACCCCATCCGGCGGCGACTAAAAGCACGACGAGGAGTAAACCGAGCGCGACGGTCGTCGAGTTGATGTGTTCGCCGAATAGCCTGAGCAAGCCTGTCATGGCTGCGACGCCGATCACCGCCACGAAGTAGCCCGTTCGCCTCTGCTCATACATCTTCATCCACATGCCGGCTATTGTATGCCGGAAGCCAGCCGCTTAACAGACCTTATCAGCAATCACAGCCGGAGCATCACACCTGCCATCGAGTGGAATATCAGCACAAGCGCGGGGACGATGACGTTGACCCAAAGCCGAGACTCCGACGTAGAAGGAGCAATTAGTTTTGGTTGGGGCGTCGTGGTCGAAAGCGATGTCGGCTCTCGAAAACGGCGCGCCGAGATTTGTCCGGTAGCAGAGGAAGGATGGGAGGTCTCTGTTCTAAGAGATCAAGACAGTGAGCGCCCAGCGCCAGCAGCGGAAGCGGCAAGACGAAAGACATGCTTTCCAAGAGATTAAGAAGTGAACCGGGGCTGCCCGTCACAAGAAGCTTGACGATGGCCCACAACAGCGACCCCAGAACAATTGAAAGCATTCCACCGACGAGTCCGAACGTGGCACCGATGGCAGCCCAGTCACATCGATTCTTTTTAACGAGAAGATAGATTCTGCGATAAAGCATCTCTCCGAGCACATCTTTCGGCAAGATGTATATACTGTTCATCAGCGTTCCTTTGTTTACGCGCACACAAAGCAAAGGGCGCGGAAGCACGTTGGCTTCCGCGCCCTTTGTCACTTGAGGTTGCGTCCATTGCTCTTCCCTTCAAAGCCTGCGAGGTTAGCTGACGGGCTTGGACTGAGAAGTGTCCTACGCGCTCTCTGGCGTTTATGACCGCCGCGCGATACGCCCCGTGTCCCGCTTCCGCAGGACGTTGGTTTCCCCGCGTCGCTCGTCGCATGAGGTTTCAATCATGGCGAGCAACTTCGGCAAACAGATTGTCAAAGCCCGGATATTTCGCCCCGGCCTGTTTGAGATACTACGCCCCGGCATATAAGGATGGCGTAAAGTGTTTATAAAAAGTTTGTAAAGATGAAAGGAGGCGTATGAGGAAACAGGGAGGAGACTGTTTATGAATCGGGGTTGAAACGATAGCCGACCCACGGCTCCGTGAGGATGTAGCGTGGGGACGAAGAATTCGGTTCGATCTTTTTCCGCAACTGCCCGACAAAGACGCGCAGATACTCACCCTGCTCGGTGTAGTTGCCGCCCCAGACGGCGGTGAGCAATGTACGATGCGTGAGCACCTTGCCCGCGTGACGCACGAAGTGAACCAGCAGGTCGTATTCTTTGGGCGTCAGGTGAACTTCCAATTCCTGAACGAAGACTCTGCGAGATTCCAGATCAATACGAAAATCGCCGACCTCTAAGACCGCCGAAGAGGCTTCACTGATGGCGGGCTTCAAGGCCCGGCGTAGTTGGGCGCGCACGCGCGCCAGCAGTTCGTCCATGCCAAAGGGCTTGGTCACGTAATCGTCAGCACCCGCGTCCAATGCCTCGACCTTGGTTTTCTCTTCGCCGCGAACGGAGAGCACGATGATGGGTAGCTGTGAGGTCTCGCGCAAACGCCGACACAGTTCTAACCCATCCAGATTCGGCATCGCGAGGTCTGTCACCACGAGGTCAGGATGCCAGTCACCAAAAGTCTCCAGAGCCGAGACCCCGTCCGCCGCAACGCGCACGTCATATCCATGAGTCTTCAAGCCTGTGCGTAAGACACGTGCTATCTGAGGTTCATCGTCAACGACGAGGATGCGCGGCTGCTGATTCATCTCACGACCGTTTACATTAAATCTCGACCTGCGAGCCTAGCTCGACCACCCTGTTCGGCGGCAGGCAGAAGTAGGCTGTCGCGCTCGACGCATTACGCGACATCAAGGCGAACAACTTTTCACGCCAGATCATCATGTCGGGCTGCTTGCTCGCCATCACCGTCTCACGACCGAGAAAGTAGGTCGTGTTCATCGGATCGAAAGTTGGAGCGGGCGGCCCTACGTCTTCTAACACTTTGGGGATGTCCGGGTCTTCCATAAATCCGTAGTTGATTATCATGCGGTAAAACTCGTGGCCCAGCGCCTCGATTTTCACGCGCTCTTCCGCCTCGACGTATGGCGACTGTCTGGTCTTAACAGTCAGCAGCACGACGCGCTCGTGCAGCACCTTGTTGTGTTCCAGATTGTGCATCAACGCTGGCGGCGTCCCCGCAGCCGTGCCGTTCATAAAGACGGCTGTGCCTGGCACACGCACCGGCGGGTTCTTCGAGATGTCTCGCAGGAAATCTTCAATCGGATGGGCGCGTGATAGCAAGCGCGCGGCCAGAATGCGGCGGCCCTTCTTCCACGTCGTCATCAGCAGGAAGATCAAGGCTCCGACGACCAGCGGAAACCAACCGCCGTGCGGAATCTTGATGATGTTTGCCCCGAAGAACGCTAAATCAATGACGAGGAAAAAGCCGGAGAGGGCGAGCGTCAAAGGCAGACTCCACCCCCACTTATCACGCTCGACGACGCCCAGCAGGATTGTCGTGATGACCATTGTCGCGGTGACAGCAACACCATAGGCCGCCGCCAGATTGCTCGAAGACCCAAAGCCGACGACAATCGCGATGCAGCCGAGCATCAAAGACCAGTTGAGCGCCGGAATATAAATCTGTCCCATCTCGGTCGAAGAAGTGTGCTCGATCTTCAGGCGCGGCATAAAGCCCAGTTGGATGGCCTGCATCGTGAGCGAGTACGCGCCTGAAATCAAAGCCTGCGAAGCGATAATGGCGGCGCAGGTCGCCAGCACGATGAGCGGGTACAAAGCCCATTCGGGCGCGAGCCTGTAGAAAGGATTTTCCGCCGCCGCCGGATTCTCGATTAACAAAGCGCCCTGCCCCAGATAATTGAGCAGGAGCGCAGGCAGCACGACTACGTACCAGACTATGCGTATGGGGCGCTTCCCGAAATGGCCCATGTCGGCGTAGAGGGCTTCGCCACCCGTGACGACGAGAAAGACTGTGCCGAGCACTAGAAAGCCGTGCCATCCCTCGCGCAGGAAAAAGTTGATTCCGTGAATCGGATTAAACGCGGCGATCACAGACGGGTGTCGCGTGACCTGCATAATGCCGAGGCTTGCGATGACGGCGAACCACACGAGCATGATTGGGCCAAACAAGCGCCCGACTTTCGCCGTGCCCCGACTCTGGATGAGAAACAATGCGACAATAATGACAATCGTAATCGGCACCACGTAAGAGGCGAACAGCGGCGTCGCCACGTTCAAACCTTCGATTGCACCCAGAACGGAGATGGCGGGCGTAATGATGCCGTCGCCATACAATAAGGCCGCGCCGAAGATGCCCAGCACGACGAGCATCTTGCGCTCGGATTTGCTCACAATCTTAATCGGAGTCGCCAGCGCGGTCAGCGCCAGAATACCGCCTTCACCACGGTTGTCAGCCCGCAGGACAAAGATGCAATACTTAATCGAGATGATAAGAATTAGCGCCCAGAAGATGAGCGATAGCACGCCAAAGATATTATCCGGGCTGGCTTTGATTGCGTGCGGGCCGTGGAAACACTCGCGCATCGCATAGAGCGGACTCGTTCCGATGTCGCCGTATACAATACCGAGCGCGGTGAGCGAAAGCAGAGCCAGATAGCGTCCGCGCGGTGTGGCGGTATGTGGATGTCCGTGCTCATCCGTGATTGACGTGTGGATTTCAGTCAAAGTCGTTCCTGCCATAGTTGTTCTAAGATAAAGGAATAAACCTACACTCCAAAACAGCTATCGTCCGTCCGCAGTCAAAAAGATGGCAAAGATATAAGTTAATCGACTATCCGAGCCACGGCGCACGCACTCAAGCAGACGAATGCTGTTTCAGGGGTCAACAAGCAGGCATAGGATGGCATAAAAGTTATAAAGATTTTGTAAAGATCGCTTCGACGGCTTCTTCAATCTTAGGCATAAAGTTGACTTGATTACAGAGCAGAGGACTGGCCCGGCGATTTTAAAGCTTGTGCACTTATCAAACGCCGCTCACTTAATGTTTTGTGGCAGGACGTTGACGAGGCCGGTATAGTCACCAATTAAGTGAATCGTCAGAGGCGGGCGGGTCGAGTAACTTGCCGAGCGTGGCGCAAGCGCGTAACGCTACGGCTTTATGCGTTCTCTTTTCGTTTCAAGAGCGCATTATCGACAGAAAGCTTTCCCGCTCCATGCAGTAAGAAGAAGCATGCGGCAGCCAACATCATCAACGCAGGGAACATGTTCGGGTACGTGTCGCCGATGTGCGCGATAATGATTGCAGCGATGAAATTTATCATCATCACTATCGCTGCATAACGCGTCGCCGCGCCAACGATAAACAGGCCGCCGCAGATGAACTGCGCGTAAGCTGAAAGAAAAGCTGAAAACAAAGGGAATGGCACGCCACGCGCGGACAAGAAGCTGGCGAACTCCTCCATCCGGGCAGAACTGAAAACATTGTCCTGCGTACCATAAATGAGATGGAAGCCGACGATTAGGCGGATGAAGATGACGCCATACTCTTTATACTTTTCGAGAAGTGAAAGCTTCAGCATTCGACTTATACTATACGATTAGCCGATAACAATGTTACTCGACTTCTGTCTGAGGCCAACGCGACTGCTCGACATTGGGATTGTGCCGCCGCGAAGAATCTCAACGGTCATCTAACTCTTGCAAATGAAAATCAAACTGTTGCCGGTTGGGTTGAACGAGTTGTTAACTGGCAATTGCCGCATTATTCTCTGCGTGTCCTCCAGCAGGTTTCGCCAACGCAAGCAGCAGCGGCACAAAGGCTGCGTAGCACACCGCCCCTCTAATCCAACTCAATCTCTGCCAGCGTTGCCCGCGTGCTAACCACTCGGCAGGCGTCAGACTTGATTGCGGGCTACGCTCGAAGGCTATCAATTCGGGAATAAAATAGATTTGAGAAATGACGATCACCAACGCGTACACCACGAAGCTGATTAAGATGAGCTTGCGCCGCGCTCGCAATTTCCAATTCAGAACGAGGGTAATGATGAGCGAAAGGATGAGCAGCGGATGAATAGTCATCCAGAATCTCCCCTCGTGCAGGCCATAAGGCCCATTAACGACAACCGCCGAATCAGGCAGGGCCGACAGGTATGGAGGGAAATATACAAGGTGTGAATAGGCAATCCCGCCAAGCAGTGTGCCCCACAGGACAATGGATAGCATGAGCGAAATGGTATTGAGCCTCAGCGTTGCCATAATGCCTCCGTCATAGAAATTTCAAAAGCTATTTGTCTTGAGCGATTTTCAAGTAATTACCAGTCGTTCACTGAAACCAACGCGCCAGCGCGGACACATACAGGCTCATGCCCTGAACGCAGGCGAGAGAGCGTAAAATCGCGGATCGAAATGAGCCTCGATGTGCGATTGAATGTGCTAGTGGCAATTCTCGAATTCAACGTTACCGGCTACCTTATGGTTGGACGCCTCGCAGGCTAGCTTAGCCGTGCCTTTGACGTTGGTGATTGAATTGATTCGACTCGATTGCGCCTGCATCGTCAGCGTGCCGCACTGACCGAGCCGGTCGCCCGTGGGACTGTCGCTTTTGAACAGCGCTGCCGTACAAGTTCCATCCGCATTAGCCAACAGCCGTAAGCGGCGACCCGTTTCATCTGTCAGTTCGATACCGGAAAAGCCGAACGCTTGCCCGGAGCGGCATTCCTGCACGGCAAAGGGCGCGCCGTCAACCTCCAGCGTTCCGCTCACCTTCGACTGACAACTCAACAGTGCGAGCGCAGCCAGGCAGATAAAAGCTGCAAGTTTCCTCATATTCGACTCCTCACTTTAATGGCATGTAATGCTTTGTCAAAGCATGTCGGCTAGCGGCGCATGAATTATCAGCGATAGCTGCCCGGCGCTCGAATTAACCCGCGCTTGGCGAAACCATTCTACCTCCATCGCAGCAAGCAAAGATGAAAGCAATGCTATCGCGGGGTCTGTGTTGAATTGGTTGCTAGGCGCACATTAGGCCGCCATCACTCATTTATCTATGCGTGTAAATTGAGCAGCTACAATCTGCCAACCAGCCTGCCGCTTAACGTATACGTTAGTGTAACGGTACTGGTTATCATCTTTCCCCTTGATGGGTTTTCTGTACTTGAAACCATAACGGCCAGTTACCACAGCGGTATCACCAAAAACCCGAACCGCAATATCTTCGGAGGCGTAAGACTCGTACATCGGGCCGCGAGTTGCGTTGAATTCTAATACATCTTTCTTACTAGAGAACCCTCCACGCCCATTAATTCCGGTATAGTCATCTGCATAAATGCGCTCGAAAACTGCTTTGTCTCCGCGCACATGGGCTTCATCTTTCTCCTGTTCGAGCCTTATCAAAGTTTGCTCTACGCCTTTACTTTGGTCTACGCCTGATACTTGCCCTCGAATAATCGCTGACATAGCGAGTAATAACATCATAGCTACAAGCGTCTGTTTCATAGATAACTCCTTTTTATGATAGCCAAAGCATAATGCCCGAATTAACCCGCCGCGAGCGAACAGTACACAACCCGACGAGCAGATTCCTTTTCATAGAGCCTTCGTCGAGTCGAGACGATAATAAAGCGGCGAAACGATATGCCTGCGAAGGGACGTTGTCAATGAAAATCAAATCTGACCATCCGGTCGCGAATTCATGTTTGACTATCGAGCGGGGAGGAAAATACGAAAATCGAGGGTGGGAATCAAGGCTCGAATGTCAGCGTCGGGCGTTGTGTAGCTTGGGTTATAGATATGCGAGCCGTATAAGTAAGTTATACTATTATTTCATCGAGAGCCTGGGGCAGTCCGAAGTTATTGTCCGGCGGGTTAATTCCTGGGCGTTATGCGTTATGTGAAAAGGTGAGTTTATGAATACTGTTGGCTTGAATCATTTTAACATCACAGCTCCATACCATCTGCTTGAGAGAGTCCGAGACTTTTATGTTGAGGTCTTGGGACTGACAGTTGGGGAGCGGCCAGGTTTCAGGCGCAAAGGTTTCTGGCTGTACGCAGCCAATGAGCCGATTGTTCATCTGACAGCCTGCGATGAGGCCGATGTCCGGTCTCAAGGTGAATCTGGGTTGAGCTTCTTTGACCATATAGCTTTCTCCTGTAAAGGATTGCTTGGTGTCATCGAACGCCTCAAACAATTGAACATTCCCTATGAAATGGTTGAGATCACTTCGCTTCAACAGATTCAACTCTTCGTCCGCGACCCGGCAGGGGTAGGGATTGAGTTAAACTTCGTAGATGAGTCTGTGGCAAGTAAATTGTGACTGAACCCACGTCGGGCATAACGACTCATTCAGCCGGACACGCAATCAGCCTGGCTTTCATCCAGAATCTGGATGCCATCAGGCGGCTGGATAAGTCATTAAAACCAGTCGGAAGGAGCTGCGTCTCACTCATCTTCACCGCAACCTTCTTCCTCCCAGCTCTTGAGCGAATACTCTTTCTTGAGGCTTCTAAAGACTACAACTTTTACATCCTGAGTAACATCGACATTATTGGTTTTATCCTCTATCTCTACTTTCAGGCACAGCCTGTAATTCACTCCGGCTACCGTCTGCCTCTCAGCCCCTTCGACGGAAATGAGCTTGATCGTGCTGTCAACTTTTCGCCCCTGCTCGCCAACGGCAAACTCGGCTGCTGAGACAACTTCGGGGGCATCTGTGGCTATCTCTTTATAGCCGCCCACGATGGGGGCGCGTTGTTGTTGAGCCACGCCGACAAACACAGAACCAAAAGCAACACCAAGTGCGATGAGGACGAACATCACCCGCAAACTCTTTTTCATTAATACCTCAAGTAAACTACGGAAGCTTGAAAGACCACCTGCACAATAACATGGCCGCGCCACATTAAACAGCATAACGCCCGAATTAGCCGGGTGGACAACGACGGAACTAGCATCCGAGTTTTGCGGATGAAAAACGAGCTATTTCCGCTCTGTTTGAATTAGTTGTTTAGTTGTCAGGCTGCGGCTCTGGGATAAATGCTGGATGGTCACTACATCAACGATATTTCCATTCATGCGCAGTCGCGGCGTGCCGCATCTCTAAAACTTGATATGCCCCCGCGAACCCAAGACCGTCAACGCCCAATATCGCTCCGACTCGTTGCCTGATTCAAGCATTTGCCGGGCGATGCTCAGTGTTCTTTTCTCGTCAATCTTGAGCATGTAATAAGAGGCCCAGTTCATGGTGGTCTCATCTCCAGTACGGAGCATTTGCAACAACCGCTCGTAGGTTCTCTCCCCATCTACCTCAACCCTGAATTTCTTCGTCACCCTCGCGCGGTCATCAAACCAGACCGTCAAGGTGTAAACACCCGGCGCTACTCCCTTCTCAATAAAGCCTTTCAACCCCATGCTAATTTTTAACATGGCGGCGTCCTTCACTTTAACTATTCGAGGGCCTATGTTAGTTATCGAAAAGGCCGCTGGAATCTTCTCGCCGAGAAAATACCGCTTCTCAACGTTTACGTCATAGCGTATGTTCTGTGCCTCGACCGAAGCAGCAACTGGAATGCTCGAAAGCATGGTGAAGACCGCGACTGATTTGCGCTACTGGAGGCCTCGGCCAAATATGTAATGCACATTCATGATGCCTCTACCCTATAACACCTACGTACAGCAACCCAACGCCCGAATTAGCTCGCCTCGCGCGAGCAGCATTCAATATCATTGCAGCAGCATTCAACATCATCGCACAGGTAGAACTACTCAACAGCATCACGCAGATGCTCCGAATCAGAACAAGAGCGCGCGCACTAGCTAAAATCTTCGAACGAAATAAATGGTTCAGCCATTGAAGTATTTTCGCTTCTCTGACCCTGCTCGGCGTTGGATGGATTTTATCGAGTGCTTTGAATTCAATGGCTCATCTGATGCCAAGCGTCTTCTCAATTAGCCTGAATATCAACAGGGCTGAGAGCGAGGCAGATGAAATGAAGGCTATCGAGGCGTCGGGTTGAATAACTTGTGAGCTTGCACCCTCATTTGTAGAAGACCCTGCTTTTGATTTTGCCGCTCGCCTCGTCAATCCGGCATGAGAAGGATTTAAATGAATCGGCCATTAGCCCATCCTCGAAATAGATTCGCCAATAGCAATCCCCGCTCTCATTTGTAGGCAATTGGGCCACCCACAACTTTTCACCTGCGGAATTAAAGGCAACCAGATTTGGAAATTGCCCGAACTTTTCCATTTGAGCATCCGGATCGTACAAGACGATAATCTTCTCGCCTAAAGCGAAAGTTTGAAGTACAGGATACTCGACTTGCCAGGAACGCTCGTCAACGGCGAGGCTGTTGCCTGAGAATGAGACATTGATTTCACTCATACAGGATTCTTCAGCGCAAGGCTTGAGTATTCTAGCTCCTGATTCTGATAGTACCGGAATTGCTTTCCTGCCCATGCGCTTTTACTTTGATCGTAAACGTGCCGGGCAATATATTATTGGGCAGTCTAAAGACTACCTGTGTAAGATTGAGATTGGGTATGAGCCTGACATCTTCTGCGGCTATATTGTAACTCTGGTTATTGTTACCAATTAGATTAACGATGACCGAGGAAGAGGTTTCGCCCTGCGCTAACCGCAAGTTCATCACAAAGACTGCGACCCGCGTATTTCGGTCAGTCCCTTTAGCCAGCAAGTTCAATCCATTTATTACTGGAAACGGGTCTCTGAGCATCAGGACTGAATCTATTGCCGCCGCTTGAGTAGGGGTCGGGCCTAATTCCTCCAGAAGCAGGGACAGCGGTTCGTCATCATTTAGGATTGTGCCCTTACCCTGCCCGACCAGGATATTGGCGTTCAACCCATCTCTGAGCCGAAGCAGGAAGGTCTCGTTTGGCTCAATGTTGGTATCGCCCAGAACGGGAACGGAAATAATTTGTGACGTTGTTCCGGGGGAGAACGTGATACGGCCAGAAACTGTTTGATAGTCAGTACCGTTGGCAGCGCTCTGGCTAATTGTGTAGTAGCCCACGGTCACAGTCTGAGCGCTTGCCTTGGAAAGCGTGACCGTAAAAGGAGCATTGGTTTGTCCGCTGTGGCCCTCTAGCAGGGATGGATTGTTGATTGCGATGACTGGAGGAGCTAAGGGTGCTGCAAGACACGTGTTCAGCAGAACTGAAACATTGCCCCCAAAGTTTGCGGTTGCTATATCCAATCTGCCATCGCCATTGATGTCAATTGCCAGGATTCCTATGGGGCTACTGCCGGAGTTAAAAGGGGTGGCTGTACCGAAAGCCCCGGCTCCGTCACCAGGCAGGATGGTGATGGTAGTAGAGCTATTGGTGGCTGCCAAATCGAGCTTTCCGTCGCCGTTAAAGTCACCGAAGGCAACGTCGTTGGGGGAGGTAACGGGCAAGCTGTCGGGTGAGCCAAAACTGCCCAGGCCATTACCGAGCAACACGGAAAGGCTACCAGTGCTGTTTGCGGTAGCAAGGTCAGCTTTACCGTCACCGTTGATGTCTCCGACGGCAACCGCAACCGCGCCGGGCATAAATATTGGCGACCCAACCGAGAAACTACCAGCACCATTACCAAGGAGCACGAAAATATTTCCCGCGGCAACCAACACATCAGTATTCCCGTCCCCATTAACATCGCCATAGGCTAGGTCAGAGGGAGAGGAGGCGGGCAGCGTAAAATTGACGGGCGCGGCAAAAGTTCCGTTGCCGTTGCCGAGCAGTAGAGAAATATTATTGTCTGCGTTGTTGGCGACGGCCAAATCCGCCTTGCCGTCGTTATTGAAATCCGCCGAGACGATAGCATAGGCACCTGTGCCAGCCGAAAAAGTCGTCGGAGCGCCAAATCCGCCCTTTCCGTCGCCAAGCAGTATCGAGACGCTTTGCGGAGTCTGACAACAAGTGTTATTAGCAACTGCCAGATCAAGTTTGCCGTCCGCGTTGTAATCTCCGACGACAGCCTGCTTCGGAGAAGAACCGGCGGGATATTTTACCTCTGCCGCAAAGCTTCCGCTTCCCTCCCCCAACAATATCGACACACTGTTTTGACCGCTATTGGGCACTGCCAGATCAATCTTGCCATCCGCGTTGAAGTCGCCGCCAGCAACCGATAGAGGAGTCAGACCCACATTGAAAGTACGAGCGCCGCCGAAACCTCCGGCCCCGTCGCCGGTCAAGATGGAGACGTTGTTGGAGGATATATTAGCAACCAACAAATCCGGCTTACCGTCGCCATTAATCTCACTGCTGGTGACAAAGAACGGGCCGCTACCCGCGCTATAACTTTTCAGGGAGCCGAAACCGCCCGACCCGTCGCCAATTAATATCGAGATATTACCTGTCCCGCTGTTTGCGGTGGCGAGGTCAAGCCGGCCATCCCCGTTGAGGTCTCTGACGAGTACCGTGTCAGGACTCGACGCGACAGTAAAGAAAGCAGGAGAGCCAAAGCTTCCTGTTCCGTTACCTAAAAGAACTGCAACGGTATTGGAGGTAGTGGCCGTCACCACATCTAGCTTCGAGTCCTGGTTGACATCTCCAAGGGCCACAAACTGAGGGTTTGAGCTAGTGCTGTATGTGACCGGAGCGCTGAAACCGCCCAACCCATCGCCCAGTAAAACGGAAATGCTAAAGCCGTTGAGATTACCGGTAACGAGATCGGGTTTGCCGTCAGCGTTGAGGTCGCCTGCAGCTATCGAAGTGGGGTTTCCACTAGCCGCAAAAGTGCTCGCAGTGCCGAAACCGCCCGTGCCGTTGCCCAGCAGAACGGAGACCTTCGAGTTTCCGAGCGTCGCGACCAGGTCGCTCTTTCCATCCTTGTTAAAATCGCCCACCGCCAATGAACCTGGATTAAATCCGACACTCACGGGCGAGATGGCAGACGTAAACTTACCCGTGCCGTCTCCCAGGAGAATCGTGGCGAAGCCGTTAATGCAACAGCTTCCACTACTGTAATGCAAAACCGCCAACTCCAAATGTCCGTCGTTATTAAAATCCGCAGTGATGATCGAGCGAGGATTAATTCCCGCAGGGATGTTGTTCGGGGCCAAGAAGCCGCCCGCTCCATTATTCAGCAGAACAGTAAGTCCGCCATCGGGTGCTCCTAGCCCGCTGCCATAGTTGGCGACTGCCAGATCATTCCTGCCATCATGATTGAAATCTCCTGTGGCTATGGACTTGGGACCAATCCCGACGCCAACGTTCGTTTGATTTCCGCCAAACTGTGGCGCTCCGCAACCATTGGCATAGCTGACGGCGACACCCTTCCAGATTAAAAAGGCAGCTAGTAGTAGAATAAAGGCGCAGAGATGTGCAACAGTTTTTCCGGGTTTCTGATAATGCGTCATTTTAATTCCTAACGATGGCTACGAAGCTCGCACGCTCGAAGGGGCAGGCTTTCGTGAAGCATTCATTTTTGCTTTTTCGTAGTGTCGGGAGCTGCTCGCGTCACTTCCATAAAGAGGGTGTGACTTGTTCTAGTAAGGGAACTCAAACCAAGCGTCGCCGACCTTGATTCTGAGAACTGCGGTAACTGTAGCTCTTCTTCTCAAAATAAACAAATCCCAAGCGAAGCGCCAGCAAACAGCGTGTTAGCCAGCAGGCCGTGAGGCGAGTGCTGGCTTTAGAGCGTTTGCCAAACAGGGGTAGATGAATTCGATTGTAAAGCGAAAGGCTGTTGACCTTTGCGGGGCTTCAACTGGTGGGCCGCGACATCGCTGGCCCTGAGTATTTGCAGCTTGCCCTCTTCATCCCAAAGAGGCAGATAGCCTTTATTGAAATTCACAAAGACTCTTGCGGGAATGTAAATGAACCTGCTTCTTAGTTAGCATTAAAGGCTTCGGCACATCTCTGTTCCCCAGGGTGTTCTGATGGCCCGTTCAATACTTAACTTCACCTCGGCGAAATTCCAGTCCTTGCGTTGTAAGATCGACCCGTCCGCGTATTCCACACGATTAATCACAACCTTTTCCTCGAAAAGGTTTCCGGATTTTTTAGTTAAGCTGTCCACGCTGATGACATCGCTTGGGCCAAGCGCACTGAAGGCCAGCAATTCTCTCTCTTTGCCCGGCTTTATCTTGGTGCTGCAAAGAAACTGTCGGCGTACAACGTTCGTCGGATTCGACCGCTCTTTGAATTGATATTCCCAGAACACAACATTGATGTTTTGTGTGTGCGCGTTTCTGATTTTGGTTTGATACGCATAGCCGTCAACGTGAGTCGTTGAGGGCGAGAGCGATTCCTGCACGTTCTTTTCCAGCGCCGCGCTACGCGCGTCAATGGTTTCAGTATTCGGGTCTGGGGCACCTACGCGGCCTTGTGGCCTAGGGTTTCGCAGGGCGATATTTTTCGCCGCGATCATATCCGGTGCGGGAGCGTTGGTCGGGGAATTCTCTTTCTTGATTGTCTGGCGGCTCTTGAGATACTTAAAGTCGAGCACCACTACCAAAGAATCTTCCTGAGTGCTCCCGGCTTCCTGGCCGAGCGCAATACATGTTAGGAGAAGCGGCAGGAACAAGAGAATTCTCATGATTTGTCTCCAGTAATATACGGAGCAGTCTGGGCTTGTCAGACCAAGGCTCGCCCCAATCAGCGATACCAGCAGGCAGCCTATTATACTAATTGATAAGGATATGGACTATCTCAAAGTTTCAGGAAAGCATTCTGTGACCCTCTCTTTGCGCAAGTAATCCAAGAATCGAATTAAAACGTGCCGAGCGAATAGCATTCAAGATAAAGCAAAGGACAAGCATGAAAGCAATTCTATAGCTGCTTCCTGCGTTGGGCGCATCGATAAATAGTATGATGCAGGTCATGTCATCCGCGAGATTGAAGGCTTGATACAATACTTCACGCCCATTTAATTCGGGCGTTACGTTGCTTCTCTTAACGAATGCGAGGATGCCAGGCGAAACCGTTGACGCTTGAGCAACTTTGGTATAAAAGCATCCCGCTTGATTACTTGCTTGATATAAGGAGAGAGTTGAATGTCCATCAACGAAGAAAAATTGAATCAATTATTAGGAAAGTTCGTCGCAGACTTCGGGGCAGCATTCCACGCCGGTCTGGTTGTTATCGGCGAGAGCCTCGGTCTTTATAAAGCGCTGGCTCAGGCAGGACAAGCTCTCACTTCCGCCGAATTAGCCGAAGAGACCGGCACGACTGAACGTTATGTGCGTGAGTGGCTCTGCTCACAAGCGGCGGGAGGTTACGTTGAATATGATGCAAAGACGCAGCGTTACTTCCTCAGCGAAGAGCAAGCCTTCGCTCTGGCCGATGAACAGAGTCCGGCTTATTTACCCGGAGCTTTTTTGCTGGCCGTCTCTGCGCTGAAATCCGTACCGAAGATCACCGAAGCGTTTCGCACGGGAGAGGGTTTCGGTTGGCATCAACACGATCACGGATTGTTTCGTGGGACTGAAATGTTTTTCCGCCCCGGTTATGCCGCCAATCTGGTCAGTTCATGGATTCCTGCTTTTGACGGAGTGGAGGACAAGCTCAAGAAGGGTGCGAAAGTAGCAGACGTTGGGTGCGGGCTTGGTGCTTCGACGATCCTGATGGCGCAAGCTTTCCCCAATTCTACTTTCGTCGGTTTCGATTACCACGACAAGTCCATCGAAATGGCGCGGCAAAAAGCGTCTGAGGCAGGGGTAGCCGATCGTGTGGAGTTTGCGGTCGCCAAAGCTAAAGATTATCCGGGAGAAAACTATGACTTCGTCACGTTCTTCGATTGTTTGCATGACATGGGCGACCCCGTCGGCGCAGCCGCTCATGTCAAAGGCTCGCTTGCTCCTGACGGCACATGGATGATCGTCGAGCCGTTTGCAGGGGATCAAGTGGAAGATAATCTGAATCCAATCGGACGCATCTATTATTCCGCCTCGACACTGCTCTGTACCCCCGCTTCTCTGTCACAGGAAGTAGGACTTGCACTCGGAGCGCAGGCGGGTGAAGCCAGACTGCGCGAGGTTGTTACTGCCGGAGGATTCAAACACTTTCGGCGGGCTACCGAAACGCCCTTCAATCTTATTTTCGAGGCGAAGCCCTAACGAGATGAAGGACAGTGATTCAGATTTTGCCGTACCTAGCAACTCATTCGACCCGAAGCCTTAACAGCAACCTTTTCATGCTGCTTCCTCACTTTGTAAATTGCTTCTGGCGCTATTAGGGCGTCAGACTTCAAATAATGTGCTGCGACCATGAAAGTTCTTGAAACAGATCATCTCATCCTTCGTCGGCTGACAGGCGAAGATAGCGAGTTTATTCTTGAACTCTTGAATGATCCCTCATGGCTGCGCTTTATCGGTGATAAAGGTCTGAAGACTCTTGATGCTGCTCGTGATTATATTTTGCAGAGTATGGTTGCGATGTACGAGCGGCTTGGCTTCGGGCTGTATCTGACTGAACTCAAGGGCGAGGGCGTCCCCATTGGTATCTGCGGCCTGATTAAAAGAGATTCCCTGGAGGATGTGGATATAGGATTCGCCTTTCTGCCGAAATTCCGGGGGAAAGGGTATGCCTACGAGTCTGCCTCTGCTGTGATGGCGTATGGGAGAAGAGCTTTTGGCTTAAATCGTCTCGTAGCTATTACCTCTCCGGACAATCATGATTCAGTCAGGCTGCTTGAAAAATTAGGATTCAATTTTGAAGGAATGGTTAAACTGTCTGATGATAGCGCAGAGGTTAATTTGTTTGCCTCGGATGTGTAACAAGTCGCTCAACCAGACTCACAATCAGGCAGTCCTTTATTATCAACTTTAATTGCGCGCCGTTCAATTCGAGCATTAGGCGCTTAGTGGTAACACTACACAATCAAGTTATTGCTGCCGTCGATTGCAGATGCAGTAGGGGGCGCACATGCCGACTTTGAATTATGATCCCTAATCCACCAGAGGGAGCATGACCGACACTCAGAAGGCAGTGAGACCACGCGTTCTGATCGCTCGTCCCGATCATCTCGGCGACGTGCTCCTGACACTGCCTGCCGCTGCTCGGCTTCGCGCCATTTTGCCCAATGTGCAGATCAGCTTTCTGGTGACCTCTGAATTGGGCGAAGTTGTCCGGCGTTGTACCCAGGTCGATCGGACATACACGCTCCCCTTTCCGCCGCTCACAGCCCCGCACGACCCGGCCAACTGGACTACCATTGTTAACCAAAAGGCTAACTCCCTTCGTGGACTCTTCGACCTCATCATCTTAGCTCGCCCGGAAGACCCCTGGTCAGGCGAACTGGCCGTTGCGGCAGGTATCCCAATTCGCATCGGCTACGCGACCCCGGCGACCGAACCATTTCTCACAGTTGCCCTTCCTTTTCAAGAGCAAGGGCACGTCGTTAGCCAAACCCTCAAGCTTACTGAGGTCGCGGCCAATTGCCTTGGAGCGGCGGCCCTTGACGACCAATTCAGCAGTTGCGTCTTAGGCTCTTCATCCAGTTTGATGAAGTCGGCATCGTGCCCGACATGGCCGCCAAGCACCTCTGTTGAATGAACCGTTTGTCCGAGAATTGGGTGGCGCATCTCAGCGCCGCCCGCCCCGACGCCGTATTTTCGCTGGTATCTGTCAAAAAGGGAGGCCAACTCCGAAAATTTAATCTGTAGCGTGTTTGCGGAAATGGAGATGGGACTGCCGACCATTTTGTAGTTAGCTTTATTGAGCGTCCGCTTCAATGAGTTTCCACGGTCGATATATTCCTGGGGATTTCTGACCCTGATAATGAGCATCTTTTGCTGTTGTATTTCGAATATCTCCGCACCTAACACCTCAGACCATGGAATGAATCCAGCCGAGACGCCGCTTGCGTTATCAGTAATGCCGGAGTTGTTAAATACCAGAGCGGGCTTTTTGTCGAACAGCTTTTTGAGAGCGTATAGTCCGCAGCTTCCAAAAAATACGATTGACACAAGTCCAAGGCCGTGGACATACGTGGGGTCGTTAAAACGACGATGAGACTGAATGCTCGCGCCGTCCAGGGAGAGCATCCAGATTCCCGCTGCCACGAAGGCGAATGCTCCGAGCAGAAGCAGCACGATTTTCGTTTTGCTCAGTTTGATTATTGTTTCGTCGCTGGAATCCATAGTCCGTTTCCTATGCATAATGCCAGAATAAACTGCCGCCCGAAGGCGTTGATTGAAGGAGTTCAGCCTGTTTCCCGCCGCCTGACGATAGCGGCAACCTGAGATGTACCGCACAAGCATCTTGAAAGCCAAGCTGAGGACGTTCGGGTTGAATCAGCTGCTAGGTCGCGTTATTTACATTTGCCTGTCAATTTCTTTTTTCCAAATGATAGAGTAGCGCCAGAACAAGTGTCTTCTCACTAACGCACCCGGCAAGATGTTTGTGCAAATCCCCTCAACCTCTGGCAGCGTGAGGTATGTATCCGTTTTTCCATGTTCAGCATATGCCTCACGTACTTCCTCAGGTGGCCTCGGCTTTCCGGTTTTTATCAATCTGAGAAATAAATTTGCGGGATAAGCAACACTATCGAAAAGCAAATCACTCAAGTTAGAGCGTTGATATAGGTCAAGGCAGACAAATATACCTCCGGGCTTCAAAATCTTCCTTATTTTTCTCAGGATAGGCTCGATTGGTAAATGATGGAGTGTCGTAAGCGTCGCGATGCAATCAAACTGACAGTCGGAGAACTGATGTGCCATCACATCGGCATTAACGAAATCAATGTTGGGATAGAGTTTTGATCGCTCCTGGGCAAGACGAATCATCTGCGGGGATAAGTCTAAGGCGAGAACACTTTCGGCGCGCCGGGCGAGCAATCGGGAGAATTCCCCCGTGCCGCAACCAATTTCAAGAATTTGACGGCAGTGCCTGGGAATCTGACTCATCAAATATCTATGATAATGGGCGTTATGATCCCAATTTTCGTTGGGGAGCAAAGCAATCCGATCAAAATCGGATTGGATTGATTCCAGCGTTTGTCTCGATTGACTCACGTTCTCTTCATTCTCCGCATGATGTCCCTGGCAACTTAACGCTCAAATTAACCCGGCCTGCGCATCCAGCCTTCAATATCAGCGCAGCGCACAATCATAAAAGAGCAGCTATCGCCGCTCCGGTTGAACGAATTGTGAGGCTGAGCAGAAAATTAGAATTCAATCTATTTGCTTCTTTCTCCAAACGTATTTTCCTTCCCGGTTTATATACCCATCCAAAAGAGAAATTTCGCCGCCGATCTCTATTCTTGCTAGTTCGTCAAAGAAACCGACCGTACTATCAAACTGCGGCTTAATAACTATTCGCCCTGTTTTATCAATAAACCCGAATTCACTACCGTCAACTGTGATTGCGGCGAGACCTTCACTAAAAGCGTGTGCATCTTCAAATTTAAGTGGAATCACAACCTTTCCCGTCTTATCAATGTAGCCCCACTTTTCACCAATTCCCACCGGAGCTAATCCCTCTGAAAAGCCGCTGCCGCTATCAAACTGTACAGGAATAATTATCTTGCCTGACCTGTCAATGTATCCCATCTTTTTGCCTATCCATATATCTGCGATTCCCTCTGAGAAGTTATTCGTTTCATCAAACTTTGGCTCAATAACTATCCGTCCCGTTTTATCAATATAGCCCTATTTTCCACTGCCATAATTGCCAACCATTAGATACGGCATCGCGTTAAACTAAAAGCCGCCTCAGTAGTCGGCGCGAAGAAGATATGCGACGTAACCGACCACCTCCCTCGCGATTGAATAGATATCCCTCAACTCGAAGTATTGCGCGTGCGCCGAAAACACCGTCGTGACCCCCGAACGCTTCAAAGCTAATCTCATGCGCGAAATATGGAAATACTGAGAGACGACCATCGCACTCTGCCACCCGTTTTCTCTCATCATCCGAGCCGCATTCTTCGCCGTCAGATATGTAGTTGCCCCTCCGCTGTCGACATGGATGCTGCCCTCCGGCACCCCGTTTTCGACCAGATAACTCTTCATCACCTCCGCTTCATCGAACCCTTCGCTACCCACCCCGCCGCTGACGATCACATTGGGGAACAGCCCCTGCCGATAAAGGGCGACCGCTTGGTCGAGCCGGGCGCGTAGTCTCGCTGAAGGACGCCCATCCTTTTCGACGGTGTTACCCGGCACGATTGCTACGTCGGCAGCACGGATGTCATCAATCAGCCCATCGGCCACAATCAACGTCGCCACCAAGGTAAAAGCCAGCACGATTGGCAAGGCCGTGAAGAGCAGAGTTCGCTTAATTCTTGTTCGCCGCATATGTTGCATACATAGAAGCATCTAACGCCCGAATTAGCCGGGCGCGAGCATACAGCATCCGACATTATCGGAGAAGGCAAGCATGAAAGCCATGCTGTCGAGCGCTCTGGTTGAATGAGTTGTTAGACAGCGCCTCACTTGAACCCGCCTTTGAATTTCTCTGCTCGTGGTGCTAGGCTAACCTCTTCATGGCAGTGCCTCTATACAATAGCTACCGGAGAGCACTGCGTCGTTCTTACCAAAAGGATTAGCATATTAAATCAACAGGGAGGAAATGACATATGCCCAAGTCTGCGACGAAATCCACGAAAAAGGCTAGGTCAACTGGAGGCGATGGACATCGTGTGCGAGAGACGAGCGCCGAAGGAGTAGAAGCGACACAGGCCAGAGAGGCGGGCGCGAAATTCGAGTGGCATTACGGACGGATCAGCCGGGTCGGTAACTTCCAAGTCGCTGGCGGTCGAGAAGTCGTCATTGTTTGGGACGAAGGGGGCGTCAGCTCACAGCAGGGAAACATCAGCGACGAAGAATGGGACATCCTCAAGATGGCTTTTATGAGCACCGGTCGAATCGCTATCCTCAGCGATGAATCGGGCGACAGATGGATGTCGGATTTCCGCTTCCTGGAGGCCGTGCGCTGAGCGCGATTTGCTTTCGGATGAGCTTTACCAAAAGGATCAGATGGGGCGGTTCGCACAAGAAACCGCCCCTTTGATTTTGGATACCTAATTGCTGCGATAATCTTGGATGTCATTCGCGGGCGGCGGATCAATTCGGGCGTTAAGCTTTTCTATGAAGGATGAGATTTGTGGATAGGAAAGAAGACCATTATCATCCAATTCTTGAGCGTGCCTGGGAGTATGAAGTCTTCACTTTCAGCTTTTACCAATGGGCGGACGAAGAGTCCGAACCCTTTATCGATGTCACCTTGAAAAGAGGCGACGAGCTTCGGCATCTTCGTTTTTATAGCCCGCAAGATTTAGAGATTGAAAAGGGTTTCCCGCGCAAGACCGGCGGGTTTTGCATCTTCGATGTGTCAGCCAGAGGCATGGAAGGCTTAAACGTGAGAGTTGATGATGTCGAAGGCAGTTGGGGTGCGGTCAGGTTTTGGGCGCGTGAGGTCATAGAAATAGGGCGGTTCGAGCGCGCTCTGTAGAAGCCGAACAAATCATTCGAGCGGACGCTCCGATAGCATGGCTCTCATGATTCCTCCTGCGGCGATGCTTGAGCTACATCTTTTAATTGGACTCCCGCCTACGACTCTTCTCTAAAGCTTTGCTGAAGGTCAGGATGACTTGCCAGGTACTCTTATCACTATTGAAAACGCTGTTCAGACCTTGCTCTTCCATCGGAGGGTCGCCCATGTAGCTATCGCCCTCCTTCCAGTTCGTCTGCCCTTTTACAGGTTGGGCAGTACCCCCAAAAGCCCAAAAGTTCGCCCCGCCGATATGGCCGCCCACGTCTGCCTGCTCCGCAAGCACTGAGAATATCTTGCTGTAGAAAGCATCCCTCAGAGAGGTGGAAGAACTGATGTCGAATGAGTGGCTGTCTCTAGGGAGGCCAAACTCTTCGATCACTAAAGGCTTGTTCAATTTTTCGGCGACGAGCCGGTGCTGTTCAATATAGCTCAGGGTTTTTTCGACAACGTCCGGGAAACCTGCTTGAACCTCGTGCCCTTTAAACCAGTTCCAGTTTTTGGGCCAGATATGAATTGTCAGATAATCAATGTTCTTATCGGCATGAACCTCTTCATACAGTTTTATGTCCTCTGTGCCGACGAGGCCCTCAAGGCCCGTCGTGACCAAATGATTTTTGTCCTTCGTTTTAATCATGGCCGCCACATCATTTATCCAAAGCCTATAGGCGGAGGCGGAGGCGGGCCTCATCGGGCGAGGCTCATTGGCTAGCTCCCAAGCCATAATCACAGGGTCTTCGGTGTATTTCCTGCGGCTATATTTATTGGTTCTGTCCAGAATCAGATTAACTTGTTTGTTGTAGCTCTCTTTGCACGGCCCGCAATTGTAAAACCTGGACACGATGTCCCGCTGCTCATCCCAGGTCAATTTTCTGGTTAGGAGTGCGTCCGGGACCAGACCGTTCCAGGCAAGATACTGTTGAAAACCGCCGCTCCACTCCCAGTTGTTGCTCAGAAACACAACGGCATACATTTTACGTTTACCCATCTCCGAAAGAATGAGGTCAAGCCCGTCTAAAACATCTTCGTCGAACTCTCCCTGACGGGGTTGCAGGGGCGGCCCCACTCTCATCACACCGTTAATCATGCCTGCCCCTTCAGCGCCAGCCAGCAATCTCAAGTTGGTGACACCATTCGCTTTCAGAAAATCCAGTTCCTTCCGCAACCGCTCGACACCTTTTCTCTTCTCCTTTTCAAGACCCAAGAGGGTGCCATACCAGTAATTGGCACCGATGAAGGTAGTAAGGCTTATCATCCACGTAGAACTTGTGGTTTTTGACGGTCACAAATGAAGATCGAGTTGACGCGGAAAGCGCGGGAGCAATCAAGACGGAAGTTAGTAAAGCTAAAGTTAGCAGACCTGCTTGTTTCATCCATGATCTCCTTCGGGATTAATTCGATAGCGACCCGTCGAATCCCAGCGAGTCAGAGCCAGCAGAAGAGACCTGCCAGCACGCGTCCAGCGAGATTCTGGTAGCTCACCTGGCGGCCAACACTATCCTAAGAGGTAGTTGCCCCGTAATGATCTTATTCTAAATGTATGAGACCTTAGAAATGCTAAGCATGTCCAGCAGGTGAGTTTGAATCTCTCACTCCAGCCGAATATTTGAGGCTGCTTTCAATAGAGCTTGGCGGCTTCACCAAAGGCTGGCAGCTTACATCATCGCGCATATCAAGCATGATGACGACAATGCTGCCGACCTAACGCAAGACGTTTTCTTGAGGGTATGTTGAACGGTAAGGTGCAGGGATTGGAGCTAGCAGACACACGACCTCTCAGAGATGCCACGCTCATTGAGCGCACACGCAGGGAAGCCCTCAGAAGAGGTGTTGACAAATTATCAGACCAGTATCGTGTGCCGCTGGCGCTGTTCGTAGAAGATAGCAGCTACAGGCAAATTGCGAAGATGGCGCACCTGAATGAGAGAACGGTCAAGTCGAGAATCTGACGCGGGAAGTCAATCCTGCGCCGTAAGCTGCGCGCCTATCTGTAACAAAACCGCTCTGGCATCATGAGCAAGCCGCTCTATCGGTTGCTACACACCATCTTACAAATACCACCAGCTCAACGCACAGCGAAAACCTGTGTGAAATAAACGCGCCCTTCTGCCGAGGTGGCAATGCCTAAACCGGAGCGGGTGAATTCCCTGTCCAGAATATGGTCACGATGACCTTCGGAACGCATCCATCCAACCACGGCAGAGCCGGCGGCATCGGCGAAGCCTTTATTAAAAGCAAGATTCTCGCCCAGCCTCTTAAAGCCGACAATCCCGCTTGCGCGAGAACGCTCGCGCAGGCCCTCTCCGTCCGGCGCTGTATGGCTGAAGAAGTTCTGGCGCGCCATCTTCTCTGAGTAGATGCGTGCCATGCGCGTCAATTCGGCGTCCCAGACGAGCGGGCGTAAGCCTTTCCTGGCTCGTTCCGTATTGACCAACTCGAAAGCGCGCAACTCTTCATTCGTCGGGACAAACGGAGCGACCCTGAGCGAAGCATGATTAAGCTTGGACGAGGTTTTCGTGGCGCTAAACGCAGAGGGCCGAGTTCCGGAAGTTTGCCCGAAGGCGACGGTGGGAATCAAGGCCAGGTATCCGACGAGCAACGACGCATTAAAGAACAAGAGAAAGAACTTTGATCTTGAAGAACGAAACATGTTGACCTCACTTCGGTAGCCGGACAATCTCTGTCTGAAAGACCAGAGGCTCCGGGCTTTGCGGACCCGCATCACTGCGGGGGTGCCTTTAATCGGTGACGTAAAGAAGAGGGAGGGACGCTAAGCTGTTAATTTCCGGGAAAGATGTAGATGGAGCGAGAAGATGGGAGTCGTTTCACCTTCGGCAACCAGACATTCTCGCCATCGCTAAGTTCAGCATTGCTCCGAGAATCACGGCTTTGCGTCCCTGCCTCGCGGCAGGTTTGCCTTTATCGTGCGTTACAGTCAAAAGATCGATGCCGTCTGCTCATCTCGCCGAGATGAGAGCAGCTATTCATATAATATACAAAGGTTGACCTGTTTTGCCACAACTTTCTTATCTTGACCTTAATCTATGTAGAGCAAGGGTCGAAACCGTTATAGCTTCCGAAGCTAATAGGCCATTTTGCTTCCCTGCACTAAAAAGTTATGCTCCGGCCAACTGGACGGAAGGCGAATCTTTCCGCCCCGAAATGGTTCTACTGGGATGAGGACAGTGACATCCTGCTACAGAGTGCAATTTTGGTAAGATTACTTCCAGAATTTCCACCAAGACCTCAGCGTCCTACTTGTAATGCTCTGCTCATCGGATGCTGATTCAGCCTGGGCTAATACTTCAGTTGGCGTTGAACTACGCTTATCTACAAGGAACGGATTGAACCTTATATGACCCTGGCAATGCGGACACTCCGAAAGCAGGAGCGGCGCGTCCCACACCTCAGAAGGCAACTTCGCGCAGGGCGAATCGTCGGACGTGAGATGCGCGTCTTCGGCGATGTCGCGGATTGTATCGAGGACTGTGTCCAAGGGGGTGAACCGTTTGCCGCACCACTCACACCTCGCTGTCGGCTGTAAGTCCCAACTGTTGCTGTCTGCCTGGTACAGGTAAACGGATGTAACCGACGGAATACCTGTTTCAGACCCACACAACTCTAGTACATAGAAGTTGCCGTTTTCATCACCGAAGCTGAGACGACGACAGCCGGGGCCAGCAGCGATTGAGTTAATCCGGTCACTTGCTAAAAAGCAGGCGACTTCTTCACCCGTCGCGGCGTCCAGAACCCTCAACATGCCGCCCACCGGGCCGGAGGCGATATGCCTGCCGTCTCTTAGATAGATTCCGGTCGGAGTGCTGTTGCTGCTCCCAAGAGGCCGCGTATCGAAATCCGAGAGTTCCGCATGGGTTCTGGCGCACCACACCTGCATACCTGTGTGAGAGACGGTAATGATTCTCAGCCCGTCTGGGGAATACTCGCAAGACTCCACCGGGCCATGCGTGCCTATGGTTACTACTTCCTCTCCGGTATAGGCATCCAACAACAGCAACTTCCCGAACGCGTCTCCGACGGCGACCCTCTGTCCGTCGGGCGAGAACGCGCAAGACGTTAAAGGCATACGGGAGCCACCTTCGTGCAGAGTTTTGACCTCCATGCCGCACCCGGTTTCCCTCAACATCAACGCACATCCATGTACGACTAATAAGCGATGGCCGTCGGGGGAATAGGCACATGCCGATACGCCTTTGATATGACCGGACAGATTAGCAAGCTCAGTTCCCGACTCTGAGTCCCAGACCTTAAGCGTCTCGCGTACAGAACCGGAGGCGATTCTTCGCCCGTCCGGCGAATAGGCGCAAGACCTGATCCAGCCGGGGTGGCCGTCCAGCTTCAGGATTCTCTTTCCCGTTTCCCCGTCACGAATTTCGAGGTTGCCATCACGGTTGCCGGTGACGACCCTCTTCCAATCGGGAGAGTAAGCGCAGGCCGTCAGACCTGCGCCCGATTCATCGCGCTCTGAGTTCCCAATCGCAGTCTCCACGTCCCACACCTTAGTCTCTCCGGCAGCCGAGACTATCTTGCGACCGTCGGGCGAGAAGGCGCAGGCCGAGGTCAGGAAAGTATGTCCTGTCAGGCTCGCCAGCACCTCGCCTGTTTCTGCATTCCACAGGTGCAAGTCCTTATCGTAGTTTGATACTAGATGCCGCCCGTCGGGCGAGTAGGCACAGGCGTCCACGGTTTTATCCGGCCCGGCCATCGCCGCCGACTCCCTGCCCGTCTCGACATCCCAGGCTTTCAGAGTCAGGTCAGTTGCCTGTGAGACGACCCGCTTGCCGTCAGGCGAAAAGACACAGACGTTGACGGAATCGTGGACGGTGATAGCGGCGACCTGCCTCCAGCTATCCGTCTCCCAGACTCTCAACAAAGCGTTCAGAGGTGGCTGGACGCTCTCTTTGAGGACTCTGGACAACAGGTCAGGCCGTCCCATCTGCTCCAGAAACCTGAAAGCTGAATCGAACCTCTGTGTGGCTTCTTCGCGTGCTCTGGATGCGGATACCATTCTCTTGCCGTCCGGCGAGAAGGCGCAGGCGGTTACGTCCGCTTCGTACTTAAACCAGTTGTCATTTAACAGCGTGGCGATTGGCGACCAGGTCCGTGTGTCCCAGACCCGCAGGAATCCATTATCTCCTCCGGAGACGAGCAGGCGTCCGTCGGGCGAATAAGCGCAGGCGCGCACACGGGTGGTGCATTTCAGCGTCCTCACCTCCGCCCAGCTTTCAGTGTCCCATATTTTCAGGCAGCCGAGTGGACTGTCGCTGAGAAGGCCCCCGGTGACAAACCACTTTCCGTCCGGCGAATAGGCACAGGCATCAATCAGCATACCCGCGTCAAGAGTGGCGAGTTCTTCCCCGCTCGCTGCATCCCAAATTTCGAGTTTGCTCAGAGAGGCGCTGATGATGCTGCGCCCGTCCGTCGAGTAGAAGCAGGCCCTGGCAGTCGGCGCGTCAGTCGAGGTAACAGTTAGCACGCAGGGATCGGCCTGTTGTGGCTTGTTCAGCCAGCGCAGCCACGGACGACTCTCTGCCCCGCTCTCCCATTTCAGCTTCGCCGTGACAGCGGGCAAGTCGCCGTCAGGTTGATTTGCGGCTTGCTGGAATAACCACTGCGGATGCGCCCGCAGAATATGACTGTGCGCGCGGACGAAGCGCAGCCACTCTTCCAGCCTTTCACCTTTTGCAGGGTGCTCGTTCAGAGAGCCGTATCTCATCCGTCTCCCCTGCCCGGGGTGTTCTGCCGCTTGCTCCTGGGCCGGGAAAAATTCGAGAGCGCGGCGGTAGTCCTCCTGGAGGTCGTAAACGCCGCCGTACTGAACCTCGTATGCGCTGCCGTAGAGCGTGTGTGCGCTGATTTTGTCGCGTTTAGTGATGGTAACGGCGACATGCGTGCACTTGGCTTCCATGAAGCCAAGGTCTGTGAGCGTCTCGAAGACCTCGTCCCAGAGTTGTGCTCTGGTCTGGTGGAAAGGAAGTTCGCTCAGTCCACGGGCGTGCCGACTGGCCCAGGTACGGTCGCCAGCGGGATCGGCCTTGCGCCGGAAGTATGCGGCCACCTCGCTGTGTGCCGCCGTGCGCGCCTCCGGCCTCGCGAGGAACTTCTGCTCAACTGCCAGGCGTAACTGCTCATGGAAGAAGTCTATGAGTTCGCCGCGATACATCAGATAGGGACGGAGCAGGCGTTGGAGCGAGGCGACGTTGCCGAGATGATCTGCGGGCCTACTTGCGCGCTCGTCGGCAGGTGCGGCCAGTTCGATGAGTTCCAACGGGGCCATCCCCGCGCGCCCGATTGCTATGTAAGAGCAGTAGCGGCGGATTAACTCCCCGCCGACGGGTGCGCCGCGCTCGTCTTGGAAACCCTCGTCGCGTTCGAGGCGTCCGAGAACCCAGAGAAAGAGCGGGCCTGTCTCGGCGGGTAATTCCCTGATGCGGTCTGTAATCTCTTCATATGTTCCGAGTGTTCGCAACTCTTCAAGCGCAGTCAGAAGATAGAGAGGGTTGCGTGCGCCGCTCTTGCCAATCAACGCGGCGCGTTGCACCTCGTCAAGGGTCTTGCAGTAGCGGCTCAGGAACTCCTCTATAATTTCCGTCGCGTCCGTCACATTGAGTGGCTGCAAGAGCACCTCTTCGGGAGGCCGTCGTCGTGCGCGCAGCACATTGAGCGCGGGGCCTTCGAGCGCCGTGATGATGATGCGCGCCCCGCTCGGCAACACGTCGGGGAGCCAGCGCATCGCCTGTGCGTCGTGCCCCGCATCCAGTTGGTTGATGCCATCTATGAGGATGAGCACACGTCGGCTCTTAACGGCCTTTCGCAGGAATTCGGGGAGTACCTCGCAGAGTTTGTCGTACTCGTCCGGTATCTCGACAACGGCGTCCGCTCCCTGGGCCAACTCGTAGCAGAGGCGGCGCAAGACCTGTCGCACATTCGTTGAGGCTGCACTTGCTCCGACAAAGTGCGAGATAACAATGCGCAGGTCTGGCTTGCCGCCTTCGACCGTGTGCTCCCTGTAAAACTTTCCGAGGAGCGCTGTCTTTCCAGACCCCGGCTCGCCGACGACGCAGAGATAACCGTTGCCGCCCGATTCTTCGGCGTGCGCACGCAGGCGGTCGAAGACCTCACGGCGGCTGCCGACGACGTAGCGTTCGATGCCGGTCTCGACCAATGCCTCCATCGCCGCCTTTTCCTCTTCGAACTCATTCAGGGAAACACTCTCTTCGGCACCGAACTCCGCCTCGACGCTTGTTAAGAGGTCTGCGTAGACACGGTCGCCAAACTCTTTGAGACCCCTGATGTGTGCCGCGCTCTTATCCCACACGCAAGAATACTCGTAGACCGGAAGGGCAATTACCTGCTCTACGCCGGGCGCGGCGAGCGTCTTCGCTTGCGACTCTCTGATCTTCGCCTTCAAAGACTTGAGCGCTCCTGCTGCGAAGCTGCCCTCCTGCTCGCGGTAGAGCCTGGCGTACTCATCCGGGATAGAGTCTGTGATTGAGGAATCGCGGAAATAGAAGTAGCGGAAGGCTGGCTCGTCCAACCTGTCGAGCGCGGCGTGGAAGACCTCCGAAGCCGTGATAGAGAACTGCGCCTCGGTCAGCCCGGCGCGCTGAAGAACGCTGACAGCATGCCTGCCGCTCTCCGCCCAGCTTTCAACTTTTGCCGCCTCGCTCGGCTTCCCGCGTAAGCGATAGCCGTCGTTGTCACGCGCATAAATCTCCGATAGCACCGCGCGCTCGTCTGGCGTCAACTCTCCGGCTGGACTGCTGCCCGCCAGTATCGATGCCATGATGTGATTGCCGATAAACTTCAGCGGCGGCACGAACCCGTAACGCCCTCCCAGCATGCAGATGAACCGGGGGCGACAGCGGTCAATCTCGTCCATGCATAGCTCAAAGGCGTCCTGGTCTGCGGTGACGCCCCAACGCAGGTCAACGTCAACCAGATGTATGCGCCGCCTTGACAAAGCTTCACGCAGCCGCGGAAACGTAAACCGCACGAGATGGTCTCGCTCAGCATGCATGTCCTTAAACGTCGAGGAGATGAAGATGCGGATTGTCTTCCATGCCTTAGCCATGTCGAATTCCCTAAACTCACCTGAGTCGAAACCGCAGGCGTATCACACCGCCGGTGAAGGACTTCAAATACAATATCTGACAAAGAGGCACCCTGAGAGGCGTTTTATCAGGTGGCTGGCTCGCATTCACTTTTGCGTAAACACCGTTCGAGCCTGATTAAGCGGCAGCATTGTGGACTCAAATTTTATGACAGTCGAATTGATCTTTCAATTATTTTAGAGAGTGTGTAAGCAGTGTCTTGTTAAAGCGAGTCCGCAAGCGGAAAGTGACTATGGATTTGAAAAGAGAATTTATCTTCCGCAAGAAAATGAATGGCTTCGGCCATCAGAATATCTCAAAGCAGATTCGGTTGCCTTAAATGATTGCTTGCGCCCAAACGATAAATGAAGATGACAGTGGCCTGCCTGTCAGTCTCATTCTCGCTGCGGTCTCATCAGTGTTAGGCTTCTATCGAGTGTGCTGTGAGTAGTAGGATGTGCCTATGAAACTTAGTCGGGGTGAGAAATTTTTATTGCTGGCTGCAACTCTAGCGTTCATCCATCACGTTGACCACGTATTGCGGGTGGATCACAGCGGCTGGCCTTTCCTCCCGGAAGTAACTCCTTTTACCTTCAGTCTGATTATCTATCCCATCTTCCTCTGGGTATTTTTCTCCAGATCAAAGCCGTGGCACAGGGTCGCGGGCACGTCCCTCTTATTTCTCTTTTCCGTGTTTGCGCACGCCGTCCTGGAGACGCCAATGGATCAATACCACACGTGGGCTTACGGCAGCGACTTTACCGGACATGTGGGGCAGCACAATCTGTTGGGGCAAGATTCTCCGTTCCTGGGAGTGTGCGCGATGATCGTAACAGTGCTCCTCTCGGTCACGTTACTTGCGTCTCTCTTAGCATTTCTCAGTGATGCGCGGAGGGGAGCGATGAAAGCTTAATGTATTGTATGCAGCCTGATAATTCATCCAACCGGAGCGCGGATAGCGTGGCTTTCATCCGCGAGAGTTGCCGCTCATTGGGTTGTGTGCGCGGCGGTTAATGCCGGGCGTTCATCTAAACGCAACGCAATTGCCATCCAAACGCTACCTAACCGACCACTGCAAATGCGTATCTTAGAGACACTTGCTCCAACCTTCACGGGCTTGTACTGCCTTCCTATCTTCGTGCGGGAGAAAAGATAGCAATACAGGCATCTCCAAATGCAGTGATCCTCCTGAAAGGAGATGTCGTGATGAAGTGTCTTCAACTCACTCAGGCAAAGAGTATCTCTGCCGGATTAATAGGTCTGCGTGAAGTGACCAAAGTAATCGCCCTGGTCGGTCGGAAACCTCAACCTGAAATCTTCGCACACGTTCAACCACACGCACACGCTACGGCCAACCTGGCCCGCCGCTTTGCTCTTGCCGGTGGATACACCAGCAGAAGCAATATGCCGACGCTCGAAGAGTTGGAAGCCGGAGCCTACCTGCATGATGTGGGCAAATACTTCATTGCGCCCTCCGTCCTCTTAAAAACCGGCGAATTTGATGAAGAGGAACGCGCGGCTGTTTCGCGCCACTCCATTCTGGGCGCGAAAGTCGTTTCAAAGCTTCCATGTCTGACAGGGGCAATCCGTCTGACGGTGCTTCACCATCACGAGCATTGGGACGGGTCAGGCTACCCTGACGGGTTGAGCGGAACTTTTATCCCACTGGCAGCGCGTCTCGTCTCGGTCGTTGACGTCTACACCTCGCTGCGCTCCAGGCGCTCTTATAAGCCGACGCTGACGAAACGAGAGGCGCTCCGCACTCTGACAGGGATGGCCGGGCGCGAACTAGACCCCTGTCTGGTTGAAGATTTTGTTCGACTGGTCTGCGACAGAGGCAGAGATGGGTAGTGAGTCGGTGTCAATTACTGACCAGACCGTAGACTGAAACAGACTGTCCGTTGGCGCTGAAGACGTAGAGCGTGTGGCCGTCGCGCGACCAGTCCGCCGACTTGACGGCGGCACCGCGGCTGAGCTTCGGCTGACCCTTTTTGTCGTAGACGATCTTCCCGTCCTTGTCGAACTTCGGTGGGGGCGAGATCACGGTCTGCAACAGTTGTCCCGTGCGCGAATCGAAAATCCTGACGTACTCGTAGTCGTAGGTGAGGAACATCTTGCCCGCAGGGTGTGGGACGACAGAGGTGTAGATGAGAGTCTTCTCCGTCCCTTCGCCGATGAGGTTGTAACGCTCCTCCTCTCTGAACGTCAGCTTGCTCCGATAGAGCACGCTGCCGGAGATGATGTCCAAGCCAAACATCGGTTCGCTCTTCTCGTGGTATATGCGCTTGGGGTGTACGTCTAGGATGACATCATTGCTGAGCCACGTGTGCGGGAGTTCCACGTCTCGCAGTTCGTACTTCTTCTCGCCGGTTTGCGTCTCGTAGATTTGCAGATTCTTACCCACGTCGACGGCGAAGTAGCGCCCGTCGGGGCTGAAGACCACGCGGGAGTCATCGATCTTCGGCTGCGGTTTTAGCTCGTACTTCGGGCTGATACTCCCATTCATTTCCCAGGCCAGCAGCCTGTGTTCGGCAGAGTTGGACTTGTTCTTGTTGACGAAGACGAAGAACTTGCCGTCGGGGCTGACCTCTATCTCGCGCGTCTTGGGCGAGAAGTTGGCGCTGGCAACCGAGATGGTCTTCTCCACCTGCCCCGTCCGTGTGTCCCAGACC
Source organism: Pyrinomonadaceae bacterium (assembly GCA_036387475.1). Lineage (GTDB taxonomy): Bacteria > Acidobacteriota > Blastocatellia > Pyrinomonadales > Pyrinomonadaceae > DASVTR01. Next base: position 224,303 of record DASVTR010000008.1, on the reverse strand, counting down.
GTGATGACCCCGGCTGAATCGCTGGTGTACTTCAGCCCTAGCCAACTCTTCTGCTTCCCCGTCGCGGCGAAGAAGCGCTGCCCGTCATCACTCAGGTGCCACCAGGTGACGTTGTCGAGTGAGACGCCGCCGCGATACTCGTACGTCTCGCCGTCCCAGAAGGAGAACGCGTGCTTCACGTCGTAGCCGTTGAGGATGTAGCCAATCTGGTGGTCGGAGGTGACGATAGTCTTGCCGTTCTTGCTCCAGACGCCGGTGCGTATGTCGTATGGACTCTTGTCGAGGACGGCGAGGCGCTTGCCTTCCCGCAAGTCCCAGACCCACGCCTCCTTTCTCGGCACGTCTTTGGCAACCGGACGCCAGACGATGAGCATTCGTCTCCCGTCGGGACTGACCCCCAACTCGTCCCCATCGTACCAGCCGCGACCGCTCTCAAGCGGCAGTATGACGGGGCGGGTTTCGACCACCTTTGTGTTCGGTAGATCGATGATCTGCAAATTACTAAAACCCATCACCAGGAGCTTGTCTTCGGCTTCCAGGTATTTGTGCCAGCGGATGTAGTCGTCAACGACGTGAAGGCCGAAATTCCCCCTGTACTCCACGACCGGCTTCGACCGCGGGAGCGCCGACGTGGCGCAGAGCAGGCACAGAAGAAAGGCGCGTAAAAACCTCATGTGTACACCTCCCGGCAGGTCGCTGCCTATGCCCGAATGCAAGGAGCATCACGCCCGAATTAACCCGCACCGAGCGAGCAATATACAATTTACCTCGCAAGGAAAGATGAAAGCCACGCTATCGAGCGGTCGGCTTGAGCGAATTGTCAGGCTTTGCCTTCCGCTGCAACCAATCCTGTTCGGTGGCGAAATACGTCCACCAGATCACCAGTAACTGGAACGGTACTCTGACAATCAAATAAGCTGGGCCAGCGCCGTGACCTCCGAAATCAACTCGATTGAGAGCCGAATAAACATTCGCAGGTAAAAGACCTATCAACATCAGGATAAGAAGCAGCCCTGTCAGTCGCATCAAGCGAGGAATCCACACGCCTATCGCCCCAAGTAATTCCAATACTCCAGTGAGATAAATTAGCTCAATGCGGTACGGGACAGAAGGGGGAATCATTGCTGCCATCGCTTCAGTGCTGATGAAATGTCCGATGGAAGTGAAAATGAAGAAAAGTGAGAGACCGACTCTCGCTCGCTTAGATGAAGCGAGTTTGAAAGTGGGAATCCATCTCCCTGCTAGAGTAAGTATCAGATAGGGAGCTATGAGTAGTAAAAGTAAAAACAGTAATGTCATAAATCATCGCTGCCGAGCAGAAGTCAACTGTCTGAATTAACCCGCGCTGAGTGTGCAGCATTCTAGCACCAATTTGAGAGAGAGTAATGAAAGGCACTCTATTGAGGCGCTCGCGTTGAATGAGTTGTTCGACGGCGTGCCACGACAAAAACCGGATGATCGAAATAAAGATTTTTACTTCTTACTTTGCAGATATTTCAAAGGGCTTTCAACATTATAGTAATCTGATTCTCTGGCAAACTGCGTCAGCAGTTTAAGGTGTCCCGAGCCGTAAACTACGAGGATTCTGTCATTAGGCGAATCGGTGAGTCTGATGATGTTGTCGAGGATTGTCAGATTTCTTCTATACCACCACGAAACATAATTTGCTCCGATATACTCTTTACCGTGTCCGATTCGCATAAGGTCAAAATATATTTTATGGGCTTTCTCCATTCGGTTCGGCTGATTGAGAAGAACAAGTTGGTCGATAACGGGCAGTGTGAACATTTTTTCGTGTTCCGCATCTACTTCTTTCTTTAGATTTCGATAAACTCCTTTGAGGAAACTATCCAACTCGGCATCTTTGGCAGCATATTTTTCATAATTGATAGAAGGATCATCCCAGAAGTCACTCCAATCAACACAGTAAACTTTTTTATGGCCTGACTCTTTCGCCAGGCGAAAGCCTATCTGATTAGTTTCATTTTTTGAGAGTTGATAGCTTCCAGATAAATAGCGGTCGTAGATTTCCTTAGTTTTCGCGTCGTCCTCAATGTCACATTCGACCACAATCTTTGTCGGCTTGAATTTTTTCAGCTTCTCGATAAGTTCAACTATCTGCTTTTGTCTTTCCGGACTGCTAACATCGTCGACTTTGCCGTTGACGACATTGTTTCCGGGAGTTCCCATATGATAAGTCCCCAGGATAACAAGCGTCGGTTTAATCTTGGCATCTCTGTCAACAATGCCAACTTGAGCCTTCACGGCAAACGTCGAAAGGAAAAGTATGCCAAGACCGAACAGGAAAACTCTTCCACGCAATTTCATAAAACATTCCTCCAATTAAAAGCATCATTGATAAAACACCGCCCGCCAGCAACACACGACGCAGAAAGCATCGCGCGATGTTGATGAAAGACAAGCGGCGGTCGGGCGGCTGGAAGAGGCTTGTTCGGCTGCGCGTTGGGAGATTAAGGATTGTATGGCTGACCATCCAGGAAGATGGGGCCTCTCTCCAACTCTTGAACGCTCTTTTGCAACCAGCCGCGCTCCGTGTATATCCACGTCTCACGATGTCGAACACTTGTTCTAGCCTCATGCGGGCTGCCGTCACTGCCTCGAATCACCCTCACGTAATGCTGGTGTACGACGACAGTGGCCGCATTACCCTTCATTGAGAGACCCTCAATGTCAGTGTGCGTTTCAGGGCTGGTGGAGTACAAGCTATCAAGATTCTGCTTTTTGTACACTGCTATCTGTTGCCTGTTTATGGTTTTCCCATTAGGCGAGTCTTTATCGGGCAATGTATATAGCGTGTAATCGTCAGCCATGAAGTGCATCGCCGCGCTCGGGTCTTTCGCCTCTTCGCCGTGAGACATTCTATCAATGCGCTCTTGAATCTCACGCCAAGCCAGACGCTCTGCGGGCGACAAAGATGCTTGCTGCGCTTGTGCAAGCCTTTCTCGATCTGACCCTTTGCATTCGCGCTCTCCCTTCGTCAGTGGTGGAGTTTTCTGCTCCTGTGCAAAGACATGGCCGAGACCCGTGCCACCTGCGATGCCGACAAACAGAGTCAGCGCAGCCGTCATGAAATGTTTCTTCATGTTCATTTTCCCCTCATTGAGTCTAAATTACTTGAAGCATCTCACAAGCATTAAATTGCCTCGCGTTACGCCTCTTGCTAGTTAACACCGACGGCTGAGCTTTTGTGGCATAAGTCTGTAGTTACGGGAAGCAGGCGAACGCCCGAATTAACCGACGAGCAATCAACGCCGGTACGGACAAGTTAAAAGACATGCTAATTGCGCGTCCGGTTGAATGAGTTGTTAGTAGCAGCCGTTCGCCGAAACGGGCTACGCTGGCAAGAATACCAGCAATGGGTAAGCGATGATACACGCGATAAACACCCACGCCCGGACGTTGGCGAAATTGAAAACATACTTGCCCACAAATAAAGCCGAATCATTTGGATTGAAATACAAAACGCCACCGTACACATACCTTACGTCAACGGGCTTTCGTGTTTTTGCATCCCCAAACCTTTCTTTTATTTTGCGCTTCAAAATAAACAAACGATAGCCGTAAAAAAGTGCGATCGGCAGCGAAAGCAAAGCGACAATAAAGGTGATGATGAAAGCAGGTTTTGAGAGAGACTTGAATTGCTCGATACTGAGAAAAATCGTGTCGAGCGTCGCCGCACTCATCTTGAGCGCAGCTATGCAGCGAAACCAATCCCATAAACTGGTACTAAGGACTGTGGACTGTTTATAAAGCCGTGCATAATCGTCAGCATTATCCACAGGCAAAGCGACTGCCGCCTGCAAAACGGTATACTTCATCAGCAGGCAAACCACCTGCGTCACGGTAGCCATCAATGCCACCCTGAAAACCGACAGCCAACTTTTTTCACCCCAAATCGCCACTTCGCCATTCAAGTTCATGAACAAAGGGACGCGCTCTGGCAGCATCGTGTAAAAATATGCCAGTACAAAAAAGGGCAGAATAGTGAAAGCGGCAACAAAGATTTCGACCGCAATGTTCGTATAATCGCTCAAGCGCGTAGATTGCGGTAAGGCCGTTTGCATATCTGGATTTCAAGCTGACATAGCACGAGGCGGCTAGCGCCAGAATTAACCGGGCGGGAAGCATTGTCGAGCAGCATCCAAGCTCATGATGACAGCAAACCTAATTCCGCTTTATCTATGAGAATTCTTGCAAGCGGATGGAGAAGGATGAATTATAACTGATACGCTATCCGTGCAACACAGCCGCGTTTGGCCGGGCCTGCCGCTCCGGTAGCTGATAATCGTGCCGGGCGTCCAATTGGCAAAGACGTTTTTGAGAAGGTTGCTGGTGCTCTCAGAAAATCGGGATGCCCCGTTAAAGGGCACGTCGTAGACAGCCGCGAGTCCGAACTTGCGACGGGCGTCGTCCGAGTTGCAGCCTTCATCGTATGCCGAGGGCTTACATTTCTAATGCGCCCTTATTTAAGCGCCCGAATTTACGTGCCCCGCGTAAGCTTTTTGCTCCGCGACCATTCTTCACAAGGATTTGGGCACCATCTTCCAACTGAGCGAATTTCTCAAGCGTCATTTCCACAATAATCCTTCGACCATCACCGCTCGGAGAACCGCCCGCGTAAAATTCCTGCGTGCCGATCTGGACTATGCGAGAAGCATTTTGAACCGGCAAACTTTCATCAACAGTTAGTTCTATCTGGATGTAAGGCTTGCTGCCCGATTGTCCTCTCCGGCTGATTTTCCGTATCCGCGTAACAGCGCCCACCTCATCGCCGGACGAACGAGAACTCCTCGCACGGGGAGGCAGGTAAAGCCTCTCCGGCAGCACCGAACGTGAGAGAGGATCGTCCGGCCTTTCACAGGAGACTGCGATAGTTGCCCCGTCCTCCAGTAATGAACGGTCGAAGATAATCGTCGTCAAATCCGTCCCCATCCCACCGCTCACGTCGCCTAACAGATTATCTCCAACCCAGATCAAGAAAGAACCGCACCGGAATGAGTTACCCGTAATCGTGAGTCGCAGCACACTCTCGACGCGTTCTTTTTGGCCTCGAACGTCGAGTTCAAATGCTCTTGGCAGCTTCACCTCTTCGAGACGCCAGGTCTTCACGCCTAGTTTCCCTTCGGGAATAGTGTTGTTGCCTTCGGCCAACACTTCTCCGGGACTCCTACGCGTGTCATACAAGTTATACGTTGTAATCATGGCCCGGTCTGTGGATTCGTCGGGGGATTCCTGCGCCGTGACTGAGGGAACGCTCCACACCATGAGCATCAGGATGCCACCTAACAACCAAGTGCCTTGCCGGAGAGGACGACGCGGGCTGATTAGCGTTTTCATGTTCATGCACTTCTCCTCAGGTGACACGCGTGTCACCTTGATTCAATTATATTACAACACAATTCATCAACTAATTCCTGTGAACGACGACTCTCAGGTGGAGAGCCGGATGTTGGCGAGAAAAATCGCCCCGGTCGGAGTTCCGTCAAAAACAAACCGCACACCTCTCACCTGATACATGTCTACGTTAGCAAAATCTGCCAGCGGGATGCGGACTGTTTGCAGAATCGGGTGCCTGCCTCCATACTCCGGCGTGCCTCCGACGCCTCCGCGCCCTCCGACCGGGCCGGTCAACTCCGCGTATTTGCATAACCCCACCAAATCCGACACGCTTCCATTCGCCATCACAAGCTGGATGGAGAAAGTTGTGCCGGTGGAAGGATTCTGAACTGCATTGAACTGTCGTGAAATACGTATATCCAGCGTTTGATAATTGCTGATGTCGGAGCCTTTCCCGGCCTCAGTCCAGTTGGTCTGGAAGTATGGGGCATCGCCTGATGAAGGCGCGGTCCAGGAAACAATTGCGGCGGTGAGACTGGCGTCATGATTGGGCACTACGTCTGCACCATGATTGACACTAACGCCGGATGTGACATCGTTGGCGAAACCATAAGTGTTAATCCCTGTAGCCTTATCGAAGTCCTCAAAGACGGTGGTCACGCTCGAATTAGGCGAAGGGGTGAATCCCCTGTCAACACGCGTGATTGAGGTCACGGTCGCCGGTAAATCGTACAACGGGTCGAAGTTCTGTCTGAGGCTTGGGTCTGCCGAGACTCCTACGTTGGCCCGGAAGAACGCTACTACGCTCGCTAATCCAATTTGCTGCTGGTTGGCAGACCCGACCTGAGTACTTGCTCCTGCCGTCCCCGGCTCAAGAAAGAGCGCTCTGTGATCGAGGCAGCCGTTCGACTCGTTTCGCTGCCATTGACTGTTGAAGTAGTTGTGATTAGCTCCCCAGGCCGTGTAGGTTGACTTCGGGGTGGGCGGAGATTCCGCCGTGTTCGCAATCACTCCGGCCATCATACGGTCGAAAGGTCTAACGCCCAGTAAATCTACAATGTCGCCGTCGCACATCGGTAGAACAACGTTCCATGACGTACCCTCTGCGTTGAGCACGCGGTCTGCGAATCCGTCTACCGGGCCGATTTCGAGCACGCCTTTAATGTTGACGGGGCTGAGAATCCGCGTCAGCCACGGGCTTCCAGGTGCAGGATACATCTTATAAGCGGCCCTCACTCCCTCTCCGCCTCTGGAGTGGCCCATGAAACCGACATTGCTGAAATCAATCTTTCCCTTCAGATCACCCACGACCCGCGGCGCGCCGCCATTCTTGTTCCACTCGCTCAACTTCTGTAAATGTCTCAGGACGAGTCTGCCTCGCGTCAGAATGAGTGACGGGTCGAGACGCGAAAGGTTGATGTCATCGTTGCGTAGAGCCTCGTAAGGCTGTTCCCCGTTTGGGCCTCTATATGGCCCTAACACATCACCTGTCACGCCGCGGTTGGCGTTGATAGACACAACGATGTAACCCCAGGAGGCAAGTCTTTGGGCCAAATATTCGTAGCCCAGGTGATTCGGAACGGGGTCATAGCCGGTCGGGCAGAGGCCAGTGGTCGTATAGGAACTGTTATCGTCTACGCGTGGACTGGTGTTACGTTTCCCGCAGGTAGCGTGATTTCCGTGAAGGAAGATGACCAGCGGATATGACCCTGCTGATAAAGTTGAAGGACGGTAGAGGCGTGCGGCAATCTCTGTCTCGCGGCCCGTGGCTGGGTCGTTCGCTACCAGGTCTTCACCCGGATAAGCCAAGTCCAGCACTGTCGGGTCGAGAGCCGCAGGGAAGCTGTAGTCTCCATAGGTGACAGAGTTTGGCCCCGTCCCCGTCGCATCAGCGGCGATCCCTCTGTCAGCCTCCATGCAGAGTTTTACGACGAAGGCATCATCATTACCCCCTGCGTGTGCCTGCTGAAACGCGCCGGACGTGACGGGGAAGTTGGTCGATCTGGTAGTGCCGACCACGTAGGCATCGCCTGAACCCTGTACGGCTATTGCCCAGCCATCATCATTGGCGCTGCCGCCGAGATATGTGGAATAGACGAGCTTGTTGCCCGTCAGGTTCAACTTCGTAACGAAGGCGGTCAGGCCGAGATTACTTGACTGCAAGGCCCCGGAGGTCGTTGGAAAGTTACTTGAATCACTGCTGCCCGACACGTAGGCGTTGCCCAAATCGTTTATATCAATGCTGTATCCGATGTCTTTGCCGACGCCGCCCAGATAAGTTGAATACACCAGAGCGCCGCCGGACGGATTGATTTTGGTGATGAAAGCGTCCGTGCCGCCGACAGCGGTTGTCCGGTAAGCCCCGGCAGTCGTCGGGAAGTTGGCCGAAGTAGTGTCACCGGTCACATAGGCGTTGCCGGAATTATCGACGGCAATATCGTTGGCCCTGTCCGCGCCGTTGGCCGTCTTGCTGGCGCTGCCGCCCAGGTATGTTGAATAAACAAGGGCGCTTCCGGCGGGATTGATTTTAGTCACAAACGCATCGCCGCCGCCCGCTGATGTGGTGCGGAAAGCGCCCGTCGTTGTGGGGAAATTCGTTGACGAAGTGCCACCCGCAACATAGGCGTTGCCAGTTGCATCCAGTGCGATACTCCTGGGGTAATCATAAGTGCTGCCGCCAAGATAGCTGGAGTAAACGAGCGCGCTGCCGGAAGCGTTTAACTTGATGACGTAGCCCGGAAAAGAGCTGGCCGGTGTGGTTGGCTGGAAGGAACCTGCCGTCGTGGGGAAGGTTGTAGAGTTGGTGAGTCCCGTCACATAAGCATTACCGGAACTGTCAATAGCAATGGCACTTCCATAATCATTGCTCTGACCGGGGCCGTGCAGGTAAGTAGAGTAAATTAAAGAATCGCCCTGCGCGCTCAGCTTCGTCACGTAAGCGTCAATCCCATGCTGCACGGCGGTAGTGGGCTGGAAAGCCCCAGCCGTCGTGGGGAAATTGATGGCACTGGTATCCCCGGTCACATAAGCATTACCGGAAGCGTCTACCGCTATGCTGTAGCCGTAACTGTTAGCGGAGGCATAACTCGGGTCGTGTCCGCTACCGCCGAGATAGGTGGAATAAACAAGCGCCGTTCCCGCCGGGTTTAATTTCGCCACGAAGACAACGCTCTGAGCATCTGTCGGATAAATAGCTTGATACGCACCGGCTGTCGTAGGGAAATTAATCGAGGAGGTGATGCCTGTGACGTAGAGGTTACCGGCTGCGTCCTGAGCGACACCATAAGCAGCATCACCAAGGCTGCCGCCCAGATAGGTGGCATAGGTCAGTACCGGGTCAATGGTTAAAGGCTTACTCCGGTCATAGTCGCCTACATCAAAGGTGATGTGCTGGTTCTCGTCCAGTAGATAGCCACACGGTATGCTCCGTCTAACGCTATTAACATCCTGATATACGTGCGGGCGCTTGTGGCGAACCTCACCGTTTTCCGTATCCAGTACCAGGTCTCCGTCCGACTCCACTCGCACGCGTTTAGCGCCCTCGAAGCTTAACCTGATTGCGTTTGGATGTGTGCCGGGAGCGACTTCAAAATCGTATTCAAGTTGGCCGCGTGTTCCGTAGTAAATCAAGTCCACGCCCGGATATATGCCACGGTATTTCACCCTGGCATAATTAGATACTTTGGTTTGCCACTTCGAGCGCTCATTGCCTATAAAGTAGTTACTTTTAACGGGAAGCTCTTCCAGACCGACCCCCACAGAGCGTTTGTCAGCTCCCACTAACTTCATTCGCAGGGAATGCCGGAGGACGGTCTCTCGCGTTTGTGCTTCCCACACTCGGCTCGGCGCGGCTTTCTGTTCGTCGCGCCTTGAGTGCTCATTGAAATCCATTACCAACTCGGTAGGCAGCAGAAACAGGTCATACCCCGTGCTCCGGGAAATAAATCCCACCTGTGAGCTTACCTGACCCCGGTTAACCTCAAAGGTTAAAGGCAGCCTGCTGCTTACTTCCTTAAAGCGTTCTTGCTCCGGCCCATCCAATGTACGTAGACCGCTGACGGCTTCAGGGGATTTGGCTTTGCTAAAGTTCCCTGCCCTCCGCTGAATATGATGGGACGTAACATTGCTATCCATGAAGGATTGCGCGGGCGCACACACCGGAAGCAGCAACACGCCGATGAGCATTAGTGTTCCGATACGATGTGGTGCTGTAAAGTGAAAAGGCGAAGCAAAGCGACGAAGAAAAAATAGACGCAGCATAGTGAGTGCTCCTCGGAGGGCAGGTGAAACTCTATCTCTTCACAGAGTTTCGAGAGATTAAATATTTAGGTGGAAGTGAAGCGACTGACCTTGAAGTGAAGCTTCAAAACCCGGATGTGCGGGCGGAAGATAGTATTTTATGTAGAAACTGTCAAGATATTTTTGCAACTTTGTTGCAAAAATTATTTTAAGAAGCAAAAGTTCCTCGTGATTATTCGTTACGCTGCGATTTGGAAGAGGCCCAAGACCAATACTTTCTCACATAAAATTTCGGGTATGCAAAGCTGAGAGCGCGCTTGCTTCATCCGGGCTGAACCCAAGTTTGACCATGCGGCCTCGCCGATCCATGTCCATCTCCTGTTTAAGAGCCTGAACCTTTTCAAAGCCCTCGGCGATTGCCTCAACCTTCCACTCACCTGCCGCCAGAAGCACCAGGGCATCAAACACTTCCTCGTTTAGTCCGGCAGTTTGCACAAGCGTATCATGTCGCCTATTAATTGCCGCGCTCAGGCGCTCGCGCGTTGTCGGCTCATGGGCAATCAGGTACTGCAAGTGCCCCATGCCGAAGGCGACGTGCCGTGCTTCATCCTGAGCGGCTAATTTAGCAATAGATCGAGTCACCGGATCAGGCGCATGGTGCTCAAGAAACCACAGTAGATTCAGAAAAGTCCCCTCACCGAGTACTGATAACAAGAAAGAGGCGAGCGTAAAGTCCGGCTCGTCCAGTAGAGTTTTCAGTGAAAGCTGGCCGCTGACGGTCGAGAGGCCCAGGTCTCCTTTATGATGCAGCGTAGCACGCCGGGTGAAGACCTCCACGTGTCTCGCTTCATCGGCAACCTGAATCGCCAGGAGTTGCATGACCTCGCGGAAGTGCGGGTGTACCTGTGCCAGAAATTTCGCCGGCACCAGAAGGGCAGCGACTTCGTTTTCGATCAGGTAGGTCATCACCTGAACGACAGCCAACTCTATCTCTGGAAGTAGTTCGAAGGGCGCGTCCCAATCAATCGCTGTGGCGGGATTCCACTGCGCGGCTGCCGCCTGCAAATAGAGACGCGGAACACTATCGGCCCATACGTCCTCCTTCGCATTGAGTCTGAAGTGAAACTCAGGCCCACCGGCCTCGATTCTTGCACCGCGGGCAGCCAGTCCCCACCTGGCTGACGGGCGATCAACCACTGACCCGGATTGACGCGGATCAGTTGCACCCGCCGTTTCGGCGTAGCGCCAGCGCCCCGTAGTTGCTGAGCCACGAATTATCCATGCCACCAAAGGAAACGCGCCCGGTTGGTGAATCTCTTCGCTTGTCGAACCTCTTTCAGGCCAGGCGATCTCGTGTCCCTGTGCGCGACACCAACCGCGCAGATGGACAGCCATATCCGGGGCACGCCCTCTGACACCGATTTTCTCTCCGACAGGAATATCCGCCAGCGCCTTCTTAAGCAGGAGGTGCGCGCCCCGATCAAACCCGAGGTCTTCAATATCTATAATCTGCGATGGTGATGTTTCCGGCTCTGTCATAAAACCTCATCTCGTCAACTGCCCGTTCCAGCGCTTCATAACCTTCAACACGACCTTCACGCCAAGCCTTCAGACCTTCCAGATCAAGCAGCGGCCTGACTTCAGGGTCATCGTAAGACATCTCCATCAGCAATTTGTGAAAGCGTTCGACCAACGCTCCAGGGGCCGCAGAGCCAACAGTTAAATTGCAGTGATCGTAAGTTCCGGTCTGAGACAAGACGCGTGTCGCCCCATTGGGAAGAGTGCCCTCTGTGATGAACAGCAGATGATTGCCGTCAATCATACAGGCGGCGTCCGCATCACCTGCGATGAGGGAGCGTGCGGCTGCGCGTTCCCCTCCGATATGATCGCCGTGCTTTCCCCCAAGTAGATCATTGCGTATGACCTCGAAGTCGTCACCGGGTGTCAAGCCTTGTGCTCGAAGATGGGAGAGCGGGAGGAGTGTGGCTTGAGGCGAATCAATTGCTCCCACAGCCACCTTTTTGTTGTGAAGGTCGGCCACGGACTGTATGCCGGAATCACTCCGAACGATGATAACGGATGTCAGGTTCTGATCCGTGTCCCGCATCGCGAGTGCCTCAACCTTCTGTCCAAGCGCGGCAGCAAGCCGTCGGGTTCTAACCCAGGCCAGTGGCGAGTTCCAGGCGACGTGAAAATCTCCCTTCAGATGGGCCTCGACTTGCCGCTCGTAGTTGGAATAAAGGATATAGTCGAAAGGGAGATCATTGCGGGAGAAATATGTTTTGAAGCCTTCCCAAATAGTCACCACCTTCGGATCATAGGCCACTGCTCCCAGAAGCAGAATCTCAGAATTACTCATTGATGAAGTTATACCTTTCTTTTAACCAAACAGGGGGATTCCACAAACTGCCTTGCCAATGAAATCGTAGAGAACGTCTGTGGTCGGAGCCATCACGGTCGCCGCATGCGCATCACGGAAGTTGCGTTCCACTCCGACCTCCTTACGGAAAGCCGCTCCACCGCAGACCCGCATAGCCAACTCCGTAACCTCTGTGGAGGCTTCTCCGACAGCAGCCTTGACCTCCAGAATGCGCAACATGGCATCTTCGCGTCCTCCTTCGAGCGCGGCGAGTGTATCGAGCAGCAGTGCGCGACACATGTCCGTCTTGATGCGCATGCGTGCGAGGTAAGCGCGGATCGTGGGCAGATCGGCGAGCGACTGCGATAGATGCTCAAGCTTCGCGCTGGTCACGTGCTGAGCAGCTTTCGTCGTCGCTGCTTCCATCGTCCCGACCGAGAAGCCTGCATTCATCAACTGAAAGTAAGGTAGAACAATCCCCATCATGACGTTAAAGCCATCGCCGTCAGCGCCGAGCATGTTCCCCGTCGGTATTATGACTTCTTCGGCGGTAACGGGCGACGAGTGATTCCCGCGCAGCCCCATCCCGTCGAATTGAAATGGAATCGTGAGTCCCGCGGCATTCGCCGGGACGAGCCAGATGGCGCTCTGCCCCTCCGCTGCCAGAGGACGGCTTGACCAGACGTAAGAATCAGCCTGTCCGGCAGAAGTAACCCAGCTCTTCTCTGCATCAAGGCGGACACCGCTTTCTACCCGAATCGCTGTGCTTATCGGCGTCCAAAAGTGACTGCGCGATCCCTTCTCAGAGAAGGCAAGAGTAGTAACGTGCTCACCGCGCGCAATGGCTTCGCGAATCGCCAGTGGGCCATGTGCTTCGATGACGGCAGTTCCCGCATAATGCATACAAACCACCATCGCGGTGGAAGCGCAGGCGGCAGCAAGCCGCTCGACGACCAGCGTTGCTGCGCGTTGCGATTCTCCGAGGCCTCCTACCTCAGAGGAACTGATTAGCCCCAAAAGACCTGCTGTGCCGAGTGCCTTGAGCGCATCGCGCGGAAATGCTCCGGTGCGATCTATCTCTTCAGCGGCGGGAGCTACAGTTTCGCTGATGATGCTGTCCAGCGTAGCCGGATCGAATGACTTTGGATGCTGTTCTGCGTTGCCCATGTTGATATCCTCTCGAATGCCTAGTTGTCCCTTTTCTCAAACGGGTGGTCAAAGCAATAGAGTGATTCTTCTTACTGAGCTAAGAAGAATCATCCAGAGCGCAAATCCAGACCAGCAAGGCGGAAGCTTTCATTTACGCCTTCGTCTACGTGAACAAAAATTGTCCTGATGCGCGGGGCGTCGGACAGCCCCGCAAAGAAGGAGGGACTAGACGGCGAGCCGCGAATGATAAAATTCGGGACGCAACACTTGCGTCCCAAGCAAAGCGCTGATTCAGTTATTCATCATAAGGTTATTCATCCTACTAATAGACCGCACTGCAATTTTCGTCGATAATATAGGCAGGTATCAATGGCTGGCAAGAGCAGAAATACTTGAGTTGAAAACACCAGGCGATGGATGTTCTGTGCGCGCAGCCACAGCCGATTAAGATAGGCTGTGAATTCTTTCTCCTCTTTCGCCAGGCGGCTGGCAAGCATCCCTGACGGAAGCCAGTTGTCCAGTTCTGAATATAAAAGAGACGAAAAGGCGACTACTACCTGTCTTGGTTCTTCTCAGGTACTCAAAGATAGAGGAGTACGCCACTCACGCTATCTACAGCGTCAGGGATTTATTTCAGTAGCCGAATTACAGTTCTGTAGTCGAGGCTGATTAATTGGGAAGCGCCGCCGATACTCCAGGCATCGGCGGCGCTTTTTGTTTGATTTGTGCTGAACGGGATGACAGGGAAATCTCTATAGCTCATGCAGCAACAGTTGTTGGCTGTTGCATGAGCACCTCAGAGGGCGCTGAATTTAAGAAATGGTGGTGAACATTAGCCAGCACTTCAGTTATGGCTGATGCATTCATCGGCCTGAAGAAGTAAAAGCCCTGTGCATATTCACAGCCCAAAGCTTTGAGCTGTATGACCTGCTCTTCCGTCTCGACCCCTTCGGCGACGACGTTCATATCCAGATTCTGTGCCAGCACGGCGATAGTTCTGACGATCTCTACGTTTTCACTTTGATCCATCATTCGGCTGACAAAAGAGCGGTCAATCTTCAGCGTGGAGCTTGGGAAGCGGTGCAGGTAGCTCAAAGAAGAGTAGCCCGTGCCGAAATCATCTATGCTCAGTTCCACGCCCAGCGCCTGTAGTTGTTTGAGCATGGCGGCGGCGGTCTCTATATTTTCCATGACCACGGTCTCTGTAATCTCAAGTCTCAGGCTGCTCGGAGCGAGGCCGGTTTCCCTCAAGACCTGAGTGATTCGCTCGATTAGATCGGGCTGCGTGAATTGCCTGCCTGAGAGATTCACGCTGATTGACAGAGACGACGCGGCTGGCATTTGCTCCTGCCACTCGCGCATCTGACGACAGGCCTCACGCAGCACCCACTGGCCGATTGGAAGAATCAGTCCCGTCTCTTCCGCGATGGGAATAAACTCGGATGGGGAGATAAAGCCGTGTTTCGGGTGCTGCCAGCGCACCAGCGCCTCAAAGCCATGAATCGCGCCGGTCTCAAGAGACACAATCGGCTGATAGTGGAGCAGGAATTCATCGCGTTTGAGCGCATGCCTGAGGTCTGTCTCCAGTTGCAGGAGGTTCATTGCATGAGCATGCATGGCCCTGTCAAAAACTTCATGCCGCGCCTTGCCTAAGGATTTGGCGCGATACATGGCCGTGTCCGCGTCGCGCAGAATGTCATCGGGACGTTCGTAGCCGGTTTCGCTCGGCGCGATGCCAATGCTGACCGATGTGAAGACTTCATGCCCGCCGAGGTTGAAAGGCAGAGACAACTCTTTCTCGACGCGCTGCGCCACGCGGAGAGCCTCGCTCGTGTCGTTTATCTCTTCGAGCAGGATTGTGAACTCATCACCGCCGAGACGCGCGACCGTATCGCCCGGCCTCAAACACGTTTCCAGACGGCGCGCGATGCCGATGAGCAGTTGGTCTCCGACCATATGACCGAGGCTGTCATTAATCAATTTGAAGCGATCAAGGTCTAAAAAGAGGACGGCGAATTTGTGTGAGCCTAATCTTTTCGACCGCCCCAGCGCCTGTCGCAGGCGGTCAACGAAGAGCGCGCGATTCGGTAGGCCCGTCAGAACGTCGTGAAAAGCATCATGAAGGAGTTGCTGCTCGGCCTGCTTGCGGTCTGTGATGTCCTGTATCTGGAAGATGAGGCGCGTTGAGGCTGTGCGCGCGTTGCGTATCTTGGAAACGCTCAGAAAAACCCAGACCTCTTGTCCGTCTTTGTGGATATAACGTTCCTCCGTCTGGTAATCAGCCGTTTTGCTTTCGAGCAGTTGACCGACGTGTGCCAGATGAGGGCCTAAATCGTCCGGGTGGGTGATGGTCTGAAAGCCTTCCATCTCCAACAATTCTTCCTCCGAATAGCCGACGATTTCACACAAAGAGTGGTTGACCTGTAGCCAGCGCCCTTCCGGTGAGACGAGCGCCATCCCGATGGCTGCGTAGTCGAACGCGCTGCGGAAGCGTTCCTCGCTTTCCTGTAACTCGGCGACGTGCCGTTCGGCTGATTCAATGTTCTTGAGGTAGGTCTGATAGGTGATGTAGACGATGAGGATAATCGGGGTCGTGGCGATAAAGGCCGTAAAGCCGATGAAGCCGATGAGCTTGGTGATGGCGGCGGCGGCAGAAGCCCCCGCAAAGTATGTGATGGATGTCCACAGGTAATGCTCGCGCCAGGTCTTCCAGATAGGCTTCCCCGTTTTGAGGGCGTAGCCGATGGCGACGACGCTGGAGTTAACGACGTATTGCACCAGCGCCATGACGCAGAAGAAGCTGATGAACGTCGGCGAGTAGCCGCCGTTGAGCGGGTCTTCAAGAGACCCGAAGAGGGAGCGCAAGACCCAGACGGTAAGGAAAGTCGAGAGAGCCATCACGGCTGTGTTAAGCAGGATCGTGAACTTTCTCCTGGCGAAACGCAGCGATGAGCAGAAGGATTCAATCGAGGCCAGCAGGACAGCGGCCTCCCCGCCGCAGAGCAGCAGCGTGAGGAAAACGAAGGTATCGGAAACGGAGATGTGTGAGCCGAGGCGCGGAATCTTGACGGTCACGCGCGAGCCGATGAGCAAAGTGGCGGCAATCAACAGCAGGAAACGTATGTCGATGGCGGCAACGGGCAGGCGATAGACGCTGAAGAGGAGCGCCGCCATGCCACACGCGATCACAGTCCGCATGTACGGCGCTGTCAAGCGATGACTGATTGCCACGTTGGTCATATTACCTTCGTACCGGCGGGATGGATGTGACGGGCAAGAGCGGAAACATGTCGCAGCATGATTGCGGCGACATTGATGAGGGCGGCGCGGCAAAAGGATATGAGGGCTTCTGCCGCGTCCCCTTGATTATCTTACTAACCGAGCGAATCGGCATCGCTTTGAAAGAAGTCAGGCCGGTCACTACGTGCCGCATCCGGCTTTCGTCTGGAGTGAGCCATTTATCGAAGATAGTTGCGAGAAAGCGTCAAAGAGCTTGCTCCCCGCACCTGAGGCGCTCCATCTCATAGCGAATCTCATGCCGCAGGCATGGCAGAACCCGAACCTTCAAAAATGGCGGGAATTATTGAGTTCCTCGAAAGGTCAAGACGAGCGTCACGTCAATTTGAATGACAACATAGGTCATTTTGAGAGAACTTGAATAGTCAGATTGAGAGCCAATTAAATCCATCCTCTCTCCGAAGAGACGCTCACAGAAATGACAATCAACTCAAGCCTCGATACGGATGGACTGATTTTGTAGCTCTGACCAACATAAAGTTCCTGCGCTTCTTCGCAAAATCAAGGAGAGATGGCTGCCGTATTTTCGCTGGCGGCTCAACCACCCTTTTTG
Organism: Pyrinomonadaceae bacterium; assembly: GCA_036387475.1. GTDB lineage: Bacteria > Acidobacteriota > Blastocatellia > Pyrinomonadales > Pyrinomonadaceae > DASVTR01. The sequence goes on along the minus strand of DASVTR010000008.1, from coordinate 207,348 downwards.
TAAAAGTTCGGTATTGCCCGTCCAATATCGCCTTCTCCTCTTATCAGAATTTATCCTTACATCTTAGATAGTGTTAAAGGCGCAAGACCTCACAGCGCAACTTTTTCAGTCACGAAAGATGTGTGCTGAAACATGTAGGCGATTTCGCCTTGTGTGTTTTCCTTAAAGCCGAGCAAAGCGCGTCCAACAACTCATTCAACCGGACGCTCGAACAGAATGCTTCTCATCATGTATCCTTACGGCGTCGGGTAAATGCTTGCTCTCGCGCAGGTCAATTCAGGCGTTAGATGTTGGCAGTGCTTAAGTAGAGAAAACCTTTATGAATAATCGTGTGGCGCATTCTGTGCGAATCTGTGCAGCGTCGTTGGGCTTGATGCTCACGCTGGCTATCGTAGCGTTTAGCCAGCAACAAGCAGACCAGACTTTCGACGCAAAAGTATCCAGACCTGCTTATACAAGCACTCATCCAAAGGTACTATTCGACGAGGCTCACAACAACTTTCATACGATGAGTGGGCGCTACAAGCCTTTCGCTGATCTAATTACGAATGATGGTTGTCAAGTTGTGCCGAACAAGGAGAAATTCGAGAGGCGAACATTAGAAGGGTACGATGTCCTGGAGTTTGGCACACCGCAGGAAGCCAGGACGATACCCGCTGCTGGTCGCGCTCAGGCTGTAGTCATGCCATTCGGGAAAGGGCGAGTGGCTGTTTTTGGCGAAGCCGCCATGCGCTCAGCACAGAACAGGAACTTCGGCATGAATTATCAAGGCACAGATAATCGACAGCTAGTGCTAAATGTTATGCATTGGCTCACAGGGCTATTAAGGTAGTCCAGGATGCTTTCCTGCGCTTTCCGGTCTTCGCCTCAGGACTCATTGCGGAGCACACTTGCCGCCAGCCGATGCAGGCATTGGGCGGCCTTTGATGTTCTGCTGAAAGTTTTTAACTTTGAATTTTTATCCGGGAGGTGCTGATATGCACTTGCTGAGAGCTTTCATAACTTCCGTTTTGTTATTACATTTCCTGTTCTGCCCGTTTGTCTCTAGAGCTATACAGTCAAAGCAAACTATAGCAGTCCCGAACACGGTTGCGGGCAAGGTATTTGCAGAATTCTTAAATGCGTATAACAGCGGCGACGTGAATCTCATGCGTCGCTTCTTTCTTGACCACGACCCCAACACTGCTCCCGACAAAAGAGAGCGTTCCGTCGAACTGCGCGCTTCATGGTTGCTTAATGTTTACAGAGACTACGGCAAATTGAATCTACGCATCGTCGAACAATCAACCGAGTATGAGATAACAGCCCTCTGCCAGGCAGAGATAACGGAAGGGTGGTCGAGAGTCCCCTTCAAGCTCGCAGCAGAGTCGCCTCATGCGCTCTCGACGGTCGGGTTTATGAACGCCAGGCGTCCTGCGGAAGCTTTCCCTCGTGGGCCAAAGTTGCGATGGTCTGAGATCGTCCGACGGCTTAATCTCTACATGGAAAAAGTTGTCGCCGCAGATAAATTCGCGGGCGTCGTACTCGTCGCCAGGAATAGTAGCCCGATTTTCAAAAAGGCTTATGGCATGTCGGATAAACCTGCGCGGACGCCGAACCGTATCGAAACAAAGTTCAATCTGGCTTCAATGAATAAGATGTTTACCAGCCTCGCGATTGCTCAGTTGGTTGAGCAAGGCAGGCTTTCCTACAGCGATTCTTTGAAAAAGTTCATCCCTGATTTCCCAAACCAGCGTGCGGCTGAGAAGATTACTATTCACCATTTGCTGACGCAGACATCGGGCCTCGCAGACTACTTTGATAAAGAGGAGTATCAAGCTGCGAAAAAGGCTGCGGGCGGAAAGCTCAAATCTTACAAAGATGTCTTACCATTCTTTGCAGGCGACCCTCTGCTCTTTGAGCCGGGAGAGAAATGGGACTACAGCAACGCCGGCTTCAATGTTCTGGGAGTAATCATTGAAAAGGTATCCGGCCAAAGCTATTACGACTACGTGAAAGACCACATCCTCAAACCATCCGGTATGAACAATACAGTTCCTGAAGAGGGCAGCCCTGCTGGCGGCGCGCTCTCGACGGTCGATGATTTGCTCAAATTTGAACGCGCTTTTCGTAAAAATAAACTGCTTAGTAAGAGGCACACAGAGATTCTCCTGACCCCGAGAGTTGATACCGCCTGGGGGACGAAATACGCTTACGGATTTGGGAGCGACAAAGTCAACGGCAAACGCATTGTCGGGCACGGCGGCGACACGGTGGGCATCAGCACCGAATTCGACATCTACCTCGACCACGGGTACACAGTAATCGTTTTGTCAAACTATGACCCCCCCGCTGCGTCAAATGTTTCAGGCAAGATACGAGAGATGCTTATTCAAGAGTAAAACTTAAATTACGAGTGATAGACGTTGGCTGTCGTTTTAAGCAAAAGCGCCATCCTCTATAACCGTCAGGGCAAGGCTCGGCCCGGCCCGTTTTGTTGTGCCTCTGTTATGAAATAGCGACATTTCTAATCGTCGCGCCTCCTCCTCAACCAGGCTTTCGACAAGATTCCTCGCTTCGGGTCTGAAATCCCCGCCAAACGATAAATTTGGCCCAAGGTGTCCGCAAAACCCGGCAGGGCCTCAAGTTTCCGACTTTCCAGACTTAAGAATGCCTCAAGTTTTCCTCAACCCCCGTGGCTAATCTTGCGCACGTTGATGACCGACGGGATTGAACCTCGCAGGTTTTGACAGGGGCCGCAGCCGATTCAGCCGCCCGACCAACACAGACAATTTAAAGGAGAATGATAATGAGAACCGCTGAAGGGTTTACCTGTAAATTCAACCGAGCGACACACGTCTTCCTAGCCATCCTGGCACTCGCTCTCTTGACGGCGCTTGCGCCCGCGACCGCGCTCGCCCAGGCGCTGGTGGCTGACAACCAGGCCGCCCAGCCCAATCTGGACAAGCGCGTTGGTGCAATCGCGCCAACTGTCGCCCAGCTATCTGCCGCCCAGAGCCTGGGGGCGACGACCCGCTGGAATCGCTTCGGCACGGTCCACTCAATGATTAGATATGACGGCTACCTGGCGAGCGGGCTGCAAGGCGACGCGGTCCAGGTCGCGCGGGCCTTCATCAGCGAGCACCGCGAGCTGTTCCGCCTCTCCGACGCGGGCCTCGCTAACCTGGAGCTACTCAATGACCAGAAGATGGCTGGCTACCCCGGCCATTCCGTCCTCTTCCGACAGAAGTTCGGCGACCTGCCGGCAGCACATGACGGACTGATCGCCGTCGGCGTCGTCGGCGACAAAGTCTTTTACGTCTCGTCCTCGTGCGCGGGCGACCGCGACGCGCCCGGCGGTGCGATCCTCACCCCGTACCAGGCTTGGCTGAAGGCCGTGAGCAACTTAGGCCGCGCGGCTGACGTTGGCGGCCTGACGGAGACCAAGACGCAGGGCGACTGGACTGTGTTCAACGTCACGGGCTTCTCCTACCCGCAGCGTGCGCGGCTGCGCGCGCTCCCGACCGTAAACGGCGTGCGACCCGTCTACGAGACTCTCTTCCTGAGCGTGCGCGGCGGCGAGCTTTTGGGCTACACGCACTTCGTTGACGCGCAGACCGGCGCTGTCCTCGTGCGCAAGAATCGCGTCCAGCAGTTCCAGGAAGGCGGCTTGCCGAGCGAGTCCACAGCCTTTACAGGCGAGTACAGTGTGAACCCGAACGCTTGCGGCAGCACTGACTTTCAGGTCGGCGCTGGCCGCACGCAGCTCATCGTCACGGCGTCAGCCGCGAACCCCGTCAACGACGTTGTCATCCACCTAGACTATAACGGCGTCGAAGTCGCCAAGTCCGCAGACCTCGGCACGAGTCCAGAGGCAGTCACTTACAGCCCCGCGGACGGTGTGGCGCCCGGGAAGTACACGGTTCGCGTCTGCCCCTTCATCAGTGACGAAGTGCCGCAAACCGCCCCGTACGTCTACGGCGGAACTTTCACGCAGAACAGCACGGCTGTCACAATCCCGTATCCGCCCAAGTGGAAGTCCTTCTGGCCGCAGCCCGACGGCAGCGGCATCGACATCCGCAAGACGCTTTGCTGGGTCAGCGCGGTCAACGGCAGCCCCGTCCCCGGCTGCGGGGTCGAAGTCAAGAGCCTCGCCTCGCGCGGCCCCTGGGATTACGACTTCCGCACCAACCTCCCGACGATGACGACCAGAGGCAACAACGCCATGAGCGGCGAGAGCTGGGCCTTCCCGCTACACGGCAGCGAGCAGTATCGCCCGGTCAGCCCGACGCGCGATTACAGCTTCCCCTGGACGAATCAGTGGAACACGGAGAAGGCTTCGCAAACGGTCTTCGCCACGCCGCAGCGCAACGACATTGACGCGGCGACGGCTAACCTCTTCGCCATGCACAACCGCATGCACGACTTCGCCTACATGCTCGGCTTCACCGAAGAGAACTACAACTTGCAGGAGAACAACTTCGGCAACCGCTCGTCGGGCGGAACGCTCAACAACATCACGGGTGACGCCGATCCCGAAATCGGCAACGCGCAAGCGGGCGGCGTTGACGGCGCGCAGCCGGACTTTCTGGGCCGCAACAACGCCAACCAGTTCACAGCCAACGACGGCATCCCCGGCATCACCAACATGTACCTCTGGCAGCCGCTCCCGAACGTCGGCTACCCGCCGATGGTTGACGGCGACTACGACATGTCTGTCATCGGCCACGAGTACACGCACGCCATCTCGAATCGCATGATCGGCGGGCCGGACGGAAGCATCGACGGCCACCAGGGCGGCGCGATGGGCGAGAGTTGGTCAGACCTAGTGGCGGTGGAATACCTGAACGCCTACGGCCTGACAGCCGGCAGCCCGTACCCGTTCGCCGTCGGTGCTTACGTCACCGGAAACCCGACGGGCATCCGCAACTTTGCTATGAACATGAGTCCGCTCAACTACTCGAACGTCGGCTATGACACTGCGGGTCCGCAGGTGCACGCCGACGGTGAAATCTGGAGCGCCACGAACTTCGACCTCCGCCAGGCGCTCGTCCTTAAGTACAACGCGCAGTTTCCGGCCACGAACATGGCGCTCCAGAAGGAGTGCGCCGACGGCAAACGGCCCGTCGAGCAGTGCCCGGGCAACCGCCGCTGGATTCAACTCACGTTCGACTCCTTCCTCTTGATGCCAGGCGGGCCGAGCATGCTCGACGCGCGCGACGCCGTGCTGGCCGCCGACATGATGCGTTTCGGCGGCGCTAATCAGAAGGAGTTGTGGGGGGCATTCGCGCGGCGCGGCATGGGCCTCACCGCCTACAGCAACACGAGCGAAGACACGCAGCCCATCCCCAGCTTCGAGTCGCCGAAGGAGGCCAACTGCGCCGTGACCTTCAAGGCGATGGCCCTCGAAGAGAACGGCGCGCCCGTCAAGGCGCGTATCTTCGTCGGCCACTTCCAGGCCCGCTCGCGCCACATCGCCGACACGGACCCGGCGACGGTCGTCGATGCTAACAACCCGCGTTCGAGCATCAATTCGGACACGGCGAAGCTGGCCCCTGGGACTTATGACTTTATCGCGCAGGCGGAAGGCTACGGCCTGATGCGCTTCACCCGGAAAATCACGGCTGGTGCGCAGACGCTCATCGTCGCCATGCCCACCAACCGCGCCTCGAAGGCGAAGGGCGCTGTCGCGGGCGGCGACGGCCTCAGCGACGCCAACCGCCTGAACCTGATTGACGACTCGGAAGACACCAACTGGGCGTCACTCGGCAACATGAGTTCGCCGAACACGGTCGATGGCCGACGCGTCATCATCAAGCTGGCCGGCAACGGCCCGCAGAGCTTCAGCCGCATACAGGTGAGCGCCCTCAACCGGCCCTGGAATGGGAGCGACCCCACAGGCGACACGGCCCGGCAATTGCGCACTGCGGCCCTGCGCCAGTTCAAAGTGCTCGTCTGCACGGCCTCTGCCACGAACAATTGCAGCAATCCGGACGTAGGCTACAGGGAAGTCTACACCAGCCCGGCGGATGCCTTCCCGGCTGGACAGTTCCGCCCGCTCGCTCACCAGTTATCGCTCAGGAGCTTCGCCGTGCCAGCGACCAGGGCAACGCACGTCCAGATGCGCGTTGTCACCAACCAGTGCACGGGCCAGCCGCTCTATCAGGGCGACCAGGACAACGATCCTCTGGTCAACGCCGACTGCGTCACGCAGGGAGCGCCGCCCGCGGTTCTACAGGCGGCGATAATTAGCGGGCCAGCGCCGCTCATCCCGACGGAGACGGAGTTGATCCCGCAGTCCAGAAACGTGCGCGCCGCGGAGTTCCAGGTCTTCACGACCGAGGGCCGCGTGATGACGGGCGGCGAGCGCCTGAAAGACTTCACGCTCGACGTGCCGACGGTTGGCGGGTGCCCGGCGACGCGCACGGGCCGCTTGACCCTCGAAGGGCCAGCGCCAGCGGGCGGAACCGTGGTCACAATCAAGGAGACCCACCCGGGCGCGACCTTCCCGGTGACGGTGACGGTCCCGGCTGGCGTGACGACCAAGACCTTCAGCTACACGGTCAAGGCTTCGAGCGGCGTGCCCGTGACGGGCACGATCACGGCGAGCGCGGGCCTCGTCAGCGTCTCGCGCGACCTGACGGTCAACCCGCCGAAGGCTTCCGCCCTGACCATTAGCCCCAATCCTGTCAAGGGCGGGGTCAGTGCGACCGGGACGGTTCTGCTCGAATGCGCCGCGCCCGCAGGCGGCCTCATCGTCACGCTCGCGAGCGCCACTCCGACGGTGGCGAACCCGACCGTGGCGAAGATTACAGTCCCGGCTGGCAGCAACAGGGGAACTTTCACGGTCTCGACCAAGGCCGTGACCGCAACGCAGCGCGTGATTATCAAGGCGACGGGCGGCGGCGCGACCGTGAGCACGACGTTGGTCGTTAACCGTTAGCGGCGGTGGCGGGCCAGCGCAAGGGCGGGATGAAGCGCAATTTATTCTCCTGCCCTTGCGCCGGTCGGCAACTCACACAGCCCATCCAGTGCGGGTCTGGTGGCAGCCATCAAGACTACGACCGAATCAAGCGGCAAATGCCAAGCGCCCTCCGGTCGGATCACAGTCTGTCCAGTCCTCCCCGGCGCTCCAGCATCGAAAGAGGAGAAAGATAAACAGAAGTGAGAGCCAAATCCGTATTGGTCATGGTCGGGCGGTCGGACTCAAAGAGTTGTTTGGCGCGGGGAATACTTAAAGCCTATTGTCGATGACTTGGGTTTCATGTGTTTCTTGAACCAGGCAATTGCCCGCCGATCCCGGTCTTCTTGATTACGCGATAAGATGTGCCCGTCCTCTGCGTAGATGATTAACTCATAGGTCTTCCCTAAGTCCTGCAACTTTTGAGCGATGGTTAAAGACTGGCTCGGATTCACACTCCAATCCGCTCCGCCGTGCATGATGAGGAGCGGCGCATCTAACATCTCCGGCCAGTAGAGGGCTGACCTCGATTTGATAATTTCATCCTTACGTATGTCAAAGTCGGGCCAGATTTGTTTGAGCGTCTTTGGCTGATATATCTGAGGCCGATATTTTATGAGAGCCTCCATGTCAGTGAATGCGCCAAAGACCGCCGCAGCATTAACAGGAAACCTCCTCTTGATCGCCTGGTAGGTCATCATCCCTCCGCGTGACTCCCCATACATAAACAGGTTATTCATATCTATAAATCCGAGCGACTTTGCGAGCGGAGCGACGTTCATCAAATCGTTGACATCTGCTCCTCCCACTTCGTCGCGGCCATCACCGCCATCGCTTTGCCTGTACATTGGAGCGATAATTATGAAGCCTTCGGATGCCAGGCGGTGGAAGAAAACAACCAATTCAGGTGCGATGTCGCCTCGTACCGTGCTTCCGCGATTGAAAATAATCGCAGGAAGTATTCTCCCCTCGACGCGCACGGGCTTGTAAAGATAGGCAATTACTTTTAGCCCCTCGCTCACATATTTTAGCTTTTGGAACTCGAATCCAGAATCGTTGACGGCCCTTTGATATGCTTCTTTCGGCGCATAATCCTCTACATCGGTGTCTTTCACCGCTTGTTCATAAGTTGGGAAGGAGTAGGCTTTGCGCTCAATAATTGAGCCATCGTTTGTCTCAACGGCAAAAGAGACATGGTTGCAGCAAGCGTAGAGTATGACGAACAAAAGAAGAACAAAAGCCGGCCTTGACTTTAAAATCATCACGGCACCTTCCTCCGATAGCTCTTGCAATAATCCCAGATGCTAAAGATGACGTGATAGCAGGCGTTTTTGTTAACACGGTTTGGCTGGTAATAATTGGAGTAACGCCTAACTCACATTAGACCGCCGATAGCGGTATTTTAGGTCTCCTGCCAACTGTTACCGCTCATCTTACCTTGTGCGCAGAGCATGAGGGGTCAGCGCAAAGAATGATGCTTGTCGGGCTATCGAGGCGTCGGGTTGAATGAGTTGGCTAAATTTATGCGGATTAGTTCTTAAAGAAGATGTACAATTCTCCGATAATTGATTCGCAGTGAGCCTGATGATTAATCCCAAAATTATCAGGTTACTGCTACAGCACGATAGAATAATCGGGTCTGAGTGTGGCGGAGGCCGAAGCTGCCGGGTATGTGAAAGCCGGTAACTGTAAAAAGTCATGAAGTATTAGACCGCCAAAAGCAAAAGCTGCCAGCAGTTGCAAGCTCGGCTTGCAGCGTATCGAAATTCGTATGGATGGGATGGAGAGTATCACTATCGAATCTCGCATAGATATACGCGAGTTGCGCTCCATGCTCCACAACCAGCCCAACCTACCAGTGAAACTTGCATCTGTGCTCTGATCGTAGGTGCGATATGCGATGTGAAAGGAAAGCCCCGGCGTTCGCAGCCAGGAAACGTATATATATTTTGGCCCTCTCGGTGGCAGCGACCGTCTGCCTTTCACAGTCGGCGCTGGCTCAATCCGGCAGGCGTATCAAGCGGAATCCCTCTCCGCCCCGACAAACTGCGCAGACAGAGACCAGGCCGGAGACTGTGACCGCACCGCAGGCAACACTTCCTGCGGCCACAGTCAACGCCATCATCGTCGGCGCGGAGATCGTGATGGACGGCTACGAGGTTCACACTAACGAGCAGAAGGACGCTATCAAAAGCTGCATGGAGAGGTTAAAGGAGCGGCCTATCCTGAACGTTATCAAAGGCGGGAAAATGAAGCGGGCCGAGGCCATGGAGCGCGCGAGGCTTGAGACCGAAGCCTATGTCCTGTGGATGGAGATTAAGACACGGATGGTGGGCCTCTTCTACGAAGAAGTCGTCGTCATCAACTATTACGTCTTCACGCCGAAGACCGCGAAGGTTCTCATCGAGGGGCGGCTTGATCCCAAGCGTCAGGAGAAGAGAATCGGACAGGTGCGCATTCCGCAAATGCCACGACGCACGCACCCGGCCATCGCCTACGAGGATCAGCTGGAAGAGGGCGGCCGCGCCGTCGCCGACCGCGTCCGCGGCGCGCTCTTTAAAGAACTTCCCAGCACGCTCTCAATACCTTAGAGCGATGATTGAAAGAAGGGCAGATGATAGCTGTAGGAGCAGAGCTTAACCCTCTCGCGGGCCAACCTCTCAGTGTTGATATTACAGCGGATTGCGATTGGGTGTGACCTGTTGAGAGTTCACGCTTTAGCGCGCCTGGTTGAGGCATCGCCTTGATGTTTTCTTACCCTTCTCATCACACTCCGAAACTCCCCGCCATCAACCAAGCCGAGAGCGCCGCGAGATGAAGAGATGCTACCGGGGGAGGGTGAATGAGTCGTCTGAATTTTTACATCCAGCTCGCAAGCCTATATGACAACTTAGTTTCCATATTTAAAATGAGTCCGCTATTGAGTGTCCTTCTTGCTCCCACCTGTTCTCTGTCTGCCTCTGAGTCCCCGCAATTTTCCCCGCACGCATCCCGATAAGGGATATTATTGAATGTATTTTGCGCCCCGGGCACAATACATTCGGTTGTTGGCGGTTCGCCCTATAGCTACTAAAGATTGAATATACGGTAACAATCGGAGCGGAAGCCTGCGCTTGGAGCAAGGGCGCTTGTTAGACCTGGATGTTTAATTTACAATTTTCGGGTTCACAAAAATCAAAACACAGGAGCAAATATGAAAAATAAAATCAGCTCAACGCTCGCCCTCGTCATTTTAATTTTTATGGCGACGGCGTGCGGCACGAGTATGACGAAGACGAATATCAGCAGCTTTAGCTTCGGGACAAACGACCGAGCCGAGCCGTCCTCGACGACTTTTGAGTCGGGCGACAATGTTTTCGTCGTCGCCAATATTTCAAAGACGGGCAAGTATAAAGTGCTATTTAAAGTTGAAAAAACTTCGGGCGGTCTCAAGTCTAACGGAGAAGTTAGTTTGCCAAACGGCGACAGAGCGTCTTTGGAAATAAACGATGTAACCAGCGGAGAATACAAAGCCGAAGTCGTTCTCTTGGATGAATCGGGCAAGGAAATTGACAAAAAATCCGGCACTTTCACGGTCAAAAGCAGCAGCTAGAGCGGTTAAAGATTGGATATACGTTCATCGCTCCTTCTGCTTTTGCATCTGTGCACGCCAACTGACATTTGATATGACTCGCAGCCCGTACATTTTGCGCCTCAATGCGTCTATGACCTTCAATTGATGTAAATGACTCGCACGCATTCCCTCATGCTCGTATTGCGCCGAGGCAAAACGCCTTTATGGATAACGATAAAATTAAGACCACGCGGTGCGGAGCCTTCTAACTCTTAATCCTGATCGTGCCGGAATTGCTCTCCTGTCCATGCGCCTTTACTTTTAGTGTATATGTGCCGGGCGAGAGATTATCAGGCAAACGGAAGACCACCTGCGCAAAGCTGAAGGCAGGTACGAGTCTCACCTTTTCTGCCGTCACGTTGTAAGGCTGGTTATTACTACTAATCAGGCTGACTATGACAGAGGAAGAGGAAGGGGTTTCGCCTTGAGCTAATTGTAAGTTATTTACAAAGACAACGACTCTCGTGTTATGGTCAGTCCCTTTGAACAGTAAGTTTGCTGCATTTACGATTGGGAACGGGTCTCTCAGAAAGAGTATTGAATCCAGGGCCACGGCTTGATTAGCACCGGGACCTGATTCGTCGAGCATCAACTGGAGCGGAGCTGGTGTGTGTGTCGGCCTTAAGACGAATAATCCTTGTTCTATTCCACCAACGATGACGATATCCCTCAAAAAGAATGGATAGTTGCTCCACGCGCCATTGAACTCTGGAGCATCATCTAGCGGATAAATGTCGAAGAAGGCCAGCTCGCTCAAGCTGGCCGAACTGATATTAGTGATGTCAAGAATGCGTAGACCGCTCCGGTAGTTGGATTGGTAAGCACGGTTCCCGCGAATATAGAGGTTGTGGTCAATGGCGGTACTCTGACCTGTATATTTGCCTTTGACAGAGGGGGCATTTAGATCGGCAACATCCCAGATGAATGTTGTGGAGTTAACGCCGCTCTTTTGTTCATCAAGTTCATCGTCAAGAAGGAAGTGTTTATGGTCTTCCGTCAACCACCCCTGGTGCGCATACTGAACGCCCAGATAGGTCGTCCGCGACAACTGTACGGGGGGTGCGCTCTTATTTGTCACGTCCACGATGGTGAGCGTGTCCTCGTTAGCACTGAAGCAGATTTCGTGACCCTTGTATAACGTGTCCGGCCCGCGGTAAGTGACACATTGCGTCTCATGAGTGTAACCGTCCTGATTGACGCAACCGGCAAAGACAGGTGCAATTGGATTACGTATGTCTACCATGTGCAGGCCGCCAGAGCAAGTGTCCTTGCTGCCCGCAGCGTAAGCAAATCCCGTCGCTTCATTGATCGCTAGAGTATGCGCCCGTCGGAAACCAGCGTAATGAGCGTTTTCCGTGAAGGTGATGGGTGGGGAAGCTACGCCTCGGAGTCGCGTGAGGTCAAACACCTGCATTCCGTGATTGTCTGCTTCGCTGACGATGAAAGCATGATTGGCATATACCTTAATGCCACGCCAGAGCGAATCAACACTATGAGTCGGCAGATTTCCTAAATAAATGGGTTGTTCCGGGTTGCTGAGATCGACAAAAGACGTGCCGCTGGAGCGCCCGACAATAGCGTATTCCTTGCCCGTGAGAGGATCAGTCCATCCCCACAGATCGTTAACCGTGCCTCCTCCTATGTCTTTTAGTGGCAGAAAAGAAGCCAGGTCAACATTGTGACAGGGGAACGTTCCGGCCATTCCTCCAATACAAGGCGTCTTGCCCATAGCGACCAATGGTTGCCCATTAGGCTGCCCGTTGGGTCCGCCTCCGTGAGGGTGCCCTTCGTCATCATGTAATGCCTGTACGCTGAATCCTAAACCGGCGGCGAGAAAGACCAGACCAGCTAAGATACCAATGCGAAACTTTTTAGACGTTAATAAAAACATGTGATAATTACTCGCTTCAAGAAGTGTAAAAAAAGGCGTCGACCCGAAAAGTGTAGAACTAGCGATGGGTCACTGTCAAAAGTTTACAGCTTGAGGAATATTCAAGGCTTACTTGTTACCGGATGAAGGATTATGCGTAAAAGAAGATAGGGGCAAGCCGCCCCACCCGGCAAACGGCGTATCAAATCCTTAAAAGGAAGTGACGGATGGTTACACACACTCGTACTCAGAGACGAAGCAAGCTGCTGTTGATGCTTTAGTGAGAAAGAATGTTGGAGGGCAAAACGAAATTGGAGTCCCTGCAAAAGTCCCTACAATACTGGAACAGCAACCTCATGAGGTAGCTGTAAGTGCTTGAAAGGATTGGTAGCGGGGGGGAGGCTTGAACTCCCGACCTTGGGGTTATGAATCCCACGCTCTGACCAGCTGAGCTACCCCGCCATAGAAGCAGTAGAATTTACTAGGATTTTTGAGGGTAGTCAATTACACGTTAAGCCGACAAAGTTACTTGAAATACACGTTTCATCCTCCGGCGTGTTTTTCAACGTGTCATGCTGAGAGGGTGATACGATGCCGACTAGCTTTAGCGGTTTAGCGTGTCCTGCGAAGTACCCAGCGTTCGTTGTTTGCAACACCACCTTGATTATCAATGAAGGTTAAATTCAGCCTCATCACATCTTCGTCAATAGTGCCTGCGCCTTTATAACTAAAATGAAATGGTGTCTCCGAAGGCCATCTGACACTGATCGAACTACCTTGTTGAGTCCACCTGCCGAGAGCTTCCTCGTCTTCTCGCTCCCCGTAGATGATTGAATAAAACTTCCCTCCGCTTTTGAACTCAATGCCACGAACATTCACTTCCCCGCTCGAAGTGTCTCTTTCCGTCCAGGTAGTTCCGGCAAGGTCTATTTCTTCAGGAGTCGGCGAAGGCGTCGGGATAGGACTCGGAGAAGCACTGGCTTGAGTCTTAGGAAGACTCTTGCCGGAGCTGTTTGTATTTAGTTCAGACGAGTCAAAGTTCTTACCGCTGCTTTCACGAGTATTTCGATAAGCAACAAAAACACCGACGAGCAGGGCCAGAGAAAGGAGCGCCAAAATTAAGAAGGACTTGCGCCCTGTGCTTTGATAAGGCGCGACGGGCTGCGCTTTCCCCGCAGGCTGAGCGTTCGAGGATGTGAGCTTCAAAGTTTCAGCCGAATTGATAGGAGTCGGCGTTGATGGTAAAGGCTCGGTCGGCGCGGGCGTGCTCGGACTCGGCGCGTTCAGATGAGCGACAATGGTCGGGGCAGCGTAAGCTTTCTCTTCCTCGGCATCTTTGTAGAACAGATGAGACGCTGCCCCACGCAGCGCCCTGTTCATCTGAGCGGCGGAATTGAAACGCGCATCGGCACTCTTCTGTAAAGCTTTCTCAACTATCTTCTTTACCGGCGCAGGAATCGCGTCGGGTAACGGCAATGGCTCTTTAGTAACTATCGCCCCAATCAGCGCAGTAATCTCGGCCTGCGGAAAAGGCAACCTCCCGCTTAACAGTTGATAGAAAATCACTCCGACAGACCAAATATCCGTCTGCTCGCTACGCTTCCCATCGAAAGCCTCCGGCGGCATGTACGAAGGCGTGCCGGTTGCGATAGTGCTCCTGGACGTAGTTTTCAGAATTCTGGCGATGCCGAAATCAGCAAGGCGCGGCGTTTCCCTTTGCAGAAGAATGTTATCGGGCTTGAGGTCTCGATGAATAATTCCTCGCTCGTGAAGATGCTGTAAGCCGGCGAGAATGCCGAGCGTCATCTCTATTGCTGATTCGAGCGAGGGCGCTTTGCCGCCGTGCTTGTCCAGCCACTTCGATAAAGAACCATCCGGAGCGTACTCGCTTACGATAATTACTTGTTCGTCGTGGATGTCGGCATCAATGATTGGCAAGACATTAGGATGGCCGCTCGCGTGTACCCATAGTGAGGCTTCCTGCTTGACTGCTTCTAAATCAACGTCTTCATCGTTGGGGATTTTGATGGCGACTTTTGTTGTCGTGATGGCGGTACGCTTCTCAGCCAACCAGACGACCCCGAACGCACCTCGACCCAGTTTACTGACAAGGGTGTACGGGCCAATCTTATCGCCTGACTTTGCCATACAGTTGTGAGAGGGCTACAGACCGTAAGGCTTGGTCTAGCCTGTGAGCGTGAATAATAGCTCAGCTTGCATCAGCTTTCTTCGGAATAATACCCTAGTTTTCTAAAGAGGGCGAGACTTCTTTAAAGCGTCGCTGGCGATCTCTTAACTCCTGGCGTGCGTTTGGTGATGAGGGCGCGGGCGCGTATTATTTTGCCACCTTGAAGAGTTGCCGGGAGGGGATTGAAGGGATGTCTGAGCTTGTTCATCGTCCGCGTAGATTAAGGCGGCGCGAGCCTTTGCGGGCGCTGGTGCGCGAGGCGCGTTTGGCGCGCGAGGATTTTGTGCTGCCGTTATTCGCTTGCGCGGGAAGCGGCGTGCGCCGCGAAGTGCCTTCGATGCCCGGCGTGTTTAATCTGTCCGTGGACGAGATTGTGCGTGAAGCGACGGCGGCTTACGAGTTGGGGATTCGTGGCATCATTCTGTTTGGCCTGCCGGAGGCGAAGGATGAAATGGCTTCCGGCGCTTATGCAGAGAATGGCATTGTGCAGCAGGCCGCGCGTGCTCTGCGCCGCGCCGTGCCCGACCTTGTTATTATCGCCGACACGTGTTTGTGCGAATACACGTCGCATGGTCATTGTGGAATCGTGCGCAGCAGTGAGGTGTTGAATGACGAGTCTCTTGAATTGCTCGCACGCACCGCCGTCAGCCAGGCTGAGGCGGGAGTTGAGGTCATCGCGCCGTCAGCAATGATGGACGGGCAGGTCGGGGCGATTCGCGCGGCGCTGGATGGAGCGGGTTTCGATCAGGTGGCGATCATGTCTTATGCCGTCAAGTACTCGTCGGCTTTCTACGGCCCGTTTCGTGAAGCAGCCGACAGTGCGCCAGCCTTCGGCGACCGCCGCGCGTACCAGATGGACGCGGCCAACGCGCGCGAGGCCCTGCGCGAAGCCGAGCTTGATTACACAGAAGGCGCTGACATCCTGATGGTCAAACCTGCGACCGCTTATCTGGACATCGTGCGGATGGTGCGCGACAGGTTCGATTTGCCGCTTGCTGCCTATCATGTCTCCGGCGAGTACGCGATGATTAAGGCGGCGGCCCAAAGGGGCTGGATAGACGAGCGGCGCGTCATGCTCGAAACCTTGACGAGCATCAAACGCGCCGGGGCGGACATCATCATTACCTACTACGCGCAGGAAGCCGTGAGCGCTCTTAAGCAAGGATGAGAAAAGCTTGCGGGGTAAAAGGTAAAGGGGGAAGAGGGTAAAAGGAAGAGGTGCTGAAACAACAGTCATTCCTTCTACCCATTTAACCGTTTACCCTCTTCCCCCTTTACCCCTCGCCTTTCTTATCTCACTTCGACTTGAATCGGTCTGACTTCTTTGTCGGAGTAACCCTCTGGATAATTAGAGATATTCAGCCCGTAAGGTAAGTCTGCGTCGGGCTTGACGGCGAAGCGAATTGAGAGCGGCAGGCCGCGCGCGGCTTGCAGGCGCACGCCGAGCGAAGTGACAATCCATTCCTGCGTGACGGCGCGCTTCGGGTCTTCGACGGGAATCAGACGCGAGCCGCAGTCCGTGCCGTTAATCAAGAGCGTCACACGCGTCGCCGTCGCGGGCGGGTGCGCATCCCAGGGCAAGGTGGGTTGTATGTGAGCACGCACGACTATCTTGCCGACTCGCCGCCAACCATCTCGCGCAGGCACAATGTATTCGAAAAAGCCCATACCGCTGCCCCAGATGTAGCCCTGCCCTCCGCCCAGCTTTTCAAACCGACCGCTCCCGGCCATCTCCGGCTTAAAGAGATAGAGCGTTCCGCCATCATCAAGACTCGCACTTTCCGGCAACGTAGACGGGTCATTGTCCGGCTGTTTGAAGGCGAACTGGCGCGGAATGAGATGCTGGTCGGCGTCTAAAAGGTGCGGTGGCGGATTGCTGTCCTGTTGCGAGGCGAAGAGGTCTGCGGCGCGGCGTAGTTCTGCGCGGACGGGTTCGTCGCGCGGCGTAGTGTAAGAGATGCCATAGCCGCGTTGCGGGTCTGGCGTGAGAATCCAGAACATCGCTCCACCCACACCCGCCTGCGCCGCGCTTTCAAAGTAGGCGCGGTACCACTCTGCTTCCGAGACGCTTTTGTAGCCTTCCGGCCCCATCCCGAACTCGCCCAAAAGGAGCGGCTTGTTAAGAGAGAAGGATGCTGCCGCGCGATTATCTATGAACTCACGCAGCGCTTGCGGCGATTCTACGTAGCTGTCCAAATCGTCGCGCGGGTAGTTGTGTACGTCGCAGAAATCAATGTCGGGAAGGCGGTGCTCTTCGAGCCACTCGCGCCGCTCGACAGCCGAGCGATAACCCCACGTTCCGGGCGTGACGAGATGATCCGGGTCGAGCGACTTGATGTAGGCGCTCATCTCCGCAACCCATGCGCGGCGCTCATTCCAGCGCCCCGTCGGAGCTTGCGCCTCGTTCATTAATTCGTAGCCCATGATGATGGGGTCGTCGCGGTAGAGTGTACCCGTGACGGTGTTGCGGCGCATGACGATTTTTTCTACGTGCTCGCGATAGAGGCGGCGCGTGGTTTCATTCGTATAGAACTGCATGGCGCGGTCTACGTTGATGCCGTAAGGCTTCGTGTCGTCAGCCGCATCCCCGATGCCAGCCCACTTGAGATACTGCGTCACGCCGCCCGTGTCGCGCCACCAATTAGTCAGGCAGAGTTGCACGCGAAGATTATTGCGCGCGGCCTCTGCCAGCACCCGGTCAAGATGGACGAAGGCTTCTTCGTTCCATTCGTTTGGAGCGAAGCGGAAAGGATGCTGGCGCGGCCAGTCGTTGCGGTCGCCGCCGATGGATTTGACGTTAGACTCTTCCCCGCCCTCGCCGAAGGCCCACACGCGGACGACGCGCACGCCGTCTGCCGCAGCAACGCGCAGCGTCTCAGGCATCCGCGAGCGGTCTTCTTCGCGGTACATCACGGAGACGTTTGCGCCGACAAAACGAAACGCCCGATTGTCTATCACGAATCGCGCGCCGCGCGTCGCCACAAAGCCGGGCCGTGCAGGCCGTATGTTGTTGCGCTGCGCCGCAAAGAAAATTGCCGCGCCCACAACGAGTGTGAACGCGAGCAAGAGAAGCAACTTCTTACCCATAAAAGCAGAATACCGAAAAGCAGGCGAGGCAGGCAAATAGCGTCAGCGCGGAGTCGTCAGCCGCACGAAGCCGATGATGGTGCAGACCGCCCCCAACACGACGAACAGATTGAGCGTGGCGAGAACTATGAAAACCAGCTTTGAATCGTTTAAGGTCATGGTGAACACCAGCGCCAACCATTGCAGATGATAAACAAGGAGGCTCAGCGCGGCCAGAGAGAACCAGCGCGTTGAAGCGCCGAAAGCGCGTGCGCGCGCAAAACCGAGCACGGCTGCAACCAGCCAGCCCAGGGCGCCTGCGACCAGGAGCGCGATAAAGATGGGCGTAAAATATGACGGCAGATTATAGACGGAGGCTTCAGACTGCGCGAGCATCAGGGGTATCGCTAGGGCTATCAAACGTTTTCTCCTCTGAGATGAAAGTAATGGAAGCGAGAACAAACCAAAGCGCCGTTTGCGCGCGGGCAGGTGTTGGCTCGCGTCGGCGCAAACGGCGGCACAATCAAAGTCCCGATAGATTCGGGGCTACAGCCGCACACGTCTTTGACGGAAGTGTGCGGCAATCAGGCGTTCGTCCGCAAGAGACGGCTACTCTGAGCGCGCGCTCAAGCGTGCTCTGTAGTCGCCCCCTACTGGGTAATGTGAATCTCCTCTTCCTTGTTGACGCGGCGCACGAAGAAGATCAGCGCGCAAATAAAGGCCACGACCGTCGCGGCAACCGCAATCCACAGGTGATGGCTTCCCCCCTGCACATCATGGTAATTGGCAAACTTAATATATTGCCAGATTGCGACTCCCGTCGCAGCCAAACCCACAACCCACGTCAGAATGTCTACCATGCTCTTCATGTTGAACCTCCGGCGTTCTTGTTTAGTGATAAAGATAAAGGCTCTGTAGATAAAGCCGTTACGCCAAGTCTTAGTAGTTCAGAAGAGAACCCGTCGGGACTTCCGCCCTTCCGAAAAGGCGGCCTTGCTGTTTCATTCGGCTGCCATGTTACCGCTACAACACGACGGAAAGCAACCCCTGATTACTTACAAAATTATTCTACGGTCGCCAGCGCGGCGTGTAATACGTTCGCGGTCTAGATATTCGAGAAGCGGAATGGCGTACTTGCGCGAGATGTGTGCGAGTTCCTTGAATGTCGGAACGTCAATCAACCGCTCCGGCTCGCGTTGTGCAGCATACTCGCGCAGCTTTTCGACTAATTGCTGTAGCGCTTCGCGGTGCAGAAACAAGTCGTTGTTGATGCGCAGGATGGCACCCGCGTCGAGCAGCAGTTGGAGAATCTTGCGGCCATGCTCGCGCGTCGCTTGTGTGCCGCCCGCGCGTTCCAAAGCCTCATCTAAGGTCGGTGCTTCGAGCGCGGCTGTTCTGTAAACCTGCTCAAGACGGTCATGCAAAGCAGCGTCGGCTGGCGAGAGCGAGAGGCTATGTGCGCTGGCGCGCACCACATCTTTTTCGGAAAAGAGCGTGCCCTCGTTTTCCAGTTGGGCCAACACGGCGCGGAACACTTCCGGCGCGGCGTGTGCGAAATGGCGCTCGCGCAGCGTCTCGCGCGGCATCCCGCGCGCGAGCGGCTCACGCCGGTGATGCGCTTCGACCTCTGAGAGCGCCGCACGCTGAAGGCGCTCAAAGCTCTCGCGCCCGACGTAGATGCCGTCGGCATCGACAATCGTGCCCTGCTCTACGGCTTCAGCCGCAGATTGTTCGAGCACATCATCGAGCCAGCCCGTGCGTGCCGCCAGTTCCGCACGCCGCAGGCCGCGCTCGCCAGCCGCTTCGACGTAAAGAGCTACTTGCGTCGCACGCTCCGCAGTGGTCAGGGACAACAATCGCTCTCTGGCGAGCTTTGCTTCGCGCCCGCGATGCCTGACGGCAAACGCATCGAGCACGCGCCCACCTGCGACGGTCTGTTGCGGAGAATAGCTGCGCAGGATAAAACGCTCGCCCGGCAGCGCGACGACCTCTGCTTCGAGCCGCAACTGCGCGCAGCCGGAAGCGCCCGGCGGAATTTCGCCTGCATCTTCCAGCACGCGCACGCGCGCCAGAACTTCCGCCGCGCCCAGATGCACGCGCACGCGCGCACGCGAACGCAAGGCTCGCGGCGCACTTTTTAACACATCAACCTGCACGTCCATCACTTGCGTCGAGCGCAGGCGATTGGCAGGCGCGAGCACCATTCCGCGCTCTATGAAAGCGGCCTCGACGCCTCCGAGATTTACGGCAGTTCGCTGGCCCGCGATGCCGCGCTCGACCGCCTGCCCGTGTACCTGAAGCCCACGCACGCGCACGCGCGTTCCCTGCGGCAGCAACTCCATCTCGTCGCCCTCGGCAATCTCACCCGCGACGAGAGTGCCGGTGACGACCGCGCCGAAGCCTTTCATCGTAAAGGCACGGTCAACGGGCAGCCGCGCCACCATTCCCTTTGAGCGCGCTGGAACATTGAGCGCCACCTCTCTGAGCGCTCGTTTGAGTTGCTCTATCCCGGCTCCCGTGCGTGCGCTCACCTCTAGCACTGGAGCGCCTTCGAGAAACGAGTCGGCCACCAACTCTTCCGCTTCTGCACGGACGAGGGCCAGCAACTCTTCGTCAACCATGTCAATTTTGGTAATGACGACGAGGCCGGAGTTAACTCCGAGCAGACGACAAATATCGAAGTGCTCGCGCGTTTGCGGCATCACGGCTTCGTCCGCCGCGATGACGAGCGCGACCACATCTATGCCATGTGCACCCGCCAGCATATTCTTGACGAAACGCTCGTGGCCCGGCACGTCAACGAAGCCGATTCTGACATCACTCAAATCCAGTTCGGCGAACCCTAAATCAATAGTAATCCCTCGCCGCTTCTCTTCCGGCAGGCGGTCTGCGTCCACGCCCGTCAACGCACGCACCAGCGCCGTCTTGCCATGATCTATGTGTCCGGCTGTGCCGACGATGATTGATTTCATAAGAGCGGGAAAAGAAGTGATGAGTGATGAATAATGAGTGAAGGAAAGAGTTCTTAACTCATCACTCATTACTCATCACTCATCACTTTTTTATTTGACTATCTCGAAATCCATCCACTGCGTCGCCGTCCGATATTTTTCTTTGGCGAGCGCGTCTGTGACGATGACTTGCAGGACGTATTCGCCGGGCGTCATGTCTGTGCCGAGTTGGAGGAGGCCGCCGCCGTTGATGCGCTTGAGGTCTTTCTGGCCCGCCAGGCTAAGAGGCATGACCTTGCCTGTAAAAATGGGCTTCCCGTCGCGGAAGAGACGCATCTGCGTCGTCAGTTGCGGCGCTGGCGCGAGCTTCGCGTTGTAGATGACGTAGGCGTACTGCAACACCATCCCATGCCGGAATCTACGCAAGGCGGGGCTGGCCTGCGGGTCAACTATGTCCGTCAAGTCCTGTGCATCGCGCGCGGCGTTTGTTGGCCCAGCCGCCGCTTCCGCCTGCGTCGATTGTGTTGCGGCGTTTCGCGCCGCTGCCGTGTCAAACCCTTGTATGACAATCCCTGAAACCGTCAGGCGATTTTTGCCGATGTCCGGTACTTCTATGAACTGGCTGGCCGAGCCGACGCGCTCCGTGACCACGTCGCGCAGGGCCGCGCGCAACTGGTAAGCGCCGGGCTTCTTGACGGGCACGGCCATTTGATAGACAAGACCATTTTGCAGCGCTCTTTTATATGTCTCGCCGCGCATTCGTATCGTCTGCGTCCGGTTGGATTCGTCTATGACGACGCCGTTATCGCCGAAGGTGAGCGCCAGCACGTCGAAGATAGTCTTGTGCCAGCCGTCTGCTTCTTCCGTGAAGGTCAGGTCGCTAACGTTGATGTGCATGATGGAACGCACGAAAGACCCGACTTTCGGGTCGTTAGCAAACAGCGAAGTCAAACGCACGCCCACACCGCTTGAATTGAAAGGCGAAGTAATCGCACCCGCCAGTTGTTCGCTTCGTGTGCGGCGCACGGGAGCGGCATCCTCATCCGTCACGCCGTAAAAACCCGTGCGCGTTCGATGACTCAAGCCCGGACGCTTAATGTTTACTTTGAGTTTATGAAAGCGGCGGCGTGCACCTTTCTCATCAAACGTGGATTCGTCGGGACGATAACCGATGAGGTAGTAGCCCTTTTGATCGTCGAGCACGCGCTTGATGCCGCCCGACAGGTCGTTGGTGTTGCGGATGGCAAAACCGCCCGTTTGCTGGGCCAGATAATTGAGTCCGCTCTGCGTATCGAATAATTTGCTGCGGCGGTCGCTGAGGCTCGTTTCGAGTTCGTCCGGCGTCAGAGCGGCGACGTTATCGGCGGCGGTCAGACCGAGCGTTTGCAGGCCGCGTGCGTCCAGCGTGTAGATGACGACCGATGCGCGATTCGCCTGGTCGATTAAACGGCGCAGGGCTTCGAGAAAGCGTGAATTATCTCTTTCTGGGTCGGAGAGCGAAAAGCCTTCGGACAACAGGAGAATGGATTTGCGTCCGGGCAATTCCTTCATGCCGCGCACGATGTAGTTGACCGCGCCGAGCGTGCCGATGGAGAAGATGTCTTCGCGAAAGTCGTTCAGTTCATCAGCGGCGCTGCGCGCATCCACCGTACGCCGCTCGTCCTCCTCCTCCCTGTTATCAACTCCGACAGGCGATTCCGGGCGCGCTGCCGCAATCTGGTCGCCTTCAATGGGCGCGAACGCGCCGACGCCGCCGCGTCCCTGCAAATTAAATTTGACGCGTTCGATGGCCGCATAGAGTTGGCGCTTGTCGGAGGTGAACTCCTGCAAAGCGCCGATGCCGCCGCCGGTGCGTATGATGGCAACGAGGTCGCCGGGCTGCATCTGCTGGTCTACAAATTTCCTGAGCGCCTGCCGCATGAAATGCGTGCTCTCAAACGAGAGGCTGAGGTCGTCAACGACGAGTGCGACCGTGCGCCGCACGTCTTCAGGGCGCAGGCGCGAGGGCGGCACGGGCGTCGTCTTGTCTGTGGCCGCAGGCGATTTGGCCGCGAGTGGCTGGGAGTCCTCGGCATTTCCCAACGAGACGTAAGAGAAGTTAGTAATCTTCTGCGGGCGTCCGTCTTCCAGAATCTCAATTTCTTCGGGGCGCAAGTCTGTCACCTGTCGTCCATTCTTGTCCATCACCGTCACGTCAACCTGCACCAGATTAGTCGTAATCCGCACGACCTCGTCCTGGTCAGGCTTGTCTTGCTGCGGCGTAGCAGCAGGCGTCTGCGTCGGGCTTTGTCCGAGCGTGTTGACGACGAGCGACAACAGGAGAATAAGCGCAGGCGAGGAATTTCTCTTCATAACTCTCCGTCGAACGCAAGGAGGAAGACGAGAGAACGAAGGATGAAAGATTGGCTGACCGGAGTTGAGCAGCCTCGGCTTTCATCACTCATCGTTTCTACTTCACCCTTGCTTTTGCTTTCCCTGAGTGAATATGCGATGCTTCAGAAAAATAGAACTGAAACGGAGAGATTATGCCAGAGCCAGCAAAAAACGGCGATACGGTACGCGTCCACTACACAGGGCGTTTAGAGAGCGGAGAGGTCTTTGATTCTTCCGAGGGAGGCGAGCCGCTGGAATTCGAGCTTGGCTCAGGACAGGTCATCGCAGGCTTTGACGAGAACGTTGAGGGGATGAACGTCGGCGACGAAAAGACAATCTCGATTGAGCCTGAGAACGCCTACGGCGAACGACGCGAAGAGCTTGTCGGAAAGGTCGAACGCGCTAACATCAATTTAGAGGGCGAGCCGCAGGTCGGCATGGAACTCGCCCTCCAACTCCCGGACGGCCAGCAGATTCCCGTCGTCATCACAGAAGTCACAGACGAGTCTATAACCTTCGACGCCAACCATCCGCTTGCCGGACGAAAGCTCATCTTCGACATCAAGCGAGTGTAAGGAAGGCAAAAGTAAAAAGGTAAAAAGGTAAAAGGCAGGGGAAGCCAGCTTTTATTAAAAGTTGGTTGCCGCCTCCCTTGTGCCTTTTTACTTTTACCTTTGCCTTTTCTTATTCGTCATCTTCGACGCCGAAGTAGCGCATCCAGTCGGGCAAATCTTCGTTGGTCATGTTGGGGTCGCTGTTGGTTTCGCGATTGGCGGTTGTTGCGGGGAGCGTCTCTAAGCGTTGCCTGAACTCGCCAGCGCGCAGGTGCTGCGCGCCGCAACGACGTATGTATTCGGCGAGCGCGCGGTCGGAGGTGACTACCCAGAGCGTGCGCCGCTCGCGCGTCGCTTCTACCAACTGCTTGATTCGCTCATCGGCGTTCGAGCCGCGCTCGGCATAAAAGACGCGCACGCCCCTATAGCTCGACCCGTCCGCGAAGTGCGCTTCCGGTGCACCGTCGAAGACGACCGTGATGCTCACACGCTTGAGCCGTGCGAACTGGGCCAACTCGTCGAGCAGCCTGCGCCGCGCGGCGCGCTTATCCGTGTGCCAGCCGACGCGCTGCGCCATCACGTTGTTGCCGTCCACCAGATAGCCCATCAATGAGAAGTTAACAAGGAAGCAGACAAATGGAAAGAAGTAACTGCTGGTAAGAATGACTAGCGCCGCCCTCCGTAGCTTTTGATTAAAGACTGGTAGAGAGTTGTCAAACGTAAAACAAACTAAAGGTTCGCGAAGGGGATCAAGACCAATTCCCTTCGCGAACCTTTTTGCCCTGACTACCTTATTAAGGGACGCGCGTTGACGGCGCGGGTTTATCGGCTGGTAGTCCGAGATTATCCAGTCGGCCCGTGTTGTTCTGGCTCAGGATGATGAACCAGTTGCCTTCGCCCTCGCGCCAGACGGCGATGTCTGTCCTTCCGTCTGCGTCGTAGTCGGCGGGCACAGGCACGTCGTTCAGACTCTCTGCCCCCCAGCCCTTGACGGTCACCACGTTGGTAGAGCTGTTGATGATGTACCAGTTGCCGGACGAAGGACGCCAGACGGCGATGTCCGTTCTCCCGTCCGCGTCGTAGTCTCCGGGCACGAGTTTGTCCGTGCTGTTGCCCCACTGCTTGAGCGTCAGCGTCCCCTTAGAACTATTAATGATGTACCAGTTGCCTTCATGAGGACGGAAGATGGCGATGTCTGTTTTGCCGTCGCCATCGTAATCCGCAGGGACTAACCGGTCGCCAGCCATTCCCCATCCCTTGACTGTGGCCGAGCCGTCTTTGCTGCTCTTGATGTACCAGTTGCCTTCTGAGGAGCGGAAGACGGCTGCGTCCGCTTTTCCGTCTCCGTCATAGTCGCCTGGGACGGGAATGTCTCCGAGGCTACTTGACCCCCAGCCGTAGAGCATCTGTCCGCCGGAGCTTTTGATGATGTACCAGTTGCCTTCGGAGCCGCGCCAGACGGCGATGTCTGTCTTGCGGTCACCGTCGTAATCTGCTGGCACGGGCACGTCGCCCGGCGCACCCCACTGCTGTTGAACGACTGCGGCGTTGGAACTCTTAATGATGTGCCAGTAGCCGTCCGACGGGCGGAAGACGGAGATGTCCGCGCGCCCGTCGCCGTCAAAGTCGAACTGCGGGAGAACGACGGCCTCTGCGGCGTGCCAGAAGCCGACTTTGACGATGTATGAGTCTCCGTTGAGAGGCCCACCCGCGACTGTTTGCCCGATTGTGCCGCTGATACTGTAGCCGCCTGCGGCGCTCGTCCCACCGCCGCCAGCGACTACCGAATTGCTGACCTGATAACCGCCGCCTGATTGCCCGAACGCGTTGGCGGCGAGCAGGCAGAGCAGGATGAGTACGATGAGGAAATCTTTGCGACGCTTGCGTGGCGAGAAGTCCATTGCTCTTTCCCTCCTTTGAAGTGTCACTTCGTTTTGCAAACGTCGGACTGCGAATTTTGCTGGCAGACCAGCTTACGCAAACCGTCCATCAAAGACTGCTGTTCTTTGACCTGCTGCTGAAGTTGATTTAGCTGCTGCTGAAGCCGGTCTACCTGCCGCTGCTGTCCTTCTATTTTCGCGTCCCTGTCTTTGATCTCTTCGTTCAAGCCTTGAATGGCTGCCAGTGCTACGCCGTCGGGGTCGATGGTCGCGATTGTTCTGTCGCCTTCGCCGACTTTGAACGTCGAGAAGAAGTCCTGCGCCATCGGGCCGATGTGACGGA
The DNA here is from genome assembly GCA_036387475.1 of Pyrinomonadaceae bacterium. GTDB lineage: Bacteria > Acidobacteriota > Blastocatellia > Pyrinomonadales > Pyrinomonadaceae > DASVTR01. The sequence goes on along the minus strand of DASVTR010000008.1, from coordinate 181,570 downwards.
CGTTGGTGTTCTGCGACTTGTAGTTCCAGGTCGAAATCGGCAGGCGGAGGACGCCGCGCAGGATTTCGCGCGGGTTAACCAACGCGAAGTTAGCCTTCATGTTGCGGTCGGAGAGCGACGACCAGGAGCCGCCGCCAGCGGCGAGCGACACGCCAGCCGTCCCGCCGGAGTTCGAGGTCAGTTCCGTCGAGCCGTCGCTCTTCATCGAGAGCTTGCTGTTGGTGAGCGTCATCGTCGCGGTCGTGCTGTTGAAGATGAAGCTGGTGGAGAGGTTCAAGCTCGTGTAGAAGAAGGAGCCGTTGACGGCGCGCACGTTGAAGGAGTTAGTGACCGAGGGGTGGAAGCGGCAGTCGGTGCTAATGTTGTTGAAGTCGCAGGCAGAGTTTGAGAAGTCGGAGAAGACGAACGTGCCGTTGCGCGGCGACCCGGCTAAGGTCGAGGTGGACGCGCCGTAACCGAGCGCGATCGAGGCGTAACCGGTCGCCGTGTTTCTCTCGCCGATGGCGACGGTGCGTGAGCCAGCCGCGACCGATTCCTTGCCTATCGCGACCGAGTTGTCGCCCAGCGCGCGCACGTTTTCGCCAAACGCTGTCGAGTATAGTCCGATGTTCGCGTCGTCCCACTGCGTGCCGTTGATTTGGCCGGCGCGAATCGCCGCCTTGGTCGCGTACCACATGAAGCGCGTGCCCGACCCCTCAATCGGGGCGGTGGTGTTGATGCCGCCGCTGTAATCGGAGACGGACAGGATCGAGCCGTCGTTATCAACGCGGAAACGCTCCTTGTCGTAGGTCTGGTTGTCGGGGTACGAGCCGCTGGCGCTGAGCGAGAGGAGCGCATCCTGCCCCGGCGTGCCGAGCGTCCTTGAGCCGACGAGCTTGAGGTTGACGAGGTGGTTCGTGGTCGTAGCCGTCTGCTGCGCTGACGGGGCAAACTCCACGTCGCCGCTCAAGTGCGAGGTGTTGACGGAAGAGGAACTGGCGTTGATAGACGTGACGACGCTGTCGCCTGCTGTCGTGCTGACGCCTGATGCTGTCGTCGCTGTCGTAGCATTGCCGCTCAAAGAGGCCGTGATCGTGCCGGCGGAGAAATTGCCCGAAGCGTCGCGCTTAACGATAGTGCTCGGCGTGTTGCCGTCGGTTGCGCTGTTGACTGCCGATGCGCTGCTGGCGACGACGCTGGCGCTCTGACCGCCGATTGAAGAGACGACCGTGTTGTTCTGCGTGCCTGTTACCTCGCCGCTCAGGTTGCCAGTGAAGTTGGCGGAGGTGACAGAGTAAGGTGTGGAGAGGAGTTCCTGCCGTGGCGTAAGCGTCGTGTAGGGGTCTGTGCCTGTGCCGCTGCCGGGTCGCACGGACATCTCAAGGTAGCGCTGGCTTCCATCAAACACCGAGCCGAAGTTGAGTTGCACGGTGAAGACGCCGTTCGTCACCTGCACGTCGGCTTTCTCAACGTCCGTGCCCTGCTGCGCTTCCGCTTCGTCAAGGAGTCTGAATTTAAAATCGTAAGTACCGTTGGCGGGCGCTCCCTGATCCGTCAACCGGCCCTGATAACTGAAGGCGGTTGATTGTGCAAAGGCCGTGCTTGCCATGATGAACAGTGCTGCAAGGGCGAACAAAATTCGGCCCTGCACGGAAGTGAGTTTCAGGCGCATTGAGGGAATCTCCTTAAATAGCTTTGCTGATTGACGCCCGCAGGCGTGTGTAATGAATTTTGAAGTGCGGATAGGAAGAATTGAATGCGGCCCGAATGAGGGGCGGCCCTAACCTGCTGGATATGACTTTACACTTTCGAGCATGAACGGGTCAAGAAGTATTCCTTGTTCGGTCGGGTCGTGTCTCAGAAGTGATGTTTGAAAATAAAAAGCTCGGACAGGTTATTCTTGAGTCGTGCAAACAAAAGAGATCACCTGCCCGAGGTGTTCCCGTGGGAACATCATCAAGCATGGCACAACTCGGGCTGGCAAACAACGCTATCGCTGCAAACATTGCAGGCGGCAGTTCATTATCAATTACACCTACTGCGGCCATAACTCGACAGTGCGTCAACTGATCGTCCCCTTGAGTCTAAATGGCTGCGGCATTCGTGACATCTCAAGAGTCCTGCACTTGAGCACGAACACGGTCTTGAAGTTGTTACGCCGTCACGCTGCCACAGTCCACCGCCCACGCTTGCCTGAGCACATCACGGAACTGGAAATAGATGAGATGTGGTCATTTGTCCGCTGTAAAGAGCAGCCAGCTTGGCTCTGGTATGCTTTTGAGCCACAGTCGAAACAGATCGTCGCCTGGCTTATCGGCGAGCACACTGACCACAGTTGTCGCCGTCTGTTCAAGCAACTCAAGCGGTGTCGGGTCTTACGCTTCTGTACGGATGAATGGCAGTCATATCAGAAGTTGATTCCGTGGGCGCAGCATTGGGTCGGCAAGCAGTGGACGCAAGACATTGAGCGCCAGAACTTGAACTTCCGCACGCACCTCAAGAGGTTGCAGCGGCGAACCATCTGTTTTTCAAAGAGCACGGAGATGCACGAAGCGTTAATTAAGCTCTACATTGACCAGCATAACCGCCAACATCACTTGTGACACATGACCCTCATTACTCATCACTGTTTTATGAGCCTTGACGCTGGCAGAGAGGGCTTGTTACACTTTCGTGAGAATTAAGCGAGACCCGACGCTTCCTGCGTCGCCAGAGGGTCAACAGACCTTGTGCGTGCGGCGCAGTCTGATTTTTGTAATTCGATGGAGGTGCATGGTGGGCTTTAAAGTCGGCCAGAAAGTCGTTTACCCTAACCACGGGATTGGAACCATCGAGCAGATCGAGCAGAAGCAAATCGGTGCTACGGCGCTGCCCTTCTACAAGCTTCTTCTTGCTGCCACCAACTCAGTCGTTCTCGTCCCCGTCGCCAATGCTTCAGAAGTTGGCCTTCGTTCCCCGATCTCTTCCGGCGAATGCGAGATGCTCCTCAAGAATTTGGCAGATGATTTCTCGTCCCCCGCCCATGATTGGAAAGACCGCTTCAAAGATTTCTCAGAGAAGATGCGAACCGGCGATATTTTCGAGGTCGCCGATGTGCTCAAGAACCTAACGTTTTTGAGCCACATCAAGCCGCTCTCATTCCGCGAACAACGCATGCTTGAGCGCGCACGCTACTTGGTAGTATCCGAACTGGCCGCCGTCTGCCGCCAGCCCGAATGCAACGTCGAGCCGCGCGTCGAGCAGGCGCTCTCGCGCGCCTGCGCCAAGCACGAACGCCGCCCCGCGCGCACACGCGCCGCCGGTGCGGTCGCCGGTCACTGACCGGCGTCGCGTTCTCACTCAGCAATCTGACAAACCCACACGGCCAGAGCGACTCTCCCCATGAGCCTCTCGCTTCAGGCTTTTCGTGTACCCGTCTATCAATCAGCAGGGTGTGTGCCTACGTGTGCCTCACATGATATACTTTGCCGCGTTATCAAACTTCCCCTGACCGTAAACTTTGGATTGAATTCTCTCGTTAGAGCGCGATGGACGAACCTGCGAGTTATTTCCTGACTCTTTTCTTAGTTGATGCGCCCACCGAGTCTGCGATGGGAGTGACCCTGAGACTGCTGGCGATCCTCGTTCTGGTTTTCATCAACGGGTTCTTCGTCGCCGCCGAATTCGCTCTGGTCGGAGTGCGCCGCTCGCGCATTGAGACGCTGGCCGAAAGCGGCAATCGCCGCGCGCGTCGCCTGCTTGAACTCCTTAATAATCTGAACGCCTATCTGTCGGCCTCGCAACTCGGCATCACGCTCGCTTCCCTGGCTCTTGGCATGCTCGGCGAACCGACTATTGCGCGGCTACTCGAACGACCGCTCTCCGGTCTGTCCCCGGTCTGGCAGCACACTATCGCTCTCACCATCGCTTACATCATCATTACCATTCTGCACATCGTGCTCGGCGAACAAGCGCCCAAGCTCTTCGGTCTTGACCGCGCAGATAAGGTTGCGCTGGCGACCGCCTGGCCGATGCAGATGTTCTACAAGATTTTTCGCTTGCCGATTCACGCGCTCGATTGGGCGAGTGCGCGCGTGGTGCGACCCTTCGGCGTTCATGCGACAGCCGAGCACGCTTCGATTTACACGGAAACAGAGTTGCGCCAGCTAGTTGACATCGCGCACCAGAGCGGACACCTGCGCCCCGCCGAAAAGCGCTTGATTCATCGCGTCTTCGAGTTTTCAGATACGCTCGTGCGCGAGGCGATGGTTCCGCGCACGGAGATGGCTGCCATTTCCGTCGATTGCTCGCTGGAAGAGATCGCCGAAGCCTTTCGCCAGCACGGCCATTCGCGCCTGCCCGTTTACCGCGAATCTCTAGACGACATCGTGGGCTTTATCAACAGCAAAGACGTGATGCCTTACCTACTGCGTCCCGAAACTTTTCGGCTTGAACGCGTGCTGCAAGCGCCGCTCTACGTGGTAGACACTGCGCGGCTCGAAGACGTGCTCAAGCAGATGCAGGAGGCCAAAGTTCATTTCGGCTTTATCGTTGACGAGCATGGCGGCGTCGAGGGCATCATTACGCTCGAAGACTTGCTCGAAGAGATTGTCGGCGACCTCTCCGACCGGCATAACGTCGAAGTCAACGACCAGATTATCGAAGACGGCGATGGTATCTACAAACTCGACGGCGGCCTTGCCGTGCGCGACCTCAATCGCCGCCTGAAGCTTTCCGTCCCCGAATCCGAAGCTTACACGACCATAGGCGGTTTCCTGATGACCGCCGCCGGACATGTTCTCGAACCCGGCGAAGTCGTGCAGCACGACGGCCTCAAGTTTCGCATCGAGCAGGTTGAGCGTCGCCGCGTCGTCAGCGTGCGCCTTGAAAAGAATGAAGAGCCAGCGCCCGCCAGCGACGAAACTTCCGACAACGGCGACAGAGCGCGCCAATAAAGATAGTCGAAAACCCAAAGCCCTATGTCCAAAGTCAAAACCGTGTTCCTGACGTTGAACATGGGACTTTGGACTTAATCTTACGGGGTGGTAAATTTACCGAAAGCCTTTAGCAGTTTATTTTGTGGTGCGGGAGATGGCTTCTACTTATGAGCTTAATTGCGCAGACGAGCGCGCGTGAGATTCTGGATTCGCGCGGGAATCCGACGGTCGAGGCGGAAGTGACTTTAATCGGCGGCGAGACGGGACGCGCGGCAGTGCCCTCTGGCGCGTCAACCGGCGAGCACGAGGCCGTCGAGTTGCGCGACGGCGATAAGAAACGCTATGGCGGCAAGGGCGTTTTGAAGGCCGTGCAGAATATCAACAAACAAATCGCGCAGGAAGTCGAAGGCTTGGATGCGCTCGATCAGGTGGAAGTAGATCAGGCTCTGATTGCGCTCGACGGCACGCCGACGAAATCAAAGCTCGGTGCGAATGCCCTGCTCGCCGTCTCTCTCGCCACGGCGCGCGCCGCCGCCACCTATCTAGAGCTTCCGCTTTACAGGTATCTCGGCGGTGCTGCGGCGCGCACGCTGCCCGTCCCGATGATGAACATCCTCAACGGCGGCGCTCACGCCGACAATAACGTTGACTTTCAGGAATTCATGGTCGTGCCCGTCGGCGCAAGCTCGTTTACCGAAGCGCTGCGCACGGGCGCAGAGATTTTCCACGCTCTGAAAAGCGTTTTGAAGCAGAAAGGCTATGCGACGGGCGTAGGCGACGAGGGTGGCTTTGCGCCCAACTTGAAATCCAACGAGGAAGCCATCGAGACAATCCTCGAAGCGATTAACGTGGCTGGCTATGCGACGAATCGAGACGTAATGCTGGCGCTCGACCCGGCGGCCAGCGAGTTTTACGACGGAAAGGCTTACGTCTTCAAAAAGTCTGACAAGCGGCAATTGTCCAGCGACGAGATGGTCGCTTACTGGAAAAAATGGGCGGAAGATTATCCTATCATCTCAATCGAAGACGGCATGGCCGAAGGCGATTGGGATGGCTGGAAAACGATGACAGACGAGATGGGCGCAAGCATCCAACTCGTCGGCGACGATCTCTTTGTCACCAACACGGCCTTTCTACAAAAGGGCATCGAGCGGGGTGTCGCCAATTCTATTCTCATCAAGGTCAACCAGATCGGCACGCTGACAGAGACGCTCGACTGCATTGAGTTAGCGAAGACGCACGGGCGCACAGCCATCATCTCTCACCGCTCCGGCGAGACGGAAGATTCATTCATCGCAGACCTCGCGGTCGCAACCAACGCTGGACAGATCAAGACCGGCTCGCTCTCGCGCTCCGACCGCACAGCGAAATACAACCAACTCTTGCGCATCGAAGAAGACCTGCGCGGCACGGCGCGCTATCCGGGCCGCAACGCGTTCTATCAAATCAGGCAGCAGTCGCCAACCGAATCAGCGAAACAATCGAAGAAGGCGCGGGCCGCTAAACGATGAACGCGGAACGATGAACGATGAGTGAATAAAAAACAGCTTGCCTTTCATTCATCATTCCGCGTTCATCGTTCATACCTTCTTGAGAGGAGGCAGAGAAAAGAGTGGCTGACGAGTATAGGCAGGGCGAGTTTGTGATTAGCAATGACCCGTCGCGTTTGGACATCGGCGTCATCCATAATTTTCTTTCGACTTCTTCCTACTGGGCCAAAGGCCGCCCCGTCGAATTGGTGCAGCGCTCAGTCGAAAACTCGTTTTCGTTCGGTCTGTTTCACAATGAACAGCAGATTGGCTTTGCGCGCGTCGTGACGGATTACGCGACGTTCGCATGGGTGGCAGACGTGTTCGTGCTCGAAGAATTTCGCGGACGAGGTTTGGCAAAGTGGCTGATGGAAGTCATCATCAATCACCCGCGCTTGCAGGGCTTTCGCCGCTGGGTGCTGGCGACCAAAGACGCGCACGCGCTCTATCGCCCCTTCGGCTTTGACGACCTGAAGCGCCCCGAACGCTGGATGGAAAGGCCCGACCCGAAGATGCAGGAGCGGCCCGATTACTGGGCGCAGGATAACTGAGATAAGCGGGCGCACTGGCGTCGACTGCTCGCGCGCGTAGTCTGCATAGCGATGACGGCGGACGAAACAGGGGGTTCACTTTGATGATGTTCTTTTTTATTATCGGCACGAAATTTTTTAGCTGGGGTTCTGAGCAATCGCCGCAAGCCATGCAGTGCGGCCAGTGTGGAACGGTGGCGAACTTTACGCTGAAGAAGGGCATGAATTTCATCACGCTCTTTTTCATCATCCCCATCATTCCCATCAGCGGCGTCAAGCAACTCGCTCAGTGTCCGACCTGCGGCGCGCGTTATCAACAATAAGGAGTCAGGAGACTTAACTTGGCGAACAAACAGGGGCCGCTGGCGCTCATCATCATAGACGGCTGGGGCTATAGCCGGACGCGCGAGGGCAACGCTATCGCTCTGGCCGAAACGCCTTACTACGATGAGATACTTGAGACTTACCCGCACACGCTGCTCGAAGCGTCGGGCACACGAGTCGGTCTGCCCGCAGGCATCATGGGCAACTCCGAAGTCGGCCATTTGAACATCGGTTCGGGGCGCGTCATACGCATGGATGTAACGCTGATTGATTACGAGATTGAGACGGGCGATTTTTACAAAAACGAAGCGCTGGCCCAAGTGATTGAAGGCGCAAAGACGCGCGGAAAATCTTTGCACCTGATGGGCCTTGTCTCCGACGGAAAGGTTCATTCGTCGCAGGAGCATCTTTACGCGCTTCTTCGCATGGCGAAAGAGCGCGGGCTGCAACGCGTCTACGTTCATTGCTTCCTGGACGGGCGCGATACGCCGCCGATGTCTGCCTACGGCTACGTCGAAGCCTTGCAGGTGCAATGCGGCCAGATCGGTTGCGGGCGCATCGCCTCCGTCGTCGGGCGCTACTACGCTATGGATCGCGACAAGCGCTGGGAGCGAACCGAGCGCGCTTACAAGTTGCTGGTTAACGCCGAGGGCGAGCGCGCCATTGATGCGGTCGAGGCGATCAAAGCTTCTTACGAGCGCGGCGTGACGGACGAGTTTGTCGAACCCATCGTCATCGAACGCGAAACTGGCGAGCCGGTAGCAACGATTGAAGCGGACGATGCAGTTATTTTTTTCAACTTTCGCCCTGACCGCGCGCGACAATTAACAAACGCGCTGGCCGTGCCCGGCTTCGGCGGTTTCTCGACGCCGCAACGACCGAAAGTTGATTTCGTTTGCTTTACGCAGTACGACAAGACTTTCCCGCTCGCCGTTGCGTTCGGCGCGCGCGAGCATCGTAACGTGCTGGCAGAAGTCTTCGGGAGCAAGGGCGTTCGCAACTACCGCCTGGCCGAGACGGAGAAGTACGCGCACGTCACATACTTTTTCAACGGCGGCGTCGAGAAAGAATACCCTTGTGAGCGTCGCCTGCTTGTGCCTTCGCCTAAGGTTGCGACCTACGACCTCGAACCCGAAATGTCCGCCTTCAAAGTCACGGACAAAGTGTTGCGCGCCATTGAAGCGGGCGAGACGGATGTCTTCATCGTCAATTTCGCCAACCCGGACATGGTGGGCCACACTGGCAAGTTAGAGCAGACGATACAGGCCGTGCAGTACGTTGATACCTGTCTGGGTTGGATTACGAAGGGGATGCGGCGGGCGCGCGGGCGCACGCTGATTACCGCAGACCATGGCAACTGCGAACAGATGATTGACCTCTCGACGGGCCAGCCGCACACGGCGCACACGACCAACCCCGTACCCTTTCATCTTGTTGACGAAGCCTCGCGGGGCTTGAAACTGCGCGACGGAGCGGCGCTCGAAGATGTCGCGCCGACGATTCTGGGGCTGCTCGGTGTGGATAAGACGGCTGAGATGACCGGGCGCGATTTGCGCGACGTTTGAGACTTCGCCTCTTGCTGAAAAGCTTGGGCGTTTAATGGAAGGTGATTGATGAAAAAGAAGCTACTGCTGCTCGCTCTCCTTTTCGCGTTTCTCGTCGGCATCCGCGCAGAGGCGCAGGTCACTGCCATCAAGGCCGGAAAGTTGATTGACCCGGAGACGGGAACTATCTCGCTCAATCAAATCATTCTTGTCGAGGGCAAAAAGATAAAGGCCGTCGGCGCAGGGTTGCAGATTCCTGCGGGCGCAAGCGTCGTTGACCTGTCAAACGCAACGGTGCTGCCCGGCATCTTCGACGCGCACACGCACCTCTGCATGACTACGAAGCGAGAGCGCGATAACGGCAACTACTTCTTCACGACACTGCTTGACCCGACTGGCTACCGCGCGATTCAAGGCGTCGCCAACGCGCGCGCCATGCTCGAATCCGGCTTTACGACCGTCCGCGACATTGGCAACGCTGGCAACTACGCCGATACAGACCTGCGCCGCGCAATTGAAGAAGGGTTAGTGCCCGGGCCAACTATCATCAACGCGGGTCGCATCATCGCGCCCTATGGCGGACAGTTTTACCTGCAACCGGAAAAGCGCGACCTCGCCAACCCGGAATACTTCTTCGCCGACACGCGCGACGAAATCAAAAAAGGCATCCGCGAAAATATTCACTACGGCGCGACCGTCATCAAGCTCGTCGTTGACGATCAGCGTTATATCTACTCGGTTGAGGACATCAAGTTTGCCGTCGAAGAGGCGGGGCGTGCTGGCTTAAAAGTAGCTGCTCATTGCTGGACAGAGCAGGGCGCGCGCAACGCTGCAATGGCTGGCGTGGCTTCAATCGAGCACGGCTTCCGTATGTCGGACGAAGCTCTTCAGATCGCGAAGAAGAATAATGTCGTGCTCGTCGGCACGGATTTTACGGAACAAGCGGCGATTGACATGGGCGTATCAGACGCGAAGGGTTATCACTCCATCTGGGTTGATCGCCTGCGGCGCGCTTACAAAATCGGCGTCACGATAGCTTACGGCACGGACGTTATCTATGCGAAGGCAGGAGAGACGCGCGGCACGCTCTCCGTCTCATTCATAGACAGCTTCGTCGAGGCCGGGATTCCGGCGAAAGATATTGTCAGGATGATGACGACAAACGCTGCGCGCCTGCTCGGCGTCGACAAACAGCGCGGCGCAATCAAGCCAGGACAGGCAGCAGACATCATCGCCACTCCCGAAAATCCATTCGACAACATCCAGACGCTCAAGCGCGTCAGCTTTGTGATGAAAGACGGTGCGGTCTTCAAGCAAGTTAAGTAAGGAAAAAGGAACAAGAAAAGTAGGAACGATGAATGCTGAACGAGGAATAAAAGACTAGCTCTTGATAGTTCATCCTTCATCGTTCCGCGTTCTGACTTCATCGTTCGGTTATGAGTTTCGACCCGCGTAACATTCTTGTTATAGACTTCGGCCAGCTCGGCGACGTAGTGCTGAGCCTGCCCGCCCTGCGCGCGATTCGCCAAAGATTTCCGCAGGCGCGCATCACAGTCGCGGTCGGGAATCCAGCCGTACCCGTCGTTGAGCTTTCGGGCTATAGCGATGCGACGTTGGCAGTTGATCGTGTGGGCTTGCGCGATGGGCCAAAGCCGCTGGCGCTCATCGGCATCGCGCGTTTCGTCAAACAGGTGCGCCAGGCGAAGTTTGATTTCGTCATTGATTTGCACAGCCTGTCGGAGACGAACCTGCTTGGCTTTCTTTCGGGTGCGCCCCGCCGCCTCTACGCGCGCCGACCGGGACGCTCGCTCGATTATCTCTCAAACTTTCGCCCGCAGCCGCCCATCGAGGATAACAGTTCGGCCAAGCATGCGATTGACCGCTATCTGGACGTGCTCGTTCCGCTTGGCATCAAAAACGCGCCGCGCGTTCCTAGACTGCGCACGCGTGCGGAAGACGACGCTCACGTCGAGCAGTTGTTAAGAAAAGAGAAGGCCCATCAAGAAACGATGCTCGTCGGGCTTTTCCCTGGCGCTGGACATCCGGGCAGGCGTTGGCCCTTGGAGCGTTTCGCAGAGTTGGCGGAGATGCTGGTGCGTAACGACGGCGTGCGGATTATCGCCTTTGCAGGGCCGGAAGAACGCGCCTTTGTCAAAGAGATGCGTGCCGCTCTGCCGCGCTCGACAGTCTTCTTCGACCGGCTCACGATTCCCCAACTGGCCGCCGCGCTGGTGCGCCTCTCCGTCTTCGTCTCCAACGATACCGGCCCGATGCACATTGCAACGGCGGTCGGCACTTCGGTCGTCGCGCTGCTCGACCGCCCAACCCCCAACAGCTTCATCCCCATCGAAGAGCGTCATCGCGTCATCTACAGCCATCGAATTACAGAGATGACGACAGATGAAGTTTACGCGGCGACGCGTGCGCTGCTCGCAGCCAGTCGCACCGAGACGCTTTTCACCAGTTGACTCGTTATTCCTCGCCTGGCCGTTAACGTTTAGCGTTAAATCCTGCCTTTCCAACTATTTGCAACTATGAAACCGTTGCTGTCAGGAGCATGCTCCTGATAAACGGCGTCACTGCCCTGCTCGCCAGTGATGCGAGTTTGGCGGATAAGAGTTTGGCCGCTCCCCCATCTCTTTTGGTTTTTCTTTGTTAGCTATGGACAAACTGCGTTGGCCTGTGTAATATAAAGTCACTGCCTGAACTGGCAGTGGGTATCACCTCATATCCGAAGTCTTCGGCGCGCTCAAGGCGCGCGCAACATGTCTCGCCCGCACTTGCCCTCTTATTCTAAGGGCTGCTCATCAAAACGAGTTCAGGAGCTAAAACCTATGTTGAAGCGAATAAACCCAACCCTGCTGGCTCTGCTGCTGGCCTTTGCTTGCAGTTCGTCCGCGCTGGGCCAATTGTCTTTCCGGTCAACGAATCCGGGCGTCTCTTTTTTCAGTTCGCTGACGGAGACTGACAGGGACAGAGACGGACTGGTCGGCCCCGTGCGCAGGGTGCGCACAGAGACTGCGAAACTGACGAACAAGGGTGGGAAGATGGTGGAAGGGCCGCACGCGGCGCTTGAGACTGCGGCTTATGACATCAAGGGAACTAAGATTGAAAATGCCTATTTTCCTGTGGTCGGAGCGACGCTGACCGGCAAGGAAGTTTATAAATACGACGAAAAGGGCAACATCGTCGAGATGACTTTGCAGGACGCAAACGGGACGCTGCTGAGCAAAGAAGTTTACACATACGAGTTTGACAACTTTGGCAACTGGACGAAGATGACGACCTCTGTCGCCGTCATCGAAGGCGGCAAGCTCAGCTTCGAGCCGACGGAAGTTACGTACCGGACGATTACCTACTATCTGGACGAAGCGACCCTCGCCAAGATGAATCAGCCCGCCGCGCCCAAGCCCGCCGTGGTTAATGTTCCCGTTCCGAGCACCGCCACTCCCGGCTCTTTGACTGCGCCGAGCGTTGCCAATAACGCCGTCACCAACAAACCAGCGTCAGCTACGACCGACGCATCTTTGACGGCAGCCCCTCCACCGTCGGCGGCCAGCAATGTCTCTTTGGTCAAAACGAGCGCGGCAGCGCCGGACAATACCGCTAAAGCGGCAGCCGAAGCGGCTCCCAAACAAGTAATGGCTAGACCTCCGGTCAAGCCTATCTCCGGCGGCGTGCTCAACGGCAAAGCCACGAGCCTGCCCGTCCCCAGTTATCCGCCAGCCGCCAGAAGCTCTCGCGCTTCGGGCCTCGTAGTAGTTGAGGTGGTAATTGACGGAGCGGGGAAAGTTATTTCCGCTAAGGCCCTGAGCGGCCACGCGCTCTTGCAGCAGGCAGCAGTGCAGGCGGCCCAGCAGGCGCGCTTTACACCGACCCTGCTCTCAGGTCAGCCGGTGAAAGTCTCCGGCACCATCAACTACAACTTCGCGCTTCAATAACAGCAGGCCCCCATCAATCACAAAACTTCGCTTCAAGATTTAGAGGGTTAAGCATATGGCATTGACTGGACAGCTTAGTGATCTTTCCCTGACGGAACTAATCGAGTTCTTCTGCAACCAGCGCAAGACGGGACGACTGAAGGTCGCCTACAAGCCTGCGCCCGGTTTCTTCTATTTTCAGAGCGGCGACTTGGTTGACGCGAAGATCGGCGTGCTGAACGGCGTTGACGCGGTTTACTACGCGCTGACGCTGCATAACGCTTCCTTTAAATTCAGCCCTTCGTTTGCGACGACGCGCCGCACCATACATCAGCCCTGGACGCAGGTCGCGCTCGAAGGCTTGCGTCGTCTGGACGAAGGCATCAAGCCGGAAGAGGCTTTCGTTGACGGAGACCTCTCCTACTTGAACGAGCCGGAATACGCAGACGACCATGCTGATGATCTCGTGAGCGACGAGCTTGCTCCGGAGATTAAGTCTGCCAAAAAGAGCGTGCCCGTTAATCCGCTCGCGCAGACAGTCGAAGGAACAGCGGAGAAAAGCAAAAGCAAGACGATGGTTTATGCGGCAGTCGCGGCAGCGGTTGTGCTCATCGTCGCGGCGGTCGGCATCCCCGCCGGCTGGTACGGCAAGAAGGCCGCTCCGGCAGCCGAGCAGGAAGCCGCGCAGCCTGCGCCAAAGGCTGAAGAAGCACAGACGACGGCTGAGAACAACAATCCGGGCGATTTACCTTCGGGCCAGACGGAACAGACAGCGCCCGAAGTTACCGCACCCGAAACGAATGCGTACGACGCGGCGGCGCTGGCTGCGCGGCGCGAGCGTGAGGCGCGAGAGCGCATGAAGGCTGCGGAGAGAGCAAACGCGGTGGCGGCGGCAAAGATGCAGGACAACGCAGCGACGCCTAATCCGAGCACTGATGCGGTCAAGAAGCCGGAAGCAACAAAGCCCGCGCCGAAGATGGTCTCCGTGCAGGTCACCTATGACGAAGCGGGGCGCGTGACGGCGGCTTCGGGCGGCGACAGCAACGCCTTGCGCATCGCGCGACAGAAACGCTTCCCCGCCGGGAAAGCTGGCTCAACAACCGTCACGATTCCAATTAACTAAAGAAGTAAAAAAGTAAAACGCAAAAGTTTAGGGGAAGCCAACTTTTATTAAAAGTGGCTTCCCCTTCCTTTTTTACTTTTACCTCTTTACTTTGTTTGCTGTTGGCTTAACTGATTCCGACGAGGCCGAGCATGACGAGCAGAGCGCGTTTGAGGCCGATGTCACGATTGCGCGGGTCGAACCATTCCTGCAACGTGTGTGAGTTGCCGGAAGTGCCGCCGGTTCCGAGTGTAATGGCTGGGATGTTAAGTGCGATGGCGATGTTGGAATCGGTTGAAGAGCGGTCAAGGCGCGGGCGATAACCGAAGTAGCGTGTCGCTTCTTCGGCGAGGCGGACGATGAGCGCGTCCGCAGGTGTCTCACCGCTTGGCCTATCGCCGATTAATTTCAAATCAAGCTCAAGCGGCGGGTCGCCTGCGCGTCGTCCTGCATTCTCGTCGTCGGCAGCCTCACGAACGGCGCGCCGGAAAAAAGCGTCTAGTCGTTGAAGCTCATCGGCTGAAGCCGAGCGCAAATCCACATCCATCATCGCCTCGCGCGGAATGACGTTGACGCCCTCGCCGCCTTCGACGCGCCCAACGCTGAAGGTCGTGCGCGGGCTGGCGGGAGCAGGGTAGGAACTGAGGCGCGCAATCGCGCGGCCCAACGCGTGAACCGGATTGACCACACCGAAATCACCCCAGGAGTGCCCGCCCGGCCCGCTCAATCGCACGCGATAGCGATGAGAGCCGAGCGCCGCGTGTGTGATACGCTCTACGCCCGGCCCGTCAAAGCTGATAAAGGCGTCAACGCGACCTGCCCACTCGCCTTCGGTCAGGAGATAACGCGCCCCGCGCAGATTTCCCTCGCCCTCTTCGCCGACCGTCCCGACAAACAGTAGCGACCCGTCCGTCTCAATCCGGCAAGTTTCCAGTGCATCTAAAAACGCTACGAGAGCCGCCAGCCCGCAGCCGTCGTCTGCGATGCCGGGCGCAAGCAATCTATTCTGTTCGCGGCGAACAGTAAAATCCGTGCCCGGCGGGAAGACCGTATCGAGATGAGCGCTGACGACGACAAGCGGCGAGAGAGAGCGCCCACGTCGCAGAGCCACACAATTGCCTTCCTCGTCTATTCGTGCCTCGCTCAAACCCAGTTCACGAAATTTCTCGCACAGGTACGCGGCCCGCTCTGCCTCTTGAAAAGGCGGAGCCGGAATCGAACAGATTGCCGTCTGCGCGTCAGTAATCCGAGCGGCCCGCGCTTCAAAGAAATGCAACGCCTCGCGCACGCGCGCAGACTGAAGCAACTCCTTGATAATTTGCTCTGGGACGAGCGCCAGTGTAGAAAGCATAACTCAGTTTTCAGTTTTCGGTTTTCAGTTTTCAGTTTGCGTGATAAGGGCAGGGCTTGCTTCAACTCAAAACTGAAAACTGTCTTTAGACCAGCTTCATTACTTCGTCTTCTTCAAGCACGCCGGTCGCTTGCTTGGCGTGCTCGTAGATGCGTGTGACGCGCTCCGGGCTTGCGTCTATGCCGCGCGATTCGAGCCAATAGATGACGTTTGACTTGCCGCTCATCGGGCCAATCTCTATCTTTTGTTTGAGGCCGAAGAGTCCGGCGGGCACGCCCGAATAAACGAGGTCGGCGAGGCCGGGGTCGCCTTTGCGATAGCTCTTGATGACTGCCGCCGCGTGTACGCCCGTTGCTGTGCGGAAAGCGTCGCGCCCGAAGACAGGGTAGTTGTAGGGAATCGTCCAGCCGCATGAGGAAGCCGCCGTCTCGCAATACTCGCGCAGGCGCGACAGGTCATTGTCAATCCAGTTCATCAGCTTGAGATTGACGAGCAGTTGATCCATGGGCGTATTGCCGACGCGCTCGCCGACGCCTAAGGCAGAGCCGTGCACCTGATCCGCGCCGCCCTCAATTGCGGCGATGGAATTGATGACGCCAAGGCCGCGATCCTGATGCCCGTGCCAATCGAGACGCACTTGCTCGCCCTGCTCTGCGATGATGCTCTTGACAAAGGAGACGACGGCGCGTGCTCCGTCAGGCGTGGAGTGCCCGACCGTATCGCAAACGCAGACGGCGCGAGCGCCGCAGCGAATCGCCGTCGTGTAGAGAGCGCGAATGGTTGCGGGGTCTGCGCGCGAAGTATCTTCGGTCACGTACATCACGGGCAAGCCCTCTCGGACGGCGAAGGTGACTGCCTCTTCCGTTAATTTTAAGAGCTTGTCGAGCGTCCAGTCTTCGGCATAGAAGCGCACGGGGGATGAGCCGATGAAGGTGCAGGCTTCGATGGCTATTCCTGTGCGCTGCGAGATGTCTGCAATGGGCTGGATGTCTGCGGCGTGCGTACGCGCGGCGCAGTTCGGTCGAATCTTCAATTTCTGGTCGACGATTTCTCTGGCGAGGCGCTCGACGCCTGCGGCGTGTGTGCCGCCTGCGCCGGGTAACCCTATGTCGGCGGTGTCAATGCCGAGCGCGTCCATCAAATGCAGCAGTTCGATTTTCTTCTCGACGGGCGGCTCGCAAACGCTCGGCGACTGCAATCCGTCGCGCAGGGTTTCGTCATCGAAACTGATGCGACGATTCGGCGCGGGCTGCGCGGGCGCGACCTTATTCCAATCGTAAACAAGTTCCTCAATAGGCACTTTCGGCACCTCTTAAAATAAGTCTAGAGTCCGGAGTCCAGAGTCAGTAGTCCGTAAGCTTTTGACTCTCGACTCACGACTTTAGACTCCAGACTTCTTAGTACAACAAGCGCTGCCTGTAATGTCAAGCTTGGCCTCAAGGCGCTCTTTGACGCACGAGGCCACTCTGTTATAGCCTCTCATGCGCCGCGCCGCAGATAGAGCGTCGTGCCTTTCATTTCTAACACTTCGGGTTAATAATCACTGTTTGAAGGAAGCAACTGATGGAAGAACTAACCGCACAGGGTAACGATGAGCACCTGAACCACCTGCACACCGCGCAGGGTTGGATAGAAGTGATTGCGGGTTCGATGTTTTCGGGAAAATCTGAGGAGTTGATTCGCCGACTGCGCCGCGCCAAGATTGCGCGTCAGAAAGTTCAGGTCTTCAAGCCCTCGATTGACGTGCGCTACTCTCAAGACCACATCGTCTCTCATTCGGAGATGCGGCACGAATCCTCTACAGTTGATACTGCTGTCGAGTTGCTCTCGAAAGTTGAGAAAGGCACGGAAGTCGTCGGCATAGATGAGGGGCAGTTCTTCGACAATGAATTAGTCAGCGTAGCAAACGAACTGGCGCGGCGCGGCCTGCGCGTCATCATCGCCGGACTCGATCAGGACTACACGGGAAAGCCTTTTGAGCCGATGCCGCAACTCTTAGCCATCGCCGAATACATCACCAAGACACACGCCATCTGCGTCCGCTGCGGCCAGCCAGCCAACTACTCACAGCGCATCTTCGAGTCAGAAGAACGCGTCGCGGTCGGCGCTGGCAGCATGTACGAAGCGCGCTGCCGCCGCTGCTTTGTCCCGCACGCAGACGCGCCGACCTCCTACATCACGGAAGCGGCTGACTGAACCCTCGGCCACCAACAGGAGCCGTCTGAAATGGAAACCGATAACCTCACCGAAATTTACGTCGATGTTCAGAACAAAGACTATAGCTCTCCCGTGCAGGCCAGACACCTGCGCGGCAATCTCTACCAGATAGTCAGCGAGCCACCCGAAGACGAGCAATGGGAATTCACCACCGGCGACCGTGTGCGCTGCATGCGGCGCAGATTCAACGACGGCAAAGTCCAACTGCTGGCTTACGCTAAAATTGAAGACGAGAACGCAGTAGAAAGCAGCCTGACGAATTGAACCTCACGGAGTAAGCAAATGCTCGATGAAGGCGACCGAGTAAGAGATTACACGCTGAAGAAGTTTCTCGGTAAAGGAAGCTATGGTGAAGTCTGGCTGGCGGAAAGGGAGATTGAGCTATCGGACGAAGGGATTCCCTTTGCCCTGAAATTTCTGACCGATCACGTCGGGCAGGGCGTCAACAGTGAAACTGTTAGGAACGAAGTGAAGACCTGGATTAAGGCTGGCAGCCACTTCAACATTGTTCCGGTCTTCGACGGCTTTATTCACGGCAGGTTTCTGGTCATCGTTAGCGAATATGTGGACGGTGGTTCCCTGCGCGATTGGTTAGCGTCGAATAACGGGAAAGCGCCGTCTCTGGAAAAAGCGGTCGAAATGGCGCGCGGCATTCTGCGAGGATTGGCCCACCTTCATTCACGAAAAATCATCCACAGAGATTTGAAGCCCGAAAACATACTGCTCAGAGACGGGACTCCGAAAATCACAGACTTCGGCGTCTCGCGGATGGTGGAAACATTTTCGCACAGCACGGCGCTGCGCCACACTCAGGGAGCAGGTTCTCCCGCCTACATGCCGCCGGAAGCATTCAGCGAGTGCGCGCCGACGCCGCAACTCGATACATGGTCTGCGGGAGTGATGTTCTACGAAATGCTGAGCGGCGGCCTTCCTTTCAATGCCAACAGTTTGCTGGCTATCTTCAGCGAAATCACAAACAAAGAGCCGAAACCTCTGCCGTCTGACGTGCCGAAAGAACTACAAGAGATTGTCTCGACATCTCTAGTCAAGGACGTTTCGGGTCGTTTCCCCACGGCGGAGAAAATGAGCGAGGCTTTGGACAAGGCATGGGCAAGGCTGCAACAGCGCGAGGACGGGCTAAAGGATACTCTCAGCGACGAAGATTGGCTAGAAAGACAGAAACGCCAAGCAGAAAAAGAAGCCCAGCAACGCCGAACCATATTGCTCGCGGAAGATTATTTCAATCGTGGTTACGAATGCTATGCAGCAAAAGATTACGACGGCGCGATTCAAAATTACGATGAAGCAATAGAGTTGAATCCGCAATATGCTGATGCCTACAATAATCGTGGGGCTGTTTATAACGACAAAGGCAATTATGACCAGACCATCAAAGATTACAACAAGGCGATTGAGCTTAATCCGCAGTCTGCCATGACCTACAACAATCGCGGGAATGTTTACTACAACAAAGGTAATTATGACCAAGCAATCAAGGATTACAACAAAGCGATTGAATTGAATCCGCAGTATGCGAATGCCTATATGAATCGCGGGGATGCTTACGAACGACTTGGGCAACTGGTGAAGGCAAGGGCTGACCGGCAGAAATATAAAGAGTTATCCGGGGAGAAATAACGGGTTTAAGCGGACATGATTGTGCTTGAGCTAACCGTTAGCATCGCAAATCCTTGAAACCGGACGGCATTTCTCACCGCCTCACGCGCCGCAGAGCAAATCATTAGAGCATAGACGCCGTTTGCAGGCGACATGAAAGCTGTGCTGGCCGACATAGCTCTTGTGCCGGTCGAAGCGAAAGCTGTGTCGGTCGGAATCAGAGGTAGAACGGTCGTTGCGAGAGTTGGAACGGTCGTCACAGGAACAATTCCGACGGGAATCAGAGTAATTCCCGTCGGAATTGCTTTGGTGTCGGTCGGCTTGAGACTTAGCACGACTGTTCCAACTCCTGTTCCGACTGTTCCAAGAGTTGTGACAGTCGTTCCGAGAGTAATTCCAGTCGGAACTAAAGCAATTCCGACTGGAATTACTCTCGGAACGACGGGAATTGCTCTGATTCCCGTCGGAATTGCTTTGATTACGACGGGAATTACTCTATTTCCCGTTGGAATTACTCTCGGAACGACGGGAATTGTTTTAATTCTCGTCGGAATTGTTTTAATTCTCGTCGGAATTGCTTTGATTCTCGTCGGAATTGCTACTGTTCCGGTCGGCGTAAGTCTAATGTTTGCAGGGAGAAGAGAGGCAAAAGAGGGTTTTTCGCGGGGTTTGAGGTGGGCGGTGTCGGCGGGCGGCGTGCGTTGGTGAATAAAGTCTTGCGTGGCGGGGCGGAGGGGCGTATGCTGGCGGCGTCCTTACGTCCACGCCATTTGACGTATCGTTCTTCGTCTTTATCCTTATCCTTAACCTCTAAAGGAGAACAACAATGGCGAAAATCAAACTCAACTTTCGTAAACTCTCGGTCATGGAGAAGATTGCACGCGCGCGGCAGATTGTGGCTGCGATGACGGATAATCCAGCCTTCCCTACGCCGACGCCCACGCTCGCAGCCGTGAGCGTGGCTATCAATGCGGTCGAACAGGCGAACGCCGCAGCGCTCGAAGCACGCGCCCTCTCCAAGCAACGCACATCCGAACTCGAAGACGTAGAGAACGAGTTGATTACAGAAGTGACGCGGCTGGCAGGCTACGTCGAGAGCGCCAGCGGTGGCCGCGATGATGTCATCCTCAGCGCGGCGATGGACGTGCGCGCCCCTTCGGTCGTCTCTAACGCACCGCCGAGCGCTCCGATTAGTGCGACAGCGACGACAGGCGACCGGGACGGCGAAATAGACCTCTCGTGGAACGCAGTGCAGGGCGCGCAAAGCTACATCGTGCAGGTGAGTCCCAATCCGCCGACCGATACGTCCTGGACGCAGGCGGCAGTCGTCACAGCCTCCAGATGTACCATCAGTAATCTGACGAGCGGCAGCAAGTACTGGTTTCGCGTCAGCGCCGTCGGCGCGGGCGGGCAGAGCGGTTGGAGCGACCCGACGACGAAGATGGCCCCGTGATGGTAAACGATGAAGTAGGAACGCGGAACGATGAACTGTTAAGAGCAAATCTTTCATTCATCGTTCATCGTTCCTACTTCATCGTTCCTGTCTAGTGAACCAGCTTGGTCGAGTAGAGGACGGCGTAGAATTCGTCCTGATGCTTGGGGAAATCTTTTTTGTAGGAAGAGATGTTGACGTTGACAAGCTGCGTCTGGCCCGCGTACTTGCGATAGGCTTGCCACATCAGGCGCTTGTGGTCGTCGCCGCTCTCCGGTGATTCGCGGTATTGCACGCCCTTGAGGCCGTCCAGTTCGAGATAGCGTAATTCGTCAATTTTACCTTGCTTCTTGAGGTCTTTGCCCTGGTCGTAGATCGCCTTGAGGCCGATGTCTGCGGGAAAGCTTTCGCCCATCGGTGAGATGGTCACGGTCATAAAGCCTCCGTCGCCGCTACTCCAAGTGAATTGCTCCGTCTTGACATCCATCTTTTTCCACTTGGCGGGAAATGTCCAGGTGATGCCCTGCTGATCCCAGTTGACGGTCTGGCCTCCGGCGAGCGTGGCGGTCTGCGCGGCTGTCGGTTCGGGGCGCTCAACCGGCTCGCTGCCAGTGTTGCTCGCCGTCGAGGGGTTAGACCCGGACGAGTTTGAAGTGGACGGACTCGTTGACGAAGCTGCGCCCGCAGAGTTTACCTGCTCCGGCCTCTTATCAGTCAGGCCGCAGGCCGTCATCAAGAGGCAGAACGCCAGCGCCAGGGAAATCTTTTTCATCATCTCATTCACTCACTCACAAGGGGGACTGTTAAAGCACTGCCGCTTCTACGCTAAATGGGCCATCGAAGTCAAGACCGCGTTCACGCATCTTTGGCTTCTTTTCGTGACGCGCGGCGCGTGCTATGCTTAGACCCTGTTCCCTTCAACAGTTCTAACAGTCCGGCGGCTTCCCCTAATGGCCGCATCATCCGAGGAGAGTTATCTCATGCGCAACCGTGCCCTGCACCGAACCAGTTATTTTTCCACAGCATTGCTCGTAACGTTCGCCTTGCTTGCGAGCGCGTGCCAGCAAGCGCCGACGGCCAACTCGAACACAACCACTAATACTTCAAGCGTTAATACGAACACGACCGCGACCAACAGTAACAGCAGCACTTCGACAGTCGCGGGCACGCCCATCGAAGCGCGCGAACCCGATATGTACAGCGCGACCATTACGCTCAGGGTTGAAGCGCAGGGCGAAGGCCAAACCAATACCCTCCCCGCGCTCTCCGCAGACTTCGTTAAAAACGGCCCTGACCGCAAGGTCTCTTTTAAGGTCGGCCCCGAACAGGTCATCTTTCTGGACAGCAGCAGCAAGCGCTTCATCATCTCGCCCAACCGCAAACAGTATGCGGAGCTAACGCCCGAATCCACAGGCTTCAACGTGCCGCCCATCATGACGCCCGGACAGATTATCAGTTCCGTCAAGGGCATGACCGGCTGCGAGCGTCAGGCGGAAGAACAGATGGGCGGTCGCACGGCAACCAAGTATCGCTGCGCTGGCAAATCCAGCACAGGCACGCAGGCGGGCGATGTCTCGACCGAAGCTTTCATCTACATTGATAAAGAGACCGGATTGCCGCTGCGCTCTGAATCCGCCCTCTCGGCTTCGGGCAACGTGCAGGGCGTCAAGGGCCTCAAGCTCATCACTGAGATGAGCAACATCAACACGAGCGTCGACGCCAACCAGTTTGCAGAACCGCAGGGCATGAGCAAAGTTTCGCCCGAACAGGTGAAACAGCAGGTAGACCTCGTTCTACGCGCGGCGCTGGTTCTGGCGGAACAGATGATGTCTAAATCAGGTGCGCCATCAAGCGGCAGCGCGACCCCCCCCGTCGCCGCCTCGCCTACGCCCTCTGCAATGCACTAAGTAGAACAGGTGACGTGTGTCGGGTGTCGGGTGACAGTAAATGGAAAACCGACACCTGACGCCCGACACCTGTCACCTGCCTTTAACCAAGGAGACTCGAAGGGCATGAAATATGTTCTGACGTTGTTGGGCGGAATGGCGCTCGGCGCATTGCTGATTCTCTTTTTCCTGGGTGCGCCGCGCGGAAAGCCCATACCCGGCGTGCCCGTCAAAGCGCCAGACCCGAACGCCCCGCCCGCAGGAGGCACGGCGCTCGTCACGCTCGACGAAAAGTTTTTCGACGCGCTGCTCGGCACAATCTTCCGTGATATGGGCGGGCCTTCGTTTCGTCTCTCTTCGATGGACAATGATGCGCCCGCAGCAGGCGCAAGCTCTCTGGAATTTCTCCCGGCGGCTTTTCAGGGCGGAGCTTGCCCAGACGTGGTCGTGCTCGCGCCCGAAGGCAGCGGAACGAAAACCAGCGTGCGCTTTACAAATGGCAAGGTCATCGCGCCGCTGGCGTTTAGCGGCAGCTACAGCGCGCTCGGCCTCTGCCTGAACTTCAAAGGCTCTGCGCAGGCCACCGTCAATCTCTATTTCGAGCAAGGCAAGCAGACGGTCTACGGGCAGGTCAACGTCGAGACCGTCAATCTGGAAGGCGTGCCGCCCGGCGCAGGCGGCATCGTCACGCTCTTCGTACAGCGTGCGATTAATGAGCGCGTCAATCCGCTCGAAGTCCTGCGCGCCCCGCAACTGGCGCTCACCGTCCCCGTCGAAGCGACCGGCGGAACACTCAAGGCGCAGGTCAAGGACGTTCGCGCAGAAGTCCTGGACGGCTCGCTGCGCATGCACATCACCTACGACTTTAGCGGCATAAAAGGACAGCAACCACAACAGCCGCAGGGGTGAAAACGTAAAGACCAAAAGACTGATGCCCGCTCTGGTTGATTCATCTGCCTTAATGGCAGTCTTCAACCGTAGCGGGCATCTAACTTCGCGCCGATCGCGCGCAATCTCTCACGCGCTCGTCGGCTCTCACCTTGGCCTTAATTGACATCAGGCATGAGTACGTAGAACCTGACAGCGAAAGCGCGTTTTATTGTTCGCAGAAATTTCTGTAGCAGTGAACAACGCCTTCGTTGTATTGATCGTAGCAGCGTTGATCGTTGGTGACAGCTATACAATGCTCAAACTGGCGATTGTTTCTGATGTTGCAGTCGTCACATTTTTCTTGCAGGTCGGAAGCTTTCACCGTGCGAATGGCAGTGGGCGTGGAAAGTGCGAGCGCCAGCACGCAGGCGATGAGCGCGAAAAGGCAGACGAAGGTTCTCTTCATAGTAGACTCCTCTTCCGGTTGAAAAATTAGCGAGGGGCTAATTGAAACGGAACGTTCCTATAATATGGATTCAGCGGAAAGTCAATTATAAAAACGATGAAGTCGGAACGATGAACTGTCAAGCAGTTGCTTTTTATTCCGCGTTCCGCGTTCCGCGTTCATCCTTTCAGGGGTATCTCACCTTCGCCACTTCCTCTTCCGGCGTGTCGTGCTGCGGCGCGACACCTACGCCGTGCTTGTAGGAAAGGTCGCCGCCGAGCCAGCCGGAAATAGAAATCAGGATGACGCCGAAGAGAGAGAGGATAAAGGGCAGGCTGATGCCCTCCTCTGCGATTTGTCCTTTGTTGCGCCAGCGCAGGTAAAAATCCACGGCGAAGACGATGAGCGCGATGATGTTGAGGCGCGCGTGCCAGTTGGCGATGCGAGCCACCTCACGATCCTTGATTGCCAGCCAGTCAATCAATCCGGGGATGGCGGCCACGACGCCGCCGATGAGTCCGGCTGCCAGCGTGTAGAACGCTGTGAGTGCCCAGTGCTCGTTGCCGCGCCACAAATACATCACGTCCGCCACCAGCGAAAAAGTCCAGAGGGCGAACGGAAACGGGATAATCATTGGGTGAATGGGATGCCCCATGATGCTAGCCTTACTTGCCATCTGATTCCTCCCTTTTCTCAAGAACAGCGGATAGAGCGAAAATTTCAAGCGCCTCGCGGCGGGCGGTATGTTGACGCTTCGCTATGACAAAAGTTTTCTTAACTTCGCAAAAGTTCGACGCCGAACTACCAACCCGTTCGGGCGCTCCGTTGAGAGATGCTGTCAGTTATGACTGATTCTCTTCCCCGGCAGATTAATCGTCAAGCTTTATTTTTTCTTTCCCGGCGCGCGCTACGAAAGAACCTGCTCTTCCGCCGCGTTTCGCTCGATACACAAACGGGCCGCGCGTGCTTTATCAGAGCACGCGCGGCCCGCTTCTGTGTGTCTCTTCTTGAAAAGAGAGTTTTTAGTGAATGGCGATGCCGAAGCCGACGGTGAAGTTGTGCTGTGTTCCGCCGCTGAAGGTTTCGCCCTCAAAGGTGCGGTCGCCGACGAAAATCGGATTGTAGTTGAACTCGATGACGCGCAGGTCAACTCGCGGATGAACGCGAACGTCAATGCCGCCGCCGACTTTCAACGCAAAGCTCGTATCATCAATATCGAAGCTGCCGGTGAAGCCGGGGCTGGTGGCGCTGATGGTCTGGTGCGCCCCGCCTGCGAGAAAATGACCGAAAGGCTTGAAGCGCGTCTCCTTCGAGTTGTCTTTCACCTGAACGCCGCCCAGAAAGTTGTAGATGCGCTCCTTCGTGTTAATCGTGTCCACGCCGTCCGTAAAGCTGTCGGACTTGAAGTGGCCGCTGAAGTTGCCCTTCACGCCGAAGTAGCGCGTCAGGTTGCCGGTAATCGAAGTATCGAAGCCGTTGAAGCCTCGACGGTCGGCGAGGAAGTCTCCGAAGTCATCTTCGAAATCGGGGTCTTCGACGCCCGTATCAACTCTCGCGTGAGAGTAACCGGCGGCAAACTCGACCTTGTTGTAGTCGTCATCGGACTGCGCAAACGAAACCGTCGAGCAGGCCAGAATGAAAGCTGTCAAAAGCAATATTTTACGCATATGTAAGTCTTCCTTCCCTGAAATTCCTTGTTCGTTGAAGAGAGCGCTCCTCATGCAAATCGCTCTCTGGTTCTAACATGATGGCCCACGAATCGAGCCGCTTTGTTATGCGACTCGTCAGGTGTCCCAAAGCATGAGGCGTTTAGAGAGCTTGAGCCTGACGATAGGTTTCCCGATGCCAGGTTCTACTCAGGCGCGCCTCCATGCGCTTAAGTTCCCGCAAGGGTCTTTAGCAAAGCGGATGCCAGCCGCTGGAGCTACAAAACCATTGAAAATCCAGAGCATTTGTCGCGTTCATCAAGCCTTTCGAAAATCCTCGCGCACGAAAAGCCCGACAGTTGGAGTCTTCATTGAATTTATTCATCGCATCGATTCAGAAAGTTAATCGCTGCTGAACCTAATGCGCCTCATGATCGGGCCAAGGATAGAGTTGGAAAGGAAGAGCGGCCACGACGGGTGTGACACTTTATGAATTGTCACATGATGAGGAAAGTGTCTCTGCTTAACTATAGAGCGAGGTTCTGAGTATGAAGGCGATGAAGCTTTTTAATTTTCTTCCGCACCGCCAGTTTCATCTTCTGTGAGTTTCTCACGTTTGACGGCGTGCGGGTTCGTCGAACGCTCGCCGGGCTTGCGCGTTCGAGCGCGGCGCTTGCGCACCTGTCCCTCCTGGTCTACGGAACGAATCGGCTGCAAATCTTCCGCTTCACCTTCCGGGTCATCAAGCCGCGTCTCTATGTTCAAAGGGTCAAGCGCTTCATCGCCATCCGTGTACGGCTCGTCTCCATTCGCCGCGTCTCCGCTCGCCAGCGTCGCCGCTTCCTCATCAGTCTGCACGCCTCCTGCGAGCGCACGCTGGCGCTCGAAGTGCCCGAAGATGTCTTCCGCCGTCTTGCGCCCGACGAACGGCGAGAGTTCGGCCACGGTTGCATTGGCGACGCGCTGAATCGAGCCTAGATTGCGCAAGAGCCGCGTCTTGCGCTTTTCGCCGACGCCGGGAATCGCCGTTAGCTCCGAAGTAAAATCCCTTAGCTCGCGCCGCTTGCGGTGATACTGCACGGCGGTACGGTGCGTCTCATCGCGTATCATCTGAATAAGGCGCAGCACGGGCGAATGCGAATCCAGAAAGACAGGCTCGTGCTCGCGCCCTTTGACGAGCAGGTGCGAGACTTCGTTATGACGGCGCGGTGGCTTGACGACGCCGATCATCGGGATGGCTTCAAGGTCAAGCTCGCGCATCGCCGCCGCCGCCGCGCTCAGTTGTCCCTTGCCGCCGTCAATCATTACTAAATCGGGCAAGGGCTTGCCTTCGTCGAGCAATCTGCGATAACGACGAAAGACGACCTCGTTCATCGAAGCCGTATCGTTAGCGCCCTCGACCGTCCTGATTTTGAACTTGCGATACTCGGCGCGATTCATCTTGCCGTTTTCGCAGACGACCATCCCGGCCACATTCTCCGCGCCCTGTATGTGCGAGATGTCGAAGGATTCGATGCGAGCGGGAAAGCGCGGCAACTCCAAGACCTCCTGCAACTCTTCGAGCACGCGTTCCATGTCGGGCTTCAAGACGCGGAAGCGCTGCTCGAAGGCGAGTAACGCATTCTTTTCAACGAGGTCAATCAAATCGCGCTTTTCCCCACGCTGCGGAAAAAGAATACGCACACGGCGTCCGCGCCGCTCCGTCAAAGCTTTTTCCAGCACCGCTCGGTCTTCAAAATCGACGGGCACGTGAATCTCCAGCGGTACGTAGTCGGTCGAGTAATACTGGGCCAACACTTCGCTCAGAAAGGCGGACGGGTCGAAGTTGTCCTCCGGTAAATCTTCCCAGAAGAATTCGCGGCGTCCGACGATTTTGCCTTCGCGCATCGTGAAGAGTTGCAGGGCGAGGCGCGGCCCTTCCTGATAGTAGCCGAAGATGTCCACGTCGCGTTCAGGACTGGTCGCCATCTTCTGCTGCTCCGCAATCGCCAGCACGGTCTTGCGCAGGTCACGATATTTCGCAGCCATCTCGAAGCGCATCTCTTCGGAAGCCTGCATCATGCGCGCTTCGAGCGTGTCGGCCAACTCTTTATTCTTGCCTTCCAAGAGCAGGCGCACGTCGCGCACGGCTTCACTGTATTCTGTGGGCGTACACAATCCCTTGACGCATGGGCCAAGACAACGCTTGATATGGTATTCAAGGCAGGGGCGCGGCAGCCGCCCGTCAATCTCTATGTCGCAGGTGCGCAGTTGAAACGTGCGATTGATGAGATCAATCGTGCGGCGCGCGAGGCTGGCCGGAAGGAACGGGCCGAAGTAGAGCGCGCCGTCGCGTTGAATTTTTCGGGTTATCATGACGCGCGGAAACGGCTCGTTAATCGTCAGCTTCAAATGCGGATACTGCTTGTCGTCTTTGAGCAGAACGTTAAAGCGCGGCTTGTGCTGCTTGATGAGATTGGATTCGAGCACCAGCGCTTCGACTTCGTTATCAACGACGATGAATTCCAGATCGCGTATGCGCCTGACAAGCTCTCTGGTCTTGCGGTCGTGCCCGCGCCCCGATTGAAAATAGGAGCGCACGCGATTGCGCAGATTCTTCGCCTTGCCGACGTAGATAATCTTCCCCGCCTCGTCCTTGTGCAAATAGACGCCGGGTGAGATGGGAAGGTTACGAAGTTTTTCTTCGAGAGTCACAGGTTTAGTCCAAAGTCTAAAGTTAGATGTCCAGAGTCAGAGATTAGTTCCTGACTTTGGACATCTAACTATGGACAACTTATTCTAGCTTACCGGAAGGAGAGAACAAACCGGCGTGCATTTTCCCTTCAATTTGACGAGCGAAAGAGAGTTCGATGCCGTTGGCTTCGGCCTCAACGCTGTTGACCATCTAATCGTCGTTCCCGCCTATCCGAGCTTTGATACGAAGACGCGCCTGACAGAACACGTACAGGCGGCGGGCGGGCAGACCGCTTCGGCAATGGTCGGCTTGCAACGGCTGGGCCTACGCACGGCCTATGCGGGCCGCTTCGGCTCTGATGCGGAGGGACAGTTTGGCCTCGCCTCTCTCAAAGCCGAAGGCGTCAACGTCACCTATGCGGAGACAATTGAGGGCGCGCGTAATCAGGTCGCGTTTATTATCATCGACGCGCGCTCCGGCGAGCGGACGATAATCTGGGACAGGGACGAGCGGCTGGCTTACAGCGCAGACGAAGCGCCAATTGAGATGGTCGCGCGCGGGCGCGTGCTGCATCTGGACGCGCACGACCCGCTGGCCTGCGCGCGCCTGGCGCAAGCGGCACGCGCTGCCGGAACTCTCATCTCCGCAGACATAGACAACATCTACGAAGGGCTGCCGGAACTTCTGCCGCTGATAGACATTCTCATCTCTTCAAAAGAATTTCCGCATCGCTTGACGGGCATACACGATGAGCGAGCCTCGCTCGTCGAACTGAAAGCGCGCTATGGTTCGGCAATCGTCGGCATGACGCTCGGCGCACGCGGCGCGATGCTCTACACGGGCGGCGTCTTTTTAGAGTCTCCAGCATACGCTGTTCCCAACGGTTGCCGCGACACGACCGGCGCGGGCGATGCCTTTCATGCCGGATTCCTTTACGGACTGCTCAACGGCGAAGAGATTGAAACGAGCCTCAGATGGGCCAACGCGACCGCCGCGCTCAAATGCCGCGCGCTCGGCGCACGCACAACATTACCAACAGAAAATGAACTGCACGATTTTATGAAGAAAGCCCAACCGCTAACGCGTTGAATTAGCCTGTAACGCGTTGAGCTAGCCTGGAAGCTTAGCTCCTGCTTATGCCTCGCTGCCGCGCAGGGTTTCACTGAATAACTTGAGCACGCGCTGCCATGCGTCGGCTGCGGCTTCCGGGTTGTAGACTTCCGCGCGCGCGTCGTTGAAGAAAGCGTGGTCTGCGTCGTAGCTGACAACTTCGACGGGCAGGTCGTGCTCGCGTGCGTCGTCCTTGAGGCCCTCTACCTTTTCCGGCGTAATCCAGTTATCGCGCGCTCCGGCGATGAAGAGCGTCGGCACTTTTAGTTGCGATAGGACTTCCGTTTCGGGGATGTCGCCGTAAAAGGGTGCGGAGGCCGAGAACGCATCGTTGAGGCAGGCGGCGCGCAGGGCGAACGTGCCGCCCATGCAGTAACCGGTAATGCCAAACTTCTCTATGCCAAGCTGGTCGCGGCTCTCTTCGATGGCGCGGTTGATCGTGCTGATGCCATCGTCGACCGGGAGTTCGTTCATCAGCTTTGAGGCTTCCTGCGGATTAGTGGCCGTCTTGCCGCGAAAGAGGTCGGGCGCTATGCAGGCGTAGCCCTCGCGTGCGTAGCGGCCTGCGATGTCGCGTATGTGATCGTTGATGCCCCACCATTCGTGTATCAGGATGACGGCGGCGCTCGCTGGCTGAGCGTCTGCGGGCTGCGCGACGATAGCCGTGGTCGCACCGTTGGGCGTCTCAAAGTTAAGCGTTTCCGTTTTCATTTAATAGTATCTCCCGTGGAAAAGTTTGAGCAGTAAAAAAATTGCCTTGCGTATGATTTTGGTTTTGGGCGGACGGATTATAGGCCATTTACGTATCGCTTCCCAGTAAATGTTTGAAGCGGAAGCAGAGTGCGAATGAAAGTTTAACGACTGCGAATGAGAATCCATCGCCTGCTCTCTGTATGATTCAACGCATCGGTGATATAACAATCGCCGCTCGAACACATTTTCTCTTCTTCAATCAAAAAATGAGATTTCGTTTAGCACTCGTCTCGCTTGTTATCCTTTCGTTGCTGAGCGGCCCGCTCACGCAGGCAGCGCAGACGCGC
Organism: Pyrinomonadaceae bacterium; assembly: GCA_036387475.1. Taxonomy (GTDB): domain Bacteria; phylum Acidobacteriota; class Blastocatellia; order Pyrinomonadales; family Pyrinomonadaceae; genus DASVTR01. Next base: position 151,438 of record DASVTR010000008.1, on the reverse strand, counting down.
CGCCGCGTGAGTTTGATTCTCACAAACGGCAAGATTTTTACGGCAGACGCGCGAGGCACGATTGTCGAGGCCATCGCGATTGATAACGACCGCATCGTCCGTACGGGCACGAGCCGCGAGATTGCGGCGCGCTATGAGGGGCAGCGGACGATTGACCTCGGCGGGCGGCTGGCGACGCCGGGCTTCAACGACGCGCACCTGCATTTCCTCGGCGGCGGACTCTCCCTTCTGCGCGTCGAGCTAAACGGCGCACGCTCTTTGGAAGAAGCCAAGCAGCGCATCGCCGCGAAGGTGCGGGAGTTACCGCCCGGCTCCTGGATTGTGGGACGCGGTTGGGATCACACGCTCTGGGGCGGGCGTTGGCCCACGCGTCAGGATTTAGACGCGGTTGCGCCCGACAATCCGGTCTTTGTACAGCGCGTTGACGGGCACGTCAGTTGGGCCAACACGCTGGCGCTCAAAAAAGCGGGAGTGATGCGCGATACGCCTGTGCCAACGGGCGGCGAAATCCTGAAGGATGCGAGCGGAGAGCCGACGGGGATTTTGAAGGAGACTGCTGCCGCGCTCGTGTCGCGCGTCGTGCCTGAGCCGTCGCGCGCCGAAAAGTTGCAGGCAATAGAACGCGCCCTTCTGGAAGCGCGGCGCTTCGGGCTAACTTCGATTCAGGACAACTCCGGTTACGAGACGACGAAGCTTTACAGAGAGTTGCTGCAACAGGGCAAGCTGACGGTTCGCGTCGCCGAGTGGCAAAACTTTGAGGATACGATTGAGGAATTAAAGCGTCAGCGCGCGGAGTTTGAAGCCTTCAGGGACGACCCGCTGCGCCTGCGTTTGACGGCGCTCAAGGGTTACGTTGACGGCACGCTCGGCTCGCGCACGGCGGCGATGCTCGCGCCGTTTGCAGATGACCCGCAGAACAGTGGTATCCCGCGTCGCACGCCCGAAGAGTTGACGAAGATGATTGTCGAACGCGACGCGGCGGGCTTTCAGATTGCGCTGCACGCCATTGGCGACCGCGCTAATCGGATGGCTCTTGACGGCTTCAAAGCAGCCAAAAGCAATCCTCACGACATTGGTGTCGCTTTACAAGTGGACAAATCTTTCAGCAGACAGGAGATCGAAGAGATAAAGCGTGCGACGGAAAAAGAGCACGCAAATCGTCGTCATCGCATAGAGCACGCGCAGGTCGTCGCGCCTTCGGACTTCGCGCGCTTCCGCGACCTTGATGTCATCGCTTCGATGCAGCCGTCGCACGCCATCTCGGATAAGCGCTGGGCCGAAAGCAGGCTCGGCGAGTATCGCGTGCAGGGCGCATACGCCTGGCACATGATGCGCGCCTTCGGTGTCCACGTCGCCTTTGGGACGGATTGGCCCGTCGAGCCGATCAATCCTTACCTGGGCCTCTACGCGGCGGTCACGCGCCAGAGCACGGAAGGCGATCCCGCGGGCGGCTGGTGGCCGCAGGAGCGACTGACAATCGCGGATGCCATTCGCTGCTACACGGCAGAGCCAGCTTACGCCTCCTTTGAAGAGACGGAGAAGGGCCAACTCGTCGCCGGAATGCTCGCAGACATCAGTGTCCACTCGCGCAATCTTTTGACAATCAATCCGGCGGAGATTTTACAGACGGAGACCGTCATCACTATTCTCGGAGGCAAAGTCGTCCACGAGCGACCGTTGCGCTAAACTCGCGCGCTTGCGGCCCTCTCTCGCGCTAACAAGAGCGATTGATTATTTGCTCGCTGCACGTTTGATTGACTTGCAGAGAGTCTTTAGGATAGAAGTCTCTCAACCCGGACAGTTTCGCCAGATTAACATGCTTCGAGGAGTTTCCAGTGAGAATTGATTTGTCGCACAAATTAGGCACAGCCGTTTTAGCGTTGGCTTTAATCTCGCTCGTCGGCGGCGATGTTCTATTCGCGCAGAAGCAAGGAATTAAACCGCCTATGAAGACGCGAACGTCAAGGAAGGAGACGAAGCGGAGTTCGACGCGAGGCTTAAGCCCAACGGGGAATGCTGCAATGAAGACAAGAACGCCCAATTCTTCGCTCGCGGCTAAAATCCGCCGCTTCGCACCGACGACTATTACCGCCGGCACTTCAAGCCTTTCGCCCGGCGACCGCAAGGCTCTCGCTAAAATTATCGAAGCGGCGCGCCTGTTCGACCCGCTGTTTCTACGGCAAGTCTGGAGCGGCAACGCTGCGCTCGAACAAAAGTTGATGGCAGACAAGACTCCGCAGGGACGCGAGCGCCTGCACTATTTTAGAATCAACACAGGCCCGTGGTCGCGTCTCGACAACAAAGAGCCTTTCATCGAAGGTGTGCCGCGAGAGAAGCCGCCGCAGGCCAGCTATTACCCTGACGATATGACGAAGGATGAATTCAACGCCTGGGAGAAGAGCCTCTCGGAAACGGAGCGCCAGCGCGCCATAGGCTTCTTCTACGTCATACGGCGCGATGCGGGCGGCAAGCTCAAAGTTGTGCCCTACAACGAAGAGTATCGAGAGTATTTAGTTCCGGCGGCAAAGCTTTTGCGCGAAGCGGCTGGGCTGACGACCAACCAGACGCTCAAAAACTTTCTAAACAAGCGCGCCGCTGCGTTTCTCTCAAACGATTATTACGAAAGCGATGTCGCGTGGATGGATTTGGATTCGCCGATTGACGTGACCATCGGCCCGTATGAAACTTACGAAGATGAATTGTTCGGCTACAAGGCTGCGTTCGAGGCTTATGTGACGCTGCGCGACGAAGCCGAGTCGGCGAAGCTGGCGAAGTTCAGCCAGTACTTGCAGGAGATCGAAAACAATCTGCCGATTGATGAGCGTTATCGTAATCCGAAGCTCGGTGCGGCTTCACCGATTCGCGTCGTCAACGAAGTCTTCGGTTCGGGCGAGGGTAACAGCGGCGTGCAGACGGCGGCCTTCAATTTGCCGAACGACGAGAAGGTAGTTAAAGAAAAAGGCTCGAAGCGCGTCATGCTCAAAAACGTGCAGGAGGCAAAATTTAACAAGACGCTGGTTCCCATCTCGAAGGTCGTGCTCGCCCCGTCACAGCTATCCGAACTCTCCTTTGAATCCTTTTTCACGCACATCCTGATGCACGAATTGATGCACGGCCTCGGCCCGCACAACCTGACGGTTGATGGCCGCGAGACGACGGTGCGCCAGCAGTTAAAGGAAACCGCTTCGGCGATTGAAGAGGCCAAAGCTGACATCTCCGGCCTTTATGCGTTGCAGTATCTGATGGACAAAGGCGTGCTCGACAAGCGTATGGAGCGTTCCGTCTATACCACCTTCCTTGCCAGCGCTTTCCGCTCCGTGCGCTTTGGCATTACGGAAGCACATGGCCGTGGAATAGCCGTGCAGTTTAATTACCTGACGGACGAAGGCGCGTTTAAGTTTGATGAGAGCACCGGCACGTTCAGCGTTGACATGGCGCGCATCAAAGAAGCCGTCCGCAAACTGACCCGCGACATCATGACGCTGCAGGCCGAAGGCTCTTATGAAAAAGCCAAAGCCATGCTCGACAAGTACGGCGTCATCCGCCCGCCGATGGAGCAGGCGCTCAAGCGGCTCACAGATGTGCCCGTTGACATCGAACCGCATTTCCCACTGGCCGAAGTAAAACAATAGTCGAAAGTCTAAAGTCCAGGGTTCAAAGTCAAAACGTAGATTCTTGACTTTGAACCCTGGACTTTAGACTTTCGACTTATCTTTAGAGCGTTGTCACTTCGCCGTCAACGACGCGCGCCAAGTATTCGCCGTCGCGCATAACCCAGGCGATGCGTCGCCCTTCGCGTGCCAGCTTGGCCCACTCGCTGCTCTTCTGCGGATTCTGTTCGATGAGAATTGCGTCGTCTGGAAGCTTAACGTAGCGCAGGCCGGAGCGTTGGAAGCGCTGGACTCCGCGACCGCCGCCAAACAGTTTCTCAAAGGCGACGAGGATGCGGCCAGCGCTCAATTCATCCGCCTCAGTCTGAGCGGTTTTCTTCCGCGTCGGCATCAGATGCTCTCTTTGCTCTGGCACTGGGCCAGCAAACGCTCAACCGTCGAGGTCAATTCAATGCTCCGAAACGGTTTTGTTATGTAGGCGTCGAAGCCACTCTGAAAGGCGCGGTCGCGCAGCGAATCGGCAAAGGCGGTGATGGCGATGCACGGGATAGCGCGCGTCCGCTCGTTGGCCCGCAACTCTTTAAGCACGTCCCAGCCGTCCAGCACCGGCATTGAGAGATCAATCAAAAAAAGGTCTGGCGGCTCAAGTTGGGCCATCGCAATGCACTCGCGCCCGTCGCGCGCTTCGCGCACGCGATGCCCGGACATTTCCAGTATCAGGCGCAATAACTCCCGGTTGTCTTCGTAATCATCGGCGATGAGAATACTTGCAGGCATACTGATAAATTGCGCTCGTTATAGCTTAGCCGCGAGAGATGTGTCAAACCGGACACGCGCGCCCGTCTCGTGAAGAGTTTCTTGACACCCCTCATTCGCCCGTCCATAATTTGACCGAGACCTGTGTGTTTTGTCAGCGTCTTGAGAAGTCACCCGAAAAAATCTACTACGAGCGCCGCCCGGCGTTGGATGCCGGACGGGTCGCCCCCTTAACATGGAGGAACACCAAAGGTGCCCAGCGAAGAACTGGAAAAAGGCTTGCGAGATGAAATCAACAGCTATCTCAATTCGCGCTTGACCGCCTTGCAAGAGGAGATTACGCGCCTGCAAAGTCAGGTCAACGAAGCTTTCACGCGCCTGCTCGAACGCTCCGATGACGCCACACAGACAGATACCTCCGTCGCCATCACTATCTCCGAACACATCCGCGCCGCGCACGAGCGCGGCATAGAGGAAGCCGCCGCGCAGTCTACGCGAACGAAGGCTTCGAGCGACATGGCGCTTCTAAAGGCGGCCATTGACGACCTCGACGACCAGCGTTCGCAGAGCGACATTCTCGGCACGCTCGTCAATAGCGCCGCTTCTTTTGCTCCGCGCGTCGCCTTCTTCGTCATCAAGAATGAGCAGGCGACGGGCTGGCGCGCGCGCGGGCTGGAAGGCACTGTCGGCGACGATGCGATACGCGAAATCTCTCTGCCGCTTTCGTCCGACACGCTCCTAAGCGATGTCGTACACTCGCGAGCCACATGGAGCGGCTCGCCCGGCCACAATGCCGACGACCATCTCTTGACAAACAAGCTCGGCAGCGAACCTCCGCAGCGTATGGTCGCCGTCCCGCTCGTCGTGCGTGGTAAAGCTGTGGCCGTGCTCTACGCCGATTCCGCAGCGCTTGAGGCAGACTCGATTAATCTCGAAGCGCTGGAAACGCTCGTCCGCGTCGCAGGGATGGCGGTCGAGCTTGTCCCTGCGACGCGGCCCGCGCCCGTCCCGCGTGCGGCGCGTATCGAGCAACCGCTCTCACAGCCGGAGACTACGACCGCGCCGTCTCCAGACGAAACTGCAACAGCAGAAGAGACGCCCGCCGCCGTCGCCGAAGAGGCCGCACAACCTGCGGAAGAAGCTGCACAGCCTGCGGAAACAGAACAACCGACTGAAACGGAATACGCGAGTCCGACGGAGACACCAGCAGAGCAATGGAGCGCTGCCACGCCAGCGGAAGAAACCGCGCCTGCCGGGGCAGCCGGGGCAACTGAGAGCGCCTACGACCCGGACGCTACGCTCATACGCGAAGCGCCGCCATTACAAGCGGAATATCAGCCTGCTGTCGAGACTGCTGAGCCGCAGAGTCAGTTTGAGGCTCAACCTTCGTACAGCGCCGAAGCGCCGCCGTCCTCCGCGCCCGCCTCGGATTTCGCAGCGCCGCTCGGCGCAGCACGCCGCTGGGGACGCGATGAAGCGCTGCCCATCGAAGTCAGCGAAGATGAAAAGCGCCTACACATTGACGCTCGCCGTTTCGCGCGCCTGCTCGTCTCCGAAATCAAGCTCTACAACGAGCAGAAGGTTCAGGAGGGGTTATCGCAGGGCGACATCTACGAGCGCCTGCGCGAAGACATAGACCGCTCGCGCCAGATGTACGACAAGCGCGTCGCGCCGCCCGTCGCGGCCCGTTACGACTATTTCCATCAGGAGTTGGTCAGCACCCTCGCCAAAGGCGACCCCGCCAAGCTCGGCGGCGATTATCCGGGCGCGATCATCTCAGCGTAAAAGTAGAAGTCAGGAGTCAGAATTCAGAAGCCAGAAGTCGGAAGAAAAGAAAATCAGAAGAAGTGGGTTGCCGCCTCTTATTCTGAATTCTGACTCCTGGCTTCTGAATTCTGCTTTTATGGCGAACGCCTGCTGCGAAAGGCCGCATCCAAGCGCTGTCGCCGCAGCGCCCGTCCAATGTATTGAATCTTGAGTGAAGGAGAAGGAAAGGAATTTGAGCTTTAATTTTCGCCAGCATCGCATAACTTTCATCATCATCGGCCTCGTCATAGTCATCGGCGCAGGTGTCGCACCGTTTCTGAGCGCGAGTTGCAGCACGCGTCCTTCTTCTGCGCAGAATGAAACGAAGGCGCTTGAGCAGTTGCGCACTGTCACGCGCAGCAACGCGCTGCCGTCCGAAGATGTCGCGGCGCGGATAGAGAGGGATTATCCGAACACAAAGGCTGCGGGGCTGGCGCGAATAGTGCGTGCGCGGATTAAGCTCAAAGCGAATGATGCTGCCGGGGCGGCAAGCCTGCTTGATGCAAGTGTGATTCGTGACCGGACGGCGCTAGGCGATTACGCGTTGCTGCTTCGCGCTCGCGCTCTTGAGCAGGCAGGCCGCTGCGTCGAAGCCCGCGCTGCCTATGAACAACTGGCGCGTGATTATCCTTCGTCCATGCGCGCGCGCGATGCGACATTGCGTGTCGCAGAGATAGTGATGCAGGAAGGGCAGGCGGCGGCTGTGCCCGTGCTCTTGAAGGAATTGGGCGAGAAAGCGGACGCGGCGGCGTTGCTCCTGACAGCCAAAGCTTATGAGCAGACGAACGATCCGCTGCGCGCTCTGGCCGCTTATCGCCGTCTCTATTTCTATGCGCCCGTTGCACCCGAAAGCCCGGAGGCAGCGACAGCCATCACGCGGCTCAACTCTACGCCGTCGCCCGCAACCGTAGATGAAGCTATCGCGCGGGCCGAAAAATTCTTCGAGGCGAAGCGCTGGGGCGATGCCGTCAACGCCTACACGGACGCGTTCACACGTTTTCCCGATTCTGTTAATCCGCAACGCCAATTGCGGCGCGGCACTGCCGCCGCGAACGCCAAGCGCACGACCGATGCGGTCGCAGCCTTAACGAGTGTGCCAACCTCTGCGGGCGAGACACGCGCCGAAGCGCTCTACTACCTGGCCCAGGCTTACGCCAATGCGCGACAGTGGGCGCAGGCGAAAGGCACGACCGATGAATTGCTGCGCGCCTTTCCCTATAACAACTGGTCTCCGCGTGCGCTTGTCAACGTGGGCCAGATTGCCAGAGACGCGAAGAATGAAAGCGAAGCTAATAATTTCTTCCGCTCTGCGATGGTCAATTATTCGGGCCGGGGCGAAATCGCGCAGGCCCAGTTTGAAATAGCATGGGATGCCCACGAAGCGAAGAATTACCAAGAGTCGTCGCGCCTGTTGATTGAGCACCTTGCGCGCTATGCGGATAAGAACACGGACAATCGCGGGCGCGCAGGCTACTGGGCCGCGCGTGATTCAGAACGCGCAGGGAAACTGGCGGAAGCACGCGCTCTCTATCAAGCGATGCAGGTGCGTTATGACGCTAACTGGTACGGCTATCTAGCGAAGCAGCGGCTCGACACGATGGCACGCAGCGGCCATGCGACGAACGCTGATTTTGCTCCAGACTCGATAGTGGGAATGGCCGCCGCCAATTTGCAAACCGTCAACGTCGCCGAAGAGACTCTTGGGCCAGAGGACAATGAACGCGTAACGAAGGCTGACCAGTTGGATATAGTCGGCATGGACGATTGGGCGCTGGAAGAATTGGCTCTCGCCTCGCAGGCAGCGCCGTCAAGCCCGCGCGTTAATCTGGCGACGGCGCGCATCCTGCGCTCGCGCGGCGAAAACGTCAGGGCTTTCAATCTTCTGAAAAAGAGTTATCCGGATTATTCGCAGATGAAGCCCGAAGAATTGACGCGCGACGAGTGGGATGTCTTTTACCCGCTGGCTTACTGGGACATCATCGTCGAGCAGGCTCGCGCGCGCTCGCTTGACCCGCATCAGGTGGCCGGGTTGATTCGACAGGAATCCGTCTTCGACCCGCGCGCACGTTCCCCTGCGAAAGCCTACGGGCTAATGCAACTGCTTGTGCCGACGGGGGCGGCGATGGCGCGACGTTATGGCATTGACCGGCAGATCACGGTTGACGCGCTCTTTGAACCGCGCCTGAACATTCAACTCGGCACGGGCTACATGCGCGATCAATTCGACAAGTTCGGTCGCATAGAGTATGTCGCCATCGCTTACAACGCTGGCCCGGGCCGTGTTCCGCAGTGGCGCGCGACCTTGCCGCTTGAGATGGACGAATTCGCGGAAGTCATTCCCTTCAAGGAGACGCGCCTCTACGTGCAGGGCGTGGTGCGCAACATGCTTCAGTACAAACGGCTCTATGACGATAACGGGCAATTCCGCGCCGAAGTCGGCACGCGTCCCGTCAATCCTTCGGTAAACGAGACGCAAACCGATAAGCCCGCCGTTCGGCCAGCAAATCCGAGCGTGCGCCCGCGACGCTTCAGCGGCAACGAAAAAGGAGAGTGAAGAGTAAAGGATGAAGATGGATGGCGGAAAGGTGAAGGTGTGGTTATCGGCGATGGAAGAAAGCCGCTCGATGAAGGTCTGGCTGACGCTCTTAGCGCTGGTGACCGCGCTCTCCGTCTTTACCTTTAACGCACTTCCCGCAAACGCGCAGCGGCGTCAAAGAAAACAGGCAGCAGCTTCGCCCACGACTAAATCCCTGACGATTCGCACGGAAGCTAACGCTATCATCTGGCTCGACGAAATTCGATACGGCACGACTGACGCTTCGGGCCAACTCAAGATTGAAAAGGTTAAGGCGGGCCGTCACACTCTGCGCGTGCGCGCTTCGGGCTTTAAGGAAAAAACCGTCGCGCTGCTTCCCTCGCAGCGCGGCCAGATTGACGTTAAGCTCACACCGACGACAGATGAAGCAGAGCTTCTCTTTCAACAGGCCGAAGCGGCCCGCGAAACGGCGCGCGATGATGAAGCACGCCGCGCAGCCGTTGAGCTTTACAGGCAATCGCTTGCCAAGCGCCCGCGCAACGCGGCGGCGCACGTCGGGCTGGCTCGACTGTTACAGGAGTTGAACGATTACGACGCGGCGCTCGATGAGATTGACCGGGCGCGCAGCATACGCCCCGCCTACCCGGAAGCCTCTGCGGTCGAAGGACGAATCCTGCGTGCGGATGCGGATAGCGAGGGCGCGATGCGTTCCTTTCGCCGCGCCATACGTGAGGCGCGCGGCTTTCAGCCCGAAGCCCACACGGGCCTTGCGCTCCTGCTCGAAGAGAATGGCCGCAATGATGAAGCCGTAGCGGAGTTTCGCACAGCGCTCGTGCAGCTTTCAGACACCGAGCCGCTCGTCTATCAACTGCTCGGCGCGCTCTACGAGAAGATGGAAAAATACAAAGAGGCGGTCGAAGCCTACGAAAAATATCTACAGCTTGCGCCCGAAGGCAACCTCGCCCCCGCCGTCCGCTCCGTCATAGACCAGCTTCGCCGTCAGGCAGCGGAGCAGCAAGAGACGCCTTCCAATTAACTGCCCTCGTCATGCGCCATCCATTTAATCAGCGGCTTACTCGACATCGAAGAAGGAGCGCTGAGTGGCAGAGGTGTTCGCCACCTTATCTGTGATCGTCACCTGCAAGATGTAACGGCCCGGCTGCAATGCGCTGAGCGGAAACTCTCCGCCATACGGAATGCGCGCCAGGTCTTCCATCCCAGCCGTCTGTAGCTTGCGCTGCGGCGTTGTCACGACAGCCTCCGCGCCGCGCAACACTTGCACCTGCGCCGCCACGTCAGGCTGCGAATTGCTGCCCCGCGCCGCGTTGTAAATGAAAATCCAGAAGCTGAGCTTTGAGGAGCGGCTAAAGCGCTTGTCTACGCTGAACTGCATCTGTTGCGACGAGTCTGTGGCTGCGCCCTCTTTTTTCTCGCCCCCGCCAACCAACTGCCCGCCCACCAGCAGACTGCTCAAGGTCAACTTCTTACTCGACAGGTCGGGTATCTCAATCCACTGCTGCGCGCTGCCGACCAGTCCGCTCTTTTCATCGCGCGCGGCTGTGCGTACCTGATAGAGTCCGGGTGTGAGCGGCGCTTTGTAGGTGTAGACGACTGATGCCTGATTGCCGTGCGCGACGTTCTGCGGCAAAGGCTTGACGCTCAGGCGTGTCTTGAAGCCGTTAACCTGCTTGCCGGTATCGCTCAAGATAACGCCAGCCAGGTCAACCGCCGCCGCCTGCTTACCGTCTGCGCCGTAACCGAGGCCAGCGGTCGAGACTTGAACCGAAGCGGTTAGCAACGCTCCACTGGCGGGCGCGTCGAGGTAACTGATGTTCAGATGCGTCGGCACGGAGCGAAGCGGAGCAAACGCGGCGAGCGCCGAGCGCAGGTCTGCTTCGGGAGATTTGGCCGCAGTATTCTGGGCGGTGGAAGAAGTCTGATTAGCGTCGGCGGTCTTGGCCGCTTTCGCATCGTCGCGTGCTGCCAGCGTCTTAGCATCGGCGTCCAAGTAGCCTTTCGGCAGTCGCACCTTCAACTCAGGACGACCGACGACGGAGACTTCGATGCGTTTGAACTTTCCGCCGCGTTGCTCATCCGTCGGTCGCCACGCCAGCAAATAATAGTTAGATGTTTCCTTGAGCGCGTCGGCGACAATCTGGTTGAGCGCGCCGGAATTGAGCAGGGCGCGACCTCCCGTGTCTGCGGCCAGCGCCGTCAAAGGGTCTTGCGATGCAGCCAGCTCGCCCGTGTTCGAGCGCGCCAGCTTGCCCAGCGGGTCAGCCCTGTTGCTGCTCGCATCGGTTTCGCTCACCAGCCCGCGCGCGTCCAGCGAATAAACGACTACCCCTGCGCGCACCGCCGCATCCGTAATGCGTTTCAACTTATCGCCGAAGCCCGTGTCGCGGTCGTTCAGATAAAAACCGTCGGAGACGAAGAAGACGAGCTTTCGTCCGGGCAACTGCGCCGACGAACGCATCAGGCTCTCAAGCGTCGTCAGCGTATTGATGGAGATGGCAGCCGACTGCTTGAGCAAGACCTCTGCGCGTTCCTTAACGACTCTTTGAGCGGCCTCGCGTGTCATTCCCTGCGTCTGGCCTCTGTCGCTCTGGCCGCCGAAGGGGCCGCTCTTTGGTGGGCCAAGTCCGCCTCCAGCCGAACGGAAGTTTGTCGCTTTCAGCAATTCTTCCGAGAAGTAGCTCAGCGCCTCGCGGTCGCCCTGTTCTATTCTCAGCGCAGAGTATTCAGTCATCGCTATGTTTTCGCTATCGCGCACGATGTAAGGGCGATGATTGATGCGCGAGACGGCGGCGCGGAGAACGGTTTTGTTGTCGGTAAACTGCTGTAGAAATCCTATCTGGCCGGACGGCGAACCGATGGCGACCTGATCGTTCAAAGCCATGTCGTTTTCGATAAAACGAAGAATCGACCGTCGCGTCTGTTCGACGCTCGACGCGCTCAAATGTAAATCGTCGATAAAGAAGATGATGGTGCGGCCACGATCCGCAACGGTGGGAGCGGCGGGTGCGTTTCGCGTCGACGCATTTTCTCCACGCGCCGCCGCGACCTGAATCGTCGCCTCCCTTGTGCTGCCAGCCGTGACGCGTTCAAGGAAAGAGACGGGCACAGGCTTACCGTCAACGCGCACTTCAAACTGCTCCGGCTTTAAGCCGTCAACAAAACGACCTCCCTTATCGAAGACCATCACGTCCGTCTGCACCAGTTCCGTCGTGATGCGTAGAACGTCGTCCTTTTCCTGCGGCGTCTGTGTTGGTTGTGTTCCCTGCCCGCGTGCTACGGGGCCGAGTGCGACGAGGCAAAGTAAGACTATGCTGAGTAGGGTTTTCATCGTCTTCACCTTAGAAGGTAGGCATTAACTGACTAACGGCTGCGACACGGGCCGCACACTCTTGGGGAGCGGGCGACATATTATCACGAAGCAGCGGCCAGCGGCGAGCAACTTCACAACGCGATTTTACTCACGAAGCAGCGGCAAACCGTGATGGGTCTGCCGCTTGTGCTTTAATTTTTGACCAGCACAAGGTCTCTGCGCTTTCTCGCAAAGTCAAAGAGCGATGGCTGTTGAATCTTTTCCGGCGGCGCGGCTGTCGGCTGTCTTCCTGAGGGACGCGCTGCACGGCTTTTGGCGTCGTTGTCATTGTCAGGGAGGACAAGCAGGCTGACCGCTCCCTGAGTTCCCTTTCCGGCGTTTCGCAATCTGCCCTGTATCATTTCCTCATACAGTTTCGGCACGCGCTCGACGCCGTAAGCCAACCATTCGGAGAGCGTAATCTGTCTGTCTCTCGGTTTGAAATCTGCGCGCCCGGCTTCCAGCCCGTCTTGCACCAGCGCGTAGGTGAGAAGTCCCTGCTGCGCCTCGCTGCTTTCCAGCGCAACGTTGTCGGCCTGCGTCGCCGTCAGTATTCTCATGCTCTTATCGTAAGATAGTTGGCCCAGGCCGCGACTGTCCATTGGCCCAGGCTTGAAGCCCTGCCGCTCCACCACAGCCGTTGACTGGCAGGCGTCTACCACCAATACCATCTCGCCAGCATCAACGTCGCGCAGCCATAAACTCAACTCGTCGCTGGAGACAGCGCGACTGAGCAACTCAGGCGTAGCGACCTTCTCCGTACCCGGCCCAGTGTCGGAGAGAATGAAATAGAAATCGCCATCGGGAACAGCGTAGCCGTGGCTCGAAAAAGAGATGAACACTAAATCTTCGGGCCTCGCCCGTTCTATCCGGTCAGCGCCCGGAATCGCCTTGAGCAGTTGCGGGTCAACCGCCCTGCCGGACAATAGCTCCAGCACCGTTTGAAAGTTTCGCTTCGTCGCCGTGTTCTCGGTCACGACGCGTCTCGCGCCGCTCAGAGAGTAATCGGAGATAAGCTGCACCTGCACAATATCTCTTGCGTGGTACTGGCCCGTTTTCGTTAACCTGTCAGAAACGACGCGTTGGAGACGACGCGCATCGTTGGCAGCAAAGCTCAAATCAAAGGTCTCGTTCTCGTAAGCATTGACGCCGATGGTAATGAGGTAAGCGCGCCCTTTTCGCGGCGGCAGATTTTTTGGAAGCTCAAAGGTTTTTCGGTCAGTCGCGCTCTTGACCTGCGCTACGTTGAAAGCATAAGCGGAGAACTCTACCTGCCGGACATCCGGTTTCTGCGGCAGCCTGATGTCTGTAAACGTAATGACGGCCTTGCCCGTCTCTGCGTCGAGTTTGACTTCGCGGCCCTCTTTCGGAGCGTAGCCGACCAATTGCCCGTCGCGGAACAGACGCAGATCGTAGACATCTGTTTCCAAGAAATTGCCCTTCGCGTCACGTTGCGTTTCGCTTTTCGCCCTGCCGACTTCGACCTTTACAGACACACGGTTCTGCTCATCAGGTTTTGAAATCTCTTTGATTTTCACTAGCGGCTGAACGCGATTCAACTCCGCGAGCGAAGGCAACGCATTGAATTTCTCTCCGGCGATGATGCGCGGCAGCAGGCGCGGCTCGTAGTATTGCCGCATGAAGATTTCCAGCGGCAGGGTCGTAAAGGGCGCATCCGAAGTGACCCAGTGCAAACCCTTAATCTCGTCTAGGTTGTTTGTATCGAAGCGGCCATCGGGCGTGATGACAACCCAGTCACCGCTTTTGAAGGAGACTAACCGGCAGAGTTCAAGCCCCGTCGCCGTGTCCCACAGGCGGAGCGAGGAATCACCGCTGGCGGTCAAAGCTATTCGCCCATTCTGTAGGAAATCAATTGCCCCGACTCTGCTTGTGTGCTCAAAGCGGTGCAATTCTTTTCCCGTCGCGGCATCCCACAGGCGCGCGTTGTTTTTAGAACTCGTCAGGACGAAGCGACCATCAGGCGAAAACCGCGCGTTGTCTCCCAGAAAGCTGTGCGCCGGATTGCCTGTGCGTGCGTTCCAGAGGCGCGAAGTTCCACCCGTACTCCCTGCCAGGACGAAGCGACCGTCGGGGGAAAACTGAAGCGCGGTCGTTCCGTAAAACACCTCCTCTGTAGTTCCGGGTTTTCTTCCCGTAAAGCATCTCAGTTCCGTTCCGGCGGGGACGCTGTAGAGACAGACCTCGCCCACTCCTGCGCCATCGCCCGCAAGGCCAGTGCCCATCAGAACCGAACGGCTGTCGGGCGCAAACGTCGCAAGGTCGTGCATCGTGCCCGCGTCCCACGAATGCAGCCTCTTTCCCGTCGTCAAGTCCCACAGGCCCGGATTAGTGCTGGTAAAGACGGTCACTCCGGCGCGATTGCCCATCGTCATGCCGTAGCGGCCATTGGGCGAGAAGGCGACGAAGTGTTCGTCGCCGGATGGGCCGTCGTCTCCCGTTTGCTGCGACTGAAAGCGCCGCACCTCCTGCCCCGTCGCAACATTCCACAGGTACATGTATGTTTTATCGTTCGTGGTGAGTAAGCGCCCGCCGGGCACGAAGAGCGGGTTGATTCCCTTGAAGCGCCTGAGTTCCTGTCCGGTTGTAGTGTCTCGTAACGACGTGGTCTCGGCCTCGTTGATGACGAAGGAGCGACCGTCCGGCGAAAAAGTCGCCTCGGTTTCACGCGCCGCGAAGGCTTCGTCCGCCACCTTCGACTCGAAGCGCCGCATCTCCTGTCCCGCGCCCAAGTCCCATAACTGCACGGACGAATGCAGCGCGTACTTATCCTCGCCGCCCGCCCCCTCCTGGGTCTCCGTGCGGCTGGTCTTCGTCATCATGAAACGATTGTCGCGAGAGACCTCGAAGTTTCCCGAAAGGAAGTTTCCGGCAAAACGGCGAACCTCCCGGCGCGTGGCTATGTCCCACAGCCGCACAGTCGGTTCATAGCCGCCCGTCGTCGCCACCAAGCGGCTATCGGGCGAGAACCTTGCGACCTGCACGCCGTTCGGATAACCTTCAAAGCGCAAGACCTCCGCGCCCGTACTCAATTCCCAGAGACGCGCGGGCGTCTGATTCTTTTCATACTGATTTGGATTGAGTGTGACGACGAAGCGACTGTCGGGCGAAAATTTCGCGGCGTCAGCCGGAAAGCGACGAAGCTCCGCTCCGGTCTTGATGTCCCAGACGCGCGCCGTATCGTTTCTGAAACTCTGCTGCGGAGGCTTTGTGCCGGTGAGTGTTATTAAATAACGCCCGTCAGGCGAAAAGGCCGGAGATGAACCTGCGAAGCTGTGCAACTCTTTTCCACTGACGCTCTCAAAGACGCGCACCATCCTCGCTTCGTCCTGTGCGCCCGGACTGATAGCGACAAGGCTGCTGTCCGACGAGAAGACTGCCTGCCATTCACCGTCGCCGTCTTGAAGAACGTCCACGCTGCCGAGAAGAAGGTCTAAGCCGGGGTTCTGGCGGCGGTGAACCGTAGCGTTTGATGTCTTCGCACGACCGTGAAGATTTTCTGAGTTGGGAGAGGGGCTGAGGAGTTTGATTTCTCTGCCCGTCTCTCTCTCCCAGAGATGTCCGACCCGTCCCGCCTGTGTGATGAGATAGCGGCTATCAGGCGATTCTCTGATGATCTTGCCCGCGAAGCGTTGAACTTCCTGTCCGGTCGTCGGCTCCCAGAGTTGGACGAGCGATTCCTGCTCGTCTTCAATGGTCGTCAACAGGAATCGTCCATCTTTCGTAAAGCCTATGCCCTTGCCTTCGTGCTTTTTCGTGAACGCCTTGAATTGCTTCAACTGCCGCCGGGTCGTAACGTCCCAGATGCGCACCGTGTCATCGCGATGATCGGCGGTCGCCACCAGCCGATTGTCCGGCGAAATCACAAGCGCCCAGAAGCCTCTCGAATCGGGAGCGGTGACGTTGAAATTTATCTCCCTTCCCGTCGTGACATCGAAGAGGTGTTCGTCCTGCGTCGTAAACCAACCGTTGCTAAAATCACCGTAGCCCGTGTATTGCTCGTAGGCCGTCATCAGGAAGCGTGCGTCGGCGGAAAATGGTTCGAGTTGCGTGAGTCGGCCAAGGAAGCGCCGCAGTTCCTGTCCGGTGGCTACTTCCCAGAGCACAGCCGCATCGCTGCTCGCCGTCAGTAGAAATTGTCCATCAGGCGAAAAGGCAATTCCATCAACCGCCTCTTCATGCCCTATCTGCGCCACCAATTGCGCGTAACTACTATTCGCAGCGCTCTTTTGGATACTGCCCTGCTGTGCCCAGGCCGTGCCGAGACACAAATGCACCAGCAGCAGCAGAAGAAGCAAACGAGATTGAACTGGACGCAAAATGAATAACTGTTTCATTCTCACGACCTCCGTCATGAGTTAGGAAGAAGATTTGAAATGCCTTGATTGTTCAGCCAGCAACTTGAAAACGAAACTGCAAACGTGAAGCTCTGGCGAAGAATGCTGATGCTTTAGGCTCGACAGAGGCCAGCGCCCCAGGTAAAGCCTGACCCGAAAGCTGGCAGCAAAAGATAGTCGCCCGTTTGAATGCGCCGCGAGCGGCGAAGCGTATCAAGGGCGATGCCCATTGAGGCGGAAGAGGTATTGCCGAAATCTTCCAGAACGGAGACGACGCCTCCGCCTTCGGTTGGAAACTTGAGGCCGCGCGCGACCTGCGCGAGAAGATTCGCGTTGGCCTGATGAGGAACGAGCCAGCGCACGTCCGTCGCCGCAAGATTGTTACGACTGAGCACGCTTTGCGCGGCGGCGACAATCTTGCGCGAGGCGTGCAGGATAACAGATTGACCGACCATGCGCGGGAAATAGTCTGCGGCGTGCTCTGCGCGGTCGTGCGTGTGCGCCGCGCCAAACTCAGTGCCGGGAGAGCGCATGCCGAGGTCGTCCACATGTGCGCCGTCCGTGGCGAGATGAATGTCCAGAATCTCAAGCGCGCCTTCATTAGCCTCGCCGGAGACGATGAGCGCGCTCGCTCCGTCTCCGAAGAGCATAGAGGTCGTTCCCGAAGCGGGAGAGATG
Organism: Pyrinomonadaceae bacterium; assembly: GCA_036387475.1. GTDB lineage: Bacteria > Acidobacteriota > Blastocatellia > Pyrinomonadales > Pyrinomonadaceae > DASVTR01. The sequence continues at coordinate 134,329 of DASVTR010000008.1, read as the reverse complement.
TCCAGATAAGCGGATTGAATTTCGGCGAGGCAGATGGCTATGTGCCGCGCCGTGCCGGAAGTGACGAGCGCGCGGGCCAGTTGCAGCGCGTAGAGCGCGTTGCAGCAGGTGGCGCGAATGTCCAGGCAGGGAATCTCCCGCAAGGAAAGAAGCTTCTGGACGGGAGGGGCGCTGCCGGGAATGAAGCGGTCGGGTGTCATCGTGCCGAAGAGAAGATAATCAACGTCTTCGGCAGACAGGCGCGCGTCTTCGAGCGCCGATGAAAGCGCGGCGGCAGCAAGCGAACTGGTCGTCGTGCCGGGCGTGGCCCAGCGGCGGCGACGAATGCCGGAGGATTTGAAAATCTGCTCGGCTTCGAGGCCGAGCTTTCCAGCCAGTTCCTCGTTTGTGACCGTGCCTTCCGGAACGGACATGCCTGAGCCTGTGATGTAAGCCTTCAACGGAATTTTAACCCTGCCGCGAAGCGACGTAGCGTTCAATCGCTTCGATGGTCTGAAAGTTTGCCGGATTCACGTCCGAGTCGGGGACTTTGATACCTGTCTCCCCTTCAAGCACGGTAACGAAATCAACGAGAGCGAAGCTATCGAGCACACCCATTTGAAAAAGATCGTCACTTGATTGCGGTTGCTCCGCGCCGTTGGTCTGCGCGTTCTCATTAAGATAATCAATCACACCTTGGGGCAAAGCCATAATGTTTCGAGTGCTCCTTAACGGAAATAGTCTAGAGTCAAGAATCGGGAGTCTAGGAGTCTTGGGTTCATAAAGTCAAATTAACTTTGAACCGCAGACCCTCAGACTCCCGACTCTAGACTCCTGACTTAATCTATTTTTGCGCGACCATCGGCTGCGCGCCCGGCGCGGTGCGCCGCTTGTATTTCATGTAGCTATCGTTGATGCCTTCGAAGATTAAACGCCCGACAATCTCCGAGCCTTCGGCGGTCGGATGCGTCAAGTCGCCACCGACCAGATGATTCTTTCCTTTACCGGCAGCCCACTTCGCCATCGTTCCTTCGCCGCCCATCGCCTTGAAGGTATCGAAGAAAGCGCAATTCGTTTCCAGCGCGACGCGCCTTTGCATCTCGACGATCTTGGGAATCGAAGGCATCGTGATGATCTTGCCCCCGGCGGCACGCTTGCCTCTGTCCATCGGCGAAACGAGCAGGATGGAAACATTGGGCAGCGCCGCGCGCACGCGTCGTATAACTTCGCGCAGGTCTTTATCGTAGCGCTCCATCTGGTCGTCTGAAGCGTACTGGCTTTCGTTTGTGCCGTAGTTGATGATGACTAGGTTTGGATTACGATGTTGAAGCTGCTCGGCCCAGTGCTCTTGATCCATCGCGGTCACAAGGAGGCCGGCATATGCGCCGTTGACGCCGAGACTGTCGTAGACCACGCCCGGCCCTTCGTTTTCAATCACCGCGCCGAAGACGCGCACGTTGCCGCCGAGCGTCTTGACGTTGAAAGTATTCGCGCCGCTCTGCGGGGCTTTGATTTCGTAGAAGCCGGAAGTGGTCGCGTCCGCCGAGGTGGAAACCGTCTGCGCGCCCGCGCCGTTGACATCAACGCTGAACTGCCCGCCACCCGGCTGTTTCAAAAAGTAGACTTCCATCCGCGAAAAGTTTTTGCCGGTTTCGCCCTCCGTGGCTGGCGCGAAGCGCGCGTACTTGCCGGGGCCGCTGGCGCGGAAGGCGACACCGCCCAATCCAAACTCGCCGTCGTTGAGCTTTCCGCCAATCATCGGATCGTTGTCCCAATCGCCGCCGGAGGTAAACGTGATGCCCTGATGACCATACCAGGCCCAGGGCTTGTCCATCAGGATAAAGCCGTGTCCTGCATCGCCGAAGCGTTCCTGCATGATGCGGCGGACAGTGCTGGTGATGCCGTCGTTGGTGATGGGCGAATCGCCGTAATGCGTGATGCGCGTCACCGCGCCGGGCTGGCGGTTTTCGGTGCGCGCCAGATGTGCGAAGAAGGCATCGAGCGCTCTCGCGGGGTCTTCAATCGGATGCTCTGAGCCGACGATGACGGTCTGGTCAGCGCTTGTCGAAGCGAAGTCGCCGCTTGAGGTCGTCGGCGCTCCGCCCGGAATATCGCCGCCGCCTTGATTCGACTCGCTGCCCTTGAAGGAAACCAATCCACTCAAATCGGGCAGCATCTCTCTGTATTCTTTCAAGCCCGGAATGACATTCGCCAGACCTGGAAAGACGAGCGGCAGAGCGGCAAAGACGATGACGCACAAGATAGTCTGCGCAGGTTTACTCAACAAGACGGGGCGCGTGCGCTGAGCCTTCGTCGCAGGGGAATCAACGGTCTCGAAATCGTCATCCAACTCGGCGGCAGGTACTGCCTTGCGGCTTCCGCTGATTCTCACGCCAAACTGCGTGAAGATTGAGAGCGGCACACCGCACCCTCTGCAAAACTTCGCGCTGCCCCTCAAGTTTGTCCCGCAGACTTTGCAAACCATATCTTTAACTTTCCCGAATTTCTTTGAGAGTCTTTCTTAAAAATTACCGTAGATGAACTGCGCCTCAGTGCCCGCCAGATAATAGAGGCCGATGGCGATGCTGATAATCAGCGCGGCCTGCACGGGCGCAGGCAACCAGTTCCAGCCCTCGCTGATCTTGTCAAACGCATTCTTCGGCAGCCAGTGTGCGAGAAACCCGACGACGAGCGCCGTCACAACGGGCGTCGCCAGATTGCCAGCGCCCATCTTAAGCGCGCCGATGCGCTTCACTATTTCCCAGACCTGCACCAGTCCCATACCACGTATTCCGACCCAGAAGAAAATCCACGTCAGACAAACGAAGTGGAACGTCGCCAGCACACAGAGCGCCTTGACCCACCACTCCTGTCGCGGCTTGCGCTTCTCTTTGCGTCGCCGAATATCCCACCAGCGATTGACAGCGAGTCCGAGTCCGTGCAAGCCACCCCAGATAATGAAGGCCCACGCCGCGCCGTGCCAGAGTCCGCCAATCAACATCGTCAGCATGACGTTGCGATAGAGATTGAATTGACGCTTGCGAAGGCCGCCGATGGAAAAGTAAACGTAGTCCGTCAGCCAGTTGGAGAGCGTGATGTGCCAGCGTTTCCAGAAATCAACAAGGCTCACAGCGCGATACGGAGAATTGAAATTGATTGGAAGCTTGAAGCCCAACAAAAGCGCCGAGCCGATGGCGATGTCGCTGTAGCCGGAAAAGTCGCAATAGATTTGCAGCGCGTAGCCGTAGACGGCGGCCAGCGTTTCAAGCGAAGAATAAAGCGTCGGCTGCTCGAAGACGCGCCCGACCAGATTGTTAGATAGAAAATCTGCGATGGCGACCTTCTTAATCAAACCGAGCATGATGAGAAAGATGGCGTACGTGCCTTCCTCGCTCTTCAATTGCGTGCGCGCTTCAAACTGCGGCAAAAGTTCTTTAGCGCGAACGACCGGCCCGGCAATCACCGTCGGGAAGAACGCGACGAACGTCAGATAATTAACGTAACGGGTCGCCGGCGGCATCGCCTTGCGATAAACGTCTATCACGTAGCTTAAAGAGCGGAACGTGATGAATGAGAGGCCGAGCGGCAGGATTAGATTTTCGAGTACGAAAGGCTCTGCGCCCAGCCCGAACTTGTTGAGCAACTCTGTCAGCGAGACGCTGAAGAAGTTGAAGTACTTAAAGGTAAAGAGCGCGCCGATGTCCGTCAGGATGCTCACCCAGAGCAGCAGCTTTCGTCGCCTATGGTTCTCCGTCGCTCCGATGCCGCGCGCCGTCAGAAAGTCTACGGTCGAGATGAGAAAGATGAGGGCAAGGAATTTCGGATTCCACAGCGCGTAAAAATAGTAGCTGGCGGCGAGGATAAACAGCACGGGCACGCGCTGGCGTCTGACAATCGCCAGCAGCCAGTAGGCGAAGAAGACGACGGCCAGAAAGACCATGTAATTGCCGCTCGTAAAAAACATCTCTTGAGTTACTCCATCTACAACAACCCGTTTGAGTCACACTCGCCCAGGGAGATTATCGCCGTCGGGCCGATTACTTGCGACGCGCCGAGCAACAGCGCAGCGATGGGAAAGCCGCAGGCTACCTTTGAGTCTAACCGTCCCGTATGACTGTGGTATTCCACGTTAACCGCAGGCCGGATGAAAAGTTGAAAATGCGGATCGCAAAGCTTACGACGACGCCAGGACAGCGCGGCCAGTGAATTTTGCGGGTAAAACCGTAATCCCCTTGAAAGTGAATGTTGAAAGACTCTCTCGAACGGTGTGCAGGCTTCTGGTCGGAGGCAAGCTCAAAGCCGCACACGCACCATCTCGCCAGAGCAATATACAGAAGCCCCCGCACACTCGTCAATCTTCTAAGAAGAAAAGAGTTAAACCATTTGCGGATCGCCCGGCCAAATGCGCGGCGCGAGAAAGCCATGCAGCGGTCTCTTCTCATCGATAGGGACTAGAAGAAACGAAAGGCAGGGACACGTTCCCTGCCTCGTTTAGCAATTGTTTTTGACGCTTAAGGAAAGCGGCTGATTCTCTTTCGGCGAGAAGCAGGCTCGATTACTGGCGGCCTCTGCTTGGCCTGTTGTTGCGTTGCGGTCGGGCCGTAAATTTCTTGTAGGCATCCATCATATCTTCGTAAAACATAGCACCCATCCGCGTGTAACCGGCGCTGCTCAAATGTACGCGGTCACCCTGGGCCAACCCTTGCGAGGCCCAATTGTTAATTGAGCCAGCGCCGCCCATCGCGCCGTATGAACTCCAGAAGGCCGCGCCCGCTTCAATCGCAGCGTTGCGCTGTGCCTGAATCATAGCGGGCATCTTCGCCGCGGCTGTTTGATTATCGGCGCGGTCGGGCGGCCCGTAGACGAGAATCGAAGCCTGCGGCGCGACTTTTCGCAGACGCTTCAGGATTTCCGCGAACATGCGCTGGTAAGACTCTATGCTCCAATCGCCATCGGTCACTTCGTTTGTGCCGTAGGCGAGAATGATAAGGTCTGGCTGGCGCAACTCGACGTTATACAGGAAAGATGTTTCGTTGACCCAGCCGCGCAGACGCGTGGCGCGTGCTCCGTTGATGCCGAGCACGTCATAGGTGACGCCCGGCGAGAGATGCTCTGTGACGATGCCTGAGATACGAGCCTTGCCGGGTCTGACGGTGCGCACTTCAATGCGATGCTCGCCGTCGGCGGGAGCTTCGGAAGCGTAAAAGTCCGGCGTCGGCGCATCGGCCTGAAGCGAGATGGGCTGGTCGAGGACGCTTCTGCCGTCTACCAGAATATCAATAGCTCCGCCGCCCGGTTGTTTCAAAAAGTAGACTTCAAAGCGCTTGCAGTTAGTTTGCAGCCAAGCGCTCTCGCCCGCGCGGTCGGTCGTCAAACTCAAGCCCGCCAGACCAAGAAAGGGTTCGGTCAACCCTTTTTGCCCGACGCCATCAATCCACCAACCGCTGCTTGCGCCATTCACTACGCCGCGTCGCGGAGTGCTCTGCGGATTGCGCGGAATCATGTAGCCCGCGCCGCCGTCGCCAAACTCGCGTTGAAAGTCGCGGCGAATCTCAGCCGTTAAAATATCGGCGGCGGTGTGAGAGTCGCCGTAGTGCATGATGCGCACGGGGTCTATGCGTCTTCCGGCTTTGGTCGCTTGCAGCGAACGGAAGAATTTTTCGAGCGCAGCAGAGTTTTCCACGCCCCTGATTGTCCTGGGCGTGTCGGTCGTCTCCTGCTGCCTTGCGGCTGAAGCAAAAGCTATCACAACGCTCACCGTCAAGCTCAAACTGAGCGAGACGACCCAGAACTTTCTAAACACACGACCAATCATCTTTACTTCAAAAACCTTTCGTCCCGGCACTACTTCAAATAAAAACAGGCGGGCGCATCCCTGAGAACCTGTGCCGGATTAATATTAATAATTCCCTCGCGCGGAAACAATCAAAAGGAGTGATTAGCGCGCCTGTGCCGCCTCGTTTAAAGACAGCGACGCGCTGGAAGAGATGCGCCTGCGACGGTGGCGGTTGCCACCCAAGCGCCCCCTGTGAGAGCATCATAACTCGTTTCAGACCGAATTGCCCGAAAATTTTGCCGAAAATTTCAATCAACATGACATCAGCCAGCCCAACAGCCCATCGCCATGTTTCGCAAAAAGCGGGCCTCTTTACCGAATCCGTCATCCGCGAGATGACGCGCGAAGCCTTAAAACACGGAGCAGTCAATCTCTCGCAGGGCTTTCCGGATTTTGCCGCCCCAGAAGATATTAAACGCGTCGCCATGCAGGCCATTGAGGCGGACGTTAATCAATATGCTATTACGTGGGGCGCGCGCGATTTTCGTGAAGCGATTGCGCGCAAAACGAAATGGTATCTGGGGTTGGATGTTGACCCCGAAACGGAATTGACTGTGACGTGCGGCTCGACTGAAGGCATGATCGCCGCAATGATGGCAACGGTTGACCCCGGCGAAGAGGTCATCGTCTTTGAGCCGTTCTATGAAAACTATGCACCGGATGCGATTCTCTCGGATGCGCGCCCACGCCATGTGCCGTTGCGCGCGCCAGATTGGACGTTTGACCGCGAAGAACTGCGCGCCGCCTTCAACCAAAAGACGAAGGCCATCATCATCTGCAACCCTAACAACCCGACGGGCAAAGTCTTCACGCGCGACGAACTGGAATTTATCGCCGCGCTTTGCCGGGAATACGACGCGCTCTGCTTTACCGACGAGATTTATGAGCACATCCTCTACCCGCGCGAAGATGCGGAGGTCGCGCATATCTCTATGGCCCAACTCGAAGGGATGCGCGAGCGCACGGTCATCGTCAACTCTATGTCGAAGACCTATTCGGTAACGGGCTGGCGCGTCGGCTACTGCATTGCGCCGCCGGAGATAACAAACGCGATACGCAAAGTCCATGACTTCCTAACGGTCGGCGCAGCCGCGCCCCTGCAAGCCGCCGGAGCATACGCGCTTTCGCTTCCACCGCAGTATTACGAAAAGCTGCAAGCAGACTATCTTGCGCGCCGCGATTTACTCTTGCCTGTGCTTGAAGCGGCGGGCTTTCGCACCTTTCGTCCAGACGGCGCTTACTACATTATGACGGACATCAGCGGCTTCGGCTTTAAGTCTGATGTTGAGTTTACGCGCCATTTGATACGCGACATCGGCGTCGCCTGCGTCCCCGGCTCAAGCTTCTACAGCCGCCCTGAACTCGGCGCTCAGCAGGTGCGCTTTTGCTTCTGCAAGCGCGACGAAACGCTCGATGCCGCCGCCGAGCGTTTATCAAAACTGCGCTCGACAATCTGAATTTAAGAAGCAGAACTTCTCAGCAACAAACCATGTGGGACGCCAAACGACAAGCCATCTGGCTCACGACCGCCATCGCCCTCGCCACCTTCGTCGCTTACCAGGATGCGATAGATGACCAAACACACCGCCTAGACCTCGGCTACTTCGCGCTGCTCGAAACCATCTTCCTGCTCGTCATCGTCGTGATGTTCTACATCTACTCACGGAACAACAAGTAAGGACAGTTAAAAGTGAAAAGGGCAGCTTTAGTAAGAATACTGGATATTGAAAAAGACGAAACCAGAGAATTTAGCTAACAAGTTGTGCAATGAAATACATAAATAACAATCAGCCTTGATAAAAGTTGTTAGAAAATTGAAAACTAGCCCCGCTTCTTATCCGGCCTCACCGTAAACCCACGACTCGCTGGCAATTTCTTATTAGAAGAAGAAAGGTTCTGCTCTTGAACGACCTTTTGTTGTTCCAAATTCTTCTTCTCTATCGCTTCTTTCACTCGTTTTTTGGCACGTTTATTCATAACAAGATTATACCTTAGAAAATAAACTCATAGACAAAACAATCTTAGGTAATAGGTAAGAGTATCTCCTTTTCTTTTACCTATTACTTATTACCTATCAGTGCTCTTACCTATTGTTTCGCTGGCTGGATAGTCTTCGAGCGGACGCTGACGCCTTCGTCTGCGACGAGTAGCAGGCGGCGGGCGTCGCCGTAGGGGACGTTGGCAGGCGCGTATGAAAGAACGTAGCGATGCTTACGCAGTTCATCGCAGATTGCCTTGGCGGCCTCGGTCGGTTCGTTAATCGGAAAGACGCGCCCGCCCGTTCCTTCAACTAACTTTTCAACGACCTGCACGGGTTTTGGCTGGTCGCGACGGATAGCGCCGCCCGTGCGATCGGGCGCCTGGATGGCATAGACGGTGATGTCCTGTGCTTGCAGTTCGGCGAGAATATTCTCGAAGCGAATCTTGCTGCCGCGATCAAGGCCGTCGCTGATGATGACAACCACGCGCTTGCGATTTGAAGCTTTGAGCGGCAGCAGCGCTTCGTCCGCCACTGCCTTCAGCGCGTCAAACAGGCGCGGGTCGCCTTTCTTCCTGAAACCCTTTAGCGAAGCTTCGATCTGCTTAGCATCGTCCGTCCAGTCTGCAACAATCTCCGCCTGCTCGTCATAGCCGACAATCAAAAGCTTATCGCCTTCGAAAATCTCATAAGCAAATTCGCGCGCGGCGGCTTCCAGTTTTTCAACATCGGCGCGAATCGTCAGAGAGTTATCAACCAGCAGGACGATGCTCGCAGGCGAAGGGTCTGGCGAGAAGCTTTTGATGCTCTGCTCTATGCCGCTGTCGTAGAGCGCGAGTTGGTTGGCCGTCACACGCGCGTTCGAGTCCTTTTCACTTGCAGCCACGACGTTGAGTGTAACGGCTTCCTCGTTCGAGGGCCGCCCGCGACGACCAGCCTGCCCAGCGGCGAGGCTCAGTGTAATTAACAGCAATGAAACGGCGACGAAGGTTTTACGTACAGTCTGCATAACGCTTTCAGCTTGGAAAGAAATAATCTAAAGACGCGTTTGAGATTTAATCGCCGCTCGTCGTGTTGCTTGAAGCACTCTTTTTCTCGGCAACTTTTTTCGTCGAAGTCGCTTCTTTAGCTGGCGCAATTGTGTCTGTAGCTGCGGCCTTGTCTGTAGTCTTCGATTCTGTGTCAGCGCTTGTCTTCTCTTCTTTACCGGTTGCTTTCTTTGCAGCGTAATCGGTCACATACCAGCCGGAGCCTTTGAATTGAAACCCGGATTGCGACCATTGCTTTTCCAATCGTCCGCCGCACTTGCGACACTTCGTTAAAGGTTTATCCGAGAGCTTCTGCAAGATTTCAATGTGCGCTTTGCACTTCTGACACTCGTACTCATATAAGGGCATTTCTCTTTAATCTCCCGCTGACGATTTTTAACTATTTAGATAAGACCAATTATAAGAATCAAGCAGATTGACTGCAACTGTGACGTACATATGATGCACCATTTCAGAAACGGTTGGTGTCGCTTCTCAAAACACTAAAAAATTTTTCAGATTTTCACCTTTTTTTGAACTCATATCATACATGCGACGGCTGATTGGGGACTCAAAACAGCCTTCAAGATGAACGAAGAGGGGCGCAAACGACGCGCTCACAAGGCTTACGTCCGGTCGAATTAAATACATACAGAAAAAGGACTTAATTGCACTTTTTTCGTCCGCCGAAAGCAACTGAATTGTAACTTTGTCCATCTGAGTATCTGGTTTCGATGAACTGTTCTTTGTAAGTCGAATCCGCCATGCGTAGCCCCCAAACAACTGCGCGACGAACGCAGCTCTGATGGCCCAGAAAGCCATCGCTCACATGGAGAAACGGATTAATGCACCTAACACGATTTGTTCCCCACTTTCACTCGTTCAAATTTGCGCCCGTTGCCGTTTTCGCACTTTTCCTTTTCACCAACTTAACCGGTATCTTCTTTAATCAGGCTTTCGCGCCAGCCGTGCAGGCGCAGCCGCAAATCAATCGTAATCTCGACGATGCAGCAGAGCAGGAAGAGTATATTCCGGCTGACATGCCCACGTCCGGTGATCGCAATCTTGACCTGATTATCCTGCGCGCAGGGGAGCGCTATGGTGTTGACCCGCGCTTTATTCATCACGTTATCTGGCAGGAGTCGAAGTACAAAGTTCGCGCCCGCTCCGGCGCTGGCGCGCAAGGGCTGATGCAGATGATTCCGGCGACGGCTCGCCGCTTCGGCTGCAAGGATGTCTACGATTCGGAAGAGAACATCAACGCCGGGACGCGCTATATGCGCTGGCTGCTCGAAAGATTCGACGGCAACATCGCGCTCGCGCTCGCAGGTTACAATGCTGGCGAAGGTGCGGTTGCTAAATACAACGGCGTGCCGCCCTACCATGAGACGCAGAATTACGTTCGCATCATCACTGGCCGTTACGGCAAGCGCCATCACCCGATGCTCTCTCCTGAGCAGGCGCGCATCGAGTTTCGTCTGATACAGGAAATCGCTCAGCTACAGCAGTAAGTTTGTAACGTCTACAAATCATCCCTGACCCAACCCTTACGAAACCGCGCGCTTCAAGTTAGCTTTGCAACTTGGCGCGCGGTTCGTTATCATCCACAACCTTAACGCAGAGATTAGAGGTCAGAGGTTAGAGGTCAGGGAAGAGACTAACCTCTGACCTCTGACCTCTGACCTCTGTTTTCTTATGTCTACGACCGCAGAGTCGCTCTCGCTGGAGCGCAAGATCAAAATGCACGAAGCGCGCGAAGCGATTATTGATCGCCTCGCGCAGGAGCTTCCCGCCAGCATTGACCTTGGGAGATTCTTAAGCGCCGTCGTCAAAGAGTTGGGCCGGATGATGAACGCTGATCGGTGCGACGTGATTCAGCTTTCGTCCGCCTCAGAACTTCGCATCAGCCATGAGTGGCGCGCTTCCGAAGATATACCTTCCAGCGAAGGCACGGCCATTCCAATTGACGTGCGCGAACTAGCGGAGCGAGTTGATTTGCGCCAGCCGATTCGTTTCAACGATACGTCCGCGCCGGGCGTTGACCCGAAAGTGAGTTTGCTTGCGGCCAGTTTGGGGACGCGCTCCCTGCTTGTCGTCCCCGTCGTCCTGGGGGGCGACGTGCTCGGACTCGTCGGCCTGCATAATACGCGAGCGCCGCGCGTCTGGCTCGACGATGAAGTCTCTTTTCTGCAATCCATCGCGCGGCATCTAGCCATCGGCTATCAATACACGCGCCTCTACACGGACAAGCAGCGCGAAGCGGAGACGACGCGCGCTCTGCTGGAAATCGCCAACGCTCTCAACGCGCGTTCAAACTTTGGCGAGGTCACATCATTAGTGCTCGAACGCGCTATCGCTTTAGTCGGCGCAGACTATGGCGCGCTCGGCGTGCTCGACCCGACGGGCGGCAAAATCAGCCTCGCGGCCTTCAACGCAGCGCCGCACGCGGCGACTGATTCCGTGCGCGGCCTGATTGAAGCTCACGGGCAATCGCTCGATGTCACAGCGTATCCGGCGATGGTCGAAGTGCTGGCCGCAGGCAAAACGCTGCGCCTGCTGGACACGGAGCTTCCCTTCCCGTTGCGCCTGCTGTTCAACAGTATCCTGGGCGGGCGGGCGGCGCTCGTCTCGCCTGTGCAAATCGGCCAACAGACATTCGGCCTGCTCGGTTTGGTCTGGAGCGTGGCGCGCGAGGGTTTTGAAGATCACGAGGTCGCACTCGTCGAAGGAATCGCAGACCAGATCGGCACGGCGCTCGAACGCGATCAACTATCGGCGGAAGTGATGCGCCTCAGAAGCGCGCTGCACGAACGCTACGGCGAGGAACGCATCATCGGGCAGGCCCAGGCCATTCGCCGCGCCATAGAGCTTGCGCTCAACGTCGCAGACACGCAAACCTCCGTCCTTATTCAAGGTGAAAGTGGCACGGGCAAGGAACTGCTCGCCAATTTGATTCATTACAATTCGGGCCGCGAAGACCAGCCCTACATCAAGCTCAACTGCGGCGCGATTCCAGAAAACCTGCTCGAATCCGAACTCTTCGGACACGAGAAGGGCGCGTTTACGGATGCGCATGCGCGTCGTCGCGGTCGTTTTGAAGAGGCCGATCACGGCACGCTCTTTCTAGATGAGATTGGCGAGATGAGTTTGTCGGCGCAGGTTCGACTGTTGCGCGTTTTGGAAGGCGGCGAGTTTACGCGCGTCGGCGGCAACGAAATCATCAAGACTGACGTGCGCATCATCGCCGCTTCCAACGTAGACCTTGAGCGCGCAGTCGAACAGGGCACGTTTCGCCGCGACCTCTTTTATCGTCTCTCTGTCTTCCCGATTCGGCTGCCGCCTCTGCGCGAACGGCCAGAAGACATTCACCCGCTCGTTATATATTTTCTCGAACACTACAAGCAGAAGACCGGGCGTTTTATTTCCGGTATCTCTAAGGAAGCGCTGCAAGCCCTGACGAGCTACAACTGGCCGGGCAACGTGCGCGAATTAGAAAACGCCGTCGAGCGCGCCATCATCATCGCCTCTGGTCGCCAGATAGAGTTGGACGATTTGCCCGAAGCCGTCAGCCGCCAGGCGCTCGAAGCACGCGCGCACCTGCGCGACGAGCGCGTCGAAGCCGCAGAGCAGGGTCGCGCGCTCCGCTTGGAAATCACAGTCCCCTCGCCCATTGATGAGATCGAACGTCAGGCCATCGAAGCCACGCTCGACTACACTTCCGGCGACAAGACGCGCGCCGCCCGCGCCCTCGGCATCGGACGCAAGACCATCTACCGCAAGCTTCAACAGTACAGCGACTCGCAAAAGCAGGAGTCAGGAGTCAGGAGTCAGGAGTCAGAATAATCTGCGGCAACCACTTTTCTTTGATTTTCCTTTCCTCTGGCTTCTGACTTCTGGCTTCTGTTGTTATTGCGTGAGTTCGCGCCTCTTTGCTATAGTCAGGCATAAGTTTTCCACTGAGAAAAAACACATGGCGAAGCCGTCAAGGTTTTCGCGCGTGAGAAAGGTTTCTCCTATGCAGAGAATAACTGACGAACCAGAGCGCGATGGCGGGTCTGACATCTCGACCCGTTTGACTTACTTGCTGATTGGTGGCGGCATCGGCGCGATTCTCGCTTTGCTGTTTGCGCCCAAGTCTGGACAAGAGTTGCGCGGCGACATCGCCGACGTGACGCGCAAAGGCATTGACAAGGGACGCGAGACCGCCGCGCAGGTCGGCGCTCGCGCTGGCGAATACTACGAGGCGACGAAGGATCGCGCCGCCGCCCTTTATTCCGGCGCTGCCGATAAAACAGATGAGTACGTCGGCGCGGCACGCGAGGCCGTGTCACGCAAGAGCGGCCAACTCTCCGCCGCGATTGAAGCGGGCAAGCAGGCTTATGCCGAAGAGAAGCGCAAGACGGAATTGACCGGCCTCGAACCTCGTGGCCCGAACTACGAAGGCGGCCCACAAGGCTAGCTCAATTTTGGATTTTGGATTGACGAGGGCTGGTATTTGAGTTGTCAGATTCCGGCTCTGAGCTTCCAAAACTCACTAATCCAAAATCCAAAATCTAAAATCCAAAATGTTTCTACTGGCTTTCCAGATGAGTCTCAACGACCCCGCGTTCTGGGTGATGGTCGTCGTGGCGTTGGCCTTCGTGGTCATCGCGGTGGCGATGATCGTTATTGCGCGGCTGGTAGCATCTGCTGTGCAGACGGTCAACCGGCTCGAAGCGCGCGTCGAGCCGCTGGTGCAGAAGGTGGCAGCGCTGAGCGAGCAGGGCAAGGAGATTGCCGCACAGGGCAAAGAGATCGCAGAGCAGTTTAACGTGATGTCGGGTTATCTCTCGACGGCGACGATGCACTTCTCTGAATCGGCGGCGATTATCAAGGATGAGATGCGCGAACTCAAGCAACTGGTCGGCGAGACGGCTGTCACGGCGCGCGACAAGGTGGCGCTCGTCAGTCAAACAATAGACCACACGCACAAGCAGGTTTCGACGACGACCACCTTTATCCGTGACAAGGTAATGGAGCCTGCGCGCGAATTGGCGGCGATTATGGCGGGCTTTCGTCGTGGCCTCGAAGTCCTGATAGCGCCCGCGCCGAAGCCTGTCAATCAAACCTACAGCGACGACGAAATGTTCATCGGCTGAGCGACCTTTAATATTTATCGCTGGCAGCAGCGGCTCGAACCACAGCCTCTGAAGAGAGCGCGGTTCGGGCCAATTTTTTTGAATGGAAAGAGGAAACGATGTAGAAGCCGGGAAAGCATGCGCGCGTGGGGAAAGCCTGAGCTTTTGCTCGCATCATCATGTCTCTCGTGTTGCGCTCTTTTTCCCGTCCCCTTTTCACGCTTTTGACCCTTTACTGCTAATATCTTGATTTCCTGAAGCGTCGGAAATGAATTCTATGTCAACTGAAACACCGCTCGAATTGAAAAAGACGGTCAATTTGCCGAAGACCGCGTTTAGCCAGAAGGCCAACATGGGCCAGGCCGAACCTGTGCGCCTGAAGAAATGGACGGAGATGAATCTCTATCAACTCGTCTGCGAGGCGCGGCGCGATGCCGAAAAGTTTATTCTTCACGACGGCCCACCCTACGCCAATGCGGACATACACATCGGCACGGCGCTCAACAAGATTCTCAAAGACTTCATCGTCAAATCAAGAACGATGATGGGCTACGACGTGCCTTATGTTCCCGGCTATGATTGTCATGGTCTACCGATTGAGCTGTATGTCGATAAGAAACTCGGCGCGAAGAAGGCGAACATGCCGCCCGTTAGTATACGGCGCGCCTGCCGCGAGCACGCTGCCGAAGCTTTGAAACGACAGACGCGCGATTTCCAGCGCCTCGGCATCCTCGGCGAATGGGACACGCCATATCTCACGATGTCCAACGCTTACGAAGCGGAGACGGCGCGGCTCTTCGGGCGCTTTGTCGAGCGCGGCTACGTTTACAAGGGCGCGCGTCCCGTCTACTGGTGCATACACGACCAGACCGCTCTGGCCGAAGCAGAGGTCGAATATCATCAACATACGAGTCCCTCGGTCTACGTGAAATTTCCGCTTAAGTCCGACCCGGCGCTGATTGATGAAAGTCTTGCCGGGCGGAAAGTCTTCTTTCTCATCTGGACGACGACGCCTTGGACGCTGCCTGCCAACTTAGGCATCACCGTCAATCCGGAGTTCGAGTACGCGGCGATTGAAAATAATGATGAGGTTTACATCGTCGCCAGCGAGTTAATAGGAGTAGTAGCGGCGAAGTGTGACATCGGCGAGCGCGACACGAACGGCGAGCGCGTTGCGCCCGTCGTGCTGGCGCGCTTTTCGGGCGCGAAGCTTGATCGTCTTGAATGCGGGCATGCCTGGCTTGATCGCCCGTCGCTTGTGATGCTGGGCCAGCACGTCACGCTCGGCGGCGAAGCAGATGCTGAGACGGAGCTTGATGTTAAGGAAGCGCGTGACAAAGCTGCGACGGGCAAGGCCGGAACGGGTTGCGTGCATACTGCGCCCGGCCACGGCCACGACGACTTCGTTATCGGCAAATCTTACGGCCTTGAGATTTACTGTCCGGTTGACAACGCCGGTCGCTTTATCGCGGAGGTCGAACACTTCGCGGGCGAGCGTGTCTTTGAGGCGAATCCTAAAATCGTCGCCTTCATGCAGGAGCGGGGCGTGCTGCTCTACAGCGAAAATTACGAGCACCGCTATCCGCATTGCTGGCGCTGCAAGAACCCTGTCATCTTTCGCGCCACGCCGCAGTGGTTCATCTCTATGGATGCGACCGTCGCGGAGGTTGAAAGCGAAAGAGACGAAGACGGTCGGCACGTCGCCAACTACACGGAGAACGAAGCGGCTGTGCCCGAATCTCTGCGCGCGGGCGCGCTCAGCGAGATTGCGCGTGTCCAGTGGATTCCCGCTTGGGGAGAAGACCGGATGCGCAACATGCTGAAGGGGCGGCCCGATTGGTGTGTCTCGCGCCAGCGCGTCTGGGGCGTGCCGATTCCGGCCTTCTACTGCGCGCATTGTAACGAAGCGATCGCAGACCCGCAGACTATCAAAAACGTCGCCGATATTTTTGAGCGCGAGTCGGCAGACGCATGGTACGCGCGTGAAGCGAGCGAGTTGTTACCTGAAAATTTTGTGTGCCCGAAGTGCGGTAAAGCTGAATGGACGAAGGAGACTGACATTCTGGATGTCTGGTTCGACAGCGGCTCGTCTTCCATCGCCGTGCTCGAAAAACGTGAGAACCTTCGTTGGCCCGCCGATGTCTATATCGAAGGCGGCGACCAGTATCGCGGCTGGTTCAACTCGTCCTTAATGGTCGGTCTTGCTGCTCACGACCGCGCGCCTTATAAGACCGTGTTGACGCATGGCTGGGTCGTTGACGGTCAGGGCAAAGCGATGCACAAGTCTGCGGGCAACGCCGTTTCGCCAAACGAGGTGGTTAAAGATTCGGGCGCGGAAATCCTGCGGCTGTGGTGCGCTTCGACCAACTATACGGAGGACGTGCGCTGCTCGCCGGAGATTCTGCAACGCGTCGCGGACGGCTATCGCAAACTGCGCAACACGGTTCGCTTCGCGCTCGGCAATCTGGACGGCTTCGAGTGGGCGCGCGACTATGTTGCTGAAAACGAGATGCACGAGATAGACCGCTGGGCGCTAGCCGAATTGGAGGCGGTGACGGAAAAAGCGCTGGCGGCCTACGAGGCTTACGAATTCCACACCGTCTATCACGCGCTCTACAACTTCTCCACCGTCACGCTCTCGTCGCGCTACTTCGACATCATTAAAGACCGGCTCTACACAGCCGCGCCGCGCTCTCCCGCGCGCCGCTCGGCGCAGACCGTGCTCTATAGAATCGCAGACGCGCTCTCGCGCCTGCTTGCGCCCATCTTAGTTTTTACAGCCGACGAAATCTGGGAAAATCTGCCACGTGCAGGCGACGACACTGCTCAAGAGGCTTCTGTTCATATGGCTCTTTTTCTGGCAGCGAGAAATGAACGCGATGTCGAACTGCTGACGCGCTGGGCGCAGTTGTTTGAGGTGCGCGACATGGTTCTGCGTGCTCTTGAGGAAGCTCGCACAGCCAAGCTCATCGGCAGTTCGCTCGAAGCGCGCGTCCAGCTTGTCACCGATCAGGCGACTTATCAACTGCTGCAACACTACCGGGATGAGTTGCGCTACCTCTTCATCGTCTCGCAGGTTGATCTGGCCCTTGCGGCTGAAGGCGAAGCGCCCGCCGGAGGCTTGAACGTAAACGTCGAGCGCGCCAGTGGCGAAAAGTGCGAGCGCTGCTGGAGCTACTCAACGCGCGTCGGCGAATCGTCGCGCTATCCGACGGCCTGCGAGCGCTGCACGATGGCGCTGGCCGAGATTGAGCAGGAGGCGACCACATGACGGAGCGGCGCATCGGCTGGCGCGCGGCCTACCTGCTGGCGGCCTTCGGCATTTACCTCGTTGACCAGGCGAGCAAGGCTTGGGCCGTGCGCGCACTCCGCTTCGGCCAAACGAAGACGCTGATTAGCAACTTTCTCATCCTTGAATACGCCGAAAACCCTGGCATTGCATTCGGCGGTTTGCAGGAAAGCGGCGCATTCGGTCGCTGGTTTCTGATTGCGCTGGCGGCTGCTGCTGCCGTCGCTGTGCTCTTCTACTTCTTTCGCACGCCGCGCTCGGACGACCGCGTTCTGGGAGCGTGCGCGCTGCTGCTGGCGGGCATCGTCGGCAATCTGACAGACCGCGTGCGTCTCGGCTATGTGATAGATTTTATCCTCGTTCATCTAGGCTCATACCGCTGGCCCAACTTCAACGTCGCGGATGCCAGCATCTCTGTCGGCGCGCTCCTGCTCGCCTTAGATATGATCTTCGACAGTAGGAGACAGAAGTCAGGAATCAGCGGTCAGAATAAAATTCAAGAGGCGAGAGTTAATAGCCAGGAATCAGAATAAAAGTGGTTTCAGCCTTATCCCTTCTGAATTCCGGATTCTGACTTCTGGCTTCTGTAGTTGAATATGTATCCAGAGCTTTTTCGCATCGGCGATTTCCCGATTAACACTTACGGCGTGCTGCTGGCGATGGCGTTTCTGGCGGCGCTGTTGGTGGCGGCGCGGCTCGCGGCGCGCGACGGGCTGCCGCGCGAACGCGTCTACGACCTGGGCTTATGGATGCTGCTGGCGGCGCTGGTCGGCTCGAAATTCTTAATGCTCTTTACCGAGCCGGAGTATCGTCAAAATCCGCTGCGACTGCTCTCGCTCGATTTCCTGCGCTCCGGCGGAGTCTTTTACGGCGGCTTTCTGGGCGCGGTGGGGGTCGGATATTTTCTCATCAAGCGCTACGGCCTGCCCTGGTGGAAGACGGCGGACGCGTTTGCGCCGGGCATCGCGCTCGGCAATGTGCTGGGGCGGCAGGGCTGCTTTTCCGCCGGATGCTGTTGGGGTAAGCCGACGACGCAAGCCTGGGGCGTGCATTTTACGGAAAAGGCGAACGATATTACGGGCGTACCGACTGTCGTCGAACATCTCGCTAAGGAGCATCCGGCAGAATATCAAGTCTGGTTGCAGAAACTGGGCGACCCGCTCGCTCCGCTGCACCTTCATCCGACGCAGCTTTACGAATCCTTCGCCGCGCTTCTCATCTTCTTTTTCCTGCTCTGGCTGCACCGGCGCAAGCGTTTCAGCGGACAGGTCATACTCTTGTACGCTGTGCTCTACGGGGCGGCGCGCTTCACCATAGAGTTTTTCCGCGATGACCCGCGCGGCGACATTCTTGGGCTAACAACGCTGACAGGGCTTTCGACTTCGCAGATGATTAGCCTCTTCGTCGGCCTCGGCGGCCTCTTTATTCTTATCTTGCGCTGGCGGCGCGCTCGCCTTGCGAAGCAGGAAGACCTGCCCTCGACGCCGGATACGGCGCGCGCCTGAGATGGCCCATCACGATTACATCAACACGACTGAACAGGAATCGGAGACGCTTGTCTTCCCTGCCTCGGAAAACGAAGCGGGCCAGCGGCTTGATGCTTATTTAGCTGCGCGTATCAACGATTGGAGTCGCTCGCGCCTTCAACGCCTGATCGAAGACGGCGATGTGCTCGTCAACGGACGGACAACGAAGCCCTCCTACAAGCTGCGCACAAATGACGAGATCGAAGTTGAATTAACCGCGCCCGCGCCGACAGAGTTTGCGCCGGAAGATATTCCGCTCGAAATTATTTATGAAGACGACGAACTCGTAGTCGTTAACAAGCCCGCCGGGTTGGTGGTTCACCCGGCGGCGGGCATCGCCTCCGGCACGCTCGCCAACGCGCTCGCTTATCATTTTCAACATCTATCGGAACGCGCGGGCGCGGCGCGTCCCGGTATTGTGCATCGTTTGGACAAAGACACGTCCGGCCTGATAGTGGTGGCAAAAACCGAAGCGGCGCACGAACATCTCGCAGATCAATTTCGGGCGCGCGAAGTCTTTAAATCCTACGTTGCTTTAGTTCATGGAACAATGCGCGAGGAGAGCGGGCGCATTGAGCAGCCGATTGCCCGCGACCCGCGCAATCGCACACGGATGGCAATTGTGCGTGGCGGGCGTCCCTCGCTCTCGCTCTATCGCGTGCGGCAACGCTTCGAGCGATTCACGCTGCTCGACGTGGAAATCAAAACGGGCCGCACGCATCAAATCAGGGTGCATCTGCAATGGCTCAAGCATCCGGTTGTCCGCGATTCCGTCTACGGCGACGGGCGCGACAATACTGTGACGGATGCCAGACTGCGCGCGCGCATCAATGCGCTCAAACGCCAGTTTCTACACGCAGAGCAGTTGGGCTTTCGTCATCCTCGCACACATGAGCCGCTCGGCTTTACCGCGCCGCTGCCAGGCGAATTGTCGGAGTTTCTGGCTGAGCTTGAGGCAGGGGTGAGATAACGAAAGAGGCCCAGTCATCGAGCGCGACTTAAACGCGGGCTGACGGAAAATGTGTGCTTTTTCCTCTTGATTGCTATACTAAACGCTCTCAAACTACGCCGCCTTAGGGCAACGGCCTTTTGATTGGCGGGCATCAAAGGCAGCGGTGCTTAAGAAAGCAGTTTTTCTTCTGTTTTTGTTCGACGCGCCTAAACTCCGAAATCTTATGAGAAACGCGATCAAACTTTTTCTCTCTTCTTTTGTCATGATGCTGGTCACGCTCGGCTGGCAGGCTGCCGCACTAGGCCAGCAAAAGCAGCCGCCGAGGCCCAGTCCGACGCCTGTCGTTCAGGATCCGGGCGATAGAGAAGTCGTGACGATTCGCGAGGTGCGATTGCCCGTCTCGGTGATTGATAAAAAGGGCCAAGTCGTAACCGGGCTGACGAAAGACGACTTTTTGATTTTTGAAGATAAGCAGCAACAGCAAATCATCTCATTCATTGACGAGAGCAATAGCCCGCCCGTGTATGTCGGCGTGCTGATGGACACGTCGCCTTCGACCGCCGGCAAATTAAAGTTTGAGCAGCAATCGGCGAAGGACTTTATCTATACGGTGACGCGCCTGCGCAAAGACCGCGTTGCGTTTGTCACCTTCGATCATGAAGTCAAGCTCAGGCAGGATTTCACGGACAAGCTTGACCTGCTAGACCGCGCCGTTGATAGCGTCAAGAAGACCGGCACCAACACAGCGCTCTATGACGCCATCTGGGAATTTTGTGACCAAAAGATGCGCACCGCTCCGGGCCGCCGCGTGCTCGTCGTAATTACAGACGGCGACGATACATACAGCCGCGCTGACATCAAGGATGCGATTGACATTGCACAGCGAACGGAGACGACCATCTTCGCCATTTCGACCAAGGCCGGTTTTGCCGGAACTGTTCCCGGCGTCGAAGCTGGACAGGTCGCAGATAGCGGCGACAAAACTTTAATGAAGCTCTGCGAGGAAACCGGAGGCCGTGCTTTTTTTACCGGCGACCAATTGGCGTTGGAGCGCTCGTTCACAAAGATTTCAAAGGAACTGCGCTCGCAATACATTGTCACATATAAGCCGACGAACGAGCGTTATGACGGTACGTTCCGGCGCATAGACGTGCGCCTCGCAGGCAATCGTGATGGTCTGAGGGTGCGTGCCAAACGCGGCTACGCGGCGGTCAGAGATAGTGTTCTCACACCGCAATAAGGAATTGGTGACGGGTATCTGGTGACAGGTGTCGGATGATAAAGAGCTTGACCGTCGCCTGACACATGACACCCGTCACACGCTTTTAGGAGTTAAATGTTTTATCGCAATCAAATCAAACGCTCGCTCGCTTTTACCTTGCTGGCAACGCTTCTGCTTGGCGGACTGACGCTGACGGGCGCGCAGGAGCAGGAGAAGAGCCGACCGCGACGCACGGGCGAACAGCCTTCGAAGCAGCAACCATCGACGACCAGACCTGCGACGCCTGACGACGACGTGACGTTGCAGGATGATGAAGTAGTGCGTGTCGAGACAGACCTGACCAACATTCTGTTCACGGCGGTTGATAAGCAGAAGCGCTTTGTCACCTCCCTGCGCCAGGAAGACATACGCATTAGCGAGGACGGCCAGCCGCAGGAGATTTTCACCTTCGCCAGACAAACCGATCTGCCGCTCTCACTTGCCATCGTCATTGATACCAGCGTCTCTGAAGAGAGAACACTGCCGAGCGAAAAGGCTGCGGCCAGTTCATTCGTTGATGCGGTCATCCGCCCGTCCAAAGACGAAGCGGCGGTCGTCACCTTCACGGGCGAGGCGACATTGGAACAGGGCTTGACTGGCAGCGTCGCGCGTGTTCGTCGCGCGCTCGACCGCGTTGAGTTTGTGCCGCCCTCCGGCTATATCGGCGGCGGGCAGACTGCCGGGACGCCGCCCATTTCCGATCAGGGCCAGCGCCTAGCAGGCACGACCGCCATCTGGGACGCCATCTGGATTACGTCCGACGAAGTGCTCTCGCAGACTTCGGATAAAACCCGCCGTGCGATTATTCTCCTGACCGACGGTCAGGATACCAGCAGCCAGAAAAAGCTGGACGAGGCCATTGATAAAGCCCTCAAGGTTGACGCCGTCGTCTATTCAATTGGCATCGGCGATGAATACTATGGCGGCATCAACAAAGGCGTGCTGAAAAAAGTTTCCGAGCGCACGGGCGGGCGCGCCTTCTTTCCAGAAGACGAAGACGACCTGCGCGCTGCTTTCGCACAGATTCAACTGGAGTTGCGCTCGCAGTATCTGGTCGCCTACTCGCCGATCAACAAGAATCGTGACGGCTCTTTCCGCAAAGTGCAGATCGAAATACTCAATCCCGAACTGCGCAAACAAAATCTGCGCCTGACCTACCGTCAGGGCTACTTCGCCAGAAGTCCGGGCGCAAAAGCAAGCTCGAAGAATTGAATCATTTAATCATTGGTTCATTGACTCAATAAATGAGCCAATGAGCCAATGAACCAATGAATCAATGCATCAGTTCTTTCCGCCCTGCTTTTCTCGTGACAAGCTCAATTTCCCTTTGCTATACTTCGGCGTAGCTTTTGAGGCGTTGACCTGCCCCGGCTAGCGCTTGAACTGTAGAGCCGCATTCCTCCCGTTTAAAAATTTACGTCACCAAATTTTTGAAGTGACGCGGCTTATGTTTTGCCCCAGAAGATAAACAGACGATTCCTCGCTTCAACGATTGAGAAATTATTGTGCTGCCGTGGCTTCGAAAGGAGGCGGCTGTAGCCTGCGACGAAGATGAAAGCTGCCCCAACCCATCCAATCGTCCTGACGGTCAACGACGACCAGCGTGTGCTTGAGCTGCTCAACGTATTGCTCGAACACGAAGGCTATAGGATTATCTCTGCCGCGAGTGCGGCCCGCGCGCTCGAAATGGTCGAAACCATCGAGCCTGACATCGTTATCTCAGATGTCGTCATGCCGGAGATGGACGGCCTTGAGTTCTGCCGCCGCCTGAAACAAAACCCGCGCACGGCATATCTGCCGGTAATGCTCGTCAGCGCCCTGCGTAAGACCGAAGGCGACAGCCTGCACGGGCTGGTGGCCGGGGCCGACGACTATCTCGAAATTCCATTTCGCCGTCAGGAACTGCTTGTCAAGGTCGCGCGTCTCACCGAGCGGCATCGCGTCGAGCGCCACTACCGCGAAATCGTCGAGCAGGCCGCCGATATCATCTACACGCGCGACATGGAAGGTCGGTTGACGAGCATTAACGAAGCGGGCGCGCGCTTTTTCGGTCGGCCCGTCTCCGAGCTTGTCGGCTCAAGCCTGAGCGTCCTGCTGGGCGAAGAGACAGCCGCCGCTGACATTGCCGAAATGCAACATCAGCCGGAGGCGGACGAGCCGCTACGAACGGTTCATCCCGTCCATGATGCGCAGGGTGAGTTGCATCATCTGGAAGCGATGACCACGCTGGTGCGCGACGCCGAGGGCCGACCGACAGGCGTGCGCGGCGTGGTGCGCGACATTACGGAATTAAAGCTGGCCGAGGAAGCGCTCCGCGAAGGTCAACGCGTGCTCTCGACGTTGATGAGCAATTTGCCCGGCATGGCTTATCGTTGCCACAACGATCAGGATCGAACGATGGAATTTGTCAGCGAAGGCTGCTTTGAGCTGACCGGCTATTCGCCCGCAGACCTCGTCGGCAATGACAAGCTTTCCTACGCAGAGTTGATTCACCCGGACGATCAACAGATGGTCTGGGAAGCCGTGCAGTCCGCACTCAGTGAGCAGAAGCCTTTCCAACTCAACTATCGTATTAAAACGGCTAATGTTGAGGAGCGATGGGTGTGGGAACAGGGGCGCGGCGTTTTTAATTCAACCAATCAGTTGCTTTTCATCGAAGGCTTCATCGCAGACATCACGGAACGTAAACGCGCTGACGAAGCCCTGCGCGAGAGCGAGCGTCGCCACCGCCAGATGTTCGAGCAGAATCAGGCGATTAAGCTTTTGATTGACCCTGAAACCGGCGACATCATAGACGCCAATCAAGCGGCCTGCGAGTTTTACGGCTACAGCCTGGACGAACTGAAGGCGAAAAAGATTGGCGAGATTAACACGCTCCCGCCCGGACAGATCAAGTCTACGCTTACGGAAGCGCTGACGAAAAGAAACGAGCATTTCCACTTCCAGCACCGGCTCGCCTCCGGCGAAATCCGTGATGTCGAAGTCTACACCGGCCCGATTGATTATCAGGGCCGCAGGATTCTCTTCTCCATCATCCTGGACGTGACCGAGCGCCGCCGTGCCGAAGAGAAGCTTCGCGCCTCTGAAGAGAAATACCGCACCATCTTCAATAACGCGACGATGGGCATTTATCAATCGCTGCCGGATGGGCGGCTGCTCGCCGTCAACAGTACGCTCGTGCGACTTCTCGGCTACGATTCCGTCGAAGAATTGCTTGAGCGCAACGTTGCCCGCGACATCTATTTTCACGAAGAGGATCGGCAGAAGTTGATCGCCGCGCACGAAGATTCGGGCGTCGCCTCCGATGTCGAAGTCCTCTGGAAGAAGAAAGACAATTCGCCCATCTGGATTCATCTCAATGCTCATGCCGTCAAAGATGAACAGGGGCGCACCCTCTACTTCGATGGCTTTGTGCAGGATGTAACCTCTCGCAAGCAGGCCGAAGCGGCGCGACGCGAATCGGAAGAGCGCTACCGCGAGCTATTCGAGAATGCCAACGACATCATCTACATGCACGACCTACAGGGCAATTTCACTTCCCTGAATAAGACGGGCGAGCGCATCACCGGCTATTCGCGTGAAGAAGCCGTACGAATGAACATCGCAGACATTCTCGCGCCCGAACAGTTGGAAATCGCCCGCCAGATGATTGACCGCAAAAGGAGCGAAAAGGTTTCGACCGTTTACGAGTTGGAGATCATCAGTAAGGAAGGCTCGCGGGTCGCGCTGGAGGTCAGCACTCGCTTGATTCACAGCGACGGTGTGCCCATCGGCGTCCAGGGCATTGCGCGCGACGTGACCGAGCGCAAACGCGTCAAGGCCGAGTTGCAGGCTTCCGAAGCAGAGTTGCGCGCGCTCTTTGCCGCGATGCCGGACGTGATTATGGTGCTCGACGCCGGAGGGCGCTATTTGAAAATCGCGCCCACCAACCCGAAGCTCCTCTACAAGCCTTCCGCCGATCTGCTGAACAAACGGCTTCACGACGTAATGCCTGCGGCGCAGGCCGATGCTTTTCTCTCTCAAATTCGCCGCGCGCTCGAAACGCGCCAGCCCATTAGAGTCGAGTACAGCTTACAGATCGAGGAGACGGAGGTCTGGTTTGAGGGCACTGTCTCGCCGATGCTGGAAGATTCCGTCGTCTGGGTGGCGCGCGACATTAACGAACGCAAACACGCGGCAGAAGCGCTCGCCGAGCAGGCCGAGCGCGAAGCATTGATTAACCGTATTTCAAGTTCCGTCCGTAGCTCGCTCGACGTATCGGAAGTCTTCAGCACGGCGGTACGCGAACTGGGACTGCATCTGGGCGTTGACCGCTGCTCCGTCTATATGAAACACGAGGAAGTCGGACTCGTGCGCAACATGGCGGAATTCCACGCGCCCGGCGTGCTGCCCGCGCCGCGCGATTTTTCCATCTCTCAAGCGCAAGACCTGATCGCCGGTATCCAGCAGAACGGCGTGCTGGCCTTTGACGACGCCGCGCACGACGAACGCATCAGCCAGCTTTATCACCGCTCGCTGCGTATGGCCGGTGTGCGCTCGATCATGTATGTCGCGATTAAAGTCGGCGAGGAGACGCCCGCCGCGTTTGCAATCTCGACGACACGAAGCATACGCCATTGGAGCGAGACGGACATCGCGCTGGCTAAGGCCGTTGCTATTCAGACGGGCATCGCGATTCGACAGGCCGAGCTATATCGCAAGGCCGAAGCGACTTCGGCGCGCGAAGCTTTGATTAACCGCTTGAGCCTAGCCATTCGCGCTTCGCTCAGTTTGCCTGAAGTGCTGCGCACGGCGACGCGCGAATTGGGCCGCGCTCTCAACGCTTCGCACGTACACCTGCGGCTCTACGACCCTGCTGACCCGCGCTCGACCGCCGAGCATGAGTACGTCGCGCCGGGCGTCGCCAGTACCAAGCACGTCGAGTTGAGCTTCGAAGGCCCAATCGGGAGATACCTGTTGCACGCGGCTCAACCCATCATCGTTGACGATGTTCTCAACTACAAGGGCAGTTCGCCGGACATCAACGAGCATATCCGCGCACACGCGGTGAAGATCGGTGTCCGGGCACAGATTGACTGGCCGCTCTCGGTCAACGGAAACTTTCGCGGCGTGCTCTGTATTCACCAGATGGATCGCGTCCGGCACTGGACGGAAGATGAACTGGCGCTGGTCGAAGCGGTCGCTTCGCAACTGGCGACCGGCATCGCGCAGGCCGAATTGTTTGAGATGACGAAGCGCGCCAAGAAGGAATGGGAAACCACCTTCAACGCGATGTCCGACGGCATCTTTATCTTTGATAGAGCGGGCCAGTTGATTCGCGTCAATCGCGCCGGAGCGGCGATGGAAGACACCTGGCCGCATCTGCTTCTGGGCCGTCATTGTTGCGACATCCTGCGCACGAGCAGCGACGAGCGCGTGTGCGTTGTTGAAAACACGCTGGCCGAAGGGCGCAGCCTGACCCTGGAGGTGACGCCCGAAAGATTCAACCGACCGCTGCTGGTGACGGCTGAGCCGGTGATTGAAAGCGGCAGCCGCACGGTCGGCGTCGTCTGCACGGCGCGCGATTTATCTGAACTGCGAAAAGTCGAAGCCCGTGCGCGCGAGCATCAATCGCTCCTGATGAACATTCTGGAAAGCGCGCGCGAAGCCATCTACGCGGTTGACACCGAAGGCTATTTCCAGTGGTGCAACAGCGCGACCGTCGCGGCGATGGGAGGCCGCGTCGAAGATTTAATCGGCCATCATTTCCTTGAAGTAACGTTTGAAGCCGACCGCGCTCTGGCCGCAGAGAGTTTTGAAAAAGCGGTCAAGGGCGAGCCGCGCAGCTATGAAGCGCGCTTTTCAGGCAAGGACGGCCAACTGCGCTACGCGTTGATTGATAACGCGCCCATCGTCGTTGACGGGCAAACGACCGCCGTGCTCGGCATCGCCCGCGACGTGACAGAGCAGAAGCAGGAACGCGAGCGCGCCGCGCAGGCCGACAAGCTCCGCGCTCTGGGCCAACTCGCTTCGGGCGTCGCGCATGATTTCAACAACGCGCTGGCCGCCATCCTCGGTCGCGCCCAGTTGATGCGACGCGATTTGCGCGATAAGCGTCTCACACACAATCTGGACATCATCCAGACCGCCGCCGAAGACGCCGCCGCCACTGTGCGCCGCATACAGACCTTCGCGCGTCAATCCGAGGCGAAGGAATTTGATCTGCTCGATGTGAGTAGCTTGCTCCGCGATGCGGTTGAGATTACGCGTACCCGCTGGCAAAACGAAGCCAGCATGCGCGGACTCTTTTATGCGGTTGACATTGATACGGAAGAACAACTGTACGTCGCCGGAAACGCGTCGGAACTGCGCGAGGTCTTCGTCAATTTAATAGTTAACGCGGTGGACGCGATGCCTTTGGGCGGGCAGCTTTTAATCAGCAGTCGAAAGCATAACGAGCGCGTGCGGCTCTGCTTCACAGATTCCGGCACGGGCATGACAGAGGAAGTTCGCAAGCGTATCTTCGAGCCGTTCTACACGACAAAGGGAGCGCAAGGGACGGGCCTCGGCCTTGCCGTCTCTTACGGCATCGTCGAGCGCCACGAAGGACATATCAACGTCGAGTCAAAACTCGGAGAAGGCACGACCTTCGAGATTGATTTACCGGCGGCGACCTACGTGCCCGCGCAGACGAGCGAGCCTTTCATCCGTCATGAAACACCTTCGTTGAAGGTGCTGGTCATTGACGATGAAGATTTCGTGCGCGAGACGCTGGCCGACATGCTGACGGCGTTGGCCCACGAAGTAGTGCTGGCCGACGGCGGACACGAAGCGCTTGCCAAGCTCGACTCAGATCACTTCGATCTGGTCTTCACAGACCTCTCGATGCCGGGCATGGACGGCTGGGAAGTGGCGCGTGAGATTCGCCGCCGCACGGGCACGGAAATAGGCATCGTGCTCGTCACAGGCTACGGCAAGGCGACGGCGCTGCCGCCCGGCGAACAAGACCTCGTCAACGGCGTCATCGGCAAGCCCTTCGACTTCGATCAAGTCGCTGAGACAATTGCTAAAGTTAGCGCTGAGACGCGCAGACACGGAGATGCGGTGACGCGAGGATAAAACTCAAGACGCGGAGACGCAGTGAGAAAACAGAGTAAAGAAAAGCGAAGACGCGGTGATTATTAATTTAATCACCGCGTCTTTCTTTATGTTCGCGTCGCTGAGTCTCTTTTTCGTCGCCTCGCCGCATCTATCTTTCCCCTCGCCCTTGCTGCACTTCAGTTTCCAGTGCAACGGTCAGATTGTAAACTCCCGGCTGGTCTATCGGCTCGATGAGGCGCAGGGCTTCGTCCAGGACGCGGCGCTGGTGTTCGGGCCAGTTGGGCTGTCCGACGACGCTGCCGATTTCGCCCGCGTAATAGGCCGCGCGCGGCGGGCGCACACTCTCGACGACCTCTCTATCCACCGCCAGCATCATCGTCGGAATCCGCTGCATCTCTAATGCCCGCGCGACTAGCGCGATTGATTGATGACACAAACGCGAAGCCGGAACGAGCAGCGCCGCCTGCACTTCGTAACGCAACACGCGCTCGACCAATCGAGGAATCATTTCTTCGACCAGCCGCGCCGCGTCAGGGACGTGGCCGCAAAAGCTCCAGAAGACAGGATTAAGCTGGCCGATAATGCCATTGCCCTCGAATTCAAAGAGGCGCTCCAGCGGCACTAGCGTATTGATGTCTTGCTCGACAAAGCGCGTATCGTAGCCGCGCCCACTGAAACGAAAATCTTCCGCTTCGACCTCGACGGGTATCTCTCGAAAGTTAATGTCGCCGCCCGGCTCGCTCGTTTTGAAGGCTTCCGTGCCGTCAATGTAAGCGCCCGCCGAAGAGATGAGCGCCAGATTCAACATCGGCAGCGCACGTCTGGCCGGTGTAAACGGTGCGCGCTTGTTTTCGACAAACGGATAATTGCTCAAATCTTCACGCGTAGAGCTTGCGCCGCCCTGCCATGAATCGTAGCTTCTGCGCCAATCATCAATTCGCTCTAAAATCTCCAACGCACCTTCCCCCTCTTTCACAAAGAGTTTGCGCGCCCGCGCCGCGCTATCAACAGCAGCGCGACGAGAGCGGCGAGCATCCCGACGCCCAGCGCCATCACAGACAATCCGTGCAAACTATTGAAAGCGACGCGGAGCGAATCACCTGCGGGCACTTCGTCAATCGGCCTCCCCATCGCGCTCCGCAGTGCCAACATTCGCGCCGCGATGCCCCATTGGCCCAGGGCGGTCGTGATGGCGACTATGCCGAGCGAGATGACTTCCGTCGTGAAGGCACGCCGTCTGTTAGCCTCTCTGAACAGAAATGCCGTCGCCAGCAAAATCAGACTGATGATGAAACCGCCTGTATTAATTATGGAAAGCGTCCGCGTAACAATCGTGCCAGCCAGATGATTGGCCTGCGGCACACTTGCTCCGCGTAGCACTGCGAAAACACTCGGCGCAACAGCCGCGCTGAAGAAGACAGCCGCGCCCAGCCAGAGCGCAATCAACAGCAGGCGCACATCCGCGAGCGCCCGCACGAGCGCTCCCGTGCGCCCCGCAGTCTTCGCTTCATTGTGTGTCGCGGCGCGTGCTTCTTCGACCTCAGCGCTCATCTTTTAGTCCGGCTCCATCACTCCCGGCAAGAGTCTAATCACCGGCGGGTCAAACTCCGGCGGCACGACCTCGCGCGGGTCTGCCGCAGTTAGTAACCATGAAAGCGCACGCTCAAGCTGCGACTGGTAATCAACCAAATCAAGCGACATAAAACGCGTCACGCCGAGGCGCGCAAACTTTTCCGTCGCCATCTGGTACATACGCCGCGCCGCGCCCGGTCTTCCGATTTCCAGATGATGAAAGACGACCGCCGATTGAATCATCGCCTGAAGAAACAGCTTTTCACGTGGGCCGCAATCGTCCACCCAGCGAGCCTCCCATGCGTCGTGCGCGGCGTGAAACTCGCCCGCGTTGTAGAGGTCTATGCCCGCTATGTAGTCGCCCGGATAAGCGAGGACGTGCTCGTCCGTGTAAGCCGGACGCTCACTTGCGATTTCCTCTTCGGCGTTCATCTAGTCATCCGAAGTTAATCATTCCGGCGCTGGCGGCAAAGCCGACGCCGAAGCCGACGACCATCGTTGGCCCACTGCGATCATTCTTTCCGGCCAGCATAAAGCCTGTGGACGCGCTCGACAGGTTGCCGTAGTTCTGCAAAATTTCGTAAGAGGTTCTTACTTTAGTTGAATCCGGCGATAAAGCCAATTGCGTACAGACGCCGTCGAGGATTTTCTTGCTGCCCGTGTGAATCAGGCAATTTTCCACCTGCTCAAGATTACTGACGGGCGATGACGGATGATCGAGTACGCGATTGACGGTCGTGACGGCGTAGTGCGCGCCCCTGTGCGGGACGTTGGGGCGCATCAGGTATTGTGGTCGCCCGTCCAGACAAGGATGAAGGCCGCCGCCTTCCATTGTCAGCAGGTTTACGTCATCCGGCTCGTCGTTCGTCAAGTGCGATATTGGCCCAAATTCCGCCAGGCCTTCTTCTGTTCCGACGAGCAGCGCCACCGCCCCGTCGCCGAAGAGCATCGCCTGTATGGCGCAGGTCGTGTTGAGCCGTTCGCGCTCGGTATCGAAATCTTCCGCTCTATTCTTTTTACGCAGGCGCGCAACCTCACGATAGCCCAGGTATTCCGCGCGCAGCAGCGGCGAGATCATCGGCGTGTGCGCTTCGCTCATCAGGATGAGCGCGACCTTGCCGGGATTGGCGCACAGATACCACTGTGCGACTTCGACAGACTTGAGCAGCACGGAGCACCCTTGCGCCTGCATGCTGACCGTGCTGATTGAGCGTGAAAGCACGCCATGCAGATTCGCCATCACTTCCGAAGCGAGGCACGGCAGCAGTTGCGACGGCGTGTTGGTCGCGGCGACGAGCAAGCCTATTTTGGAGGGGTCGCCGCCCCATTGCTCTATGCACTTGCGCGCGGCGTCCACGCCGATGTCCGTCGAAGAAGTGGTAGCGTTCATCGGCTCGCCGCCGAGAAAGGCCGGGTAGTTTTCCAGCGTCGAATATCGCTGTTCGACGCCGAGAGTGTTAATCGTATTTATCAATTCCGGCGACAACTTGTAGAGCAGGGCCGAAATCAAGTCGGTCGTGCTGAACTTGTGCGGGGGCACTGAAGTGGCGGAGGAAAGAAGGTTAATCATTTTTTTGCTGATACTCCCTTGGATAGGCTCGCGGGGGCGAGCGCATGGTTTCCCTGTGAAAGCCACAAGGACAGATGTTGCTGACCGTCGCTTGCGGCGGTGAAGATTGACGACCTTAAATTTTTAAAGGCTGCGTAAAGACTTTGCCTCTAGGCCAGGACGGTGTGGCTTGTCCGTTTCATCATTCGTTCATGCTATCTGGTTCGGGCGATTGTGGTGACGTTCAAAAACTCCCACGTACTGAACGTCAACGCCCTTCTGTCGGAACGGGAATGCGGCCCAACGAATCTTCGCCGATACTTCCCAGGTAAAGCTTTCCCTGATATTCAAGGACGTTCGAGATGAGCGCGAAGGCTTGGCCCGATGGGTCTTGCAGGTTGGCGACGACCTCTCCGTCGCGGTTCAACCCGAGCACGAAGCCGTAGCGCTGTGGAGACGGTTGTAGAAATTCTGGCAAGCGTAAGACCACTTTCCGAAGAAATGGCCTCGGTAATAATTTATCTAAAAGGGGACTTCGTGGAGTGACTAACGCTAACCAGAACTTATCGTTCCCGTTCGAGCTAATGTTATCGGGGAAACCGGGCAAATTGTCAATGAAGATTTCCGTTAAATTTTTCTTTTCCCCGCCGAGCCACACGCGCAGCACCCTGTACTTCCCCGTTTCCGCCAACAGCACGAAAGACTGGTCGGGGCTGATTGCGACGCCATTGGCGAAGTAAAGCTTGTCGAGCAAGATTCGCGTCCGCTTAGTCTGAGGCTCATAAGCCATCAAGCGACCGTTCGGTTTGTGCTCAAACAAATCCTGCTTGTAAACGCTGAGCGGAAATCTTGACGAAGCATCTGTGAAGTAGATCGTGCCGTCTGCGGCTATGTCCAGATCGTTCGTGCAGCGAAAGGGCACGCCGTCGGCCTCCGTGCTCAAGACTGTGACTGCGCCCTGCTGACTAATCGACAACAACCCCTTGTTCGCATCGGCAACAATCAGGATTCCGTCTGTGTCGAACTCCATTCCGAGCGGTCGGCCTCCGGTCTTTGCAAAGACTTCAGGCCCGCTACCACCTGGCAGCCAGCGGACTATCTGCCCGTCTTCCATCCCGCTATAGATGCGCCCCTCTCTGTCAATCGCCACTCCTTCAGGCTTGTGCCCCGCGCCCGCAGGCAATCGCTCCACGCCGCTCAAGCGCTCGTTGGTGGCATAAACGCCCTCCAGCTTCGGCGCTACGGGCGGCGTCCACGCCTCCGGCTCAATCGGCACAGGCCACAGCAACAGGTACAGCGCTAACACCCCCAACAGCGAAGAGAAGGCCAGCAATATTTTTTTTCGTTTCGTCATGGAGAAAGATTTATAAAAGTAAAAAGGCAAAAGGTAAAAGGCAAAAGTCAGGACGGAGGTCGCTTTTAATAAAAACGGCTTACCCTGACTTTTGCCTTTTTACTTTTACTTTTGCCTTCCTCTGCCTTTTACCTTTTTCAATAATGCGGCACGGTGGGGTCAACTTCGTGCGACCAACGATCTATGCCGCCCGCGAGGTTGCTCAATTTCGTAAAACCCTGCTGCGCGAGAAACGCGCAGACCTGCGCGCTGCGGATTCCATGATGGCACATCAAGACAATCTCCGTTTCGGGGTCGAGCGTCCCGGCCCATTCGTGAAAGTTGCTCAGCGGCAAAAGCCGCGCACCTTCAATCCGCGCTATCGCGTGTTCGTCCACCTCGCGCACGTCAATCAGCAGCAACTCATCGCCGCGCTGCAAACGCTCATCAAGCTCAACCGGGGTGATTGTTTGATAATTCATAACGGTTTTCAGATTTCAAGTTTAAGGTTTCAGGTTTTGAATTAACTTGAAACTTGAAACCCTAAACTCGAAACTAACTTTTCAACCGCGATGCGATAATTTTCGCGGCGGTTGCGCCCGCGCCCGTTGCGCCGCTGATTGTCGGCGCAAGCGGATTGGAAACGTCGCCGATGGCGAAGACGTTTCCAACGCTCGTTTCCTGTTCGCCTGTCACCACTATGTATCCGCGCTCATCCATGTGTAACTGCTCGCGGAACAATTCCGTGTTCGGCTCAGACCCGATTCGCACCAGCACGCCCCGCACGGCCATCTCGAAAGACTTAATCGCGCCGCGACGAAAAATCTCCACTCCTTCAACTTCCCGTTCGCCGATGATGCGGCGCAACGTAGCCTCTGTAAAAATCGTGACGCAATGGCTCGTCCGTAAACGCTCGGCAAACTCCGCACGCGCGCGCAGCTTTTTGCCGTGATGCACCAGCGTCACGGTCGGGCAAACGTCCGCAAGCAGCAACGCATTCTCAGCCGCCGCGTCGCCGCCGCCGATGACGCAGACATCCTTTCCGGCGAACAAATCGCGGTCGCGCCGCGCAGATTCAATCACGCCGCGCCCCTGTAGCTCCGCCTCGCCGGGAATGCCAAGCCGCTTGCGTCGCGTGCCCGTCGCGATGATGAGGCTGATAGACTGAAGCTGCTCACCGCTTCTGAGTGCGACGCGCTTCGCATGCAAATCAACGCTCTCAATCTCGACCCCCGTCCACAAATCAAACTCCGCTTCTTCAATTTGCGCCGCAAACAAATCGCGTAACTCGCGCCCGCTCGCCGCACGGCAACCCGGATAATTCTCTATGGCGTGATGAATGCTCAGGAGTTGTCCGCCGGATTCCGCTGCGGCTTCAAGCACGAGCGTGTCCAGCCCCAATTGGTCGCACCACAAAGCGGCAGACAATCCGGCAGCACCAGCACCGATGATGATAACGTCGTGCATAAAAGCAGAATCCAGAAGTCAGGAGTCAGAATTCAGAAGAACAGAAAATCAGAATAAAAGAAAAGCGGTTGCAGCCGCTTATTCTGAATTCTGTATTCTCACTCCTGACTTCTACTTCTCTCTATATCTTGCGACGAAAGTGTCCGGCTCGTCGTCTGTCAGGTCAGCGATGAATTGCTCTCTAATGATCGTGCCATAGACGCAGAGGTCGCGGGCCAGCATTCGCAGGCGGCGGGCGACGCTCGCGTTCTGAATCTTCCCTTCGCTGTCGAAGTCTTCATCGCCGTGTAAGGATACGCCGTAAGGCAAGCTCCAGCCGTAACACTGGCGGACGGCGGTGCGCATTTGATCCATCACGGTCAGGCCCTTCTCATGTGATGCGCACACGTAGCCGAACACTTTGCCCGCAAACTCCGTCCAATAGTAATCGAGAAAGTTCTTCATCGCGCCCGACATAGAGCCGTGATAATCGGGGCTTGCCAGCAGGAAAGCGTCCGCCCAATTGACCGCCTCGGCTGCCGCCAACACGCCTTCTGTGACGAGCGCTGCTCCGCGCGGGCGATACATCGGCAAATCAACCGCACGCAAATCGAGCAGGCGCGTCTCCGCTCCCCTCTCACGCGCTGCTTCCAGCAACAATCCAATCGCCCGCGCGCTGTGCGAACCCTCTCGCATACTCCCGCTCACGCCCAGAATTTTAATCGCCACAAATACTCCTTCAAAACTGCCGATAGGTGACAAGCGATGAAGAACGAGTAAAAGCAATCAACCGACGCGTGCGCCCGCAGAAACATCTTTTGTCTCGTTCAGGGCGGCGCGCAATTCTTCTGTTACTCTTTCGGGCGCGAGGCCGGATGCACGCTGCCGTCCGCTCTCGTCCATAAACTTGAAGGCCGACGACAATTCCCGCTCGTCAAGCTGCCAGCGGCCTTCGCCTTTTTTCTCTAACGCGTTAAGGCGCGCGACGAGCGCTGCAAAATCGCGGCGCGCGACATGCGGGCGGACAACTGTCTCGGCCCAAGAATAATATGGATAATCGGCGCGATAACTCCAACCACCGCCGACGGGCGTCGCAATCAGGTAAAGCTGGCCGCGCGCGTGACGCGAGATAGCGGTGAACGGAGCGACGTGGCGCTGCAGGTCAAAACCCTGCGGGCCGAACAGTTCCGGCGCGAGCGTGACGACTGAGAGGCGCACGTCCTCCTGTTCTTCAACCTTTGACGCGCCACGCGCAAAGCTCTCAAGGCCAGCCGCAATCTGTTCCCAGGCGTCACGCCACAGCGGCTCATACTCGTCCGTCCGCGTCAGCACACGCTCGACTTCCGGCAGCACCAACTCGTAAGCACGCGCCTCGTCCGTGACGTTCTCGCCGCTCAGGTGACGCGCGAGCGGCGAGCCGTCCTTGTCTTCGGGCACAACGAGGTCAGAACCCTGTATAACAATGTTCGCGCGCACGCCGTCGTCTGTCGAATACTCTGAAAAATCTCCGGCTTCGGCGGCGGCTATCAATTTCTCGCGCAAGTCCAAAGCGCGCTTGCCCGCGAGCATAGTCCAGACGGACAAAGCGCCGTCAGTATCGAAATGGTTGTTCGTGACGAGTTCTATGCCTTCGGTCAACTCAAGATAGTTTTCCGAGCCGACCAGATTCAAAGCTATCTCGGTAGAGGTATCGGCCTTGACCGCAGCGGGCGTTGTGTTTCCACGCCAGTGTGAAAAGTGAAGGCTGTTGGAGACCGTTCCGTCGATTGATAGCTTCGCTACGTTATCAAGCCCGGCGTGGTAAAACTCGAACCTCATCATCGAAATTCCTTTCAAGAGCGCAAGAGAGCAAACAGTATGTAGGAATTATGAGGGATGAAAGAGCAGCTATACAAGTTGCAGAGCCTCTCTCTCAGCATTCGTCATTCCTGATTCCGACTTGCTTTTGCTCAGGCGGCGGATACAATGTTTCGACCTGAACAGAAATAGTGAGAGAGCTATTTGTGATAAGAGATAAAATACTCTGTCACGCTTAAAGCCCTAATAAATGGAGATCATATGAGCCAGCCGACGAATCAATTGATGCCGGAGATGACCGCCACCGAACTCAAGCAGCGTCTTGACCAAGGCGACGACATACAAATCATAGACGTGCGCGAGCCAAACGAATACCAGTTTGCGCGTCTGCCTAATTCCGTTCACATTCCGCTCGGACAAATCCTGAATCGAATGTCGGAGATAGACGCCAGCCGCGAAACCGTCGTCCATTGCAAGATGGGCGGGCGCAGCGCGAAAGCCATCGAAGCGCTCAAGCGCGCGGGCTTCACAGGGCAGTTGATAAATTTGAAGGGCGGCATCACCGCCTGGTCAAACGAAGTAGACCCAAGCGTGCCCAAGTATTAGCCCACCAGCTTTAACTTTTTCCGACTCTCCTCAAGAGGCGCGCGTCTAACAGTTCAGCAAGGGGTTTGCCGAAACAAAAGTCTGGCCGAATCCGGATGCCGCACAGCAGAGCGCGCATCGAGGGCGAAGCTTTGTCTCTCCTCCTTAGTCTTCGGCGCTTCGAAACGCGTCTGGCTGTGAGCGTTTAAGAACACCGCTTTCGCAGCAGGCGAGCGATTTTTGACAAACGGAGGAAGACGACAAATGAGAGCTTTACTTTTTCGCGGCGTGCTTTTTTCAGCCGCATTGCTGATGACTTTTTCTGTGAACGCAACAACGCAGGCACGGAATGCACAGGGCCGCATTGACACGCAGGAACGCAGGGAATTACGTGCCGACCGTAGAGAAGTCAGGGCCGATACGAGAGAGATTCGCGGTGATCGCCGCGAGCTACGCTCAGACCGCCGCGACCGTCGCCTTGATGTCCGCGATTATCGCCGTGACCGTCGCAATGCGCGCAGGGATTAAAAACTCATTCCAAAATTAAACACGGGACGGAAAAAGGGGCGAGGGTAAAGGGTTAAAAGGGGAAGAGGGGAAAGGGGGAAGAGGGAGGGATAAAAGGGGAAAGGGGAAGAGGGTAAAAGGAAAGCCGCTTGACTCAAGCTGTGTTCCTTTTACCCTCTTCCCCTCTTCCCCCTTTATCCCTGCCTTGTCTGCGTGGATCAGTTGACTGTGTAAGTGACTTTATCGTGGCCCAGAAAATCCTTGCTGGTCTTTTTCTGCACCAGCCCGTTGCGCTCAAGCTCATAGTAAGCGCGCTGAATCTCGCCTGTGTCTACGGATAGCTTCTGGGCCAATCGCGCGGGCGACGGCAAAGTCTCGCCGGAGGCAAGCTGCTTGTTGCGGATACGCGCTTCAATCTGGTCGCGCACCTGCGCGTAGACCGGCCCCTGCTCGCGTTCGCCAATTTTCATTTCTAGGAGCGTATCGTTAGGCATATTGGCTTCCAGCTCGTTCCCGAAAAATTCTCTTACTTGTTGATTCCTTCAAGCTCGACAAAGCGGCTGAGCCGTGTGATGACCATGTTTTCGAGCACCTTCATCCGGCAGGAGAGCGCCGGTTTATCATCCGCATCGCTCTGGCCCTGCTGGTGATACCAGACCTGACAATTCGTACACTCGCCGTTCCAGCAAAAGTCTCCGTAGGAGATGGTCTGCAACGAAAGATACTGAAAGCAGCGTAGCAACTGGTTGTTCTCCGGCACTTCGACGCGATGGCCGAGGATTTCGATGCCGACGAGTTTTTCGTACGGGTCTAACAGATCGTCGTCCATCATCTTATGATTCAACGCTCCGGCCTGACGGCTCTCTCTTTAAAAGTTCGCGCCAGAGTATAACCTTAAAAAAGCAGGAGTCAGAAGCCAGGAGTCAGAAGTCAGAGGAAAAGAAAGAATAAAAGAAAAGCGGGTTGCAGCCCCTTCTTCTGAATTCTGGATTCTGAATTCCGACTCCTGCTTTTCGTGTGCTACCCTGATTGAAACAGGAGGTATATGGGAGTGGCACTTGTTATTTATACGAAACCGGGTTGCCCTTACTGCGAGCAGGCGCGCGATTACTACAACTCGCAGGGCATCAAGTTTACAGAGTACGACGCGCAGAATGACCGCAAGCGACGCGCGGAGATGTTTGCTTATTCTGACAATGACCCGACCGTGCCGTGTATTGTGCAGGACGGCGAATACGTCGGCTCTGGCTGGGGCACGCCCCCGCGCGGTTGAACCGTGCACGACTGAATTGGCCGTGCGCCGATTTCCCAAACGATGAACGCGGAACGCGGAACGATGAATGAAAGACAAGATGCTTTACAGTTCATCGTTCATCGTTCATCGTTCACACTTCACATTAATGGTTGCAGTCGGCAACGTATCGGAGTTAAATATAACCTCCAATGATCGGCGCAACACTGGACAACTATCGCATCCTCGAAAAAATCGGTGAAGGCGGGCAGGGCGCAGTCTATAAGGCCGTTGACACGCGGCTTGGGCGCACGGTCGTCATCAAAGTCCTGCCGCCGGAGTTGACCGTCAAAGAAGCAAACCTGAAACGCTTTGAGCGCGAGGCGCGTCTCGCTTCGTCGCTCGATCATCCGAACATCTGCACCATCTTCGATCTGGGCGAAGCCGGTAACGTCCATTACATAGCAATGCAGTACGTCGAGGGCAAGAACGTACGGCAACTCGTCAACGGTCGCCCGCTCGTCTTAAAAGACGCGCTGCTCATCGCCATACAGGTCTCTGATGCGCTGGCCTCTGCGCACGCGCGCGGCATCATTCATCGCGACATCAAGGCTGGCAACGTGATGGTGACTGACACGGGCCAGGTCAAGGTGCTGGACTTCGGCCTCGCTAAATTACTCGATGAAGAGACGGCGCGCAGCGAGGGCATACATCACACGGAGCTAACGGAACTCGGCGTGCCGTATGGAACGGCGACCTATGCCGCGCCGGAGCAGGCGCGCGGCGACCGCGTTGATAAGCGCGCGGACATTTTCTCGACCGGCGTCCTGCTCTATGAAATGTTGACCGGCATCTGGCCCTTTCAGGGTAAGACGAGCGTTGACGTTCGCCATGCAGTGTTGCACGACCAGCCGAAGCCGCTCGCCGAAGCGCGCCCAGACCCGACACCGTCCCGCCTGCAAGCCATCTTAGATAAAGCGCTGCAAAAAGAGCCGCTCAATCGTTACCAGCAGATTGAAGAATTTCGCGATGAACTGCGCGAGGTTTACCGCGAGGTCACGATGGGGACTCAGGAGAGGGCACGCTTCGAGGAAGGATTGAACACGGCAGCCCCGCAGCATCTCAACAACGCCAGCCCTATGTCGCGCGCTTTGCGCTGGCTGCGCAGCATCGCAGGCGGCGACGCCCTCGCCACCGCACCCGTCACGTCTCAGGTCACAACACCGCTCGGCAGCAACCCGCCGCAGATTCACGAAACGCCGCTCACGAGCCTCGGCGACCAGGAGAAAAAGAGCGTCGCCATCCTGCCCTTCAAGAATCTGAGCAACGATGCGGCGTCCAGCTTCTACGAATTCTCGCTCGCCGATGCCGTGATAACGGAACTGGCAAGACTGCGCTCGCTCGTCGTTCGCCCTTCTTCCGTCATCGTTAAATATCAGGGGACGGAACGCGACCCGCGCGACGCCGGGCGCGAATTGAATGTCAACGCTGTGCTCTCGGCTGGCTTCCTGCGCGCCGGTAATCGATTGCGCGTCACGGCGCAACTGCTCGACGTTAATTCCGGCCAGCTTCTGTGGAGCGACCGCATTGATGCAGACTCCGCAGACATCATCACCGTGCAGGACACCATCACGCAGCACATCGTCAAAGGCTTAAGGCTGGAATTGACGAAGGATGAGAAGGCGGAGTTGGCCCAGCCTGTGACGGCCAACGCCGACGCTTACGAGGAATACCTGCGTGGGCGCGACCGCATGGGCCGCTACATTTATCACACGCTGGCGCGAGAAGATGTCGACGCCGCCATAGAGCATTTCAAGCGGGCCGTCGAGCTTGACCCTTCTTTCGCGCTCGCTCACGCGGGACAGGGCGGCTGCTACGCCAATAAGGCTATGAAGGGGTTTGGCGACGCGGAAGACTATTATCACGCCGAAGAAGCGTTTGAGAAGGCGCTGGCGATTGACCCTCATCTGCTTGAGCCGCGCATGCACATGGTCTTCATACATCTCTCGCGCGGCGAAAAACAGAAGGCACGCCAGCTTGTCTCTCAACTGCGGCGCGAAGTGCCAAACGATGTCGGCGTGCATTTCGTGACGGGCGTGCTGCGCCGCCTTGATGGAGATTACGACGGGGCTTTGCGCAGCTTCGAGCGGATGGTGAGATTGAACCCTGCGGAGCGCGTCGTCGTCAGCTACAACCGCGCACGCGTCTTTATGTACCAGCGCCGCTACGAAGACGCCCTGCTGGAATTAGATCAGGGCGCGGCGCTTGAGCCTGACCACCCTCTGATTAAGACTTTCCGCGCACGCGTTCTCTTCTATCGCGGTGATGTGGACGAAGCCGCGCGCCTGCTCGAAGAAGTGCTCGCCGCACAGCCGCAGTTGGACGGCATCCGCCCGATTTACGCCATGTGCCTGAGCGCGCAGGGGCGACACAGAGAGGCGCTGGCGCAGATAACGGAGAGCGTTAAAGATTCTGCCGCCGCCGATTTTGATGTTCCCTACTGGCTGGCCTCCTTCTACGCGCTGGAGGAGATGAGTGAAGCAGCCTTTCATTGGCTCAAGCGCGCGATTGCGCTCGGCAATGAAAACCGCGCGTGGTTTGAGTCTGACCCTAACTGGGCCGCGTTTTATGACGACCCGCAGTTCAAACAGTTAATGGAAAAGTTGCCGCTTCGCGCGGGAAAAGGATAAGGGATGAAGACCTTCGTGATTGGAGACGTGCACGGACGACGAACGCAGTTGAATCTGCTGCTCGGAATGTTGCCGCGCGATGCAGACTCCGACACGCTCGTCTTTCTCGGAGACTTGATTGATCGCGGGCAGGACGCGCCCGGCGTCGTCAACGATGTCCTCGAACTGCACAGCGCCGCGCCCGAACAGGTCAGATGCCTGCGCGGCAATCACGAGCAGATGATGCTCGACTTTCTGGACGAAGGCGCAACGCTCTGGCTCAAGCCCGTCATCGGCGGCGAGCGCACCTTCGAGCAATACACCGGCAACCCGCCGCTCATTACAAAGGAAGAAGACTACGAGACGGCGCGCGCGGAACTCAAAGACAGCATCCCGCCCGAACAACTGGAATTTATTCGCAGTACTCCGCTTTACTACGAAGACGACTACGCGCTTTACGTTCACGCCGGACTGGATAAGGACAAGCACCCGCGCGACACTACGCCCCAACAACTGCTCTGGACGCGCGACAAAGATTTCTACATGCACTATCGCGGCAAGCCCTGTCTCTTCGGCCACACGCCGACCGCTTTTCTACCTTTGCGCGGGCGCGTCGGTCGCCACGGCATCTACATCTTTCACGGAGCTATCGGCATAGACACGGGCTACAATCACAACTCGCCGCTCAGTTGCCTGCAACTGCCCGATTTTATTCTCTACCAATCATTCGCCGACGGCCACACCGCCACGCACCACATCACCGCCTTCATCCCCGAAGAATTGCGCGCGATGAAAAAGCAGAGCCAGAAGTCCAAAGCCCAAAGCTCTAAGTCGTAACGAAATAGCGTCGTAATCCAACGCCGCCCTCGCCATTCCAACCCGTCTCAAGGCGATTCCGAACAATTTAACGGCTATTAAAAGCCGTTTTGCCTCGATTCCAACGCTTGTCACACCGATTCCAAGCCTTGTCGGAACGATTCCAAGGCTTGTAATGTCGATTCCGAGCCATGTAACGGCGATTCCGAGCCGTGTCAGAACGATTCCAAGCTGTGTTACGGCGATTCCGAGTCGTGTTACGGCGATTCATGAGCTTGTTACAACGATTCCGAGCCGTGTTACGGGGACTCCAAGCCGTGTAATAACGATTCCAAGACGTGTCAGAACGGTTCGTGAGCTTGTAACGGGCGTTCGTGAGCGTGTAGTAATCGCTCTAAGTCGTTCAAAACGCGTTGGAAAGCGCATTATCACTATTCTTTTGCGAAAATTCACCGCTGTTGATAGCCATTTGCCGGTTGAAGTGTCGTCTGCTGCCCGGAGTTCACCCCCTCCGCGTGTCGAAGGGGAATATCCTGAAGACTGAAGGCTGAATCAGACGCAGTTGAGAATGACGACTGTGTTCAGGCGCGGCGTTTGAGGATGAAGTCGGCGATTGAAAGCAGCGTGGGCGCGTGCGTGTCCAGTTCATCGAGCGCCACACAAGCCTCCGCGTAAACAGCCTCGGCGCGCTCTCTGGCCGCGTCGAGTCCATAGAGGGCTGCATACGTCGCCTTGCGCGAGCGCGCGTCCTTGCCCGGCGTCTTGCCCAAATCCGCAGCCGTCGCAGTCACGTCCAGCAGGTCGTCCGTTATCTGAAAGAGTAGTCCGAGCGCTTCAGCGTAACGCGTCAGGGCTTCGAGTTCAATTGGCTTCACGCCCGCAATCAACGCGCCGCAACGCACGGCAGCCACAATCAACGCGCCCGTCTTATGACGATGAATGCGTTCCAGTTCATCGTTTGTTACGTCGTGTGATTCGGCGGCGAGGTCATAAGCCTGTCCCGCGACCATCCCTGAGGGCGTGCCCGCCGCCCGCGCCAATTCCGCGATGACGCCCACGCGCACACTCGCAGCCAATTGTTCATCTTCCGCGATGATTTGAAAAGCGAGCGTTTGCAACACGTCGCCCGCAAGAATCGCCGTCGCTTCACCGAAACGTATGTGGCAGGTCGGACGACCGCGCCGCAAATCGTCGTCGTCCATCGCTGGCAGGTCATCGTGAATCAGCGAATAAGTATGAACCATTTCGAGCGCGCAGGCCGCGTCGAGCAAGAGCGCATCCTGCGTGCCGAAGGTGCGGCCCGTCGCCAGCAGCAGCGCGGGCCGAAGCCGCTTGCCGCCAGCGAAGAGACTCCAGCGAATCGCACTGTGAACGCTCTTTGGCTCTACGTCTTCGGCGGGGATGAGTTTGTCCAGCCGCTCGTCAACCAGCGCGCGACACTCCGACAGAAAGCTGCGCGCCTGCTCGTCCGCGAGGGACGGAGAGATTTCAGAAGATGCTTTCATCTTCTCCCGCCTCGCTCTCTTCTGCGGAGAGGCGCTGCAAGACCTTCTCCTCATCATCGAAGGCGCTTAAGACGGGTCGCCCTTCCGTGTCGCGCAACAGCATTTCAACGCGCCGCTCCGCCTGATTCAGACGTTCCTGACACTCGCGCGAAAGCTTCACGCCCTGCTCAAAGAGCTTCAGGCTCTCTTCGAGCGGAAGGTCGCCGCGCTCCAACTCGCGCACCACTTGTTCCAACGCCGCGAGCGATGCTTCAAAATTCTTGCCCTGTGCCTCTGTCTTTTTCATTATCAACTTTATGTGCGAGCTTTTTCAGACTGATGCTGAATGATTTCAGCCAACGCTCGTAGAGCCTGATTGACTGATTCGGAATCAGAAAACACCTGAGCCACGTCAGGGTCAAGCACGATAACGTTACTCCCACGCGCGAAACGCTCGGCGTACTTACCACGTACTCCCTTGCTAAAGTCATACTCATCCAGCATGTCTGTCTCGCGTTCCTTAGTTTGTTTCTTCTTCATACTTCTTCCTTTCGCGCGATGTGGCAAGACGCGCGGTGATAATTCTGATGCTTCCTTCCAGTTCAGTAAAGACAATCACCAGTTGACGTCCTTTATATGACAGGCCAGTTATAACAAAACGGGTTTCGTCTTCAGAGTGCACCGGATCAGGAATGGTTAGAGAGAGCGGATCGGCAAATACAGTTGTTGCTTCTTCAAATGAAATGCCGTGTTTCTTACGATTTCGCTCCGCCTTGTCTTTGTCCCATTCAAAAGCTGTATCCCTGTATTCCAATATAAATCCTATTGATTCATGCGACGAAGATTTGCGACCAGTGCTCACCTGTTTTTGTTAGCCTTCTTGTCATCATCATTTATTCCCAGCACGTCTTTCACGCCGCCGGGAAGATTTTTCATCTGCTTGCGCGCTTCCTTCTCCAAAGTCCCGCCGACCGCAGGCAAATCTTTAGCGATATCGTCAACGACGCGCTTCGCCAGCGCTTCGTCCTTAACGCCAACGATCTTCCAG
Organism: Pyrinomonadaceae bacterium; assembly: GCA_036387475.1. Taxonomy (GTDB): domain Bacteria; phylum Acidobacteriota; class Blastocatellia; order Pyrinomonadales; family Pyrinomonadaceae; genus DASVTR01. The sequence continues at coordinate 90,246 of DASVTR010000008.1, read as the reverse complement.
CGCTCGCCGTTGCGCTGCAAGGTTAATTCGATAGTGCGTTCGTTCTGCGTTCCAACAGCTTTGGCTGTGTCGCCCTGCTCTGTGATGTCCAGCAAATATGGAATCGAGAGTGCGATTAAAAAGAAGGGTTTGCCCTGGGCGCTCGCTCCCATCTCTTTAACGTTTTTGATGACCTCCTCGCGTACCTTCTGTTGAACGCGAGGCATTAACTTCGGCACGAGCGCTTCGACCTGCTTGCGCAGCACAGGAGTCAGCGCCGTTCCCAAGCGTCCTGCCGCTTGCTCCGTCACCTGCGGAGCGAAATTCTCAATGACCTTATTCGTGTCAACAATCTCGTCAATCCCCGCCGTATCGTTGCGCTGCGCCGCGTCAACCAGAAGCGCAAGCGAGTAGGCCGGGCCGGTCTTGTAGCTGCGCCACCAGAAAAAGAAACCGATGGCGAGTCCGACGAGCAGCGCGGCGATGACGAGGAGCACGATTAGCAGAATGCGCGCGCCGCGACTTCCCTTTTGCGGCATGTGCGCCATCTCGCGCGCTCGCTCAAGGCTCACGACGATGCGGCTGCGCCGAGGGGGTTGATTATGTTCTACCGGAAGAGACATCTAAGGATTCTCCGTCTTTTCGACGCGGGCCAGAAGAGCGCCGCGCGCCAAACGTAAATGAATTGCAGCGCCCGCCTGCACAGCGCTCGCGTCACGCAGCAGTCGTCCCTCTTCATCTTGCGCCAATGCGTAACCGCGCTGAAGCACGGCGAGCGGCGAGAGCGCGTCGAGCGATGCGACTGTGACGGCCAGCCGTGCCCGCGCATCTTCGAGCCGCGCCACCATAGCCGCATCGCGCTCCGCGCACGCCACTTTGAAACGCGCTTGCGCCGCCAATACCCTTGAGCCGAGCCGCGCAGGTTGCAGGCGATAGCTGATTGATTCAGCACGGCGTCGCGCTTTCTGCGCCGCACGCGTTATCAAAGTTTCGAGCCTGTGCGTCGCCCCGTCAACAATCCCGACTGCGCTTCTAAGCCGGTCGCGCACGTCATCGAAGCCTTGCGACATCGCCGCATCCTGCACGCGCGCACGCTTTTCCATCAACTGAAAACGTATGGACTGCACCAGGTCTCGCGTTAGGTCATGCACGGCGTCGGCCATCTCGTCTTCACGCGCGGCGACGATTTCGGCGGCAGCAGAAGGCGTCGGCGCACGCAGGTCTGCGGCGAAATCCGCAATCGTAAAATCCGTCTCGTGTCCGACCGCAGAGATAATCGGAATCGCGGAAGCGCGAATGGCACGCGCCAGCCGCTCGTCATTAAACGCCCACAAGTCTTCCGCAGAGCCGCCGCCGCGCCCGACGATGATAACATCCACTCTCAAATCATCGTGCCCCTCCGTCACCGCGCGTTCGTGAAACTCGTTCAACAACTCGACGCCGCGTGCTATCTCAATGCCAGCGCCCTCGCCCTGCACGCGCACGGGTGCGAGCAGGATGTCAACGGTGCGCGTGCGCCGCGAGATGACGTGTAGGATGTCGCGTATGGCAGCGCCCGTCGCGGAGGTGACGATGCCGACCCGACGCGGAAAAAGCGGAAGCGGGCGTTTCAACTCTTCCGCGAATAATCCTTCGGCAGCCAGCCGGTCGCGCATCTGCTCAAAGGCGACGCGCAGCGCGCCAGCGCCGACGGGGTCGAGCGCTTCGACGATCATCTCGTAATCGCCGCGCGGTTCATAAACGGTCAACCGCCCGCGCGCACGCACTTGAAGCCCATCCGACGGGCGAAAGCGTATGCGCGCATTAATGCCGCGAAAGCAACTCGCGCGAAGTTGCGCGCCCTCGTCCTTGATCGTGAAATACCAGTGGCCGGACGCAGCCTGCTTGAAGTTGGAGATTTCACCCTCGACCCAGACGGAAGCAAAGCGCGACTCAAGCGCTCCCCGCACCTGCATCGTCAATTCCGAGACGGAGAGCGGACGCCGCTCCGTTTCGTCAAACAGGGACATCAACAGCGGGTGTGTCATAACTCAAGCTTGAAGGATGAAGAATGAAAAAACAAGCCCGCGCCACTGATTAGCCTTTTGGAAAGTAGCTGCGCGCGTGAAAGAGCCGCAACTTTTCTTTGCGCAGCACTGGATTGACGACCTCGATTCGTATTTTACGCAGAGGGCCATTCGGCTTCCTGTTCACAGGTAAGTAGGTGACCGAGTATTGCGATTGCAACTGCTGTTCAATCTCCGTAAAGATTTTGGGCAGGTCGGAGATTTTCTCCGGGGCGAAAGAGCGCGCGCCGGTTCGTTCAGAGATTGTGCGCAACGGCTGAGCATCGACACCGCCGTAATACTCGTCACCGATGGCAATTGCAAAAACCAGCGTCTCGGCCTTGATGGCGCGGTCAATCGCCTCGTTCATTTTCGTCCGGCTGCCGGTATCAAAGCCGTCCGTAATTAAAACTATCGCGCGTCGCGTCGTGCCGACAGGCGCGTCGAGCGCTTCTTCGGAGGTCGTCCAGACGGCATCCCAGAGCGACGTAGAACCGACGAGCATTTGATCTTTATCCAATTTTCTCGAAGGCATAGCCACCTGGCCCATACCAAGATAACCGGGAGGCGGCGTGAACCTGACATCCTCAATAGCCTGCCGCACACGTGCGATGTCATCGGTCAAGGGCGTCACGACTGTCGTCTTTCCCGTAAACGAACTGATGCCAAAGCGGTCTTTGCCCGGACGCATGATCGAATCGACGAAGGCACGTGCGGCCAGCTTTGCGTTCGGCAGGGTACGCTCCTGCGAGACGCTGGTGTCTATTAAGATCACGAGCGAAAGCGGCTGGTCGGTTTGTCGCTCAAGGTTGAGAATTTCCTGCGGTTGCTCATCTTCCGACACGCTGATGTCTTCCTTGCGGAGCGTCGTCACAGCTTGCCTGTTTTTATCAACGATGGTGAAGAGGAAGCGTACCGGTTGTGCGACGGAAGAGGCCGTCTGCTGTTGTTGTTGTGCCGGGACGTGCAGCGGCACTGCAACGAGCAACGCGGCCACTGCCATCAGCGTTGTATAAACGCGGCAAGCTCGATGCTGATAAAGTTTTCCCATTACTCGCCCGCCGGTGTTGAGAGAATCCATTCCATTACAGGGTCGCGTCCCCTTCGATAGCTGGCCCAGTCCGGGTCAATCCGTCGGTCTGGCATGATGCCCGGCGTTTCCTGTTCCTGAAATTTGTAGAACTCGGTTGAGACCCAGACGTTGAGGCGTGAATTCGGAAGCCGAAAATCACGATTCTCCTGATAGCCGTTGGGCCGCGCGCCGGTCGGTTCGCCGACGAGGATGGCGTTCGTTTCCTTTCTAAAGTCCGCAGCGTTTACCATCCCCGCAGAGTACGTCCAGCGTCCCGTGATGACGAAGAGATGGCCGCGACGATTGATGGCAGCGCGCTTTTTAACTTCGGGAATGATAAAGTCGCGCCCGCGCGTGAAATCGCCGCCGCCGTTCTGGCGCATATCAACGACGAGACGCTTGACCGGATTTTTGTCTATGAAGCCGAACAAATCCTGCGCGAATTTTTTGAACGCATCGCGGCTCGGATAGCCCTTGAAGTTGAAATAAACGGTCTGCGTCTCAGGCAGGTACGTGTACCAGAGCGGCTCGTTCGAGCGCTGGCGGTAGAGTGGCGGCTGGCTCGCCACGTCCAGCCACTCGTCGCGCGCGTCCGCTGCCAGGGTTTGTAAGTCGAGCTTGAAGCGCTTACCACGCGCGTCCTCGAAAGTGTACTGCGCGTGCGTCGCATCGGGCGCAAGACCGATAGCATAGAGCAGGGCCGGGTATTCGAGAAACCCTGCGCTCTCGCTCTTAACGTACCACTCGTTTTCGCCCTGGTGAACAAAGGGCAACGCTCTCGCCAACGCTTCATCCAGGCTCACGCCGCCAATCTTGGCGACGCGTGCGCCGAGCGCGCGGCGGTAAGCCGCAACGGTGCGCGTCACGCGTAGCTCTTTGCCGAACCAGAAGAGGCTGAGCGGCACGCGCTGGTAAGACCAGTGCCAGTTGACGCGCGTATGGCCGTCGCCGATCATCGCGGCGATGCGCGAGAGGCCGAGCGCAATCTTGGTATCGTCAAGGTTTGGAATCTGCGCGTCTAACTCTGCGACGGCGCGTTCAAACTGCTCTCGCGTAACGCTGTGAAACGCGTTTTTGTGACGGCGTGGAATCTCACGGGCTAGATACTGCAAATCTTCGCGCCAAGCTTCCTTGCTCAAAGAGAGGCGCACGCTCGTATCAACGAGAGGCGGCGCGTCGCCTGTCCTCTTCAATTCGACCTTGCCGGTCTGGCCGAAGCCGCTGAAGTCGCCCGTTATCTTTTCTTCGGCGAGGCGTCCTTCAAAGTTCGCTTCATCGCCGTTGACCTCCATTTTGATAGTCAAGCGTCCATCGGCGTAATTGCCGCCGATGACGTTAACATCGCCAAACGGAGTGTGCATCGTGCCCGTCAGATTCTTGCCGTCAACGCGCAGATCGAGCGAGATGGGCACATCACCGAGCGCGCTCGTTTTAATGAACCCTTCGTAATGACCGGCCACCGCGCCGAGGGGAGACGATTGCTCTGCCTTCGCTTGGCCCAGCGCGATCGAAGCAACAGCGCAGAGGAGGCCGAACAAGATGAAGATGACAACGACTGTTTTTCTCATTGCTAACGGCCTCTCGCTAAGCCGGGACTATCGGCCAGAAAGAACGTGGCAGTAATTCGCTGGCAAAGCTTTTATCAGTTAACCTTCTCGGTTCTAGCTCTTCTTAAGGCGTCTCGACATTGACGGGCGGGCTGAGGCGCACCGAAGCGCCTTCGCGGTTGGCGCGCACGCGTATGCGGCGCTCGCGTACGCCCGACGCATCGGAGGCGTAAGTGATGGTGTAGGACATACGCAGTTGCGCGACCACATCATCATAAGCTCGCTGCAATTCATCAAGGCGCGTAATCGGATAATAGACTCCGCCGGAGACGCGCGCCAGTTGCTGTCCTTCTGCGGTGGCGCGCGTCGTCAGCGTGAGGTAACGCGTGCGCAAAGGGTCGAGCGTCGTCTGCGGGGCGGGCACGCTTGATTCCGGAATCAGCGTCGAGGGAATGTAGAGCGGGTAGACGAGCGCGCCGGATTCAATCGTCGCTTCGAGCACAGCGCCGAACGGAACGAAAGATTTGTTATCGTCGCCGTCGGACATGATGACGATGGCTGTGCGTTCGCCGCGCAGTTGCTTAAGTTGCTCGACGAGCGTGTAGGCCAGCGCATCGTAGAGAGCGGTTGCACCGCCCGCCTCTATGTTTTCGAGCCTTTGCGAGAGCAAACGTCTATCGGTCGTGAAATCAGAGATAACTTGAATGTCGTCGCGAAAACTGATGATAGCGATGCGATCCTGCGCGCTCGCAGTGCTCAGAAAATTGCGCGCCGCCTTGCGTATAAAATCTATCCGCTCTTCGACGCTGCCCGAAACGTCGAGCAGCAGCACGAGGTTGAACGGCGCGTTCGTCGGTTCGACCTCCGTGACGCGCCGCTCCTGCCCGTTTTCGATAACGGTGAAATCCGCAGGCCGCAGGCCGCTGATGGCCCGCCCGTTACGGTCTGTGACGCTGGCGTTGAGCCGCATCAACTGCGGCGCGACAGCCGTCGCCATCTGTCCCGGCGGGCGACGAGCGACGAGCGAGGGCGCGTCCTTTGGCGGCGGCAAAGTCTTTGCGTAGTCGCCAAACAGCTTCGGGCTAACCTTGCGTATTGACTCTATCAGGCGGCTATCGCCGCTACGGACGATGGCGCGCGCAGCTTCCGTCAGCGGGCGGTCACGCAAATCCGAGGGAACCATGCTAGGGTCAACGTTGAAGATGACGACGCCGCGCTGCGTCTTAAAGTCCAACTCCACGCGCTCCTCTTTTTTCGCTTTCTTGTCGCCGAGCTTGCCGTTGATGACGAAACGGCTGCCGCGCTTCTCCTCGATTTTCGGCAATTCAACGTCGCTGAAATAACGCGGGCGGCTCGCTTCCCAGACAAAGTTGAGGCTCAGGGCATCAACCGGCACGTCCGCGTGAATCGTGCCCGTGTTGGTTTCGACTTCGGCAAAAGCCAGATTGCCGACGACGCTCACAGCGCCGCCTTCGCCCTCGACGCTGACCTTCGCGCGCGCGGGCACGCGCACCGTCAAATCAATCCTGTCCTGCTCGCTGCGGTCGCGCACGTTTATCTGGACGCGACCTCCCGCAACGATTGAGACCACGTCCGATTCATTGACAGCCGCGCCCGTTGATTCGGCCCTCAGCAGAACATTCCGCCGCCCTTCGTCGTCGGCCTTAATGGTCACGCGGCCATTGCGATTTTTAATTTTGACTTCTACTTTTTCCGGCGTGCTCAACTCGCGTTCGAGACCCTGCGCGTGCGCCGCGTTGAAAGCCGAGCCGAGCAAGAGCGCAAGGCAAAGCGCGTTTAAGAATTTCCGTTGTAGATGAAGGGCGCGCACAGGGAGCAGCGCGGCGAAGACTTGATAAAACATAGCGTCTGAATCTTGCCTGTGGCGAGCATCGTTGGTCAAGCGTAAAAGAGTGAAAGACATTTCACGCCAGGACGCAAAGGCGCTAAGAGAGAAGCTTGAGAAGAAAATAGTTTCGCTTCTTCTTTGCGAGTTCTACTTATCTGTTCTTAGCGCCTTTGCGTCCTGGCGTGAGACCGCTTCTTTCTATGATTTCCGCTTGCATATTTGCGCGCGTAGTTTTAACCTTTGGAGCACACACAGAAGCTCTTCTCCCATTCCCCCGGATTCAATTCCCCCACGAAAAATTTCGCCGGCGGCGCGGAGGCTTTGAGCCGTCTCGCGTAGGCTAATGCAGGCAGCAAAAACCAGGGTTCAAGGCGGAGGATAGGGACATGAAAAAAGCGAGACGTATTGTTATCTGGATGCTCGTCCTGGCGCTTGCCAGCGTCAGTATCAACGCTCAAACCAATCGCCGTCGTCGTCCGTCCGCGCCGACTACTCGTACTACTCCGACGACAACAACTACTCGTAACGTTTCGGCGACCGTCGCGGATTCGCGCCTGACAGGTCTCTATCGTCTCAACGTCGCGAGCAGTGACGACCCGCGCGCCGCCGCCGAGCGTGCGACCATTAACGAGGCGTTCGCTCCAGACCAAAACACGGTTGACGAGCTAACCACGCGGCTGACCTCGCCCGACCAACTCAGCATAGAGCGGCGCGGCAATACTATCTCCATCGCTTCGACGCGCGCGCCGCGCATCACCTTCAGCGCCGACGGGCGCGAACGCATCGAACGGGCGGCGGACGGCCACACCGTTCGCACGCGCGCCACGCTCACCGCAGACCAGTTATCCGTCAGTTCCAGCGGTAGCCCCGACGATCAATTCAGCGTCACCTTCGTCTCAATGGACGATGGTCGCCGCCTGCGTGTGATACGCAGCATCACGACCACGCAAACAGATAAGCCCGTCATTGTGCAATCAATTTATGACAGAGTCTCGAACCTTGCGCGCTGGTCTATTTACGGCGAGCCGGAGACGACGCGCACCGGCAACCGCACCGCGCGTAATACGCAACGCACACCGCCGCCCGTCGACACTAATCGAAACAACAGAGGGCAAACCACGCCGCCCGTTCTGGAAAGTCGCCCGCCGCAAAGGCCCGTGCCCACCGAGGCCGAACCTCCCGGCGACGTTTACGTGCTGGTCATTCCGAGCGGCACACAGTTTGTCGCCACTCTCAACAATGATTTGACAACCGAACACACGCGCGAGGGCGACCGCTTTACGATGACTGTCCGCGCGCCCGCGCAATATGATGGGGCGACGATTGAAGGCTACGTCGCGCGCATCAACCAGAGTGGGCCATTCTCAGGACGCGCGGAAATGACGCTCGACTTTCAACAGATTCGCCTGCGCGACGGGCGCACAGCAAGCTTCAACGGCACGATTGAAAGCGTGCGTCCCGTAGGCGGCGAAGAAGTGCGCGTTGACGCGGAAGGCGGCGGCAGTATTCAGGAGCGCGACAGCCAGACCAATCGCACAGCCGAGCGTGCGGCCATCGGCGCAGCCGTCGGCGCAGTCATCGGCGCGATTGCCAAAGGCGGCAAGGGCGCAGCCATCGGCGCAGCCATCGGTGCGGGAGCAGGAGCGGGTTCGGTCTATGTTCAAGGCCGCGACAACCTCGAACTACGCAGCGGCACGGAACTATCGATTCGTTCAGGTGCGTCGCAAAGCCGTAGATAAGTTGAGCGTGGCGTTATGACGAAGTTTTAGACCCAAGGCTCTCTATACGGTCTTCGGCGTCGCGTAAATCAGCACGAGTCTCGTGTGCAATCGCCTCAATCCTATCAAGACGCTTTGATAGCTCACGCCTCGTTTCTTTAATTTCCTTGAGAGCCTGCTCCCAGATTGGTTTTGTATCATAAGCCTTCGCTTCTAAATTTTGCAGACGCGCATCAAGAGCATCGAAGCGAGCGAAAACGCGTTCCTCAAAGGAGCGGCTGCCATTCATATTTTTCCGTGGTCTCTTCACTCATGATGGAAATTATGAGCCTTATTGAGATTACGTACGAGGTCTGAATAAATGTTTGCTATCTCGACGGCAAAGGGCAGGTGCAGATATGTCGCATCGCTTCGGCGGCCATGTTGAAGGCTAGATTGATTGATCCGCCTTTCTTACCGGCGCTCAAATCGCCGATGAGGTAGAGGCCCGGCAGGCTGGTTTCGTAGCCTTGTGTGAGCACAGGCAAATCGCCTTCGAACTTGATGCCGACAGCTTTCAGAAAGTTCAAGGGCGTCGTGCCGCCGAGGGCGTAGATGACGCGGTCGAAGGTTTGCGCCGCGTGCTCGGTTTCCTGAAAGACGGCGCGCGGGCGACCCGCATCGTCTTCGAGGCTGGCGATATTAGTGCCGCGCAGGATTGTGACCTGCCCTCGCGCTTCAAGCGCCAGCAGGCTCTCGTGGTTGACGGGGTTGAGGCGCGCGAATTCCTTACGGCGATAGGAGAGCGTGACGCGGTTGCCCTGCTGTACGAGATACTGGCAATACTCGGATGCCGTATCGCCGCCGCCAACGACCAGACAGTCCTCACCCGTCAGGGCAACCGTCGTGATGTCGTAATGAACTCGTTTGCCGATTGAGGCGGGAATCTTATATTCAGGCTTGTTCGGTTTATCTAAAATACCGATGGCGATAATGCAGCGCTCGGTTTGATAGCCTCCGCCGGATGTTTCAACTGTGAAGCCGCTGCTCGGTAGTGGGCGAATCGCCGTTACACCTTCCTTGTAATGCACCTGCAACCGGCATTGCTCGATGATGCGGTCAATATAGGTGAGCGTCTCTTCTTTGCTCATGTCGGTCAGGCACATGACGCCTGTACAGATGGCCTTGATGCCTTTGTAGTTGGCGAGGACTGGCTTCGACGCCGGGTAAAATTTGCGTATGGCCCATGAATGGGCGTCGCCCTTTTCTAAAATCAGAATCTTCTCGGCGGGAATACCAACGCCGCGCGCTTCGGCAGCCATGCTGATGCCCGCCGGTCCGGCTCCGATGATTACCATCTGGTACATGGCTTACGCGTCCTCTCTGCTACCAATCAAATGAAAAGCTCGCCGCTCGCTCGTACGAAGTGCGGCCCGCGAGGTCTACGCCCATGTTCGATTGGCACACAGATTACACCCAACCGGCTCAGAGCGGTCAATGAAAAACGGCGAGGATGTGACTCCTCGCCGCCTTCGTGTTCATGGCCGGATGATTTTTCCGAGAGAGCTTTGATTGCTCCCGGCAATCTTCCGAATTACTTCTTATTGACTGAGCCAGCGCCGCTGACTTCCGGTTTGACGCTCGACGGGTCGCCGTAATAATCAACGCGCGCTGCGCCGCTGGCCGAAGCTTTAAGTTGAAGGGTGGCATAGACGCTCACGTAGCCCGCGCCGCTCGATTGAACTTCAACGCTTTCCGCATGCAAATCTTTGGCTTCGATGTTGCTCGCACCCGACGTATCTATCCTCAGATTCTTGGCCTCGCCCATCAGCGAGATATTCGATGCGCCGGAAGAATCAACATCGAACACCGAACCTTTGATGCCCGACACGTTAATCTTGCTCGCGCCCGAAGAGGAAACACCTCTGAGTTCGGGAACGCCGACCTTGATGGTGATGGGACGATTGACGCTATAGCTCTTGTTGCTGCCGATGTGAAGGACGTTGCCCCTCACTTCGGTGGTCACGAGCGGCAGGATATTGTCGTCGCCCGTAATCTCAAGGCTACGCTCTTTCTGGGAGACTATCTCAACCTCAAAAGCGCCGGAGACATCGAGGCCGAGAAAGTCCGGAACATTCCTCTTCTCCGTCTGCCGGTTGCCGGAGCCGCGCACTCCCTTGCCAAATCCCGTCATGTTGCATCCGGCTGCAAACGTTACCAGTAAGAGTAAACAGATGGTTTTCTTCATGCTTCTTTCCTCCGGCGCAAGTTTTTCAAACTCGCTGACAATTACGATAATTTTCCGCCCGAAGTTGCCGCGACTTTGTAAACCAACGTTTTTGTCTTTAACAAGGGGAAACACCTTCCCCAAAAGGCTTTTTAACTCTTCGAGCGGCAGACTTAGAATCGAAGGCAAACGCGCTCGCGCGGCAGTTGGCGCTTAGCTTCCTTGTTTTGCCTCCATCTGTAGAAACGGCGTCAATTGCATTTTATTAACAGCGGAAAGAAAAAACATTGCAACACTAAGAAAGCCTCTCAAAACTCACGATAGAGTTTGACTCAACACTTTGCGCCTTTGGTTTTATCTTAGCGCCTCCAGCGAGAACAGCGATGTTTCTCGCAAAGGCGCAAAAAAAGAAATACTCAAGGCGCAAAGTGTTGAGTTAGATTGTCTCTTGAGTTTTCAAAGGCTTTCTTAGTGTCCCGACTCTTTTCCCTGTTTTGATAAACGCTAACTGCCCGGCCTGTAAGTGAGCCAGAAGTAGATAGCCTGCCCGATGCCTATGAAGAGGCCGATGAACGCGCCGAATAGCTCGATGGTCTTCAAGTGTTGCTTGGCGACCGAGAGCACCAACTCTTCCAGTTTCTCGACCGGATATTCGGAGACCTTATTGCGGACGATGCCGCCCACGTCAAACTCAGCGATGGCAGAGGGCAATCGCTCGCGGGCCGCAAGCGTGATGCGTTCGGTCAGGGCTGTGGAAGCACGCTGCACGGAATGTTCCGGCAGCGAGTCGCGCAGGCGTCCGATGGGCGCGACCAGCAGGCGCTCAACCTGCGCGCTCAGGATGGCGTTGATTGTCCGCGCCGTCTCGTCGCGCGAGAGCGCTGTGAGCAGCCCCTTCGTCAACAAGCTCTTGAGTCGCTGCGCGGAGTCCGGGTTGAGGTGCTGCAAGAGCGCGCGCAAAGTGTGTGGCCGCAGTCGTTCGAGCGCATCCGTGACATAGGCCGAAACGCTCGTTGCCAGTTCAGGGCTACGCGCCAGCGCCAGCACACGCGAGACCACCTGATTTTTAATCATCTCCAGCTTATCAGGCTCTATCTGTCCGACGAGTTCATTGATGGGACGCGCCAGCACGTTGTCAATTGTCTCGTTCAGAAAGTTTTCGGCCTGCTGCTCGAAAGCTTCGCCCTGCAAGAATTCTTCGACGCGGCGCGGCAGCGTCTTGTTAACCATCTCGTCAACTTCCTGATGAATGCGGTCGCGCGAGATGAAGATTTTTTTGAAGAACGAAAGCTGCGCGTAGTAATCGTCAACCTCGCGCTTGATGAGGCCGCCGAGTTGAGAGCGCGTCTTCTGGTTGGTCGCTATCTCCGCCAGGTGGCGGACGATGGGCGGAAGTTGGCGGTCGATCCGCTCCTTGATGACGGCGACTGTTTCGGGCGTGAAGACTTCGGCCAGCGTCGCTTGACTGTTTGCTAACTCTTCGAGCCGCCCGCCGACGAAATCACGCACCTTCGCTTCAAGCGTCGGCTCTTTCATCAGGCTGCGAAAGCGCCCTTCGATAAAGCCGATAAACTTTTCAAAACTTTCTTCATTGACCGTATCACTCAGGCGGCGGGCCAACAGTTCGTCAACGCGACGGTCTATAAACTGGCTGATGGCGGTGGCCGTCTCTTCGCTCTTGAGGATGGTTGCGATGTGGTCTGCGAGTCTGTATTGCAGCGCAGAGATGGCGTCGAGCACGGGCGCACGCGCGGCAGACGGCAAAGCCTCTACAAACGACGGATAGCTCGTGCTCAGCAGATCGTTTGTGTAAGAGGTAACGAAGCCTTCGACCTTGCGGCGGAAGAAATCCGTCTCGAAGAGCGCGTTGAAGACCGTCTCCTGCGAAACCAATTCGTTGCCGACGGCATTGCCGATACTTTCGGCCAGCCGCGCGCGGTGGCGCGGAATCATGCCCTGCGGCCAGACGGTGATACCCCAGAGTTTGACCGGCTTGTACGGATGAAACAGCATCCAGATAGCCAACCAAGCCGCGCCGTAGCCGTGAATGGTAGCGATGACGATGATGGCGATGCTAATTAGAATCTTGAAGGTCAGCGGATCCAAACAGAGTCCTCCTCTGCCCATAGCGCGTGGAAAAGATTTGGAGGGAACACAGGTGATGCTAATCAAAACGGCGACAGGTGACAAGAGTAAAAGGCTCTGACCCGGACGAGTTAACAGAAATTTATGCCACGAAATTACAGCAGCGGGCGTTTATATATTCCAAGCATTGGCAGACTCATCGAAGGGGAGGAAGTAAAAGCATGTTGCTTGAGCGTTCAACTGTTCCGGGCAGGTTGACGTGTGGCGTTGTGGTCTACGTTCTGCTACTGGCGTCTGTGTGTCTGGCGCGGCCCAGTGGCTTAGAGCGGGTAAATGTGCGCGTCGTCACAGATGAGGTAGACGCGGTGCTCTTTATCTTGGCAAAGAGAAGCGCAAAGCAAACTGTTACCGAAGCGGATTGGCAGCGAATCTTTTCGAGCGAAGGTTACATTAGACTCAAGAAGCGTGAGGCCGCGATGCAGCGCGTCTTTGAGGATGCAGACTTTAAAACCTTCGTTCTCTCCGATGCGCTGCTTGAACGCAGGCAAGCGCTTGCCGAAACACTCGATCAATTGAAACGCGCTGACGTAAACAAAGCGGCTCGCCGCGCGCTTCTTTATCTTCCGAAAGAAGCGCGCATTAAAGCGAAAATTTATCCCGTGATTAAACCGCGAGAGAACAGTTTCGTTTTTGACCTTGAGACTGACCCGGCCATTTTCCTCTATTTAGACCCGACGAAGAGCAAGGAGAAATTTGAAAACACCCTCGCGCATGAGCTTCATCACATCGGCTATGGCAGCAGTTGCCCGTCCAAATCAACTATCGAAGGAATCTCCCGGCTACCGCAGAACATCCGGCACATTTTGACCTGGACGAGGGCTTTCGGCGAAGGCTTTGCGATGCTGGCGGCAGCGGGCGGGCCTGAAAATCATCCTCATGCCGCGAGCAATGCTGAAGAGCGTGCGCGCTGGGATAAGGACGTGGCGAATTTCAATGATGATTTCAGGAAGGTCGAAAAGTTTTACCTGGACATCTTGGAGGACAAGTTCAAGACAGAGGACGAGATGCAAAAGGTCGCGTCTTCGTTCTACGGCGTGCAAGGCCCCTGGTACACGGTCGGCTGGAAAATGGCTGTAGTGATTGAGAAGAGTTATGGGAGAAAGAGGCTGATCGAGTGCATGTGTGACCAAAGGAAGTTGCTCTCAACTTATAACAGGGCAGCCGCAAAATATAATCGCTCGGCGCGTGTACCGCTCGCCGTTTGGTCGTTGTCGCTTATTCGGGCGCTCGACGGAGAGCAGAATCGAAAAGCTTCCGAAACCCGCTAACGAAGCCGGGCGTGAGAAAAGAGACAGCACAAAAAAGAAGAGGACTGTTTCTCTACAGCTTCTCTTCTCTGCTGTTAATGCTTCCGACTTCTGAAGGCTGCTTTACGTCTATGACTCTTCCGGCGCGCTCGGTTGAGAGGGCGAAGTTGGGGAGCACGCGGAAGGCTAGCAGGCCGATGGCAACGCGGTCGCCGATTTTCAGGCTCGTGCTGGCGGCTTCGGGCTTCGGGCGCGTGACCATGACGGGGATGCCGGTTCTCTTTTCGGGCATGTTGACGGTCACGTTATAGAGCGGCGGCTCGCTCGCGGCGGGCTGGCGTGCGGTCAAATCCAGTCTAAGCGTGAGTCGCTCGTAAGCGCCGACGAAATGAATCTCTTCGATCAGGCCGTTGGTCAGGCGGCGACAATTTTCGGGCAGCTTGCCCGTTCGGCTGAGGCACACGTCTTCAGGACGAAAGACGAGCTTCACGGCCTGTCCTTCACGAAAGCGTGCCGTCTCTTCGCGCGCAGGAATCCGTACTGTTCCCAGTTCGACCGCGCCATCCGTGACGACGCCGAGCAGTAGATTCGCCGCGCCGAGGAAAGTGGCGACGTATTCCGTCTCAGGCTTGTTGTAAACCTCGTCTGGAGTGCCAATCTGCTCTATGCGTCCGGCGTTGATGACGGCGATGCGGTCGCCGAGTTCGAGCGCTTCCTCCTGGTCGTGCGTGATAAAGATGGCGGGCACTTGCACTTTCTTGAGCAGCGTGTGGATTTCACGACGCAGGCGCACGCGCGTTTGCGCGTCGAGCGCGCCGAACGGCTCGTCGAAGAGCAGTACCTGCGGCTTGTAGGCGAGTGTGCGCGCGATGGCGACGCGCTGCTGCTGCCCGCCTGAGAGTTGCGACGGATATTTCTTGCGATGCTCTTCAAGCTTGACGAGTTCGATGAGGCGATTGACTTCCTCTTTAATTTCTTGTCGCGGGCGGCGGCGAATACGCAGGCCATAGCCTATATTCTGCTCGACGGTCATGCGAGGGAAAAGCGCGTAAGCCTGGAAGATAACGCCGACACCGCGCTCGCGCGCAGGCATGTCGGTCACTTCCTTGCCGTGCAGGATAACGCGGCCCGTGTCCGGCTCTTCCAGCCCGGCGATGATGCGCAGGATAGTCGTCTTTCCGCTCCCGGAAGCGCCGAGCAGGACGAGCGATTCGCCCTGGGCCACGTCGAAATCTATGTCTTCGAGCACGCGCGTCCCCTTAAAGCTCTTGCTCACGCCGCGCACGCTCGCCGCCGCCTCGCGCGGCACACTCTCGTCCGGCGCGCCCTCGCTCGCATGTCTCTCGTTTCCAAAAATTGTCGTGACCTCTTCCGATTGCATATTAACTCAACGATGAACGCTGCAGCGATGAACGATGATGCTCGCCGAGACTGACTTTCGTTGCTTCCTGTTTGAGTTCCTGTAGTAAGCTGGCAGCAGCCAGCGCCTTAGCTTTCCACGCAAGCCCGACTTCTCCCAGCGAGTCTGCATAAGATTGATGATGGCTGGCCCAACGGCTGGCCTCTTCGATGAGCCACTCAAGCATTCCGCTCGCGTTCTGCCCGAACAGCCCACGCAAGATAAACGCACGCTCGCCCAATCTCATGCCGAGACCCAAGCGACGCGCGGCACGGCCCAAGTCCGAACGCGTGAGAATCATCCCGCTACGCACGGGCGACAGCAGCGATTGCAGAAACTCTTTGACATCACCGCCCTGACGCGGGTCAATCAACGCCGTTGCCGCACGCAAATGCAGCGGCAGCGCTTCGGGTTGGCCCACAGCCCTTGCTTCCGCCAGCAACGCCTTCATCAAGACTTCGCTCCAACGACGATAAAAAGGCGCGGCCATCTCAGTAAGCTTGCACAGATAAACAGGCAGCCAGCTCAACAGATGCTCCCACAGAAAAGCCTTGCGCGCCCGCTCCCAAACATCACGCCGTACTGCATCGCTTTCATCCGCCGCTATCTCGCACAGGCGCGCGTAGAGCGCCAGCATGACCGCCAGATGATCCGCTTCCGCCGGAGGCGTCTGCGAGAGCGCACGCCAAAAGCCGCTAATGCGGTCAAGCGCCTCTCCGCCCAGCATCCCCTCCGCGCTCACATAAACAGAGGCATAAGGATAAAGCTGAAAGACAAACAACTCCGTATACTCGCTCGCCCCCGGCATTGGCCCAAGCTCCAACGCCTCGGCCACCCGCGCGACTTCTTCGCCCGGCGGCTCTGCCAATACTGCGAGCGCGCGAAAGAGTTCCATATCTGAATGAAGGTAGACTTAAAGCAATGACCCAACGGATGAGATGAAGGCTGCCGTCTAGGCCGAACGTTTCATACTCAGTCGTCGGCCTTAATTACAGCTATGCTAAAATACTAGCTACGAGTTAGCTATATGAGC
This sequence comes from Pyrinomonadaceae bacterium, assembly GCA_036387475.1. Classification (GTDB taxonomy): domain Bacteria; phylum Acidobacteriota; class Blastocatellia; order Pyrinomonadales; family Pyrinomonadaceae; genus DASVTR01. The sequence continues at coordinate 74,006 of DASVTR010000008.1, read as the reverse complement.
GTTCAGTTATAACTGTTGACGGCGATTCAAGGTAGCAGAGGCCCGAATAGTAGTGCAAGTTTGTGCGGCTAGCGAAAGGATGAGAGAACATGAAACAAACCTTTACCGCCAGTGTGTGGCAAGAGGACGTATGGTTTATCGCGCAGTGTAGAGAGGTTGACATTGCCTCTCAAGGAGAAACCGAAGAAGAGGCGCTTGAGAATCTACGCGACGCTTTAGAACTTCATTTCGCGCCGCCTGTTGCCACTGTTGCGCCGCGAATCCGCACGGTTGAGGTTGAGGTCGCGGCGTGAAGCCGCAGACGTTCCGCGAGGTGAAGCACAAACTGGAAGCAGCGGGCTTCTCTGCCGTGGGCCAAACGGGAAGCCATGTGAAGTTTGCTAAGAAGACAACCGAAGGGACGCGGACAGCGACCGTACCGAAGCATCGTGAAATTGCTGCCGGAACGCTCCGCAGCATTCTCAGGCAAGCGGGATTGAGTGAAACTGAATTTGAGAGCTTGTAATGCGTGTGGAAAGCGGAAGTCGCCTTGCGTACTCGTGAGAAGAATGATGAACAGACCGGAGCTACATCCTGAAATCCTAACTAAGAACGGCAGAAAAGAGTTCGCCGTCCTACCTTACGAAGAATTCCTCGCCTTGCAGGAATGGCTCGCGGACGTTGAAGACTTGCTAGACCTAAGCGCTGCCAAAGAAGCGGAGCAGGATGCGCCCACCGTCTCACTGGCGGAAGTTGAGAGCCGCCTGGATAAAATTAACTAAGAGTCCGACTTCAAAGCCCTAAAAAACACAGAAGCGTGTAGTGAAATATTAATGCTCTAAGGCGCGTAACTGTGCCGGACTTTATCCCTAGCGGATAAAGGCTGATGAATATAAACCCTTTCTTCCCGTGAACTCTGTTCGGAGTTTACGCTCGCCCTTAATTGCATTCGGGATTGAAGATGTCCTCGAAGCAATTCGGCTCGGTGTTTATTCCACGTATCAGCAGAGCCGTCGTGATTGCTACCATCGCTACGATGAAGACGATGAGGCCAATCTTTTCCCGCTTGGTCAATGAGTTTCCGGTCGCCTGCTGCTGTTTTTTCGCCATCAGTTTGTAGTCTGCCGCCGTCGGGGTACGGTTTTTGGCGTTCATTATTTCCGTGGCGAAGACGGCTTTCAAATCGGGCTGTGGCTTGAGCGGTGCATTGTTCAAGGTGTGTTCGCTCTCTGCGGCTTTAGGCTGCGCCGGAGTTTGAGCAAAGACTTTCGACAATTCAAGCGTGAATAGCATGACCGTCACAATCAACAACGGAGCGATGGTTTTCTTTAGCATCTTTTTCACCTCAGACGAGACAGAATGTTAACCGCCGCATACTTTCCGTCGAGCACTGCGTCAAACTACTTTACTCCGCTCCTCAGGAAAGTCGCTACCGTCGCACAGGCAAACAGTATGATTCCGACCAGCACCTGCGGCTCACCGATGAGGAACCATCCGACTATAAACAGGGCGAGCGAAATCAGGTTTCCCAACAGACAGAGAATCCATACCGCCCTATCATTTGCCGTGAACCGGAGAAACATCAAATTCAGGAAACCGCCAAAGAGGATGCCCATGCCTGAGCCGATGAACCAGAAAGCGCCCAGCGTGAACCGCTCATACGCTTGCGTTGTGTACAGCATATGAACGATGCCTAAAGCAACAATCACGTAGGAAACGATGTAATGCAGTTTCTTCAAGCTGACCTTCTCTGAAAGATTCAATTTACTTGGCGAGCGCACGCATTAACCCGCGCGGGGCGCACAGCATCCGAGCCGCAATTTACCACACAAGCATGAAAGAGATGCTATCGGGCGGTCGGGTTGAATGAGTTGTTATGCCGCGACCTACACATACCTCGATTCCTGGGGTCTCTGGCACTTGCGGTCAGTCTTCAACTCACCGCCTTCTTCACCAGCGCGACGATCTTTGCCTCTGCGGCGGCGGTCAACTCCTTGAGCGCGAAGGCGGTCGGCCACAGAGCGCCTTCGTCCAGGTTCGCCGCGTCGCTGAAGCCCAACGACGCGTACCTTGTTTTGAACTTCTCTGCGCTTTGGTAGAAGCAGACGACCTTGCCGTCCCTGGCATATGCGGGCATCCCATACCAGGTCTTCGGCGTGAGTGCTGGCGCGCTGGCTTTAATGATCTCATGCAGCCGCTGGGCCATGCCGCGCTCCGCTTCCGGCATCGCGGCAATCGCCGCGAGCACGTCCGTTTCCCCATCCGCTTTGTTCTTATTGGCGCGCGCCTCCGCCTTCAACTCCCTGGCGCGAGCCTTCATCGCGGCTCGTTCCTCGTCCGTGAATCCCCTGGATTTCTTGTTGATCGCGGTGGTGCTCTTGGCGGACTCTTGCTTGTCCTTCTTTGGGTTCATAGTAATCTCCTTAGACGTTGCTCATAGCGGCATAAAGCCCGGCATCACCCGCCGCGCATTCAATGTGATTAGAAGGGCGGCTTGCGGATGAAATCAATGCTATTCGCGGTCGGGTGCATGCCGTTGTTAGACGCGCTTTCATGGAAAATCTTTCGCCTTCGCAATCTGTTTTTCTCCCTCCACCGGAAGAAAGCGTAGGCCAGAAGGGAGAAGATCAGAACGTCAAAGAGCACCGATGCGACAAAAGCTGCGGTAGTAACTTCATCTGGATATAGAGGATTCCTGCCTGGGAATACACGAGAAAACAGATACATAGGCCAGCCGATGATCCAATAGAACGGCGTAGCTATCGGCTCAAGGCCAAGCCCCACATCCATCAAAAGCGCGAAGCCAAGCATGACACTTAGGACAAACACTCCGCTAGCAATCGAAATTAATAAACGTCTCATGCCACTCAGTATCTCAGCCCCGTGCCAAAAGGCGAAACGTCTAACGCCCGAATTAACCGGGCGCGCATTCAACGCCATTACGGCCAAGTTGAAGATAAAGCCAAGCTAACTCCATGCAGGCTTTGACCAACCCACGAAGTAGCACCGCACACACTGGCGCGTTTGCCCGCCCCGCTCACGCCGAACGGGCAAACGCGCTCCTTTAGCTTCCATCTCTATCCTTACTCTGCGCTCACCAACTCTTCCGCTCCCGGTAAACGGTAAAACTCTCTCGCAGGCTTGAGCGGGCGCAGAAGCCGGTAGGGGCGGCGCGTCGTGTGGCTTGGCTGAAAACTTATAACAGGGTGCTATAATCCCCATCGAGGTCTGAAAGACATGTCCGATTTATTGACCCCGCAAAAAGCAGAACGCGGATGGGTTGTCGCTATGACGCCGGAGATGGCCCGCGAAGCGTGTGTGGCCGAAGGCTCATATCTTATCTTTTATCTGAATGAGGGCCACGTTTCCGCCGAAATCCTTCCGCCCGCAACGGATGAGATGAAGCGGAGTGTCCAGAAGAGCGTTGATAAATTCAAAGACGCCTTCGCGGAGATGAAGCGGCTTGGCGACTAAATGGTCACTCTGCGCTCACCACCTCTTTCTCTTCCGGCAAACTGTAGAACTCTCTCGCGGGCTTGAGCGGGCGTAAGAGCCAGTAGGGGCGGCGCGTCGCGTCGGGTGAATGAAGGTCTGCGGGGCGCGTCTGTGCGAGCCACTTGCGGTAGGCTTCGCGTGCCGCCTCTGCGTCAACGGAGATGTCGCCGTAGTTATCTTCCGGCTCGGCCCTTTTGACGCGCACGGCCTGATGCCAGCAGTGCTGGCCGGAGATCGGGTCCGGATGCACCGGGAAGGTCAAATTCTGATGCACGCCGACATCAGTCCACCAGATGCGCAGGGTGTCCGGGTCTGAAGATTCATAAGGCGCAACGCCCCGCTCTCGTTTCAAGCCCCAACGGCTGCCCTCTTGTTCGAGCGCGACCGTCGCCATCAACTGCCTTTGTCCTTCATCAGAGAGTTTCCAGCGTCCCATGTGATGGCTGCACGCGACTAGCCCTGGGCGAATGCCTTCCGTCACCCATACGCGGACGACAAAATGACCAATCTCCGTTTCGACGCGCACGAGTTCGCCTGTGCGGACGCCAAGTTCGGCGGCGTGTGTGGGATGAATCCAGAGCGGGTTGGTGTGTGCGATTTCGTCAAGCCACTTGGAGTTGGCGCTGCGCGTGTGAATCTGCACGGGCAGGCGGAAGGTGGAGATGAGTACGGTCTGGCCTTCCTGTAGATTGTCCGGGTGAACGTGGCTCTTGATGTAGGTCGGTAAAGAGTGTTCGGGCCAGCCCCAATCGGCGAGGGTCTTCGAGTAAAACTCAAGACGACCGCTCGGCGTCGGAAATCCACGAAGAGTCTGCTCATCGACACGGACTCCGACCATACGCCTTCCATCTTCGTCCGGGTCTATGCTCGGCAGGGGCACGATGTTCGATGTGGGCGGCTTCGTCGTTCGGGTATAGACACGACCAAAGCGGTCAACGCGAACGTCTTCGAGTTCTTCAGCGGGAACAACCTCTTCGTAGAGCGCTCCGGTCTTCTTGCGTATCTCGAAAGCCCCGTAGCGGCGCATGTATTCGAGTGGCGTGAGATTTTCCGCAGCGGCTTTTTCGGGCAGCCCCGGCACAGAGTTCTCGAAGATGTAGCCGTAATACTCCTCAACGCCGAGACGCTCATTCGGATTCTTTTTCGATTCGACGAACTGGCGAATGCCGAGCGCGCCGTCCGGGTCTATGCGCCACGAAAGCTCTAGCCAGAATTCGTTCTCTTCCCAGACCTCGCCGGGATTGACCTCGCGCGTATCATCAATCTGTTCGCCGCCTCTCTCGCGCGCGGCGCGCAGCACGGGCTGGCGAAAGCCTATCCACTGCGCATCGTGCGTCTCGTAGGAGTGAATATCGTGTCGCTCAGAGCCGTGGCCCATCGGCAGTATGTAGTCTGCGAAGTAAGCGGTCTCGTTCCAAGTCGGCGTCAGAGCGACGTAACAGCCGACGAGCTTTTCATCGCTGAGTGCTTCGACCCAGGAGAAGCCGTCCGGGTTAGTCCAGACAGGGTTATAGACGCGCGTGAAATAGACTTCTAATTTCCCTCGTCCCTCGCGCAGAAAATGCGGCAGCAGAAACGATAGCTCGTTCATCGCCAGCGGATACTCGCGCGGCCACGTCAACTCGTTCCACGTTTGCGGATGCGGCGGCGTATGGATTGGCTTCGGGACAAACTTGTTCCAGGCGTTAGGGAAGACGCCGCCCTCTGTTGCGACCGCGCCCATCAGCGCATTCAACATGAAGAGCGTGCGCGCCACCTGCCAGCCGCCACTGTTGCCCGCGCCTGCGCTGCGCCAGTTGTGCGTCGAAAGGCGCGTCCCTGCGGTCGAGATGGTCTTCGCAATCTCTTCGATCACACGTTCACCGACGCCCGATTCCCTCGCGGCAAACTCGAAGGTGTAGGTCTTGTAGAGGTCTTTCAAAACCTGCTCGAAATTTTCAAAGGTGGTTTCGATTTCCGGGTGCTCGATTGCGAGATACTCTTCCCAATTCCACCAGCGGCGCACGAACTCACGGTTGTAAAGCTCCCGCTCAATCAGGTAATTCGCAATCGCCAGCACGATGGCTGCTTCCGAGCCGGGATAGGGCGCGACCCAAAAGTCTGCGTGCGTCGCCGTATTGGAGAGCCGCGTGTCGAACACTATCAGCTTTGCGCCCGCAGCCCTGGCTTCGATAACGCGCTGCGCGTGCGGGTTGAAGTAATGACCCGCTTCCAGATGAGAACTAATGAGCAAGATTACCTTCGCCTCAGCGTGGTCTGGACTGGGGCGATCGAGGCCCATCCAGTATTGATAACCGGCGCGGCTGTTTGAAGAGCAGACGTTCGTGTGCGAGTTGTGCCCGTCAACGCCCCACGCCGCGAGAATGCGCTCCGTAAATCCATCCTCACCCGGACGCCCGACGTGATACATGATTTCGTTGTGACGCTTCTCCTTGATAGCACAGCGAATCCGACTGCTGATGTCGTCGAGCGCTTCGTCCCAACTAACTCGTATCCATTTACCTTCGCCGCGTTTCCCTGCGCGCTTCAACGGATAGAGAATGCGGTCTGGGTCTGTTATCTGGTTTAAGGTCGCAGGGCCTTTGGCGCAGTTGCGCCCGCGTGAGCCTGGATGCTCCGGATTGCCCTCAAACTTTTGTACCTGCAAGCTCTCTTTATCCACGTAAGCCAGCAGGCCGCACGCCGACTCGCAGTTAAAGCAGGTCGTCGGCACAAGCATGTAACGACGCTCCATGCGCCTGGGCCAAGCACGCGAATCAAGTTCGACCCAATCATCCCAACGCTCCTTCGGTGGAAAAGCGGCAAGATGGATACGACTGGGGCCGGGATAAAAGGTCTCGCCGCGCGCCTCTGTTTCTTTGCGCGCCGCGCTGACACGTTGATTCAGTTCCTTCGGATTCATAGCTTCATTTTAATGGCAGCATGTCGGCGCACTTATTGGAGCGTGTCAAAGCCGAGCGCGAACTCAAGACCGGCGCGGACTTCGCGCATCAACGCGGGCGATAAATGAGTGATATAAGTGCCCAAACCCGCTTTCCGTACAGTTTGTAAATTGTCCAAATTGACAACACAGTCAACAGGCATCCCGTCGGCTGGCGAGAGAAAGACTTCCGTCGGGATGCTGCGAATCGTCGTTGTAATTGGAGCGATTGTCAGCCCGGTCAGGTAAGGGATGGCTGAATCGCGTGTCAAAATAAGTACCGGTCTGCGTTTATCCGGGGCGCGAAAGGTATACCAATAAACATCGCCCTGCTTCATGGCTCGCCCCACACCTGCTCTGCTTCCCATCCGTCAAACTCGTCGGCCTGTGATGGATAACGAGTGTATCCTTGCGCGTGCTGCCGCTCTAAAGCAATCTGAGCCTGCTCGCGCAATGCCCTTTCGAGAGCAGCGTAAATGAAAGTCTCGCGCGAAATATCCAGAGAGCGCGTTGCACTGTCAATCGCCGCTAATAAAGCTTCGTCAATTTTCACTTCGATGGTTTTCATAATTCTTAGATAGCAAACATCAGATGCCAGTAGTCTAACATGTCGCCGAGGACGTGATAAAAAGTTTTCGCCCCTGCTTTCGAGTTTCCTTCCGGGCAGCACTAATGTGTCAGATCAATTCAATCCAGCTTCATCTTGATTTTTATACTCACTTCACAAATAGACGAATCAATTCGGAAATCCGCGCCAGGTGATGATCGTCGTGCTCGGCGATGAAGAAACAGAGATCAAGCGGGCGAATCTCCATTTGCAGTCGCGGATGAAGCGCCGTTCTTTGAATGAACGCTTGGTCATATTCGTCCAGCCGCCGGACGAACTCCATTCTTTCGGCGCGAAAGTCCGCGAGGATAGCATTGATTGCTTTCTCGTTGTGATTGGCCTCGTGTGTCTTGCGGTTCTCCAGGTCGGCGGCGTGAAGCGGCGAGAGTCCTGCCTCATAATCGTCGAGGCGATTCATGCCAAGAGGCTCTAAATCTAAGAGATGCCCGGCCTGCTCCTGCATAGACCACTTATCGCCGTCGCGGCGGGTCAGCGTCTCCGGCGGCAATCCCCGCAGCAAATCTTCAAGGCGGGCCGGAGTGCCGCGCAGTCGCTCCAACACGTTTGGATACATCCAGACCGGAAGCAAATCGAAGGAGAATTTTCTCGTAAACCAGGCGATGCGCTGTACCATCTTTTTAATTCCTCACTTAAGACTGCGGCCCTCGTTCCAGAGCGATGATTCGGCAGTGATAGGTCGTGTTCCAGCGGTACTGTCCTGCGACTTTAATTATCTTTTTCTCTACTACCTTGAAGACGAATTGTTTAAGACGAGCGGCGGGCTGTTGTTTAGTTAATTCAGGAAAGTCTTTCAGGTTGAGCCATTCGACGCGCCCTGCGTGGTGATACGGCAGCTTCAATGGAGCGATTAATCGCCACTCCTGCGTTTCATCGAAGATGACGAGCGCTCGATACGTAAAACCTTCTTCCAGCGTACCTGCAAACTCAAGCGGCTCTTTCGCAGCGGAAATTGGCTCGCGCATGACGGCTTGTAAAAGTTCTTCTCTACCAGCGCAGTAGAAGGGCAGGCCACGGGAATCAATCTTGCTGCCTCCAACGTCGTAGAAACAGGGCTGGCGATTTGCACCCTGCTTCCTTGCGGTAATCTCTATTTGTTGATTGACAAACTTCTCCGCTCCCTGTGGTTGATAAAGACAGGGCACGACCAGATAAAGAAACGGATGCTGATAGCCGTTTGGTTTACCGTCCAGCTTTATTTCGAGAGTAGCGGGAAAGATTAGTTCACCGCAATGAGGCGGAGCGTAATCCACACGCGTGATTGTGCCTCGCGCCGTTAGTTTGAGCGGCAAGCGGTCGTCACGACTGCCGTGAGTTATCGGGAACAACTGCGCGTCGGCTTTCGTCGACTGCTGTGCCAGACACAGGCCGGGCATAACAAAAAAGAGGAGCAGTAAGGTTGAAAGATTGAAAAAGCTTTTTCTCATCCTCGCACCTCCGGATAAATTAAACCAAGCCGCGCATCCCTTCAGTGTTAATCCACTTTCTCCAAGCTTCATGCCAGCGGCACGCTTTGGCCCGCCTGCACGTAGGCGTGCTCGTACAAGAGCAGTCCCATCAAAGCCAGCGGCGCGGCGGCCAGACCAAGCCAGGGAGCGAAGCCGCCCGCGAACGAGAGCGCCAGCCCAATCCAAAAGTAAGAGCCGAACCTGCCGCGCGTCATCTCCCAGATGGCGAGGCGCGCGTGTGCCGTCGAATGCGTTAATGTCGTCTCGCCCCAGATGAAGAGTAGGTGCAGCAGGCTCGTCAAACACTGTATCCAAAGCAGCGTGTCTACCAATTGCTCTTCGAGCCTGAACGCAACCGGCGCGAGCACAGCCGAGCCGACGAGCAGAGATTGAACCAGCAGATGCGGCGGCAGCAGCGAATTCTGCCACATGTCTCGCGCCTTCGCCTGTGCGAAGAGATAGGCGGTGTAGACGGCAGTCAGCGCGGCGAGCGGCAGCCCCGCCACAATCAAGTAACGCTGTATGGTCGTGTTGCCCAGGAGACTCGCCAGAAAGTGCAGCGCGAGTACAAGCGAATAGCCAGCGATGATGAACGCTCCCTTGACCAGCCAGCTACGCCACTGCGGGCGGGTGAAGATTAGATAAAAGCGCGCCGGGTGCTCTAAATCCCAGATGAGCAGCCCGCCCGTCAGGGCCAGGAAAACTCCCGCCGCCACGGGCGCTGCCCAAAGCCACGTCGCTCCGCCCTCGTCTATCAGCGCAGCCCCCGGCCTTAGCAGATTAAAGAGCACGAGCAGCAACGGGACTAGATAAGCGCCTGCGGCGATGCCTTTCGTCCAAGTGTAGAGGCTAACGCGCCAATCCCAGGGAATCGTGTGCGGCACGTCGTAAGAGAGGAGCGCAGCAGCGGAAGAATTATTGTGAACGGGATGACCCGAAACTACCATCGACGCGCCTTCCAGTTGCTCGCTCCACATGAACAGCCCGCCGGCAGGACGTGTCGCCGCGAGCGGGTCGAGCGTCGCCTGGTGCGCTCCCTTGTAAAAGAGCTTGGGCTGTGTTTCCTTCTCCGGGCGGCGAACGTTGACCGATTCTCGATTGACTATGCGCGCGACCTTTGAATCCGCGTCGTGCAAATCGCCGACGAGAATCGCTTCTGTTGGGCAGACCACGACACAGGCAGGCTCCAGGCCCATGTCTATCCGATGCGCGCAGAAGTTACATTTTTCTGCGGAATGGTCTTCAGGGTTAATGAAGATCGCATCATAAGGACAGGCGGCCATGCACGCCTTGCAGCCGATGCAGATTGATTTGTCGAAATCAACGATGCCGTCTCGCCGCTTGAACATCGCGGCTGTAGGGCAGGCCGTGACGCACGGAGCATGAGCACATTGGTTGCAGCGCGTTACCTGATGCGCCCTCCGCGTTTGCGGAAACTCCCCCACATCCACATGCTTTACGTAGGTACGCGTCACGGAGAGCGGCACTTCGTTTTCAGACTTGCAGGCGGTCGTACACGCGTGACATCCGATGCAACGCGTATGGTCAATCACTTTGGCCCACTGAACAGGTTTTTGGGGTACAGCGTAGACGGGAAGCTCTCGCATTGATCTCTTATTTACCAGCTTTGTTTTTCAAGCACGAATCATCTAAGAGGCAGTAAAAGCGTCATGCGTTTGCAAAGAACAGTAGGATAAAAACGCACTCATGTTTTAAGCCTGAGACTGACCGTTTCGGCCTTCAAAGTAACGATCAACTACAGCGATGAGATTTCTCAGCTTCTCATCTGTTTGAGCCTGCGCTTCGGTCAGCCGTATATGTGAGTCCACGAGGGCGTCAATCTTTGCGTTCACATCCTTGAAACCTTCGAGCGTCACTGCGGCCAAGCGATTGAGCATCTCGTTTGTTCGCGCATGAGCTTCTCCTAGTTGCTGAAGGCCGACGGCGAACTGCGCTTGCTGCTCAATAATAAACTCCATTCTCTTCTCTGTCTCATCATTGGTCATTTCGATAAACCTCGCTGCAATTATTCTCTAACCAGTTTAGCTGAATTATTGATGCTCAGCTAGAGTTAAGCGGTGTGAATTTCAGCTTCAGCCGGTCGGGCGCAGCACGCGCTTGATGGTCAGCGCGCTCATCTTGAAGACGAGCGCGGTGCGCAGCAGATCGTGCGCGATACGGCGGTAGGAGTGCTGGCCGGAGATGGTGTCGTAGAGAATGGCGTAGAGGTCTTCGTTGGTACGAGCCAGTTCGATGACGCCGTCCATCGCGCCCGTGTTCATAGCCATCCGGCACAGGCGACGCAGTGCGCGCCCGTGATAGTGGTCTTCCGTTAACTCGCGCAAGCGGAGCGCGTAGGCTTCCAGAGCCACACTATCAACGCCGCGCTCAATCATCACGTCCGCCGCCGTAGTGCCCGTTTGAATCGCTGTCGTGATGCCCATGCCCTTGAAGGGACGCAGCCAGCCTGTCGCATCGCCGACCGCGACGAAGCGATCCCAGAAGACACGGCGCGCGTGGCGCACGGGCGCGCGTCCTTCGTAATAATCTAGCTGTTGCAAATTCAAGCGTGGCAAAAGCGTTCGCACTCTCCTGTGCAGCAGAAAATCTTCCATGTCGGTTGAGCGCACACGGCGACCGGCGATGTTGACGAGCACGTGGTCAAGCTTTGGCGAGATAGCGCCAAACTCTATGCGCGGCAAATCCGAAAGCAGGAAAGCGTGTATGTCGCCGCCCAGACGCTTTTCGATGTAGCGCTCGTCGCACGGCAGCTTAATGATAATCGAGTGCATGTATTCCGCCGGGCGATGATAGCGATGCTTATGCGGGCTGACCTGTTCGAGCACGGAGAGCAACCCGTCATCAAGACCGCAGGCGGCGACAACCATATCCGCAGAGTTAGAGCGGCCTTCGGAATAGACGCGCACCGGATGCTCAAGATTATCAGGGTGAAACTCAAGGCCCGTCACGCGGTCGTGCAAAACCTGCGCTCCCTCTTCCATTGCGCGTGAGAGCAGGAATTGGTCGAAGTCAGAGCGTGAGACCATCAACGCGGGTTCTTCTGTGGTCGGCGCACGGAGTTCAATCTCTTCGCGGTCGCCGTGCAGGCGATAGCCCTTGATCGTCCGCTTAATCATCTCTGCGGGCAACTCTACTTTAAGCTTTTCACGCAGCAGCCGGGCGGTCGGCGGCGCGAGCACGCCGATACACGGATTGTGCTGGCGTGGAAACTGCTTCGGCTCGTAAATGGTCACGCGCAAGTTTATGCCGCGTTGTTTGGCGTTGCGGAGCAGCCTGATAGCTGTGGCCGCGCCGCCCGGCCCCCCGCCGATAACGGCGACGCGCGAGCCGTCGCGCAGGTATAACCCCCTGACGGGCTGGCGCTCTGTGAGTGAGATGGTGGCGCGGGCGCGTTCGAGCGCGAGTGTGCCTGCGCGCCCAACCATGCGCGCCGCCAATCGCGGATTAAGCGCTGACAGCAGGATGCGCTTGTAGGATTGGTCGCCTGTAAAGGCCGCGAGCAGCGCGTTTGAAAGAAGCGCGCCGGGCTTTTTCAGTTTGCGTTCCGAGCGGAGCACCGCAAAGTAAACCGGCGCGAGCATCGGATGCGGAAAGATGCGGTCGTAAATCTCAAAGAGCATTCGCCCGTAGATGTTGTCGCGCCCGAAGACGCGGTTGCAGCGCCGCCAGAAATAGCGCTCGAAGTCGCGCGACGTAACGCCGTGATTGATGACGCAATCGACGGCGAGCCGCGCAGTGACGAGCGCAGACTCGACGCCGTTCTTCAAGTAGCGTGAATCCGATGCGTCGCCGACGATGACGAAGCGCTCGCTGTAAGGCAGCCGCGCCGCGCCGAGCGCCACACGCGGATGACAATGACAGTCGAGCTTCCAATCGTGCGGCAAATAGTCGCGCATGTAGGAATCGCGCAGCAGCCGCTCGGTCGTTGCCACGTCAACGTCCTCGCCGATGGCCGTGACCGTGACGTGCTCACCCTTAGGGATGAGGGCGACGTAGCGTATGTCCGGCTGCTTGAGCACAAAGAAGTGAATCATGTTGTGGAGCTTCTCGCTTTGAAACTCCGGCGAGACGCGCGCTTCTATGACGCACGTTTTCCACGTCGGCGGCGGAACATAGCCGTACAACAGCCGATTCGCCAACTGTGAATTAACTCCGAAAGCGCCGATCACAAGGTCGTATTCGATGCGCTCGTCATCCGTCAGACGCAAGGCCGGGCGGCGTTCGAGCGTAGCGGGCACGTCAATGTCGTGAACATTTCTGGGAATGTGGCGCGCGCCGAGCTTGACTGCCTGGTCTAACAGGAATTGGTCGAAGCTGCGTGCGCCGTCCGGGTGCTCTGTGCTGACCGGGCCAGCGCCACGATAGACGCCGTAAATCTTCTTAGACGGATCGTTTGAAAGCCGCGCGACGGAATCCTGATAGTGAACGGCGTAGCCTTCGAGTTCGTAGTGTATGACTTCGCGCGGGATGGGGACGGTCGAGCGCTCTATCTCTTGAATGAGGTTGTAGCCGACGGCTCCGGCGCACATATTGCAGCCGGGCGCGCCCTTGCGTGCAAAGTTCTTGCCGTCGTAGATGTCTGTGCTGATCTTGAGGCCCAGCGCGCGTGCGCGGCGCAGCAGTTCGATGGCGAAGAACGCGCCCGCTGGCCCACCGCCGACGACGGCGACGCGGCTTCCAGACGTGAGATAAGTCGGCTGCGACATCTAACAAACCCTCGCGAGCCTCTTTCGGGCAACTGCGGCTGAAGATTTATCACGAGCGCCGCATGGACGCGAGCGTTATGCTGCTCACAGTCGATTTAACAGCAAGTTTCAGCCAGCAACACATCAAGGATAGGCACGCGCCGCATGAAAGGCAAGCAGGAATTATGAAAGCGGAAGGATGACGGAAGAGCTATTCAACTTGAGTAGCCACGCTTTCATCTTTCCGCCTTCATCCTTCCTGCTTGCTATCGTTGTGCTGTGATAAAGAAAATGGTAGAAGTATTGGTTGATGGCTTGAGACAATTGCGTGTTGTGGTCTCCTCGGTCGGCCAAGCCGTCATTTTGGAGAGTAATCAAATGCGTTCTTTTATTTTACGAACAATCGCGGCCCTGTTCGCGCTCGCGCTCCTTGCGGGAGGCGTCGCGGCGCAGGGGAAAAAGAAGAAAAAGCGTGCGGCGTCGAAAACGTCTGCCGCGAAAACCGTGCCGTCTTCGGCAAAGACGGCGACGCAGCCTAACACGGGCGATCCCGTTCCGCCGCCGCAAGCGCCGGAGCAGGGAGACGGCGTGCGCCGCATCACTCCGGCGGAAGCGCGCGCGGCACTGGAAAAGGGAACGGCCATCATCATCGATGTGCGTAATGAACAGGCTTACATGGCAGGCCACATCACGGGCGCGAGCCTGATTCCCTTCAATAATATTGCGGGCCGCTTGAGCGAATTGCCGCGCAATAAGCTGATAATCACGTACTGCTCTTGACCGGCTGAGCACACCAGCGCCGGTGCGGTGCTGACACTCAAGCAGAACGGAATTCAAAATGCGGCGGCCCTCCTCGGCGGCTATCAAGCATGGGTGAGCGCGGGCCTTCCGACGGAAAGCAGTCAACAACAATGAAAAAAAGTGATGAGTGATGAGTAATGAGTGATGAGTTAAGACCTCTTTCTTTTACTCATCACTCATTACTCGTCACTTTCGTTTGATTTCGGAGGTTAGTTAAATGCGTCTTTTTGTTTCAATGTCAGCCGTCATTATTCTTGGACTGATGGTGCTGGCGGGTTGTAATTCACAAGACAAGCGCACTGAGAGCGCGAACGTGACGACGACGAGAGCTACGAATACGACGACGGCAGCCCAACAGCCACCGAAAGTAACGGTGACGCCGCCCAGCGACGGCGCGCGGCGTATTACCGTTGCAGAATTAGAAGAGGCACTGAAGAAGGGTGGGGCGACTGTCATCGACGTTCGCAATGATGCGTCCTTCAAGCAAGCTCACATCAAGGGCGCGATTCTGATTCCCGTCAACGAGGTCGGCAATCGTGCCAGCGAGATACCGCGTGACAAGTTGATCGTCACGTACTGCTCTTGACCGGCTGAGCACACCAGCGCCGGTGCGGTGCTGACACTCAAGCAAAAGGGAATCGAAAATGCGGCGGCTCTCCTCGGCGGCTTCGATGCGTGGAAAAGCGCGGGCCTGCCCGTCGAATCGGGACAGTAAATAAAGTGATGAGTAATGAGTGATGAGTTAAGAACTCTTTCTGTTACTCATCACTCATCACTCATCACTTCTTTTAAGTTTGCGGGATAGGCGCTGTGACCAGTGCGGGGATGGGCGTCACGACTTTGCCGGAGGGGACGCAGAGCACAGGGCAGGGCGCGTTGCGGACGACGCGTTCGATGTCAGGGCCGAGCGCGGGCGCGCCGCCGAAGAGTGAAGCGTGAACACTCGTTCCGATGACGATTAAGTCAACGTCCTTCTCAGTCGCCAGCCTGACAATCTCTTCATAGGGTCTTCCTTCGCTAATGTGTGTGATGGCGCGGCTGCCAGCCTCGCTCGCAAAGCTCGACATCCTTTCTTCGACATGCTCGCGCAGGCGCGTCAGCGCCGGAACATTGCTTTCGGGAAACATCTGCGCCATCTCGCCAACATAATCGCTAATCACATAGAGCGCATGAAACTCTGCGTTTGTGCGGCGGGCCAACTCGGCTGCGACCTGCGCGGCGGCGTTGGCCGACGGACGAAAGTTTGTCGCCAGCAGCAAACGGTTCAAACGAATCTCAGTATGGCTCTCACGGTGTTCGACGAAATCACGCTGCGGCGGGCGAATCGTCAGCACAGGGCACGGCGCTTCGGCGATAATTTCTTCGGCTCTCGAACCCCACAACGCGCGTGCCAGCCCGTGGCGTCCGTGCGTGACAATTGTGACCAAATCAATATCGAATTCGCGGGCGGCGCGCGCAATCTCCGGCGCAGGCTCGCCTTCAATAATCACCGGCTCGACTTCCAGGCCATCGAAGAGCGGGTCGTCAAGCAGATTTCCGACATCCATACGCAACTGCTGTAGCCACCTTTGATCCGGCTCATCAAGGATTCGCTCCGGCAGTGTCATTAAATTCGCCGGGACGCTGCCGCTCTGCACGCTAAAGAGCACGATGCGCCCCGCGCCCTCGCGCGCAAACGCCGCCGCATATTTGAGCGCCGCCCGCGCGTGCAAAGTGAAATCAGTTGGGAACAGAATATTTCTGAATGGATACATGACGGTAAAGCAGAATTCAGAAGCCCGAATTCAGAAGTCAGAAGGGAAAGGCTGAAACCGCTTTTATTTTGTTTTTCTTTTCTTCTGGCTTCTGAATTCTGAATCCTGCATTCTGTCCTTTCACAATTTTCCCCAGAGCATCAAAACACCGATTAGGATAAAGGCGACCGCCGCCACCTTATGTAGCAAGTCTGCGGGCAGATATTGGCCCAGGGCAGAGCCGACGGCGACGCCAATCAGTGAGACGAGCGCGAGCGCCAGCGCAGCGCCCAGAAAAACGGAGACCGGCGAGCGCGTTTGTGCCGCCAGAGTAATGGCAGCCAGTTGTGTCTTATCGCCCATCTCCGCCAGAAAGAGCGCGCCGAAAGTTGTCCAGAAAGCTCCCCATTTAAACATAGCGGTTTTCAGTTTTCGGTTTTCAGTTTTCAGCAATCGGCAGTGTGTATTTCAGTAAATAGATTTCGCAATGGATTTCTAACTGAAAACCGAAAACTGAAAATTCGTTACAGGACTCTCGTGCCCGCGATGCGATCAAACTGTTGCGTTAGCTTGAAGCGCGAGAGTTGTGTTTGCCGTCGTCTTGCAAGGACGGCCAGTTCGAGTGCGACGCGCTCACGTATGCGCGCGGATTGTCCGCCCTTCGCAGTCTTTTCGACCACGCGCCGCAAACACTCTGTCAGGCCAGCGACATACGCTTTCATTCCTAAGCCAGCATGCAGCCTGACGGTAGCGTTCGCATACTCGAAGCGCCGCGTTGACGGATCGAGAAAAGCGAAGTCGTCGGCCAGTTCAAGCCGAGTTGCGCGAAAGATTCCGGCGAAGTCTGCCTGCGCACTCAACACAGCCCGCTCGACGGCGGCAATAATCTCGCCGCTCACGCGCACCAGGTCGCGCCACTCCGCCTCCTCTGCCGTTAAATGCTGCGCCGCTTCGTCCGTTGCGGGCGCGAGCGCGCCCGTTTCAATCGACGCCTTTTCGTCCGTGCCTTCGTAAACGCTGATGAGGCCGCCAGGCTCTCTGGCGCGCACGAGAAGGCGCGGCAGCGCGTCTGCGCCCTCGCTCGCTCGTGCGGTCGTGTAATCTATCTCACGTACGCGCGTCGTGCCGCCCTCGTCAAGCAGGACATCCGCCTCGTACTCGTCAAGCACGACGTGTATGCGCCCAATGAACGCGCGCTGCTGCAAGTAGCGCAGGAGCGCTGCCAGATTGACGAAGGTCGTATCCAGATGCTCAAACAGCGGGCGAGATTTCGCGTTGCGCTCTGCGTGCATGTTCAACTAAAGAAACGGTACGAATTTTCGGCGGAGCATATCAAGGCTCAAGTAAAAAGGCAAAAGATAAAAAACATGAGCCTGTGCGGGTCGAGGGATGAAAGCGTCTTGATTCTGGTGGAGTAGTCTCTCTTTTTTGTCTTCATCCTTGCCCTGCGCGCGTGTTCCGTGCCAAACTCCGCCCGCAAGCAACAGCGCAATTGGATCGGGTATCCTTCAAGCTCTTCAGCATCCTTTGATAAACAGGGAGGCAACACTGTGCTTCGAGGCATCTTCCGTACAAAGAATCTGGACGACATTCTGTCAACCGCCGGCGGCCCGCAGTTTTCGCTCAAGCGTACGCTCGGAGCTTTCAATGTGACGCTTATCGGCATCGGCGCGATCATCGGCGCGGGCATCTTCGCCACGGTCGGCACTGCCGCCGCCGGAACGGATGGGCGACTCGGCGCTGGCCCATCGCTGATGCTTTCCTTCGTCATCACGGCGGTTGTCTGCGGCTTCACGGCGCTCTGTTATGCCGAGTTGGCTTCGATGGTTCCCATCTCCGGCTCGGCTTACACGTATTCCTATGCGACGCTCGGCGAATTGGTCGCGTGGATTATCGGTTGGGATTTGATTATCGAGTATGCCATCGGCAATGTCGCCGTGGCGATTAGCTGGGCGGAGTTCTTTAACCGGCTCTTAAGAAACATCGGAATCAATTTGCCGGACTGGATGACGACGACTTACACGACGGCCAGCCCGGAGGTCGTCAGCGCAGCGCCACACATTTTCGGCATCCCCATTGTTTTCAATCTACTCGCCTTCGGCATCGTTATGCTGATAACAGTCGTGTTGGTCTGGGGCATACGCGAGTCTGCAGGCTTCAACGCCGTAATGGTCGGCATCAAGATACTGGTTCTATTGTTCTTCATTGTCGTCGCGCTCTACTTCGTCGCTCCCGGCGAGATGGCGGCCAACTGGCAGCCGTTTCAACCGCATGGGTGGGGCGGAACTTTGACCGGCGCGGCGGTCGTCTTCTTCGCCTACATTGGATTCGACGCCGTTTCGACCGTCGCCGAAGAGACTAAGAATCCGGCGCGCGACCTGCCCATCGGAATCATCGCATCCTTGATTATCTGCACAGTCTTCTACGTCGTCGTGGCTGCGGTCTTCACAGGAATTGTTTCCTACGAGGAGCTAATCCAGTGGACACCGGCGCAGCGCGGCGAAGCTTTAACGATGGCGCTCGAACACGTTGCGCCGCAGGCGAAATGGCAGAATACGGTCGTGGCCTTCGGCTCGGTCGTCGCACACACGGCTGTGCTCTTAGTCTTCCAGTTGGGCCAGCCGCGCATCTTCTTTTCGATGGCCCGCGACGGACTGCTGCCTTCGGTCTTCGCCAGCGTTCATCCGAAATTTAAGACTCCGCACGTGACGACAATTTTGACAGGCGTTGTCGTCGGCGGCATCGCTGCCTTCGCCACCGTCGAGGAGATGGTGAACCTGACAAACATCGGCACGCTCTTCGCCTTCGTGCTCGTTTGCATCGGCATTCCTATCCTGCGTCACAAAGACCCGGACAGACCGCGCGCCTTCCGCGTCCCCTTCGGCCCTTGGCTTTTTCCGATGCTCGGCGCAGTCTCCTGCATTCTGCTGATGTACTTTTTGCCGGGCGGCTCCTGGTGGCGTTTCATCGGGTGGTTGATGCTTGGCCTCGCCATTTATCTCTCATACGGCTACACGCGCAGCGCCATCGGGCAGAAGATCGGACGCCCGGCGCGCACGCCTGTAACCCTGAAAATTTCAGCGTTGGGCTTTTTTCTTGTCGCCGTCGGTCTGTTCATCATTCCGCACGATACCGGCGTCAGACAACTCTTTGAGGAAGCAACAACCAGCGGCGCTGAGGATCACGGGCGCGCGCTCGCCGGTCTGCTATTAATTTCAATCGGACTCGTCAGCGGCATTGTGGGCTTATTGATAAAGACAACGCAGGAGGAAACTGCTCCGCCGGGCGATCTTCCGCAATAATGGCTCTAAACAGACTCGACGGTGGAATAGACTTGCATGCGAATTCTGATTCTCGGCGCGGGGCGAATGGGCCTCGGCGCTGCCTACGACCTTGCTCATAGCGAAGGCGTTGAGCTTGTCACAGTCGCAGACGTTGATGGCGAGCGAGCGCGCGCCGTCGTCAAAACCATCGGCGGTGAGAAACTCACGCCCGCGCAGATTGATGTGGCGGATTATGAGCAGGCCGTCAAGTTGATGCGCGGCCATGATGCAGCGATTAGTTGCGTCACCTATTTCCATAATCTGCAACTAGCGCGGGCAGCGATTGAAGCGCGCGTTAACTTCTGCGACCTGGGCGGAAACAACGCTGTCGTCGATGCGGAATTGGCACTCGACGAGCAAGCGCGGGCGGCTGGCATCAATATCATCCCTGATTGCGGACTCGCACCCGGAATGGTTTCTGTTCTGGTCGCACACGGCGCTGTGCGTTTTGAGCGATTGGACGAAATTCATATCCGCGTCGGCGGATTACCGCAAAGTCCCGAACCGCCGCTCGATTATCAAATAGTCTTTTCCGTCGAAGGTTTAATCAATGAGTATGTCGAGCGCGCTCGCGTCATTCGTCGCGGAGAGATTATCGAAGTGGATTCGATGACCGAGATTGAGCGGCTGGAGTTTCCCGCGCCCTTCGGGCAGATGGAAGCCTTCAACACTTCGGGCGGGACTTCGACGCTGCCCGAAACCTTTTCAGGCCGCACAAGAGAGCTTGACTACAAAACAATTCGCTATCCCGGCCATTGTGAAAAGTTCAAACTCTTGCTCGACCTCGGCCTCGCCGCGAGCGAGGAAGTTGAAGTTGACGGCACGCGTCTCAAACCGCGTCGCCTGCTCGGCGAGATGCTGCAAAGACACCTGCCTTCGGATGGGCCTGACGTTGTACTAATTCGCGTCGAATTCAGCGGCGCAATGAATGGACGACAGCAGACTTTGCGCTACGACATCATTGACCTCTTTGACGAGCGGACGGGCCTGAGCGCGATGATGCGCACCACCGCTTTTCCGGCTTCGATCATCGCGCAGATGATGGCGCGCGGGCTGACGCTTCAGAAGGGCGCGATTCCACAGGAACGCTGCATTCCGCCCGCAGCTTTCGTCGCGGCGCTCGAAGCGCGCAACATCAAGATCGACGAGAGTGTCCTCTGATAGTTGACCTGTGCTGCGCGCTCTCTTGCAGCGGCAACGCTGTAAACGGCGCTTCAATTTTCGCTGGCTTCCCTGTAAGCTCCGGGCCTGTGCAGGGGCGACGCGGGCCTGGTTTGCGGGCGGCGGCGAATGCGGCTGAAGACGTATAAATTGAAGAAGTGCATTCCGCCGAGGACAACGAGCACCAGCCCAATTTTCCAAGAGAGAGCTTCGATTCCCTCGCGCATGTTTTCCAACTCGTAGCCGAGTTTGAGCGCGAGGCTGACGTACCCGAAGTTGATAAGATAGAAACCAACGACGAGCAAACGATTAACAGAGTCGGCCAGCGATTCATTGCCGCTAAAGACATCGACCAGAAAAACGCGGCCATTCTTAAATAGAGTTTGCGCCACCCAAACTGTCAGCGCGATGCTGATGGCGATGTACATTAGGTAAGTGACGGTAATGATGTCCATATCTTCTCCTTTGTTTCTGCGGCTGTAATTTTCGGCTGCTCCTCTAAGCTCCCTTACTTGTTGAGGTGCGGCCAGCTACATCGCTATCAATCAACGTGCCATCAACCGACGAAATGAAAATCCGGCTTTTTATCAGCACTTTCTTCATCTCTCGTCAAGAGCCTGGCTGGCAAGCTGCCAATGCGAGCCGTTAAGGTTTGGCAAACTGCCATTGACCTGAAAGAAGTCTTGGTGGGCCAAGAGGAAACAAAAGTTTGCCGCCGAGCGTTTGGTTGAAAGGAGAACAGATGTCGCCCGAAACTCTTTTTAAAATCTGTAGCTGGCTGGCCGTTTTGGGCTGGCTGTTATTAATCTTCGTCCCGCGCTGGAAGTGGTCTGCGCGTGTGATTGCGGGCATCGTCATCCCTTTGTTGCTGGGGCTGCTCTATCTATCTCTGATTGCCACGCACTTCGGCGAATCGGGTGGCGGCTTTGGTTCGCTGGCCGAAGTCTCACAGCTTTTTCGGAATCCGTATAATCTGCTGGCGGGCTGGGTTCATTATCTAGCGTTTGATCTTTTCATCGGAAGCTGGGAGGTGCGCGACGCGCAGCGTTTGGGGATTCACCATTTGCTGGTCGTGCCCTGCCTCGTACTGACGTTCATGCTTGGGCCAGTCGGCCTGCTGCTCTATTTCGTGCTGCGCTCAATACTGAAGCGCCGTTTTATCGTCAATGAAGAGAGTGCTTGATTTCATAGCCGAGCTTTATCGCCGCAATCCTGTGCTGGCTCTGACGGGCTGGTTGATGCTGGCGACGAGCGTTGTGCTGCTCTCTATCGCTCCCTTCGATTCGCGCACAATCATGGGCATCAACCCCTGGATTAAGCCGCTCAAATTCACCATCTCGATTACGATTTTCGTCTGGACGCTCGGTTGGTTTCTACACTATCTCTCGCACAGGCCGTGGGCTGTGCGATTCATTAGCTGGGGCGTCACATTAGTCTTCGTGGTCGAGATGTTCTGCATCATCCTGCAAGCCGCACGCGGCACGACCTCGCATTTCAACATCAAGACTCCGTTTGACGCCGCCATCTTTTCCACGATGGGCTTAGCCATTACGGTCAACACAATGCTCGTGCTGCTCACGCTCGTGCTCTTTTTCGGGCGCACGGCGATGCCTTTGCCGCTTCCCTATCTCTGGGGCATCAGGCTAGGCTTACTGCTTTTTCTGCTCGCAAGCATCGAAGGCATGGTGATGATTTCTCAAATGGCCCATACGGTGGGCCAACCTGACGGTGGGCCGGGGTTGCCCCTTGTCAACTGGAGCACGCGAGCCGGAGACTTGCGCGTTACACACTTTCTGGGCTTTCACGCGCTACAGCTTCTACCGCTCGTCGGTTACGGCCTGAGCCGCTGGCGCGAGCGGCTTTCGCAACGCAGCCAGATGGCCTACCTCGTGCTCGCCGCTGTAGCTTACGCTGGTGTCGCCGTCTTCCTGTTTTATCAAGCCACGAGCGGTCGCCCTTTGATTAGCCTCGGCTTGATTCTTGCCATATAATTTCACGCCCTTAAATCAAACGCGCGAGGTTCTCGTATGAGTTTGACTCTACTGGCGCTCGGATTCGTCGTTCTGCTTGTGACGGCCTACAAATTGTACGGCAATTGGATTGCGCGGCAATTCGTGCTCGACGATGCGCGCCAGACTCCGGCCAATGCCGTCAACGATGGTGTTGACTTTGTGCCGACGCGCCCGTTTTATCTTTTCGGCCAGCACTTTTCGGCGATAGCCGCTGCCGGGCCGATTGCCGGGCCAATCATCGCTTGCCAGCTTTTCGGCTGGGTTCCGTGTCTCATCTGGATTGGTTTGGGAGTTGTGCTAATCGGAGCGGTGCATGATTTTACGAGTCTTGCCGCGTCGGTGCGCCACGGGGCGCGTTCCATCGCTGAGATTACGCGCGAGCATTTGGGAAAGCGTGCAGGGATGGCGATGATGGCGTTTATCTGGATTGCGCTCGTTTACGTCATCGTCGCTTTCGCGGACATCACTGCCGGAACTTTCACGGGCGGCACGGAAGAATTACGACAGGGCAACGTGGCCTTTAATCCGGGCGGAGCGGTGGCGATGGCGAGCATTATGTATCTGCTGCTGTCCATCGCGCTCGGCCTCGTGCAGCGTTATCTCAACCCGCCGCTCTGGTTGACGACCATTATCTTCGTTCCCGCGACTTTTGCGCTGGCGTGGCTGGGCACAAAGCTTTCGACCGTCGTGCTGCTAGATCATCAGACGTGGGGACTGCTGATTCTCACCTATTGCTGCATCGCTTCAATCGTTCCCGTCTGGGCGCTCTTGCAGCCGCGCGGCTATCTGGGCGGTTTCGTACTCTACTCGGCGCTGGCGGTCGGCGTGATTGGCATTCTCTTCGGCGGCTACGAGATTCAACAACCCGCCTTCAAGTCCTGGGACGCAGGCGGCCTGACGGGCACGCTCTTTCCCTTCCTCTTTGTGACGATAGCCTGCGGCGCGTGCTCAGGCTTTCACGGTCTCGTCTGCTCCGGCACGACTTCCAAGCAGATTGACAAGGAGCGAGACATCAAGCCTGTCGGCTACGGAGCGATGCTGGCCGAAGGTTTCGTCGCATTGATAGCGCTCGTCACAATCATGATTGTCGCGCAGGCGAGCACAAAGGGACTCGCGCCCGGAACAATCTACGGCAACGGCATCGGCAAATTTCTCACGTTGATTATCGGCCCACAGAATCTTTCATTCGCCATCACGTTTGGCGCGATGGCCTTTTCGACTTTCGTCTTCGATACGCTCGACGTGTGTACGCGGCTGGGCCGTTACATCGTGCAGGAATTGTTCAATTGGCCCGGTCGTTGGGGCGCTTTGGCGGGTACGCTTTTGACGATGGCGCTGCCTTTTTATTTCATCGCGTTTGCGGGCGAGGGCATGTGGATTAAATTCTGGACGCTGTTTGGCGCGTCGAATCAATTGCTGGCCGCGTTGACGCTCCTTGCGATTACGGTCTGGCTCTATCAGGCGCGAAGGCGTATCGGCTTCACGCTCTTTCCGATGCTCTTCGTCTTAACGATTACGCTCTGGGCACTCGTCAAACTGGCAGTCGCCAACTTCAGAATCTCGCGCGGGTTTGACATAGAGATGGTCAATGCCATCGCCTCTTCTGCGCTCGTTCTGCTCGCGCTTTATCTGGCTCTAACGGCGCTCGTCAAACTGCGCGGCGAGCGCAAAAGCTCGCTAGTGCCTGCGTAGTAAATTAAAGCCTAAAGTCTGGAAACCAAAGTCCAAAAGTCCGATAGGCGCTTCGACCTTAGACTTTGGACTTTGGACATTAGACAGTTTTTCGGACATAATAACCGCTTTTAGCGCGACTTGGCTTGAGAGCGATATGGACAGAGGGCGCGCACGCCTCGTGTGTTTCCCGTTTGTCTTAGTCTGATTTTGTGTCGGGTCTGGTCGCGCCTGTGGCTGATTAAAGTTTTCTCGCCATTTATTTAACGAACAGAAAGGAATCGCTTAATCGTGGAACTACCGCTGATTTTTGCCGTCAGCCTTCTCTCGCTTGGCTGCGCTCTCTTCCTCATCACAAAGGTTTTGCAGCGCGGAACAAGCGTGCAGGAAATGCCGGACGTTTTAGATAATTTTATGACGAACGCAAAGGCGCTTGCGCGCCCGTTATCATCCTTCGCGCTGCGGATTCGGCGCGGCGCTTTGACCGCCGCATCGATTCTTGCGGCGCTTGTTCTTAACACGTCAGTTGCGCTGGCAGCGCCGGAAACAGGCTCGCACGCTCCGGGCGGCGAAGCCAATCTGAAATTGCCAGACCTCTCTTCGCAGCAGTTTCTAGGCACTGACGGACACACGCTGCTGCTCGTGGGCTTAGGCGTCTGCGTGCTCGGCCTGCTGTTCGGGCTGGTCATCTTCATGCAGTTGAAGAACCTGCCCGTTCATCGCGCGATGCGTGAGATTTCCGAACTCATCTACGAAACGTGCAAGACCTATCTCATCACGCAGGGCAAGTTTATTCTCCTGCTCTGGGTATTCATCGGAATCATCGTCGCCATCTACTTTGGCGTTCTCACGCAGACAGTTAACGAAGTGACGGGCGCAATCGAAAACGGCTTTCCACCACTGAAGGTGGCGGTTATCATCCTGTTCAGTCTTGTTGGCATCGCTGGCAGCTACGGCGTGGCGTGGTTCGGCATCCGCGTTAACACGTTTGCCAATTCGCGCACGGCCTTCGCCAGCCTCGGCGGCAAGCCCTACCCGATTTACGCTATTCCGCTCAAGGCCGGAATGAGCATCGGCATGATGCTCATTAGCGTCGAGTTGCTGATAATGCTCTGCATCCTGCTCTTTATCCCGCGCGATTATGCGGGGCCGTGCTTCATCGGCTTTGCCATCGGCGAGAGCTTGGGCGCGGCGGCGCTGCGTATCGCGGGCGGCATCTTCACAAAGATTGCAGACATCGGCTCTGATTTGATGAAGATTGTCTTCAAGATTAAGGAAGACGACGCGCGTAATCCGGGCGTGATTGCAGACTGTACGGGCGATAATGCGGGCGACTCTGTTGGCCCATCCGCCGATGGTTTTGAGACTTACGGCGTGACGGGCGTGGCGCTCATCACGTTTATTCTGCTCGCAGTTGATAGCGAAGCCATTCAAATCCAACTGCTCGTCTGGCTCTTCGTCATGCGCGTGATGATGATTATTGCCAGCGCCCTTTCATACTTCGTCAACGAAGCCATCGCAAAGGCGCGTTATCAAAACGCCGACAGGATGAATTTTGAAGCGCCGTTGACCTCGCTCGTGTGGATTACCTCTATCGTTTCTGTCGTGCTCACCTACGTCGTGTCATACTTCATTATCCCGTCGCTCAATGGTGACACGACGCTCTGGTGGAAGTTGGCGACCATTATCACTTGCGGCACGCTGGCGGGCGCTATTATTCCCGAACTGGTCAAGGTCTTTACTTCGACCGAATCGGGACACGTCAAAGAGGTGGTCACGTCTTCGCGCGAGGGCGGCCCGTCGCTCAACATCCTGTCTGGATTGGTGGCAGGCAACTTCTCCGCCTACTGGCTCGGCATCAGCATCGTCGCCCTGATGGGCATTGCCTACTTGTTTAGCGCGCCGGACGTGCTCTTTGAGGGCGTAGGTCTAAGCGCCTTTATGGTTGCGCCGTCGGTCTTCGCCTTCGGCCTCGTCGCCTTCGGTTTCCTGGGCATGGGGCCGGTCACTATCGCCGTTGATTCTTACGGCCCTGTGACGGACAACGCGCAGTCGGTCTACGAATTGTCGCTCATCGAACAAGTGCCGAACGTTGAGGCGGAAATCAAACAGGACTACAACGTCGACGTTAAGTTTGACCGCGCCAAGCACTTGCTGGAAGAGAACGACGGCGCTGGCAATACCTTTAAGGCGACGGCCAAGCCTGTGCTCATCGGTACGGCGGTGGTCGGAGCGACGACGATGATTTTTTCTATCATCATGGCGCTCACCAACGGCCTCACAGCGAACACGCAGAATCTATCGTTGCTGCATGCTCCGTTTGTGCTCGGCCTGATTACGGGCGGCGCTGTCATCTACTGGTTTACAGGAGCGAGCATACAGGCCGTAACGACCGGCGCTTATCGAGCGGTCGAATTCATCAAGGCTAATATCGACCTCAGCGAAAATGTCGAGAAGGCATCGGTTGAAGATAGCAAGAAGGTGGTGCAAATCTGCACGCAGTATGCGCAAAAGGGGATGTTTAATATCTTCCTGACCATCTTCTTCTCAAGCCTCGCCTTCGCCTTCGTCGAGCCTTACTTCTTCATCGGCTACCTGATTTCGATTGCCGTCTTCGGTCTCTATCAAGCCATCTTCATGGCGAACGCGGGCGGCGCCTGGGACAACGCGAAGAAGATTATCGAGGTCGAACTCAAGCAGAAGGGTACGCCCTTGCACGACGCTTCGGTCGTCGGCGATACGGTGGGCGACCCATTCAAAGACACTTCGTCTGTTGCTCTGAATCCGGTCATCAAGTTTACGACGCTCTTTGGCCTGCTGGCCGTCGAGTTGGCCGTGAGCCTGACCGCACGGAATAATGGCGACACGACCCTGACGCATATCTTGGCCGCCGTCTTCTTCATCATCTCGATGATCTTCGTCTGGCGCTCGTTCTACGGAATGAGAATCAAGGTCGTAGATGCTGAGATAGAAGAGGTCGGCGGGCCGGGAGAAGTGGAGTTAACGTAGACGCAGAAATGCGCAACTCAAATAATTTAATCATTGGTTCATTGTCTCATTGAATCAATGAACCAATGATTAAATGAATCAATGGAAAATTATGAACACTTCTTTTGCTAAAGCCGAAACGTTGACGAGCGCCGTGCTCGCGCCGCTGGATTGGGCGCGCGGGGTGGCCTTGATTATTGCTTTCAGTTTGCTGACGGCGCTCGCGGCGCAGGTAGCGATTCCGCTGTCGTGGACGCCAGTGCCCTTGACAGGGCAAACCTTCGCGGTCTTGCTGACGGGCGCTCTGTTAGGCTCGCGGCTGGGCGCGCTGGCAATGCTCGCTTATCTGATAGAAGGCGCGAGCGGTCTGCCGTTTTTTGCCGCTGGCGGGAGTGGTTTGCAGCGCCTGCTGTTTGGCCCAACGAGCGGTTATCTGCTCTCTTATCCGGCGGCAGCCTTCGTCGTCGGCCTCTTGGCGGAGCGCGGCTGGGACAGGCGCTTTGTGACCGCTGCGGCGGCGATGGGCCTCGGCTCAATCATCATTCTATCGAGCGGCTGGGCCTGGCTCACTCGCTTCGTTGGCCCAACGGGCGCGTGGGTCGCCGGGGTCGCGCCGTTTCTCATCGGCGACGTGATAAAGATTGCGCTGGCGGCGGCGGTGCTGCCTTCGGGCTGGGCGCTCTTGAAGCGTAAGTCATCGAACCGAAAATAACGCTACGCACTGCCATCTTGACGGCCAAGCCCTTGATCTGCTTTTTGTGGTCAGGGGCTTCGCTCTTTGGTAGAGAGGTCAGGCAGCGAATATGTACGTGATTAAAGTGCGCTCCAGTGAGCGCGAGCAACTTGTCGAATTCACAGACGAGGTGAGGCGAAAGCTAGCGGAGTCGGGGGCGCGTGATGGCATCTGTGTGCTCTACGTGCAGCATACGACCGCAGGGCTGACGATTAACGAGAACGCAGACCCTGATGTGCCGCGCGACATGCTGCTGGCGTTGCGCACGCTTGTCCCGCAGTATGGAATGGGCTTTCAACACGGCGAGCAGAATTCGGACGCGCACATCAAGGCGAGCCTCGTCGGCTCAAGCGTCGTCGTGCCTTTTCAAGATGGCAAGCTGCTGTTGGGTCGCTGGCAGGGTATCTTTCTCTGCGAGTTTGACGGCGGGCGTGAGCGGCGGGTCGTGATGATGATACAATGAAACCTCGCAGGGTCTGTTGAGCTTCTTCAATTCAAACTGTAGCCAATTACACGTTCAACGGTTTTCGTGACAGGCGGATTCATTCCCACCATTCGGAATTAAGCCGGGAGCAATCTGATGGATGATTTGGGTGACAGTACTCTTCCGAGTGTAGCCATTACATCCAGAACTGTTCCCAAACTAAACATCGGAGGAAAGTTTCGCGGCCTCCTCGTCCATAGTATCCTCGGCGAAGGAGAGATGGGCGCGGCCTATCTGGCGAGCCATCCCGTCCTGCAAATGCCGCTGGTCATCAAGGTCTTCAAGACGGCGGCGGAAGAAAATATTTTCCGCGAGGCGCATCTGGCTGCGCGCGTCTCTTCGCCCAACGTCGTCAGCGTGCTCGACGCCGGATACGAGTCGGGCATTCCCTTCATCATCCAACGTTATATTGACGGCATTGATCTGGCAGAGCTTGTAGAGCATTTGCAACATGCCGAATGGCGTCTGAACGTCAACATGATTTGCCGCATGTTGATTGATGTCGCCAGAGGGCTTCACGCCATACATCAGGCGGGCGTCATTCACCGCGACGTAAAGCCTGCCAATCTCTTTTTGAACGGAAGCGGCGTTGCAACCATCGGCGACTTCGGCATCGCCTTTGACCCGCTGAAGGAAGACAGCAAGCAGCTCAGCGCCGGAACGCCCAGATTTATGGCTCCGGAGCAATGGGAGCGGAAAGAGCTTGGCCGTTATACGGACATCTACGCGCTCGGTGCGACAGCCCATTTGCTCGCCACCAAAGAAGTACCCTTCAAGGATTTGACGTTGGAGGAGTTGCGCGAATCGCACGTGCATCGTCCCTATACTCCGCCAATAACTGACGGCCCAGGCGAAGCCTACCTTTTCTCCGTCATCGAGCGGACGCTCAGAAAACTTCCGCAGGAGCGCTTCTCAAACGCAGGGGAACTGGCGCGCGTTCTCAAGGTGGTGGCAGAGCCGATGCCGCAATTAATCTTCACCGGCAAAGACGAAGCGCGCGTTGGAAACGTGCGTGTCGAATTGATGGTCGGCGATTTATCGGAGCAAGCGGGAGATGTCATCGTCAACGCGGCCAATCGGCAATTGACGATGAGTTTGGGTGTGGCTCGTGCGTTGCGCAGTGCAGCCGGGCAAGCGCTCGAAGATGAAGCAACGGCTTATGCGCCCGTCAACATGGG
The DNA here is from genome assembly GCA_036387475.1 of Pyrinomonadaceae bacterium. Lineage (GTDB taxonomy): Bacteria > Acidobacteriota > Blastocatellia > Pyrinomonadales > Pyrinomonadaceae > DASVTR01. The sequence goes on along the minus strand of DASVTR010000008.1, from coordinate 44,749 downwards.
AGATGTCGTCTGGACCAGCGCGGGACGGCTGCAAGCGCGCTGGGTGGCCCATGCTGTGGCAGCGACGGGCGGCGCAGTCTGTTTGCAACGCGCGACGCTGCGCGCACTTCTCGGCGCGGAAGTCCGCAGGGCGCAATCCGTTCTCTTTCCAGCGCTCGGAACAGGCGTCGGAGATGTCCCGATGGACTTGGCGGCCAAGCTCATCATCGAAGCAATCCGCACCTTCGGCGCGCTGCAACCCAAACACGTTTGCCACGTCCGCATCGTCCTCTACGCCGAAGCTGATCTAGCACGCTGGCGAACGGTCATGCGCTCGATGTAAACGTTTCGCGGCCAGGAACACGGTGAGCGAATCTGTCATCTTTCATCTTGAAGCTTGCCTGAAATGAGCGGAAACGCCCCTTTGCCAAGAGCGCCGCAACGCTCGCGCGCTGTCTATGATCGCCTGGCATCACGCTATGACCGGGCCATCGGGCCGCTCGAACGCCGCTTTTTGTCGCGGCTGCGCGCCGAGACGCTCAAGGCTCTGCCCGACAATAGCAGGGTGCTGGAAGTGGGCGCGGGCACAGGATTAAACTTTCCTTTCTACCCTGATTCGTCCATTGGCGTCGCCACAGAGTTGAGCCATGAGATGCTGTGCCGTGCACAGTCTAAAAGCCGCCCCGCTGGCGTGCATCTGGTACAGAACACAGCCGAGCAGCTTCCCTTTCCAGATGCCTCTTTCGACGCCGCCTGCGCCACACTCGTCTTCTGCTCTGTCACGTCGCCCGCCCATGCCTTCGCGGAATTGCGCCGCGTCGTTAAGCCCGGCGGGACAATCGCGTTGCTCGAACACGTGCGCCCGTCCGGCTTGCTCGGACTGCTCTTCGACCTGCTCAATCTTTTTACAGTCGCCCTCTTCGATGACCACTTCAACCGCCGGACAGCCCTCGAAGCACGCCGCGCCGGGCTGCAAACTTTACGCGTCGAGCGGCACGCCCTCGGCATCATCAATATCATCGTCTGTGAAAATAAGGCGGAGAGCAATGAACTATCAGCTATCAATAAAACAGTACAAGCGGGTGCTGTTAAAGAATAATTATGAAGCAACGAAAGTTTTTGTTGCTGAAAGTTTTTGTTCCGGCCATCAACCATCGTTTAATATGACAGCTTAACTGCCGCTCAATTTTTGCTGAACGGCGGTGGCCGAAAGCTGAGGGCTAATGATAATGCGCGACTGTATAGCGGTCGGCTGCCAGGGCTGGAATTATGACGATTGGGTGACCGGCCCGGCGGGCGGCGAGGGAGTCTTTTATCCGCATGGCACGCGCCCCGCCGAGATGCTCGAAGTCTATGCGCGCGTCTTCTCAACAGTTGAAGTGGACTCGACCTTTTACGCGATTCCCTCCGCCAGAACTATTGACGGGTGGGCCAAAAGGACGCCGCCCCATTTCACCTTCGCCCTCAAGCTGGCGCAGGAGATAACGCACCAGCACGCGCTCCGTCCCTCTTGCGCTGAGGCGCTCGCGGAGTTTTGCGACCACGCGAGCCTGCTCGGAGACAAACTGGCGTCGGTGCTCATACAATTGCCGCCGCAATTTGAGATGTCGCCGGAGAACGTGCGCGCTCTACGGGATTTTCTGCCGCGACTGCCGCGCGAGATGCGCTTTAGCATAGAATTTCGCCAATCGGAATGGCTGGTAGAGAGCGTGGCGGAGCTTTTGGGGAAACACAACGTCGCGGCGGCGCTCGTCGAAGGCCAGTGGCTATCAGCAGAGCGCGTCCGGCAGATGGCCGAGTATAAAACGGCTGACTTTGCCTACGTGCGCTGGATGGGAGCGCGCAACCTGACACGCTTTGACATCGTGCAGCGCCCGCAGGACGAGAGCTTGCGCGAGTGGCATCAGCTTCTCGTCAAGCTCTGTGAGAGCGTGCCGAACATTTACGCTTACTTCAGCAATTTTTACGAAGGCCACGCGCCCGCGAGCGCCAACAAGTTGAAGCGGCTGCTAGGCCAACCAGTTCTTGACCCGGCGGACTTGGAAGACCAGCCCTCGCTTTTCTGAGTCGCAGTTGTGCAGGCGCTGTTTACTTAATCTTGCGGAATAGGCTATTTTGCTTCGGCGTTTTATGAGTATGATGAAGTTTGCTGACCGTAGATGCGAGGGCAGCGCCAATAAATTCACAACGGACGTGAGGAGAAAACCTTATGAACTATCCCCTGCAACTTTCTTTCAAAGTCATTGCCATCGCGCAGCAGCTCTCTTTGCGAGACGCGGCGGGCAACCTGATTTTCTATGTCAAGCAGAAAGCCTTTAAGCTAAAGGAGGCCGTCACAGTCTTTGCCGATGCTGAGCAGACGCAGCCGCTTTTCTACATCAACGCCAATAAGATTCTGGATTTTTCGGCCAACTACCAGTTTACAGATCGGGCGGGCGCTCCCGTCGGCTCAATCCGGCGGCAGGGCATGCGCTCTATCTGGCGCGCGAGCTATGACATCTACGACGAACGCAATAATCATGTGATGTCCGTCAAGGAAGAGAAACCCTGGGCCAAAGTGTTCGATAGCCTGCTCGGCGAAGTCCCCATCTTAGGTATGTTCACGGGCTTCTTTTTTCACCCGTCCTATCTAGTCTCCGGCACAAACGGAATGCCCATCATGCGCCTGCAAAAGCAGCGCGCCTTCTTCGAGGGCAAGTTCCACATCGAAAAGCTGGCTGAGCTTCAACCACACGACGAAACGCGAACGCTGCTCGGCGTGATTATGATGGTTCTACTTGAACGCGCGCGCGGTTAAAGCGAAGACCGCTTCATCTACGCACCTGATATTTTTGGTTGAGCTTATTCAGCCTTGCTGTTCGCCGAGGTTTTTCATCAACTCCGCGAATTTTTCGATCTCGTCGCGCGTGCGCTCCATCGCGCGGCGGCTTTCCAGATAGGCGTTCCAGTGCGGGGTCTTGGTGAGGGCCTTCGTTGTCTCTTCGTCGAGCACCTGCGCCATCAGCGCGATCAGGTCGCTGATGATTTGCATGTGTTCCAGCAGATTTTGAATAATTGAATAAGCGAGGCGCGCTTGCTGAAAGTCCAGGTCGCGGGGCGTACTGGCGGTGGCAGCATTGTTGGCGGTCTCGGATTGGTCGCTCACCTCTGCGTCTCCGCTTCGTTTGTTTCCGCAAACCAGCTTCCACGCACGAAAGGAAGCTCGACCACCTGAGCTGCGCGCTTATCCTCCTCGCCAGCGGCGACGCGTACCTGCGTGCCGGGCGCGAGGTAATCATACTTGATAAGGCCGAGCGCTATTGGTTTGTTCAAGCGAGGGGAAAATGCGGTCGAAGTCAGGCGTCCAATCTCTTTGCCGTCTGTGCTTCTCACTTTCGATTCGCGCGTGGCTTCCCTGCCGTCTTCAAACAAGAGACCGGCGAGCCGCTTCGCTACATGCCCGCGCCAGTGTATGCGCGCGATGATTTCCTGACCGACGTAGCAGCCCTTCGTATAGCTGACCGCTTCGTCGAGTCCTGTTTCCAGCACCACGTTAGTCTCGTCCATATCAATGCCGTGGCGCGGCAGCCCCGCTTCGATGCGTAAAATTTCCAGCGCCGCGAACCCGATTGCTCGCGCGCCCGCCGCAAGCAACGCTTCAAATAAAGCGGGCGCGTGCTCCGCATTAACGAATAGGTCAAAGCCATCCTCGCTGGTGTGAGTCGCGCGAATGATGCTGACGGAGTGCTCTCTCCAACGCGGCGTGCAGATGCGACCTCGCTCAACACTCGCGGCTTCGCTGCCGAGCGTAATAGCGATAATCTCGGCGGCCCGCGCGCCCTGCAAGGAAAGCGTAATGAGTTCGTCTGTTACATCCGCGACCCGAAAATCTCCGGCGAGCGTAAAGCGTTCGAGCGTTTTGAAGACGCTCTCTCTGGTCGCCGCTTCGGTGTCGAACAGAAAGCAATCGCCCAGATGAAGAACACGCGCGGCGGCAACGAGACGCCCCTGCACATTGGGAAACGCCGCCGTCATCCACGCGCCTTCCGCCAGCGCCTTGACATCATTCGTGATGAGGCCGTTTAAGAATTGCACGGCTTCCGTCCCGCTCACACGCACGCGCCCGCGCGACGAGAAATCAATCAGGCCAGCGCCGCCCTCGCGCACGACGCTGTACTCCGCCGCGGCGTCACCATAGGACTCTGGCAGTAGCCACCCCTCGCGCTCAACCATCGTCGCGCCCAACTGCTCATGTACCCCGGCGAGCGGAGAGCGGCGAACGGCAATTTGTTCTACGACTTCATTCATTGGCTAAGAACAGAAGTCAGGAGTCAGAGTGAATAGCAGAATTCAGAACCATCGGCAGGAAACCGTTCTTCTGATTTTCTTTTATTCTGAATTCTGTATTCTGACTCCTGACTTCTGCTTTTACTACTTGAGCTTTTCCAGTTCGGCGCGCAGCGCGCTGTAGTCTTTCATGTCTCCGGCTTTGAAGCTCAGATTGATGTAGCGCACGACGCCTTCCTTATCTATCAAAAAGACTGTGCGCTTGTTGAGGCCAAAGTCTTCCATGTAACTGCCGTAGAGGCGCGCGACCTTGTGGTCGTGGTCGGAGAGGAGCGGAAACTGTAGCTTGTGAAGCTTGGCCCACTCGTGATGCGAGAAGACGTAATCGCCGCTGATGCCGAGCACCGTCGCGTTCAGCTTCGAGAGTTCGGCAAACGTATCGCGTAGTGTGCAGACTTCCTGAGTGCAGCCGCTTGACCAGTCAGCCGGATAGAAAGCGAGAATCACATTCTTGCCTCGCTGCGCCGAGAGCGAGAGGTGTTCTTCCGGCTTGAAGAAAATTCTCTCCTGCGTGGCGTAAGGCAATTTGAAATCCGGCGCGGCCTGCCCGACTTTAGGAGCGGCGCTCGCATCAACGCTCGCCGCTTTCTCCTTTGCGCTTGCCGCCGTTACTGATTTTTCCTGCGCGCGGCTTCCGCCGCCCCCGGCAAAGAAGCAAGCGGCGAGAATGATAAAAAGAGAGACCACCTGCCTGTGCTTATTCAAAAACGCTGACATCTTTTATTACCTCTTAAGCGCCACGGGGCGGCGCATTTTTCTGAGCAAGGCCCGCGCGCCGCAGAGCACGCGCTATCCCTCGGTAATCCTGCAACTGCGCCGCTTCACGGCGATGCGAGGCGAGCACCTGCGGACTTGGATGATAAACCGGAACGAGCCAACGCTTGTTCCATTCGTGTACTTTTCCGGCTGCTTCTTTCAGAGATAAATCATGATACTCAATGCGCCTGAGCGCAGCAAGCGAGACTGCGCCGAGCGTGACGACCACCATCGGGTTAATCGTTTCAATCTGCCGCCGCAGGAATTCCGAGCAGTTTGCAACCTCAGTTTCGGTGGGCCTGCGATTCGCGCCCGATGCTTTTCGCGGGTTGCAGAGCACGGCGTTGGTGATAAACAGAGCGGCTCGACTGAGATTGATGGAGGCGATGAATCTGGCGAAGTTGCGCCCGGATTGATCGCCGGAAAAAGGGACGCGCGTTTTGTCTCCGCCCTGCCGACCAGGCGCTTCGCCAATGACCATCACGCGCGCCTCGATTGAGCCGTTCCGCTCGCTCAACACAGCCCGACGCTCACACAGCGCCGGACACCTCACGCACGCAGCGGCCTCCGCCACAATCTCACTAAACTGCACGCGCTTTTGCTCAAACATACTCTTAAATGCAAGAGTCAGAAGCCAGAATTCAGGAGTCAGAATAATCGGCAGCAACCGTTTTTCTTTTATTCTTTCTTTTCTTCCGGCTTCTGAATCCTGGCTTCTGACTCCTGCTTTACTTCGTGACCGTGATTTCGCGCGTAGTTGTGTTGTAGCCGCCGTTGTCTACGGGCGTGCCGTTTTTGTCTACGAGTTCGAGCTTGACTGTGTGCTTGCCATTAGTCCAGCCGCTCAGCCAGATGGGTTCCCATTTGTCCAGGAACTTCGCCTCGCCGCCGTCTACGGAATAGCGCACGCGATATTCGCCGCCGTCTCCCTGCAATTTGGCGTTCGACAGCCAGAAATCAATCATGATGGCGTTTGCGTCGTCCGCCTTGTACTCGCCTTTCGGGCGGCTGTATGTCAAAAGCGGCTTCTTCGCATCAACGTCGCCGCCGGTGCTTTGCTGCATATCTTTGCCTTCACGTGGCGGAGCAGCGGTGTTGGCGTTTGCGTTCACGTTGCCACTTGTGTTGGCGCTCGTGTTTTTATTGTCGGCCATCTTCTGACCCGTGGCGGTGGTCGTCGGCTTCGTAGCATCGCCGCCGCCCTTGACGGTGAAGCTGACCATCTGAAACGAGCCAGCGTTTTTGTAGCTCTCGTGCCACGGTCTTGAAGCAAAGACGCGCAGCGTATGCTTGCCCTCCGTCACGTTGCGCAATTCAAACGGCTGGGCCAAGTCGTAATAGGCTTCGTAGGGCTGATTGTCCAGAATGACGTGTATGTGATTGCCCATCTGCGTCGCTGGGTCTTTCATGGGTTTGTAGCCTTTGAGGTCGCCGCTCAAATTGAGCTTGACTTCGACGGTCGAACCCGTGATGGTCGCGCCCTCACGCGGGCTAACGAACGAAAGCGTTGGGCTTGCCTTGTCCTGCTCGCCGCGCTGGTTCATCTGGTCTTTTATCTTCTGCGGGCGTTCGACGAGCGCCAGTGTTTGCGCGGCGGGCGAAGGCGTTGCCGTCGGCGATGAAACGTTGGTCGTCGCCGTCGTATTCGAGTTCGCGTTATCGGCGGACGAGCAAGCGCCCAACGCTACGGCAACACACACGAACAACGCCCCAGCCAGTAATGTGCGTTTAAATGTTTTCATCTTGTCCTCCAGAAATGAATTGCGGAAAAGCAGAAGTCAGAATCCGGAATTCAGGAGTCAGAAGAAAAGAAAATCAAAAATAAGAACAGGATGGTTGCAGCCGCTTATTATTCTGAATTCCGGATTCTGACTCCTGTATTCTGCTCTTAGCTTGTCTTCAATCGTTGTTCGACCGCTTGCCAGTCTATGTTAGAGAAGAACGCTTCGATATACTTGGGACGATCCGCCGGTTTGTAATCGAGGATGAAGGCGTGCTCCCACACGTCCATCACGAGGACGGGGACAAAGCCGGAGACGTTGCCGACTTCGTGCAGCGTAATCCAATGGTTCGACAGCCGCCCGTTCGCAGGGTTCTGATAGCAGATGGCCCAGCCGACGCCGCGCATCTTACCGACGCCGACGAAATCCGCCTTCCATGTCTTGTAAGAACCAAAGCTCTGTTCGGCAGCCTTGTGAAAAGCTGTTGAGTTGTCCGGGTCGCCCACGCCATGACGCTTCATGTTGCCAAAATAGTATTCGTGTAAGACCATGCCGTTGTACTCGAAGCCGAGCCGTCGGGTCAGTTCCGAATAAGCAGGCATCTCATCCTGGTCAACTTTGCCGTCCTGCAAAAACTCCGTGATTTTCTCCGTCAGCTTGTTGGTCTCTTTGACGTAACCTTCGTAGAGCTTGAAGTGCATCTCAAGCGTCTGGTCGGAGATGCCGTTTAGCCCACTCAGATTAAACTGCTTGGGCTGGTAAGAATTATTAGAACTCATCCTCTAATCTCCTTCAGGTAGCATTCGGCTTTCGCCCGGCTTGCCGGACTGAATTATTGATGAAAGTGACCCTAATTATGTTTCGCCAGACTATCGCGCGCAAGTGTCATGAATCCATTGTGAGCCTCAAGCTTTAGTGTTGCAAGCGAAAGCCAGCGCGAGACGCCCACCTCTGAGGTCAAAGAATCCGCGTCACGCACTGGCCTTTGATTGTCTGCTTAAACCGTTGCTCGCTGCTCCAGGCTGTTCATCACCTGAAGCAGCGTTCGTCAGCAGTGTTTACTTACCGAACAAGACCCAATCGCCATGCGACGTGCCCATCAAAAAGAGCATCGGCAAGCTTAGCCAGGCGTTGGTGCGAGAAGCCAGAAAAGCCTTGCGCACCTCTTCGGGCGCGGGTGCAGTGCCGTTTCCCTGCATGGCTGCGATGGCTCGCTTCTGCACGCGCCAGATGATGCCCCAGACGTTGAGCAGCATGATAATGCCGAGGCCGCCGCCGACGCCGATAGAGATAGACTTGTTGCCGAGGTAAGTGCGGTTGTAGGCAGCATCGGGCGCACCGCCGGAGTTGCCCAGTAGCCACACGATAACGACGGCCATAATCAGCACGACGATGGCAATGACGACGGCCAGTATGCGCCCGTCTTTCGTCAGCGCAGGTACGTTGTAGAGGGCGTAGAGAATTGCATACGTGACAAGCACTATCAACAGCCAGATGCCTAAGGTGCTCCACGTGCCGACGCCCGCGCCCTTAGCCTCGACCGCCAGAATGTACATGGCGTAGTAAGTCAGGCCAGCGAGCACGGTCACCACCGCGCCCCAGCGAAAGTACCAGAGGGCGCGCGACAAGAGGCCGGGATTGACCTTCTTTTTGGTGTCGGCGTCGAGTTCCTTTTGCAGCGGGACGTTGACGAGGTTGAAAAAGTAGAGCATTCCGATCCAGGCGATTCCGGCCACGAAATGGCTCCAGCGCAGGATGGCTTTAACCAGGCCAGTCATGTTTCCCGGCCCGTGAACAACGTCCATGACATCCTGCAACATTGCCAGACCCATCGGGAGATGAGCGTTTGACTCTATGAACATACGACCTCCGAAATGTTTGAAGTGTCAGCTTGCGTTTCCGAAGCAAAAGACGTGCGCCTCGAAAGACGGATGGGTGTGTTTCTCAAAGGACAGTTCCGCAAGCCGCCAATCGCTGCCGATTAATCAACTACGCCAAAGCCGCCTTCGAGTAATGCTTGATTACAAAAATTTACGCCCTGAAGATTACACCAGAGAGAAAGGCAAAGCAATAAAACAAAGGATGAAGGAGGAACGCGGAACGATGAACTATTAAGAGCAAGTCTTTCATTCATCGCTGCGGCGTTCCGCCTTCATCATTGTCTTCTAGTCCACAGGTCGCGGGCCTGCGTCCATGCCGCGCACGCTCGCTTGATTGATGACCTTGACCTTGAGGTCGTCAATGATGCGCACCTGGCAGGAGAGACGCACGTTTTCGGCGAGGCCCGTTTCCATCGCAAGGCGATTGCGTTCGGCGTCTCCTATCTCTCCGGGGTCGCCCGCCAGCACTTCGACGCGGCAGGTCGTGCACTTCGCGTTGCCGCCGCAGCGATGCAGAATATCTATTCCGGCGTCTTCTATTGCCAGTACCAGCTTGCGCCCCTGTGCGGCCTCAAAAGCCTGCGCGCCCGTGGCAGTCTCAGCTTCGATCCTCGGCATAACCGTTTGCTCCTGAAATTTAAAGTGAATGGATTGCAGATGAGACTTTGACACGAACCGCGCTGATGAAGCAAGCCGGACGCGCTCTTTGTGCGTGCCAGCTAGAGGGTGAGTTCCATGTAGAGAGCGCCCGCAATCGGGTTGTGATAATAAGGCTCTATCTCCGTAAAGCCCGCCGCGCGATAAACGGCCTCTGCCTTTTTCATCTTCGACGGCAGCGTATCGAGCCGCATTCGCGCGTAGCCGATTTTTCGTGCCTCATCAATCAAAAGGGCGGTCAACTGCCGACCGATTCCCTCACCACGAAATTCGGGGCGCACGTAAAGGCGCTTCATCTCGCATGTGCCTTCGCCGATTTTCCTGAGCGCGATACAGCCTGCCAATTGGCCGTCGCTTAGGGCCAGCAGCAAACGCCCTTCGGGTGGAGCGTAACGGCCCGGCAATCCGGCCAACTCCTGTTCAAAGTTTTGAAAGCATAAATCGACCTCAAGCCAGACGGCGTATTCCCGCCATAGCTCACGTACCTGCTCAAGCTGTTCCGTGGATTCGGCCTGCACGAAGCTCAACATGATTGCGCCTTGAGTAGAAAATTATTGTTGGTCGACCAAACGCAGTAAAGCGCGAAGCGCGCGAGCCGCAGCGTTAACCATTTCGCCGTGCGAAGAGGATAACGAAAGCTCACGCGCGCCGCGCTCTTAAAAACCTGCGTGGGCTGCTGGTTTAAGCCGTGAACGAAGAGCCGCAGCCGCAGCCGCCCGTCGCGTTCGGGTTCGTGAAAGTAAAGCCCGACCCCATCACGCCCGTCACGTAGTCAATCTGGACGCCGTTTAGATACTGCGCGCTGAACATATCCACGAAGAGGCGTACACCATGTTCATTCAGGATGTGGTCGCCCTGGCGCGACTCCTCTTCGATGTTCAGGCTGTACTGAAAACCGGAGCAGCCGCCCGGCACAACGCGCACGCGCAATCCAGCCGTCTCCGGTAAGCCCTCTTCGCTCGCCATAAATTTCTTGATCTCTTCAGCCGCCGTTTCCGTCACGTTCAACGTCATCGTCGGAGCAATTGTCGCTGTCATTATTTCTTTCTCCCTTAAAATCTAAAATCGAATTTATCGAGCCTTGCCTAACACGACAAGCTCTGGTTTCATCGCCTCAATCGAAACTTGCCGGGCGATTTCTTCGGCCACACGGCGAAAAGCTACGGCCTGCGGCGAATCCGGCTGGCTGACGACAACGGGTACGCCCGCATCGCCGCCCGCGCGGACTTCCATTCCCAAAGGCACTGCGCCGAGGAAAGGCACGCCGTATTGCTCTGCCAGTTTCTGCCCGCCGCCCTCGCCGAAAATATCATAACGCTTCCCTGTGTCCGGCGCTATAAAATAACTCATGTTCTCGACCACGCCGAGCACCGGCACAGCCACCGTCTCAAACATACGCAAAGCGCGCCTGACATCCATCACGGCGACTTCCTGCGGCGTCGTTACCAGCACAGCGCCCTGCACGGGCACAAGCTGCGCTAAGCTGAGTTGAACATCGCCCGTTCCCGGCGGCATGTCTACAATCAGGTAATCGAGTTCGCCCCAGAGAACGTCTGACAAAAACTGTTTCACAAAGCCGTGCAGGATTGGCCCACGCACTATCATGGGCTTGTCGCCCGGCTGCAAAATAGCCATTGACATCAAGCGCACGCCGTAGGCTTCAATCGGCACGAGCTTATTGCCTTCGACCTCCGGGCGGGCATTGTTCGCGCCGAGCATCAGCGGTACGTTCGGCCCGTAGACATCCGCGTCCATCAAGCCCACACGCGCGCCGTCCAATGCCAGCGCAACCGCGACGTTGACCGCCACGGTTGACTTGCCGACGCCGCCCTTGCCCGAAGAAACGGCGATGATATTACGCACGCCCGGCACGTTGACCTTCTCGCCAAGCCCGCGCCCTTTTGGCACTTCGGCATCCATCTTGACATTCACCGTCTCGACGCCGGGAAGACTGCCGACAAGCTGCCGCGCCTGGCCCTCCATCTCTTCCTTGACAGGGCAGGCGGGCGTCGTCAGCACGATGCGAAACGATACATCGCCGCCCTCGATTTTCAAATCTTTAATAAAGCCGAGCGTGACGATGTCCTTGTGCAAATCCGGGTCTTGAATCCGGCGCAAGGCTTCCAGCACGCTCTGTTCAGTCACTTGAGACATAAGCTACAATCAATTATCCGAGGTCGAACGACCGCTTTCAGACACTATTTTTGATGCCGTCGGAGTGCCTGTGATTGCCTGCCGACAATCAACATCAAACTCATACAACTCGATATTGATTATGCCGTAGGCTTTGGGATTTGTCGAACTTGAGAGGAGTTAGCCGTCCGGGTTTCGACAAAGAAAGCGCGAAGTTTTGACAAATGAAACGCTCGCGGCTACGCTCGGAAGCGAGCTTTCGCACATACGTCCAAGCAAACCCGATGTCTTATTATCCGGGCCGCGTCAGAGAATATTTTCTGCACCCCTGCAACGTCGGCGAGGTCGCAGAGGCCGCCGCCGTCGGCGATACAGGGTCGCTCCGTTGCGGCGCTGCGCTGCGTCTTTCGCTGCAAATTGACGCTTGTTCAAGAGAGATTAGCGATGCGAAGTTTAAGGCCGCAGGCTGCGGTTATCTTATCGCGGCGGCCTCAATTCTGACTGATGCAATCAAGGGAATGTCGCTCAGTGAAGCCTCAGCCCTCATTGAAAATTCTGACCTTGAAGATACTATCGACGAATGCCTCGCTGACATTCCTACGGAGAGAGCGCACTGTCTGGCACTGTGCACCGAAGCGCTCACCGCCGCGCTGGACAACTATCACAGGACGGCGCGCGAAGAATGGACAGGCGAAGAGGCTTTAATCTGCACCTGCTTCGGCGTCTCCGAAAAATCAATCGAGCGAGCGATTCGCACGCGCAGTTTGCGCACCATCAAGGAGGTCACGCGGGCCTGCAACGCGGGCGGCGGCTGTCATTCCTGTCACCCGCTGATCGAGGATATACTGGAAGACTACTGGCGCACCGAAGGCGCGGGAGACTAAACGAGGCGCATCGGCGCGTGCCTCGATTCCGAATCAACGAAGAACCCTCGCACCACTATCTGAGGCTCATTCGATGACCTTTCTACAGAAGATGGTGATGGCCGTTCTCCCGCGCAAGTTGGCCGGGAAGGTGGAGGCCGAATCTAGAGATTGGATGTTACAGTGCCCTGCATGCGAGCGCGAAATGTCGATCTGGGACATTGGGGGTATCAGGTATAAGGCGACGAATAAAGTCAAACTCATGAGTTGGTGTTCGCGCTGCGGCAAGTACAAGTGGCAGCGCCTCTACAGGAAGTCGGCTGAACCGAAGTCTCCGCCGGGAATACGCGAATGACGAAAGAGATAGTCTATTTAGACAACAACGCCACGACGCGCGTCGCGCCCGAAGTCTTCGAGGCAATGCAGCCGTACCTGACGGAAGCTTACGGCAATCCTTCTTCGGCACACACCTTTGGCAGGCAGATGCGCGCCGTGGTCGAGCGCGCACGCGAGCAGGTCGCGTTGCTTCTCGGCGCAAGCGAAACGAGCGAAATTGTTTTTACCTCCTGCGGCTCGGAGGCAGACAACTGGGCCATTCGCGGCGTGCTTGAAGAGCAGCCCGAAAAGCGCCACATAGTAACAACGCGCGTCGAGCACGAGGCCGTCAGGAATTTATGCGAGCGGCTTGAAAAAAGCGGCTACGAAGTGACCTGGCTGGAAGTTGACAAAGAGGGCAATCTCGATTTGGAAGCTTTGCGCGCGGCGCTAAGGCCGGATACTGCTATTGTCTCCGTGATGCTGGCAAATAACGAAACGGGCGTGCTGTTTCCAATTAGTGAGATCGGTCGCATCGTGCGCGAAAGCTCCGCCGCTGTTTTTCACGTCGACGGCGTGCAGGCGGTCGGCAAGATTCCGATTAACTTACGCGAAGCGGAAGTTGATCTCTTCTCGCTGGCCGGTCATAAGTTTCATGCTCCGAAAGGCGTCGGCGCTTTGTACGTTCGCAGCGGCTTGAAGCTTGCGCCTTTTATCATCGGCGGCGGGCAGGAGCGCGGGCGGCGCGCCGGGACTGAAGCCGTGCCCTATATCGTTGCGCTCGGCGCGGCATGCGAGTTAGCAAAGAACTTCGACGGGCAGCCAACTATTCGCCGTCTGCGCGACCGATTGGAAGACACTATCCTGAGCACGATTCCCAACACGCGTCTGAACGGTACACCGGAGCGCGAGCGTCGTTTGCCCAACACGGCGAACATCTCTTTCGAGTACATCGAAGGCGAGAGCATTCTGGCGCATCTGGACGAAGCGGGCATCTGCGTTTCTACTGGCTCGGCCTGCAACGCCGAGTCGCACGTTTCCTCTGCCGTCTTGCGCGCGATGAACGTGCCCTACACGGCGGCGCAAGGCTCTATCAGATTCTCTGTCGGGCGCTACAACACAGAACGCGAGATAGAATACACGCTCTCCCTTTTGCCCGGCATCATCGAGCGCCTAGCGTTGATGTCGCCATATGAAAAGGCAGTCCAAAGTTCAAAGTCTAAAGTCTAAAGACGCGACTCTCATTTTGACCTGCGACATTGCACTTTGGACTTTGGACTTCTTAACGTTTACAATTTGATTTCGATATGTGATGAAGAATTTCCCGCCGGAGATGGAGCAAGCGTTCATGTCAGCCGACCAAGCCGCGCAACAGAAGAATCCAGCAGAGACGCCTGCGGATAAGACAGACCAGCCGCGCCGTGCGCGCGAGGACAGTATTACTTTGCTGGAAACAGCAGACTACGTCTGCGTCGGGCCGTCAACGCCTTTGGCCGAAGCCATCGAACTGATGAAACGGGACGAAGGCGGCTGCGCTATCGTCTGCGAGGGAAAGCGTGTCGTCGGAGTCTTCACCGAGCGCGATCTGTTGATGAAAGTCGTCGGCGAAGAAATTGACCCCGCGACGCCTGTCAGCCAGTTGATGTCGCCCGTCGTCGCCACGCTCGACGCCCGCGCGACCATCGGCGATGCCGTCAGTGTGATGAACGAAAAGAGCTACCGAAACATTCCGCTCGTCAAAGACGGCGAACTCGTCGGCTCGGTTTCCGTCTTCGACGTGATTACTTACTTGGCAGAGAGCTATCCGAAAGAGACTATGAATTTGCCGCCCGTCCCGGCGCAGGTGATGGACACGGCTGAAGGCGGATAAAGCGATTGATTCATTTAATCATTTTTCATTGATTCAATGGGTCAATGATTCAATTGAATCAATTTAATAATTTCAAGCATAAAGAGGATCAACCCAACGTAATGAGCACCGTAATCGAACCACCTGTCAGTCAAGCAGAAAAAAATCTGGAAGAGTTAGAAGCCGTCACGATTCGCTTCGCCGGGGATTCCGGCGACGGCATGCAGTTGACGGGCACACAGTTTACAAATACCTCTGCCGTCGTCGGCAACGACATCTCGACGCTGCCGGACTTTCCGGCGGAGATTCGCGCCCCCGCGGGCAGTCTTCCGGGCGTCTCCGGCTTTCAACTGAATTTTTCCAGCCAGGACATACGCACGCCCGGCGATCAACCGAACGTGCTGGTCGCTATGAACCCTGCGGCGCTGAAGGTTAATCTGCCAGACCTGGAAGAAGGCGGAACTCTGATTATCAATACTGACGAGTTTACGGCAGCCAATCTGGAACACGCGGCCTATAAATCGAACCCGCTCGAAGACGACACGCTCAAGGGCTATCGCGTTCATCGCCTTCCGATCACGACGCTCAATTTGAATGCGCTCAAAGGACAGGTGCAACTGTCGCGCAAGGAGATGGATCGCTGCAAGAACTTCTTCGCGCTCGGCGTTCTCTACTGGCTCTACGACCGCCCTATGGAGCAGACCGTCGAGTGGATTAGAAGCAAGTTTGGGAAGAACCCGGAGGTGATGAAGGCCAACGAGATTGTCTTGAAGACCGGCTACAATTTCGCCGACACGACCGAAGTCTTCACGACCCACTACACGGTTAAGAAAGCGCAGATCGCGCCGGGCCGTTATCGCAAGATAACGGGCAACGAAGCGACCGCCATCGGCTTCGTCGCTGCTTCGCAACTCAGCGGGCGACCGCTCTTTTACGGTTCATATCCAATCACGCCCGCTTCCGACATCCTGCATGAACTGGCGCGACACAAAAACTTCGGCGTCAAGACCTTTCAAGCCGAAGACGAGATAGCGGCTGTCTGCGCCGCCATCGGCGCGAGCTTCGCAGGGCACATCGGCCTGACCGGAACTTCAGGGCCGGGCGTTGCTCTCAAGCAGGAGGCTATCGGTCTGGCCGTGATGACGGAACTGCCCGTTGTTATCATCAACGTGCAGCGCGGCGGCCCTTCGACCGGCTTGCCGACGAAGACAGAGCAGGCAGACCTCTTTCAAGCCGTCTGGGGACGCAACGGCGAATGTCCCGCAATCGTCGTCGCGCCTTCGACGCCTGCCGATTGTTTCGACATGGCGATTGAAGCCGTGCGCCTCGCCTTCAAATATATGACGCCGGTCTTTTATCTCTCTGACGGCTATCTCGCCAACGGCGCTGAGCCGTGGGCCTTGCCTGAGATTGATAAGCTGCCGGAAATCAAAATCACGTTTGCCACAGACCCTGAAAACTTCATGCCCTACGCGCGTGATGAAGAAACGCTCGCTCGTCCCTACGCGATTCCGGGCACGTCCGGCCTTGAGCATCGCGTCGGCGGCATCGAAAAGCAGCATCTCACGGGCAACGTCAACTACGACCCTGAGAATCATCACTTCATGGTCAAACTACGGCAGGAAAAGGTTGACCGCGCAGCCAACGACATTCCGCTCATCGAAGTTTTCGGCGAGAAGACGGGCAAAGTGCTGGTGCTCGGCTGGGGTTCGACCTACGGTTCGATCACATCAGCCGTCGAGAAGTTGCAGCGCGAAGGCAAATCGGTCTCAAGCGCGCACCTGCGTCATCTCAATCCGTTCCCGAAGAACCTGGGCGAAGTGCTCTCAGGCTTTGAGACCGTCATCGTGCCGGAAATGAACCTGGGCCAACTCTGCACGATGATTCGTGCGAAATATCTGGTGGACGCCATTGCCTTCTCAAAGGTCAAGGGCCGCCCCTTCCAGATTCGCGAGATTATGCAGAAGGTCGAAGAGTATTTGTGAGCTATGAGCAGTACGACCACTAAGCAGATGACGGCTGACGAATTGCTGATGATGCCGGACGATGGCTGTCATTATGAACTCGTCAAAGGAGAGCTGAAGCGTATGCCGCCCACCGGGAGAGAGCACGGCGGAGTAACGATGGAATTGGCTGCGCCTCTTCATCGCCACGTCAAACTCAACAAACTCGGTCAGGTTTACGCGGCAGAAACGGGCTTCAAACTCGAAAGCGATCCTGATACGGTGCGTGCGCCGGATATTGCCTTCGTTCGTGCGGAGCGAATTCAGGCCACGGGCAGAGTTCATGGTTATGGAGATGGCGCACCTGATTTGGCGGTCGAGGTATTGAGTCCAAGTAATACAAAACGAGAGATGGCAGAAAAGGTTGAGGACTACTTCAGGGCGGGCGCACGTCTGGTATGGGTCGTTAATCCAAAGTCAAAAACAATCGCTGTTTACCGCTCACTCACAAACGTTGTGACGCTGACAGAGAAAGACACGCTTGACGGCGGCGAGGTTGTCCCCGGCTTTCAAATTCCCGTCGCCGAGATTTTCGCTGTCTGAATAGTTCCACTTTCAGAGAAACATGAACAACGGAATCAAAATACTAATCTACGTGCTGCTGGCGGTCTTCGCGCTGGTCATCCTGAAGTTCTTAATCAAGCTCAGCCTGCTGATTGCTGCCGTCATCGCCGTAGTGTTGTTGCTGGGACTGGTAGCGCAGCACAAGATGCGTTGAGAGAATTTTTATTTTCCGAACTATACTGAAGTTTCATTCGATCAAGTCGTCATAAAAGAGGAATAAAGATGAGCACAAACGGTCAGGGAACAAACGGTCACGATAAATTTAAAGACAACGCGGAAGCGGCCCTTTCGCCGGAAGCCTACGCCGGCTCGACGGCTGCGCGGGAAGCGGCTCCGTCGCCCGTCAAATTGGGCAAGGCGGATTTCGTGTCGGGCCAGGAAGTCAGGTGGTGTCCGGGCTGCGGCGACTACGCCATCTTGAACAACGTGCAGAAGGTGATGCCGGAACTCGGCATCCCGCGCGAGAAGATAGTTTTCGTTTCGGGCATCGGCTGCTCGTCGCGTTTTCCTTATTACATGAACACCTACGGCTTTCACTCGATACATGGGCGCGCGCCCGCAGTGGCGACCGGCATCAAGAGTGCTAATCCGGACTTGAGCGTGTGGGTGATAACGGGCGACGGCGACGCTCTCTCCATCGGCGGCAACCATTTTATGCACGCCATTCGCCGCAACCTAGACCTCAACTACATACTCTTCAACAACCGCATCTACGGTTTGACGAAAGGCCAGTACAGCCCGACTTCGGAATTCGGTAAGAAGACGAAATCAACGCCGATGGGCGTGATTGATTATCCGCTCAATCCTTTGTCCGTGGCGATAGCTTCGGAGGCAACGTTCGTCGCCCGCTCGATTGACATTGATGTCAAGCATCTCGGCGTGATGGTCGAAGCCGCAGCCAGACATAAGGGCGTCTCGTTTCTCGAAGTCTATCAAAATTGCAATATCTTCAACGACAAGGCGTTTGAGTATTTCACCGAAAGAAGCGTCCGCTCCGACCGCGTGCTCTACCTTGAACACGGCAAGCCGATGATTTTTGGCAAAGAGCACAACAAGGGTATCCGCATGAACGGCGCGCACCCGGAGGTGGTCACCATCGGCGAGAACGGTATTACGGAAGACGATATTCTCGTCCACGACATTTATCTCAAAGACCCTTCGGTCGCCTTCATGCTCGCGCGTATGGAGCAGCCGGATTTTCCGCAGCCCGTCGGCATCTTTCGCGCAGTCGGGCGCGATACCTACGAAGACATGATGGCCGCACAAATCGAAGCCGCTACGGCCAAGCAGGGCCACGGTCAACTTGAAAAACTAATCTACAGCGGAGATATGTGGACGGTGGAATAATGAAACGATGAAGTCGGAACGCTGAACGATGAACTGTTAAGAGATTGTTTTTCATTCCGCGTTCAGCGTTCATCCTTCCGCGTTTTGAGGAGCGAAGCGACGAATGATCTGCCCGTCATGTGGTTTCGATAATATAGAGGGAATGGATCGCTGTGAGAATTGCATGAAGCCGTTCCGCGATCTGGATGTGCCGCGCTCGGATGCGACCGAAGGCCTCGCGCGCTCTGTGATGGAGGATACTCTCGGTCGGCTTGAGATGGAAGCACCGCTGACGGCGCATCCCGGCGAGTCGGCTCTGGAAGTGGCGCGAAGAATGAAAGAGGCGCAAACGGCCTGTGCGCTCGTGTTGGAAGACGGCAAGCTCGTCGGCATCTTTACCGAACATGATGTGCTCTGCAAGATGGCTGGCGCGAAAGCCGAAGCTGCAAAGCGCCCCGTCAGCGAATTGATGAGCGCCAACCCGGAAACACTGCAAGAGACAGATTCAGTCGCCGCTACGCTCAACAAGATGGCGATGGGCCGCTATCGCCACGTTCCCATCGTCAAAGCCGACGGCAGCTACAGCGTCACTTCCATCAAGCACGTGCTGAAATACATCGCGCAGGAAGATTGGTAGCCGTCGCCGAAAAGCCAAACGGACGGGCCGGGTAGCTCTTCAAGAAAAACGAATTTGAAATGAGCGAAGCCCCGTAGCTTGCCGCAATCAGCGACAAGCTACGGGGCTTCGCCTTAGATGGGAAAGTTAACTTCTGTCGATGTTGGTCACCGCATCGCTGTTAGGATTACCGCTGATGTAGTTGTCCTGATACGACTCGACAGTTCCGCCTGACGCCGTATCGACGCCCTTCGTAATGTTGTTTGAGACGGTGCTCTGGCCGATGCGGATGAGGCCGCCGAGTTCGGTTTTCAGGCCGTTGACGTTATGCGTCGCCACGCAACCGTGCAGGTTCATAAACGCGCTTGGCCCAAGCGCCAGGAATCCAGCCGTGCCGCAGCCCGAAGCGCTACTGTTCTTGATGGTCAATTGCATATTAGCTATGGCCTTGTAGCCTACGCCGCAACCGAAGACTTTAGTGTTATCTATCTCGGCGCGAAGCGTGCCCGCGCTGGTCGTCGCAACGATGCCGCCCACGACGCAGTTGGTGATATTGGAATTCGCCACCGAGAGAAAGCCGCTGGCCGACTTGTTAACATTAATGCCGGTGCTGGTCATGTTATAAATTCTGACTTTCTCAACGACGAGCGCGTTGCCTGCTACCCAGTTAATGCCGTTGGAGCCATTACCTGCTCCGATGATGTCGAGATTCTTGATATAAACAGTGTCGGAGGCTCCGGCGTTGACGGTAATGCCCGTCCCGCTGCTGCCGACGAGAAGACTGGCGAGCGTTCCCTCGCCGTTGATGCTAATGCTCTTGGTGATGGTGACAGAGCCATATCCGTGCGGGTCTAGAACAGAGATTTCGCCGCCCGGAAGTGTCTTGCTGATTGCACCGGAGAAGGTCTGGCAGGGCGAGACGCGGTTACAGGGGTTGCCGTCGTTGCCCGTGCCGCTAACCCATGTGCGTGTGGCCTGCGCGTTTGAAGTGGCCGCTGCGGCCAACACTAAAAGACAGGCAACGAAGACGTGCATTGTGTATGTAAGTTTTTTCATGACGATGATTTTCTCCTTCAAGATAAAGGCGTCCGCTCCTATCTCAGCGAGCGCCGGGTTAAGAATTCTTGATAGAGGGGGCGCGACAGGCACGCCCTTCTTAATCTGAGCGGGTAATAGCAGCAGCTTCTGGGCCGTCGGGCCGTATGTTTTTGGGAGCGCGCTATTGTTCACGGTCAGCTACCTCATTCAAGTTAAAAAAATCGGTGTCAAACAACCGTTGCGTCCGTCACAGCCTGACGGGGGCGACCGCTGTGGCCGAGCAAGTCGGAAACTTTCTCAATCGGCTACGCTTGGCTGTGCTCTTGCCAAAGAGCAGCGCCAACAAGCGGCGGAAAAATTTGCCAACGATCTGCACAAAGGTGGTCGCGGCCATGTCGTGGCGCTTTGCTTCCAGCCTCTGAGCTTCGTTGACCATCGCGCGGAGCGTGAAATATTCCTCATCTGTGATGGCTGCGAAAAGGTCTTCGTCCTGATTCTCGATGGTGCGCTCACTCGTACAGATGGCGAACACTGTTGCGCCCGTCGGCACTGCCTCGCGTTTGTCCGTCAGGTAAAAATCCAACTGGCGCGGGCTGCACATGGCGTAAACTATCTTCATAATTTCTGCTCTTCCTCCGAAGGCTCAATTAAAATCCTCTCGGTGAACTTTCCTTTTCACCGTGCCGGTTCATTCATCCGGCTGTCATGTTGCAGTTATACGCGGAGGCATTGGTCGCCATCACCACCTATACAGGTAGCAATGTGAGAAGGCAGTTTTCAGTTTTCGGTTTTCAGTTTTCAGACATGAGAAACGGCCAGTGACGAGAGATTAGTCACTGGCCGTCGATGAAAGCTGAGAACTGAAAACCGAAAACTATTTAATCAACCGATAGCGCAAAGCTTTGGCGACGGCTTCGGATTTGGAGTGGACTTGCAGCTTTTCGTAGATGTGGCGCATGTGGAAGGAGACGGTGTTGACGCTGACTTTCAGTTCAAAGGCCGCCGTTTTGTAGTTGTGGCCTTCGACAAGTAGTTTGAGCAGCCTCATTTCGTGCGGCGTCAATTGGTAATCGGCGCGCTCAGGCGGACGAAAATCGCGGAACAAGGTGATAACGCGGCGGGCCACTTCCGGCGACATCGGCGCACCGCCCGCAACCGCTTCTCCGAGGCTTTCAATTAAGCGCACGGGCGGCGTTTTCTTCAGCAAATACCCGCACGCCCCGGCGCACAACGCGTCGAAGATGCGGTCGTCGTCATCGTAAACCGATAGCATCAGGACGAGCAGTTGAGGATAACGCTCCTTGAGAATGCGGACGCCTTCGATGCCGTCCATGCCGGGCAGGCCGATGTCTGAAAGCACCACGTCCGGCAGGTTGTGGCCGATTTTATCGAGCGCTTCTTCCATCGAGCGATAACTGCCGGTACAGGAGTAACCCGGAGTTCCGCCGATTAACATGCTGAGGCCCTCGCGGATTTCGCGCCGGTCTTCGATAATCGCAACCTTGATTATTTCCGGCAGTTTCGTCGATTCCATAGTCTTTAAGCTCTGTAAGTTTTGTTCCTGCATCAGCCCTCTTTTTTCCAACTGGAATTGCGGAGAGGGCTGAAGCTTACACCCTCAGCGCCTGCGCCGCACTACCTGTTTAGGTAGTAGCTTTTCCCAGAGCGGTACGGACGGGCGGCGCGTGTTTGCCGGAACTTTTAGCGTCACAATCGTACCCGCGCCGACGACGGATTTCACAGCGTAAGTGCCGCCCAGAGCCTCTGCGCGCCGACGCAGGCCCAAGAGTCCATGTCCGCCGAGGCCGCTGTGTTCGCCGTTTATCACACGCTCAACGTCGAAGCCTCGGCCATTGTCGCTGATTTTAATGGTCAGCCAATCCCTGTCTATCTGAAACTGCAAATCGGCTTCGGTGCAGCGCGAATGCTTCGCCAGATTGTTGACGCTTTCCTTGAAGATCAAATAAATTTCGCGCCGCAGGTCTGTGCCGAGCCGTATATTCTTTTCGTTCGCGCCGGGCGCTCGAAACTGAAAGCTGATGTCACGAGCGCTGAGGATGTCGCTCGCAAAGCGGCGCATTCGTTGCGAGAGGTCGCTCAAGTGGTCTTTCTTCGGATTAATGGCCCAGACGATGTCGCTCATCGCATCCACAAGCTCGCGCGAAGTGCCCGCAATCATTTGCAACTGCTCTGTGACGCTTGACCCCTTAACGCCGTTTCTGCTGATGCGCTGGTTGACGACTTCGCTCAAAATTGCAATCTGCGTCAGGCTCGCGCCGATGTCGTCGTGTAAATCCGTGGCGATGCGCGTGCGCACGCGTTCGAGTTCAATGGCTCGCGCGAAGCGGTAGCGAAAGATACTGTAAGCGATGGCGCTCAAGGTGAGCACGACGAGCGCCAGAAACCACCAGCGCTGCCAGAGAGGCCGCAGGATTGTGAAACTGACGCTGGCTGGCACGGGGCTGGCTGTACCGTCTGCGTTGACTGCGCGCACGAGAAAGCGGTATGTGCCCGGCGAGAGTTTAGTGTTGATGGTGCGTTGATCGGTCAGCGCGCTCCACTGGCGGTCAACACCTTCGAGCAGATATTGATAACGAAGATTTGCGCCCGCCGAAAAGCTGAGACCGAAAAAGTCTATCTCAATCTGATTCTGTCCCGGTTCGAGCACAAGACTGTTGATTTCCGTAGCTCCTAGTTCGGAGACAGGATACGGCACGCCAGCGATGCGTAGTCCGCCGATAAGGACTGGCGGCGGCGTTGCCGCTTGAGGCCAGTCGGGTTCCGGGATGAGACGCGACAGTCCTTCACGCGTGCCGAACCAGAGCGCATCGCGGTGGTCGCGAAAGGCCACCATCACGTCATTCTTAATCAGGCCGTCGGCGGTCGTGAGATGTTTGACGCGCCCCGTTTGCGGGTCGAGCCGCTCGACGCCACGCGCCGTGCCGATGTAGATGTGACCCCAGGCGTCTTCCGCAAA
Source organism: Pyrinomonadaceae bacterium (assembly GCA_036387475.1). GTDB lineage: Bacteria > Acidobacteriota > Blastocatellia > Pyrinomonadales > Pyrinomonadaceae > DASVTR01. Next base: position 21,746 of record DASVTR010000008.1, on the reverse strand, counting down.
GCAGCGCAGGTTGTCGCTTGCCAACTCTTCGACGCTTGTGAAAGGCACGGCGCGCGGATGCTCCGCCAGGGGGTCGTCAATGCGCCCCGTTCCCTTTCCTCTGGTGGCGATCCAGAGACGCCCGGCGCGGTCGAAATAAAGCCCGAAGGTCAATCCCGGCGGAATTCCCTCATTCGCCCCGAAGATTTCAAAGCGACCACGACGACGACGCGCTACTCCTCCGTTATGCAGCCCAATCCAGAGATTGCCAGCCGAGTCTTCCGCAAAAATGTTGGCCCAGTTGGCGGGAGGCAATCCGTCCGCTTCCGCGTAGCGGTAGAAAGCGCCGGTGGAGCGCTCCCAGCGGGTCAACATTACCGGCGGATTGTACGAGGCAATCCAGATGTCGCCGTGCGAATCCTCGAAGATGCGGGAAATGTTGTTGTCGGCCAGCCCGTCGCGCGTGGTATAGACGGAGCGCGGAGCGGTGTGCGCCAAATCTTCGAGCCGCCGCACGCCGGGGAAACGATAGAGACCTTCGCCCGTCGCCACCCACCATTCTTCCAGATGGTCTTGGATAATGGCCCAACGGCGTCCCAAGCTGGAATCAATGAGGCGCTGCGGCAGGTTTGGGCGAATCGCCGTAAACTTCTCCCCGTCAAAGCGATTAATCGTCCACTTGCTGCTGATGACGTGCAGTTCGCCAGCCTTATTCTCGAAGATGGAAAAGATTTCGGTATTGCCGAGGCCATCCGCTTCGCGGTAGGAAAGCAGACCGCTGCGGGAAATCTTGATAGCGCCGCTCGTTTGCGTGCCGACCCAGATGTTGCCGTCACGGTCTGCGGCCAGCGCGTTAATTCTCCCGGTCAATCCTTGCGCCGTCGCGTAAGTGCGAAAGCGCCCGCCGTCGAAGACAGAGATGCCGCCGCCGCGCGTGCCGATCCAGAGCCGCCCGTCGGAAGCGCGACGCAGGGCACGCACGTTATCACTTGCCAATCCATCGGCGGGCGTAAACTGGCGAGCTTCGCCGGGCGCTAGAAGCACCCCCGCTTGAGCATGCTGAAGACTACCCTGCGCGGGACGTTTCCGTTTTTCATCCGGCCAGGAAAACTGGTCGCCAACGCGGGCGCTGGCGGCGGGAAAGGGCCGCAGAAGCAGCACCCCGCTCTGATGGCCCAGCCATAATCTACCTTCATCATCTTCGAGCAGTGCCCAGACGGTATCCGTAGCCTGCGCCGGTTGCAGCGTGTAGTGAATCGTTCGGCCATCCAGGAGCCGCCGCACCAATCCGAGAGCCGTGCCAATCCAGAGACTACCTTCACGGTCTTCGATGATTGAATATATTTCCAGAACCCTGTCTGGCCGCGCCTTGAGGCCCAATTCGACGCGCTGGAAAGAGCCTGCCGGGTCGTCAACCTCTAAGCGAAAAAGGCCGCCGGAAGTGCCCGCCCAAATGCGCCCGGCGTGGTCTTCGTAAACGACGTTGACGAAGTTGGTTTGCTCTTCATCGCCGACGGGGTAGTTTGTGAACAAGGGACGATTGGCGTCGGATTCGGGCAGCGCAGCCGAGGTTTGCTGATTGGCGACTGATTGAGAACGGGCCAGCGGGTCAAAGCGGCTGACGCCACCGCTCTCTGTGGCAATCCAGTAGATGCTGCCACGCCGACTCTCAAGAATGCCGTTGATGCGCGCCGATGGCAGGCCACTGCGAACGTCGTAGGTCTTGAAGTGATAGCCGTCAAAACGGCTCAACCCTTCGGTTGTGCAGAACCAGAGAAAGCCGTGTGAGTCCTGCAGGATTTGAATGACTTCATCGTGAGCCAAGCCGTCGGCCACCGTGTAAGTTCTGACCGGCAATTGTTGGGCTGACGCACCGATAAAAGGTATTGCGAGGAGCAGGCACGCTCTCAACGTAGAGCGCAGCAGAATCTTCTTGTTCTGATTTTCAGCCACGTCAAATAGAATTTCCGGTCGTGCGAAGCGCGGCTTCACACGCCTTTCAGGCTGATCGAGTGGCAAGGAAACTTTGGCCCAAAGTCGAGCGACACGGGCTTGCGCGAATTATCTCTTTTTTCGCTGCTTCGATTGCCGCTGCTTGAAAGCCTTCTCGCCGCCGCTTTCGCCCAAAGGCACTCCAATCGGCATCGCTGCCGGAAGTGAGGGCGTGTTGGAGCGCGGTGTAGCGGCGTCGCTGCCCGTGTGCTGCGACGATTCGTCTGCGAACATTTTATTAGCTCCCTTGCGGCGACCACGCAGCGCTGGAGTGTCGGCCATTGCCTGACGGTTTTGGTCTGCATCGTCGCCCCGCCCCATCTCCTGCCCGCGCGGCTTTTCAGGCGCGCCCACCTTTTGTTGTGCTTTCTTCGTGCTCATTCTGGTTTCTCCCCATCGGTTCGTTTCCAATTTCGTTGTGCCCGCACTGCTCAGCACTTCTAACGCGAAGTGCGCTCCGCAGCGTCTTCCGCCATCTCGCGGATTGCATCCGTTGATTCATCTTTGTTCGGCGGTCGGGAGCGCGCCATCGCCCACTTGAGCGCGGGCGGCGTCATCAGCGTCGTCACGATCACCATGATGATGACGACGCCGAACGTGCCCGCGCCGATGACCGGCTCATTGACGCCCTGCGCGTTCGGCAGAAAGAGCGTCGCGCCAATGCCTGCAAAAATCAAGCCCACTTCCCCGCGCGGAACCATCCCCAGCCCGACGGCCAGACGGTTCAGCCCGCGCTCCGCGACCGCCAGCGAACAGACTTGCTTGCCGATGATGGCGGCCATCGTCAGAGTCGCTGCGAAACCGAGCAAGTCAAGGCGTGCAAACGCTCGAAGGTCAACCCTCACGCCCATCGTGACGAAAAAGATGGGGACGAGTATTGTGCTGACCGGCGTGATGAGTCTTTGCAGGTCATGCTTGCCGCTTTCGGGGAAAGTCTCAAAATGTACTTCGTCGAGCACCAGCCCGGCGGCAAACGCCCCGACAATCGGAGCGAGGCCGACCAGCGCCGCCACCCACGCGAGCGCAAAGCAGAACGCAAACGAAAGCGCCAACAGCACGCCGCGACTCTCAAAGCGTCCTGCGCCGTGAAAGATACGCGGCGCGACGTAGTGTCCGACGAGGAGCGCGCCGAAAAGAAAAGCGACGGCCTTTCCGGCAATCAACACAACGTCGCCAAGCGAGAGCGCTGCGCCCGTCGCGGCAGCCTTGATTGCGCCCGCCACCACCGCCAGAATCAAGAGGCCGAGCACGTCGTCAATCACCGCCGCGCCCAGAATAATGCGCGACTCGCGCGACTGCAATCGTCCCATATCCTTAAGGACGCGCGCCGTAATGCCGACGCTCGTCGCGCAGAGCGTCGCGCCGATAAAGATGTGGCCCAGCCGCGCCTCGTCCGGGATAAAGTAGGCCGCGACTGCCCAGCCCAAAAGAAAAGGCGCGACGACGCCCGCCATTGCGACAAAGAGCGAAGACCAACCGACCTCCAGCATCTCGCCCAGATTCGATTCCAACCCGACTTCAAAGAGCAGGATGATGATGCCGATTTCTGCCAGAGCAGCGATTACTTCGCTACTCTTCAAAAACTCAAGACCATAAAACCCGAACAGCGCCAGATTTCCGATGACGATGCCGGAAACGAGTTCGCCCAGCACTGCGGGCTGGCCCATTCTTTCAAACACTTCGCCGCCGAGTTTCGCGATAATTAAAATCAGCGCTATCCCTGCGAGCACGAGCGGGTCAAGCCCGTGCGACGGAGCACCGCCTTCCGTTGTCTGCGCGGAAGCACCGCCAACCGCTGCGGCTAATGGACTCGCACAAAAGACTACGCCGCAGGCGAAGAGGCTCGCAAGCAGACTTCGTCTCGTCAATTTTCCAGATAAGCGCACCTTGAGAGCATCTTATCATCAATCAACGCTAGCGTGTTGCGCTGACTTTTCAGAAAAAGGAAGGATTTGAGACGAAGATTAATTGTCTTGACCGGCCTCGCGGGTCTTGTCTTTCAACCATCGCGCCGGAGCAGCCGCGCGATTGAGCATGGACTTTAGTTTGGACTTTTTCCTGGAATCTGCCGGCTCTTCCGCTCTGGCGGTCTGATGGCGTTCGGCGCTGCAATACTGTCTAGGCTCTTGCCCGCCGACGTAGGTCATAGAGCTTCTGGCGGGGCAGGCTGATGTCGCCAGCAGTCCTGTCGTCGGGTCAATGGTAACGGTTACGGTTGGAATCGCGCGCAGTGGCGCACGCGGTTCAATTGGAGCGGGGCTTGTGACAGAGCCGACGGCTTTCTGCTTTTCAACAATTTTTCGCTCCTGACGAGCACCCGGCGATTCTACGCTTTGGCTTTCTTCATCTTCGACGGGCTGAGCAGTGCTGATACTGACCTGCCCCGCTTCGTCATTGCTGCTCTGCGATAGTCGTGGAGAAATGTAGAGAGCGAACGCGCCGAAGCACGCGACGAGAATCATCACCGGCCATAGATATTTGCCGCTTGTTTGTTGAGAGCGTGGTGGCGCGGCGTGCTCCATAGTTGATTCATCTGCACTGCTGCGCGGGCGCGTCGTGCTGCGACTGAAGTTCGCGGTCGTCAACGCTTCATAGGCTTCGTTGATTTCTTTCAATTTGTTCTGGGCCTTCTCCTGCAATCGCGCGTCGTGAGCGAAGCGGTCAGGATGCCAGACCTTTGCCAAATCTCTGTAAGCCGCCTTGATCTCCTGCGCAGACGCTCCCGGCTTGAGGCCGAGTAGCTCTAAACATTTTTCTCGCTCATCACTCATTTAATAATTCCTCGATTACAGCCTGCACCGATTTTCTAAGACAGGACTTCCGCCAGTTCGGACAAGCGCCCTAGATAATGCTGTAAATTCAACATTCGCGGAACGGGATAACCAAAGAGATGCAAAGCCGCGATAACGCAGGCGTAGAAGACCATGCTCGCTATGATTGTTCTGAAGACCAGCGCGAACAGGTGTTTGAGAGGCTTGAGAATCATTCGGCCAGCCTGACGCCGGAGATTTACAAGGTCGTTTTGACGCTCCACTTTCATCATTTCTCTGCCCTTTCGATAGCGGCAGGCCGCTCAAATATAAGCGGACAAGCGTGCCTTGGCAGACGCACTCGCGCCCGCAGTAGTTTTGCTGTTGATTGAGGATTTAAGTGGGGCGTACTCCCGAAAAGGACTACAACAGATAAGGTACAGAGAGGAGCGGTTTCTGTCAACGAAAAACCTTTGATGGGTCGTGGCGCTCCTGTGCTGCCGATGGCCGCAAATCTATCAACCAGGACTCGGCCAGATGTTCCTTGATTAAATAAGCGTTCAGGTTAATCCAACGGCCCGCTGCGTCCAGCACTGCCGAATCCGAAGTGACAATAATCTTGTCAGAAGAAATGAGCGTCGTATCGGGATTGAAGATAACCTCTACCGTCCAAGGCCACGCGTGCTCGCGCGCCAGTTCAATGATTCGCGCGGAGAGACGACCGCTGTTTGAGATGGGTCTGTCTAAAAGCCATTCGACGGAAGCAGGATTGAGAACGGCGAGGGCTTCGCCAATCAAGCGGATAGCTTTTTCCGTTTCCTGCACAGACCTGTAAGAGCCGTGAACACCAGAGAGGTCGCGTATGCAATCGTCGCGGCAGATGAGCAGGGGGCCGCCGCCGAGCGCGGCCTCAATCGTGATGATGAGGTTGAAGCCGTCAATGATGAGGTGCTGGGCGCTAGCCTTTGAGAGAGGAAGGCAGTTGGCCGCGCGCTTTTTCAGGCTGGTGTCCGAACAGGCCGCGCGGGAAAGCGCCAGGCGTTGCCGCTCGCTCAGATTGTGGCGGTCGCCGACGAGTTTTAAGCTGGATTTTAACGCATACTCGCGGCTCAAGAGCCATGAGAGTTCGGCGTTCGCCTGCCGCAAAGCCGGAAGCCTCGCGCTCTCGAATAAGCGCTTGTCTTCGGGATGTGCGCCGCGATGCTGCCTCTTGTCAGGACACACAGATTTCGGAAAAACGACAAGCCCGGCTCTTCGGGAAAGCTTTTATATCGTTCGCAACGCGCGACGCACCGCTTCGGCTGTCAATCCGTAAACGAGATGAGAGCAGAGCGCGTAGGCGTGTGTCGAGGGCGGATACTCTTCGGGTTCTGCCGCGAGTCCGAGCAGCGGCACAACCATTTCGTCCGCCACCAGCCAGAAGACCGCGCCGAAGGGGAGGCCAGCGCCAGCGCCGATTTGCGGCGCGAATTCTGCTGCGACTCCGTACAGCCCGCCCATCGCAACACCGTAAGCGTAGTGTATTGCAGCGCCCGCCTGTTCCTTTTCGTCCTTTTCTAATTGATAATCGAAAAGCTTTTCTGAAAGAGCGCTGGCGATTTTCTCCGTCGCATCTTCCTGCTCTTCGCTGTTCTTTTGCGGCGCGCGCCTGATTTCTTCGACGGCTTCGTGACCGCCGCTCGGCTTCAAGGATTGCGCGCCGTGCGCTTTCTCTATGCCCTCTGTGTGCCTGCTCCACATCGCCTGAAACTGGTTCATCACCCAACTGGCAGCTAAGCCGCCGACGAGTCCGGCAGCCAGCCCTTTCCACACGTCAGGCTCGCGCCGACGATAATCGCTTTGTTCATCTCTCAACGTCGAAACCCTCGCCTTCGTCTCGCTCGAAACTGACGACGGATGCTCGCTAATTAGTCGTACTCGTCGCAGCCTGATTCTGCTCAGGCTCGCGCTGTTCAAGAGGAACGTAATCGCGTTCGTCGTAGCCGAGGTAAATCTGGCGCGGGCGCGCAATCTTCTGTTCGGAATCGAGCAGCATCTCCTCCCACTGCGCTATCCAGCCAGAGGTGCGCGGAATGGCAAACAAGACCGGAAACATATCAACCGGGAAACCCATCGCACGGTAAATAATGCCGGAGTAGAAATCAACGTTCGGATAGAGCTTGCGCTTGACGAAGTATTCGTCTTCGAGCGCGATTCGTTCCAACTCCAGCGCGATGTCGAGCAGCGGGTCTTTGCCCGTTACCTCAAAGACTTCGTAAGCCACCTGCTTGATAATGCGTGCACGCGGGTCGTAGTTTTTGTAGACGCGATGGCCGAAGCCCATCAAGCGAAACTCTCCGCTCTTGGCGCGCTGGACATATTCAGGCACGCGGTCAATCGTGCCTATCTCTTTCAACATCCGCAGCACTGCTTCGTTCGCGCCTCCATGCAGCGGGCCGTAGAGCGCGGCTGCCGCTCCTGCGACAGACGAGTAGGGGTCTGTGTGCGCGCTGCCGATTGAGCGCATGGCGTTTGTGCTGCAATTTTGTTCGTGGTCTGCGTGCAGGATGAAGAGGACATTGAGCGCGCGTTCGAGCACAGGGTTCGGCTCGTACTTCAACTCTGTCTTCTTGAACATCATGTTCAGGAAGTTGCCCGTGTAGCTCAGATCGTTGTCCGGGTAGGAATACTGTAGGCCGATGCGGTGGCGATAAGCAAAGGCGGCAATCGTCGGCACTTTGGCAATCAATCGATGAATCTGTTTCTGGCGACACTCGGTATCGAAAATGTTCTTGGCCTCAGGGTAAAAGGTCGAGAGCGCTGCGACCGTACTCTCGAACATTCCCATCGGGTGCGCGTTATAGTGAAAGCCGTCCACCACCTTCTTGATATTTTCGTTAATCAACGTGTGGTGCGTGATGTCCCATGTCCACTGTTTTAACTGTTCACGGGTCGGCAACTCGCCGTTGAGAATCAGGTAGGCGACTTCCAGGTAGGTGCTCTGCTCGGCCAGTTGGTCAATCGGATAGCCGCGATAACGCAGGATGCCTTTGTCTCCGTCAATAAAGGTAATCTTGCTTTTGCAGGAGGCCGTGTTCATAAAGGCCGGGTCGTAGGTCATCAGCCCGAAATCATCGTCCCCTGCCTTAATCTGCCGCAAGTCCATTGCCTTGATAGTGTCGTTTTCGATGGGCAGCTCATATTGCTTTCCGGTACGATTATCAATAATCGTCAAAGTGTTTGCGCTCATAATCCCTCCCAGGTGTTTTGCCATTTATATTCGACTTTGGCCCGCAGGGGAAGGGGAGAAAGGCAAGGATGAACGCGGAAGGATGAACGCGGAACTGAAAAGAGGTCGCTTTTCATTCATCGGTTCGCGTTCATCGTTCCGCGTTTTCTTTTCAGCGACCTGCTGCTAAACTTTGCGCATCTAATCACGTGAGGATTTAATGATGAATGTAACTGAGAGACCTGAACAAACGCCGCAGAATCCTGCTTCGGAAAGCTTGGGGCAGGAAGTCGATTTGTCTGTGCGGCTGCGCACCATTGATCCGGGGCTGAATCTGGAAGAGGAAATACTGCGCCTGAAAGAGGAGATGAACGCCGTCATCCTCGCACACTATTATCAGGATGCGGAGATTCAAGACCTGGCGGATTACGTCGGCGATAGCCTCGCTCTGGCGCAGGCCGCCGCCAAAACCGAGGCGGACGTAATCGTCTTCTGTGGCGTGCATTTTATGGCCGAGACGGCCAAGATTTTAAACCCTGACAAGCCAGTGCTGCTGCCGGATTTGGACGCCGGGTGCTCGCTGGCCGACCGTTGCCCAGCGGATTTGTACTCGGACTGGCTCAAGCAGTATCCGAATCACACGGTCATCAACTACATCAATTCGTCGGCGGCGGTCAAAGCGCTTTCGGACGTAATCGTCACTTCGTCAAACGCTGTAGACATTATCAAGCAGTTGCCGCCGGACAAGCCGATTGTCTTTGGGCCTGACAGGCATCTGGGGCGCTGGGTCGAAAAGCAGACCGATAGAGAGATGGTGCTCTGGCCGGGCTTCTGCATTGTGCACGAGCAGTTTAACGCGCGTCGGTTGATGGCGCTCCGTCTCGAATACCCTGACGCGGTGCTGATAGCGCACCCGGAATGCGAAGAGGCCGTGCTCGCGCAGGCAGACTTTATAGGTTCGACGCTCGCACTCTTGAAATACGTCCAGACGCACCCTGAACACAGGCAGTTCATAGTCGCCACGGAAGTCGGCATCCTGCACCAGATGAAGCAGAGCCGCCCGGACGCGGAGTTCATCTGCTCGCCTCCAAATTCAGGCTGCAACTGCGCCGTCTGTCCCTATATGCGGCTCAACACGCTGGAAAAACTCTATCTCTGCATGCGCGACCGTCATCCCCAAATCACTATGGATGAAGCAACACGACAGCGAGCGCTGCTTCCTGTCCAACGCATGCTGGAGATGAGCAAGGGACTCTCGCCCGTCCAGCAGAAGGGCGATTAAACGATACGCGAAGCGGACAAGATTCAACGCCGGAGACACAAAGAACACTAAGACGAATCCTTCTTAGTGTTCTTTGTGCCCCCGGTGATTTATCTATTTTTGTTGAATTGAAAATCGCGCCCGCGAGCCTCTAACGCCTTGCCTGATACCAGAGGCTTTTATTTAAAACGCGCCATACGCTTCGAGCAGTTTGACAACCTCGTCATGCTCATAACCTTGCGCCAGACTCAGGGCCGTCTCGTCATCTTTATTCTTCCGGTGGACATCAGCGCCCGCCTTGAGCAGCGCACGGACATTTTCGACGTAACCCATTTCCGCCGCCCACATGAGGGCGGTCTTGCCTTCTTTGTCCTTCATGTCTGGCTTTGCGCCCGCATCAATCAGAGCTTGAATAACCGGCGGATTGCCCTGTATAGACGCGCAGATTAAAGGCGAAAAGCCCTGTTCGTTTCTCCTGTTCACTTTTGCTCCGGAGGAAATCAGAGTCCAGACGATCTCGACGGTGGCATCCTTATCGACCATCATCAAAGCCGTCAGGCCGTTGCTATTTCTCGCGTCCACGTCAGCGCCCGCATCCAGCAGCATACGCACTATTTCGTGATTGCCGCTGTCTACGGCCTGCATCAAAGGCGTTACGTCAATGTCTTTGTCCCTGACGTTTACGTCCGCGCCCATCGCAATCAATTCCCTGACGGCGGCGAGGTCATTGTTGTAAACTGCTTTTACCAGGGGGTGCTCAGGTTCACTAATCGCCACCATCCCCACCGTCACCGTCGTGCTGGATGCCACTTCAAGCAGCGCATCAATGCGCCGCTCTTCGCCCGCCGCCAGTTGAATGTCTATGATCTCGCTTGAAGAAAAGCCCGGAGGGCCTTCGACCTTGAGCGTATACTTGCCCGGCTTCACAGTCTGAAAGCGGAATGCGCCTTCATCATTGGAGACGCCCGCTTGTTCATGTTTGGTCTCCACGTTAACGAGGGTGAGATTGACGTTGGGGATGGCCGCTCCGTTCGGGTCAATAATTATTCCCGTCAACACAGCGTCTGGGCCATCCTCTCTCTGAATGCGCGAGCTATTGTACGGGTTTACTATCTGAATGCCGTCTGCGGCTGACGGCTCAATGGCCGAGGGCGTTTGAGCAATGACGCTTGAGCAAAGGCTCAGGGTCGCCGTAAAAGCTCCGGCGGCGAGGCGCGAAGCGCGGCGCTTGATGCTGTGCAGTCTCTGTGCGGCAAACTCAATCGTGCCGTCAGGTCGGCTGTAGTATCTGACGCACAAACGCCCACGTGATTTTTTGACAAGCGCCAGCGCTTCCTTCCTCGTCATTGCCGAGAGATGCTGCACGCTCAAATCACAATGGCTGCAAAAACGCACGCGGTCATTGCCGGTCATCGAATCCCAATCGGCTTGACAGGGTGTAGTAATGGTCAGACGATCAAGCGGGTCTTTGTATTGACGGGGCATAGGCTGTCTCCTTTCAACTCTAAACGAATGAAGTGGAGAGCCTGGGGAGAAACTCTGGCGGTTGCTTTAACTTCCAACGACGGCGAGACAAGCAAATCTTAGACCTTTGACGCAACTCGCCGATTTTCACACTCTGATGAGAGGAGAGCGCGTTTTCGTTGTTGCGAGAATTAGATTTTTTCCAAATATTTGAATCTCGCGCTCGACAAAACTTTTCAGTGCCGGATAACGTAAACCCAGGCACACGCCTGACGGATTGCGCCCGTAGAGCAATCTTAAAAACCGTGATTATCAAAGGAGATGCAAGTGATGCGTAGTGTCATACTATTTTTCTTTTTGCTGGCGACGCTGACGATATCGGCCACCGCTAAAGTTAAAACGACCGAAGACTTAATCGCCGCGATGCAGAAGAAGCACGCGAAGACCTGGTACAGGACTCTGACCTTCACGCAGAAGAGCACCACCTTCAAGCCGGATGGAACGAGCGAATCCGAAATCTGGTATGAAGCGCTCTCCGCGCCGGGCAGGCTGCGCGTTGAGATTGGCGAGAGCAAAGACGGCAACGGCTTTATGTTCGCAAATGGTAAGCAGTATGCGTTCAAAGAAGGCAAGCTCGTTAATACACAGCAGCGCATCAACCCGCTTCTCCTTCTAGGCTTCGACATCTACTTCCAGCCCGCCGCAGACACCATCAATCATCTCAGGCAGATGGGCTATGACACTTCAAAGCTGCGCGAGGACACATGGCAGGGACGGCCCGCCTACGTGGTCGGCGCAGACCGAGGAGATTTGCGCTCCGCACAGTTCTGGATTGACAAGAAGAATCTATACTTCGTGCGTCTGCTTGAGCCTGTCGGCAAGAACAAAGAGAAGGTGCAGGAGATTCAATTCAACAAGTATCAAAAGGCAGAGGGCGGCGGTTGGGTTTCGCCCGAAGTCGTCGTGCTCTTAGACGGCAAGCGCGTTTTTCAGGAAGATTATTCCGAAATCAAGACCGGCGTTAAACTCGACGACAAGCTCTTCGACCCGGAGAACTGGACGACGACGAGTTGGCGATAGTCGGCCTTCGGCACGATGGCTGACGAATCAAGCGACGGCGTGTGCGTCGTCGCTTGATTCATAGACAGCCTGCTCTTCCGGCATCAACCACGTCTGCCCCGGCTCTGTGACGGCTACGCGCCAGCGCTCATCCCCGGCCACCTTGAGCATACGCTCTATGGGTTCCGTCATAGGCTCGCGGCTCAAGCGAAACGTCGAGTGGTGCATCGGCAGAATATATTTTGCCTTCATCTCGCGCCGCATGGCCCAAGCCTGTTCAGGATTGGCATGCACGTAGATGTACGGGTCGTAAGCGCCGATGGGCAGGATGGCTAAATCAATCTTCGCGCGCCGACGCAGGCGCACGAAAGCATTCGTGTACGCCGTATCGCCGCCGAAAACCAGAGCGCGATTATTCTTCGTAATCAAAAACCCGCCGTACCCGCGATGCTTGTCCGTCAGCAGACGCGTCCCCCAGTGGTTCACTTCGATGGCCTCTATCCGCGCCCCGTTAACCTCCACGCTTTCTCCCCACGCAAGCTCGCTCTGCTGACGAAAACGCCTGACCAGATCAAGATTGCCGCTCTGGACGACGGCGTGCGTCGTGCGCGGCAGACGCCTCAGCGTGCCGAGGTCACAGTGATCCAGGTGCGCGTGTGAGATGAGAACGCCGTCGAGCGGCGGCAATTCTCGAATTGAAAGCGCCGGACGCACCAGCCGACGCATACCAAAAGTCAGCCCCGCCACGTTGATGCCGACGCGCAGGCGCAGCGCAGGGTCTGTCAAGAGCCACGTCCCGTAAAAGTTAATGAGCACGGTCGCATGGCCCAGCCACGCCACCGTCAAGCGTTCGTTGCTCCAACCAGCAGGCACAGGCTTGTGCGGCGCTGCGGGAACGGGCGTGCGCGCTTCCAAGACCCGCTGCGCGAGAAACTTGCGCGCGTGCTGTTGCGCGAACCTCGCATAAATCTTCAGATGGGATGAATTGATTTTCACGAGGGTTTAGATGCCGTCAGGCAGTTTGCCGGTGCTTGCTCAAACTTCACGAATTTTCGGCAAGTAAGTGTCGGCGTCAGTTTGTCGCTTGGACAAGCTTTCGGGCGACTCTGTAGAATTCGCTAATGTCTGAGCGTGCAACAGAAGAAGAAACTACCGAGCCAAACGACGGCGGCGGAGCGGTCGCGTGGCTGCCCGACTTGATTTACACGGGCAGTCGATTTGCGAGCGGGCTGGCGCTCGTGTGTGATGAAGCGGGTCGTATCCTGCGGCTGTCGCTTGAGGAAGAAATAACGTGCCGAATTGTGCGATTGAATAATCGTGCGCTGCTGCCCGGCCTCGTCAACGCGCACTCGCATGCTTTCCAGCGCGTGATACGCGGGCGCACGGAACGGCGCGGGGGCGTCGAGGGGGATAATTTCTGGTCTTGGCGTGAGATGATGTACAGCGCCGCGACGCGTCTTAGCCCCGTTGATATTTATGATGCTTCGCGAATGGCTTTCCTCGAAATGGCTTCGGGCGGCATCACGGCAGTGGGGGAATTTCATTACCTGCATCGCACGTCCGAAGGGCACGAATACGACGACCCGAACCTGCTGGCGAAGGAGGTCATACGCGCGGCGCGGGATGTGGGCCTGCGAATTGCGTTGCTGCGCGTCGCCTATGCACGCTCCGGCTACCTGACGGCTCCGAACGAAAAACAGGCGCGCTTCATAGAGGCCGAGCCGGAAGTTTATCTGCGACACGTCGAGCGCTTGCAATCGGAGTTAAGCGCGGATGACGGCACATGGGTCGGTGTCGCTCCGCACAGCGTACGCGCCGTGCCGCTTTCTTACCTGCGTGAGGTGATCGGGTTTGCGTCGGCCCAAAAACTTCCCATACACATGCACGTCGCGGAGCAACCGGCGGAGATCGCTGCCTGCCTTGAAGAACATGGTCGCACGCCCGTCGCGCTGCTTGATGCGGAAGGACTCCTTGGCGAGCGTTTTACGGGCGTGCATGGGATTCACATTACAGACGTTGAAGCGCGTCTGCTGGCGAGAGCGCGCTCGCTCGTCTGCGCTTGCCCGACGACGGAGAGAAATCTCGGCGACGGAATTATCAAGACGGACTTGCTCTTTCGGGAAGGCGTGCGCGTCTCTCTCGGCACGGACAGCCACGCGCAGATAGACTTGCTGGAAGACGCGCGCGAGCTTGAGTATCACCTGCGGCTGCAAAAGCTGGAACGCGCAGTGCTGTCCGAAAAGGATGACGAGAGCTTGTCGTCGCTCGCGGCGCGATTGTTCGACTGCGCGACACGAAATGGCGCACACAGCATCGGCGCTTCCACGGGCGCGCTTGAACTGAATCGCCCGGCAGACTTTTTCACAATTGACATAAACGATCTTTCTATTGCCGGAGCATCATTGGATGAACTTCTCGCGTGCGTCGTTTTTTCGCTTGCGCGCACAGCCGTTCGTGATGTTTGCGTCGGCGGGAAATTGATTATCGAAGATGGCAGGCACGCTTTAGAGCGTGAGATTGTCGAAAGATTCGCCGCGTTGCAACGCAAATTGTGGAACTGACTGTCAATCGCTGTTGAATGAGAAGAGGAACGAAACCGAATGATAAGTGTTGAAGAAACGCTGACCGAGTTGGTCGCAATTGATTCCGTCTCGGCACGCACGAATGTGTCGATGATTGATTATCTCGCCACACGCGTTGAGCGCGCTAGCTTCCGCGTCAGGCGCTTTCCTTACACGGACGAGCGCGGCGTCGAGAAAGTGAACATGGTTGCCACGCTTGGGCCAGGCGCTTCCGAAGGCTTAGTGGAGTTGGCGCTGGTGGGCCACACGGACACCGTGCCGTATGATGCAAACTGGACGGAGGCTTTGCGTTTGACAGAGCGTGAAGGCAAGCTCTACGGGCGCGGCGCATGTGACACGAAAGGCTTCATCGCCGCCGCGTTGACGGCAGCCGAAAACTCTAATCTATCGGCCCTGCGCCGCCCGCTCGCGCTCGTCTTTACAGCAGACGAAGAGGTGGGCTGTCTCGGCGCAAAGCGACTCGCCGATGAAAAGGTTTTGAGCGCGCGTTACAGCATCGTCGGTGAGCCGACATCCTTGCAGCCGATGCGCGCGGGCAAGGGTTACTGTCTGGCCGAAGTGACTTTGCGCGGGCGTGAAGCGCATAGCGCGTATCCTTCGCTCGGCGCATCAGCCGTCTTTCGCGCCGCGCGGCTCGTCTCTCGTATCGAGAAGCTTTCCGTAGAATTGCAGGCGCAGCAGGTCGCCGCTTTCGACCCACCCTACACGACCCTCAACGTCGGCCTTATCAACGGGGGAAGCGCGAAGAACATCATCGCGGGCGAGTGCCGCTTCACGCTCGAATGGCGTCCCGTGCCGGGACAGGCGGCTGGATACGTGCTCGATTTGCTTGAGCGTGCGATTGAAGAGGAACGCGCGATTGATGCGGATTACGATTGCGAGGTCAAAGTCATACGACTCGATAATGGCATGGAGACCGCCGCCGATTCACCGCTCGTGCGGATGCTGGAAGAGGCCACCGGCAAACTTTCCGGGACAATCGCCTTCGGCACAGAAGCGCCGCAGATGGCAGAGATGGGTGCGCAGGCGGTAGTGCTCGGCCCCGGCAATATACGCGTCGCGCACCGGACGGAGGAGTTTGTGCCCGTCGAAGAACTACGCGCCTGCGTGCGAGTCCTCTCAAGCGCCATCGAGCATTTTTGCCTGTAGAGCTTGCGCCTTTGTTGATAAGCGCCGAATTTTTATCCTTGCTCAAACTGAGGACGCGAGCAAACCGCCCGCTCCGCGTTGACATCGAAGCTTGCTGTCCCTTGAAATTCGCGTCCGAATCAAAGCAAACGGAGTAAAGCTGATGGCAAGCGAGGATAATCGTCTTGACCGTGTGAGGGTTGCGTCGCCCTGTCCCGCCAGTTGGGAGAAGATGAGCGGCGATGATGCGGTGCGCTTTTGCGACCAGTGCCAGTTGCACGTCTACAACATTTCGCAGATGACGCGCCAGCAGGCCGAAGCGCTCATCTCGCAGACCGAAGGGAGAATCTGCGCGCGTATTTACAGGCGCACGGACGGAACTATTTTGACGAAGGATTGCCCTGTGGGCTTGCGCGCCTTCAGGCGGCGCGTTGCCAGAGTGGCAGGCGCGGCCATCACCGCACTCCTGAGCCTCGGCGCGAGCGCATTGGGCCAAACATGGGCGCGGACGAGCGGACACGATGCTGCTCATCAACAGTTGACACGGACGCGTAGCTTCCTCAGCCTGAAACCGCAGCAGAGCCGCGCGACATTCTGGGGAGTCGTGACCGACCCTAACGGCGACGCCATCCCCGGCGCTAAGCTGACCATCTTTAATAAGAAGACGAAGTATAAGAGGACTATCAAGTCGAACGATAAGGGAGAATTTAAGTTTGGTCTGTTAGAACCGGGCGATTACACTTTCAAAGTTGAATCCCCCGGCTTCCAGAATTTTCAGCAAGAACACTTGAGCTTATCTTCAAATCAGGATATGCGCTTCGACGTATCTCTCGATCTTGGCGGGGCGACGGTTGGCATCATAGTTTGCGAAGAGCCGCCGAGTAAGGGAATCGTCATTGACGGAGTACGCATTAGCATTAACGATTAAGATAAAATCCGTCGCCGCCTGTTTAAGACTAATCTGAAATCTATTTCATACTGCTTTAAGACGCGACAGCTTATTTATGCCATCTCGAAATCCAAACAATCGCCTGCCCCTCATCCTCGCTTTAGCAATTCTCTTGACGGTCTTCGCGTCAACGCTTCAAGCGCAGACAAGCTCTGCGCCGCTGACGAATCAGGAATTTGTGCGCCTGCTCTACCAATTGCCGAAGCATCCGGATAAAAGAGACGAGTTGGTTAACGAGCTTCGCCAGCGCGGCATCGGCTTTGCGCTAACGGATGGACTGCGCTCTCTCGTCGCCACCAAGAGCGGCAACGACGCGCTGCTCAGACGCACGCTGGAAGAGGCAGAGCGCCGCAGGATTAACCCGACGGCTTCCGCCTTGCCGTCTGCGACCGAAGCGCGCGAGCTTCTACAGAACGCACGCGCGGCGACGTTGGCTGCCTCCGAAGCGATGCCGGATTTTATCGTCCGCCAGTTAATCACCAGGTCGTACGCGCGCGGGAAATTCATCAACTGGCGAGTCTCTGACCATCTCAGCATCGCCGTCAGCTATCGCGCGAGCGCTGGTGAAGAGTACAAGCTGCTGAGCGTCAACGGTCAACCGCCCTTAAAAGAGGTGAAAGAGGGCGGCAGCTACGAACAGGTCGGTGGCACAAGCTCGACGGGCGAGTATGTCTCTATGCTGGCGTCGCTCTTTAAGGAAGAGACGCAGGCCGTTTTTCAGGAGGTAGACACGGACACCCTGCGCAATCGCCGCGCCGTCGTCTACGAATTCAACGTCAAGAAGGAAAACTCTAACCTGAGCATCAAAGCGGGCAGTGAGCGCTCCGTCGTCACTGGCTATCGCGGCAGAATATGGATTGACCGCGAGACGCACCGTGCGCTCCGCCTCGAAACCATCTCCACAGAGATTCCGACAGACTTTCCCATCACAGCGGCCAGCAGCATCATCGACTACGATTGGGTGACCATCAACGAGCAGCGCTACCTGCTGCCCTCCGCCGCCGAAATCAAGCTCACCATCGGCAGCAATGAGCAGGCCATCCACAGCCGCAACGAGATACGCTTTCGCGGCTACCAGAAATTCGGTGCAGAGGTCAAAATCATCGAAGATGTCGAACCCGAAGACGAGCCTGAGTCAAAACCGCCGCAAAGATAAGCATTAGTAAGATGGTTGAGTAGTGCGACAGATTTGAATTGCGTGAGGCTCACATGGAGATTCACCAACGCAGACCGGAGAGGGCACAGAGAGCGCACGGAGAATTAAGCTCCCCTGCCACTGACCTTGCTATTCTTCATCTTTATTCGCTTCGTCCGAGGACTCGTACTTCTGCGTGATTTCCTCCCATTCGGCCATCTTTTCCGGCTCGTCCGTGTATTGGCTGCGCACGAAGGCGTCCATTTTCTTAAATCCTTCCACGCTCTCCAGGGCGCATTCCTTTGCTGCCCGAAAACACTCTTCTTTGGTACGTTTGAAGACCACCTCCAGGTTGTGTCTAGCCTCCGCTACACTCATCCTGCGCGGCCCTTGCTTAGCACCCTTGTGTCTCATCGATTGCTCATCCTTTCTTCCCCACAAGCTGAGGCCAATTGAGAATTTTCCGCCTTGAGTGTGAAGCGCGTGGTTCGTCCACGTCCTCTGTTTTCATTGCGTCCTGGTCTAACTATTAATTAAAGCAGCCCAACGCCCGAATTAACCCGCCGCCCACCTGAAGCTTTCAATCTAACGGGAGAGAACAACGATAAAAGGGATACTATCGGGCAGTCGCGTTGAATGAGTTGTTATGCTGCGTGCTTTGCAGAACGTTTACGTATTGATTTTCAGCCATCTTGAGACAAGGAGCACATAATCGTTAAAGATTAGTTCTTTGAGATTCAGTTTCAGTTCCGTACACAATAATGGCAAGTCACCTTCGAATACCTGATAGCGAGACCAGATAACGCTTCCGCTGGGAATTGAGACTTGAGAATAAGTTCTGAGCCAATCGCGCACAACTCTGATGACCACTTTGGGATTATTCTCGTGCGCTTTTACATCTTGACCGGCAATATCGGATATAAACTTCTGGTAGCGGTACTTTTCGCTATCGAGGATGAGGCAAGCCTTTTTCTTCTGTGTTCCTCCTCCAAAATGTTTGGCTCCTAAAAACGCTCCAAGTTCGAGGGGCATATTGAATCTGGGAAGCTTTGTGCTGCGATCAATTTCAACGCGAGAGAGGTCGTGAATACTTAAACGGCATTGAGAGATAATGTCAAAGATCTTCTGAACTCTGATTTGACTCCCATCATCTTCTTCTAAAGCACATCGAGCGACAAAACCACAATCAAAGACGGCGAAGACAATGGCATCAAATAATGGTTTATAGGTCGTGTCAAACGGGCAATTGATGAAAACGTTTTCATTGTACTTCGAGGTTTTCATCCCTCGCCCTATGTTCGTGTTTTAGAGGAATCGGCGGAACGGGAATTTGCCGTACCATTTCTACGACTGGCGATTGTTTTCACCGCTCTATCAACCTGGCGGTATCTAACGCTGCCAGCTTTGGCTGGACTCTTAACGAATCTTCCAGTTGTGGCACTCCTGGAAACTCGTCTACCAGATGTCTTTTTAGCCATGCTCAAAAACCTTCTCTCAATAAATTCTTTCGGGAAGCAATATTAGTATGTTCCTCAATTACTGACAAGATTCGGAGCGGCATAATATCCGAATCAACCCGCGCCGAGCGCCAGCGACAATTTACATCGAAGGAAGCACGATGAAAAGATTGCCGTGAGAGGCGTCTGCGTTGAATGAGTTGTTAGATTGAGCCATGAATTAAAGAGCAACTATTGCCTGGCAGGCGGATTTATTAAAGCCTGCTCGACAATCTCACGCAACTCCTTAATGGTTTTATTCGGATTGTATCCAAGAAACCTTTTCAGAATGAGACCTTCATCGGTACAGACGAGTATCTGAGGAACAACTGTTTTATCGCCTAAAAATTCTCTGGCAATGTCCTCATTCACCCACCCCAATCTATAATCAGGCTTTGAATCGCGGATAAATGCGTGCACATTTTCCGCGTCCGTTGTTGGATTTTCAAGGGATAACCCGAGCACTTCGACGCCCCGGTAAGTAAAATCTTTATTGAAATCATTGAGGCCGGTCACTGCCAAGCGGCATGGCCCACACCACGACGCCCACAGCACTAAGACTATAACCTTCCCCCTGTAATCCGAGAGTTTAATGGACGGTGATTCATCAAGCGACTGGAACTCTGCGTTTATTACCTTTTCCGAAAGTGATTCAGGCTTCGACTTATTCTGCTGCGCAAGAGCCGCATGGCAGAGCAAAAAACTGATTGCAATTAGGAGCAGCGACTTTTTCATATTCATGATTCCCAATTTAGCATTTGAGTTTTCGGTAGCGAAAGCAATCTAACGACCGAATTAACCGGGCGGGAAGCATTATCGAGCAGCCTTCAATCTTGCGAATGACAGGCAAGCTGATTCCGCTCCGGTTGAATGAGTTGGTAGGCGGCGGTTCATCTCATAATCTCTTATCTAACAGCGTATGTGCTGGCTGACCGATACGCTACAGCACACTGTTCATTAAGGAGAATTGGCGCGTTGCCCGCCATCAGATTATTTGGACTTCCTGTGCCGTCAAAGAAGAGTGGTGAGCCATAGCCGAGAATATGGCCGAGTTCGTGGGCCATTGTGTTCTCAGGAAAACCGCCTCCATTCTCGAAGACATCTTCTTCGCCGAAGATAATGCCTTCTCGCCATGCTTGTGCGACTCCTGCCCTACCGTAGCGACGGACGATAACAATGGGAATAGTAGGTGTGGCATCCGCAGGCACTCCTTCTAGTTGGTTAACATACGCTGCGGTGGTCCCTACCCAATATGGGAATAGGCTTGCTGAAATCGTGCTGATGTCAGAAGGGGAGTTTGGTATTTCTCTGGATTGAATTTCCCGGTAGTGGACGAGTCGAAACTGAATATTCTGTCCGTAATGGACACCGCAATAACACCACACGGAATCGATTTCCTGAACCAAAGGGCCAGCGATCCGTCCTTGATTCGGGTTGTCGAACTGATTCGAGTCCCAAGTGTATCGCTGATCCCGGTCAGTAATATAAGAGTTCAAACTACCACCGCTTGAAAGAGCTTGTCCAAGCCGATCAACAGTCCGCCCGTCAAACCATAATTCTGCCAGGGCACGATTAGTCACCATCCTTTCGTTTCCCTGACGGACAACGATAACCGTGACTCCGACAACGATCGTATTTTGCTCTAGTACGACGCTCCCGCCAGTGCCCACGTTTTGCCATTGCCACTGGCCGCTATACGGCTCACCGACAAACTTATGACGCTGAAGTTGTAGGTTAACGACCTCACCGGGACGAAGCAGAAGGCCGTTCGAGTGCCAACGACCTAACTGTGTTCCAACTGGAGAAATTCCTAAAAACCCATCGACGTTCTGATCGTTCTGGAAGGTTTTTCCGAATGAGCCGTCGAAACGGAAATCAATGCGATCCCAAGTAAATGCTGCTGCAAGGTTTCGGTTTGCAACGCGAAAATAGGGACTATCCGAAGGGGTTCGTATAATTCGTCCCGGTGAAATATCAATAATACCGGAGAGCGGAGGGTTGTCACGATACGTAGTAATCCGATTTCTGCCGCGCACAACAACCCATCCGCCTCCAGTGTGGACGGCTACCTGCGCGTAACGTGCATCATCCAGGTCGCAACTTATACAGAGAATTACGAGAGCAATTATTAGACTGAGCGTTATTGATTTGATATAGAGTGGTTGTTGGATTGTCATGGCATTATCTCCTAGTAAGGTTTCGGATATGTTGAGACGCCTAACGCATATTATACGCCCAGAGGGAAGCATAATACCCTGTCGAAGAGGATTATGCGGCTGCGCGGTTTTGCGCGGGCGGATTTGGTGTTCAAAGGTCTTTGGCTTCGAGCAAATAGCTCGGAAGTTCGTGCTCGGAACTCGGAGGTTGAGGATATTTTCTCGAACGTTCGAGATAATATCCTCAACCTCCGACATATTTTGTCGAACGTTCGAGAAATTAGCTCGGACAATTGACAAAATTTGTCGAACGACTGACAAAATATGTCGGATGATTGACATATTTTGTCGGACGATTGACAAAATATGTCGGACGTTCGAGATAATATCCTCAACCTTCGACAAAATATGTCGAAGGTTCGAGCTATTTTCTCCAACGTTCGGGATAAAAGCCTGAAATTTCAGGCTCAGGGGTGAAAACCGTGTTTAACTGCGCTGCCCGCCGGTGTACATCCAGCGGGACGTTGGCGAGTTTGTTCATTCAGTTTGACTTACTCTCCTGTCGGCGGCGGTGGCGGCGGCGGCAG